>CAZHKS010000010.1:0-108966 GCA_964533095.1 uncultured Thiobacillus sp. | reverse complement strand
ACGCACAACAAAACCCCCTCAGTTCCTGAGGGGGTTTTTTATTGCACGGAAATTGGGGATATGGAACTGCATGCCTGAAGGCGCGGGCGTGAAATATTTATCCATAAAAATCAAACAAATAGACTTCATCTACGACTTTAGTTGTATAGCCATTCCTTGTGGTTGTCGGTAAGTTTGCGACGTGGGCATGTTCCCACGGCTAAATATCTTCATAAGGAGGGAGTATGAATAAGCTGTTTGTGGCTGCATTGGTACTTGGCGGGCTGATGGTGACGCCTGCATTTGCTGCGGTGAATATCAACACGGCAACCCAGTCGGAACTTGAGGCAGTCAAGGGCCTGGGGCCGGCCAAGGCCAAGGCAATCATCATCTACCGGGAGGCGCACGGCAATTTCAAGAGCCTTGACGAACTGGATAACGTCAAGGGCTTTGGCAGTGCCAGTGTCGAGAAACTGAAGGGTGAGCTCTCTGTGGGCTCAGACAAGGCCAAGAAATAAAGCTTGGCTTCTGGCCGGAGTCGTCAGACTTCGGCCTGTATCCCTACGCATTCCGCGCTGCCTGGGAGGATGCGGAACACATGGGAGAATACACGTTCATGCGGCCTGATCGAAGCGGCTGAACGTTTTGCGTCGTGCAGAGCGCCTCTGCTGCAGACGGATTTGTTCACAGGCATCAGCTTCGAAGCTTTCCACCGGTATAATCCCTTCCTTTCCTGGTGGTTTGTCATTCCATGTCTACCCTTGCAGTTATTCTGGTCGCAACTGCCGCGGGCAGTGTGTTGAGCTTGCTACTGGCTGCATTACTGGCTTTTTCCGCACGTCCAAGCTGGGTGCCCGTGTTGGTAAGCTATGCCATCGGGGCTTTGCTGGGCGCATCCCTGCTCGAGGTGCTGCCGGAAGCGGTCGCAATGGGTGGCGATATCAAAACGGTCGCCAAGGCCCTGCTGGGCGGCATCCTGCTGTTCTTTCTGCTGGAAAAGCTGGTGTTGTGGCGGCACTGTCATGAGGAAACCTGCGAAGCCCATAGCAGTCATGACCACGGTCACGACCACGGGCGATCCGGCATGATGATCACGGTCGGCGATACCTTTCACAACTTTGTCGACGGCCTCATCATCGCTGGAGCATTTCTGGTCGATTTCCGTTTGGGTGCGATCACGGCGCTGGCAATCATCGCCCATGAAATCCCGCAGGAAATTGGAGACTTTCTGATTCTGCTGCATTCGGGCTATACCCGCACTCAGGCGCTGGCACTCAATTTCCTGACCGGCGTGGCAACCATGCTGGGCGCATTGGTGGGGTATTACGCACTCTCGATGCTGCAGGGATGGACGCCGATCTTGCTGGGGATGGCAGGGGCAAGCATGCTGTACGTGGCCTTGTCGGACCTGATTCCCGGGTTGCACAAGCGCGCTGAAATCGGCGCGACCCTGCAACAGCTCGTGCTAATCGGACTGGGCATCGGCACCGTCGCCCTGGCAGGTTACTTCATCGGCGAGGGCCATTGAACGACGGCGCCGCCGCGGACCGTCGGCGACGTAGACGAACAGCGCCAGCGGGATGACGCCCAGAAAAACCAGGATGGCCAGGGCTTTGCCGATGCTGCTGGCGGTGATCGCCATCATCAGAATCACGTAGGCCCAGCCAATCGCTACGATATACATCTTATTGCTCCATCAGGACCGAACGTCATGGTAACCAAAGCCAAGCCCGCCCGCACACCGACCGTCGGATTCGTCTCTCTCGGGTGCCCGAAGGCGACAGTCGATTCCGAACGGATACTCACCCAACTGCGCGCCGAAGGCTACGGCATCGTCGGCAGCTATGACGATGCCGACGTGGTGGTGGTCAATACCTGCGGCTTCATCGATGCCGCGGTGCAGGAGTCGCTCGAGGCGATCGGCGAGGCGCTGGCGGAAAACGGCAAGGTCATAGTCACCGGCTGCCTCGGTGCCAAGGGCGACGTGGTGCGCGAAGCGCATCCCAAGGTGCTGGCCGTTTCCGGCCCCCATGCGCTGGACGAGGTGATGCAGGCCGTGCACACCGCATTGCCCAAGCCGCATGATCCGTTCGAGGATCTGATTCCGCCGGGTGGCATCAAGCTGACGCCGCGCCATTATGCCTACCTGAAAATTTCCGAGGGCTGCAACCATCGCTGCACCTTCTGCATCATTCCGTCGATGCGCGGCGATCTGGTCAGCCGTCCGGTCGGCGAAGTGATGCGAGAAGCGGAAGCCCTGGTCAAGGCCGGGGTGCAGGAGCTGCTGGTGGTGTCGCAGGACACCAGCGCCTATGGGGTCGACGTGAAGTATCGCCCGGGATTCTGGAACGGCCGACCGCTGAAGACACGCATGACCGAACTGGCGGGTGCGCTGGGCAGCCTGGGCGCCTGGGTGCGGCTGCACTACGTCTATCCCTATCCGAGTGTGGACGATGTGATTCCGCTGATGGCCGACGGGATCATCCTGCCCTATCTCGACATTCCGTTTCAGCATGCCAGCCCGCGCATCCTGAAACTGATGAAGCGCCCTGGCGCGGTCGAGAAGACGCTGGACCGCATTCAGTCGTGGCGCGCCGCCGTGCCCGATCTCACGTTGCGCTCGACGTTCATCGTCGGCTTTCCAGGCGAGACGGATGCCGAGTTCGAGGAGTTGCTGGCTTTCCTCAAGGAAGCGCAACTCGACCGCGTCGGCTGCTTCAAGTATTCGCCCGTGGAAGGGGCTGCGGCGAACGCGCTTCCCGACGCCGTGCCGGAAGAACTGAAGGAGGAGCGCCAGGAGCGCTTCATGGAAGTGCAGGCGGAAATTTCGGCGGCCCGGCTCGAGGCCAAGATTGGCCGCGAGATCGAGGTGATCGTCGACGAAGAGGACGAGGTTGGCACGCTTGCGCGCAGCCATGCCGATGCGCCGGAAATCGACGGGGTGGTGTATCTCGAAGGCGTGTTCGATCTGAAGCCCGGGACACGCCTTAAGGTGTGCGTAGAGGAAGCCGACGAACACGACTTGTGGGCGACGCCGCTCTGAGTTGGCGACGGCTGCCAGGTTTCTTTATTCAGGCGAGCATCGAGGCCAGGTCTTGGGGCCTGCGCCAGAGTTTCCACGCATCGCGTGCATGGAGTCGCAGGCCCTTTCCGCTGATCGGGTCGTTCAGTTGCAGGCCATGCGGCCCCGTCTTGCCCAGCATGCCGAGCAGGGGAACGAACCAGTCGCGTTCCAGCTCGCGCAGGGCTTCGCGCCAGCCATAGGCGTCGCCGTACTGCCCTGCACGCGTTAAATGCTCCAGCAGCATCACGCCGTCGGTTCCAAGCAGGGAGGGGTCCGGCTTTCCGGGAGGGCGGTGCACGCGCATGTTGCAGAATGCGGCGAGCGCCCGGGCGTCGGCATTCCCGGCATACAGCGGGATGCCCGGAGTGGAAGAAGCAGGCAGGCAGCCGCCGCCCCACAGCCACAATGCGTTCACCGGCAACTCGCCGCGCGCCTCGCGCGTCTGGTTGACCGGGTGGTCGTGCAGCAGCATTTGCAGTTCGTTCAGGTATGCACGGAATTGCATGGCGTCGTCGCCTTGCGGCAGCAAGGAATCGATATCGCAGCCTACTGCGACAGAGCGTGCGCAAGTGGTCAGGCGCGGCGCATGTTCGAGCCGCAGGTACCAGCGCTTGGGATGAAGCGGCGCAGGACCCAGGTCCGTCCCGAAATGCTGGATGATGGTGGCGACCAGCGCGTCGGCCTCGGGCTGCGTCAATTCGAAAGCGTCGCTGTCAGCCAGCACGATGCGGTCGCGCATCACCTGCAGATGCACCGGATCGGCGCGCAGCCAGTAGGCCTCCCCGGCAACGCCGCCATCCGCTTCCAGGGTGACCGGGGCAAGCGGCCAGTCCTGCTGGCGGGCGATTCCGAGCGCCTCGCACAGGGCGGCCTCCACCCCTTCCATCAGGCAGGACTGGCGGATGCCGCGCGCCAGCAGGGTTTGCAGCGCAGGCAGGCGCAGATCCTGGGCTGCCGTGTCCAGCAGACGCGCAGCAGGGAACAGATGGGGGATGAGGAACAGCATGGGCCGAGTGTAGCAAAGCGGACTCGCTAGAATAGCGGTCCATGCGCCAGGCCTTTCATGAAATCGACGTCCCCACCCGCGGAAAGGGCCTGTATGCCTTCACGCCCCTGGTGCGTGACTGGGTGGCAGCCAGCGGGATCCGGCAGGGCCTGCTTACCCTTTTTATCCGCCACACCTCGGCCAGCCTGCTGATCCAGGAAAATTACGATCCGACGGTACAGAGCGACCTGGAGCGCTTCCTGTCGCGGCTGGTGCCGGAAGGTGATCCGATTTACGAGCACACGCTGGAAGGCGCGGATGACATGCCGGCGCATGTGCGTGCTGCGCTGACGCAGACGCATCTGGCGATCCCGGTCGTGAGCGGCAGCCCAGCGCTCGGCACCTGGCAGGGAATCTACGTCTTCGAGCACCGGCGTGCCCCGCAGACGCGCAGGGTGATGCTGCACTTGATGGGCGAGTAGGGCGGCTGTGGCATACTCGTAAAATTCAACCTGCGAGCCCTGTTTTGCTTCCCTTCGAACTTCAGATCGGCCTGCGCTACACCCACGCCAAGCGCCGCAATCATTTCATTTCCTTCATTTCCATCGTCTCCATGGCAGGGATCGCGTTGGGCGTGATGGCGCTGATCGTGGTGCTCTCCGTGATGAACGGCTTTCAGGAAGAGCTGCGCGCGCGCATCCTCGGCGTGGCGGCGCATCTGGAGATCAGCGGGCCGGCCAATCGCCTGGCCGACTGGCGCAATGTGCTGGAACAGGCCCGGCAGAACAAGGAAGTGGTTTCCGGCGCACCCTATGTCAATGCCGAGGGCATGCTCGCCAACGGCGACATGGTGCGCGGCGCGATCATCCGCGGCGTGCTGCCGGAGATGGAAAGCCAGGTGGCCGACTTTGCGCAGCACATGAAGGCGGGCAAGCTGACCGATCTCAAACCTGGCGAATTCGGCATCATCCTCGGCGCGGAGCTGGCGCGTGCGCTGGATGTGGTGCCCGGCGACAAGCTGGTGCTGCTGACGCCACAGGGAAACATCACGCCGGCCGGCGTGATGCCGCGCGTCAAGCAGTTCACCGTCACCGGCATCTTCGAGGCCGGCATGTTCGAATACGATTCCGGGCTTGCCCTGATCAACCTGCGGGACGCGCAGAAGCTGCTGCGGCTGGGCGACGACGTCTCGGGCGTGCGCCTGAAGCTCGATGATCTGTTCCGCGCGCCGTTCGTGACGCGCGAACTGGCGAGCAGCCTCACCGGCCACTACTACCTCACCGACTGGACGCAAAGCCATGCCAATTTCTTCCGCGCCGTATCGATCGAGAAACGCATGATGTTCCTGATCCTGCTGCTGATCGTCGCGGTGGCGGCCTTCAATATCGTCTCCACCCTGGTGATGGCGGTGACCGACAAGCAGTCCGATATCGCCATCCTGCGCACGCTGGGTGCCAAACCATCGTCGATCATGACCATTTTCATCGTGCAGGGCGCGTTCATCGGCGTATTCGGTACGCTGCTGGGGGTGGCGAGCGGCGTGCTGCTCGCGCTCAACGTCGAGACCGTCGTGCCCTTCATCGAACATATGGTCGGCATGGACCTGTTCCCGGCCGACGTGTATTACATCAACCAGCTGCCGTCCAAGCTGGTGTGGAGCGACGTCGGCATCATCGCTGGCGTCTCGCTGTTCATCAGCCTGGCCGCGACGCTGTATCCGAGCTGGCGTGCCTCGCGCATCAATCCCGCGGAGGCGCTGCGCTATGAATGAAATCGTGCTGCGCTGTTCCGGGCTGGGAAAAACCTTCCGCCAGGGCAAGACAGACGTCCCGGTCCTGGGCAATATCGATTTCGAGGTTCGTGCGGGGGAGTCGGTCGCCATCGTCGGCGTGTCGGGATCGGGCAAGAGCACGTTGCTGCACCTGCTGGGCGGGCTCGACAAGCCGACGCGAGGCCAGGTCGAACTGCTGGGGCAGGACCCGTTCGCCATTTCCGAGGCGGCGCGCTGCGAACTGCGCAATACCGCGCTGGGCTTCGTCTACCAGTTTCATCACCTGCTGCCCGAGTTTTCCGCGCTGGAAAACGCCGCCATGCCGTTGACCATCCGCCGTATGGTGCACGATCAGGCCATGGCGCGCGCGGCCGAGGTGCTGAACGAAGTGGGTCTGGGCCATCGGCTCAGCCACCGACCCGGCGAGCTGTCCGGCGGCGAGCGCCAGCGTGTTGCCATTGCGCGCGCACTGGTCACGCAGCCCGCCTGCATCCTGGCCGACGAGCCGACCGGCAATCTCGACCGCCACACCGCCAATGCCGTGTTCGACCTGATGCGCGAACTCAACCACAAGCACGAGACCAGCCTGGTCGTCGTGACCCACGACGTCGAACTCGCCGCGCGCATGGACCGGCAGATCAGGCTGGTGGACGGGATGTTGCAAGCCCTCTGATCAGGCGACGCGATGCGGATCACGCTCATCGCGTTCTGTTTCGGCGTCTGGTTGCTGCAACAACAGGCCACGCTGCCTTCCGCCCGCTGGCTGTGGATGCTGCCGCTGCTTTCTGCAGCGCTGTGGCTTCCGCGTTTCTCAAGGCCTGTACCTGAGACGCTGCGCCGCCTGGCGGTGGTGTTGCTGGGGGCAGCGTTGGGATTTGCATGGGCGGCATGGCGGGCCGACCTGCGCCTGGCCGATCGCCTGCCGGAGCACTGGCAGGGCGTGGACCTTGCCGTGGTCGGCGTGGTGAACGATCTGCCGCAGGCCGACGCGCGAGGCGAGCGCTTCGTGCTGGATGTCGAGCGCACCCTCACGCCCCATGGCCCTGTCCTGCATCGTATCCAGCTTGCGCGCTACTGGCCCCGCGAGGGGGGCCGCACTCCGACCGTGAAGGCGGGCGAGCGGTGGCAGTTCACGGTGCGTCTGAAGCGGCCTTATGGCACGCACAATCCGCACGGTTTTGATCTCGAAGCCTGGATGCTGGAACGTGACATCGCTGCCTCGGGCTATGTGCGCGAGCAGCCGGTTCCCCGGCGCCTGGATGCGCGTGCGGCCACGCCCGCTGCATGGATTGCCGTCACGCGTGCCGCCCTGCGCGAGCGGATCGTGGCGACCCTCGGCGATGCGCCTTACGCCGGCGTCATTGCGGCGCTGGTGATCGGCGACCAGCGCAGCATCCCGAATGAGCAGTGGCGTGCCTTCACCCGCACCGGGGTGAATCATCTTCTGTCTATCTCCGGGCTGCATGTCACCATGATCGCCGCACTCGCGGGATGGACGGTGGCGTTCGGCTGGCGGCGCTGGCCGCGTGCGGCGGAACGTCTGCCGGCCCGGCAGGCGGGACTGCTGGCTGCGGTGCTGGCGGCGTGTGCGTATGCCCTGCTCGCCGGCTTCCAGGTGCCGGCGCAGCGCACGCTGTTCATGCTCGGTGTACTGGCGCTGGCACTCTGGGGGCGGCGCGAGCCAAGGCCGTTTTCGGCGTTGACTTGGGCCTTGTTCACCGTATTGCTGATCGATCCGTGGGCCGTGCTGTCGGCGGGCTTCTGGCTGTCGTTTGGCGCCATGGCGGCCATTCTGTGGGCAACGTTCGGGCGCGTGGGGCAGGCGGACAAGCTGCGGGCCTGGGTGACGGTGCAGGGGGCGGTCACGCTGGCGCTGGCGCCGGCCCTGCTGCTGTTGTTCCAGCAGGTGTCGCTGATCTCGCCGCTCGCCAATGCCGTCGCCATCCCGGTCGTCAGCTGGCTGGTGACGCCACTGGCCCTGCTGGGCGTGGTCGTGCCGCCGCTATGGCATGCGGCTGCCTGGTTGATGGCCTGGCTGGGGCAGGGCCTGGTGTGGGCCAGTGCATTGCCGTGGGCCGTGATGGCGTGGCCGGCGCCGGAAGGGTGGGCACTGCTGCTGGCGCTCGTGGGCGCGCTGTGGCTGTTGCTGCCGCGCGGTTTCCCGCTGCGGGCGATGGGCGGGCTGTTGTGGCTGCCGCTGCTGTTTCCGCTGCGCGCGAATGTCGCGCCCGCCACCTTTCAGGCCGACGTGATCGATGTCGGCCAGGGAACCGCCATCCTGATCCGCACCGCGGATCACGCGCTGCTCTACGATACGGGTCCGGCGTTTGCCGACAGCGACGCGGGCGAACGCATCGTCGTACCGTATCTGCGTGCGTCGGGCGTCGGCAAACTGTCGGGCGTCATCGTCTCGCACGACGACAACGACCACAGCGGGGGCCTGCGATCGGTGTTGCGCGACATCCCCACGGGCTGGCTGCTGCACGGCCTGCCCGCTGCGAGTCCGTTGCTGGCCAGGGCGCCGTCGCCCGGCCACTGTCATCGCGGCCAGCACTGGCAGTGGGACGGCGTGCGCTTCGATATTCTGAATCCTCCCGCCACGGCCTATGCGGAAACCGGCCGCCGTGACAACGATTACAGCTGCGTGCTGAAAGTCAGCCGGGGCGGCCAAAGCCTGTTGATCACAGGGGACGCCGAACGGCGTGGCGAACTCGAGTTGCTGGAATCCGGCACGGATGTATCGGCAACGGTATTGGTGGCCGGACATCACGGCAGCCGCACTTCGTCGCTGGCCGGGTTCGTCGAGCAGGTGCATCCGCGCTATGGCGTCTTCACCGTGGGCTATCGCAATCGATTCGGCCATCCTCATCCGCAGGTGGTGGCGCGGTTCCGCGCGCTGGATTCGAACATTCTGCGCAGCGACACGGACGGCCTCATCAGGCTGACGTTTGGCGAAGCCGGGGTGGTGGCCTCAGAATATCGACCATCCCACCGCCGCTACTGGCATGCCGCTTTGTCCGATGAATGAGACTGTCCGTCCCCGCTGTTATGAAGCCACCGATCTGGCGTCGGCCCGGCAGGCGCTTGCACGCGTGCTGCCGGTGGCGGAAAATGATCTGCCCTGGCGCGCGCTGGCCTATGCGCACGATCAGCTGGGCAGCAGCGTAGCGTTTGCGCATAGCGTAGGGGCGGCCTTGATCGTGGCCGAGTTGCGGGTCGGGGCGGATGCCGTGGCCGCAGCCTTGTTGCATGATTGTCTGGGCGAAACCTCCGATTTCGACACTACGTTCGGCATGGCGGCGCGACTTGCGCGTGGCGTGGCGGCGATGGCGCGCATCGAGACGCTGGCCACCAGCGCCACCGACAAGCGCGTCGACCCGCATGCGCAACTCGAGGCCTTGCGGCAGATGGTGCTGGCGATGGTGGAGGATATTCGCGTCGTGCTGGTCAAGCTGGCGGAGCGTACCCATGCGCTGCGCTGCGCCGCCAGCCAGGGCGCCGACACGCGCGAGGCACTGGGCCAGCAGGCACGTGAGCTGTTCGCCCCGCTCGCCAACCGGCTCGGTGTGTGGCAGATCAAGTGGGAGATGGAAGACTGGGCGTTCCGCTATCTGGAGCCCGACACGTACAAAACCATCGCCGCGCAACTTGACGAAAAGCGTGCCGACCGCGAGGCCTATATCAAGGGCATCATCGAGCGGCTGCAGGCCGAACTCGCACTGCACGGCATCGAGGCCGAGGTGAGCGGGCGCCCCAAGCATATCGCCAGCATCGTCAACAAGATGCGGCGCAAGCGGCTGAGTTTCGAGCAGTTGTACGACATCCGTGCGGTGCGCGTGCTGGTGAAGCACGAGATCGACTGCTACACCGTGCTGGGCCTGGTGCACAACCTGTGGCAGCCGATTCCGGGCGAGTTCGACGACTACATCTCGCAGCCCAAAAGCAACGACTACCGCTCCCTCCATACTGCCGTCATCGGTCCGGAGGATCGCGCGCTCGAAGTGCAGATCCGCACTTTCGACATGCATCGCCATGCCGAGCTTGGCGTCGCCGCGCACTGGCGCTACAAGGAGGGGGGCCGCCAGGACGCGCAATACGAGGAAAAGATCGCCTGGCTGCGGCGCATCCTCGAATGGAAGGACGACGTTGCCGACAGCAGCGAGTTCACCGAGCAGTTCAAGACCGAGCTGTTCCAGGACCAGGTCTACGTGCTGACGCCACAGGGCAGGGTGGTCGCGCTCGACCGCGGCGCCACGCCGGTGGATTTCGCCTACGCGTTGCACACCGATCTGGGTCACCGCTGCCGGGGCGCCAAGGTGGACGGCGCGATGGTCCCGCTCAACACGGTGCTCGACAACGGCCAGCGCGTCGAGATCGTCACGGTGAAAGAAGGCGAACCGAGCCGCGACTGGCTCAATCCGGCGCTGGGCTACCTGGTCACCCATCGCGCACGCTCCAAGGTACGCACATGGTTCCGCCAGCGCGATGTCGGCGAACAGGTGAGTCTCGGCCGCAACCTGCTGGAAAAGGAACTCAAGCGCCTGGGCGTAGGCGACACGAATCAGGAAAAGCTCGCGCAGCGGCTCAAGTTCGCCAGGGTGGATGAGTTTTTATCCGCCCTCGGCCGCGGCGACGTCGGCCAGCGCGATCTCGTCAACGCCCTGCAGGAGCCGGGCAAGCCTTCGCCTGCACTGATCCCCACTGTGAAACCGCGCGCACGCGCCAAATCGGGCAATCCCGTCACCATTCCGGGCCTCGGCGACGTGCCGCTGACGCTGGCCCGCTGCTGCAAGCCGCAGCCACCGGAACCCATCGTCGCCTACACCACGGTCGGACGTGGACTGACGGTGCACCGTGCCGACTGCGCCTCGCTCAAGCGTGCCAATCCGTCCCGCGTATTGCCGGCAGAATGGGTGCTCGATGCGAATGCCGCCTTCGAGGTGGACATCCGCCTCAAGGCCTTCGACCGGCAGGGGCTGCTGCGCGACGTGTCCGATGTCATCGCCAAGGACAGGCTCGATGTGCTGCGGGTGAATACCGACAGCCGCGGCGAATACGCCTATATGCAGCTGACCGTGCGGGTCAGGGAACTGCAGCAGCTGTCGCGACTGCTGGCGCGCCTGCAGCATGTGCAGAACGTGATCGAGGTTGCGCGTGGCTGAGTTTTTGTTCGTTGCATGGGAACAGCGAAATGCCCGAACCGCTCGATGACGTCGGTCACTTGCTCAAGAGGCCCCCCTGGTGGCGCAACTGGAAGGTGATGTTGCCGCTGTGGTGCGCGATCGGCGGGATGATCTGGCTGGGACTGCATTTCAACGTCGACCGCAGCGTGATCGCAGCCAGCGTGGTGGCGGTGGGGCTGATTTCCAATGCCTTTGTCTGGCTGCTGGGGATCATCGCACTGGTGCCGGTGATCGGCCCCCTCGTCGTCAAGGTTCTGTCGATCGGCTTCATCTGGCTGCTCAACGCCGTGGGCTATCTGGTGTCCTACGTCGCCATCCGGCGCGGGTATTCGAAGGACGTCCTGACCTATCGCGGGCTGACCATCGCCCTCGTGATCGGCATCGTGATCGGCTTCGTGCTGGGCAAGCTGGTCTAGGCAGTGGCCAGAATCACGCGTGCCAGTTTCTGCATCCCGCTGACCGACAGGTCGTCCGTGCGGAAGGTCCGGTCTGAGGGCGCGGCCACATAATTTTTGGTCAGCGATTTGAGGTAGGCCGGGTCGTAATGCTGCTCAAGCAGGGAGGCCACCAGCTCCGGCCATGCCCGTTCATTGGCCAGCGCCTGCCATGCCGCAATGGTCTCGCTGCCACGCAGGGAAACGAGATAGCCGAGCTGGCGATTGATCGTCTCCGGGTCGTGCAGGAAGTGCGCGTAGTCCTCGGTCAGCAACTGAACCCGCGCCGCCAGCGGAACCTCAAGCTGCAGGCAGGCGCTGGCGCGCATGGCCGTGATCAGCGCATCGGGTACCCGCAACGCGCCGATCTTCTTGCTTTCCGATTCGACGAACACGGGCCGCTTCGGATCGAAGCGGCCCAGCGCGAACCACACCGCGCTTTCGAAGCTTTTTTGCGACGGCTGTGCCTGGTCCGGCAGCGCGCCCAGCAGCGACCCGCGGTGCGCGGCCAGCGCTTCGAGATCGAGCACCTGGGCGCCCTCGCCGGCGAGCGCATGCAGCAGGCGGCTTTTGCCGCTGCCGGTGGGGCCGCATACCACGCGATAGGCGAACAGCGCCGGCAGACGCTCGAGTTCGGCCACCACGTGACGGCGATAAGCCTTGTAGCCGCCATCGAGCTGAATCGCGTCAAAGCCGATTTTCTGCAGGACGTGCGTCAGCGAGCCGCTGCGGCTGCCGCCGCGCCAGCAATAGACCAGCGGACGATACGATTTTGGCTTGTCGGCGAACCAGGCATCCAGATGCTGCGCAATATTGCGCGACACCAGCGCGGCGCCGACCTTCTTGGCCTCGAACGAGGACACCTGCTTGTATAGCGTGCCCACGCGCTTGCGCTCGGCATCGTCCAGTACGGGCAGGTTGACGGCGCCGGGGATGCGGTCTTCCGCAAACTCGCCGGGGGAACGGACGTCGATGATGTCGGTGAAGGTGGGGAGGTCTGCTACGGTGGCGGGCAAACGGTGCTCAACTTTCGGGGAAACGTGGGACGTTCAGAACTTCGCCATTGTCACATGGCCGTCGCGGCGATGGCAAAGCGCCTCTCCGGCGTGAGTCGGGGGAACATGCCCGTTTGCGGCGTGGACTGGCGTAATGGAAGGGAAATCGGGAGACTGTCGGCGGCAATCACGCGACAGCCTCAATGAACATACCCTGACGCGCTAGACGTCAGGGGGGAAGCCTGCCTAGACGACTTTCAGCATTGCAGATTTGCGGTCTTCCGCGCGACGGCCCGAGGCCTTGCGGCGGTCGTCCGTGAGGTGTGGCGGCAGGGCTGCATCGCGCGGTGCGACACGGCGGTCGCCCAAACGGCGTTCCAGCGGGATGAATTCAACTTGATAAACGGGAAGGGCCGACATGGAGGTATCCTTGCTTGTCGAGATATTGACAATTGTAGTCAGTATCTCGACAGCGGTACAAGGGAAAACCTGACCGATAAGCAGATTATTTCATCCGTTGGTCGGTATTGCGCAACACTTTGGTTCAGGTGACGCGAATGAGCCGCTGTTTTTCGCGCTGCCATTCGCGCTCTTTTTCCGCGGCACGCTTGTCGTGCTGTTTCTTGCCTTTGGCCAGCCCGATTTCCAGCTTGATGCGGCCTTTCGAATAATGCATGTCGAGCGGCACCAGGGTGAAGCCGGCGCGCTCGGTCTTGCCGATCAGCTTGTTGATTTCCGCGGCGTGCAACAGCAGCTTGCGCGAGCGCGTGGGATCGGGATGAATGTGGGTAGAGGCGGTGGGCAGCGGGCTGATGTGGCAGCCGATCAGATAGACCGCGCCGTTCTTGACGACGACGTAGGCTTCCTTCAACTGCACGCGACTGGCGCGGATGGCCTTCACTTCCCAGCCCTCGAGCACGAGGCCGGCCTCGAATTTTTCCTCGATGAAATAATCGTGAAAGGCTTTTTTATTGTCTGCGATGCTCATGGCGGGCGGGCTTGCGTACAATTCTCGATTTTACAAGGCTTCAACGCGGATGTTCCATAAATTCACAAGCCCTCGCTCGTTGCTTGTTCGCCATGCAAGATTTTGTTCAGTCGGGCGTATGAGTCACGCCGCCGCTTCTTCTCAAAACTTCCCTGACGACCAGGTTACGGCGCAATCATCAGGCGAATTTATGGAACTCCCGGGTTAGTCCTTATGGCGCGTGTGGAAAAAAGTGTGCTGGTTGCGCACCCTCCCGAACGCATGTTCGAACTGGTCGATCGGGTCGAGGAATACCCGGATTTCCTTCCCTGGTGCGGTGGCACCGAACTGAAATTGCGTGACGAAGCCCGCACGGTGGCGACGATCCATATCGCCTACATGGGCATCCGCCAGAGTTTCACCACCGAAAATACGAAGAAGCACCCGAACGAGATGCGGATCAGGCTTCTGGACGGTCCGTTTTCTGAGCTGGAAGGCGACTGGTCGTTTCTTCCGCTGGGGGAAGACGCCTGCAAGGTGGTGTTTCGCCTGCATTACGTATTTTCCAGCCGTGTGCTGGAAACCGTCCTGGCGCCTGTTTTCAGCCATATCACCAATACTTTTGTCGACGCCTTCGTGCGTCGCGCGGACGAGGTATATGCCGTATGAGTGCAACCACAATCAATGTCGAGGTCGTTTATGCCTTGCCCGGGCAACAGCCCCTGCTGCAGGTCCAGCTTGCAGAAGGCGCGACCGCGGAGGACGCGATACGCCAATCCGGTGTGCTGGACGCCTTTCCCGATATCGACCTTGCCAAAAACAAGATCGGGATTTTCAGCAAGCTGGTCAAGCTGGATGAAGTGCTGCGCGACAAGGACCGGGTGGAGATCTATCGCCCGCTGATCGCCGACCCCAAGGAAGTGCGTCGCAAACGGGCAGAAGAGGGCAAGGTCACCAGGAAGGGCGGGGGGGATGCCCCGGGCGGGAAAGCATCTGACGCAGACACGCCCGATACGGCGTAAAGCGCTCAGGCTGCCTTATTTGCAGAAGTCGGACACGGCTTTCTGGCTGCTGGCCAGTTCACGGGCACGCGCGGCATCGTCCATGTAGATGCGCTGCCCGGCAGCATTGGTCGAATAGACGCGCGGACTGTTCTGCAGGGTGCCGAGATTGTTGCGTGCCCTGGTGCAGTTCTCGCGTTGCACGCGTTCCTGTTCGGCTTCCTTTTCGGCCTTGGCGTGCGCTTCGTCGGCTTCCTTGCGGCGCTTCTGGTAGGCCTGATCCTTGGCGTCGAGCGATTGTGCGGCCCGGGACGTGATGTCAGCCTGGCCTGCTGCGCTGTTCTTGATGACCTGGGCCTTCAGCGTCGGCGGCTGGTCGGTGTAGTGCACCTTGCCCTGGGCGTCCGTCCATTTGTAGAGATCGGCATGCGCGTGGGCGGTAAACGCCAAAGCACAAAAAAACAAAAGCCTCCCGGCATGGGTCCGGAAGGCCTTGTTGCTGAGGGTGGATAATTCAATCACCGACTTTGAGCATCGGGTAGTTGAGTTGGGCCATGCCTTTCTGGACCTGGTCGCTGGCCAGCTTGGCATCTTTCAGCACGGTCGCACTATCGCCTTTCTCGGCAGCAGCCTCGGCGTCCTTGAGCGCATCCGCTGCGGTGGTCCACAAGGCGTTCTTGGCCTTGGCGGCCTTGACATCCGCCTGCGCTGCGCTGAGTGCAGCCTGGGCTTCGGCGCTGATGCCGGCCTTGGCGGCGGGTTGGGCAGCCGAGGACTGGGGTTGCATGTCGGCACAGCCAGACAGACCCAACAGGGCTACGGAAGTCAGGACAAGCAAAGCTTTGGACATTGTTTTATCTCCTCGAGTTGTATGGCGTTCAGGGGTCGGGCTCCGAACCGTGTGCCCTAGCAGATGGAATGCTGACGCAAAGTTAGCTGCATCACAGGCGCGAGTCAACCGCCTGGAACGCAGTCAATCTTAGTAGATTACAACCAAACGGGTACGCGAGCGCGCCCTGTTTGTGCGGGGATGGGGCGCGCGCGTATAATTCCGCTTTGCGTTAAGGAAAGCCCATGCGTGTTCTGCAAAAAGCGCTGACGTTCGACGACGTTCTGCTCGTTCCCGCCCATTCTGCCATTCTTCCCCGCGAAGTCAGCCTGTCCACGCAGTTGACCCGCTCGATCACCCTGAATTTGCCTCTGTTATCGGCCGCCATGGACACGGTGACCGAGGCGCGTCTGGCGATCGCCCTGGCCCAGGAGGGCGGCATCGGCATCATTCACAAGAACATGAACACCGAAATGCAGGCGGCCCAGGTGTCGGCGGTCAAGCGTTTCGAATCGGGCGTGGTCAAGGACCCCATCATCGTCGCACCGCAGATGACGGTGCGCCAGGTGCTCGATATCACCCGTGCAAAGCGCATTTCCGGTTTGCCCGTGATCGAGAACGGCAAGGTGGTCGGCATCGTCACCAATCGCGATCTGCGCTTTGAACCCAGTCTCGATCAGCCAGTGGCCAACATCATGACGCCGAGGGAACGGCTGGTCACGGTGAAGGAAGGCGCCAGCCGCGACGAGGCGATGGCGTTGCTGCACAAGCACCGGCTCGAGCGCGTGCTGGTTGTGAACGATGCATTCGAGCTGTGCGGCCTGATCACGGTCAAGGACATCCAGAAATCCAGCGAACATCCGCTGGCCTGCAAGGACGCGATGGGGCGCCTGCGCGTGGGTGCGGCGGTCGGTACCGGCGAAGGCACCGAGGAGCGCGTCGCGGCGCTGGTGGCGGCCGGGGTTGACGTCATCACGGTGGATACGGCGCACGGCCATTCCAAGGGCGTGCTCGAACGGGTGCGCTGGGTCAAGCAGAACTTTCCCGACGTCCAGGTCATCGGCGGCAACATCGCTACGGCTGCGGCGGCCGCCGCGCTGGTCGAGCATGGCGCCGATGCGGTCAAGGTCGGTATCGGCCCGGGTTCGATCTGCACCACGCGCATGGTCGCGGGCGTCGGCGTGCCGCAGATCACCGCAGTGGCGAATGTATCCGATGCCCTGGCGGGCAGCGGCGTCGGGGTCATCGCCGACGGCGGCATCCGCTATTCCGGCGACATCTCCAAGGCACTGGCTGCGGGCGCCGACTGCGTCATGCTCGGCGGCCTGCTGGCCGGCACCGAGGAAGCGCCGGGCGATATCGAATTGTTCCAGGGCCGCTCCTACAAGTCCTATCGCGGCATGGGCTCCCTGGGCGCCATGCAGCAGGGTTCCTCAGACCGCTACTTCCAGGACACCGAAAAAAGCGCCGAGAAGCTGGTTCCCGAAGGTGTCGAGGGACGCGTGCCCTACAAGGGCAGCGTGCTGGCGGTGATTCACCAGCTGATGGGCGGATTGCGCTCCTCGATGGGCTATCTGGGCGTCGCCAGCATCAATGACATGCACGCCAAGGCCGAGTTCGTCGAAATCACCGCGGCGGGCGTGCGCGAATCGCACGTGCACGACGTGCAGATCACCAAGGAAGCGCCGAACTACCGTGTCGAATAAGGTTTAGGCATCCAGCCGTTCGAACGAGGGAAAGTCACGCAGTGCGTGGCTTTCTTTTTTATAGTCCCCAGACCTACGTAGCCATGCACCAGAAAATCCTCATCCTCGATTTCGGTTCCCAGTACACCCAGCTGATCGCTCGCCGCGTGCGCGAAGCCGGGGTCTACTGCGAGCTGCATTCCAACGACGTGACCGAGCAGTTCGTGCGCGAGTTTGCACCAGCCGGCATCATCCTGTCCGGTGGGCCGAATTCGGTGTACGAGGAGGAAACGCCGCGTGCGCCGCAGACCGTCTTCGAGCTCGGGGTGCCGGTGCTGGGAATCTGCTACGGGATGCAGACCATGGCGGCGCAGTTGGGCGGCCAGGTCGAATCCGCTGCCAAGCGCGAGTTCGGATATGCCGAAATCCGCGCACGCGGCCACACTGCGTTGCTGCGCGACATCCAGGATCGTGTCAACGACGAAGGTCACGGACTGCTCGACGTGTGGATGAGCCATGGCGACAAGGTCACCGCGCTGCCGGAAGGCTTCAAGGTGATGGCGAGCAACGCCGCCACCCCGATCGCCGGCATGGCTGACGAGGCGCGCAGGTTTTATGGCGTGCAGTTCCACCCCGAAGTCACCCATACGCTGCAGGGCAAGGCGATCCTCGAACGTTTCGTGCACGATATCTGCGGCTGCGGCTCCGACTGGAACATGCCCGATTACGTCGAGGAGGCGGTCGGCAAGGTGCGCTCTGAGATCGGCAGCGACGAAGTCATACTCGGCCTGTCCGGCGGGGTCGATTCCTCGGTGGTCGCCGCCCTGCTGCATCGCGCCATCGGTAAACAGCTCACCTGCGTATTCGTCGACAACGGCCTGCTGCGCCTGAACGAGGCCGAGCAGGTGATGCAGACCTTCGCCGACAATCTCGGCGTCAAGGTCATTCATGTCGATGCGCGCGACCGCTTCATGAGCGAACTCGCCGGCGTGACCGATCCCGAACAGAAAAGGAAGATCATCGGCCGCGAGTTTGTCCACGTCTTCCAGGAAGAGGCCGAAAAACTGCCGAACGCCAAATGGCTGGCGCAGGGCACCATCTACCCGGACGTGATCGAGTCGGCCAGCGCCAAGACCAAGAAGGCGCACACCATCAAGAGCCATCACAACGTCGGCGGCCTGCCCGATACGCTGCATCTGAAACTGCTGGAGCCCTTGCGCGAACTGTTCAAGGACGAAGTGCGCGAACTCGGCATCGCACTGGGCCTGCCTCACGACATGGTCTACCGCCACCCTTTCCCCGGTCCCGGCCTGGGCGTGCGCATCCTCGGCGAAGTGAAGCGCGAATACGCCGACCTGCTGCGGCGGGCGGATGCCATCTTCATCGACGAGTTGCGGGCGAGTGGCTGGTACGAGAAAACCAGCCAGGCCTTCACCGTTTTCCTGCCGGTCAAGTCCGTCGGCGTCATGGGCGATGGCCGCACCTACGATTACGTCGTCGCCCTGCGCGCCGTCGTCACCAGCGATTTCATGACCGCTCACTGGGCCGAACTGCCCTACACCCTGCTCGGCAAGGTCTCCAACCGCATCATCAACGAAGTGCGCGGCATCAACCGCGTCGTCTACGACATCAGCGGCAAGCCGCCGGCGACGATTGAGTGGGAATAATCCAGGCTTCTTCGCGGGCTTTCGGTGACTATCGGAAAATCGTGTTAACTGATTGATTAATAAAAATATATAACACGGAATCTATCGGTAACAATTGCTGGCAGCCAGATCGAAGTGTCGGTCGATCTGACGGTAGCCAAGTGCGGCCTCACAGGATTATAATTTCTACCGTCAAGCCGTTTTGACGCATGACGGTAAAAAATCAAGCGAAAAGCTAGATTTCATGCGGGTTGCAGGCGGATTGTCATTCTTAATGTTTGTGACGGTAAAGCCGTTGCATGCTTGGGAGAACGCCGATGCTGACCGACACCGCACTGAAGAACCTCAAGCCCAAGAGCGCTCAATACAAGGTGGCCGACCGGGACGGCATGTACGTGACCGTCTCGCCAGCCGGCACCGTCACCTTCCGTTACGACTATCGCCTCAATGGGCGCCGCGAAACGCTGACCATCGGCCGCTATGGGCCAGATGGCTTGTCGCTGGCCAGGGCGCGCGAGCGCTGCCTGGAGGCCAGGCGTGCCGTGGTTGAAGGGCGGTCGCCTTCCCAGGAAAAGCAGCGCCAGAAGCGCCGGCTGGCCGAGGCCAAGACCTTCGGCGAATTTACCGCCAGGTGGGCCGCCGAGGCGCGCATGGCCGACAGCACGCGATCCATGCGGAAGAGCATTCTCGATCGCGACATCCTGCCGGTTTTCCAGAATCGGCTACTAACCGAGATTACGGCCGACGACCTGCGTGGGCTGTGCAACACGGTCAAGGGCAGAGGGGCGCCGGCCACGGCGATCCACGTCCGCGATATCGTTAAACAGGTCTATGGCTTTGCCATTCTGCATGGCGAGAAGGTGGCCAACCCCGCCGACGACGTTGGCCCGTCGTCGATCGCCACCTTCGTTCCGAAGGACCGCGCGCTGTCGCCGAGCGAGATTCGCATCATGCTGTCCCAGATGGAGCATGTCGCGTCGTACCCCACCATCAAGCTCGGCCTGCGGCTGATTCTGCTCACCCTGGTGCGCAAGAGCGAGTTGATTCACGCGACGTGGGGCGAGGTGGATTTCGAGAAGGCGCTATGGAGCATCCCGAAGGAACGCATGAAAGCGTCCAAAGCCCATAACATCTACTTGTCGCAGCAGGCGCTCGATATCATGGTCGCCCTGCGCACCTGTGCCGGCGGTTCGCGCTACCTGATTCCGTCGCGCTACGACGCTGACAAGTGCATGTCAAACGCTACGCTCAACCGGGTTACGCAACTAATAGTCGAACGCGCGAAAACGAACAGCCTGCCGCTGGAGCCCTTCACCGTGCACGACCTGCGGCGCACGGGTTCGACCATCCTCAACGAGCTCGGCTTCAACAGCGACTGGATCGAGAAGTGCCTGGCACACGAAGATGGTCGCTCGTCGCGAGGCGTCTACAACAAGGCTGAATATGCCGAGCAGCGCCGTCACATGCTGCAGGAATGGGCCGACATGATTGACGCGTGGATCGCAGGCAAGTCGCACACTCCGACCTTGCTACCACCATCGATGAAAGTGCTCACGACGCAGGCTTTGCTTTGACCGGGCGACGCTTGCGTTGGCGCACATCGGGCGAGGGCGCCCGCTTCAGTTGATCAGAGTCTGAGGCCTGCCGCCGCGCGGCTATCCAGGCCTCAACCTCAGCCAGATCCCACACCACGCAGCGCGCGGTCAGATTGAAACGGCGTGGAAATTCGCCGCGCTTCTCCATATCGTAGATCGTCGTGTCAGCCAGCGGCACCATTTGACGCAACTCGGTGCGTCGAATGGTGCGTCGGAGGCGAAGAGGGTTTTTGGGCGGTAGATGCGATAACTTGACGTCCTCGGCGCGACAAGCGTCGTGCACGGTACGCTCGTGAACGGTTACTCGCTGTGATGGGTTGTCATTCATGGTCGAGTCCAGGGTAAAAAGTAGCGACTGAGCGTTACGATGTTTCACAGACATATGCTGACTATCGAAGCCACGATCAACAACCAGTTGCGGCGAAGCACGGCGTACGACTGCGCAATTCGATGGATAGGTGCCTTAAGACCTTTTGGGCCTCGGTTGTTCGGCGAGACCTTGTAAAGATCTATAGCGACGTGATTTGAGGCCAGATGCATGAGGTCATGCGAACACGAACATTGCCTCATGCGACGTACAACTTCACCAAGAGATTCGATTCCGAAGTACTGCTTGATGGCCCTAACCATCAGCTAATTCTTCTTGGCTACCTTTTTGGTAGTTGCAGATAACCGCGTGACAAAAGGGAGCAGGCATCTTGAAACGCCGTCTTACACTTACCGCCGCGTGTTTCGCGAGCTTGGCAGGATGCACGACTTATCAATCGTTGCCGCTTCAGTCCAAGCCTCAGTTCACGACTGAAGTGTCGCATCTGATCGTGCGATCTGAACGCATGCCACTACCGGAGCTTGCGAGCCACCGGTTTGATCCGCGTGACAGACTGGACATGACCGAAGTGGCGATGCTGGCAGTAGTCAACAATCCACAGCTCAAGGTGGCCCGTGACGAGGCCGGCGTCGCCCACGCTCAGGCCTTTGCCGCCGGGCTGCTGCCAGACCCGCAATTGAGCCTCACCCGTGATTTTCCCACCAATGGAACGTCCGGCAATACCAGCGCCTTCAACCTTGGGTTGAGCTACGACGTGAATGCACTGCTCACTCACGCAGCCGTGGCCGGTGCGGCGCAGGCGGCAGAGCGGCAGACCGATCTCAACCTGCTGTGGCAGGAATGGCAGGTGGTTGGCCAGGCACGCTTGCTCTTCACACGCAGCCTAGGCCAGCAGCAACTGCTGACCGTTCTGCAAAAAGAACGTGCTCTCCTGTTTTCCCGCTACCAACGCACGCAAACGGCATTGGTACAGGGCAACATCACGCTGGATGCGACCAATGCCGATCTTGCCATGCTGCAAACACTTGATACCAGCATCAACGATCTTTCGCGCCAGATCAACAGCAATCTACACGACCTGAACGCGCTACTTGGTCTCGCTCCGAACGTGCACCTGCACCTCGTCGGCGATGCTCAGTTGCCCTCTCTTGATGAAGCCAGGATAAATTCGGACATTGAGAAAATCGGCGAGCGGCGCCCCGATCTGCTTGCCCTCCAGGCCGGTTACGAAAGTCAGGAGCAGCGGTTCCGGCAGTCAGTTCTGGCGCAGTTCCCCGCACTCAACGTCGGTCTGACCCGCGCACGGGACACTTCCGGCCTTTATACCCAGGGTTTCGGCATTACGCTCAGCTTGCCCATCTTCAATCGCAACCGGGGCAACATCGCGATCGAGCAGGCCACGCGCCAGCGCCTTCATGACGAGTACCAAATGCGGATCAACAGTGCCGCTGCCGATATCGCCCGCATTCTGGAAGACCAGAAACTACTTGAGAAGCAACTGCAAAGCGTCGAGTACGGCGTGGATGTGCTTTCCCACGCGGCAGACAATGCTCAGACCGCTTTCGATGCGGGAAACATCGACATGCTGGCATATACCAATCTGCGCACTGCCTGGCTGGCCAAACAGGCAGAGGCAATAACGCTTCAGCAGACTCTGCTGGAACAGCGCGTGGCACTGTTGACGATAATTGGCGGCGAACTTCCCGTCCGGACAAGTAAGGGCACACCATGAAAGCAAAGTTGTTGTCGTTGATGCTGGCCATCGTGATGAATCTGCCCATGGCAGCATCGGCTGCGACTGCCGCTGATGAGCCGAGCGTGCTGGTCAAAACTGAGGCGTTGCGCAAGCAAATGGTGTCCGAAACCCTCACCGTCTATGGAACGGTGATGCCCGCCACCGGTGCGGCGGAGAATGTGAGTTTTCCGCGCCCGGTGCAGGTTGCCCGTCTGCTGGTGGCGCCGGGGCAGGTTGTGAAGCGTGGCGAACCGCTGCTGGAACTGTCCACTGAGGCCACCGCGACAGCAGCTTATCGTCAGGCCGAATCGTCGGAGACATTCGCGCAGGGCGAACTCAAGCGCATGGAGGATCTGGCAGCCCAGCAACTGGCTACCCACTCCCAGGTTGCTGCGGCCCGCAAGGCTTTACAGGATGCGCAGTCTGCCTTGGCGGCCCAGCGGAAACTGGGTGCCGGACTCGCCAATCAGACCGTGAAAGCGCCCTTCGATGCGTTGGTGGCGGCGATCAGCGTACAGCAAGGAGATCGAATCCAGCCCGGGGCAACTGTAATGCAACTGGCAAGATCGGGCGCACTGCGTGCACTCCTGGGTGTCGAGCCCGAAGATGCGGGCCGGGTGAGAGTGGGGATGCCGATACGGCTCGCCTCGGTATTCAGCAGTGGAGAAACGGTTAATGCCACCGTGTCACAGGTCTTTGGCGCAATCAATCCCCAGACGCGTCTGGTGGACGTGGCGGCGCGGCTCGCGGGCTCAACCAAGGGACTGCTTCCGGGCATGCAGGTGCGCGGGTTTATAGACCTCGGCGGCCAGGAAAACTGGGTCGTGTCACGCTCGGCAGTATTGCAGGATGGGCGGGGCGCCTATCTGTACCAGGTAAGGGACGGACACGCCAAGCGTGTCGACGTAACGGTCGGCGTGGAAAGCGGCGGGCTTGTTGCGGTGTCGGGCAGCCTGGATAGCCATCTCAAAGTTGTGGTGCTCGGTAACTATGAGTTGAGGGATGGCATGGTCGTGCGGGAGCCAGCACGATGAATTTTTCTGCCTGGATGCAGGCGCATCGACGATCCATTCTTTTTTTCCTGTTCATGCTGGCGGCAGCGGGGCTGGTCGCCGCCTTCAAGCTGCCGGTGACACTCTTTCCCAACGTCGATTTCCCCCGCGTGCTGGTTTCTCTGGACGCCGGCGACCGTCCGGCGGAACAGATGGAGGTAGAGGTCACCATGCCGGCGGAAGAGGCGATCCGGCGTGTGCCGGGCGTTCAGAACGTACGCTCCACGACCAGCCGGGGCTCTGCCGAGATATCGGTCAACTTTGCCTGGGGAACGGATATGGCGCTGGCCGCTTCCCAAGTCAGTCAGGCGGCGGCCCAGCTTCTGCCGCAACTGCCGGCCGGCACGCAAATCGCCACCAAGCGGATGGATCCGACGGTGTTCCCCATCCTCGCCTACAGCATCACGTCGGACGTCCAGCCGCTGACGACACTTCACGATCTGGCCCAGTATCAACTGCGCCCCCTGCTTTCAGGGGTAGAGGGGGTGGCGCGGATCCAGGTCGTAGGCGGCGCGCTCGAGGAATATCACGTCATCGTCGATCCCGCTCGCCTGCAGGCATACGGCCTGGCCATGGGTGATGTGTCGCGCGCATTGGCTGCGGCCAACGTGGTCACCGCGGTAGGCCGGCTGGAGGATCATTACAAACTTTATCTGGGTGTCGCCGATACGCGCCTGAAAAGCCTGGCCGATATCCGCCAGACCGTACTCAAGACCGGTGCCAATGGCCTGGTGCGCCTGGAGGATGTGGCAGGCGTGGTGCGCAGCACGGTGCCACAGTGGATACGTGTGAATGCCGACGGCCATGACGCGGTTTTGCTGCAGGTTTATCAGCAGCCTGGCAGCAACAGCGTGCAAATAGCTCGCAGCATCAAGGCCAAACTCGACGCCTACCGCACCCAGTTACCCAAGAATGTAAAGATTGCCAATTGGTACGACCAGAGCCAGCTGGTCGTTGCATCCGCCGCGAGCGTGCGCGATGCCATCCTGATCGGCATCGGACTGGCTGCGCTGGTGTTGCTGGCTTTCCTGCGCAACCTCAAGATCACGCTCATCGCCATCATCGTTGTGCCCGCCGTACTCGCCGCCACGGTGGTATTGCTCACGGCCCTGCACATGAGCTTCAACATCATGACGTTGGGCGGTATGGCTGCTGCAGTGGGGCTCATCATCGATGACGCCATCGTCATGATCGAGCACATCGTGCGGCGCCTGCGTGGCGCCCCTGACGATCACCACGGCCGGGTACTCGATGCTGCGCGGGAATTTTTACGCCCCTTGACCGGTTCGTCCGCTTCCACGGTGATCATCTTCATTCCGCTCGCATTTCTGGATGGCGTGACCGGCGCGTTCTTCAAGGCGCTGTCGCTCACCATGGCGGCTGGGCTGGTCATTTCGTATATGGTCACCTGGCTGGCGGTGCCCATTCTGGCCGACCACCTGCTCAACGACAAGGACGCCAAACAGAAGGAAGGCGGCCGCCTGACCGAGTGGATGCACGGGAAATACGACGTCATCATGCGCCGCATCCTGGGGCGGCCGATGCTGATACTGGTCGGGATCGTGCCGTTGGTGGCACTGGGTTGGGTCGCCTTTCACCAGGTTGGCTCCGGCTTCATGCCCTCGATGGACGAGGGTGGCTTTATCCTGGATTACCGTTCCGAGCCCGGCACCTCGCTGGCCGAGACAGATCGCCTGCTGCGACAGGTGGAAACCATCATCCGCGCCAACCCCAATGTAGACACGTATTCCCGCCGTACTGGCACGCAACTGGGCGGCGGCCTGACCGAAGCCAATGAAGGCGATTTCTTCATTCGCCTCAAGCCAGAGCCGCGTGCCCCGATCGACGAAGTGATGGATCAGATCCGTATCCAGACCGAACAGCAGGTACCCGGCCTCAACATCGAGATGGCGCAGTTGATGGAAGACGTGATCGGCGACTTGACCGCCGTACCGCAACCAATCCAGATCAAGATATTCTCGGACGATACGGCCGTGCTCAAGTCCCTGGCGGAGAAAACCGCTGCTGCCATCGCCAGAATCAAGGGCGTCGTTGAAATACGTGACGGCATCAACCCCGCCGGCGACGCTCTCGACATCCAGGTCAACCGCGTCAAGGCTTCTCTGGAAGGCGTCGATCCTGAGGCCGTGACCCGCATGGTGCAGGATGCACTGGCGGGACAAGTGACGACCCAGATTCGCGAAGGGGTCAAAATGGTCGGCGTGCGCGTCTGGATCCCGGCACAGTTGCGGTCGACCGAAAATGATCTGGGCCAACTTCTCCTGCGAGCGCCGGACGGCCATCTTTTTCCCCTCAAGCGCGTGGCGCGAATCTCCACGATTTCCGGCCAACCGCAAATCGGCCGGGAGAATTTCAAACGCATGGTCGCGGTGACGGCACGTATCAGCGGACGTGACATGGGGTCAACGATTGCTGACATTAAGCGGGTGATGGATGCCCCGAACATGCTGCCTCATGGGGTCTATTACGAACTCGGCGGTCTGTATCAGCAGCAGCAAATCGCCTTCAAGGGCTTGATGGCCGTATTTGCCGCCGCAGTGGCTTTGGTTTTCCTGTTGCTGCTGTTCCTCTATGAGCGCTTCCAGATCGCGCTCTCGATCATGGCCATTCCGCTCCTGTCCATTTCCGCGGTGTTCATTGGTCTGTGGGCTACAGGCATTGAACTCAATATCTCGGCCATGATGGGCATGACCATGATTGTCGGCATCGTTACCGAAGTGGCCATCTTCTACTTCTCCGAATTGCAAAGCCTGCCCGTTGGCATGGTGCGGATCGAGGCGTTGATCGAAGCTGGGAAGAACCGCATGCGTCCCATCGCCATGACCACGCTGGCGGCCATTCTCACCCTGCTGCCTCTGGCGCTCGCCATCGGGCAAGGCTCCGCCATGCAACAACCGTTGGCGATCGCCATCATTTCAGGACTGGTCGTTCAGCTACCGCTGGTGTTGCTCGTGATGCCGGTGCTTTTCAGTCTTCTTGAGAAGACTGAAAAGCGCGCAAACCGAAGTGCTTAACTGGATCATTCAGCATCCCCATCTGGCCGGGTCAGTCATCTTTCTGATCTCGGCCGCCGAATCGCTCGCAGTGCTTGGCTTGTTCATTCCAGGCACTGTGGTGATGTTCGGGGTAGGAGCCCTGGTCGGCAAAGGCATGCTAGACCTATGGCCGACACTCGCCTGGGCAGCAGCAGGCGCAGTAGCCGGAGATGGACTGAGCTACTGGCTGGGATACCGTTACCGCGATGGGTTGCGCGAATTCTGGCCATTCAGCCGCCACCCCTCCCTGCTGCAGAACGGAGAGGAATTCGTCCGCCGGCATGGCGGAAAGAGTGTACTGCTTGGACGTTTCGTCGGCCCGGTACGACCGGTGGTCCCCTTGGTGGCCGGCATGTTGGGTATGTCCCCGATACGGTTCTATCTGGCCAACGTACTGTCAGCCCTCGCCTGGGCGCCTGCGCATATCCTTCCTGGTGTGGTGTTTGGTGCCGTATTTTCGCTTGCCGCCGCGGTTTCCATGCGTCTCGCGTTGCTGATGGCCGTGCTGGTGGCGCTACTGTGGTCGGTGGTGGCGGGAACGCGCATCGCCGCCATTTGGCTGAAACCGCGCCTGAAAACGGGGCTGGCCAGGCTGAGCGACTGGAGGGTGGTGCCCGGTCGTCCGGTGCGTAACCTGGCCGTTTCCCTGTTCGATCCCGCCCGTCCGGAAGCTGGCGCCCTGACGCTGTTCGCCGGCGTTTTGATCGGGGCCAGCTGGGCGCTCATGGCTGTACTGGAAGACATTTTTACCCACGACGCACTGGTGCGAGTGGACAGCTCGGTTTTCCATCTGCTACAGGGCTTGCGCACACCAGCTGGGAGCGCTGTGATGATTGCGCTGACGGAACTGGGCGACGCGGCGGTCGTGTTGCCCCTGATTGTCGTCGTGCTGGGCTGGTTACTCTGGTCCCGGTCATGGCGGGCCGCGGCCTATTGGCTGGCGGCGGTGACCGTTGGTGCCGCGCTAACGCTGGCGCTCAAGGCGGGCTTACATCTACCTCGGCCGGAACCCATCTATGCTGGGCTCGCGCGCCACGCGTTTCCCAGCGGCCATGCTGCCATGAGCGTGGTGATCTATGGTTTTCTGGGTGTCCTGATTGGCCAGGGCGTTTCTCCGCGCGCCCGCGTAGCGCTCGCCTCCAGCGTCATCCTGCTGGTCTCCCTGATTGCATTCTCACGGCTCTACCTCGGCGCCCATTGGCTATCCGACGCACTCGGTGGGCTGGCCTTCGGCACAGCATGGGTGGCCCTGCTGGCTATCGCCTATCTGCGCCGTTCCAAGAACTCAAACCGGACGCACGGACTCGCTGCAACAGTCCTTGCAACACTCATTGTGGCGGGTGTTTGGCACGTGTCGGCGCAACACGCCGCCGATACCGAACGTTATGCCCAGCGTGTGGAAGTGCGAGCAGTGAATCCCTTTATCTGGTGGGCATCCGGCTGGGGCAGCCTTCCCGCTTGGCGCGTGGACCTGGAGGGTGAATACGAGCAACCCATCACTTTCCAGTGGGCGGGTTCCCCTGCCACGCTGAAACAGGTGTTGTTGGCACATGGATGGCAAGAACCCGAACCTCTCTCGGCTGGTAACTGGCTATTGTGGTTCGATGTGAAACGCCCAGCCGTCCAGCTGCCGGTCTTGCCCAACAGCCATGACGGACGCAATGAGGCGCAAACCTTCGTCCACGAAATGGCGGGCTTCTCTTCGCAGCGCCTGGTGCTACGCCTGTGGCCGACCCGGTTGCAGCTGCAAGGCTCGGGGCAGCTGATATGGCTGGGCACGGTGGTCCGGGAAACCATCATGCATCCGCTCGGCTGGTTTGCCCTGCCGAGCGCAGATGAGCGCTACGACGAGCCTCGCGACGTATTGAACCAGAGCCTTGATGGCCTGCCTTCGCGGCTCACCCAGCATAGCGGCGTGGTTTTGAGCACAGAGGAACTACATGCATGGGACGGGAAGGTTTTGCTGGCCAGGGAGCCAAGGCTAAGTCTGCCCTAACTTTCGGCGCGTAGATTGATCTTCACGGTGGTCGCCAACGCGTCTACCCAAATTCAATCAACTTCACAGGAACATCATCATGACAGCATCGAAGAAGCAGGTAATAACCTTAGTGGGTCTGGCCCTGACAGTGGCAACAACGAGTTCATTCGCCTACACGGGCCAGAAATTCGCCGCGCAGGCCAATGTCACCATGGAACAGGCGCGGGCGACAGCTCTCAAGGCCCATCCGGGCAAAATCACCGATGAGGAACTGGAGCAGGAGAAGGGCGGCAGTGGACTGCGCTATTCCTTCGACATCCAGCATGGCAAGGTCACGCAGGAGGTTGGTGTGGACGCGAAGACCGGACAAGTTCTGGAAAACACTCCGGAAGGGCCTAACGCGGATTGACCACCGCCAACTTACTTCACGCCTTGCCTGAAGTCCGCAGTGAACCATGTTTTAACGAGCCGAGATCAGCCAGGTATTGGGCTGATCGAGGCTTCTCACCAACCCACGAAAGGAATTGAAATGAACAAGCTATTCCCTACCCTTGTCGCCGCTGCTTTTGCCTCGGTTACCTTTTCCGCATTCGCAGCCGACACCAACGCTCCCACAGAAGCGCCCAAAACGGAAGCCGCCAAACCCATGAAAAAGGCGGTTAAGAAACACACCAAGAAGGAATCGTTGAGTCGCGAAAGGAAAGAAGAGAAGACGGAAAACAAGAAGGAAGAAACGCACGAAACCAAGAAGCAGGAAATGAAGGAAGAAATGAAGAAGTAGCCGAGGGAGCCAGGGTGTGCCGGATATTGCATCAGCAATCCGGCGCGCCCTCTCTAACACTGCGGGTATACACCACCAATCCGCAGTGAATGACAACGTTTTTTATCTTCGCCGAAAGAACACGCGAAGATCCTCTGGTCGTGACGCGCCCGGGGAAATCGGATTCCCCAATCCACGGGAAACGGCGCGTTCCGTTCGTGCCCGGGCATCCCGAGACCGAAAAGGAGAGAACGATGCTGGTTGAAATACGCGAGTTGAAGCTCAACCTCGGCTCCCATGCCGTATTGCGTAACGTCAACCTGACGCTGGAGAAAGGCCAGGTCTACGGGCTGCTCGGCCCCAATGGTGCCGGGAAAAGCACAACCATTTCGGTCGTCACCGGGCTGCGGGCGCCTACGGCCGGTTCGGTCAGCGTACTGGGTCTCGACCCTGCGACCGACCCGATTCAACTCCATCGCAGGATCGGCGTGCTGGCCGAACAGGCCGGGTTCTATGACTGGATGAGCGCCAGCGACTACCTGCGCTGGGTCGCCGGCCTGTATCGAATCACGCTGAGCAAAGCCGAGATAGCCCGCCAGCTGGAGCGTGTCGGACTTGAGGGTAAAAGTCCGGCATCGATCGCCACCTATTCCCGCGGCATGCGGCAGCGGCTCGGTCTGGCCCGCGCCCTCATCAACCAGCCCGAATTGCTGATCCTGGACGAACCGACCAACGGTCTGGACCCGCGTGGACGCCGGGAAATCCACGACGTGCTGCTGGATTTGAGTGCAAACCATGGGGTCGGCATTCTCCTATGCACCCACCTCCTCGACGACGTGGATCGGCTTTGCACCCGCATCGGCATCATCGCGCAAGGCCAGACCATTCTGGAAGGCGCCATCGCCGACCTGCTGTCTGACCAGAATGCCGCCGTGCGTTACCGGTTGCGCGTGGAACCCGGCGAAGCGCCGGACCGGCTGCCGGCCGACATCACCCTGCGAGCCCGTACGGGCGACTGGTGGCATGTGGAAGTCTCAAGTCACACGGAGCCCACCCGTGCATGGCGCAAGCTTCTCGACGCCGGCGTTCGCATCGATGAAATCCACCGCGAGGGCGGCGGACTGGAAGACCTTTACATGGCAGTAACCGAAGCGAAGGTGGCCGCCTGATGAACCCGATTGCCCTGATCGCCCGCAAGGTAAGCGGGGAACTCCTCATGAGCGGACGGGGCCTTGCCTGGCTGCTGGCGCTTTCGGTCATCATGTCGGTGCTGAGCCTGCTGCTGGTGAGCAACACCGAACTCAGCCTGCTCGACAACGCCCAGGTGGTCTACATGGTGATGGGTACCGTCACCGCCCTAGGTGCGCTCCTCGCGGTCGTCCTCGGCAGCGATACCGTGGCCGGCGAGCGGGAACGCGGCAGCCTGATGCCGCTGCTGCTGGCGCCGGTCACGCCTTCCCAGATCGTGTTCGGCAAGATGGGCGGCCAGGTCGCGGGCTGGGCCGTGATGTATCTGCTCAGCCTGCCGTATGTGTGGGCGGTCGGCTCAAGCGGCCAGAACCTCGCCCAGGCAGTTGTCTATCTGGCCCTGTTTGGCACACCGGTGGTGCTGGGCTTTGGCTTCCTCGGAATCGGGTTGTCGGCACGCCTGCGCAGCGTTCGTTCGGCTTTGCTGACATCGCTCATCACGCTGATGCTGCTGGCCAGCCCCCTGCTGCTGGGGCCGAGCCTGCGCCAAAGCGGTATCGGCAAGCTGTTCGACGCGGTCAATCCGTTCTCCGCCGCCGTCAACACCTTCGATAGCGTGGTGATCGATTCCCAACCGCTGGCGATGCAATTCACCCGTCTCGCCGTCACGCTGGTCTGGCTGGCGCTGACGACGGCGTTCGCCATCCGCAGCGTGCGCAAGATGGAACTCTGAAGGAGATGCAACCATGAAATCAACCCTCGTCGGCTTCTTGTTCAGCCTGTCACTTTTGGGTCTTGGCAATGCATGGGCGGCCGATTCCCTGAATGTCTCACTCGTTCCTGATCAGGCCAACTCGTCTTCGCCGCAAATGGGAGACTGGCTCAAATTTCACAGCGTACTCACTAACCCCGGCACTCAGGATTCACACGGTATTGTGGCCTGGATCAGTCTGGTGCAGGTAGATCCGGGACTCGAGCAGCCGGTGGATCTGGAGGACTGGAGCGCCCACAAGGCGGTGACCCAGGCAGTCCTGCAGCCGGGGCAGAAGGTAAAGGTCGAGTGGCCCATGCGCCTTATCCAGGCAGGTGCCTACCGGGTGGTGATCAGCGCGGTCGACCGGGAGACCGGACATGTCATGACCAGCCCGTTTGTGGATTTCCAGGTACGGCGCAAGCCGGTTGTGGAATCAGGACGCATCCTGCCTGTGGCGTTCGGGGTCCCCGCGTTTGTGCTCGGAGTAATGGCCTGGCGCGTCTACCGCAGTCGTGCCGCTTGACGGGGTTGGCTCTTTCACGATGTGGGCTTTAGGAAACGACGCTGTGTCATTGGCGCAAGGAATACCACGCTGGAATCACCCCGTTGCTAGTCACCGGATTGCTTGATAATGATGGACTTTCAGTAAACACGTATCTTTCGACGCTTTGGGCCGGCAGGAAAGGGTTGAATGCGCATTCTCCTGGTTGAAGACGACCGTATGATCGGCGAGGCCGTGTCCGTGGCTTTGCGCGATGCCGCCTACGCCGTGGACTGGGTGCAGGACGGAGATACGGCTTTGCGCGTGCTCGACAATAAGGAACACCAGGCTGTACTGCTCGACTTGGGTCTGCCCAAGCGTGGTGGACTGGAAGTGCTCCGCAGGCTGCGCGCCGACGGCATCCGGTTGCCAGTGATCATCGTCACAGCCCGCGACGCGGTTGAGGACCGGATCAAGGGTCTGGATCTGGGCGCGGACGATTACCTGGTCAAGCCCTTCAACGTCGATGAACTCCTGGCCCGATTGCGCGCCATCATCCGCCGCCAGGGCGGGCAAGCAACGCCTGTACTCACCAATGGCATTGTCAGCCTCGATCCGGCCACGCGGGAGGCGCGCTGCGGCGATGTCCAGTGTCATTTGAGCGCACGTGAATTTCCACTGTTACAAGCCTTGCTACTGCGTCCCGGCGCGATCCTTACTCGGGCAGAACTGGAAGAGCGCATTTATGGCTGGAATGAAGAGGTGGAGAGCAACGCCGTTGATTTCCTGATCCACGGCATTCGTAAGAAGCTTGGCGCGAATGTGATCAAGAACGTGCGTGGGGCCGGCTGGATGGTGGCGCGAAACTCATGAATCACTCACTGCAACAGCGGTTGTCGGTCTGGTTGAGCATGGCGATCGTGGTTATCGGCCTTCTGGCTGGAGGCGTGTCATTCTGGCTTGCCTATAACGAAGCGCAAGAATTTCAGGACGACTCCCTGCGCCAGATTGCCTCCCTGGTAGATGCCGACCGCCTGCCATCCGATGGGCAACGTTCCGCGGGGGCGATTGATAATGATCCCGAAGCGCGAATAGTCGTTCAGCGACTTTCTGCATCAGAGGACCGCACCTCTGCCCAGCTCGCTTTGCCGGAAAATATGAAGCGGGGGTTTCATACCCTCGACATCGGGGGAGCGCAATGGCGTGTCTACATCCGTACCTTAAAGTCGGGGGAGCGCATAGCGGTCGCCCAGGAGACCCAAGTACGCAGTGAAGCAGCCCAGGATAGTGCCTTGCGCACTCTTTTGCCCTTGATTGCGTTAATCCCGCTGCTTGCGTTTTTTTCCAGGCGTCTAGTCGGCGCCAGTCTGGCGCCTGTTCGTGCCCTGGCGAAAGTAGCCGACGCCCAGTCAGAAAATTCTCCTGTTGCATTGTCCACTGCCCACGTGCCGGACGAGATTGCCCCTTTCGTGCAATCGATCAACCGATTGCTTGAACGGATCAACCGCCTGATAGAGCAACAACGGCGCTTCATCGCTGACGCAGCCCACGAGTTGCGCACGCCGCTGACCGCATTATCGCTACAAGCTCAGAATCTGGAACGTGCCGATTCGCTTGCGGCCTGCAAGGAGAGGCTGCTTCCGCTCAAAACGGGGCTAGAGCGATCCCGCCATCTGCTCGACCAACTATTGGGACTGGCACGGCAGCAGGCGAGCACGGGCAATCTGCAGCAGGTCAATCTGGTCGATATTGCCCAGACCGTAATTGAGGAAGTCTTTCCCCTTGCGGAGATGAAACGTATCGATCTGGGTTTGGAACAGCAGGGAAAAGTATTGATTGACGCTGACGTATCGGCAATCAATATGCTGTTGCGCAACGCGGTAGACAATGCGTTGCTTTACACGCCGGAAGGCGGCGAGGTCACGGTCCGCGTCCGCAGCGATGGGGATGAAGGCATCCTGGAGGTCATCGACACCGGCCCCGGCATTCCAAAGGGGGAACGGCAGCGGGTGTTCGATGCGTTTTACCGTGTGCCCGGGAGCCATGATGGCGGAAGCGGCCTGGGTCTGGCAATTGTGCGTAATATCGCCGAACGTCTGGGTGGAACCGTCAGACTTGAAGATCGGTCGGACAGGACGGGATTGGTTTTTGTCTACCGTCAACGTCTGTCCCCTATCTAGTCGTGCGCGCCCCCCAAAAATAAAGAATCCTGTTTATCGGCAAGCGAAAACCTAAGTATTGCCACAGGACTCATGCTGACGCTATATATAGAAAGGAAGACCATGGCGATTCGGAAGGATATGGCGCTCGCTAACCGAATCAAAGACGCCAGGATTCGCGCAGGACTGAGCCAAGCCGAACTCGCCAGGCGATGTGGTGTTTCTCCGTCTCTGCTGTGCAACCTTGAAAACGGAAAGATCAAGTCATTGCGCCATTCCACACTGCTTCAAATGTCAAAACTCTTGGGGAATCGCCCGTGTGGCTCACCTTCGGGAATGGTCACACCAAGCCATCCTCTACCCGCTCGAAATTCGAGCATGACTTCTTGGCTGATTTTCATAAGCTGTCTGCGGCGGAAAGGAAGATTGTGGCCCGCATGGTCCATAGCTTGGTGAGGGACAAACTGGTACAAAAATGAAAAGGGCAGCATTCCGAATGTCTGCCGAAGGCAGACCGCCAACTCCTGGGTTCAGGCGAGAGGCAGGCTGAGCCGCACGGCCAGCCGACCTCCAGGCGTATCGGTCAGTTCCAGTCTTCCGCCATGGGCGTGCGCGATCGCCTTGACGAGCGCGAGGCCGCCGCCTCGCCTTTCTTCACTGATGATCCGGGGCCGGTCGAAATCCACCACAGCGAGTTCTATGTCCTTTCCACCTATGACATGCCGGTGATGGGAGCGACGTTGCCGTCCCGGTCTTGAGTATATTCGGCGCTTTCCCGGACACGCGGCTTCGCGTCGTCGTTCCTATTGCCAGGCAGCCGTTAATGGCTGAATAGATGCATACGGCATCTTGCCGGAATGCGGCCGTACGAAGTCCTTCACGGAGTCTATCTGGCTCTCGGTCTGCTCCGGGATCTCCAGAGCCTTTGTCTTCTTCACCTCCATCGCGCACATCATGTTTGATCGCTATCTCAAACTTCACATGCCTATTGTTGCAAACACGAATCATTCCTGTTATAGTTTACTGATGCAGAATAGTCGCATCACACAAAGCGCGCCAGAATCTAGCCAAAGCAAGGCGGACCGACAGCCGGAGCCCGTCTCTTCGGAGATGTTGTTCCAGGGATCGCGCGCATTGGTGATCGAGCATGACAGCGAGCGCTATGTCCTAAGGATCACTCGCCACGGCAAACTAATTCTGACGAAATAATCCGATCAGCCAGCCAACGGGTTTCTCTACCCCTGTAGCAAGCCAACGTTTACTGAACCTTGGAACAGGGAGAAACCCATGCATTTTCGTAACCTCATTGCCCCTATTGCCCTGGCTGCATTGACGGCCATCCTCCCAGAGACCGCCCTGGCCGTGGAATACCCGATCGGCACGCCTCAGCAGCGCAATGGAATGGAAATCGGCGCCGTCTATCTGCAACCAGTCGAAATGGAACCGGAAGGCATGATGCGCCAGGCCAGGGATTCCGACGTGCACCTGGAAGCGGACATCCATGCCCTGGCCAACAACCCCAACGGCTTTGACGAAGGCGCATGGATGCCCTACTTGACGGTCAAGTACGAAGTCACCAGGCAGGGCGGCAACGAAAAAATCAGCGGCGATTTCATGCCCATGGTGGCCAACGACGGCCCGCATTACGGCGACAACGTGAAGCTCATGGGGCCGGGCAAATATCATGTCAAGTACACCATCTATCCGCCTTCTGCCGGTTCGCATTTCGGTCGCCACATCGACCGCCTTACTGGCGTGCGCCCCTGGTTCAGGCCCTTCGAGGTGGAGTACGACTTCACCTATGTCGGCATCGGCAAGAAGGGCGGGTACTAAGCGTGTCGCATTCTTTTGCCATGAAACCTTTGGCGCTCGCCGCTGCGCTGTTTGCCGCGCTGCCGGCCCATGCCGCCCCTTCGGAGGCCGACTTGACGAAGCTTATTCAGAAGCTCAACGAGCGCCTGGATAATCTCGAAAAACGCAATGCCGAGCTGGAGAAGCAAATCCAGGCCGACCACGCTGCCAAGGCGCCAGCCGACATCGAGAAGCGTGTGCAATCCCTGGAACAGGCCCAGGAACAAGTGAACAAGGGGCTGGAGAGCGACGAGATCAGCCAGTATGAACCCGAGCTGACCTCGCGTCTGAAGGCGGCGGAGAAGGACGTGCTGGAAACCAGGAAAGCGGTCAAGCGAACCGAAGGCCTGGAAGGGCTGAAAGTCGGGGCGAGCCTGACCACCGTGGCGCAGATGCCGTCCGGCCTGCCCAAGGGTACCGCTGACGGCAACAGCCAACTCAACTATCGGGCCGATGTCACCGCCGAACTGCCGCTGGAGCCTTTCGGCAACGTGGATCAAAAGATATTCGCCCATTTCCGCATGGGCCAGGGGCTGGGTCTCAATAGCCCCTTCGCCAACCTGGGCGCCTTTGCCAGCGCGCCCAATGCCGTGGCCTTCCGCGCCAGCGGCGCCAGCCCGGACGACTCGGTGGCGATTCTCGGCCAGGCCTGGTACCAGGCCGCTATCCCGCTGCCTTTTGGCGGCTTCAAGCCGCGCTCCCGCGAAACCCTTGAGCTCACCTTCGGCAAGATGGATATCTTCGGCTTCTTCGACCAGAATGCCGGCGCCAACGACGAAAGCCGCCAGTTCCTGAATTCCATTTTCGTGCACAACCCGCTGCTGGACGCGGGCAGACAGGTCGGCGTGGATGCCAACGGCTTCCAGCCGGGCTTCGTGGCTTCTTATCTGAACGAGACCCGCAAGCCCCAAACCTGGCGCGTGTCCCTTGGCGTGTTCGGCACCGGCGTGGGCGCCAATTACCAGCGTTTCTTTTCATCCCCGCTGATCATGGCCCAGGCGGAGACCTCGCTCAGGTTCTTCGACGGCCTGACCGGCAACTACCGCCTGTATGCCTGGCAACAGGGGCAGGGCACGGAGCTAGACGGCTCCACCGCATCGCAAGGCGGCTGGGGCATTTCCGCCGACCAGCGTTTGGGCGACGGCGTGACCCTGTTCGGACGTTACGGCCAGATGGCCAAGGGCAAGGTGCCCTTCGACCGCGCCCTCACCTTGGGAGCCGAGTTCAACGGTTCCTACTGGGATCGGGGCGCCGACGCCATCGGGGTGGCCGCTGGCTGGCTGCAGGCGAGCGACGATTACCATGCTGCCGGCGGCACCCGGGATCTGCTTGGCAACGATAACCCGGCCGATGCCTCCACCTTCACCGACAATATCAACTTCACCCCCAGCGGCGCGGAAAGGGTGGCTGAAATCTACTATCGCTACCACATCACTAACCAGTTCGAGCTTTCCCCCGATTTTCAGTACGTTTGGAGAATGGGCGCCAACCCGGCCGCCAGCAACGCCATGGTGCTGGGATTGCGTGCTCAACTTTCATATTAAGGGCATCACGTGAACAGCATGACATTGCGTTTTTCTGCGTTCGTTGGCCTCGTTTCCGCCGCCCTCGCGGCGGTTTTTCTGCTCGCACCTGCGCAAGCGGGCGCGGCGGAATTGCCCGCCTATACCGTGGTGGCCAAGAACGGGCGGCTGATCCCCAACATCCTTAACGTGCCTGCCGGGGTGCGCTTCAAGATTGTGGTGCGCAATGAAGGACGCGACGCGATCGAGTTCGAGAGCCTGCAACTGAGGAAAGAGAAGGTACTCGCGCCTGGCGCCGAATCCTTTGTGGTGATCGCCCCGTTGAAGCCCGGCGAGTATGACTTTTTTGACGAATTCCATCCCGACACCGGACGTAGCCGCATCGTCGTGAAATAAAAGGAGTGGCATATGGGTAATGCGCTTTTCATCGTCTGGCGGGAAACCATCGAAGCGATGCTGGTGATCGGCATTCTGCACGGATGGCTCAGCGCCCGTCCCGACGCCCGCGCCGGCTTTCCCTGGCTGTGGGGCGGAATCGCGGCAGGCCTGGGGCTTGCCGTGTTCCTAGCCGTAACGATCATGGACATCCAGTCGTGGGTGTCGGCAAATGCGCTCGAATGGTTTCAGGCTGTCATGCCGCTGGCGGCCTGCGGCCTGATTTTCCAGATGGTCTGGTGGATGCGCCGCCACGGCGCCGGTCTGAAAAAGGAACTGGAAGCAGGCATGGAAAGTGCCGCCGATCGGGCCAACTGGCTGGGTATTGCGGTGCTGGCGGCGGTGGCGGTGGGGCGCGAGGGCGCGGAAGCAGTGGTGTTCCTCTACGGCGCGGTCAAGGGCAGCGCGAATGCCGACGTTGCCCTGGGCAGCGCGACCGGTTTCCTGCTCGCTCTGGCCGCCTATTGGCTGCTTTCCCGCGGCAGCCGGTTTGTTTCGTGGCGTGCCTTTTTCCGCGTCACGGAAGTGATGCTCCTGCTGCTGGGCGGCGCCCTGCTGGTGGACGGTGCGGAAAAACTCGTCGGCCTGGAAGCGCTGCCGCCGCTGGCCGATCCGCTGTGGGACACGGCATTCCTGCTGGACGACAGCACCCGGGCAGGCGGGCTCGTGGCCGCCTTCACCGGTTACCGGGCGGCGCCATCGGGCATGGCCTACGCATTGCTCGCGGTCTACTGGGCACTTGCGCTTGGCATACTACTCAAATTGAAACCGATGAGGCGCAAGGCATGAATGCAGCGACAGGGAAAATCGCGGCCGCTGGCCCCGGCACCGGCCGGCTCGCCCGTCTGGGGCTCGCCATGCGACGCCACCGCAACGCCATCATCGTTGCGCAATGGCTCGTGGTGCTGGGCTATCTCATGCTGGTGGCCGTGCCGGCTTTTCTGCCCCTGCCGCCGGACCAGGCCCACATCTGGAACAGCCTGACCCGCTTCGCGCAGTTCGCGTTCTGGGGCATCTGGTGGCCCTTCGTCATTCTTTCCATCATGGCACTGGGTCGGGTGTGGTGCGGGGTGTTGTGCCCGGAGGGTGCGCTTACCGAGTGGGTTTCCCGGTTCGGCCTGGGGCGCGGCATCCCGCGCTGGATGAAGTGGGGAGGGTGGCCGTTCGTGGCCTTCGTCATGACCACCGTGTTCGGGCAGATGACCAGCGTTTACGAATACCCGAAGCCCGCCCTGCTCATCCTGGGCGGCTCGACCATCGCGGCCATTGCCGTGGGGCTGATCTGGGGACGCGAGAAACGGGTCTGGTGCAAGCATCTGTGCCCCGTTTCCGGCGTGTTCGGCCTCTTGGCGAAGATCGCGCCCGTTCACTTCAAGGTCGACCAAACGGCCTGGGACGCGGCGCCTGCCGGCCATCGCACCAGCCGCCAACACGTTATCAACTGCGCCCCGCTGATCAACATCCGGCGCATGGAAAGCGCCTCGGCCTGCCATGCGTGCGGCCGATGCGCCGGGGAACGGAATGCGGTGCAACTCGCCCTGCGTTCGCCCAATGCCGAAATACTCGGCCATCCCGGCGCCCCCGGAAACAAGGCCGGGGAAATGAACGATTGGCCTGCGCGCCTGCTGGTGTTCGGCATGCTGGGCGTGGCGCTCGGAGCCTTCCAGTGGAGCGCTTCTCCCTGGCTGGTGGCCGCGAAACAGGCTGCGGCAGGGTGGCTGGTAGACCACGAGGTCTGGTGGCTGCTCAACGAGACAGGACACTGGTGGCTGTTCACCTATTATCCGGAGGCGAACGACGTCTTCACCTGGCTGGACGGCGGCATCCTGCTCGCCTACATCGCCGCCGAAACGCTCGTCGTCGGCGGCTGGGTGTGGGGCTGGCTCAAGCTGGCTGGCATGCTGACTGGTGTGCCTTGGCAGCGGCTAGCCCATGCGCTCATCCCGTTCGCCGGGACGAGCGTTTTCGTGGGGTTGAGCCTGCTCACCACATCGCAGCTCGCGGCAGAGGGAATCGTGCTGCCCTGGGCCAACGACGTCCGCATGGCACTGCTCGGCCTAACCGCCCCGTGGGGCGCCAGCCTGGCGTGGAGGATGGCCGGAAGACAGCGCGCCGCAGCCGCCTTGGGTGTGTTGCTGGCCGCATTGCTGCCGCTTGCTGCGTGGGGGACGCAGTTTTTTGTCTGGTGATCGCCGACGCGCATCAACGAATCAATCCTGATCCTCGTAGGCCAAAAGACGCAAGGCATTGATCACCACGACGATGGTCGAGCCCTCGTGGATGAGCACGGCCACCCCGATCCCCGCCCAGCCGAACAGGGTGGCGGGAATCAGCAGCACCACCACACCCAGCGAGACGAACAGGTTCTGCCGGATGATGCGCCTTGATGCGCGGCTCAGGGCCACTGCAAACGGCAGCTTGGAGAGATCGTCGGCCATCAGCGCTACGTCGGCGGTTTCCAGCGCCACGTCGGTGCCGGCACCGCCCATGGCGATGCCGACCGTAGCGCACGCCATGGCCGGGGCGTCGTTGACGCCGTCACCGACCATGGCCACTCGGCTGTAACGTTGCCCGAGTTTCTCCATGGCCTTGACCTTGTCTTCCGGCAACAGGCCCGCTTGCACTTCGTCCAGCCCCACCGCGTCGGCGATGGCGCGGCCCACGCGTTCGTTGTCGCCGGTGAGCATGATGGTCTTGCGAATGCCGGTCCGGTGCAGACTTTCAAGTACCTGCTTCACGCCTTCGCGTGGCGTGTCGGCCAAGGCCACGACGCCCATAAACGTTCCGTCCATCTGGATAAGCATGATGCTTTTGCCTTCTGTCTGGAGACGCTCTGCCTGCTGTTGAATTCCTTCAGGGATGGCTTCGCCGTCAAACAACTTGGCATTGCCGATGGCGACCTTTTTCCCATCGAACTCGGCACGCAATCCTTTCCCGGTAACGGCTTCAACCTCGCCGGCTTCACCCCAACTTAAGCCACGCCGCTTCGCCTCTGTCACTACTGCTTGCGCCAGCGGATGGGCACTGCGGCTTTCCATGGCGGCGGCGGCCTTGAGCAGATCGTCCTCACTGCCGTTGACGGCGACGACATCGGTCACCTGCGGTTTGCCCACGGTCAGCGTGCCGGTTTTGTCGAAGGCGATAGCGGTCAGCACGCCGAGGTTTTCCAGATGCGCGCTGCCCTTGATCAGCACGCCGCCGCGCGCGGCGCGGGCGTTGCCCGACAGCACCGCCGACGGGGTGGCGATGGCCAGCGCGCAGGGGGACGCCGCCACCAGCACCGCCATGGCTCGGTAAAAGGATTCGGCGAACGGGAAACCGAACAGCGGCGGCAGCACGATGAGCAGCGCAGCGCCAGCCAGCACGACGGGCACGAAGATGCGCTCGAAGCGATCGGTGAAACGCTGGGTGGGCGATTTCTGCGTCTGTGCCTCGGCGACCATCTCCACCATGCGTGAAAGCGTGCTCTCCCGCGCCAGTTTGGTGACCTCGACGATAAGCGCGCCTTCGCCGTTGACCGTGCCGGCGAACACCTTGTCGCCCGGCTGCTTGTCCACCGGCATGGATTCGCCGGTGACCGGGGACTGGTCCACCGCCGAGTTGCCCGAGGCCACCTGGCCGTCGGCAGGAATGCGGCTGCCGGGCTTCACGACCACCCGGTCGCCACGCAGCAGATCTTCCACCCGCACTTCGGCCTCCGCGCCGTCCCGTTGCACCAGCGCGGTCTTGGGCGCCAGTTCCGCCAGCGCCTCGATGGCCTTGCGGGCACGGTCCATGGCCATGTGTTCCAGCGCATGACCCAGGCTGAACAGGAACAGCAGCAGCGCGCCTTCCTCCCAGGCGCCGAGCGCCGCCGCCCCGGCCGCCGCGACGATCATCAGGGTGTCGATATCGAAGCTGCGGCTCTTCACACTCTGCCAGGCGTCGCGCAGGGTGTAGAAGCCGCCCGCCGCGTAGGCTCCCAACAACAGGCCGAGCGCGAGGCCGCGCGGCGCGTCGGCGAGACCCGTGAGCCAGCCGGCCAGCAACAGCAGACCCGCCACGCCGCTGAAAATAAGTTCGCGATGCTCGGCGAACCATCCGGCCTCGCGGCCTTCTTCCAGCACGGCATAACCGAGCGCCTGGATGCGCTGGACGATCGCCGGGCGTTTGATTTTTCCGCCGTCATACTCCAGGCGCAAACGCTCGGCGGCGTAGCTCACCGAGGCTTCCAGCACGCCGTCCGTGCGCTGCAGGGCGTGCTCGATCACGACGGCGCAGGTGGGGCAGTCCATGCCGTCGATGCGCAGGCTCTCGTGGCGGAAGCGGTTGCCGATTTTCGCACCGGCCGCCTGCGCCAGTTCGCGCACCCGGCTCACGCTGAAACGCTGCGGGTCGTAGTGCAGGCACAGGCGGGCGCCGCCGTTTTCGTGGACCAGGTGTACTTTTTCCAGGCCCTCGGCTTGCAGTAAATTGGTCAGCCGCCCCACGCAGGCATCGCGCTCGTCGGGTACATCCGGCAGGACAAGGGACAACACCAGTTCAAGTTTTTCGGCCATGATGCCGCTCCTCAAGAATCAAACGACCACAGCGGAATATGTGCTACGTTACTGCCGGGGTTTGCCGCACTGGCCGCAAAACTGCGCGCCCGCTGTCAATTCCGCGCCGCAACCGGAACAGTTGGCGGCCGCCAGGGAAGCGCCGCATTGCCGGCAGAAGCGCGCATCGCGCGCATTGGCGCTGCCGCACTTGAGGCAGATGATTGCCGGGCTGCTGTCTTGCGGATAGCCTGGATTACCCCCAAAGCCCCCATGCCTGGAACCGCCGTGATGGCCGCCTCGGTAGCCGCCGTGGTGGCCGCCGAATCCACCCCGCATCAAATTGCCGAACATGCGTTCAAGGAATCCCATGATTTACTCTTTCAATAGTTGATTGAGATAGATAAAAATCCGATTTCGCTTACCGGGTTCAGGACGTGGGCACAGGCCATGACCGGAAACCAGGTTCGCTCATTACATTGCCGCGACAGGGATTGCCCTGACAACGTCGATCACGAATATCCACCCCGGATCGGCCTGGCCAGTGCGGGCGGTGCGCGCGATGATGCCCACCAGTTCGTCCACCTGATGGTCTTCACAGATCAGTTCCAGCTTGGATTCGTAAATGACCTCTTCGGCCAGTTCGATGGAGTAGTGCTGCTCCCTTGCGTCCACCGCCTTCAGCAGGCTTTGCACCGGGATGACGGTAAGATTGCGGCAACCGGCGTTCGCATTGCATAGCCCCGAGTCCTTGAGGGCGCGAATCACGTCGCCGATACGGTGGTTGTGGACGTAGGCCTTGATTTCTTTCATGCGTTTTCTCCTGTCTGATGATTGCGTGCGGCCTCTTCAGGCCGCACGTTTCCGGTTTACTTTGCTTGTTTGCGTTCGCGGCGTTGTTCCACCCATTCGTACATCAACGGCAGCAACAGCAGGGTCAGCGCGGTCGAGGTGAACAGCCCGCCCACCACCACCGTCGCCAGCGGCCGCTGGGTCTCCGCGCCGACGCCGCTGGACAGCAGCATCGGCACCAGGCCGAAGATGGCGATGGAGGCTGTCATCAGCACCGGCCGCAGACGCAGTGCGGCGCCTTGCTTGACAGCTTCTCTGATTGAGAGTCCCTGTCGTCGCTGGTCGTTGAGGAAGGACACCAGCACGATGCCGTTCAGCATCGCCACCCCGAACACCGCGATGAAGCCGATCGCCGAGGGCACCGACAAGTACTGCCCGGTGACGAACAGCCCGATCACACCGCCGATGGTGGCGAACGGCACGTTGGCGATGATGAGCGTGGCGTAGGTGAGCGAATTGAACGCGGTGTAGAGCAGGATGAAGATCAGCCCGATGGTAAGCGGCACGATCAGGGCCAGCTTGGCCATGGCGCGCTGCTGGTTCTCGAAGGCGCCGCCCCACTCGACCCAGTAGCCGGCCGGCATCTTCACTTCGCGTTGGATGCGCGCCTGCGCCTCCTTCACGAAGCTGTCCACGTCGCGTCCTTTGACGTCCATCTGGATCACGGCATAGCGTTGCAACTGCTCGCGCCGCACGAAGGAATAGCCTTCGTCCAGTTCCACCGTGGCCACTGCGGACAACGGCACCAGCGCGCCCGCCTGGGTGCGGATCGGGATGTTGCCGATGGCTTCCACGCTGTTGCGGAAGTCGGGCGCGAGCCAGACCTGGATGTCGAAACGCTTCACCCCGTCGATCAGGGTGGACACCGCCTTGCCGCCGATGCCGGCCTGCACCACCTCCAGGATGTCGTCGGCGTTGAGCCCCAGGCGCGCCGCCGCTTCGCGGTTGACCTTTATCACCATCTGCGGCTTGCCCTTGTTGGCTTCCAGCGCCAAATCGGCCACGCCGGGCACTTTTTCCAGGGTGGATTTGAGCTCGGCGGACAGCCGGTCCAGCGTGGCCAGGTCCTCGCCATAGAGTTTCAGCGCCAGCGTGGCGCGCACCCCGGAAATGAGCTCCTCGACGCGCATCTGGATCGGCTGCGTGGCGGCGATGACGGCGGTCGGCACCCGCTTCTCCAGCGCAGTCTGCATCTCCTGCGTCAACTCGGGAAAGGAAATCGGCTCAGGCCATTGCTCGCGCGGCTTGAGGTCGACCAGGATTTCCATGTAGTTGACGTCTGCAGTTTCGCCTTTCTCCGCGCGCCCGATCATGGCGACGGCCGATTTCACCTCCGGGAAACGCTTGAGCGCGGTTTCGATACCTTCGGAGATGCGGATCGACTCGTCCAGCGAGGTGGACGGGATACTGGTGACGCGGAACATGATGCCGCCTTCCTGCAGGGTTGGCATGAACTCCTTGCCGAGGAAGGGAAACAGCGCGAACGTTCCGATCAACAGGGCTGCCGCGCCGCCAATGACCTTGCGCTTATTCTCCAGCGCCCAGTCCAGCAGCGGGAGATAAAGCTGCTTGGCCCAGCGCACCACGAAGGTGTCCTTCTCCTCCTTGGGCTTGAGGATCAGCGAACTGAGAACAGGCACCAAAGTCATGGTGAGCACCAGCGAGCCGATCATGGCGAAGGTGATGGTGAGCGCCATGGGTTTGAACAGCTTGCCCTCCAGCCCGGTCAAGGAAAACAGCGGCAGGAACACCACGATGATGATGAGGATGGCGAAGGCGGTGGGGTTGATCACTTCGCGCGCCGCTTCCAGGATCACGTGGGTCTTGTTGACCGTCTGCCCGACCTTGTGGGAGAGCAGGCGGAAGCCGTTTTCCACCATCACCACGGCGCCGTCCACCATCATGCCGATGCCCACCGCCAGCCCGGCGAGCGACATCAGGTTGGCCGACAGCCCCCATTGCTGCATCAGGATGAAGCTGATCAGCATCGCCAGCGGCAGCGCCAGGATCACCACGATCGCGGAGCGCACCTCGCCCAGGAACAGGAACAGGATGATCGCCACCAGGATGGAGCCTTCGACGAGGGCGCTCTCGGCGGTCTTGACCGCCTTCTCCACCAGTTCGGTGCGGTCGTAGATCGGATTGATCGTCACCCCCGCGGGCAGGGCCTGCTGCACGGTCTTGAGTTTCTCTTTGACAGCGTCCACCACGTTCTTGGCGTTCTCGCCGATGCGCTGCAGGGCCATGCCGAGCACGACTTCACCACCATCCTTGGTGACCGCGCCACTGCGCAATGAAGGCGCTTCCTTGACCTCGGCCACGTCGCGCACATAGACGGGCGTGCCTTCCCTTTCGGCAACGACGATGCTGCCGATGTCCTGGGTGTTGGCCACCAGACCCAGTCCGCGCACCAGATACTGCTCCTGGCCCAGGTCGACGTATTGCCCGCCCACCTGACGGTTGTTGGCGGTCAGGGACTCCATCACTTCCTTGAAGGTCAGCCCGTACTTGATCAGCCGTCGCGGATCGATCAGCACCTGGTACTGCTTCTCGTCGCCGCCCCAGGACGTCACATCGTCCACCCCGGGCGCGGTGCGCAGCACCAGCCGCACGCTCCAGTCCTGCAGGGTGCGCAGGTCCATCCCGGAAAGTTTCTTGTCGGCCGATTCGACGGTGTACCAGAACACCTGGCCCAGGCCGGAACTGTTGGCGCCCAGCACCGGTTCGCCGTAGCCTTCCGGGATGCGGCCCTTGGCTTCCTGCAGCTTCTCGCTTACCAGACGGCGGGCGAAATAGATGTCCACGTCGTCCTTGAAATACACGCTGACATAGGACAACCCGAACAGCGACACCGAGCGGATTTCCTCCACCCCCGGCAGACCGGCCATCACGCCTTCCACCGGAAAGGTGAGCAGCTTCTCCACATCCTCGGCCGCCAGCCCAGGCGCCTCCGTGTAGATGTTCACCTGCACCGGCGTCACGTCGGGGAAGGCGTCCACCGGCACTTCGCGCCAGGCCTTCACGCCCAGCATCACCACCAGCAGAAAGGCCACCAGCACCAGTACCTTGTAGCGCAGGGAGAGATCGACAATTTTGTTCAACATGGCCGCCCCCTCAATCCGCGTCGCCGATTTGCGACTTGAGCAGACGGGCTTTGAGCGCGTAGGCGCCGCTGGTCACGACCGACTCGCCAGCCGCGACACCGGACCTGATTACGATCCGGCCCTGGATGCGCTCGCCAACTTCCACTGCGCGCGGCACGAAGCCGCCATTTTCGGCCACGAATACGGTCGGCTGGCCTTGCACCAGCAGCACCGCATCCTCCGGCAGCAGCAGCGCTTTCGCGCCCGAGCCGGTCTGGATCGCGGCCGTCGCGAACATTTCAGGCTTGAGGCGGCCGTCAGGATTCGGTACCTCCACCCGTGCCTTCACGGTGCGGCTGTCCTTGTCCACCACGCTGCTGATATAGGTGAGGCGGCCTTTGAATACCTCGCCCGGATAGGCTGATACGGTGACGCTCGCCTGCATGCCCGGCCTGATCTTGGCCAGATCTTTCTCGAACAGGTCGGCCTCGATCCACAGCGTGGAAAGGTCGGCCACGGTAAACAGCGACTGGTCGGGCGGGGCGAGTTCGCCGAGTACCGCTTTCTTCTCGATGATCGTGCCGGCGAAGGGCGCGGTAAGCGGGAAGACGGAACCGGAGAGGTTTTCCGGGTTGACGCCCATCATGCGCAGCCTGTCGGCGGCGGCACGCAATGCGGCCCGTGCTTTTTCGTGCTCGGCGCGGGCGCGCAGATAGTCCTTCTCGGGGATGATGCTGTCGGCATTCAGCCGCTGGGCGCGCGCGAAGCCGGCCTGCGCCACCGCCGCCTCGCTCGCCGCCTGCAGATAGGCCGAGCGCGCCTCGCCCAAATCGATGCTGTCGAGCATCGCCAGTGCCTGGCCCGGTTTCACCCGGTTGCCCAGGCTGGCATTCACCTTGATGATGCGACCCGGCACCCGCGGGGCAACACGAGCAAGCCTGTCCTGGTTGGCCTGGATGGTGGCGGTGACCACGATCTGGTCGGCCTTTTCCTGGAGCTCCAGTTTCTGTACCTTGATGCCCGCTTGATGGATCTCCGCGTCACTCAGATCGAGCAGTTTCCCGGCGGATTTTTCTCCCGGTTTTTCTGACGGGGATTCTTGCGCGCCCTGGTTTGCGGGTTCCGTTTTTCCGGAGACGTTTTTCTCCGGTGCCGGTTTGTCGCCGCACCCTGCAAGTAAAGTTGCCGACAGGCTGCCGGCCAGGAGCAGCGATGCCAGTTGTTTCAGGCCGCGTCTTTGTTGGCTGTGTGAGTTTTCCATGTCATGAGTTCCTGAATTCTTGAATGTCTTGTTCAGCGCGTGGCGGGCGTGGACTGCCAGCCCGCCGCCGCCTCCAGCGCCACTTGGGTCAGGCGCAAGTCGGTGCGGGCGTCGAGCAGGTCGCGCTGCCCGTCCAGCACCTGGCGGTTGACCAGTAACAGTTGCAGCAGGCCGATTTCGCCTGCGCGAAAGGAAATGGCGGAGAGACGCCGGTTTTCCTGCAGGCTGGGCAGCACCGATTCCTTGAGCCGATCTACCCGTACTTTGAGGTTGGTGAATCGTTCCCACAGGGCGATTACCTGGGCGCGCACGTCGCGGTTCGTGGCTTCGCGCTCGATCCGGGTCTGGGTGAGTTCCGTGGTCGCCCGCCCGATGCCGCCCGCGTTCCGGCGGAACAGGGGAAGCGGCAGGGAAGCACTCAAGCCGACGATCTTTTCGCGGGCATCGAATGGCCCCTCCCGCCCGGTGCTGAGTCCAACCGTGACGTCCGGGTAGCGTGTCGCGCGCTCAAGGTCGAGGCGGCTCTTCGCCGCCTGTTCCCGATGGCCTAGCGCCTGCAGGACGGGCCGGCCTGCAGCAGCGTTCAGCAGGTCTTCCAGGGAGTAGGGGACGGCGGCCGGATCAAGGGCGCCCTGTACCTGCGGCAGCTCATCAGGTGGCAGTTGCAGCAAAGCGGCCAGCTCCGCGCGCGCCTGGACGAGTTGCTCATGCAGCAGCGCCACTTGGTTGCGCGCCCGTTCCGCTTCCACGCGGGCGAGGTTGCCGTCGAGCCGGCTGTCCTCTCCCGCTGCGACCCGCTTGCCGACGGCTTTGGCGGCGTCTTCGATGAGGTTGAGCGTCGACTCCTCGGTCTGGATGCGCGACTGCAGGCTCAGCACCCGCACGAAACGACTCTCCACTTCGGCGCGCACCTGCCGCCGGGTTTCCGCGATCACCTGCCGGGTCGCGGCCAGCGATTGCTCGGCTGCGGCCCGCCGGTCGCCTTGCTGGCCCGCGATTTCGAAGGTCTGGGCGAGCCCTACGTTCCACTCGCGGTTGACTTGGGTGGGATTCGAAACCTGCGGGACTTCCTTGCGGCGCCGCTCCACGGAGACCTGCGGGTTGTTCCACAGCGGCGCGCGCGCATCGCGCAGCTCGCCTTCTGCTGCGGGGATGGCGGCCTGGGCCGCGCGCAGCGTCGGGTTGGCCTCCTCGGCGCGCTGCCACGCACCCTCCAGGGTCAATGCCGCGGGGTCTGCAAACGCGACGGGGGACAATAAAAACCAGACCAACGATGCCGCGGCTGCACGGCACACCGGCCGCAACCCGCTCCGGGCGTTGCGGCATAAAAATGAAAACCTCATGCTCATTCCTTTCCAAGGCGAACACGACACCCAGCCGAAGGCGGATGCGTCTTCGCAACACAAAAATCAATGCGTTTGGAAACTAGGAGATGAGTCGCGGCGGCCGGAAAAGGCCTTCGTGGGCAGGTTCGGGAATGAACCGGGAGTTGTGGGAGGAGTAGCCTTCGACGGGCTCTGAAGACAAGCTTGGCGCCTGGCCGAACAGCCCGAGGAAATGCCCCACTTCGTGGCACCAGTGGGTACATACCGCCTTGGCTTTAGGAAACTCGCCATGACCATGGCCCGCTTGCAGGGATGGCTGCATCATCTCCGCCGGGCCGGTTTCTTGCCCGGCGAAAAACGCATCGGCCACCGCGGCGCGGTTGAACGTCCAGCCGGCCGCATTGATCAGCAAGGTGACCAGCAGGAAATACAGGAGTCGGCGTGCGGCTGCGGGATGCATGTTGCTATCTTATCTGCTTGCGTTCTTTGTGTGGCTGTTTTCTTGATTGCCCACTGTGGCGTAGGGGAATAGCTTGGCACTCTTATGGCATCCTCGTTTAAGTGATGCGCGATCCGGGTGAGGTAGGGGACCAACCCTTCAACACCCGGACCGTCCAAGGCGCCCTGGCTTAATCCCAATCCCACATGTCGTGGCCGTAACCGTAGCCGCGCTGCATGCGCTGCATCCTTTCCCGCTGTTCCTTGGTCAGAACGGCGTTCATCCGTTTCTGCGCATCGGCCCGGGCATTGAAGACCTGACGCTCGAGGTCGGTGGTTTTCCGGTACGCCTGGTCGAGCGCGGCGGGGTCCGCGCCGGAGGAATACATGTCCTGCAGCTTTCGTCTTTCCTCGAAAATCTGCTGCATCAGGGGCGCTTCTTTTTTGGCGAGATCGTCGCGAATCTTGTCGATCTTTTCAGCCTGCTCCTTCGTCAGGTCGGGTCCCCCGGAATAAGGACCTCCATATCCATAGCCACCCATCATTCCAGGACCCATGCCATAGCCACCCATCATTCCGGGTCCCATGCCATAGCCGCCCATCATTCCAGGACCCATGCCATAGCCGCCCATCATTCCGGGTCCCATGCCATAGCCACCCATCATTCCAGGACCCATGCCATAGCCACCCATCATTCCAGGACCCATCATCATTCCGCACCCATAGCCCTGGCAAGGGTATAGCGCTTGCTGCGCAAAAGCCGCGGGGGCCGTGAGCGAAAGCACTGTTAGTCCAGCCAACACGATCTTTTTCATGCTGTTTCTCCTTCGGTGATCCAGTGACACGTAACGCCCACGCAAGCATGGGCACCTAGCCACGCTTCAAGTCGTCGCGTTTCTCGATAAATTCCTCGCGATCGATTTCTCCCCGAGCATATCGTTCTTCCAGCACGTCCAGCGCTCCTTGCCTGCCATCGCGGGCGCCCGGGTTCGGACGACGGATACCGTCCCCGAAAAAATATTTGAGCCCCAGCGCGATGAGCAGGATCGGCACCAGCCAAAACAGAATCATGCCGAACCACCCCCATCCCCAACCCATGCCGTATTCCCACATCGTGCAGATCTCCAGAGCTTGGTTCCGCCGCACACGCTATTTTTGGTCCGCGCTGTGCCGCTGCAAAAAATCGACGATCTCGTTAGTCGTCGTCTCGTCCGGGACGATTTTCCCCATCGCGGTCATGTTGCTGCGCATCCGGCCGACCACCGCCGGCCACTCCCGCGCGATGTGTTGCCGCGGATCCGGCAGCGCGTGGCATTGGACGCACGTCGCGCTAAATGCCCGACCCTCCCGTGTGTTCAGGTCCGGAAATTCGCCTGCATCGATGGGCTTCTGGGCATGCCTCTGCAAATATCCCAGCAGGATCTCCAACTGCACCGGATCGGGAGCCGCAACGCCCATCATCCCTCCCATCATCTGCATGCGCATGTTCATCCGGCCCAGCACCTGGGGCCATTCCGAGGCGGTATGCAGGCCTGGACCCGGCAGGTTGTGACATTGCATGCAGAACTGCTGCAGCAGGCGCGCCCCTGACGAATCGGACTCGGGCAGGCGGGCGGGGTCCATCCCGGGAGGCAGCGTGCCCCCCATCATCCGTTGCATCATGTTCCGGTGCATGCCCATTCCACCCATCATCCCCATCCCACCAGCCAGGATCGTCGGTTCGCTGGAAGCAAGCTCGCCTGCGGATGCCGCAATCGGGGCAGCCAGGCACGCCGCAACGGCTGCGCCCAGCGCCAGGATCGAAGCCCCTTTGCCTATCTGCATGATGTCTTCACTCTTACAGGGCCTGCATGACCCGCTCCAGCTTTTGCCTAACCTCGCCGGCCAATTGATGCACTTCCGCCTTGTTCACCAGATCCAGCACTGCGTTTGGATCCATGAATTCCACCTGCACCTTGCCCGCATCGTCCTGGCGCACCACCACGTTACAGGGCAGCAGGAGGCCGATCGAGGGCTCGGCGACGAGCGCCCGGTGCGCCAGCGGCGGATTGCACGCGCCGAGGATTCGGTAGGGCGGCATATCCTGATTGAGCTTCTTCTTCAGGGTCGCCGCCACGTCGATGTCCGTGAGCACGCCGAAGCCTTCCTTCTGCAGTTCCTGGATGACCTTCTCGATTGCTGCGTCGAACGACGAGGCGACTGTCTTGCCAAAACCGTACTGGGTGGTGCTCATGCGTTTACTCCTTAGTGAAAAAACAAGAACAGTTCAGGTCCTGAGCATGCGCAGGCCGCTTGCGATCACCACGAACTCGCTGATCTCGTGCGCGAGGACCGCGACCGGCAGGGTGAAATAACCGCTCACCGCGCCGGCGATGAGCGAGCCGATCACCACCACGGACAGCGCCAGGTTTTGCAGCACCACACCCCAGGTGCGGCGGCTGAAGCGGATGAGGTAGGGCAGGCGCGCCAAGTTGTCGCTCATGAGGGCCACATCGGCCGTTTCCAGGGCGACATCGGTGCCGGCGGCCCCCATGGCGACGCCCACGTGGGCGGCGGCGAGCGCCGGTGCGTCGTTCACCCCGTCGCCCACCATCAACACCTTGCCGTAGCGGGCCTCCAGTTCGGCGACCTTGCGCGTCTTGTCCTCGGGAGTGAGCTCGGCGTGCACCTCGTCCACACCCACCTGTTCGGCAATGGCGGCGGCGGCAAGCGGATTGTCGCCGGTCAGCATCACCACCCGCTCGATCCCGGCGCGCTTCAGTTCGGCGATGGCGCTTGCCGCCTCGGGGCGCAACGGGTCGCTGATTGCGAACAAGGCCTGGATTGAAGAATCGGTCCCGAGCATCACCACGGTCTTGCCCTGGCTTTGCAGGCGTTGAACCTGGTCCATCGCGTCGGCAAGCGGAACAGCCAGGTTGGCGAATAGTTTGGGGCTGCCAATGTAGAACCGCCGACCGCCCACTAACCCTTGGGCACCGGCGCCCGTTAGGGAGCGGAAATCCTCGGCGTGCACCGGTTCGAGGCCAGCCGCGTGGGCGCGGCGCACGATGGCCTGAGCCAAGGGATGCTGCGAGCGTGATTCCAGGGCCGCGGCGGTCTCCAGCACCTCACGCTCGCCGTGCCCCCAGAACACGCGCACGTCAGTGACCTCCGGGCGGCCGATGGTGAGCGTGCCCGTCTTGTCGAGCGCCACGACCTTCACCCGGGCCAGATTCTCCAGATGGACGCCACCCTTGATGAGCAGGCCGTTGCGGCCAGCGGTGCCCAGGGCCGCGACCAGGGTGATCGGGATCGAGATCACCAGGGCGCAGGGCGCCGCGGCCACGACGAAAACGGTGGCGCGGGTCAGCCATTCCGCCCAGGGCAAGCCAAAGAGCGGCGGCAGGAGGGCGATAGCCACGCCAACTGCCAGCACGGCGGGGCTGTAGCGCTTGCCGAAGCGCTCGATGAAGCGCTGGCTGCGCCCCTTGCTGGCTTGCGCCGCTTCCACGAGGTGGATGATGCGGGAGAGGGTGTTGTCCGCGAACGCCTTGGTCGCGCGCACCGTCAGAGCGCCTTCCCCGTTGATGCTGGCCGCGAATACCTTGCCGCCCGGGGATTTCTCCACGGGAACCGATTCTCCCGTCACCGGCGCCTGGTTGACCGCGGAATGGCCGTCGATCACGTCGCCGTCGGTGGCAACCGACTCGCCCGGCAGGACGATGAAGGTATCTTCCACCCGTAACTGTTCGACGGGGATGCGCGACTCCCGGCCGTCCCGGCGCACCAAGGCGGTCTTCGGCGCCAAGTCCATCAGCGCGCGCACGGCATGACGCGTGCGCTCCGCGGTGTAACCCTCCGCCGCCTCGGAGATCGAATACAGGAAAACCAGCGTGGCGGCTTCCAGCCACTGTCCCATCACGCCGGCGACAAGGGCCGCGACGGACATCAGCAGTTCGATGCCGACTTCGCGCTCCTTGACCAGTTCCTCGAGCGCCTCGCGGCCGAAGTAATAACCACCGATAAGGACCGCAGCCACATATAGCAGGACTGCGGCGGCGTGGGGCAGCCCCAGGTAGCCTCCAATAAAGCCCAGCGCGAGCAGAACGCCGGCAGTGGACGACGTCACGACCTGCGGGTTTTTCCACGGCGGCGGCATTGCCATTCCAGGCGCAGACAGAGACGCGGAACACGAGCACGCCATCACTCGCCTCCCGCCGCCAGTTCGGGCGTCTGGATGCCGATGCGGCAGCGGCCGTCTTCCCGCAGGCACATTCGCTGGCGGAAGCGCTCGACATCGCGAGCAAAGCCCCCATCGACGTCCGGCAGCACCTGGAGCGCCTCATATAAGCGGTCGAGATAGGGGATGCCCTCAACCAGTCGGTGATAGACCCAGCGGCCTTCCTTTACCGCAGACAGCAAACCCGCCTGCCGCAGCACCTTAACGTGGCGCGAGAGCTTGTACTGGGGCTCCAGGAGACTATCCACCAATTCGCAAAGGCAGGCCTCCTCGTCTGTCTCGGCCAATAGCCGGACGATCCGGACTCTGGTCGGATCGGCGAGTGCCTGAAATATTTCCTGGGGTTTTACCTGAACTGTATGCATAGATGCATGATAATGCATGTATGCATACAGTTCAAAATAGGATTTAGATACTGTGAACGATCGACTTATAACCGGCGCTTACGAGTACTGCGAACACGTCCACCCATGTGGTCTTCCGTTCGAACCAGTGGCGACAACTAAGGCAACAAGAATTCGGGGGTATCCCATCGATCAACGGCCGATACACCCCCACTCAATCATTAGGAATCCCCTGTATGGACTTACTACAGATATTGATCCTCGCCATTGTTCAGGGTGCGGCAGAACTCTTGCCGGTCTCGAGTTCGGCTCATGTGATCGTGGCCGAGAAGTTGATGGGGCTGGACCCCACCGTGCCAGAGATGACGCTGTTGCTGGTGATGCTGCATACCGGCACGATGTTCGCGGTCATCGTCTACTTCTGGAAGTCCTGGCATACCACTTACTTTTCTTCAGCCCAGGCATTTCGCACCAACGCGCTTCGTGTAGTGGTCGCGACGATAGCGACCGGTGCAGTGGGACTGGCCCTGCTGCAACTGATCAAGCACGTGGTCGCTGGCAACGTGCCCGGATTTGAAATTGAACATCTGTTTGGCAACGCCAGGTTGATGGCTGCCGCGCTGGCCGCAGCCGGTGTGCTGATCATCGTATCGTCGCGTTTCCCCGAGCGCACGGACAATGATGATTTGTCGCTGCGCAGCGCGGCATGGATCGGCGCAGTGCAGGGCCTGTGTCTGCCGTTTCGGGGCTTCTCCCGTTCGGGCGCCACCATCTCGACCGGCTTCGCCTTGGGCGTAGGCCGCCGACGAGCAGAAGAGTTCAGTTTCGCGCTGGCGGTGGTGCTGACCCCCGCAGTGATCGTCAAGGAAGCGTATCGACTTTACCAGGCGCAGGGCGCTGCCATGGCCGTGCATGCAGGCGGGCTCATGCAACTCGTTGGCCCGAGTTTGATCGGCATGGTATTGAGCTTCCTGGCGGGATTGGTGGCGCTACGCTGGCTGTCGCGCTGGCTGGAACAGGGCCGTTGGCATTTTTTTGGCGCCTACTGCCTGTTGGCCTCCCTGGCGGTGCTTTGGGTGGGGTAAATCTTGCCAGCGATTCTGATGCGGCCATCAAACGAAACTCAACCCAGTAAGAACAACCTTCTTGGTTCGAGGTAGGGCAGCCGCCAGCCCAATAAACTAACAGTGATCTGGAGGGTGTCGAACTGGTCAGCCGCACAGCTGGATTCCTGGTCAACGGCTGGTGTACGACTGCGAAGCAGACCCGATTACAGCATGATGCCACCGACAGCTAGGGCCGATTATGCAAAGTGAAATGTGATAACGAACTGGAAACGCCGATGCGCAGAGGATGGAGTAGTCCATTGTGAACTTTGCATAATCACCAAGCTATAAGGTTGGACACTACGAGCAAGGTGGACGATAACGATGGAGCTTGGCTGGCGTTCACAAAGCAAAAGGATAGGACTTCACACCGGCAGGTCAGTATGGCCGGGGATACACCAAGATCTGCTGCAGAGTGATGCGGCTCATAACCGACCGCTGTGCGTGACATCGCAGTTCAGATCACAAGCGAAATTATGCCAAGCGTTCCTCGCCGTCAGTTGGCGCAAGGCCGCGCCCAGAAAGCGTTCTGAAATTGCCGTCTTGTAACCATAAACGGATAGCCGATGTCCGCTTTGTGAAATGTGGCCTAATGGTCCTCTGACAAGAAGCGGACATTTGCATCGTTCCATCACGTAGGTAAAGTGATACGAAACCGCGTCGCTTCGTTGGTGGAGGTGACGGAAATTGAGCCGCCATGCGCGCTAACGATGGATTTGACAATTGCCAGGCCCAGGCCGGCGCCATCGCCCTTGCGTTGACGCGAAGGGTCGACGCGGTAGAAGCGGTCGAACAGTCTTGGCAGGTGCTCTTCCGGGATTTTCGTGCCGGGGTTCTCGACGGATAAGATGGCTTTATCCGCGTCGCTTTGTAAGAACACCCGCATGGTTTGCCCGGGCGGAGTGTGCCGTATGGCGTTCGATATTAGGTTACTGAGCGCGCGTCGTAACATCAGCCGATCGCCGGAGGCGGTAGCAGACCCTGTCTGGGTCAGCGAAACAGCGCGTTCTTCTGCCCAAGCCTCGAAATAGTCAAACAGGTCCTGTGTCTCATTGGCCAGATTTACCTTTTCCACGCCCGGTTTGATAAGGCGGTTGTCGGTCTGGGCAAGGTAGAGCATGTCGCCGACCATCTGGGCCATGCGTTCATATTCCTCCAGGCTGGAATAAAGAATTTCCTTGTACTCATCCTTGCCGCGTGCGCTGGAGAGTGCCACCTGTGTCTGGGTCATCAGATTAGAGATGGGGGTGCGCAGTTCGTGTGCGATGTTGGCAGAAAACTCGCTGAGGCGTCGGAAGGAGTCATCCAGGCGAGTCAGCATGGCGTTAAACGCGGTCGCAAGAGGCTTGAGTTCAGTAGGCAAGCCTGTAGTCGGCAGACGATCCGACAGGCGCTCGGCGGAAACGCCCGCCACCATGTCGGTGACCTCGCGCAAGGGGGCAAGTCCCCATCGGGTGGCTATCCAGCCCAGGCCGGCTGTGGCGAAAGTGGCCAGGGTGATGGCAATGGCCAAGACCGACTTGAACTTGTTCATGAAGCGCTCATGGTGCTCGATGTCCTGCGCCACGACCACGGTGTAGTGCGTGTCGCCGCCAGCGCTGATCGTCACAGCCATGCTGCGGAAACTTCTCCCCGCCTGTGCCCATTCCTGCAGAGCGCCTGGCGCACAGCCTTTGGACTGGATTTGGCAGTCTTGCAACAGCGGGCGCGGGAAATCAGTCCCCGACGTAGCGAACCAGATTCCTCCCGCCGCATCCGTCACGACCACCGCAAGACCCGGGTGTCCGACCAACGCGTCGTCCAGTTGCCGAGGCAGTAGGTCTAAGCGCTTCTGGCTATAGGCATGTTTGAACAAATTCTGGATGAGTTCCAGCTTGCCCGTGAGTTCGACCCGATCCTCTTCCTTGAGATGGCGTTCCACCACTTGCGTCAAGAAGAACCCTGTTGTCAACAATACCAGGGAGGCTGCAGCGGCAAAAAGCAGGCTGATACGCGTGGTCAGTGACAAGGTTTTCATGCGGTGTTGCCTTCCTGGGGAGGCTCCAGCACGTAGCCCATCCCGCGCACGGTATGGATGAGCTTGTGATCGAAACCCTCGTCGATCTTGACACGCAGCCGGCGCACAGCGACATCGATCACATTGGTGTCGGAGTCAAAGTTCATATCCCAGACCTGTGACGCAATCAGGCTGCGCGGCAACACCTCACCCTGTCGGCGCAGGAACAATTCGAGCAAAGCAAATTCCTTGGCCGTGAGTTCGATCTTGTTGCCTGCCCGCATGGCGCGCCGTCGCAGCAAATCCAGTTCCAAATCGGCCGCCTTGAGGACGGTGGATTCCAGGCTGGAATGTCCCCGTCGTACCAGGCTGCGTACCCGGGCCAGCAGTTCGGAAAAGGCAAAGGGTTTCACCAGATAATCGTCGGCCCCCAATTCCAGCCCCTTGACCCGGTCCTCAACCTGGTCGCGCGCGGTCAGGAACAGCACCGGCATTTCAACCCCGGCGCGGCGCACACCTTCGAGCACCTGCCAGCCATTGAGACCGGGAAGCATCACATCCAGGATCAACAGGTCGTAGTGGCCAATTTGTGCGAGTTCCAGCCCCTCCCATCCATCGCGAGCCAGATCCGTAACGAAGCCCGCCTCGGTGAGGCCTTGCTTCAGGTAATCACCTGTTTTGGGTTCGTCTTCGACGATGAGTATTTTCATGGATGGGGCGTCCGGGCGGATGCAAGCATCCTGCCACAGCTCACACACTGCGTGGAGCGCATTACAGATTTGTAATTTATCTGTCAGTTTGATGTTGGGCGCGTGCCTGCAATATGCGGGCATTGCCTGGATGGGCAAAACCTTATTTCAGAATGGAGAGCAGCCCTACATGAAACCTCTTGCCTCACATTACCTGTCGGTTCCGGATTTGCCGCGCCGCCGATTCGTTCAGGGACTTGCTGCGGGGGGCATCCTGCTCGGCCTGCCGGCGATCATCAAGCCGGCCTGGGCAGGCACGGTCGGTACCACGACAGGTGGCGCTCCGGTACTCGGCGGCACGGAATTTGATCTCACGATTGCGGAAACGCCGGTCAATTTCACCGGCGCACAGCGCATCGCCACCACCATCAATGGTTCGCTTCCCGCGCCCACGCTGCGCTGGCGGGAGGGAGATACCGTGACCATTCGGGTTACCAACCGGCTCCCGGTTGCCAGCTCCATCCACTGGCACGGCATCCTCCTGCCATTTCAAATGGACGGTGTGCCGGGCATCAGCTACAAAGGCATTGCCCCAGGGGAAACCTTCACCTATCGCTTCAAGGTGCAGCAGACCGGCACCTACTGGTACCACTCGCATTCCGGTTTTCAGGAACAGACCGGCCTGTATGGCACCATCGTCATTGAGCCGGCTGGCGGCGAGACGATCCGTGCCGATCGTGACTATGTGGTGCAGTTGTCGGACTGGACCGACGAAGACCCGATGCGGGTCTTTGCCAAGCTCAAGACGCAGAGCGACTACTACAACTTCAACCAACCCACGGTGGTCGACTTCTTCCGCGACGTCGCCAGGGTGGGACTGTCGACCGCGCTCGACAAGCGTCGCATGTGGAACCAGATGCGCATGAGTCCGACCGATCTCGCCGACGTCTCAGGCTATACCTACACCTATCTGATGAACGGCACGACTCCGGCTGGCAACTGGACCGGGCTGTTCCGTCCAGGCGAAACAGTGCGGCTGCGCTTCGTCAACAGTGGTGCGATGACCTTCTTCGACGTTCGCATACCGGGGCTCAAGATGACTGTGGTCCAGGCCGACGGCCAGGACGTCGATCCGGTGACGGTGGATGAGATTCGCATCGGTGTGGCCGAAACCTACGACGTGATCGTCACGCCAAAGGATGAGGCCTACACGATCTTCGCCCAGTCGATGGACCGTACCGGCTACGCGCGCGCCACGCTGGCGCCGCGTGCCGGCATGGCGGCGGCGGTGCCCGCGCTGGACAAACCGCAGCCGCTTGAAATGGAGGACATGATGGGCGACATGACTGGCGTGGCGCGCGCGCACCATGCCAGGACTGAATACGGCCCGAGCGTGGACATGCGCGTGGACACGCCCCGCACCGACCTCGACGACCCGGGCGTGGGCCTGCGCGACAACGGCCGTCGCGTCCTGACCTATGCCGACCTGCACACGGTCGGCGGGCCCCTTGATCCGCGGGGTGCCGAGCGCGAGATCGAACTGCATCTCACCGGCAACATGGAGCGTTACACGTGGTCGATCGACGGAGTCGAATTTGGCAGATCGACACCTGTGCACTTCCGTCACAACGAGCGCCTGCGCGTGGTATTCGTCAACGACACCATGATGACCCATCCCATGCACCTGCACGGCATGTGGAGCGAGTTGGAAAGCCCTGACGGGCGCTTCCAGGTGCGCAAGCACACCATTGCCGTACAGCCGGCTCAGCGCGTGAGCTTCCTTGTCACCGCCGACGCCCTGGGCCGGTGGGCCTGGCATTGCCACCTGCTCCTGCATATGGATGCCGGCATGTTCCGTGAAGTGGTGGTGGCGTAAGCCCGGCAAATGAAAATCAGAGGACATACGATGGTGAACAAGCAGATCAAGACTATTGCCCTTGCCGCGATGTTGGCATTGGGGATCTCGCCCGCCTGGGCACAAGACCCGGGAGCCCAGGGAATGGCAGCCGGAGGGACGGAGGCGATGCCAGGCATGGCCCAGGGCAAGATGGATCACGGCACCATGACGGGAATGGGGCAGGGCGACATGTCGGGCCCGGCGCAGGACATGGGGCAGGACATGAGCAATATGAGTTCCGGCGGCAGTATGGACTCCGGTTCGATGGACATGCAGGGTGGCCCGGCGCCAGTCGACGCACGCGACCCGCACGCCTATTCCGGCGGCTATACGCTTGAGTCGGGGCCCTATGCACGTCCTGGCCCGCGTGAGCTGCGCATGGCTGATGAACACAACTTCGGCGCATTGCTGATCGATCGACTGGAGCGTGTCTATACCGACAATGGCGACTCAACGGCCTATGACGCGCAGGCCTGGTTTGGCCGCGATTACGATCGCCTGGTGCTCAAGGCCGAGGGCGACGTAGCGCGGGGCCGTCTGCAGGATGCCCGCACCGAAGCGCTCTGGGGGCATGCGGTGGCCACGTTCTGGGATACGCAACTCGGCGCGCGCTGGGACAGTGGTGTGGGGCCGGACCGTGGCTGGCTGGCGTTCGGCATTCAGGGGCTGGCGCCCTACTGGTTCAACGTCGATGCAACCGCCTATGCGGGAAACGGCGGACGGACTTCGCTGCGCTTGGGCGCGGAGTATGAACTGCTGCTGACGCAAAAGCTCATCTTGCAGCCGCGCGTCGAAATGAATCTGTATGGAAAGCAGGACACGGCGAGAGAGATCGGTAGTGGCCTCTCCGACGCCACCGCCGGACTGCGTCTGCGTTATGAATTCACGCGTCAGATTGCTCCCTATGTCGGAGTCGAATGGGCGCGTAAGTTCGGGGGGACGGCGGATTTCGTACGTGCCGCAGGTGAAGACACCCAGAATACGCAGCTTGTCGCGGGACTGCGCTTCTGGTTTTGACTTTCGATTGTTCACCCGGGCCGGCACGGGGAATTTGCTTGCTTGATGCCCGGTCATTATGTGGCCAGGCATCAAGGGCAGTATCGAGGTAAACGTGAGGTAATGCGCGAGCCGGTTTCAGCAACGCAACATAAAGAGGAAACACAATCATGATCAAGAAAAGCATACTTGGGTTAGGCCTGTTCGGAATTGTTGGAACGGGCGTGGTGGGAATCGCGCATGCCGTACCGGACGGCGCGGTTGCGCCCATCCATCTCGCCGCTGCAGACACCGCGGAGACATCGACCGTGTCCGCTATTGGCGTGGTGCAGCAGACCCGTCCGGAACAGGGCAAGGTCAAGATCAGCCATGAGGCCATTCCGGCGCTGGACTGGCCACCGATGACCATGTTCTTCCGCGTCAAGGACAAGGCGGTGCTGGAGGGCATCGCCGCCGGCGACAAGGTGCGCTTCGAGCTGGAGAAGGGCGCTACGGGACTGGAAATCACACGCATGGAAAAGATGGCCAAGTGAGTGGACGTCGCCGAACCCGTTGTTTGGCCGCGGCCGATCTGGCTCGCGCCGACGGCGAGAGGACGGGCGTGACGTGCCGGGTTGCCCGCGTGCGTTTCTAGTTCGATTGACTATCCCGGCAAGCGAGATACGACGGGGGATGGACACAGGCTAAATTCTCCTTCGAGGTGTATACAGCGAGTTGTCCCCGCCGATGAACCCATTTTCGGCGGTTTTTTTACGTGGTTTCAGAGGAGAAACCAGATGAAACGTTTTTTGATGGGGGCGCTGACCACGCTGGCGATTGGCGTAGCACTCGGCGCTGCGGCCGTTTATTCCGGCTTGTTCGATGTGGCGGCTGATAGGCCGCACAGCCGGTTCGTGTATCACATGATCGAGACGGCACGCGAACGCTCCATCGATCGCCATGCGCGTGATCTTGCGGTACCTGGTAACCTGGCCGACACGGAGCGCGTTCGCCGTGGAGCGGGAAATTACGCTGCCATGTGTGCGGAGTGCCATCTAGCGCCTGGTAAGGCCGATTCTGAAATTCGAATGGGTTTGTATCCGCAACCTCCCGACCTGACACGCCATGAAGACGAGGGGGCTGCAGATATGGCCGCGCGCCACTTCTGGATCATCAAACACGGCATCAAGGCATCCGGTATGCCGGCCTGGTCCAAGGGCGGGATCGAGGACGAAGCTGTCTGGGACATAGTGGCTTTCATTCAGAAAATGCCCACGCTCTCAGCAGAGCAATATGTTGCGCTAGTTGAGTCGAGTGAAGGCCATTCGCATGGCGGGCTGTCTCCTGCGGAAGACAGGCACGTTGATAGCGCGCACATTCCATCGGCGGGAAATGAAGACAGCCATGAACACGCACATGCTGCCAGTCACGAACACTGATTCTGAATATTCAGAATCGCGGCCACGGCAACACGTTCTAAGCACTAATCAATGGCCTCTGGATCGCCACGTCACTTCGCTCCTCGCGATAACCGAATAAATCAGCGTCTCCCTAAGGAAGCCCTGAATAAGTCGTCACCCCGGCGGTGCGTGGTTGTTACAGCTTTAGCTGTTTACAACCACTGCCTACCCTTTATGGGTGAAGGCCGGGTTCCAGTTGTTTGATTTGACTGGATTCCGGCGTACGCCGGAATGACGATTACGGACTTTTTCAGGGGCACGCTAAGGAAATACAGATTTGTTCGCAAAGTTGCGGCGCCGCATCAGCCGGTACGCAGCCGGAATCACGAAAAGGGACAGCAGTGGCGCAGTAATCATGCCGCCCACCATGGGCGCGGCGATGCGGCTCATGATTTCGCTGCCGGTGCCGCTGCCCATCAAAATTGGCATGAGGCCGGCAATGATGACCGCCACCGTCATGGCCTTGGGCCGCACGCGCAGGACAGCCCCCTCGCGGATGGCGTCGATCAGGGTCGCCTCGGTCTCGTTGCCGTCGGTGATTCGCCTGTGCCAGGCCTGCTTCAGGTACAGCAGCATGATCACGCCGAACTCGGCCGATACGCCGGCCAGCGCAATGAACCCGACGCCGGTGGCGACCGACAGGTTGTAGCCGAGCAGGTACAGGAACCACACCCCGCCGGTGAGCGCGAAGGGCAGCGTGACCATGATGAGCAAGGCTTCGTCGAAGCGCCTGAAGGTGAGATACAGCAGCACGAAGATGATGAGCAGCGTGGCCGGCACGACCAGCTCCAGCCGCGCATTGGCCCGTTCCATGAACTCAAACTGCCCCGAATAGGCCAGGCTCATGCCGGGTTCGAGCTTGACCGCGCGCGCCACGGCGGCACGCAGGTCCGCCACCACCGAAGCCAGGTCGCGGCCGCGCACATCCACATACACCCAGCCCGAGGGGCGGGCGTTCTCGCTCTTGAGCATGGGCGGGCCATCCGACACTGCGACCCGCGCCACCATGCCCAGCGTGATCTGGCTGCCCAGCGGGGTCACGATCGGGAGCTGCGACAGCCGCTCGACGGTATCGCGCCATTCGCGCGGGTAACGCAGGTTGATGGGGTAGCGCGCCAGCCCCTCGACCGTCTCGCCGATGTTCTCGCCGCCGACGAGCCCGGACACGACCGCTTGCACGTCGGCGATGTTGAGGCCGTAGCGGGCGGCCGCAGCGCGATCGATATCGACATCGACGTAGCGGCCGCCGGTGAGCCGCTCGGCCAGCGCGGATGAGACGCCGGGTACCGTCTTGGCAACCTGTTCGACCTGCTGCGCGATACGGTCGATGTCCGCCAGATTGCTGCCCGAGATCTTGACGCCGATCGGGCTCTTGATGCCGGTGGCGAGCATGTCGATGCGGTTGCGGATGGGCGGAATCCAGATGTTGGCGAGCCCGGGCACCTTGACCGCGCGATCCAGTTCCTCGACCAGCTTGTCCGGGGTCATGCCCGGCCGCCATTGATCGCGCGGCTTGAACTGGATCGTGGTCTCGAACATCTCCAGCGGCGCCGGGTCGGTGGCGGTTTCGGCGCGGCCGGCCTTGCCGAAGACATGCGCCACTTCGGGCACGGTCTTGATCAGGCGGTCCGTCTGCTGCAACAGTTCGCTGGCTTTCTGCGCCGACAGCCCCGGCAATGCCGACGGCATATAGAGCAGATCGCCTTCGTCCAGCGGCGGCAGAAATTCGCCGCCGAGCCGGCTGATCGGCCACGCCGCGGTGATGAACAGCAACGCGGCCACCGCGAGCGTCGTCTTCGGCCGCGCCAGCACCGCATCCAGCAGCGGCCGATAGGCGCCGATGAGCCAGCGATTGAGCGGATTACGCGCTTCATCCGGGACCTTGCCGCGTATCCAGTAACCCATCAGCACGGGAATCAGCGTCACCGACAAACCAGCGGCCGCGGCCATGGAATAGGTCTTGGTGATCGCGAGGGGACCGAACAGCCGGCCCTCCTGCGCTTCCAGCATGAACACCGGCACGAAGGAAATGGTGATGATCAGAAGCGAGAAGAACAGTGCGGGGCCGACCTCGACGGCGGACTCGGTCATGACCCGCCAGTGCGCTTCGCCCTGGAGAGACTGGCCGGGATGTTCTCGCTTCCACGCCTCGACATGCTTGTGGGCGTTTTCGATCATGACGATGGCCGCATCCACCATCGCGCCGATGGCGATCGCGATGCCGCCCAGCGACATGATGTTCGCGTTCACGCCCTGGTAGCGCATGGCGATGAACGCCGTCAGCACGCCCAGCGGCAACGAGACGATGGCCACCAGCGACGAGCGCACATGCCACAGGAACAGCGCGCATACCAGCGCGACGACGATGAATTCTTCGATGAGTTTGTGGCTGAGGTTTTCCACCGCGCGGTCGATCAGCTTGCTGCGGTCGTAGGTCGTGACGATTTCCACGCCCTTCGGCAGGCTGGCCTTGAGCTGTTCCAGCTTGGCGTGCACCGCCGCGAGGGTTTCGCGCGCATTCTTGCCGCTGCGCAGAATGACCACGCCGCCCACCGTTTCGCCCTGGCCATCCAGCTCCGCGATGCCGCGCCGCATTTCCGGCCCCAGTTGGATGGTCGCCACGTCGCCGAGCAGGACCGGCACGCCGTTCGCCAGCCTGAGCGGGATGGCCCGGAAGTCGGCGAGCGATTTGAGGTAGCCGCTGGCGCGCACCATCAGCTCGGCTTCGCCGAGCGTCAGCACCGACCCGCCGCTCTCCTGATTCGCCTTGCCGATGGCGTCCTTTACTTCGGCTTGCGTGATGCCGAAGGCGGCAAGCTTCACCGGATCGAGCACGACCTGATACTGCTTGACCATGCCGCCCACCGTGGCCACTTCGGCCACGTTCGGCAGGGCCTTGAGCTCGAATTTCAGGAACCAGTCCTGCAAGGCGCGCAGCTGTGCCAGATCATGGCGCCCGGTCTTGTCGACGAGCGCGTATTCGTAGATCCACCCCACGCCGGTGGCGTCCGGGCCCAGGCTCGAGCGGGCCGTGGCCGGCAAGCGCGACTGGATCTGGTTGAGGTATTCCAGCACGCGCGAACGCGCCCAGTACAGGTCGGTACCGTCCTCGAACAGCACATAGACGAAGCTGTCGCCGAAGAAGGAGAAACCGCGCACCGTCTTGGCTCCCGGCACCGACAGCATGGTGGTGGCCAGCGGGTAGGTGACCTGGTTCTCCACGATCTGCGGCGCCTGGCCGGGATAACTGGTGCGGATGATGACCTGCACGTCGGAGAGATCGGGCAAGGCATCGACCGGCGTCGTCTTGACCGACCAGATTCCCCAGGCGGTGAGGAACAGCGTGCCCAGCAGCACCAGAATGCGATTGGCAACCGACCAGCGAATCAGCTTGGCGATCATTGCCCGCCTCCTGCCCGCTCGATGCGTTCGACGACCAGCCCGTCGTCGGTCTGGCGCACGCCGACGCGCACCCGATCCCCCACCTTCAGACCCTTGGCGAGTTGGGGATTGGCAAGCGGGAACGCCATGGTCATGCCGGGCATCGATAGCGTCTTGAAGGGGCCGTGCGCGAGCGTCACGCTCGTGCCGGACAATTCCTTGATGACGGCATCGGCTTCGTGTAGCGCAACCGGTGCCGGCATCGCTTCGGCCGACTCGGAAGTGCTTGAGATAATCCCCTGCAGACTCGCTTCTGAATCAATCAGAAACTGGCCGCTGGCGACGATTTTCTGGCCTTCGCCGAGACCGGACACAATCACCGTGTCGGTACCGGACTCGGGGCCAAGGACGACCTCGACCGGGCGATAGCGTCCTTCTGCTTCGGCCACGATGACCAGCGCGCGGCGTCCGGTGCGGATCACCGCTTCGGTCGGCACTAGCAGCGCCGATTCGCCGACCGCTCCTTTGAGGCTGACCTGGGCCGTCAAGCCCGGCCGCAGGCGTCCGTCCTTGTTGGGTAGTTCAACCCGAACCCTGAGCGCACGCGCGGCATCGTTCAATGTCGGCAATAACGCAGTGACACGACCCTGTACCGGCTTGCCCGGAAAGGCGGCAAATTTTGCTTCGGCGGATTGCCCGATCAGAACGGCCCCGGCCTGGGCTTCCGGCACCGACACATCGAGCCACACCGTGCTGATGCCGTTGACGCGTGCCAGCGTCTGTCCCGCCATCAGCGTCATGCCGGGGCGCACGTCGAGCGTCTGGATCACGCCGGCACGCGGGGCGGTGATCGATATGCGATTTCTGACCTTGCCGGTTTGAACCACTGCCCGTATCAGACTTTCGGGCATGCCGCCCAGCAGCATTCGCTCGCGCGCCGCATCTTCCAGCGGCGCGTCGCCCACGGCCTTGAGCGCCAGATACTCCTGTTGCAACGCAGCCCATTCCGGCACCAGCAGTTCGGCGATGAAGGCACCGGATCCGACCACATCATTGGGTGCCAGTCTGGCCACGCGTTCCACGAATCCACCTGTGCGCGCTTGCACGATGGCAATATCGCGCTCGTTGAAGTTGACAATTCCGGTCGCCACCACGTTCAAATCCAGCGGGGCGCGCGTGACCGTGGCCAGGCGAACGCCAAGGTTCTGCGCCACACCCGGATCGATCTTCACGGTCGAGGCATCGCCGCCTTCGTCGGCATATTTCGGCACTAGTTGCATGTCCATGAAGGGCGACTTGCCGGGCTTGTCGAATTTTTGCGTGGGAACCATCGGGTCGTACCAGTACAGCACGCTGCGGCCGTCTTTCGCTGCGGTGGCAGGCATAACCTTCTCGTCCGCCGGCACATGGTTTCTTTCCCACCACAAGCCAGCCGCCGCGCCAACGGCGAGCAGCGCAATCACGGTGAAGAGAACCAGCGCTGTTTTATTAATCGTTTGGCGGCTCATTGTTTTTCTCCGGACAAAGTGGGTTCGCCATAGGCGTAATGAAGGCGGGCAGCCACCTCCTTGCGCTCGCCTTCGAGCGCGATGGCCATGAGTTCGGCATCAATGCGTTCGCGCCGCGCCATCACCAGATTGACGAGTTCGCCTTTGCCACCGCGCCAGTCAGCCAAAGCCAGATTCACTTTCTCGCCGGCCAGCGGCAGCAACACCTCGCGCTGTCGCCTGACGGCCTTGTCGAGGCGCTGGTACTCGGCAAAATCCGCTTCCAGCATCGACGCATGTTCGCGCATCACCGCTTCGCGTTCGGCGTCGAGTCCTTCTCGTTCGGCAAGCCTGGCAGCAATTTTCGGGTCCTGCCGGGTGGCGGCAAACACCGGCAGATCAAAACTCACCTGCACAGTGGCCATGTCGCCGAATTGCGCGCCGCGCTTCTGGTACGCCAGCTCCAGCGCCCAGTCCGGCTTCTTGTCCGCGCGAGCTTCGGCTACTTCGGCGTCCAGCACTTGTGCCTTGGGATCAAATATCGCCAGTTCCGGATGCCGGTGCAGCGCATGGGCCAGCGCATCATGGGCGATTGGCCAGTCGGGCGCGGCGCCCTCCAGTGGCGCATCCGCGCGTGGGCCTACCCAGCGTTTGAGCGCAGCGATGGATTGCTGGCGGCGCGCGACGAGTTCATCTCGCCGCGCGTCGATCATTGCAGCCTCCTGGCGCGCAGACACTGCCTCCATCGCACTGCCCTTGCCCCCGGCAATGCGTGCACGCACCGCAGCATCGAACAGGCGGTTCTCGCCGTCCAGCGCATCGATGAGCGCGAGCTCGCGTTCGACCGTGTCGCGCGCGATCCATGCTGCCGCCGTTTCCCGCAACACGGTGAGGCGGCTAATGCGGATTTGTGCTTCGCTCAGCGCAATCCGCCCACGCGCAACTTCAACGCGTGCGCCGCGCTTGGCATTATTGGGAAATTCCTGCATGACGCCGATGCGTTGCATGGTCATCGGTTCGCCGGACAGGCTGAAACGATCAACGCCCTCGACGGGTACGTTATCGAGCCCCAGGGTCAGCTTGGGATCGGGCAACTCGCCAGCTGGAATGGCCGCTTGCCGGGCAGCATCGACCTGCGCTGATTCCGCCCGGAGCATGGGGGCCTCCCGCACGGCCAACGCTAGTGCGGCATTGAAAGAGAGCGGCTCGGCGAACGCCGTGCTGACGAGACTCGCCAGCCCCAGCAGCGTAGTCACGCAGCACAACGGGAACCGACTCAAGCAGTCGGCTGATTGGAGAATACGCATGTTTCCAACTCCTTACGCGACAGCGCGCATCAAGCAAGCCAAACCAGGCTTGATGGCGCCAGATATCCGCACTGACGTCTGATCAAACAGACGCAGCGCAGCACTTGGCACAAGAAATCAGAGTTGGGTGGGGGGCCGCCAGGTGGCGGCAGGGTCAAAGGAGAACGTGATGTCAACGAAGTGCGGGAAACGAACGGAAGATGCTGAGGCCTGGGGTAAAACACCCTGTTCCGTAATCGGGAAAAACTGTCCCATCGATTGGCAAGGCTGTGCAGGCTTGCAGGGCTTACCTGTTTTTGCAGCGGTTTTTGCGTCGTTGCAGCAATCGTGCATTGCATCTGCATCCGTCATATTCATCGTGGCGGACTCCATCGGACAATGCCTCTTGGGAAGCGCCAAGTTCGCGTATCCCTGGATGGGAAGCGCAACAGAAAGAAAAATGAATAGAAATGTCCGAATTAGGCGCATGGCTGAAATCTAATGTGAGCCGCGCTGCCACGCAAGCAATATTTGGCCCGTTGGTAAGAATCTATTATTACGCCATGTGGACATGACGCGATGGTGACAAATTTGTAATCCGTAAGTCAGGCTGGTGTAGGCAACCGTCTTCCATACTGCGGCCACGTTCAAGCAAGGAGCTTCGCGTGAAGACTGCATTTCTCCAGCTCATCCTGATTGGGGGCTTCACGACCCCGGTGCTGGCTGCCTCCGATGCCCCCATTGTGGACGTTTACAAGAGTCCGTCGTGCGGCTGTTGCGGCAAATGGGTGGAGCACATGAGGGCCAATGGATTCATCGTGCGCAGCCACGACACCAACGACGTAGTGCAGCAGAAATACCGGCTCGGCGTGCCGTATGGCTACGGTTCTTGCCACACTGCCGAGGTCAAAGGCTATCTGGTGGAAGGCCACGTACCGGCCAAGGACGTCAGGCGCCTGGTGAAAGAAAAGCCCAAGGCCCGCGGTCAGGTGGTGCCCGCCATGCCCATGGGTTCGCCTGGCATGGAGCAGGCGAATCGCAAGGATCACTACGACGTTCTACTCGTGAAGCTGGATGGCACTACCCAAACGTATACCCGTTACTGAATCCGTCGACACATGTAGGAGATTGATCGTGAAACCTGCCCTGAATTTGCTGCTGACATCGGCCGTGGCCGTGGTGACCACCGCCATGGCCGGCCAGCTATCCATGCCCCCAAGCTTCACCGTTCAGGGGGATCCCGAGACGGTGCTGCGGGCCTATCCTCTTGGCGTCATTACCAAGCAGGCTGCCTTCAGCCATCACGGCAAGGCGATCCGTACCGTGATCCTGCCCAACGGCAAGGAAGGCTGGGTGTACGAAGTGGGAATCAAAGACGCCCGGACTTACGAGCATCCGACAAAGGAAAAGCACGCCGTCTATGAAACCGAGCCGGGGAACGGTGTTCGCACCTATACCCTGGAGTTCGATAGCAAGGGGGTGGTCATCGACGTGCTTTACAACGAGCAAGGACGACACGACGGCCTCACTGCCCTGCAGGTCCAGCGCAGGTTTCGCGGCGAGGGGCTTGGCAAGCATTGACGGGCTCGGTATCGAGAAATCCGGCGCGTTCAGCTTGGATTTTGCATAAAGAAGGTGATTTTCATGAACGTAAAAATTATCGCGACCAAGAGTTGCAGTCACTGCCTGAGTTTGCAGCACGAACTCAATGATCTGGGCATTCCATTCGAGGTGCTTTTTGTCGAGGAGCATCCCGACGTGGTCGTAACCCACAGCATTCGTCATTCCCCAAACCTCCTCGTGAACGACGAGATCATTTTTCGGGGGCAACCCACGCCCCTTGAGTTACGGCAATTCTTCAACAAGGTCTGATCGGTCGATCAACAAAGGAGGTTGGGCGATGCGATGCCTCAGGAACAAGGTCCGACACATTGCGGTGGCCGTTTTGGGCCTGCTCGCAGTTACTGCGAGTGCTTACGCGAACGGCGAGCATCAGGCGTTGAAGAATGAAATGCCGATACCCGGGAAAGATGCGTCCGAGTCGAGTGGACTTGGCCGCGGCCAGGCGGTCTACAACGGAACGTGCATCGCCTGCCATGGCAGTGATGGAACCGGCAGTCTCCCCGGCGTCCCTGACTTGACCGGGAAAACCGGGCTTTTATCGCAAGACGATGCGGTCCTGCTCGGGCGGATGGCTGACGGTTTCCAGTCGCCCGGCTCATCCATGGCCATGCCTCCAAAGGGCGGGAATCCCGCCTTGACCGACGTGGATTTGAGTGCCGTCCTGAAGTACATGCGTCATGAGTTTCAGCAAGACCCGCAAACAAGGGGAAATACCCAATGAACGCAAAGAAACTTGTTCTGGCGCTGCTGTGTCTTGGCGGCGGGACATTCGCCGTGGCAGCGCCGATCGCCTACATCCCATTAGGCTCGGCCGATCAAGTAATTGCCGTTGATGCGGCAAACGGCAAGATCATCCGCAGCTATTCCGGGGTGGAGAATCCGCATGGGCTGGTGGCGACGCCTGACGGCGACTATCTGGTGGCGGGAAGCCTGAAGGAGACCCCGGTTCCCGCAGGCGCGCCATCGGATACGCCCAACAGCAAGCTGTATGTGATCCATCCCGAGCACGGCCATGTCATGGCCGAGATTCCGGTGTCCGGCTGGACGCATCATGAAGCCGTGACGCCTGACGGCAAATATGTGATTTCCACGCATCCGACGCGTGGCGGAATCAGTGTTGTCGACGTGATCAGCAACAAGGTTTACAAGACCATCAAAACCGGCCCCTCACCGAATTACACGCTGGTGACGAAAGACGGCAAACGCGCCTACGTGAGCAACAGCGGTAACGGCACACTCAGCGAGATCGATCTCAACAGGTGGGAGGTGATCCGGTCACTTGAGGGCGGGCCAACGCCGGAGCATCTGGTGTTTTCACCCGACGAAAAAACGATCTACGTGTCCAATGATCGGGCCGGTAAGGTTTCCGTTGTATCGGTCAAGGAGGGCAAAGTCGAGAAGGCCTACGAGATCGGGAAGCGAGTGCACGGTTTGGACATCGGGGACGACGGCAGAACGCTTTTCATCAGCAGCCGCTCGGATGACAAGCTGGTGGCCCTCGATACCCAAACCGGCAAACAGCGCGCCCTGACGCTTTCCCCCGAACCCTACCATCTCGACAAGATCCCGGGTGCCGGAAAAGTGTATGTCTCCAGCGGCAAGGCGCCAATCATCTGGGTGGTGGACCAGAAGACGTTCACCGTCACGGACACGATCCGGTTGCCAGCCGGAGAAGGTCACCAGATTGCGGTAATCAGGTGATATGCAGTCAGGGCGCATTCTGGCCTGCAGAGAAGTTCAGTCGTTTTTTCCAACAGCAAGTTGAATGAACAGGAGCTGTAAATGAACAAATCCATGAAAACCCTACTGGCATCTTCCATCGTTGCCTTCGCATTGATGGGAACAGCAGTGTCCGCCTCGGCGGCGGAGCCTACGATGCCCAATCAACAAATGATGATGCAAGGTCAGGCACAGGGAAGCGCCATGCCCGGTTCGATGCCAGGGTACGGGCCGCGTGGTGGTATGGGCATGATGGGAGGCGGAGGCTACGGGCCCGGGATGATGGGTGGGGGCATGGGCCCGGGCTATGGCATGGGGCCCATGGGCATGATGGGCGGAATGATGAACATGATGGGCGGGGGATGCCCCATGGGCATGATGGGGGGCGGCATGGGGCCGGGCATGAGCGGATATGGCCCCGGCATGATGGGTGGCGGCATGGGCTATGGCATGGGGCCGGGCATGATGGCTGGCTGGGCCGGAGGAATGGGGCCGATGGCTACGCTCGATCTGAGCGATACGCAGACCGCCCAACTGGAGAAGATTCAGACCGAATCGATGAAGAAGCAGCGCTCGCTCATGCGTCAGATGTGGGAAGCGCAGGAAAAGCTGGGTGATTTGTTCGATGCGGAGAATCGCGACCCGGCGGCGATCGGCAAGGCCTACGGCAAACTCGCGGACGTGCAGCGCCAGGCGCTGGAAGCACGAATTGAAGCCGGGAATAAAGCCGCCGCCGTCTTGACCAAAGAGCAGAAGGCGCAAATGCGCCGTGGCTTTGGTGGGGGCATGATGGGTTACTGAGCGTATTGCAATTGGCGCAACAGAAACCCGGTTTTGCCGGTCGCACTGGCGGTCGGCAAAACCGAAAATGGTCGGATGTGAGTACAGGAGAACACCAATGATGGGCGGTTATGGCATGACAGGCGGTTTCGGATTCGGCGGGATTTTCATGATCCTGTGGTGGGTACTCATCATCGCCGGCATTGTCGTGCTGGTGAAATGGCTGGCCACATCCTTCGGGACGGGTGGCCGGAGCGGTGGTGAGAGCAAAGCGCTGGATCTCCTCAAGGAACGCTATGCGCGCGGAGAGATCGACGAACAGGAGTTTCAGAAGAGGAAGCGCGACTTGAGCCAGTAGCGAGGAAGCCCGGGGGCATGAATGCTGCGGCTGTGAAACGTGTTTTGGAGAGTAAAGGAATGAATCGTAAGAATGGATTCTGGATCGCCTTGTGGGTGATTCTCGTCGTCGTTACGGGATTCTTCGCGTTTGGCTATAGCCCCGGCGGCATGGGCTACGGGCCGTGGCATGGCTGGGGCCGTATGGGCGCATGGGGCGATGCTTATCGGGCGGACGGTGCTCAAGCCTGGTATGGCATGGGTCCCGGAATGATGGGTGGATCGGGGTATGGAATGCAGCCAGGGACAGGTGGCGGATACGGGCCATGGATGATGGGCCAGTATGGCGGTGGCATGCCATGGATGGGCGCGGGTATGGGGCCTGGCATGGCTGGAAGTTACACCATGATGCCTTGGGCTCCTCCTGACCTGACGTCTGAACAAGTGCAGAAGATTGGCCAACTGCAGACCGAGTCGGAGGCGCGCAATCGCGGCCTCATGCAGCAGGGTTGGGAAACGCAGGCCCGGCTCAATGGACTCTATACGGCAGACAAGCGGGACTGGAATGCGATTCGCACCGCTTCGCGGGCCTTGTTTGACCTGCAGCGCCAGCAAATGGATGCGATGCTCGACATGCAGCAGAAAATCGATGGCCTGCTGACCGATAGCCAGCGCCAGGAAATGGCGCGTGCCTGGCGCGGTTATGGATGGATGGGAGCAAATTAACATGCTGCCTTGGATAACCGGAACGCAGGCACATTCTCTGTGTGCCGGGACATTCTCGTTTGGCGCCATGTCAGTAGGCATGCCGGGAACACAACATGAGTGAGACTCGGGAAAAGGGACAGGCGGACAAGGGGCCATTCGACGTCTCTCGAAAAATCCCGCTCGTGCCAGTTGCCACGGAGAAACTGCAGGATGCTGTCCGTCAGCTTACCGCGCTCGATTCAATTCTTGATGCACATATCGACCGGCGCGGCCATCTACGGATTTCCTACGCGGCCTCGCATCTCGACATTCGGGATATCGAGACATTGCTCGACAAGGCCGGCATCTCACATGCATCCGGTTCCTGGTGGCGACTGAAGTCGGCGTGGTATCGCTTTCTGGATGGAAACGCCCGCGCCAACGCCCATTCCCAAGGCGGCGCATGCTGCAACCACCCCCCTGCGGCATCCGGCAGCAGCCGCGACGCAGGCAAGATGGGATGAACAGAATGCCTAAGCAGAGGCCTATCCCGTTGGGTAGATGAGAGAAGGAGTCTTCATGGAAGGACAAACCGATCATCGTCACGCACCTGGCATGGCGCATGCGCAGCCTGCGCATGGCGGACATGCCGCCGGCATGCACGGCAATCCAGCCGCGCACGGCGCGCATCATGACCACCACGCCCACATGGTGGCCGATTTCAGAAAGCGCTTCTGGATTTCCCTGCTCCTCACCTTGCCGATCCTGGCCCTGTCGCCGGGCCTGTGGGGCATGCTCGGTTTGGCGGCGCCGCTTGCTTTTCGCGGCGACACCTATGTTCTGTTCGGTTTCTCCAGCATCGTGTTTTTCTATGGAGGCTGGCCGTTCCTGAAGGGGTTCGGAGAAGAACTCAGGAAGCGCCAGCCCGGCATGATGACGCTGATCGCGGTGGCGATCAGCGCAGCATATTTCTACTCCAGCGCAGTCACCTTCGGCCTGCCCGGAACGGGGTTCTACTGGGAGCTTGCGACCCTGATCGACATCATGCTGCTCGGCCACTGGATCGAGATGAAATCGGTGCTGGGCGCTTCCGGTGCACTCGAGGCTTTAGTGCGGCTGCTGCCATCCGAAGCGCACCGCCTGCAAGCGGATGGAAACACAGCGGATGTTTCAGTCGACGATATCACTCCCGGCGACAGGCTCTTGGTGAAGCCGGGCGAACGGGTGCCGACCGACGGCATCATCATTTCTGGCCAGACCAGCCTGGACGAATCCATGCTCACCGGGGAATCGAAGCCGGTGGAAAAAGGCGAGGGAGCCGAGGCCATCGGCGGTTCAGTCAACGGCGAAGGCGCGATTACCCTAGAAGTCAAGAAAACCGGCGGGCAGACCTATCTGGCACAGGTGATGGACATGGTGAGTAAAGCCCAGGAGTCGCGCTCGCGCACCCAGGATCTGGCCAATCGCGCGGCAGTGTGGTTGACCGCCATCGCCCTCGGTGGCGGCTTCGCCACGCTGTTCGTGTGGCTGGCGCTGGGACGGGATTTCGCTTTTGCCATGGAACGCGCCGTCACTGTGATGGTGATCGCCTGTCCCCATGCCCTCGGACTCGCCGTGCCGCTGGTCGTCGCGGTCAGCACCAGTATGGCCGCATCCCACGGCTTGCTGATCCGCGACCGCGCCGCGTTCGAGCGTGCCCGCAATCTGGGCGCCGTGGTGTTCGACAAAACCGGCACGTTGACCGAAGGGCGTTTCGGGGTAAGCGACATCGTGCCGCTGGGAGCCCTGGACGAGACCGCCTGCCTGCGCCTGACGGCCGCGCTGGAGAGTCAGTCGGAGCACCCCATCGCCGCGGGCATCGTGCGTACGGCAAAGGAGCGTCAGGTGGAGTGGCCGCAGGCCAGCAACTTTACCAATCTGACTGGCCGGGGTGCGCAAGCCACAGTTGAAGGCCAGGACGTGAAAGTGGTGAGCCCAGGCTATTTGCGGGAACAGGGCATCCAGGTCCAGCATCCCCGTCTGGAAGCGCTCGCCGCCGAGGGCAAGACCACCATCTTCCTGCTGGTGGGCGGCGCTGCCGCCGCCGTGTTCGGACTGGCGGACGTGGTGCGTCCGGAGTCGAAGGCTGCCATTGCGCAACTCAAGGCCATGGGGATTCAATGCATGATGCTCACCGGCGATTCGCAAGCGGTGGCGCAAACGGTTTCGAAGCAGCTCGGCCTGGATGACTTCTTCGCCGAAGTGCTGCCGGAACAGAAGGCGCTGAAAATCCGCGAAGTGAAGGCGCGCGGCCTCACTGTGGCCATGGTCGGTGACGGCGTGAACGATGCGCCTGCGCTGGTTGAATCGGATCTCGGCGTGGCCATCGGCGCAGGCACCGATGTGGCCATCGAGGCGGCCGACATCGTGCTGGTGAGCAACAATCCGGGGGATGTCGCAGCGATTCTCGGGCTGTCGCGCAAGACCTACGGCAAGATGATCCAGAACCTGATCTGGGCCACCGGCTACAACACCTTTGCGATCCCTTTGGCGGCAGGCGTAGCGGCCTATTGGGGTCTGCTGATGACCCCGGCAATCGGGGCAGTGTTCATGTCGGCCAGCACGGTCATCGTGGCGATCAATGCCAAGCTGCTGGGGCGGGGCGGCATGACCGCTCCCGTTGCTGGAGCATGACGGATACACAGGAGGAAATCATGGACGACACCATTGAAGATCCTGTCTGCGGTATGCAGGTCAGCCGGGATTCCTTTGCCATGGAGCATCTGGGCATCCATTACGCCTTCTGCTCCCAGCAGTGCCAGGATCGGTTCAAGGCGAATCCGCATCTTTATATCGGCGTACCGGGCGAGCAAGCCCCCAAGCAGAAGGGTCTGGAGATCGTCAAGCAGCGGCGCTTCCGCCTGGAACAGCCGTTGACCGACGAGGAGGCGGCCATCCTTGTCAAAGAGTTGGGTGCCATGATGGGCATCAAGTCCATGGAGGTTACTGGCGACACCATTTCCATAACCTATGACTTGTTGCAGGCGACCGCCGAGCAGATTGAAGCGCGCATCGGAGAAGTCGGGGGGCTGCTCGGAACGGGATGGGCAGAGCGTTTGCAACGCGGCTTTGTCCATTACATCGAGGAATGTGAGGCAGGCAATCTGGAAGCCACACCGTATCGAGGATATCAGTAGCCTGCCTTGCGTGCCGACGCTTCCAGAGCCTGCTTCTTTTGCGACAGATCGTTTCTATTGCAGTTCACGATTATTGATGAGGAGGTTTCATGCAATGTCCCCGTAAGGCCATTTTGTTGGGCATTTTCTCAGCGTCGCTTGCCGGCTTGGCATACCTCGCCAGTCCGCGATTTGCCGAAGCCGGCTCGTATGGCATGGGTTCAGGAATGATGGGGCCTGGCATGATGGGATCTCCGAGAGGAAGCGTAGATGCTTCGCCGTCAGAGGTGAACCCAGCCCGCACCAAGGTCCTGCTGAGCTACATTCATGAACACAATGCTGCCTGTCTTCAGTGTCATGTAGTTTCTGGCGCTAGCTTCGGCCCATCCTTCGCGTCGATCGCCGCAAACTATGCCAACCAGGCCGACCAGGCCGACGCTGAACACCTGCTCGCCAGTCACATTGCACACGGCTTTGGCCGCATGCCGCCGGGGCTTGCCAGCGACGCGCAGGCGGCAAAGCTAGCCAGGCTGATTCTGGAACTGCCTGGGACGGAGTCCCCGAAGCATGTTGAGAAAGGGCAGCCCTAGGAGAAGCCGACACATCTGGCAAGCCAAAACGCCAGATGGGCAAGTAGGGACCAAGCCGAATTCGGTGGATTCTCATAAGCTCACAGTAATAAAAGGAATCTGTCATGAGCGATATCGTTCTCAACGTCACCGGCATGACGTGCGGACATTGCGTGATGTCGGTCACGCAGGCGCTGCAACAAGTGCCTGACGTGGACAAGGCGGACGTCAGCCTGGCGCAGGGGAAGGCCGCGGTGCACGGCACGGCTGACATCCAAGCCATGATCGATGCAGTCCAGCAGGCGGGCTACGGCGCAACGGTGAATTCCTGATGCCCCAGCGACAGCCCGGGTGGCCTGAACAGGTACGCCTGCAGCCATGAATGCGAACATCATCGTCTATACCAGCCCGGGGTGTCCCGATTGTGCCGCGGTAAAGCGCTATCTAACGGATCGCGGCTTCCTGTTTGAAGATCGGGACATTACCGCCCCGGGCGTGGCGGATGAAGTCAAGTCACGCTATGGGGTACGGGTAGCGCCGATCACCGTCGTGGGAAATTCATTTTTTTACGGAACGTTTGCCCAACAAAAGCCACGCCTTGATCTGGCGTTAGCGGGTATGTGACTTGGCCATATTTGGTGACGCGCGCTCTGCGGCTCTGTCGCCGACTGACGGCCAGGTTTTCGAGAAGGTTGTCTAAAAATTCGCCTCCTATGGGGACGATCGTCGATTACGGAGCGCTCTGAGCGGTTCAGGTTCTTTTCATGAGCGACTCCGCGAGTTTTGGTGTGGACGAGTGGTCGGACCAGTCGGTCGAGACCATCCTATCCGCCGTCGCTTGCTCGGCCTGAGCCGCCGGTGGCGTGCTGCGCCGCCTAGGTTAACTATGCAACCGCGCACCAGCCATTGGTTAGAAATGCGGTGGAATGACCCCTTTCGACTTCGGTGAACGCGTACTCCTGAATCTGAACGGACTGTAGGCTGACTGTAAGGTACGTCCGGTTTTCTGTTGCTAAGCTGACGGTTGAAAATGTCTCGAAATGCTGGGGCAATTCAGTTCTCGCATGGATAACTCAGTGCGCATGCGCAACTGCTGCGATTGGATGCAGCGCACAGCTATGGCTAGTTGTTCCTTGCTCGACTTGCAGTGTGCTGTGATGAACGCTGAAGCGCTCATTTAGTGTGTGCATGATTGCGTCCATGAAAGCATCGCCAGGATAGCCTTCCGGCATCACTAGATGAACCGTCAGGGCGCTTTCGGTCGTGCTCATGCCCCAAATGTGCAGGTCGTGAATATCAGTGACGCCGGGGCATTGGCGCAGGTAGTCTTCCACTTCGGACACGTCGATATGCGCCGGAACAGCATTCAATGCCAGTTGCAGCGACTCGCGTAGCAGGCCCCAGGTGCCGGCAACGATGACGGCCACGATCAGCAGGCTGGTAACCGGATCAAGCCAGAACCAGCCGGTAAACATCATCAGCACGCCGGCGACGACCACGCCCAGCGAGACAGCCGCGTCGGCTGCCATGTGGAGATAGGCGCCACGAATGTTCAAGTCGCCTTTGCTTCCTTTTACGAACAGCCACGCCGATAGCCCGTTGATGACGATGCCGACGCCCGCTACGAGCGTGACCGTCATCCCGGCCACCACGGGAGGCTGGGAAAAGCGCTGTATGGCCTCCCACACAATGGCCCCGCTTGCCACCAGCAAGAACATGGCATTGGCCAGGGCAGCCAGAATCGACGTGCTGCGCAGGCCGTAGGTGTAACGTCCGCTTGGAACCTTGCGTGCGAGGATCGCCGCGCTCCATGCCAGCAGCAGACCCAGCACATCCGAGAGGTTGTGCCCGGCGTCGGCCAGCAGCGCCGTCGAATTGGCCATGAAGCCATAAGCTGACTCGATCACGACAAATGCGACATTCAGCGCTATGGCAATGACGAAGGCCCGACCATGATTATTCGGGTCGCCATGGTGATGGTGGTGGCCCCCACCGTGAGAGTGCCCGCCGTGATCGTGTGAGTGGTTGTGTCCGTCCTGACGTGCCATCAGTCTGCTTCCGTGTGGGGTTCGGAGATGTGTTCCAGCATGTCTGCCAGTACCCCCGAGATGTGTTGATCGGCGGCCGCATAAAACACCTGCTTGCCATGGCGGTCAGCCTTGACGATGCGTGCCGCGCGTAGCAGCCGCAAGTGATGGCTGACCAGCGAACTGCTCAGGTCGAGCTTGCTGGCAATGTCGTTGACCGAAATAGGCGCGTCAAGGCAAGCCAGAACGATCCTCAGGCGCGTTGGGTCGCCCAGCAGGCGAAACAAGTCGGCAAGTTCGGAGACTGAGCTGTCGGAATCGGAAAAGTACATTACATGCACACTTGAACAGGTGTGTATATGTTACTCCTTTTGGTCGGTGGCAAGTATGCTGAGGCTGTCGCTGTTGCAACATGGGAATTGAAAAGATGAACTGGAAAGAAGGCCTCCGCCAGACTGGCGTGCCAGCCGCACTCGGAGCGGCCTTATTGTTTGGAGCGGGAACGCCGCTCGCAAAGTGGCTGCTTGATGCCGTGAATCCGTGGCTGTTGGCAGGACTGCTCTATCTGGGTTCGGGCGTCGGCCTGTCGCTTTATCGTTGGCTGAGCCATGCCCCTGCCGTTCGTCTCCCCCGGAATGAAGTGCCGTGGTTTGCCGGGGCGATTTTGTCAGGCGGGATCATCGGCCCCGTACTGTTGATGTTCGGGCTGACGGGGATGCCTGCATCTGGCGCGTCCCTTCTGCTGAATGCAGAAAGCGTGTTCACCGCGTTGCTGGCGTGGTTTGCATTCAAGGAGAACTTTGACCGGCGCATCGCACTGGGCATGCTTGCCATCGTGGCCGGTGCTGTGGTCCTGAGCGTACCCTCGGGCGCGCGTATTTCCGGACTGTGGCCGTCACTGGCCATCCTTGGCGCGTGTTTCGCCTGGGGTGTCGACAATAATTTGACCCGCAGGGTGTCGCTTACCGATGCCACCTGGATCGCCTCTGTGAAGGGCTTGGTATCCGGCATCGTCAATCTGGGTCTGGCCTTCTCGCTAGGCGCATCGATGCCGGCATTGCCCGACTTGGCGGGGGCGATGATCGTAGGTTTGCTTGCCTATGGGGTGAGTTTGACGCTATTCGTTGTAGGACTCCGCCATCTTGGTACGGCACGCACAGGTGCCTACTTTTCGGTCGCGCCGTTCTTCGGCGCCTTGCTCGCTGTCCTGATGGGGGAGCCGATCACCATACCGCTGCTCATGGCCGGTGCGTTGATGGCGCTGGGCACGTGGTTGCATCTAACCGAACGCCATGAACACGGACACAAGCACGAGGAGATGGAGCACAGTCACGAACATGTCCACGACGAACACCACCTGCACGCGCATGACTATCCGGTGACGCCCGGCACCAAACATAGCCATCGGCACCGGCACGAACCATTGATCCACACGCACCCGCACTTCCCGGATGCTCACCACCGGCATGGCCATTGAAGATGGCAGATTTATACTGTCCAACAACGCTTGAGGGTCTGCTTGAGGCCGATAACCGGATGGCCGCAGTCACGAATCGCTATGCCTGAAATTAAGACCATCTTTCTCTTCCTGGTAACAGCCGTGGCCGAGATTGTCGGCTGCTACCTCCCTTACCTCTGGCTAACGCAAGGGAAAAGCGCGTGGCTTCTCGTCCCCGCAGGGTTGAGCCTCGCAGTCTTTGCATGGCTGTTGTCGTTGCATCCGGCAGCGGCGGGCCGTGTCTATGCCGCCTATGGGGGCGTTTACATCTTTGTGGCCATTTTTTGGCTCTGGGCGGTTGATGGGGTAAGGCCCTCGGTTTGGGATCTGGTAGGTTCGTCTGTAGCCCTTGTAGGGATGTCAATCATCATGTTTGCGCCAAAAAACGCATGACCCTGTGTTCAAGCGGGACGCCGCAAAAGAACGGCACTCCTTAAGGAAATGCTGAACAAGTTGATTCCGCTCATGGTTCGACAAGCTCACCACGAACGGAATCAACAACTTGCCGTTCGTCCTGCGCTTGTCGAAGGACTTGTTCAGTGTTTCCTTAACGTCACGTTGAACGTCTGCCTAAGCGGAATCCGTATGACTGCTTAGGCCGATCTGGACCTGTGATGGGACTGGGGTGGAGATGGAAAGGAAGAAAAGTGTTGGCCCCAGTCAAATGAATGGTCTGTCGCACGAAGGCCGTAACGGGTCAGGGTGGACTACCCCGGGTTCAGTAGGCATTCCGGGCCTATGGGCGATCTGCATCGCCTCGAAAACCAGCAGGCTTTGATCTGCTCTATACATGTTTTCTCCATCAGCCGGGCAGTTGCTGGTTGCGTTGCAACGGCCGATGTAAATGCGATACTGTAAAAGTGACCTTTTTTCCGGAATCTATCGAAAACCCACCCAAGCGTATGTAGGCGTATTCTGACCGTGCCCGTGCGGCGTCGCTGTGAATCACCCCTCCCTGGACTTCCTGAATCCTCGATCCCGCGCCATGAACGCTTCGAGCATATGCGGGATCAGCGTCGCAACCTCAATCGGTTCGCCATAAGTCTGAGCATGCAGCGCGGCATAGCGTTCCAAATCAGCCTTGAGCGTTACCGTCAGTGCGATCGTGAGCTTTACCATCTCGGTTTTCGGCAGTGGCCCTAGCCGCAGTTTGCTGGTGGACTCACTCACTGCGACGCTCCTCGCTGGAAGAACAGCGGCTGGTATGGCCGCAGCATCAGATCCTTGTTCACCATGACCCGCACCGGGAAACCGGGCCGGATAGTGAGCGTCGGCTGGATACTTACATTGCGTTTGGTGATCTCCTGGCCGACCTGGTTCACGGTGTCCTGCGTGCTCTGGCGAACGGCGATGGTGACGCTACCGGTGCCGCCGTTGTTGTTGGGTGCGGCCAGCTCCGCACCGACTCCGAGCAGCGTGGACAACGCCGCACCCGCGAGGATGCGATCCCAATGCCAATCGACCCCATCCTCCAGCCCGGCATAGCCCGCCGGGTCGATGCCGGGCAATCGGTCGAGCGAAATCGACGAAGTATCGGGCAGGATCAGCCGCGTCCACACTAGCAGCACGCGCCGCTGACCGAATGAAACCCGGCTGTCATAGCGGCCGATCAGCCGCGAGCCCTGCGGAATCAGCAGGAAACGACTCGTAGCCGTGTCGTAGACCGCTTCCGTCACATTGGCGATGACCTGCCCCGGCAGGTCGGAATTGATCCCCGTCACCAGCGCCGCCGGAATAATGGTGCCCGCCATCACTTGGTAGGGCGAGGACGGGGGGTGCAGGCTGGCCGAATTGCCGGTGACACTGTCGCCCTCATTGGCGACGAAGGCCTGTTTATGCTCCTGCCGGTTCTGCACCGCCGTCGGATCGGCAGGCTGCGTGGATGCCGCTGCTATCGGATCGAACGACTGGTTGCCCGAGACGGCATCGGGCATGGCCATACTCGCAGTGGGTGACGGTGCTGTCTTCACCGCACTGCCGCTCCGAAAGAACACCGCTGAGCGTGCTGCCTCCTCGGCATCGCCCGGCTGTGCCATACGCCCAGTCTGCGCAGGATGGGTGTACCCGCTGGTGTTGGCATTGTGCTGGGCATGCACGATGCCGGGCCCCAGGTCGCCCGGCAACGGCTCACCCAATACAGGTACTGGTTTTGGTGGGACCGGCAGCTTGGAATAGTCGGTTGGCAACTGGTCGAGGTTATCCGTATGCGAGACGCGATCCAAGTTGTACAGCTCGGTGGCGTGATTGCGATCGCGTTGGTGCGGTTGCAGCGACCATAGCGTAGCCCCCAGGACGATCGCGCCCAGTGTTCCCGCGAGCACCGCCAGCATGCGCCGGTTGAGCCGCGTGACCGGACGCGGCGGCGCGCGCAGGCTCAAGGTATCAGGGTCGACCTTGTTCGTCCCGGCGGGTGGTGTTTGTGGTGTGGCGGGCGTGCTCATGCTCAATGCCTCCGCGCCGTGCTGGCCATGCCATCGGTGCGTTCGATGCGAACGACGGCGGCCTTGTCCGCGCCCAGCCGCAACTCTGCCGCACCGAACAGCCGATCCACCACGTAGTAGGGCGAGCGGAAGCGGTAGTTGACGAGCTGGCCATCGCCCTGCTGCCCAATCACGAACAGTGGCGGCAGCTCGCCCTGCGCGATGCCGGCGGGGAACTGGATATAGACGCGCTCGCCATCATCGAAGGCGCGCAGCGGTTTCCACGGCGGGCTGTCGCCGGTGATCGCGTAGCGGAACCTGATCCGTTGCAGCGACACGCCCGAGTCCACCGGCGTTGCCGCCTGAGCCTGCCGTGCCTGTTTCTGCAACGCCAGCATGCGGTCCTTCGGGTAATCCCACGAGACGGAGGCCATCCACGCCTGCGGCGTTGACGACAGTTCGAGCAGGTAGGTGCGGCGGTTGGTGGTGATGACCAGGTTGGTCTTCAGGCCGACGCGCGTGGGCTTCACGAGTATGTTCACGCGCAGACTGGCACCCGCGCCGCTGGTCGTGTCGCCGACGATCCAGCGCACCGTGTCGCCGGCCGAAACGGTCACTAGCTCCTCGCCTTGCTGCAAGGTGATGACCGTGACGCGACCGGGACTCGTGTAAAGCTGATACAGCGCGCCATCGCTGTAGGGCCAGACCTGGATCGCGTTGACGTAGTCCTCTCGACTGGGCGGCACGCGCGCGTCGGCGTTGGCGCGTGCCACATCGGCCTTCTCGTCGGGTGGTTCGGCGATGGGCTTGTCCTCGGGCGCATTACCCAAAGGCTTCAACTGCCCGGGTAGCGGCAGGGGTTTGGGGACTTCGACCACCTCGATGGGCTGGGGCGGTTCCGGCAGCGCGTGCGCCTCGACGGGTTCGTCCAGCGTGATGTCAGGCGGCGGTTTGCCGTGCGTGGCGCAGCCGGTGGCAGTTACCAGAGTGGCACTCAGAATCAGCGGCAATACGTGAATACGGATTGGGGTTTTCATGGATGTGGGGTTCCTTCGGTTGTGTCGAATTCACGGCTCCAGGACAGGCCGTTGACATAAATGCCCAGCGGGTTCTTGCGCAGCTGCGCTTCGGTGCGGGGCGGCTGTAATACGATCGACACGACGGCCGTCCAGCGCTCGGTGCCCGAGGACGAACCATTCACATAGGTGCGCTCGATCCAGCGCACCTGGAACGACGACTTGCTGGCGCGGACCACGCTGGTGATCTCCACCGCTGTCGAGCTCTGGCCGATGCGCGCGAACGGATCGTTGCTGCGCGCGTAGTCGTTCAACGTGGCCGCGCCTGTATCCGTGGTGTAGTTGTAGGCTTCGAGCCAGTTCTGCCGCACCACGATGGGATCGATCGACAGCGAGCGCACGTCGGTGAGGAAGCGCGCCAGGTGGTAGGCGATCTGCGCATCGTTCGGCTTGTACGGCGTGGCCGCTTCGCCCACCGCACGCACCTGACCGCCGGTGGCGACCTCGACCACATAAGGGGTGACGATGGACTGCGCCGAGCGCCACACCAGCCCACCCGCCATCAGCAAGGCGAGCGACAGACAGCCGAAGGCCATCAGCCGCCAGTTCTTCGCCTGCACGCGCGCACTGCCGATGCGCTGGTCCCAGACCTGCGCGGCGGCCTGGTAAGGGGTGACGGGCTCGGGCGTGTCCGAGTAGCGCACCTGCGGTCGTTTGAATCGCATGGACTGATCTCCGTTAAACTTGATCTTCAAGGGTTCGAATCGTCGCGCAGGCTCGGACTGGCACCGCCGCCGCCGTGATCGCCTGAGCGCAGAGTGTGCGCCGCCGTGGTGGCCGCATGGCTCACCTGCTGTTTGCGCCGCATTCGGCTGGCCCAGGCGGGCTCTGCCGCAGGGGGGCTGACTGCGGCTGCATCGGCCGATTCGGTAGCTCTGCCTGCCGCCGCGGGTGCTGCGGCTTCCGCGAGGAAGTTAGCCACGCGATCCTTGACCGCTTTCGCGCCGGCTGCGACGCGGTGGCCAACCGCACCGGCGCCGCTCCTGGCCACATTGGCGAGGCCCGCACCTGCGGCACGAACACCCCCCGACCCTGAAGCCGCAGCACCCGTTTGGTAGGCGGACTTCGCACCGCTGGCCATTGAACTGCTCGCGCGTCCGGCGTACGCCGCTCCGCCGATGGCGGCGCGTGTTGCACCCGGCACCATGCGCGCACCGGCCGCCACCGCCGCACCCCCGGTGGCAATAGCCGCACCCCCGGCCACCGCCAAACCCGCCGCGCCTAGCGCCGTGCCGGCCGCCGCACCGGCTCCGAGCTGCGGTGCGCCTGAAACAAGACCCGTCGCAATCCCCGGCCCGAAGATGCCGAGTCCGAGCATCGCCAGCGAAGCGAGCATGATGGTCAGCGCCAGGTCGATCGAGGGCGCGGTGCCGGGCGGTGTCTGAAACTGTGCAAACAGTCCGGTGCCGATGCCGACGATCACCGCCAGCACCAGCACCTTGATGCCCGACGACACCACGTTGCCCAGCACCCGTTCGGCGAGGAACGCGGTCTTGTTCCACAACGCGAACGGCACCAGCACGAAGCCCGCGAGCGTGGTCAGCTTGAATTCGATCAGCGTGACGAAGAGCTGCACCGCGAGCACGAAGAAGCTCACGATCACCACCAGCCAGGCGAGAAACAGCACCGAGATGACATCGAGGTTAGCAAACACCTCGGGGAAGCCGGTCAGGTCGCTGATCTGCGCCATGATCGGTTGCGCCGCATCGACGCCGACCTCGGCCAGATGGCCCGGATGCAGAAACTGTGCCTGGCTCAGCGTGGAACCCGACGCCACCATCCCGAGTCCGGCAAACGAATTGAACAGGATGCCTGCCAGATTGTTGAAGTTGCCGATGATGAAGGCGAAGGCGCCGACATAGAGCGTCTTCTTGATCAGCCTGCCGATCACGTCTTCGCCGCCCATTGCCCAGAACAGCCCGGCCAGTGTCATGTCGATCACCACCAGCGTGGCGGTGAGGAACGCCACCTCGCCATGCAGCAGGCCGAAACCCGAGTCGATGTAGGTCGAGAAGACATCGAGGAAGTGGTCGATGACCGACAGGTTGTTCATGGCTCAGTCTTTCGGTGCTAAAGCGGGTGCAGCCGGTGGCGCCGGCGTGTACGGTGTGCCGCTGCCCATGAAGCGCCGCCGCGTCGCCTCACTCGCCTTGTTGCACAGGGCGTCCCCCACCTTGTCGTGGTCGGCCTTGCACTGCGCGTGGACTTCCTTCAGGCGCTCAGGGTTCGCCAGCAGCGATTCGACGGTGTCGGTGGATGCCGGCTTGTTGCAGGCGGCGAGTAGCAGGGTGCAGGCGATTAGGGGAAGGAGGGTTTTCATAGGGGTTCCTCAGTTGCCGTAGAAGTTGACGGGAGATGGCGTATACGGTGTGCCGGTGCCATGGAAGCGGTTGCGCACCTCGGCGGCACGCGCATGCACCGCGACCTGCCGCGCCTGTTCGAGGGCGACGGCACGGTCTTGCGTGACCTGGAGCTGCTGCGCCTGGATCGCCTGCCGGGCCTGCAAGGCCAGCAACTGGTTCGTCGCCTGGGTAGCCTGCAAGGCGCCCACCGCCGACTGGCTGCTGTTCACGAGGGCGCTCAAGGTCTGCTCGTCGGAAGCGAAGTTCTGCACCGACTGCGACTGCACCTCGGCCGCGGTGCGCAGTGCTTCCAGTGCGTTCTGCCAATGCTGGCTGGCGTCGAGCGCCATCTGGTTGGCCGGGGTCGCGGCGGTGTAGGCAGCGGGATAGAGCTGCGCAAACTGGGTCTCCATCTGCGTCAGATTCAATGACAGCCCCTGTGCCTGCTGCAGCAGCTGGTTCGTCGCGGACAGCGCAGATTGCAGTTGATTGAGCGCGCTGAAGGGGAGACTGGTCAGGTTCTTCGCCTGGTTGGTCAGCATCTGCGCTTCGTTCTGCAGCTGCTGGATCTGGTTGTTGATCTGCTGCAGGGCGCGGGCGGCGGTCAGGATGTTCTGCACCAGATTGGCGGGATCGATCACCACCCATTGCGCCTGTGCTAAGGGCATCACGGTCATGAGAATGGCGGCGGCGATGGCAAGCAGGGGATTTTTCATGAGGGATTCTCCTTGGGAACGGGCGGGACGGACGGGTACGACGGGATGAGGTCGGCCGCCCAGTCGAGGCCGCAGTGGCGCAGCCAGGCGGCTGCGAAGTCCGCCGACGGAACCGACGCGGAAATGGCGTCGATGGCGCGCTGGTCCTCAGGTCTGGCGGCACCGGCAAACGCCAGCGTCACCGGCCCGAGCCCCAGATCGAAGACCCGATTGCCGAGCCGCGACTGGTAGTAGTAATCGCGCTTGGGCTGGGCCTGAGCCACGATCTCGATCTGCCGCGCATTGAGGCCAAAGCTTTCGTAGATTGAGCGAATCTGCGGTTCGGTGGCCTGCGGGTTGGGCAGGAAAATACGGTTCACGCAGCTCTCGATGATGGCTGGCGCAATGGTCGAATCCTTGATGTCCGCCAGCGACTGCGTGGCGAAGATCACCGACACGTTTTTCTTGCGCAAGGTTTTGAGCCACTGGCGGATGCGCGCGGCGAACACCGGGTCGTCGAGGAACAGCCAGGCCTCATCGAGGATCAACAGTGTCGGGGCCCCATCAAGGCGTTCCTCGAAGCGCGCGAACAGATAGCGCAATACCGCCAGCGCCGCCGCCTTGCTGTGCATCAGTTCTTCCATCTCGAAGCCTTGCACGTCGGCGATACCGAGGCGGTCATGGTCGGCATCGAGTAGCTTGCCGTGCGCGCCGCCCAGTACATAAGGTTGCAGGGCTTGGCGCAGTGCGTTCGATTGCAGCAGCACAGACAAGCCGGTCAGCGTGCGCTGATCGAGCGGCGCGCTGGCGAGACTGTTCAGCGCCGACCATACGCTCTCCTTCTCTTCCGGCCCGACAACCACGTCTTCGTGAATCAACAGGCCCTGGACCCACTCGGCCGCCCAGGCGCGGTAACTATTCTGGTCGATGCGGGCCAGCGGCTGGAAGGCCATGGCGCCGTCGGCACCCAGGTCGTAGTGCTCGCCGCCGAGTCCGAGCATGGTGGCGCGAATCGAACGCCCCATGTCGAAAGCGAAGATGCGCGAGCCGGCGTAGCGGCGGAACTGCAAGGCCAGCGTCGCGAGCAGCACCGACTTGCCCATGCCGATGGGGCCGACCACCAGGGTATTTCCGACGTCGCCGATGTGCGTGACCAGCCGGAACGGTGTCGCGCCATCGGTGCGCGTCACGATCAGCGGCGGGCCATCGAGGTGGGTATTGCGCTCCTGTCCGGCCCACACGGCGGAGACCGGCATCATGTGCGCGAGGTTCAGGGTCGAGACGATGGGCTGGCGCACGTTGGCGTAGGCGTGTCCCGGAATCGACGACAGCCAGGCATCGACCGCATTCAAAGTTTCGGGAATGGTGACGAAGCCTCGACCCTGAATGGTTCGCTCTACGGCGCGCAGCTTCTCGTCGGCGGCGGTGGCGTCGACATCGAGCACGGTGACTGTGGCCGTGACGTAGCCAAACGAAACCTGATCGCCGCCCAGTTCCTGCAAAGCGGCATCGGCATCGGCCGCCTTATTCGACGCATCGGAATCGACCAGCGGACTTTCCTGCTGGAACAGGGTCTCGCGCAGCAGTGCCACGATGTTCTTGCGCTTAGCGAACCACTGCCGGCGCAAGCGGCTCAATTCCTTCTCGGCCTCGGCCTTGTCGAGGCACAGGAAACGCGTGCTCCAGCGGTAGGCAAAGCCCAGGCGGTTCAGGTCGTCAAGCAGGCCCGGCCAGGTCGAAGTCGGAAAGCCGCGCACCGACACCACTCGCAGATGCTGGCTCCCAAGCATCGGTGCAAGTCCACCCGTCAATGGCTCATCAGCCAGTAGCGCATCGAGGTGCATAGGCACCTCGGGCACGGCCACCGGATGGCGGCGCGTGGATACGCAGGCATGCAGATAGGTCAGCGTCTGGCCATCATCGAGCCACGCGATCTCCGGAATCACGCCTTCGAGTAGGCCGAAGAAGCGTTCGGTCTCCGACACGAAGCCCTCCAGCCGCTCGCGCCAATCCACGCCTTCGACATTGCTGTTCTCGTACAGCAGCTGCGCGGCGCGGGCAGTCGATTCCTCGGACGGCAGGTACAGCAGCGTCAGGTGGTACGCGCTCTCGAAGTGGCTATCGGCCTCCTCGAATGCGGCGCGGCGCTCTTCATCGACCAGCCAGGACAGCGGCTCGGGAAACACCGATTCCGGGTAGTTTGCCGCTTCGCGCCGTTCGGCCTCCACGAACAGCGCCCAGCCGGAACCGAGACGACGCAACGTGTTGTTCAACCGCGCAGAGGTTGCGACCAGTTCTCCTTGCGTAGCGCTGTCAAGGTCTGGCCCGCGAAGCCGTGCTGTGCGCTGGAACGAGCCATCCTTGTTGAGCACGACGCCAGGCGCGACCAGTCCTGCCCAGGGTAGCCAGTCGGCCAACATTGCGGGGCGCTTGCGGTATTCGGCGAGGTGCATCATGGGATCGTCCTCACACGTCCAGCAGTGGCCGGTGCTTGAGGTGCCGCGCGAACACGGCCATGAACTGCGCATCCAGTCGCGCGCCCCAGACCGCCAGCGAGTGCCCGACGATCCACAGCACCATGCCGGGCAGCCAGAGTTGCAGCCCGAGCCCCACGGCGGCGGCCAGTGTGCCGTTGGCAATCGCCACGGTGCGCGGTGCGCCACCCAGCAGAATGGGTTCGGTCAACGAACGGTGCAGCGGAATCTCGAAGCCATTTGCGAAGCCGGGTGTGTCAGCGCTTGATGTGTTCATGTCAGCCGCGTTCATGCGATCACCGCCCCACCCGTGAAGCTGAAGAAGGTCAGGAAGAACGACGACGCGGCGAACGCGATCGACAGGCCGAACACGATCTGCACCAGCTTGCGGAAGCCGCCGCTGGTGTCGCCGAAGGCCAGCGTCAAGCCGGTGGTAATGATGATGATCACCGCGATGATCCTGGCCACCGGCCCCTGGATCGAGTCCAGCAGGGATTGCAACGGCGCTTCCCATGGCATGTTCGAGCCTGCGGCGTGCGCGGGAATGGCGATGGCCAGTAGCAATGCGGCGAAGGCTACGAACGGCAAGGCAGGTTTTACGGAAATACGTGAAGTTGTCATGACGGTTCTCCAGGGGTTGAGGAAAAGGATGGGAAGGACGGCATCAGCTCGCTACTGAGCTGGTAGCCGTGGCTGTCGAAGCCGATGACGCGGGCGATTTCCTGCACGCGGCGCGCATGGCCGCGTCCGGCGATGTAGACGATGACGTTGACCGCTTCCGCGATCAGCGCACGCGGTGGTGTCACCGCGACTTCGAGAATCAGCTGTTCCAGCCGCAGCAGCGCGCCCGCGGCGGAACCGGCATGGACGGTGGCGATGCCGCCCGGATGGCCGGTGCCCCAGGCCTTGAGCAGGTCCAGCGCCTCAGCGCCGCGCACTTCACCGACGACGATACGGTCCGGGCGCAGCCGCAGGGTCGAACGCACCAGCTCGGTCATGGTCACGACACCCGCGCGGGTGCGCAGCGGGACGTGATCGCGCGCGGTGCATTGCAGCTCCACCGTGTCTTCGAGCACGATCACGCGGTCACCGATGGCGGCGATCTCGTCAAGCAAGGCATTGGCCAGCGTGGTCTTGCCGGTGCTGGTGCCGCCCGCGATCAGGATGTTCCGGCGTTCGCGCACCGCGTTGCGCAGGAACGCTGCCTGGGCGTCGGTCAGGATGCCGTCGGTAACGTAGGCATCGAGGCGGATCAGGCCGACCGCGCGCTTCCTCAGCGCGAAGACCGGCCCCGGCGTCACCGGTGGCAGCGCACCCTCGAAACGTTCGCCTGTCTCCGGCAACTCGGCGGACAGCAGCGGCTTGGCCGCATGTACCTCGGCGCACACGTGCGCTGCGACCAGACGGATGATGCGTTCGCCATCGGTGGGGGTGAGGCTGATGCCCAGCGGTTCGCGACCGCTGCCCAGCCGGTCTACCCACAGCAAACCGTCCGGGTTCAGCATGACCTCCACCACGTCGGGGTCATCCAGGGCCCTGGCGATGTCCGGGCCCATGGCCGTGCGCAGCATGCGCACACGACGTTCCAGCGCCAGCAAGGCCGACACGTCATGATCATGCAGTGCGCTGTTCATGGCGGGACTGCTCCTGATTCGTCGTCGGCAGGCGCTTCGCTGGGGTTGGTTTTGTCGTGGGTGAAGAGCTGGCTCTGATCGGGCTGGAGTTCCTCAACCACGTCCCTGACCAGGCTGCGTCCGCGCAGCAGATGCCGCCCGAGCTGTTCGATGAACTGCTCGAAGCGTGCACGGCCTTGGGCGCGTGCCGCTTCCTGATGCGCTTCCGGCACCGGCGTGCTGACGGTGAGGAAGTAGCGCACGTACAGCGCCAGCGTCTCGATCAGGATGTTCTGATCGCGCTCCAGCTTGTCGAGCTGGCGCGACAGCCGGTCCAGTCGTTTGGCGATGGCCGCCTCACGCTGGTCGCCGGAATCAGGCGAGAGGAACGAGGCCAGCGCAGCGGCGATGATCGAGGACTTGGAAAAGCCCTTCATGGTCGACAGCTCGTCGAGTCGCCTGGCGTGCTCAGGTTCGATGAAGAGATTCAGGCGGGTGCGGCTCATAGCGCGATCCCGTCGTCAGGGTCCAGCGCCGCCAGCCGCGCCGTGCGTTGCAGGCGCGGATCGAGTTGGGCCGGCAAGGGCAGAGGTAGGTCGTCGTCATCGAGCAGGCCCAGATCGTCTACCGTGTGTTCTGGCTCCGGCGTGAACACGACTTCGGCCAGTTCCGGCTGCTGCTGGTGACCGCCGTCGTCGATGGCCTCCCTATGGGTGGGATAGACCAAGCCGAGAATCGGCGCAGCGGGGATCGCCAGCGCCGTCCAGTCGTCGGGTCGCGCTGCCGGTGCGTCGGCATAGTGCCCGAGCATCAATGGCGGTGGCGCCTGAACGCGCTTCTTGAAATTCGCATCCAGGTAGTAGCGAATCTTCTGGGCTTTGATCGGCGGATGGCCGGATACCATCACCACTTCGTCGTCGGGTGGCAACTGCATCACCTCGCCGGGCGTGAGCAGCGGCCGTGCGGTTTCCTGGCGCGATACCATCAGGTGTCCGAGCCACGGTGCCAGCCGGTGGCCTGCGTAGTTGCGTTGTGCGCGCAGTTCTGTCGCGGTACCCAGCGCCTCGGAAATGCGCTTGGCGGTGCGTTCGTCGTTGGTGGCGAACGTGATGCGCACGTGGCAGTTGTCGAGGATGGAATGGTTCTGGCCGTAGGCTTTGTCGATCTGGTTCAGAGATTGGGCAATCAGGAAGGCGCGCAGTCCGTAGCCCGCCATGAAGGCCAGCGCCGACTCGAAGAAATCCAACCGACCAAGTGCAGGAAACTCGTCCAGCATCAGCAGCAGCGTGTGGCGGCGGGCGATGCCGTCGCTGCCGTCGAGCGATTCGGTCAGGCGCCGTCCGATCTGGTTGAGGATCAGCCGGATCAGCGGCTTGGTGCGGCTGATGTCGGAGGGCGGCACCACCAGATACAGCGACACCGGATGAGCGGCATCGATCAGGTCGGCGATACGCCAGTCGCAGCGCGACGTCACTTCGGCCACCGTGGGGTCGCGGTACAGGCCGAGGAAACTCATCGCAGTGGACAGCACGCCCGAACGCTCGTTGTCGCTCTTGTTGAGCACCTCGCGTGCGGCGGAGGCGACGACCGGGTGCGGTGCATCGCCGAGATGGTGCGTCGTCATCATCCGGTGCAACGTGAGCTCGAACGGGCAGGCCGGATCGGACAGGAAGTTGGCGACGCCGCGCAATGTCTTGTCCTCGCTGGCGTAAAGTACGTGCAGGATCGCGCCGACCAACAGGGCGTGGGAAGTCTTTTCCCAATGGTTGCGGCGCTCCAGCGCGCCTTCCGGATCGACCAGGATGTCAGCGATGTTCTGTACGTCGCGTACTTCATGCATGCCGCGCCGCACTTCGAGCAGCGGGTTGTAGGCAGCCGAGCGCGCATCGGTCGGGTTGAACAGCAGGCAGTGCGAGAAGCGCGAGCGCCAGCCGGCGGTCAAATTCCAGTTCTCGCCCTTGATGTCGTGGATGACGGCAGAGCCGGGCCAGGAGAGCAGGGTGGGGATGACCAGACCGACACCCTTGCCGGAGCGGGTCGGCGCGAAGGCCATCACATGCTCGGGGCCTTCGTGGCGCAGGTAGTCTCCGTCCTTGCGGCCGAGGAACACGCCGGTAGGGCCGGTCAGCCTGGAACGGCGGATTTCAGCGGGCAGCGCCCAGCGTGCCGAACCGTAGGTCGTGACCAGCTTGGACTGCCGTGCGCGCCACACCGACATCGCAATGGCGACGAGGGCGCCGGCGAAGCCGCTGCATGCCGCGATGGCACCGCCGCGCAGGAAGATGTCGGGCGCATAGGCATCGAAGAAGTACCACCACTCGAACAGCTTCCACGGGTGATAGACGGGTGTACCCAGCAGGTCGAACCACGGCATGCCGAGTCGCATCTGGTATCCCAGCGCAGCCGCCGTCCACTGGGTGGCACTCCATAGCCCCAGTAATACGATGGTAAACACCATCATGATCTGGCCAGTCAGCACGCCGGTCGGCACCATGCCCACCCCCTCCTGTGGATTACTCGATCCAGTCCCTCGACGTGCCGTCAGTGCGGCACCCGCGAATCAGGATCGGCCTGTTGTCAAGGTTCGGGCGGCGCCGATCCAGCACCGCTTTTGACATCACAAGTTTGCGAGCGCAGCGCGCAGGAGAAAACCTGCTCCGGCGTAAGTCAGCCAAGAGGGGAGTGCAACGATGATTGTTGCTGTCACGGTCAGTGCCGCTCGTCCGTCGGCTCGAACGGACGACTTGCAACCAAGCGCGGCTATAAGGCTGGACTTCGCCTTTGACGCGGCCTTTGATTGAGATTTCGCCCGGGCCGTGCGCCAGCGGTTTCCCCTCCGATTGTTTGATTGAGAGGATAAATGAATGGCGTGACGGTCATGTGCGTAATTGTTTGTCGCTGCATGACCAAAACGTACCTTAAACTAAAGTTGTATTGACAGATTTTAGTTTAGTGAAACGGTCCACTTCACGTGGCTTGGCACGCTATTTCAGTTTCCTGAGGTGGCTTTTGAAATATTAGCTCAACCGACACTAACACTACCGGCCAGATGTGGGAGTTCAGGTCGGGGGCTCGACCGACTCTTGTTCGGCTGGAGCCGCCGGTGATGGTGCGTCAGCTGAATGACCGGTGTGACAGGGATTGCTGACGATCTGAGCTTCCGTCTACAACTAAAGTTGTATATGAATTTCCAAGCGACTCAGCCAAAATTCCCCTCTGCGATGCTTCCGTCCGCGAGGCGTAGCTATAGGCACATCAGAGCAAATTTGCTGTATCAAATTACACAAAATTTCATCCATGAAATTCACACTTGAGAAGGTAGTGCCCTGGGGACGATCGTACAACGAGTATGTCAATATGTTCACTCTCACTGAGAACGATTTGACCCAGCGCATTCTCGGTTGCGGGGATGGGCCCGCTGCATTCAATTCCGAGATGACCCAACGCGGGGGGAACGTCATCTCTGTCGACCCCATCTATGTTTTCGACCCCATACAAATCAGGGAACGCATTGCGGAGACCTTTGACGCGGTGATGGATCAGATGTCTAAGAGCAAGAACGATTACATCTGGGATGCAATACGGTCTGTCGAAGATCTAGGCACCGTCCGCATGTCCGCGATGGAAAAATTTCTTGCGGATTACGACACAGGAAAACAGGAAGGTCGTTACGTCGCGGGTGAATTGCCAACCTTACAGTTCGATGATGGGCAATTCGACATTGCGTTGTCGTCACACTTTCTTTTCTTATACAGCCCACACCTGTCCACCGACTTTCACATTCAGGCTCTCACTGAAATGTTGCGGGTATCTCGCGAGGTCAGAGTGTTCCCGCTGCTTTCTCTTGATGGAACTGTCTCGTCACATCTTTCTACGGTGACAAAACATTTCGAGAGCGACGGCTTCGAGATTGAAATCAGGCGGGTCTCCTACGAGTTCCAGCGAGGTGGGAATGAAATGCTGGTCCTCAAGCACGTCTAGCCGTGTATCCACGAACATCAGAAAAACGCGACCATGAAAGACCTCCATGTCCTGCCAGACGATCTGCCAGTCCCTATAGATGACGGAGCCTGCGTTCATTTAGAGGGAAGAAAACTACCTTCGATCACACTGGCGAGCACATCCGGCCGAAAGGTCGATCTCGCGTCAGAGGCGGGACGAATCGTTATCTACTTTTATCCCATGACCGGAAGACCAGACGCACCGACAATGATAGGTTGGAACGAGATTCCGGGAGCACGGGGTTGCACGCCCCAGGCTTGTGCGTTCCGCGACCACTATTCCGAGCTGCGCAACCTCGGAGCAACAGTGTACGGCGTAAGCGCGCAATCAACGCCAGATCAGAAAGAAGCCGTACAGCGCCTACACTTGCCTTTCGAACTGCTCAGTGATGGTTCTTTCGAGCTTACAAGACAACTGAACCTTCCAACATTCGAATACGATTCCTTACGCCTTATCAAGAGGCTGACACTAGTAGTCGAGAGCGGCGTGATAACGAAGGTTTTTTACCCGGTGTTTCCGCCAGACCAGAACGCGGCCGATGTCATAGCGTGGATACACGCGAATGCGGCCTAACGACGCAATCAACGCGGACGCGCTATGAACGATCTCCACAACATCAACGAACCGAAATCCATTCCGGCCATCTGGGCCGATACTCGCGCAGCTGGGTTCACCATGGCGTCAGAGCCGCTCACTTGTTCACTGCTGCGCACGCTGGCTGCATCAAAGCCTTCGGCACAGTTTCTTGAGCTTGGATCTGGTACTGGTCTGTCTACTGCATGGCTGCTCGACGGCATGGACTCTGAGTCGCATCTCACAACCGTCGACAACGACGAATTGCTGCTGTCAATTCTCAAGCGCAATCTGGGCGCAGACCCACGACTGAAAGTTGTCTGCTCTGATGGCGATGATTTTTTGCGCTCCCTCCATGGAGAATACTTCGACTTCGTCTTTGCCGATACTTGGGCTGGCAAGTATCGCTTGCTTCATGACGCACTCGAATTACTGAACCCGGGTGGCCTGTATGTCATCGATGACATGCTTCCGCAGCCCAATTGGCCTGAAGGTCACGTAGAAAAGGTGGCAGACCTTGTCGCCACACTGGAGCAAATGGAGGGCTTTCGTGTCACGAAGCTATCTTGGGCTAGCGGTGTCATTCTTGCCACAAAGCTCTAAAATACCGTTCGAGAGGGACGCTAACCTTCCTCTTTCGTGGTCTTGACGGGGTTTGGAAAATCCATCATGGCACTCGTTGCCGGTCGCGGCTTCCCCCGCAACCTCGGGACGGGGAAGTCCCTTTCATTCGTTGGGCGTCACAACAGGTAACTCGTGCGCATTCACATAGCCACATCTGATGTTGAGATTGCTGATTGCTTTCCCGTAATGTGGGAGCTTCGCCCGCACATTGCGGAGAACCAATTTCTTTCTCGAATCCGAAGCCAGGAAAACTCAGGCTATCGGCTGGCTTGTGTGCGGGTGACGGATAGTGTGGTTGCCGTCGCGGGTTTCCGGGTCGGCGAAAACCTCGCGTGGGGGCGCTTCCTGTATGTGGACGATCTCGTAACCCACCCCGCGCACCGCTCAAAAGGTTATGGGGCCGGGTTACTTCTGTGGCTCAAAGAACACGCAGAAAAAGAAGGCTGCTCCCAATTGCACCTGGATAGTGGAGTTCAAAGAAAAGAAGCACATCGCTTCTATGAACGCGAGGGTATGACAATGGCTAGCTTTCATTTCTTCGAGAACATTGAGCCCAGCAAGGCGCTCCAGTGGGACGCGCCGCAAGCGGCGCGCCCCTGAGCTAGCACGCTGGGCGCCAGAAAACCGGGTTTCTCTGCAGCAGGCCTAGAACGAAGTCATCGAAAGGAACGATCCAATGATTTACAAGGGTAGCTGTCACTGTGGGCAAATCGCGTTCGAAGCTGAAGGCAATCTTGAGAAAGTCATAGAGTGTAATTGCTCAATCTGCAGCAAGCACGGTTCGCTTCACTGGTTTATTACCCGCGAAAATTTTCGTTTGCTCACGTCCGAAGACAGCATGGGTACATACACTTTCAGCAAGCACACCATCAAGCATCGCTATTGCCCCGAGTGCGGGTGTTCGCCCTATAGCGAAGGTATAGCCCCTTCCGGTGACTACATGGTTGCTATCAACGCCCGCTGTTTGGATGGCGTCGACTTGTCCCCCCTCACGGTGGGGCATTTTGATGGGCGCAGCCTTTGAGTGCATCACGTCCAACCCACCATTCCAGCGGACTCGCTTCGCTCACCGCCGAATTCAGACGTTATGCGGCAACAACACCGAGCGCTGTAACGAATGGCTGAGCTAATCGAAGTTGAAACGGAGCGCCTTCGCTTACGGCAATGGAGGCTCGCTGACCGTGAACCGTTCGCCGCGCTGAACGCGGATCCACGGGTCATGGAGTTCTTCCCATCTCCGCTCACGCGTGCCGAGAGTAACGCGATGGCTGATCGCTGTGAGTCGCTCATCTATGAGCGCGGCTGGGGTTTCTGGGCGGCCGAATTGAAGACTAATGGCAGGTTCGTTGGGTTTGTCGGTCTCCACGCACCGTCCGCCCAACTCCCATTCTCGCCTTGCGTGGAGGTTGGTTGGCGTCTTGCCTATGAGCACTGGGGGAAGGGGTTGGCATCTGAAGCCGCAAGGGGGGCAATTCATGTCGGTTTCCAATCGCTCGGCCTAAGAGAAATCGTGTCCTTCGCTGCCGTTGGAAACCATAGGTCTCGTGCAGTCATGGAACGGCTCGGTATGTGCGAGTCTGGCACCTTCGAGCATCCGCAACTACCCGAAGGGAGTTCGCTTCGATTGCATTGCCTGTACCGTCTGCCCACCAACCGGACCACCCACAAGCTGCGCTTGTCATCGCCGTGACTTACGCTTACCGAAAAGCACAAGAATCAGATAGAGAAACGATCTATCAACTGTATCGCTCGGTGATGCGTGATTTTATTTCTGAAATCTGGGGCTGGGATGAGCAGTGGCAACGCGCCGATTTTGCTACCTACTTTGATCCCCAGGGGATTACATTGGCATTCCAGGAGCACGAGCTAGCCGGGTATTCCCACATCGAAAATCTAGAAAGTCAAATATTCATAAGGATGATCGTTGTTTATCCTCACCACCAGTGGAATGGGATTGGGACAAATCTTCTTGCTTCTGTTATCGCATTGGCTGGCAAGCAATCTAAGAACGTAGGACTGGAAGTTTTCAAAATCAACGAAGTGGCGAAGGCGTTCTATGAAAGGCATGGCTTCAATGTTGAAGGCGAAACCCACAGTAGCTTCATCATGCGCCATGCATAACCCGGCGCTCCAGTGAGAAAGGTCGTGTGCAGCCTCTGGCCGCTGCCGACGAACATTCAAGCTGCCTACCTCGGCAACGTCGGCTACCTGGGCGACAAGGAGAAAATTAATGCGTGGTCAATGTCTTTGCGGAGAAGTCAAATTTGAAATCCTTGGTGCATTGCCAAGGCTTTACCAGTGCCATTGCTCGCTATGCAGAAAACAAACTGGCACATCGTCAAACGCTGCAACAATACTCAGCGCAGATAGTTTCCGTTGGCTCTCCGGAAAAGAAAGGATTTCATCCTGGGTCAAAGACACAGGATACCGTTCTGATTTCTGTTCTATTTGCGGCTCCCCTGTGCCCAATCCGTTGCGCAACTCGCCTTATTATTGGGTTCCCGTTGGCTTGCTTAATTGCAGCGAAGAGCGACTAGAAATAGCCGCACATCTATTTATTGAGTCCAAGGCACCGTGGGACATCATCAATCAGTCAGGTGTGCAATATGAAACTGCTCCAGAATTAGCCGAGTTCATTGCCTTGCTTCACGCAAACATCCGTGCCTAACTGGTGCTTCGAGAGAGCGCCGCAAGCGGCGCTCTCCTTACATTAAACGCTAGCTGGCATGAACTACGGGAGCCCGAATGACACCTGAACTTCGTCTCGCTTGTGAAGCCGACGCCAAAGAAATTGCAGCCCTGGTCAACAGGGCTTACCGGCCGTCTCCGCAAGATGCGGGGTGGACTCACGAAGCAAATCTAGTTGCGGGTGACAGAACTACTACGGAGCAAGTGCTTTCTCTGTTTCAGGAACAGTCTACGATTCTGCTCTTGTGTCTCGGACCTGAAATAGTAGCGTGCGTGCATGTGCAAGGAAGCCCATCCGGTGCTTACATTGGTATGCTGGCGACCAATCCCACGTTGCAAGCTCAAGGTGTCGGTAAGCAAATGCTGCTTCACGCAGAGACATATGCAATAGACCATTTCGGTGCCTTGGAACTCAAAATGTCAGTTCTATCCTCACGGCCAGAACTCTTGGCGTTCTATGAACGGCGTGGTTATGTTCTCACTGGTGAGGTAGAGGAATATCCAATGTCTGCTGGAGTTGGTCAACCAATGGACCCTGATACTAAGGTTTTGTCGCTGGCAAAAACGCCGGCTAACCCATCATTCCTCCAGACCTGCGAAAAAAGCCGCGCAGGTCGGTGAATTCAGACGTTGATCCGAGACCGACCGATCACAAGCCTATAGCGGACAAGTTTGGCGCACTGGGTTAAAGACCGCTTCGGCCGATTTGCCGTCATCGCGATAGGTTTCGTCTGTCCGGCTTGTGGTACCAAAACCACGTGGACGAGGATTACGATCCGCCGTTTATGAGTGACCTGTACAACCTGGTCGGCAAATAAGACTGTCCCGATCGATTGCTGGACTGGATACCCAGCCGGACACTACCGCGTGGAGGCAGTGCCCGACTCGCTTACCATTGATATGGGAAGCGTAATATTTACTTACTTCTTCTTGGTGCCGTTTACCGCAGCCTTCAGGGTAGCGCCCGCCTTGAATGCTGGGATCTTGGCCGCTTTGATCTTTAGCGCTTCACCAGTCTTGGGGTTGCGGCCGGTGCGTGCGGCGCGTTTGCGCACTTCAAATGTCCCAAAACCAACCAGCGAGAGGGAGTCGCCCTTTTTCAGGGTGCCCGAGATGATGTCTATCATCGCGCCGACGTTACGCTCAGCATCCGCCTTGGTGGATTCGGTCTTGGCGGCCAGCGCCTCGATAAGTTCTTTTCTGTTCATGTTTACAGCTCTCCTTGGGTGTGTTTGTAAAAGTCCGGTACGGATTATTGTGAATACGCAGTCTGCTGGCAATGCCCAATTTATTTCTATGAATGCATTCATTGGCAACGCGTACGTCGCACCCAGCCGCATGGGATGGCTGCACGTGCTTTGCTGGAAACAGCAACCACCGTTTCCATACTAGCCCACGTCTACCGTCCACGCTGCCCTCCCAGCTCCCACGTAACCGATGCCCCCCGCACGATGGCCGATACCTGCTGCCCCAGCCGCTGTTCCACCACCTGCCGCCACGGTACCAGGCTGAAACCCATGCCGTCGTCCAGCATCACGAAGCGACCGCTGGCGAGTTGGATCGAGCGGTGGTAGATGCCGTTTGCGCGCTCGCCTTCGCGCAGCGGGCGATGAAGTAGCCCGGTCTGCTGCTGGATCACTTTGCCCGCCTCAGCCAATTCCCGGTCGCGCAAGTTGCCTAACAGGTTGCGCGCTAAAACCACGCGCGCGCCGCGCCGTTTGGCCAGGCCCTGCTCGACGAGGAAATCCATCCGGTCCTGCAACGCACCACGCACCTGGGCACCGAAGCCCTGCGGCGACAGATTCCTGGCACCCCCCACCATTTGATGATCCAGCCATGTCGCGCCCTGGGCGCGCACTTGCTGTTTGATCGGCAGGTGAGAGCGCAATTCGATGATGCCCCCTGCGGCCCGCTGCGCATCGTGCGCTTGAGTGCGTGACAGGAAGTCAGGCGGTACGCGCCAAACGCCATCGACCATGCGCTCAACGATCCCGGAGCGGCGCAGCGCTTCGAGCCGACGCACATGGGCATCGACCCCGGCTTGTGGGTCTGCGATGCCTTCCTGTCGAAGCTGCACAAGATGGTCAGCACTGCGGTAAAGCCCGTCACGCACGATGCCCGCGATGTTGCGATCGACTGATCGTCCCCGTCCGGCAGATTTCGTTTCCACGATGCCACCCACCGGCAGTGCTGCCAGGTCGGCGCCGACCGGCAAACGCACATAGTGCGCGCGGCCATCGATGCCATCAACCACCAGATAGCCCCGGTTATTCAGCTCGTCGGCCAGGCCTTTGGCGGCGATGCGGCCGATGACGGGTCTTGTTGGTTCCGTTTCCAGTACACACTCCCGCTGTTGTCCCTGCAGGGCTTTGTGCATCGTGCGCAGGATGTCACCGCGCTCGCCCATGGCGGTCAATGTCCGTTGCATGTCCGGGGATAGCTGCCAGTGGTTCGCATCGATGCGCCCGGCCAGCGCCACCGCTTCGAGCCGCTGCAGCCGGGCGCGAAGGAGGGTCTGGCGCGGTCGGTCGTTGGGTTGCCGGGTAAGGTCCACCCTGTCCAGCCTGGCGTGCCGCAACATATCCCGATCCAGGCTCGTCAGCCGTGCCTCTTCGACTTCCCACAGCAGTCCCTGCCGGATTTCCAGTTCGGTGCGCGGCCCCAACCATTCGGTCGCCAGTTCGCTGGCGCGCGTGCGCATGCCGTGCGCCATGTAGTCCGGCGCGATCACCAGGTCCAGACCATTGCCTCGACCCTCCACCGCGTGCCCGCGCAGCACGATGTGCGTATGCGGATTGTCCGTATCCCAGTGATCGACGGCCACCCAGTCCAGCCGGGTTTCCAGGTCGGTGGCCATGCGCCGCATGAACTCGCGCGTGTAAGCGCGCAGGTCTTCCAGCTCTGCGGCATCCTCCACCGAGACGATGAAACGGAACTGGTGGCGGTCGCCCTTGCCGCGTTCCTCGAAGGCCTTGAGGTCGGCCGTATCAGTCTCGGGGCCGTAGGCCTGTCCTCGTTCTCCATCACGCGTCACGCCATCGCGCTCGATGTAGCGCAGGTGCGTGGACATGGAATGGGCGCCAGCCTTCTTCAGCACTACATAACGGGACTTGATGACCACGCGACGCGCGTCGGCTCCAAGCCTGCTGCCCGCCAGCCCGGAGGCCACGCGGCCCCGTCCGAAGGACGATGCGGGACGTGCACCACGCCCCCAAGAAGCCTTCGCACCCGCCTTCGAGACCTGCTTCAGGACCTGCGAGACAAAGCGCTGTGTGCGCTGGCCACTTTGCGTTCCATCCGGGCGTTTAGGCGCCCCCGGCTTGATGCGCAAACGCTCATCGTCACGCGAGGCCATGACACACGCTCCACCGTAGGCGGGCAACCTGCGTCGAAGACGGCACGCGGGAACCCTTGATGCCATCCGGCTTGGCGTCCAGCGACGGCACAGCGGCTGCAAGCCGCAGTGCCACCCCCAACCCACGTGCAGACTGACATTGCGGCCGGGTACGTGCCGCCCCTTTTATCTTGCCCTCCGTCTTTTCCGATCGCTGGCGCGACCGGCTCCGACGGGCGGACTGCGATCGTCTGCACGGGTGAAGCACCGCAGCCGCAGGCTGTGTGGCAAGCGACGTGCAGTGGGACTGCACGAGAATTAGCAAACACCGCTGCAGGTTCATGGCGTGCCCCATGTCCACAAGGGCTGTGCGCTGCCGATCACGGCGGAGACAGAAACGGGACCGAAGTAGCGGCTGTCAAACGACGCTGGATTCGTCGAGCTGAGCAGAAACAGCTCGCCATCATGAAGCCGTCGACAGTGCTGCCAGGCCGGCAGTGGTCGGCCACGGCCATCGACTCTGTGGACGCCAGCGACTGCCACGCCGTCGATGCGAACGATGTGCTTCTCGATGCACACCTGCTGTGGCGACATCGCGCCAATGCGCTTGAGCAGCGGGATGTGCAGAGGCAGGTAGCCACGCTGCGCAGCCAGCGCGGCGGCGTCTTCCGGAAGGCTGGCGAGCACGATGCTGTCGACGTGCAGCGAGTGGGGTGGGCTGATGCGGTACCAGCCAGGCGGTACGCTGTCGCTGGGGTTGTAGACGATGCGCGCAACCGGTGTATGAACCGACGGCCAGGCGAGCGTAGCTATGCCGAGGACGCTGAACAATACGACACCCCAGCGATGGAGGCGGGTGTTCATCGCAACACCTCGCCCGCGAGGTAAGCCGCATGCCGTTCGACCGTGTAGGCCGGTAGTGGCAGGCGCGCAGACAGCCGGTTGCCCAGCGTGCGCCAGTATGCGGGCGACACCGCTGCCGGGTCGATGCCGAGCGCTTCGATGGCGTCGATCTGCGGCAAGACCGACTGCACCTGCCGTTCACCCTCGGCGCACAGCAGCAGGCGCGCGCCCGGCTGGATGCCAGCGATGCGCTGCACCGTAGCGTGGGGCATGCAAGCCTGCAGCACCATGAGCTGCCAGCGTGTCGTGCCGTAGTCGTTGGACTCCCAGCGCACGCGGCAGAACACAGCCGCCTGTGTGAAGATCGCGCAGCGCCGCCAGCGATCCATCCGCAGTTCACGCAGCGGATGACCGAAGCGCAGGTAGACGTTGATCCTGTGCTCGACGAATGCCAGTGATACGCGCGTCAGCGGTGTGTCGTTCGTGACGCTGGAAAGCACGGGATGGGGTAGGGGTGGCGCATCGTTGACCGCCTGCAAGAGTGCGTTCATGGTTGCTTCTCCGGGAATTCATGTTCCAGCAGCGCGCGCAGCATCTCGGCGACCGTGAGGCCGCGTGTGAAGGCTTCGACCTTGATGCGGGCGCGCAGCGCCGGCATCACGTCGATGGTCAGCCGGGCGGTGTAGAGATCGGTCTTGCCGATGTCCGCACCCTCGCCCTGGCGCACCCAGGCATCCGCGTGCGGGTTGGCAGGCGGGCGGGCGCCGATGGCAATGCGTTTGCCATTCTTCATCGCGCCATCCTCAACACTTCAGTGGCGAGCGCCGCGATCTCGCGTGCAGCCATGCTGTCCGCGTCGAGTTCGAGCGCGAGCTGACCTCTGGCCACGCTGTCGGCGAACACGATGCGCTGCCGAACTTCCGAGAGCAGCGATGGCAGCGCTTGATCGGCGAGTGCGCTGCGTGCCTCGCGTCCGATTACCGTGGTGCTGACGCGCCGGTTGATGACGAAGGCCGCGCGCAGCGCTGGCCGGAACACCTGCGCTTCGCGAATCAATGACACCATCTCGGCGCTGGCCCACACGTCGTAGGGGCTGGGTTGCACAGGGATCAACACGACGTCAGCCGCGAGTAGCGCGGAGCGCGCGAGGGCGGCAATACGGGGCGGGCCATCGATCACGATGTGATCGCAGCGCCGGGCGAGTTCCGGCGCTTCCTGATGCAGGGTCTCCCTTGCCAGGCCGACAGCACCGAACAGCCTGGGCAAGCCGTTCTGGCTGCGGCGTTGCGTCCAGTCCAACGCTGAACCCTGGGGATCGGCATCGACCAGGATCACCGAGCTGCCTTGGATCGCCAGCTCGCCTGCAATGTGAGTGGCGAGGGTTGTCTTGCCGACCCCGCCTTTCTGGTTGAGCAGCGCGATGATCATGATGCTCTGCCTGCTGCCTGCCGGTTTATCCACAGCGTGCAGGCTCTTCTTATTGTTAGTTTTATAGATTCAAAGTTAGAACCTAAGTTAGGAAACGCCGAAACCATCGCTGTGCAAAGCTTTGCGATGCGTTCGCACTCCCGATAGCACGATAGAGCTACGCCTGATAGCACGAGGATTCCTACTCCTAATAGCACGACTGGATTCACCGTTTTTCCACAGGCACTGCAGCGGCACTGAAGCTGCCGCCGGGCCGTAGCGGTGCCGTGGACGGCACGGCGCGAAAGCTCAGTACCTCCGGCCCGTGTCTTGGCCGCAGGATGGCGAGCGTGTAGCCCGGCAAGGGTTGCCGTGCCACGATGCGGCGCAGGTCGTAGGCGAAATCTGTGAAGCGCGCCAGGCTGCCGGACTTGCGGTGCAGCTGCGGGAAGTCGATGCGCCAGCCGTCGCGCTGCCAGCCGCCGTGCTTGCGCACCAGGCGGTACAGCCAGCGCTCGATGCCGCCGGTCAGGCGGAAGTAGTTGGCGTCGATGGTCAGCACCAGACTCTCGTCGAACACACCGGCATAGAACCAGTCCGGCAGGATCAGCTCGATGCCTAGCGGCCGACCCCGGCCGTCCGCGCGTTCCTTCCATTCGTTGATCCAGGAGAAGCGGTGCAGGCGCCGCGTATTGGACTGGCGTATGGATGTGGCTACGCTGGTGGACTGCAAGCGGTCCAGCGCCGCCTTGAGGCGCTGGTAGTCGCGCAGCGACGTGCCGCGACCAATGAAGCGCAGGATCTCGTAGGGCGTGGCCGCCATCAACCGCGACGAGCGGATGCCCGCGTCGCGCGCCTCGACGATCTGGCTCGCCGCCCAGATCAGGATGTCGGCATCCCAGATCGTCGCGATGCCATGTTCGGCCGTGCCTTCGACCCGTACCGTCACGCTGCTGGTACGGAAGTCGATCGGCGCCGTGCGCTTGCTCTTGGCCAGCGAAAAAAACGGGTAGGCCATCAGGTCCTGCGCGTCGCGTGCCGGCAGCTCGCCGGAGAAGGCATGGAACAGTTCGAGCTGCTCGCGCCGCGGATCGCGCCCGATGGCCATCGGTGAAGGTGTCCATCTTCACTCAGCGTTCGCCGGTTCGGTGTGCGGCGTGTTGTTCGGTGTACTGCGGATCGGAGGTCATTTCGAAGCTGCGCGCGTCGGCCCAGGCTTCGAGGTCGCTGATGGCGTACATCACGCGCCGACCGAATTTGCGAAAGCGCGGTCCGCCGCCTATGACGCGCTGCTTCTCCAGCGTGCGCGGCGACAGCCGCAGGAACGCGGCGGCTTCGCTGTTAGTCAGGTAGCGCGCCGACTGCGAGGTCTGGGCAGGCTGCTGGGTGGCAGTAGGTAGGGGATATGGGCGTAACGGTGCGGGTCGCATGGCACGGGGCTCCATCGGTCAAGATCGCCGACGAAGCAATCGCCGCCGGATGGAAGCAGTGTCGGGAAAGCCAGGCGTGCTGCGCAGGGACGTTTTGCGACACCGTTCTAACGTCCCTGTGTGGTGGGTTGCAGCAGGCGGCGGTAGCCGCCACCCATGAGCGTCCGACCCCGTCGGATGAGGCGGCGAACCTGGGCGCGCAGATCGCTGTCGTCATGCCAGCGCTCGGCGACGGCGGCGATGCCGAACAACACTTCGGCCACGCCGCGCTGCGACGCGCCGGCCAGCGTGCCGTCGAGCGCCTGCAGGGTGCGCATGTGGAGCATGGCCGTGCGGCCAGGTCGGTCCGTGGCGATCGCGCTGTGATGCGCGCTGTCGGCGTCGAGCATTGCCAGATCGGCTTCGATCGCGCGCCAGCGCTCGCGAAGCTGGCCACCGGCGCGGACGGCATAGGCGTAAGCCATGCCGTCTTCCAGCGCGGGCGATATCGCCATGCGAAGCTTGCGGTCGACGAGCTGGGTGGTCAGCACCAGCCGCTTGCCGTCGTGCATCAGCTGCTTGCGGCCGGGGAGGTGCCAGAGCTGGAACAGCAGCGAATCGGCCGTGGGGTCGGCATCCGGATAGACCTGGATGACCGAGGCGGAATCAGGGAACCAGTCGGGGTGCGCGTCGCGCGCATCGCGCGCGGGGTCTTCCAGCAGGCGCAAGCCCCAGCGTTCTGCTTCATGTTGCGGACGATGCCGGTGGTGTTGCCAGGCGAGCCGGTATTCCGGGTTGCGCCGCAGGTATTCCCATGCCAGCGCGGGGCCGTCCAGATGCAGCACATACAGATAGGCGGCGCTGGGATGCCAGTGAACGGCGCTCGAATCTGCCATGGCGAAACCTCCTCTCGGATAGAAGGAAGTCAATCGCAATGGGGGACACGATCGGCAAGTCCCATTGTCAGCACGCGTGTTACAAAGGCCGTGGATCAGTGTGGCGCCCAGCGGCAGTTGATAAGGGGGCCGACAACAGGCCGGACATTCGCATTATTTGCGACAGCGTAGCACAGCTGCTTTACAGCTTTACAGATTAGTGTCAGTACAGGAATGTCTGGATCCAGCGCCAGGAAGACGTAATGCGAACCGTTGCGCCATCGCATGGAGTGGCCCGCCAGCGGCGGGCCAACAGGGATCGATCAATCGTTGATCGATCCGTCAGCCCGAGCCAGCCGGGCGTACTCGGACAGTCGCCGCTTGGGCGTGAAATGCGGATCGCGCGCGACGGCCAGGTTCCGTGGCCCCCGTATGCCTTCCAGGACGGAGAGGCGCACATGGCCGAGTTGCGGCATGCCCATGCCAAGGTCGAGCAGGCCGAAGGCGGTGTCGCCATCAGCGGGATCGAGTTCGGTCAACAGCCAGGTCGCGTGCGCGTCCAGGGTGAACAGCTTGACGACCGGCAACGGGTCGCGCTGCTCGCCGCACGCGGCTGCAGCCCCGTTTTCCAGCAACTGGACGCGCTGGGCGTCGGTGATGAGCGGTTTCATGGTCACTGCCCGGAAACAGTCACGCTCAGCGCCGCGTCGGTTTTACGCAAACGCGCCGATGCGCCAAAGCGTGACTGTGCAAGTGCGCTTCTGCACCAAGTCGTAAAAGTAGATTCCACCGAATCCGTGGAGGGTCGAACTGGCGAATTCGTGAATACGGAAACCATGATTTCAGTAAAAGCGGTTTCAGCATAGACACGCCCGGCGAAAGTATAAGCGGGGAAGACTACAAATGAACACTATAGATTGTAGTTCTATAGGGTTCTATCGGATGTCATCGTCGTTTTACACGAAACGACTTGATGGCATCGAAGAATACATTCCCTGCGGCGCTCAAGACAGTCAGAAAAGCCCGTGGCCTCAGCCAGGAAGCGTTCTCGGACGTGTCGAGCCGCACCTACATGAGTTCGCTTGAACGTGGCCTGAAAAGCCCGACCCTGAGCAAGGTCGCCGAACTGTGCGAGGTCATGGACGTGCATCCACTCACGTTGCTGGCACTGGCCTATGGCGGCGACAGCAAGGGTGTGAGCGAAGTCATCGAGCGCGTGCGGCGCGAGCTGGCCGCCATCCAGGCCAAGAAGGGCAAATAAGTGAGAAAAGGGCGCTGCCAAGCGGCAGCGCCCGCGTGACGGCTACGTCACGATGCGCTCCGCGAGCCGTGCTTCACGCGCATAGGCACTGATCGGCTTCGTCGCGATAAAGTGCAGGTCCCGTTCGACCGGAAGGCCAAGTCGGCCACGTACCGATTGCAGCTCGGCCAGGCTCACATAACCCAGTTCCGGAAAACCCTGTCCCAGGTCGCAGAGCCCGAAGGCATGGTCGTGGTCGTCCGGGTCGATCTCGGTGAGCAGCCAGGTCGCGCCCGCGTCGGGGGTGAACAGCTTGACCACAGGCGGTGGGTCGAAGTCGTTGTTGTCGAGGGACTGCCGGCCGTTGGCCAGAAGTTGTGCGCGTTGTTCGTCGGTGATGAGCTTCATCATGGTCTTCTCCTTGGAAGGATTCAGGGCGGGATTGCCCGAGACCGCGACAAGCACGGCGCAGCGCAGCCGTCAGGGTTCGCAGACGGCCGCAGGACGCCAGCGTGCAAGGCACGCGCAGACCTTGACGGCGAGAACGCCGTGATAGGGTGAAGGGAACAGCAAGCCAGCCCCCACCGTTGCCTGCTCCAGCAAGCGGAGCGCGCAGGCGTCAGTGATGGAAGCCGAAGGGGCGAGACGCCAAGGGTGGCTCGATGCGCAGCACGACAGCGCGCCCCGGCCTCAGCCGGGGGACGCACGGAATTTCGATCCCTTAAAATATCGAAACCGCTTCCCGGTAAAACAACGGATGCACGAAGCCGGCTCCGCGCATTGACTGAGTTCCACGAAATCGCAAAGTCGTGAAAGCGGCTTGCCGCCGATGCACGAAGCCGCAATTACGCTTTTACGGAAATGCGTCCAACACGGACGCTGAACACGAAAGCGCCCCGCCGCTTGGCGGGGCGCGAAGGGGTGGCGATCAGTCGCCCTTGCTGCGCGACCAGATCAGGTTGTGCGCGCCGTCCTCGCCTTCGACCAGGCGGGCATAGATGGTCGCCGGGAACGACGGATCGTCGAGGGTGGCCGACAGGTAGGGCCGTTCCGCCTTGCTGATTTTCTTCCATGCCGCGCCGATCTCGAAGTTGCCGGCGACGATGCGGTAGTCCGGCGCGTTCTCGCTCTCCTTGGCGTTCGGAATGAATTTGACCTTGACGTTGAGCGTCAGGGTGCGAACCGTGCCGGTGAAGCTGTCGTTCTG
>CAZHKS010000009.1:0-111555 GCA_964533095.1 uncultured Thiobacillus sp. | reverse complement strand
GCCCGCGCCAGTCCGACGTGATGATCGTCGCCGGCACGCTGTGCAACAAGATGGCACCGGCCCTGCGCAAGGTCTACGATCAGATGGCCGAGCCGCGCTGGGTGATTTCCATGGGTTCGTGCGCCAATGGTGGCGGCTACTACCATTATTCCTATTCGGTGGTGCGCGGCTGCGATCGAATCGTGCCGGTGGACATTTATGTTCCCGGCTGCCCCCCGACTGCGGAGGCCTTGCTGTTCGGCATCATCCAGTTGCAGAACAAGATCCGCCGCACCAATACCATCGCCCGTTAAAGCGCCCACATGCCTGCGAAGCTGGAGTCCCTTTCCGTTTGTCTGCAAAATGTTCTCGGCGATGCACTCGTCCAGACCATCGAGCGGCTGGGAGAACTGACGCTGATCGTCAAGCCGCAAGACTATGCGGCGGTCATGCGCACCTTGCGCGATAACAACGATTGCCGTTTCGAACAGCTGATCGACCTGTGCGGCATGGATTATTCGGATTACGGCGACGGCGCCTGGGAAGGCGCACGCTTTGCCGTGGTGGTGCATCTTCTGTCGGTGTCGAAGAACCAGCGCATCCGGGTTCGCGTATTTTGCCCCGACGACGATCTGCCGGTCGTGGCGTCGATGGTCGATATCTGGCCGTCGGCCAACTGGTTCGAGCGCGAGGCCTTCGACCTCTATGGCATCGTGTTCGAAGGACACCCCGACCTGCGCCGCATCCTCACCGACTACGGTTTCATCGGCCACCCGTTCCGCAAGGATTTCCCGCTTTCCGGCAATGTCGAGATGCGCTACGACCCGACCCAGCAGCGCGTGATCTATCAGCCGGTATCGATCGAGCCGCGCGAGGTGACCCCGCGCATCGTGCGCGACGAAAGCTACGGGGAGGGGCGCTGATGGCTGAGATACGCAACTACACCATGAACTTCGGTCCGCAGCATCCGGCTGCACACGGCGTGCTGCGCCTGGTGCTGGAGCTCGACGGCGAGGTGATCCAGCGCGCCGATCCGCATATCGGCCTGCTGCACCGCGCGACCGAGAAACTGGCCGAGCACAAGACCTTCATCCAGTCTGTGCCGTACATGGACCGCCTCGACTACGTGTCGATGATGGTCAACGAGCATGCCTATGTCATGGCGATCGAGAAGTTGCTCGGCATCGAGGTACCGGAGCGTGCACAGTACATCCGCGTGATGTTCGACGAGATCACCCGCATCCTGAATCATCTCCTGTGGCTGGGCGCGCACGCGCTAGACGTCGGTGCGATGACAGTGTTCCTGTATGCCTTCCGCGAGCGCGAGGATCTGATGGACTGCTACGAGGCGGTGTCGGGGGCGCGTTTGCACGCAGCCTACTACCGTCCCGGCGGCGTCTACCGCGACCTGCCTGACACGATGCCGCAGTACCAGGCTCAGCACACCCGCAACGAGGCGACGATGAAGTCGATGAACGTGAACCGTCAGGGTTCGCTGCTCGACTTCATTGAGGATTTCACCCATCGCTTCCCGACCTATGTCGACGAATATGAAACCCTGCTGACCGATAACCGTATCTGGAAGCAGCGCACCGTCGGCATCGGCGTGGTGTCGCCCGAACGCGCCAAGGCGCTGGGGTTTACCGGCCCGATGCTGCGCGGTTCCGGCGTCGAATGGGACCTGCGCAAGAAGCAGCCCTACGAAGTATACGACCGCATGGATTTCGACATCCCGGTCGGCACCAACGGCGACTGCTACGATCGCTATCTGGTTCGGGTCGAGGAAATGCGCCAGGCCAACCGCATCGTCAAACAATGTGTCGACTGGCTGCGCAGGAATCCCGGCCCGGTCATCGTCGACAACCACAAGGTCGCGCCGCCCGATCGCCTGTCGATGAAGCAGAACATGGAAGAACTGATCCACCATTTCAAGCTCTTCACCGAAGGCATGCACGTGCCGGCGGGCGAGGCCTATGCGGCGGTGGAGCATCCCAAGGGCGAGTTCGGCATCTATCTGGTGTCCGATGGCGCCAACAAGCCCTATCGTCTGAAAATCCGCGCGCCGGGCTACGCGCACCTGGCCTCGCTCGATGAAATGAGCCGCGGCCACATGATCGCCGACGTCGTCGCCATCATCGGCACGCAGGACATCGTTTTCGGGGAGATCGACCGCTGATGGCCAATTCTGATATGGACAGCCTGCAGCTGAGTCAGGAATCACTTGCGTTGATCGACGCCGAAGTGGCCAAGTATCCGTCTGACCAGAAGCAGTCTGCGGTCATGGGCGCGCTGCGCATCGCGCAGATGGAAAAAGGCTGGTTGAAACCCGACCTGATCGAGTACGTGGCCGACTATCTCGACATGCCGGCGATTGCGGCCTACGAGGTCGCGACCTTCTACAACATGTACGACACCCGGCCGGTAGGGCGGCACAAGATCACGCTGTGCACCAATCTGCCGTGTACGTTGATGGGTGCGAACGAGATCGCCGAACATCTGAAGCAGAAGCTCGGGATCGGTTTCGGCGAAACCACCGAAGACGGCCGCTACACGCTGAAGGAGGGCGAGTGCATGGGCGCCTGCGGCGATGCGCCCATGTGTCTGCACAACAACCACACCATGCACACGCACCTCACCCCTGAGATGGTGGACGAACTGCTGGACAAGCTGAAATGAGTTTGCTAAAGCCCACCCATCAGGTCTGCAGCTGGACTCAGGCGCTCGACCACCCGGCGTCGCTCGCGACCTATGTCGCCAACGGCGGCTATCAGGCCCTGCGCCGCGTAGTGACCGAACAGGTCACGGGCGACGCCATCATCGCCGAGCTCAAGACCAGCGCGTTGCGCGGTCGCGGCGGCGCAGGCTTTCCGACGGGATTGAAGTGGAGCTTCATGCCGCGCGCTTTTCCGGGCGACAAGTACATTGTCTGCAACAGTGACGAGGGCGAGCCGGGCACCTTCAAGGACCGCGACATCCTGCGTTACAACCCGCACCAGCTGATCGAAGGCATGGCAATTGCGGGCTACGTCCTCGGCGCGCGCGTGGGCTACAACTACATCCACGGCGAGATCTTCGATATATACGAGATTTTCGAGCGCGCGCTGAAGGAGGCGCGCGAGGCGGGCTACCTCGGCGACAACCTGTTCGGCACCGATTTCTGCTTCCAGTTGCACGCGCACCACGGTTATGGTGCCTACATCTGCGGCGAGGAGACCGCGCTGCTCGAATCGATCGAAGGCAAGAAGGGGCAGCCGCGCTTCAAGCCGCCGTTTCCGGCGAGCTTCGGCCTGTATGGCAAGCCGACCACGATCAACAACACCGAGACGCTGGCGTCCGTGCCGTGGATCGTCCAGCACGGTGGTCAGGCCTTCCTCGAACTCGGCAAGCCCAACAACGGCGGTCCCAAGCTGTTTTCGGTCTCGGGACACGTCAACCGACCTGGCAACTACGAAGTCCCGCTTGGCACCCCGTTCTCCGAATTACTGGAGATGGCAGGCGGCGTACGAAATGGCCATAAGTTGAAGGCTGTCATCCCCGGCGGTTCGTCGGCTCCGGTGCTGCCGGCCGACATCATGATGAACTGCACCATGGATTTCGATTCCATCGCCAAGGCGGGCTCCATGCTGGGGTCGGGCGCGGTCATCGTGATGGACGAAACGGTCTGCATGGTGCGCGCGCTGGAGCGCCTGTCCTATTTCTATTTCGAGGAATCCTGCGGCCAGTGCACGCCGTGCCGCGAAGGCACCGGCTGGATGTACCGGGTGATCCACCGCATCGAGCACGGCCAGGGACGATCCGAGGACATGGAGTTGCTCAACAGCGTGGCGGGAAACATCGGCGGCCACACCATCTGCGCGCTGGGCGACGCGGCGGCGATGCCGGTGCAGAGTTTCCTCAAACATTTTGGCAACGAGTTCGAGTACCACATCGAACACAAGCGATGCATGGTCTGAACGGAATATAACGATGGCTACGCTCAATATCGAAATTGACGGACGCGCGCTGCAGGTCGAAAGCGGCGAGACCATCATGGATGCCGCCAACCAGGCCGGCATCACGATTCCACATTTCTGTTATCACAAGAAGCTTTCCATCGCCGCCAACTGCCGCATGTGCCTGGTGCAGGTGGAAAAGGCGCCCAAGCCGCTGCCCGCCTGCGCCACGCCGGTGACCGACGGCATGAAGGTCTACACGCGATCCGAATACGCCATCAAGGCGCAGAAAAGCGTGATGGAATTCCTGCTCATCAACCACCCGCTGGATTGCCCGATCTGCGACCAGGGCGGTGAATGCACCCTGCAGGATCTGGCCGTGGGCTATGGCGGCTCGTCGTCGCGCTACCAGGAAATCAAGCGCGTGGTGCGCGAGAAGAATCTCGGCCCGTTGATCGCCACCGACATGACGCGCTGCATCCACTGCAGCCGCTGCGTGCGCTTCGGCCAGGAAATTGCCGGCGTGATGGAGCTCGGAATGGCCGGACGGGGCGAGCATACCGAGGTGATGCCGTTCCTGGAAAGCCAGGTGGCGTCCGAACTGTCGGGCAATGTCATCGATCTGTGCCCGGTCGGCGCACTGACCAGCAAACCCTTCCGCTACACCGCCCGTACCTGGGAACTGTCGCGCCGTCCCTCGATCAGCCCGCACGACAGCCTGGGCTCCAACCTCGAGGTCCACGTCAAGGACAACAAGGTGATGCGGGTGCTGCCGCGCGAAAACGAGGACGTCAACGAATGCTGGCTGGCCGACCGTGACCGTTTCTCCTACGAAGGCCTCAATACGGCCGAGCGCCTGACCCAGCCGATGATCAAGCACAACGGCCAGTGGGTGGAAACCACCTGGCAGTCGGCGCTCGAGTTTGTCGCGGACAGGCTGAAGGCCATTCCCGCCGGGCAGATCGGTGCACTGTCGACGCCGTATCGTCCGGCGGAGGAACTCTTCCTGCTGCAGAAGCTGATGCGCGGCCTGGGCAGCGGCAACGTCGACCACCGCCTGCGGCAGTCGGATTTTTCGCTCGACGAGAAGGCGCATGGCGGCTTCTGGCTGGGCATGCCGGTGACCTACATGTCGCGTCTCAACCGCATGCTGGTGGTGGGATCCAACCTGCGCAAGGACCATCCGCTGATGGCGCACCGGATCCGCGAGTCGGTACGCTGGTACGGTGAACTCAACCTGATCAACGCACACGAGGACGAATTCCTCGGCAAGGTACATGCCAAGCGCATCGTTGCACCGTCGCAGCTTGCCAACGCACTGGCTGGCGTGTGCCGTGCGCTGGCCGAACTGAAAAAGCTTCCCGTGCCGGATATCGCCACTCACGGCATGGCCGACGATACCGCGCGCAAGATGGCGGAGAGCCTGGCAGGTGGCGAAACCCGCGCAGTCTTTCTGGGCAACATGGCGCAACACCATCCCACCTATTCGCATATCCACGCGCTCGCGCAGGAGGTCGCGCGGCTTGCAGGTGCCAGCTTTGGGGTACTGGGCGAAGCAGCCAACAGCGTGGGTGCAGTGGCCGTCGGCGCGATTCCGGTCTGCGGACCGCTGGGGCAGCCGGCAGTCAGGGGCCTGAACGCACGGCAGATGCTGGCGCAACCATTGAAGGCTTATGTGATGCTGGCCGTAGAGGCCGAACTTGATACCCACGACCCCGTGACTGCGATGGCCAGCCTCAATGCGGCCGAGCTTGTCGTGGTGATGTCGCCCTACAAGGGCAAGTCGCTCGACTACGCCGATGTGCTGCTGCCGATTGCCCCATGGACCGAAACCTCGGGCACCTTCATCAACACCGAAGGCCGCGTGCAGAGTTTCGGCGCCGTGGTGAAGCCGCTGGGCGAAACGCGTCCGGCGTGGAAGGTGCTGCGTGTGCTGGGCAACCTGCTGGGCCTGGCCGGATTCGACCACAATGATTCCAGGGAGGTGCTGCGCGATGCGCTGGGCGACACCCCCCTGGGCTCGGTGCAGGCCTTTCTCGACAACGAAGTCAGCGGCGTGAGCGTGACGCCGCCCCCGGACGGGAGCGGACTGGAACGCGTTGCCGAGGTGCCGATCTATCAGACCGACGCCGTGGTGCGCCGCTCGCCCTCGCTGCAGATGACGCTGGATGCATCGCTTCCAGTGGCGCGCATGCACAGCCGACTGATTGCGAAGCTGGGGCTGCAGGAAAACGGCCGCGTCTCGGTACGCCAGACGGCGAGCGCACTGACCCTCAAGGTCCAGCGCGATGATCTGCTCCCCGACAACTGCGTGCGCATTCCCAGTGGCCATCCGCTGACGGCCGGGCTGGGCCCCATGTTCGGGCCGATCACGGCGGAGCCGGTCTGATGGAGGGCATGGGTATGGACTGGGCTGCCATTCAAACTGTCGTCTGGACGCTGATCAAGATCCTGGCGCTGGTGGTGCCGCTGATGCTGGGCGTGGCGTACCTGACGTATGCGGAACGGAAGATCATCGGCTGGATGCAGGTGCGCATCGGGCCCAACCGTGTCGGTTTCCAGGGCCTGCTGCAGCCGGTCGCCGACGCGGTAAAGCTGCTGATGAAGGAGATCATCATCCCGTCGGGCGCCAGCCGCGGGCTGTTCATTCTAGGCCCCATCCTGGCCATTGCACCGGCGCTGGCGGCGTGGGCAGTGATTCCGTTCACCGATACGCTCGTGCTCGCCGATATCAACGCGGGGCTGCTGTATGTGATGGCGATCACCTCGATGGGGGTGTACGGGGTCATCATCGCGGGCTGGTCGTCCAACTCCAAGTATGCCTTCCTCGGCGCCATGCGCTCGGCCGCACAGATCGTGTCGTATGAAATCGCCATGGGCTTCGCGCTGGTCGGCGTGCTGATGGCGGCACAGTCGCTCAATCTCAGCGACATCGTCCATGGCCAGGCGGGCGGCGCGCATCACTGGTATATCTGGCCGCTGTTTCCGCTGTTCGTGGTGTATCTGATTTCCGGCGTGGCCGAGACCAACCGTGCGCCGTTCGACGTCGCCGAAGGCGAATCCGAGATCGTCGCCGGTTTCCATGTGGAATATTCCGGCATGGCCTTCGCCGTGTTCTTCCTCGCCGAATACGCCAACATGATCCTGATCGCCGCGCTGACCACGCTGATGTTCCTCGGCGGCTGGCTGTCGCCGGTGACTTTCCTGCCCGACGGCATCGTCTGGTGGCTGCTCAAGACCGGTTTCGTGCTGTTCCTGTTCCTGTGGTTCCGTGCCACCTTCCCGCGCTATCGCTACGACCAGATCATGCGCCTGGGCTGGAAGGTGTTCATCCCCATCACCATCGTCTGGATCGTCGTGGTCGGCGGCATGATGCAGACGCCGTATGGGTATCTCTTCCATTGAGCGCGCCATGATCCTGGAAACCGCAGTTGACCACTTATCATGTCTCAAAGGCCAGACGGAAACTGAATTCCGGGCCTTCGACGTGGTTTGTCATCGGTTTGGGTACGCTACGCACCCGCTGCCGCGTCCAGACAAACGCCTTGCTTTGTCGCTTCTCCTTGCCTACCCCGGTAGGCAGCGTCGTCGCTTCGCGCCAGCCACACGCCTGAACGCGCCATCGAGCGCGTCCAACTACGGTTTCTAGGATGAAACGGATCACGAACTTCTTCGGCAGCCTGCTTCTGATCGAACTCCTGCGCGGCATGATGCTCACGGGACGGCATCTGTTCGCGCGCAAGATCACCGTGCAGTTCCCGGAAGAAAAGACCCCGCAGTCGCCACGATTCCGCGGCCTGCACGCGCTGCGCCGCTACCCCAACGGCGAGGAGCGCTGCATCGCCTGCAAGCTGTGCGAAGCGGTTTGTCCGGCGCTGGCGATCACCATCGAATCGGAAAAGCGCGACGATGGTACCCGCCGTACCACGCGCTACGACATCGACCTGACGAAATGCATTTTCTGCGGCTTTTGCGAGGAATCCTGTCCGGTCGACTCGATCGTGGAGACGCGCATCCTCGAATACCACGGCGAGAAGCGCGGTGACCTCTACTACACCAAGCCCATGCTGCTCGCCATCGGTGACCAGTACGAGGAACAGATCGCACGCGACCGCGCAGATGACGCAAAGTACCGCTGACAACAGACGATGACCTACACGACCGCGATTTTCTATTTCTTTGCCGCCATCCTGGTGTTTGCCGGGCTGCGCGTCATTACCGCGCGCAATCCGGTGCACGCCGCCCTGTTCCTGGTTCTGGCCTTCTTTACCGCGGCCGGGCTGTGGATGATGCTGGAGGCCGAGTTCCTGGCCATCACCCTGGTGCTGGTCTACGTGGGGGCGGTGATGGTGCTGTTCCTGTTCGTGGTGATGATGCTCGACATCAACCTGGAAAAACTGCGCGAGGGCTTCTGGGATTACCTGCCGCTTGCAGGGTTCGTCTCCGTGCTGCTGGTGATCGAGATGGCGCTGATTCTCGGCAGCCGCCACTTTGGCCTTGAAGTCATGGGCGCGCCTGCGTCCCATGCCGCCGATTACAGCAATACCAAGGAGCTTGGACGGGTGCTGTACACCGAGTACGTCTATGCGTTCGAGCTCGCCGCAGTGATCCTGCTGGTGGCGATCGTTGCCGCCATCGCGCTGACGCTGCGCCGCCGCAAGGACAGCAAGTACATCGACCCCGCCGAGCAGGTGAAGGTCAAGCGCAACGACCGTCTGCGCATCGTCAAAATGCAGGCCACGCAGAAGCCGGACGCAGAGGAGGGCGGCACATGATTTCCTTATCGCATTATCTGGTGCTGGGCGGCATCCTGTTTGCCATCAGCGTGCTGGGCATTTTCCTCAACCGAAAGAACGTGATCATCCTCCTGATGGCGATCGAACTGATGCTGCTCGCGGTGAACATGAACTTCATCGCGTTTTCGCATTACCTCGGCGACATCCACGGCCAGATCTTCGTCTTTTTCATCCTCACCGTCGCCGCGGCGGAATCCGCCATCGGCCTGGCGATCCTGGTGGTGCTGTTCCGCAATCTGCACACGATCAACGTCGATGACCTCGACCATCTGAAAGGCTGATGCGCGTGGACATGCAGACGCTCTATCTCGTCGTGCCGCTAGCGCCGCTGTTCGGCGCGATCGTCGCTGGCCTGTTCGGCCGGCTGGTCGGCCGCACCGGCGCCCATGTCGTCACCATCGCCGGCGTGGCGGTCTCGTTCATCGCCTCGGTGCTGGTGTTCCAGGATGTGCTTGCCGGCCACACCTTCAACGGCACGGTCTACACCTGGATGGCGCTGGGCGACCTGCGATTCGAGGTCGGCTTCCTGGTCGATGCGCTGACGGCGATGATGATGCTGGTCGTCACCTTCGTCTCGCTGATGGTGCACGTCTATACCATCGGCTACATGCACGACGACCCGGGCTACCAGCGTTTCTTCAGCTACATCTCGCTGTTCACCTTCTCGATGCTCATGCTGGTGATGAGCAACAACTTCCTGCAGCTGTTCTTCGGCTGGGAAGCGGTCGGCCTGGTGTCCTATCTGCTGATCGGCTTCTGGTACACCAAGGAGACGGCGATCTACGCCAATCTCAAGGCCTTCCTGGTCAACCGGGTGGGCGACTTCGGCTTCATCCTCGGGATCGGCCTGGTGCTGGCGCACTTCGGTTCGCTCGACTACGCCACGGTGTTCGCCAAGGCGCCGTCGCTTGCCCACGAAACCATCACGCTGTGGCCCGATGCGCCATGGAAGCTGATGAGCGTCATCGGCATCCTGCTGTTCATCGGCGCGATGGGCAAGTCGGCGCAGTTTCCGTTGCACGTCTGGCTGCCCGACTCGATGGAAGGTCCGACGCCGATCTCCGCGCTGATCCATGCTGCCACGATGGTTACCGCCGGCATCTTCATGGTCGCGCGCATGTCGCCACTGTATGAGCTGTCCGACACGGCGCTCAGCTTCATCATGGTGATCGGTGCGATTACCGCGCTGTTCATGGGCTTCCTTGGCATGGTGCAGAACGACATCAAGCGCGTGGTGGCCTATTCGACCCTGTCACAACTCGGCTACATGACGGTCGCGCTGGGCGCCTCGGCCTATTCGGTCGCGGTGTTCCATCTGATGACGCATGCCTTCTTCAAGGCGCTGCTGTTCCTGGCCGCCGGTTCGGTCATCATCGCCATGCACCACAATCAGGACATCCGCTACATGGGTGGCCTGAAGAAATACATGCCGATCACCTGGGTCACGTCGCTGATCGGCTCTCTGGCGCTGATCGGAACGCCCTTCCTGTCAGGCTTCTATTCCAAGGAAAGCATCATCGAGGCGGCCAAGATATCGCACCTGCCGGGTGCCGGCTTCGCCTATTTCGCCGTGCTGGCAGGCGTGTTCGTGACCGCCTTCTATTCCTTCCGCATGTATTTCCTGGTGTTCCATGGCAAGGAGCGCTTCCATCAGGGGCATGGCCATGGCAGCGAGCCCGACGATCACCACGGGCACGACGGCCCGCCACACGAAACGCCGTGGGTGGTCACCGGCCCCTTGCTTGCGCTGGCACTGCCCTCGCTGGCGATCGGCTACATGACCATCGATCCCATGCTGTTCGGCGACTTTTTCGGCAATGCAATCTACGTCGCCGACCGCCATCCGGTGATGCATGAGTTGAACCAGGAATTTCACGGCGCCACGGAAATGGGGCTGCATGCCTTGACGACGCTGCCTTTCTGGCTGGCGGCGGCGGGCGTGGGACTGTCGGCATTCTTCTACCTCAAGCGCCCGGACATCCCGGCTTCGCTGGCGCAGCGCTTCAGCTTCCTGCACCGGATGCTGCTCAACAAATACTGGTTCGATGAGCTTTACAGCTGGGTGTTCGCCAAGGGCGCACGCGCGCTCGGCGGCGGCCTCTGGCGGCGCGGCGACCAGAACGTGATCGACGGCTTCTTCGTCAACGGTTCGGCGCATCTGGTCGAACGCTTTTCGCGCCTGGTCAGGGCCTTCCAGTCTGGCTACATCTACCACTACGCCTTTGCCATGCTGATCGGGGTGTTTGCCCTGGTGACCTGGTTCGCGCGCTTGAACTGATCCATGCTGAACAACCTCCTTTCCCTCGTCATCTGGGTGCCCATTCTGGCCGGGGCGATCGTGCTCGCCACCGGCTCCGATCGCAACGCGGCACTGGCCCGCTGGCTGGCCTTGGCCGGCGCGGTGCTGGGACTCATCGTCGCGCTGCCGCTTGCCACCGGGTTCGATACCACGACCTCGGCGATGCAGTTCGTCGAGAAAGCGGCCTGGATCCCGGCTTTCAACATTCATTATCACGTCGGTGTCGACGGCATCTCGATGCCGCTGATCCTGCTCAACAGCTTCGTCACCGTGCTGGTGGTGATCGCCGGCTGGCAGGTGATCCAGGACAAGGTCGCGCAGTACATGGCCGCCTTCCTCATCATGTCCGGCCTCATCAATGGCGTGTTCGCGGCGCTCGACGGCATCCTGTTCTACGTCTTCTTCGAAGGCATGCTGATCCCGCTGTACCTGATCGTCGGCGTGTGGGGCGGGCCGAACCGTGTCTACGCCGCGTTCAAGTTCTTCCTCTACACGCTGCTCGGCTCGCTGCTGATGCTGGTGTCGATGATCTACCTCTATTTCCAGTCAGGGGGCAGCTTCGACATCCTGACCTGGCATGCCACTGCATTAGGAATGACCGCGCAGACGCTGATGTTCTTCGCCTTCCTGCTGGCGTTCGGGGTCAAGGTGCCGATGTGGCCGGTACACACCTGGCTGCCCGACGCCCACGTCGAGGCGCCGACCGGCGGCTCGGTGGTGCTGGCGGCGATCACGCTCAAGGTCGGTGCCTACGGTTTCCTGCGCTTCATCCTGCCGATCCTGCCGGACGCCAGCCATGAATTCGCCTGGTTCGTCATCATGCTGTCGCTGATCGCCGTCGTCTACATCGGCCTGGTCGCGCTGGTGCAGGCCGACATGAAGAAGCTCATTGCCTATTCGTCGATCGCGCACATGGGCTTCGTCACCCTCGGCTTTTTCATGTTCAACACGCTCGGCGCTGAAGGCGGCCTGGTGCAGATGATCTCGCATGGCTTCGTCTCGGCCGCGCTGTTTCTCTGCATCGGCGTCATGTACGACCGTCTGCATTCGCGTCAGATCAAGGATTATGGCGGCCTGGCCAGCAGGATGCCGGTATTCGCCGCCTTCTTCATGCTATTCGCCATGGCCAATGCTGGTCTGCCGGCCACCAGCGGCTTCGTCGGCGAGTTCATGGTCATAATGGCTTCAACCAAGGTCAATTTCTGGTTTGCCTTCATCGCCGCCACCACGCTGATCACCGGTGCGGCCTATACGCTGTGGATGTACAAGCGCGTGGTATTTGGCAGCGTCGCCAACCCGCACGTCGAGGAGATGAAGGACATCAGCCCGCGTGAGATCCTGCTGCTCGGCGTGCTGGCCGTCTGCGTGCTGGCCATGGGGCTGTATCCCAAGCCGTTCACCGACGTCATGCATGTGTCGGTGGTCGACCTGTTGGCGCATGTCGCCCAAAGCAAACTGCCTTAAGGTTCCCGGATGAGCCAAGCCATCATGCAATTCGCGCCTGTTTTTCCCGAGATCTTCGTGCTCGCCATGGTCTCGCTGATCCTAGTGATCGACGCCGCGGTCGATGACAGCAAACGCTACCTGGCCTATGTGCTTTCGCTTGCGACACTGGCTGGCGCGGCACTGCTCACCGTTCGCGGTTTCTCCACCCTGCCGGTGCTGACGCTGCACGGGCTGTTCGTCGACGATCCGCTGTCCGATGTGCTGAAACTGTTTCTCTATCTGACGGTTGCGGTGGTACTGGTATATTCGCGCGACTACCTTCGCCAGCGCGGGCTCTACAAGGGCGAATTCTTCGTTCTGGCACTGTTCGCGCTGCTGGGCATGATGGTGATGGTGTCGGCCAGTCATTTCCTCACGCTGTATCTCGGCCTCGAACTTCTGTCGCTATCGCTGTATGCCATGGTTGCCTTGCAGCGCGACTCCGGCGTGGCGACCGAGGCGGCGATGAAATACTTCGTGCTGGGCGCGCTGGCGTCGGGCATGCTGCTTTACGGCATGTCGATGGTGTACGGGGTCACCGGCTCGCTGGGGCTCGGCGACATCGCCATTGCCCTGCAGGACGGCACCGACCTGCGCATCCCGCTGGTATTCGGCATCGTCTTCATCGTCGCCGGCCTCGCCTTCAAGCTTGGCGCAGTGCCGTTCCACATGTGGGTGCCTGATGTCTACCATGGCGCACCGACCGCGATGACGCTGTTCATCGGCTCCGCACCCAAGATTGCCGCATTTGCATTTGTGATCCGCATCCTGGGGCAGGGGCTGGAATCGCAGGTAGGTGACTGGCGCAGCATGCTGGTCATCCTGGCCGTGCTGTCGATGGCGCTCGGCAACATCGCGGCCATCGCGCAAAGCAACCTGAAACGCATGTTTGCCTACTCGACCATCTCGCACATGGGCTTCATGCTGCTGGGCATACTTGCCGGCTCGCAGAATGGCTACGGCGGCGCGATGTTCTACGTTCTGGTATATGCACTGATGAGCCTGGGCGGATTCGGCATGATCCTGCTGTTGTCGCGGGCCGGATTCGAAGCCGACCAGCTGGAGGACTTCAAGGGCCTGAACCGCCGTAGCCCGTGGCTGGCTTTCATGATGCTGCTGCTGATGTTCTCGATGGCCGGTGTGCCGCCTACGGTGGGGTTCTATGCCAAATTGTCGGTGCTGCAGGCGGTGGTCGAGATCGGCTACGTCTGGCTGGCGGTGGCGGCGGTGCTGTTCTCGCTGATCGGCGCGTTCTACTATCTGCGCATCGTCAAGCTGATGTATTTCGACGCTCCGCACGACATGTCCCCCATCACGGCGAGTCCCGATATGCGCGTCGTCATGTCGGCCAACGGGCTGGCGATTCTGGTGCTGGGAATCGTGCCGCAGCCGTTGATGGCGGTGTGCATCCACGCCATCCATGCATCCTTCTGAATCGGGATATTTGAACCAAACTGTGCTGGAGCGGGTCTGCTCCGGCGTCACCTAGCTTTTCGGAACCACCGTGAATTTTTCCACCACCCTGTTGCTGATTCTGGCCTTCATCGCCGCCAACCTGCCTTTTCTCGTCGAACGCATCTTCTTCGTCATGCGGCCCAGGACGGGCGTCAAGAATTTCGCCTGGCGGCTGCTGGAACTGGTGATCCTGTTTTTCGCGGTCGGTGGCGTTGCGCGGCTGCTGGAAGGCAAGCTTGGCGATATCCAGCACCAGAACTGGGAGTTTTACGCAGTCAACGCCGCGCTGTTCGTGGTGTTCGCCTATCCTGGTTTCGTGTACCGCTATCTGTGGCGGCGGCGCGGCGCATAGGCATGGACGCGCTGGAATTCAGGCTGCGCGGTGAACACATCGCGCTATGCGACCTGCTCAAGCTCGCTGGCATCGCCGACAGCGGCGGACAGGGCAAGCACATGATCGCCAACGGCGATGTTACCGTCGACGGCCAGCCGGAGCACCGCAAGACGGCAAAGATACGGGCGAACCAGACAGTGCGCTGTCTGGGTCAGACTGTTCGTGTAATGCTGGCCGAGGCCTAGAGAAAGCAGAAGTAGAAACGGCCGGCGTCGAACTCCACCGCCAGCCGCGCGCCGCGGTTTTTCGCATAATCCCAGGAGCCTTTGGTCGCACAGCCTTCGTGACTTCGCTCACGCCGGCCGGCGATTCGAGACCGCGCTCGCGGTCATGCCAGCTCAGCAGCATCGTTTCGTCATCCAGCAGTTGCTGGGCGATGCGTGTTGCCAGCTTGAGCGCGGCGTTGAAGTCGAGTGCGAGTTCAGCAGTATCCAGGCGTAGGGTTTTCACAGTGACGTATCGGTCGTTGTTTCCAGTGCGCCTGGTTTCATCAATGCGCCTTCAGCGCGCCGGGCTTTCAACAATGCGCCTTCAGCGCGCCGGGCTTTCATAAATGCGCCTTCAGCGCATAGAGCATGTCCAGCGCGGCCTTTGGTGTGAGCGTATCGGGATCGAGCTCGCGCAGCTGGTCGAGCGCGGGATGCGGCGGCGGCTCGTCGTTGGGCAGGTGGGCGGCGAACAGGTCGCCCTGCGGACCGGGCTGTAGCTGCGCGTCCTCGAGTTCGCGCAGATGGCGCCGTGCGGCATGGATCACCGGGCTGGGCACGCCGGCGAGGCGGGCGACCTGGATACCGTAGCTCTGCGAGGCCGGGCCTTCCTCCACCGCGTGCAGGAACACCAGGTCGGCGCCGTGCTCCTTGGCGTCGAGGTGGACGTTGGCGAGCTGGCGGAATTCCTGCGCCAGTTGGGTCAGCTCGAAATAGTGGGTGGCGAACAGGGTGAACGCACGGGTGGCCGTGACCAGATGCCGTGCCACTGCCCAGGCCAGCGCGAGGCCATCGAACGTCGAGGTACCGCGACCAATCTCGTCCAGCAGAACGAGGCTGTTGGCGCTGGCGTTGTGCAGGATGTGCGCGGTTTCAGTCATCTCGACCATGAAGGTCGAACGTCCGCCGGCCAGATCGTCGGATGCGCCGATGCGGGTGAAGATCTGGTCGATCTCGCCGATTTTTGCCGAGCTGGCGGGTACCCACAGGCCGCAGCAGGCCAGCAGCGTCACCAGCGCCACCTGCCGCATGTAGGTCGATTTGCCGCCCATGTTGGGTCCGGTGATCAGCAGCATCTGCCGTGTGCGGTTGAGCGTCACGTCGTTGGGGATGAAATGGTCGACCTGCGCCTCGACCACCGGATGGCGACCGCCGCGGATGACGATGCCGAGGTCTTCGCTATAGTCGGGCGCGCACAGCTTCAACGTGCCCGCACGCTCAGCCTGGCTCGCCAGCACGTCGATCTCTGCGAGCGCGGCGGCAATGGTGAGCAGGTCCGGCACATGCGGCGCCAGGGAATCCAGCAAGGCCTCGAACAGCGTCTTCTCGCGCGCCAGCGCGCGCTCCTGCGCCGACAATGCCTTGTCCTCGAATGCCTTGAGCTCCGGCGTGATGTAGCGCTCGGCGTTCTTCAGCGTCTGGCGACGGCGGTAGTCGTCGGGCACCTGCACCTTGTCTGCCTGCGCGCGGCTCACCTCGATGTAGAAGCCGTGCACCTTGTTGTATTCGACCTTGAGATTGCCGATTCCCGAACGCGCGCGCTCACGCGTTTCCAATTCCAACAGGAATGAACCCGCGTCGCGGGTCAGCCCGCGCAGCTCATCGAGTTCGACGTCGTAGCCGTCGGCGATCACGCCGCCTTCGCGCAGCACGCTGGCGGGTTCGGACTGGACGGCCCGGGCGAGGAGGGCATGCAGGTCGGGGCGGGCGGCGAGCGATGCCTGCAGGGCTGATAGCCGCGCGCGGTCGTCGGGCAGCGCGGCCGCGAGATCGGGCAGCAGGGCCAGGGTGTCGCGCAGGCCGGACAGGTCGCGCGGGCGGGCGTTCTTCAACGCGATGCGGCTACTGATTCGCTCGACATCGGCGCAACCCTTCAGCAGCCGGTTGATTGCCGCCGCGGCGTCGGGTGTTTCGGCCAGCACGCCAATGGCATCGCGCCGGCCGCACAACACCCTGCGGTCGCGCAGCGGGTGGTGCAGCCAGTGGCGCAGCAGGCGCGTCCCCATTCCGGTGGCGGAGGTGTCGAGCACCGACAGCAGGGTCGGCGCCGCTTCGCCGCGCAGGGTCTCGGTGAGCTCCAGGTTGCGCCGGGTGGCGGCGTCGAGCTGGACGAGATCGCTGTCGCGCTCGGCGTGGATGGCCTGGATATGCGGCAGCGCAGTGCGCTGGGTGGTCTGGATGTAGTCGAGCACGGCGCCTGCGGCGGCGATGGCCAGGGGCAGATCGGAGACCCCGAAGCCGGCCAGATCGCGGCTGCCGAATTGCTGCGCCAAGCGGGCCTGGGCACCGTTTGCATCGAATTGCCACGACGCCAGCCGGCGCACCGCGCAGGCGGCCCCCTCAAGGGTGAAGTCGTCGGGGACGAGGATTTCAGCCGGGCGCACCCGCGCCAGCAGGGCGGGCAGGGTGGGCGCGCTGATTTCGGTGACCTGAAAGCGTCCGGCGGCGAGATTGAGCCAGGCCACGCCGAGCGCATCGCTGCCCGGGGCTTTACCGGACATGCCGGGGGCGATCGCCAGGATCAGCGTATCGCGTGTCTCGTCCAGCAGGCCCGAATCGGTCAGGGTGCCGGGTGTCACGATACGCGCGACCTGTCGTTCAACGGGGCCTTTGCCGGTGGCCGGGTCGCCTACCTGCTCGGCGATCACCACAGATTCGCCCAGCTTCAGCAAGCGCGCCAGGTACTGCTCGACACTGTGATAGGGCACGCCTGCCATCTTGATCGGCGCGCCGGCGGAGGCGCCGCGCGTGGTGAGCGTGATGTTCAGCAGCCGTGCGGCCTTTTCGGCGTCCTCGAAGAACAGCTCGTAGAAGTCGCCCATGCGGTAGAACAGCAGCATGTCGGGATGCTGCGCCTTGATGCCGAGGTACTGCTGCATCATCGGCGTGTGGGCAGTGGGCTCCTTGGCGACGGACATGAGCGTGCGGGTGTCGGGTTCAGACCTTCAGTTCGGGCGGCAGATGCGGGGCGAGGACCTGCAGCATCTGCCCGAAGATCTTCGGGCTGGCGGCAACGATGTTGCCGGATTCCAGAAAGCCTTCGTCGCCCATGAAATTGCCGACCAGCGCGCCGGCTTCCTGCGCGATCAGGCTGCCGGCAGCCAGGTCCCAGGGTTTCAGGTGCATTTCCCAGAAGCCGTCGTAGCGGCCGCAGGCCACGTAGGCGAGGTCGAGCGCGGCGGAACCGGGCCGGCGCAGGCCCGAGGTGGCGCGCATCATGTCGCGGAACATGTTGATGTAGGCCTCTGCGAAGCTGAAGTCGCGGAAGGGGAAGCCGGTGCCGATCAGGCATTCGGAGAGCTTGCTGCGCTTGCTGGCGCGGATGCGGCGGTCGTTGAGCATGGCGCCGCGGCCGCGCGTGGCGGTAAAGAGTTCGTTGCTCGATGGGTCGAACACCACGGCCTGGGTGATCTGCCCTTTGTGCCGGAGGGCGATGGAAACCGAATACTGCTGCAGGCCGTGCAGGAAATTGGTGGTGCCGTCGAGCGGATCGATGATCCACTCGTAATCCTCGCCGTTTTTGGCTTCTGTGGTGCCAGACTCCTCTGCTAAAATCCCGTGATTTGGGTAGGCGTCGAGCAGGGTTTCTATGATGGCGCGCTCGGCCATCTGGTCGACCTCGCTGACATAATCGCGGTCCTGCTTGCTGCGCACGGTAAGCTGGTCGAGGTCGAGCGAGGCGCGATTGATGATCGCCCCGGCTTTGCGAGCGGCTTTCACCGCCGTATTGAGCATGGGATGCATGATGTCTGGCTATGGATTCAAAGAACGAGCCGCGTATTTTACTTGATGACCACAGCCGATCCTCAACTTCTCGCCAATATTCGTATCGTACTGGCACGCACCAGCCATCCCGGCAATATCGGCGCGGCGGCGCGTGCGATGAAGACGATGGGCCTGTCCCAACTGGTGCTGGTCGATCCCGGCGTTTTCCCCAACAGCCAGGCCGACGCCATGGCATCGGGTGCGACCGACCTGCTGGCGCAGGCACAGGTATGTGCAACGCTGGCCGAGGCGCTCGCTGATACCACGCTGGCGCTTGGCGTGTCGGCGCGCCGTCGTGACATCGTGTCCGAGGTGCTGACGCCACCCGAGGCCTCGACCCGCTTGTTGACCGAAGCGCAGGCCGGGCCGGTGGCACTGGTGTTCGGCAACGAAACCAGCGGTCTGTCCAATGAGGAACTGAGCCTGTGTCAGGGGCTGGTGACGATCGCCGCCAACCCGGTATACAGTTCGCTCAACCTGGCGGCGGCTGTGCAGGTGCTGAGCTATGAAGTCCGCCAGGCCTGGCTGGGACATGCGAGCTGGCCACAGCCGGAGGTGGATGCGGCGACGGGCGGAGAGATGGAACGTTTCTACGGGCATCTGGAAACCGCACTGGCTGAACTTGAATTTCTCAATCCCGGTTCGCCCGGCAAGCTGATGCTGAAACTGCGACGGCTTTTTGCACGCACCCGACTGGCGAAGGAGGAAGTGAACATTCTGCGCGGCATCCTGACTGCGGCGCAGGAGGCCAGGCAGCGGGCGGACAGGGGCCGGAACTCCAGTGCAGAATAGTTGACTAAATTACTAGGATAAAGCATTCTCAGCGCATGAACCTGTTCAGCCAATTCAAGGAAGACATCGCCGTCGTGTTCGACCGCGATCCGGCGGCGCGGTCGACCTTCGAGGTCATTACGACCTATCCCGGCTTCCACGCCATGGTCATCCACCGCCTGGCGAACAAGCTGTGGCGACTTGAATGGAAATGGCTGGCGCGCTTTACCTCGCATATCGGCCGCTGGCTCACCGGCATCGAAATCCACCCCGGCGCCACCATCGGTCGGCGTGTGTTCATCGACCATGGCATGGGCGTGGTGGTAGGCGAGACCGCCGAAATCGGCGACGACTGCACCCTGTACCACGGCGTGACGCTGGGCGGAACGTCGTGGAACAAGGGCAAGCGCCACCCCACCCTGATGCCGGGCGTGGTGGTCGGTGCGGGCGCCAAGATACTCGGTCCGATCACCATCGGCTCGAATGCCCGCGTAGGCTCCAACGCCGTGGTGGTGAAGGATGTGCCGGACAATGCGACGGCGGTGGGTATTCCCGCGCGCATTCTGGACAGCGCGGCGGAGAAGCAGCGCAACCAGCAGGCGGAAAAACTCGGATTTTCCGCCTATGCCATTTCGGCCGACATGAACGACCCGGTGGTGAAGGCGATTCATGGCCTGATCGACCACTCGGCCCATATCGATCACCGGCTCGAGCTCATCCTGGCGCAGTTACAGAAGCTGGGTGCCGAGATGCCGGCGGGGCAGGACAAGCCCGATAATTTCGACCCGAACTATTTGAACAAAATAGTTGACTAAATTGCTAAGGTAAGGAATAGTTGACTGAAATGCTCGGGAATTTTATAGTTCGGGCGAAATTTCAGGAGAATAAGTCATGAGACTGACCACCAAGGGCCGCTTCGCCGTCACCGCCATGCTGGATCTGGCCTTGCGCGGCGGCAAACATCCGGTGACGCTGGCCGGTATCAGTGAACGCCAGGACATATCCCTGTCGTATCTGGAGCAGCTTTTCAGCCGCCTGCGCAGACATGAACTGGTCGAGAGCGTGCGCGGTCCCGGTGGCGGCTACTACCTCGCCCGCGCACTCGACGATGTCAGCGTAGCCGACATCATTCGCGCGGTGGACGAACCCATCGACGCGACCCAGTGCGGCGGCAAGGAAAACTGCCACGACGAGCACCGCTGTCTGACGCACGACTTGTGGACCGGGCTCAACGCCCATATCTACGATTACCTGGACAACGTGACGCTGGCCACGCTGGTAGCCAAGCAGGACGAGTGCAAGGACAAGGTGCTGCAGGATCGCCGCGCATCGAAGATGACGCTGGCCGCTTGAACGATTCAACTAGGGCAAAACGATGAAGACACTGTATTTCGATTACTCCGCCACCACCCCGGTCGACCCGCGTGTGGCGGCCAAGATGATCCCCTATCTGACCGAGCATTTCGGCAACCCGGCGTCGCGTTCGCATCCGTTTGGCTGGGAGGCGGAAAAGGCGGTGGAAGACGCACGTGTCCAGGTGGCAGCGCTGGTCGGCGCCGACGCAAAGGAAATCGTCTTTACCTCTGGCGCCACCGAATCGAACAATCTCGCCATCAAGGGCGCGGGGCATTTCTACTCGGCCACCAAGGGCAAGCACATCATCACCGTACGTACCGAACACAAGGCCGTGCTCGACACCGTGCGTGAAATGGAACGCCAAGGCTTCGAAGCAACTTATCTGAACGTGAAGGAAAACGGCCTGCTCGATCTCGATGAGTTCCGTGCCGCGATCCGCCCCGACACCGTGCTGGCCTCGGTGATGGCGGTCAACAACGAGATCGGTGTGATCCAGGACCTCGATGCTCTTGGCAAGATTTGCCGCGAAAAGGGCGTGATCTTCCACGTCGATGCTGCGCAGGCCACCGGCAAGATGCCGATCGACCTGAAAACGCTGCCGGTCGACCTGATGTCGTTCTCGGCGCACAAGACCTACGGCCCCAAGGGCATCGGCGCGCTGTACGTGCGCCGCAAGCCGCGTATCCGCCTGGAGGCGCAGATGCACGGCGGCGGCCACGAGCGCGGCATGCGCTCGGGCACGCTGGCGACGCACCAGATCGTCGGCATGGGCGAAGCCTTCCGTATCGCCCGGGAAGAAATGGCGACCGAAAACGAGCGTATCCGCATGCTGCGTGATCGTCTATATACGGGCCTGAAGGACATCGAGGAAGTGCACCTGAACGGCGACATGGATCAGCGCGTTCCGCACAACCTCAACGTCAGCTTCAACTTCGTCGAGGGCGAGTCGCTGATCATGGCGATCAAGGATCTGGCGGTGTCGTCCGGTTCCGCCTGCACCTCGGCCAGCCTGGAGCCTTCCTACGTGCTGCGCGCACTGGGCCGCAGCGACGAACTGGCGCACAGCTCGATCCGTTTTTCCATCGGCCGCTTCACCACCGAGGAAGAAGTCGACTACGCCATCAAGCTTCTGCATGAAAAGATCGGCAAGCTGCGCGAACTGTCTCCGTTGTGGGAAATGTTCAAGGAAGGCGTCGATCTGAATTCCGTGCAGTGGGCTGCACATTGATTTGAAGTAAAGGAGAACCACCATGTCCTACAGCGATAAAGTACTCGACCACTATGAAAACCCCCGCAACGTGGGTTCCTTCACCAAGGACGACGATGGCGTCGGTACCGGCATGGTCGGCGCGCCCGCCTGCGGCGACGTCATGAAGCTGCAGATCAAGGTCGGTGCCGATGGCCGCATCGAAGACGCCAAGTTCAAGACTTATGGCTGCGGCTCGGCGATCGCCTCGTCCTCGCTGGTGACCGAATGGGTCAAGGGCAAGACGCTCGACCAGGCGATGGAAATCAAGAACACGGCGATTGCCGAAGAACTCGCGCTGCCGCCGGTGAAGATCCACTGCTCGATCCTGGCCGAGGACGCGATCAAGGCCGCGGTGGCCGACTACAAGCAGAAAAAAGGTCTGGAGTAAGTCATGGCGGTGACTCTGTCCGAGCGCGCAGCGCAACACGTTACCAACTACCTTGCCAAACGCGGCAAGGGTGTTGGCATCCGACTCGGCGTGCGTACCACAGGCTGCTCCGGCATGGCCTACAAGCTGGAGTTTGCCGATGAGACGCCCGAGGGCGACGAGGTGTTCACCAGCCATGGCGTGACGGTATTCGTTGATCCAAAGAGTCTGGCCTACATCGATGGCACCGAGCTGGATTACGCACGCGAGGGGCTGAACGAAGGCTTCAAGTTCAACAATCCGAATGTGAAGAACGAGTGCGGCTGCGGCGAGTCGTTCAACGTTTGAACGCAGTGGGCAGGAAACAGGATCCAGAAGCCGGGAACAGCGCGGGCGTCGCTGCGGCGTATCAGTCGCACGAGGCACGGCGTCCCGATTTCTGGCCCCTGACTTCCGGCGCGTGAGAATGGACTTCACACAGAGCTACTTCGAACTGTTCGGCCTGCCGCAATCGTACGCGCTGGATCGAAAGCAGCTTGACACGGCCTACCGCGAGCTGCAGAACACGGTGCATCCGGACAGGTTCGCCGCGCAGCCGGAAGCCGAACAACGGGTGGCGATGCAATGGGCAACCCGGGCCAATGAGGCGTACCAGACGCTCAAGCACCCGGTGAACCGAGGCGTATATCTGCTGAAATTGCAGGGAATCGATGCGTTCGAGGCCAGCAACACCAAAATGGCGCCTGCCTTCCTGATGCAGCAGATGGAATGGCGCGAAGCGATCGACGAGGCGCGTGCCGGCAGAAGTGTCGATGCGCTGGATGCCATCTCCGATGACCTGCGCACGGCGCATCGCCGCATCGAGGCGCAACTCGCTGAACAGATAGACGTGGCACACGATTATGCGGCAGCCTCCGAAGCCGTGCGGCAGCTGCGTTTCATGGACAAACTCATCGCCGAGGTCGGCGACGTGTACGAAGAACTGGAAAGTTAGGCATGGCCCTCTTGCAGATTTCCGAACCCGGCATGTCCACCGCCCCGCACCAGCACCGGCTGGCGGTCGGCATCGATCTGGGCACGACCAACTCGCTGGTGGCCACGGTGCGTTCGGGCCTTGCTGTCGTGCTGGACGACGAGGCCGGGCATTCGCTGCTGCCTTCGGTTGTACGCTACCATCAGGACTGCCGCGTTGAAGTTGGCTACCCTGCACAGTCGGCGCAAAACAGCGACCCCCATAACACCATCGTGTCGGTCAAGCGCTTCATGGGGCGCGGGATTGCCGACATCGAGGACATCGCCAGCCTGCCGTATCGCTTCGTCGATGCGCCGGGCATGGTGCAACTGAGAACCGCCGCCGGGGTGAAGAGCCCGGTCGAGGTCTCGGCCGAAATCCTCAAGGTGTTGCGTCAGCGTGCCGAAGCCGCCATGGGTGGCGAACTGGTCGGCGCGGTGATCACCGTGCCGGCCTACTTCGACGACGCCCAGCGCCAGGCGACCAAGGACGCTGCGCAGCTGGCGGGCCTCAGCGTGCTGCGCCTTCTGAACGAGCCGACCGCGGCGGCGATCGCCTACGGCCTTGACAACGCGTCCGAAGGCGTCTACGCGGTGTACGACCTCGGTGGCGGCACCTTCGATATCTCCATCCTGAAATTGTCCAAGGGCGTGTTCGAAGTTCTGTCCACCAACGGTGACTCGGCGCTGGGTGGCGACGACTTCGATCAGCGCGTGTTCTGCTGGATGCTCGAGCAGGGCCGCTTTGCACCGCTATCGGCGGGCGACGCACGGCTGCTGCTGACCAAGGCGCGCGATGCCAAGGAGGCGCTGACAGAACACACCGAAGTACGCGTCACGGCAGTGCTGTCGACCGGCGAAATGATGGATGCGACGCTGACGCAAACCGAATTCAATGCCATGACCGCCAGCCTCGTCGGCAAGACGCTTGCGCCCACCCGCAAGGCATTGCGCGATGCGGGTCTTGCCGTGGAGGAGGTAAAGGGCGTGGTGATGGTCGGCGGTTCGACACGGACACCATGCGTGCGTCAGGCGGTGGCCGATTTCTTCAGGCAGACGCCGCTCACCAATCTCGACCCCGATAAAGTAGTCGCGCTGGGTGCCGCCATGCAGGCCGATGTGCTGGCGGGTAACCGCGCCGGAGACGACTGGCTGCTGCTCGATGTCATCCCGCTTTCGTTGGGCCTGGAAACCATGGGTGGCCTGACCGAGAAGGTCATCCCGCGCAACACCACGATTCCCACCGCGCGCGCGCAGGATTTCACCACCTTCAAGGACGGCCAGACCGCGATGAGCGTGCATGTGCTGCAGGGCGAACGCGAACTGGCGTCCGACTGCCGCTCGCTGGCACGTTTCGAACTGCGTGGCATTCCGCCGATGGTGGCGGGGGCAGCGCGTATCCGTGTCACCTTCCAGGTCGACGCCGATGGCCTCCTGTCGGTGTCGGCGCGTGAACAGAGCAGCGGGGTCGAGGCGAGCGTGCAGGTCAAGCCGTCTTATGGTCTGGGCGACGAAGAGGTCACCCGCATGCTGAAGGACGCCTTCACATACGCCAAGGACGACATGTATGCACGTGCGCTGAACGAGCAGATCGTCGATGCACAGGGGCTGATCGCTGCCACCCGTGCTGCCTTGGCTGAAGACGCCGCCTTGCTCGATGCGGATGAAGCCGCTGCGATCGAGGCCAGCATCGCCGCCCTTGAAAAACTGATGGCGGGCCCCGATCATCAGGCTATCAAGCGCGGTATCGAAGCGCTGAATGCGGCCACCACCGAATTCGCTCAGCGCCGCATGGACCAGAACGTGCGCCGCGCCATGGCCGGACAGAAACTTGAAACCTTCGGCTGATCGCCACAACACATTTATGTTGAACGCTGATTTCATCGAATCCCTGCGGGTGAAGCTCGAAGCGCACCCGATCTACGCAGCCGTTGGGTCGATGGACGATTTGCGCATGTTCATGCAGCACCACGTCTATTCGGTGTGGGACTTCATGTCGCTGATCAAGTATCTTCAGCATCAGGTCGCGCCCGCGCGCTGGCCGTGGACACCCGGCGGCGACGCCTCGGTGCAGCGCTTCATCAACGAGCTTGTGCTCGAAGAGGAAACCGACATCGCGCTGCCGGGGCAGGAAGGGTTTACCAGCCACTTCATGCTGTATCTCGCAGCCATGCGCGAGGTAGGAGCGGATGCGGACACGCCCGCGCGTTTCGTGCAACGGGCGGGTGAGCAGGGCATCGAGTCCGCGCTGGCATCCGGCCTGGCGCCGGCACCGTCCGCCGCCTTCACCCGCACCACCTTCGGTTTCATCGCCAGCGACAAGCCGCATGCCATCGCTGCCGCGCTGGCGCTTGGCCGCGAGCACGTGATCCCGTCCATGTTCCGCGCCTTTCTGGCGCGCATGGCGGTGAGCGAGCAGCAGGCTCCGAGCTTTCATTACTACCTCAACCGCCACGTTCACCTGGACGAGGATTTCCACGCGCCGTTGTCGCTGCGTCTGCTAGCCGCACTGTGCGGCGACGACTCCGTCAAATGGCGCGAGGCTGAAGCTGCGGCCGAATCCGCAGTCAACGCGCGCTTGCAATTCTGGGACGGCGTGCTCGCTGTCCTGCCAAGCCAACACTCTCAAACTGCCTGACCGAACCCGATCTCAACATGCCCCAACTCATCGTACTGCCCCACGTCGAACTCTGCCCGGAAGGCACCGTGATCGACGCCAAGCCCGGCGACACCATCTGCGATACACTGCTCGCCAACGGCGTAGAGATCGAACACGCCTGCGAAAAGTCCTGTGCCTGTACCACCTGCCACGTCATCGTGCGCGAAGGCTTCAATTCGCTGGCCCCCTCCACCGAAGAGGAGGATGATCTGCTCGACAAGGCTTGGGGGCTCGAGCCGCAGTCACGGCTGTCATGCCAGGCGCGCGTCAACAGCAGCGACCTGGTGATCGAAATTCCAAAATACACCATCAACATGGTGAAAGAAGGGCATTAATCATGAAGTGGACGGACTCCCTCGACATTGCCATCGAACTCGCCGAGGCTCACCCAGAAATCGACCCGCGCACCATCCGCTTCACCGACCTGCATAACTGGGTGATGGAGTTGCCCGATTTCGACGACGATCCGGATCATTCCGGCGAGAAGATTCTCGAAGCCATCCAGATGGCCTGGATCGACGAAGTGAGTTGAAGGCGGTCTGCTGCGAGACGGCGACTGTCCTGACGGCGTGCAATGAAAAAGGGGCCTCAGGCCCCTTTTTCATTGCGCAGGAAATGATTAGAACTTGAAGACCAGTCCGGCGGAGAGCAGGTCGATGTCTGCTTCGCCGGTGCCGCCATTGAGGGACGGGCTGCCGGTCTTGAAATAACGTTCCCATTCCATGCGTAACCCCAGCGATTGGGTGAAGTTGTACTGTGCACCCAGGCCCGCCGACCAGACAATGTCGGTATCTCCCGTATTGTTGTTCGGGGTTCCGGCAATCGTGCCATTGACCTCGGTGTTCAGGATGTTCATCCCGCCTCGGCCGATCAGGGTGATGCTTGGGTTGAGGGCATACGTCCCGACCAGTTGCAGGGTCATGCCATTCGTTTCTCTGGATCCGGTTTTTGCTCCGCTGTAACCCACCTTGCCTAAATCGATATAGCCAACTTCCATCGAGAGGTATTCATTCACCTCCAGGCCGCCGTATACCTTCCATGCGCTGTCCGAGTCATCACACGAGGTGCCGGCAGGACACGTGATGTCCGCGGAGGACTGCCCCGCGCTTGCGCCGAGATAGGGCGCGAGGGTGAAATCGAAAAAGCCGGCAGATGCCGGGGTGGACAGGGCCAGTGCTGATGCCATGGCAGCGGCAAAATGCAGTTTGCGCATTTGAAACTCCTCCAGGAATAGGTTTTATTGTGATGATCGAATATGCCTGTATCCACCCGACGCTGGCAGGGCGGTCGGTCAGGCTGCAGGCAGATTAATCGATTTTCCTGATTTTAGGTAGGTGAGAGCGTCGCAAATGCGGCCTGTTTCCAGACGAGGCCTGGGGGGACGGAATGCCGCCACACCAGGCATGCGTGATCGGGAGCAGCCTGGCATCGAAATTTCCCTGTTGCCATGCCCCGGATATCACAGGGGAAAGCGTTCAATTATGCGGAAAGCCGGGAGAAGGCTGGCATGCGACTGCCCGGATGACGCGATTACCGCAATTCCAGGCGGCACCCGGTATAAGTGGCCAGAGGTGCGTGCATTCACGCGCCTCTGGGTAGCGGGATCGTTATTTCTTGAGCTGGGGCTGATCCAGATAGCGAACATCCTTTACCGAGAGCGGGATGGGGTTGATGTACTTGTATCCCTTGCCCTGATAGTAGGCGAGCTCCGGAAAGCCAGCCGGAACAATCGTGACGAATCCGTGCATGTCCTCCGCACTGAAGCCTGCCGCCTTCATCGCGTTGTTGCACATCTTGAATTCGACGCCATCCTTTGCCAGTTCCGCCATCTTGTCCATGATCCCCTGGTATTTCGGGTAGTTTTCCTTGGCGAAGGCGCGCAATTCAGGTCCGTGCGTAACGACCACGACCTTGCCCTGGGTGATTTTCTGCGTATTCCTGATGAAGTTGTAAAGAATGTTCAACTTCTGCGGGTCTTCGTAGTTCACGTCAAATACCACGTCCGTGACCGGCATCGTGTGCATGTCGACTTTGGCGGTGCCGTACGGTGCGAATTCCTCCGCGTGCGCCATATAGGAAGTGGGCAAGGCAAGGAACAAGGCTAAGGCCGCAATCTTGGGGGTGAATTTCATATTTATGTCTCCTTGGGAAGTTAGTTGAACAAGCCGGGGCAAGGTGTGAATTACCTGGCCTCGTTTGGCCGTTTTGTACGGCTTTCTGTTTCACGCAGCCACCGCTTCAGATACGTGGCTTCACGCAAAATCTGCTCCGATTCGCCGAGCGAGTTGGCGATCAGACTGATTCCCTGCAAGGCTGCAATCAGGTGCAGTGCCAGTGTCTTGGCGTCGCGACCGCATCCCATCAAACGGAATTGGGCTTCGCACCAGGCGAGCAGGAGCTGGAAGGGCCGTGCCGCTTCCGCGCTCATGGGGCCGCGTCCTTTGGCAAGTTCGTAGCACAGGCTGCCCACCGGGCAGCCGAACTCCGTATCGTTTTCCCGCTCGTCGACCCAGACGCCCATCAGCGCCTCAAGGCGTAACCGGGGGTTTGGCTGCTCGGCCTGTTTTTCCAGAAAGTCATTCAATTCGGCCACCCGGCGTTCCACGACGGCACGCGCGATGTCTTCGCGTGCCTGAAAGTAGTAGTAAATACTGCCGAGCGGGATGCCGGCCTCGGCCGAGATGTCCGCAAGCGTGGTTTTGACGAAACCGTTGCGATAGACCAGATCGGTTGCCGTTCTGATCAGATGCTGGCGCTTGTCATGTGTGCGTGTCTGCTGGTTCATGGGGCAAATAGTAAGTTATCTAACTTAAAAAATATAACCTACTTTCCTACCATGAGACTCGCGTGGTGGATGGCTTGCCGGGTGCGATGGCCATCCTGTCGCGAGCCTGATGGCCCTGAGGAATAGGCGGCACAAGTGATTCCGGAAACGGGAGAAGGGCGATGATGCAATCCGGGTTGGGAGGGATGCATCCTGCCCGTTAGCGCGGCATCATCTGGCGGAGACAGGAAGCGATAGGGAGAGGACGCGTGTCCCGCACGAAAAGCCGCTGGCCCGCAGCCTAAAAACCCTCTTCGCTTCGTGCTAGACTGCCCAAAAGTTGAGGCAAGCATGGCCGAGGAGACAGACCTTTCCCGTACCGAACCAGCAAGTCCGCGGCGCCTGCAACTGGCACGCAGCGCGGGCGATGTGCCGCGTTCAGCCGAACTCACGGCGTGGGCCGTATTGTTGTCGGCGCTGGGCATGCTGGGCTGGTTGGCGCCGCGCCTCCTCAATGCCTTGCAGGTATTGACCGAGATGGCATTCATTCACGCCGCACAGCCACTTTCTCCTGTGTTTATCCAGGCTGCCTGGGAGGCGCTCTGGGCCGTACTGCCGGTACTGGGCGTCATCTTTGCCGCTGCCTTGGTGGCCCCCATCCTGCTCTCGGGCTGGGTGTTTGTTCCGCAGGCCGCCCAGGCCGATTTCACACGCGCCAATCCTTTCAAACCGTTCACTCGTCTGTTTTCCGTCGAGTCCCTGTTCGATGGATCGTTGGTGTTGCTGAAGCTGGCGCTCGCCGCTGCAGCGGTGGGCTGGGTGCTGACGAGCGGCTGGTCGGGGTTGCACAGCCTGACCCGTAGCGAAATGAGCGTCGCCCTCGACGCGACGGCCGCCTGGGTGGGCCGAGGCGTGCTGGTGCTGGCGGCAGCGTTGACGCTGGCAGCGGCAGCGGATGCCGGCTGGCGCTGGTGGCGTTATTTGCGCCGCCACGCGATGACCTGGCAGGAAGTGCTGGCCGAGGCACGCGAATCCGAGGTGAATCCCGAAGTACGGGCGCAGTTGCGCGGCCGCCAGCAAGGTGCCGGCCAGCGCATTGACGAGGTGATCGGGTGAGCGCGCAAGGGGTGATGGTGATGGGCCTGCCGGCGAACCGACTGGCGGTGCCGGCGCTGGTCATGCTGATTCTGGCGATGATGGTGCTGCCCTTGCCCACCATCATGCTCGACGTGTTGTTCACGCTCAACATCGCGCTGGCGATGATCGTGCTGCTGGTAAGCCTGAACGCGCGGCGTCCTCTGGATTTCTCGGTCTTTCCCACGGTGCTGCTGCTGACCACGCTGCTGCGCCTGTCGCTCAACGTGGCTTCCACCCGCATCATCCTGATGCAGGGACATACCGGGCCGGAAGCAGCGGGCAAGGTGATCGAGTCGTTCGGCAACTTCCTGGTCGGCGGAAACATCGCGGTCGGTTTCGTGGTGTTCATCATCCTGGTCATCATCAACTTTGTCGTCATCACCAAGGGTGCCGGGCGCATCGCCGAGGTGGCGGCGCGCTTCACGCTGGATTCGATGCCGGGCAAGCAGCTGGCAGTCGATGCCGATCTGAACGCAGGCTTCATCAACGAGGTCGAGGCGCGCGCCCGCCGCAGCGACATCGGCCGCGAGTCCGATTTCTACGGCGCGATGGACGGCGCCTCCAAATTCGTGCGCGGCGATGCCATCGCCGGCATGATCATCCTGGTGGTCAACCTGATCGGCGGCATTGCGGTGGGCCTGCTGCAGCACAATCTGGGCGTTTCCGAAGCGCTCGGACGCTATGCGCTGCTGACCGTGGGCGACGGCCTGGTGACGCAGATTCCCGCGCTGGTCATATCCACCGCGGCGGGCATCGTCGTGAGTCGCGCGTCGAGCGAGCAGGATCTGTCGCGCGAGTTTTCCACCCAGATTTTCGGCCGTCCGCAGACCTTGTATGTGGCTGCAGCCGTGCTGGGTGCGCTGGGCGTGATTCCGGGTACGCCGCATCTGGCGTTCCTGACCATCGCCACGGTACTGGCCGGGCTGGGGTTCTGGCTGATGCGCCGCCAGCGCACGGCCGCCTTCGATGTCGTGCCGCTGGAACTGGTCGAAGCGGATACCGCGCCGGTCGACGTCACCTGGGACGATATCCCACCGGTCGACGTATTGGCGCTCGAAGTTGGCTACCGGCTGATCCCGCTGGTCGATCGCAACCAGGGCGGCGCGGCGCTGAGCAAGATCACCGAGGCGCGGCGGCGTTTCGCCACCGACATGGGGCTGGTGGTGCCGCTCATCCGGGTGCGCGACAACCTGGATCTCAAGCCGAACAGCTATCGCATCACGCTCAAGGGCGTCGATGTGGCGCACGGCGAGATGCCGTCCGGCCAGATCCTGGCGGTCGACATGGGCGACGTGCTCGGACGCATAGAGGGCACTGCCGGGCTGGATCCGCTGACCGGACTGTCCGGGGTATGGCTGGACGCCGGCCGGATCGAGGAGGCCGAACTGCGCGGCTTTGTCGTTCTGGAGCCTGCCGAACTGATCGCACGCCAGGTCGAGGCCGTATTCCGCCAGCATGCGGCGGAACTGCTGGGGCGTAGCGAAGTGCAGCAACTGCTCGATACGCTGGCGCGCAGCCATCCGGGCCTGGTCGAGGACGTGACGCCGCGCCACCTGCCGCTGACCAACGTGCAGGCCGTGCTGCAGCAGTTGATCGCCGAAAACGTCTCGATTCGCGATACCCGCACCCTGTTCGAAACGCTGGCGGCGCGCGCACCCAGGAGCCAGGCGATCGAAGAACTGGTGGAAACCGTGCGCGCGGCGCTTGGCCGCAGCATCGTCGATCGCCTGTTCGAGGGCAGCAACATGCTGCATGTGATCGGTCTGGCTGCGGCGACTGAAACCCGTTTGCTGGCAGAAATGGGCGACGAAGGCGAGGCACTGCTGTCGCCCGCCACGCTGGACGCATTGAATGACGCGGCCGAACGCGCGCTGGCCGAGCAGGAGGCCGCAGGCTATCCGCCGGTGCTGCTGACCTCGCCCGGACTGCGCGCAACGCTGTCGCGGCTGCTGAGGCGCAATCTGCCGCTGCTTTCGGTGATTGCCTATGCCGAGGTTCCAGCCGATAAAATGGTCCAGGTGAGCACGGAACTGTTGATGGGAGAGCGTGAATGAGCGTGCGGGTGTTCGTCGCGGCGAACGCGCGCGAGGGCCTGGCGCGTGTGAGGCGCGAATTGGGCGATGACGCCGTGGTGCTGTCTACCCGGCCGCATCCACAGGGCATCGAGCTGCTGGCCAGCGCTTACGGCGACCTGGCGGTGCCGGCTGTCAGCGAGGCGCCCGACGCAGCTGGCAGTTCGCGCATTCTGGCCGAGTTGTCACGCCTGCGCGGCATGCTGCAGAACCAGCTGGCCGGCTTTGCATGGGGCGCGGCCCGGCGCCGCGACCCGGCCCGGGTGGCGCTGATGCAGACCCTGTTCGCGGCCGGGTTCGGCAGTTCGCTCGCCCGTACCCTGGCGGCGCGCCTGCCGCGCGGACTCGATACCGAGGCGGCCCAGCGCTGGCTGCGCCAGGTGCTGATACGCAATTTGCCGATGCAGGGGCGTGACGCCGACCTGATGGCGAGGGGCGGGCACTATGCGCTGGTCGGTTCGACCGGGGCGGGCAAGACCACGACGCTCGCCAAGCTTGCCGCACGCGGCGTCGATGTCCATGGGGTCGATCGGGTGGCATTGGTGGCGGCGGATGCCTACCGCATCGGCGCAACGGCGCAATTGAAGGTGTATGCCGACCTGCTTGGCGTATCGCTGCATGTATGCGAGAACCAGGCCGGACTGGCGCAGCTCCTGCCGCGGCTCGCCGCCAGGAAACTGCTGTTGATCGACACCGCAGGTTTTGCGCCCTCCGATCCGCGCACCCGCGAAGGGCAGGCACTTGACGCACTGGGGATAAGCCGTCTGGCAGTGGTCGCCGCAAACCAGCAGGGGGCGGCGATCGAGCAGGCGATGCTGCGTTTTGGCGAGGGGGCGATCGCCTGCATCCTGACCAAGCTCGATGAAACACCGCAGCCGGGTGCGGCGCTGGACAGCGTGATCCGTCATCGCCTGCCGCTAGCCTATATCGCGGGCGGGCAACGCGTGCCGGAAGATCTTCATGCCCCCAATGCCACCTATCTCATCGACCGCGCATTGAAAGGCGGGCAGCTCGCCACGCCGTATGCGCTGGAGGCCGAGGATTGGCCGCTGTTTGCCGGCGTCGAGGCCGAACGTGCCGAGCAGCGCGCCCAGAAGGACATCAATACCCCAAAGGGCACAAGTGCCGGCTGACCAGGCTGCCGGATTACGACGGCGTGTATGCCCTGCTGGACAAGGTACGCGTCAGCCGCTGCGATATATCCACTGTATTTCAGACTCGCCCAACCCAGGCGTTCGCCTGGCGCATGCGTTGTATCAGCTTGGCCGGATGCCGCTCCTGATCGACACGCAAGGCCGCCTGTTTGCCGCCTCATCCCCCCGCAGCCTGTTCGACTGGCGGCATCAACTCGAGCGCAGGCAGTTGCATACTCTGCCGCAAGCCTATTGTGAAGCCTGGTATGCGCCCGGCATGCGGGCGGATGAGCCTGCCCTGTTCGGCATGATGGGTGGCTATGACGATGTGATATTCGATTCGGAATGGGATTGTGCGGATCTTGCTTTGCTCCCGGATGTGGCGCATACGGTCGTCATGGAGATACGCCGTACCGACGAATCGATGCGGAACGCCTATGCTGTATTCAAAACGCTGGCGCGTTCGGGCGTGGCATTCCAGGCTGGCCTGCTGGGCGATCGGCTGGCCTGCGATCATGTCCAGGCCGCAGGCTGCCACTTTCTCGGGCACGGGCACGTGCATGCTATTTTCAACGTGGCAAACGAGAATGATGCATTTGCTGCGCTAGCCGTTAGAATGGCGGACGAGGAGCGAGCCTGACGGCTTGGCAGTTATAAAGACAGGGAAACCCTGAACATGGTAGGTAAACCATCGTCGCAAGACGAGCAGATCACCAAGTATGCGCCGCTGGTCAAGCGCATTGCATATCACATGATGGCGCGCCTGCCCGCCAGCGTCGAAGTCGACGATCTCATCCAGGTCGGTCTGATCGGCCTGATGGATGCGGTAGGGCGCTTCGATGGTACCCAGGGCGCGCAGTTCGAGTCCTATGCCACCCAGCGCATCCGTGGCGCCATGCTCGACGAGTTGCGCGAGGCCGACTGGCTGCCGCGCCACGTGCGGCAGAAATCGCGCCAGATCGAATCCGCCATCCACCGGCTGGAGCAGCGCAATGGCAAGTCGCCCTCCGAACAGGAAATCTCCGCCGAACTGGGCATGCCGATCGACCAGTACCAGTCCATGCTGGGCGACGTGAAGTGTTCCCAGCTGCTCTATTACGAAGATTTCTCGGATGAAGACAGCGCCAGCTTCCTGGAGCGCTATCTGGTCGACGGCAGCAACGACCCGCTGGCCGTGCTGGAGGACGAAGGTTTCCGTGACAGCCTGATCGCAGCAATCCACCACCTGCCCGAACGCGAGCGCAGCATGATGGGCATGTACTACGAACAGGACATGAACCTGAAGGAAATCGGCGCCGTGCTTGGCGTATCGGAATCGCGCGTGTGCCAGCTTCATTCGCAGGCGGTTGCGCGCCTGCGTGCCCAGCTCAAGATCTGGAAAGACTGACTCGGGGCGGAACGCGGATAAATCCGCGATAATGACGGCTTGTTCAATCCGCTCGCGTACCCCTCATGAGCCAAGCCACCCTAAAGAAAAAAGCCCTCGATTACCATCGCCTGCCCAAGCCCGGCAAGCTCTCGGTCGAATCGTCCAAGCCCTGTTCCACCCAGGAGGATTTGTCGCTCGCCTACACGCCGGGCGTGGCCCAGCCGGTTCTGGAAATCGCGAAAAATCCTGCGAAGGCTTACGACTACACCAACAAGGGCAACCTGGTCGCGGTGATCACCGACGGCACGGCGATCCTCGGATTGGGCGATCGCGGCCCGCTCGCCGCCAAGCCGGTGATGGAAGGCAAGGCGGTGCTGTTCAAGCAGTTCGCCGGCATCGACGTCTACGACATCGAAGTCAATGCCAAGACCCCGCAGGACTTCATCAAGGTGGTGGAAGCGATCGCCCCGACATTCGGCGGCATCAATCTCGAGGACATCGCCGCGCCGCACTGCTTCGAGATCGAGGCGGCGCTGAAGAAGAAACTCGACATCCCGGTGTTCCACGACGACCAGCACGGCACGGCCACCATCATTTGCGCCGGACTCATCAACGCGCTGCACGTGCAGGGCAAGACGCTGGAAACCGCTAAAATCGTGTGCCTCGGGGCCGGTGCGGCGGGCATCGCCTCGCTGAATCTGCTGGTCGCGATGGGCGCGCAGAAGCGCAACATTCTGCTGGTCGACTCCAGGGGCGTGGTGCACAAGGCGCGCACCGATCTCAACAGCTTCAAGAAGTCCTACGCACGCCAGACCAGGCTGCGCACGCTGGACGAGGCGATGGTCGGCGCCGACGTGTTCGTCGGCGTTTCGGGCGCCAATCTGGTGAGCCCGGCGATGGTCAAAAGCATGGCCGACAAGCCGGTAGTCTTCGCGCTCGCCAACCCCAACCCCGAGATCGCGCCGGAGAAAGCGAAGGCTGCACGCAGCGACCTCGTCATGGCGACCGGGCGTTCCGACTACCCCAACCAGGTCAACAACGTGCTCGGCTTCCCCTTCATCTTCCGCGGTGCGCTCGACGCGCGCGCCAAGGAAATCACCCAGGACATGCTGATCGCCGCGGTGCACGCGCTGGCCGAACTGGCGCGCGAACCGGTGCCGGCATCGGTGCTGAAGGCCTACAAGCTGAAGAAGCTCAAGTTTGGCCCCGACTACATCCTGCCGAAGCCGTTCGATCCGCGCTTGGCCCAGCGCGTACCGCAGGCAGTGGCCAAGGCGGCGAAGAAGACACCGCGCAAGCGCCGCTGACAACCGGTCCGGCGAGACGAAGCATGAAGCCGATCGCGCGCCCTGTATATCTCGATCTGTTACGCATCCATCTGCCGCTTGCCGGCTGGGTGTCGATCCTGCACCGGGTGTCGGGCGCCTTGCTGTTTCTTGCGTTGCCGTTCGGGGTATGGGGTCTGTCGATCTCCCTGTCGGGCGAGGAGGGTTTTCGGCGCATGGCCGACTGGGCGGCACATCCGCTGGCCAGGCTATTTCTGCTGCTTTGCGTCTGGGCGTTTGCGCATCATCTTTTTGCCGGCTTGCGCCACCTGGCACTCGACGTCCACTGGGGCGTGAACCTGCAGCGCGCGCGGCAAAGCAGCCTCGCGGTGATGCTGGCGGCAGGTGTGATCACGCTGCTTGCTGCCTGGCAGCTGTTCGCATGAAATCGGCCACAGGGGCACATACGGGTACCGGCACCTGGCTGCTGCAGCGTGCCACGGCGCTGGTGCTGGCAGGGGCCCTGCCAGGATTGATGATTCATTTCCTGACGGCCTTGCCGGTCGACTTCTCCGGCTGGCAAGGCCTGTTTGGCCCGCTCTGGGTACGCGTGCTGCTGCTGCTGACGATGACGGCGCTGGCGCTGCATGCCTGGGTGGGGATGCGCGATATTTTCATGGACTACATTCATTTCACAGGTCTGCGACTGGTGCTTTATCTGGCGGTGATCGTCACCCTGTCAGGCAGCGTCGTGTGGCTGGCCGCCGTGTTATGGGGGCCGATATGAACACGCGCCGCTTCGATGCCCTCATCATCGGCGGCGGCGGCGCGGGCCTGCGTGCGGCGCTGCAGCTGGCGCGCTCGGACTACAAGGTCGCGGTGGTGTCGAAGGTCTTCCCGACGCGCTCGCACACGGTGTCGGCGCAGGGCGGAATCACCGCCGCGCTCGCCAATGTCGACGACGACCGCTGGGAATGGCACATGTACGACACGGTCAAGGGCGGCGACTGGCTCGGCGACCAGGACGCGATCGAATTCATGTGCCGCGAGGCCGCCTCGGCCGTCTACGAACTCGAACACATGGGCCTGCCGTTCTCGCGACTGGACAATGGCAAGATCTACCAGCGCCCCTTCGGCGGCCAGTCCAAGAATTTCGGCGGCGACCAGGCCACCCGCACCTGCGCCGCCGCCGATCGGACCGGTCACGCCTTGTTGCACACGCTGTACCAGCAGAACATCGCCCATCGCACGCAGTTCTTCGACGAATACTTCGCACTCGACCTGCTGCGCGATGCCGACGGCTATTGCCTCGGCGTCACCGCCATGAGCATCGAAACCGGCGAACCGCTGCTGATCGAGGCACGCACGACCCTGCTCGCCACCGGCGGGGCAGGGCGGGTGTTCTGGAACAGCAGCAACGCCATGATCAACACCGGCGACGGCCTCGGCATGGTGCTGCGCGCCGGGCTGCCGCTGCAGGACATGGAATTCTGGCAGTTCCATCCCACCGGGATTGCCGGCGTCGGCTGCCTCATCACCGAGGGCGTGCGCGGCGAGGGCGGCTACCTGCTGAACAGGAACGGCGAGCGCTTCATGGAACGCTATGCGCCGCATGCGAAGGACCTTGCGGGACGCGACGTGGTGGCGCGCGCCATCGCCATCGAAATCGCCGAGGGTCGCGGCTGCGGGCCGCGCGGCGACTACGTCGACATCAAGCTCGACCACCTGGGCGAGAAGGTCATCGCGGAGAAGCTTCCAGGCATCCGCGACCTAGCGATCCGTTTCGCCGGCGTCGACCCGGTCGAGAAGCCCATTCCCGTTGCGCCCACCGCACACTACATGATGGGCGGCATCCCCACCAACCTGTACGGACAGGTCGTTGCACCCGCGCGCTTCGGTCCCGAGGAACCCGTGCCGGGCCTGTACGCGGTTGGCGAATGCGCCTGCGTGTCGGTGCACGGCGCCAACCGACTGGGCGGCAACTCGCTGCTCGACCTCATCGTGTTCGGCCGCGCCGCAGGCAGGCACATGCTGGAATATCTGCGTGACAATCCCTATCCGCGTCCCTTGCCCGAGAATGCGGCCGAGGCCAGCCTGGCACGCCTGCTGCGCTGGGAGCGGCCGGGCAGCGAGCGCGTGGCGGCGATCAGCGACGACCTGCGGCACCTGATGCAGACCCATGCGGGCGTATTCCGGACGGATACGGTGCTGCGCGAAGGACTGGAAAAACTGAATGCACTGGAAGACCGTCTGGCGCATGCCGGCCTGCAGGACACCAGCCGGGTGTTTAACACTGCACGCATCGAGGCACTGGAGCTGGAGAACCTGATGGGCGTGGCGCGGGCGACGCTGGTGTCGGCGATCAGCCGGACCGAGAGCCGCGGCGCGCATACGCGGGAGGATTTCCCCGAACGTGACGACGAGCACTGGCTGAAGCACACGCTGTACTCACGGGCGGGGGATCAGGTGGATGCGAAGCCGGTGCGGCTGAAGCCGCTGACGGGGGAGTCGATCCGGCCGAAGGAGAGGGTGTATTGATGGTCCATCTTGTCTGGCCGTGGCTTCGCTTTTCGCCTGAGGGCGAGTCAATTTTTCTTGCGTGGCCAAGAAAAAGTAACCAAAAAGAAGGCCACCCCTGGTGTGTCGGCCTGCGGCTCCCCTGCGATGCTCGCCAGCCGAGACGAGGCTGGAACTCGCCCTGGCGAGCCGCACAAATCGCGGCTCACTGCGGAGCTCGGACACCCAGCCTCTTTTCCCCTCGGCCGGCTGCGCTTCTCGGCGACACGCACGGGTCTTCCGGGCGAGCGCCCTTGCTGGGTGGCTGGCTGGCATTACGCGTTGACTGTTCTGAGCCTTTTCCCCCTTCAACGCTGCCGATTTGGCGCGCGCGGACGGGGAAAAAGCGGAACCGTGTCCGAGCTCCGCAGCACGGGGCGTTTTGTGCCCCGTGCCAGGGCGAGTTGGTGGAGCGCCCGGTCGCGCGCGCCAAATCGGGAACCCGCAGGGCAGCGATGTGGGGTCGCCTTTCTTTGGTTACTTTCTTTGGCGAAGCAAAGAAAGTAACTCGCCCAAAGGCGAAAAGCGAAGCCGTCGCCTTCCCTGGGAGGCGCTCATGAAATTTCGCCTCTACCGCTACACCCCCGAATCCGGTGAAAAGCCCACCATGCAGGACGTCGAGCTCGACATCGACCCCACCGGCAAGATGCTGCTCGATGCGTTGCTGGCGATCAAGGCGCAGGATGAGACGCTGTCCCTGCGCCGCTCGTGCCGCGAAGGCGTGTGCGGCTCGGACGCGGTGAACGTGAACGGGAAAAACCGGCTGGCGTGCATCACGCCCCTGGGCGAACTCAGGGAACCGATCGAAGTCAGGCCGCTACCGGGACTGCCGGTGATCCGGGACCTGATCGTCGACATGGAGCCGTTCTACCGGCAATACCGCTCGGTCAAGCCATGGCTGATCAACGACGACCCAGAACCCGAGGTGGAGCGCCTGCAGAGTCCGGAGGACCGCGCACTGCTCGACGGCGCCTACGAGTGCATCCTGTGCGCATGCTGCACGACCGCGTGCCCGTCGTTCTGGTGGAACCCCGATAAGTTCGTCGGCCCGGCGGGACTGTTGCAGGCCTACCGCTTCATTGCCGATTCGCGCGACGAGGCGACCGCTGTGCGGCTCGACAATCTGGAGGATCCGTATCGCCTGTATCGCTGCCACGGCATCATGAACTGCGTCGATGCCTGTCCCAAGGGGCTGAATCCGACCGAGGCGATCGGGCGGATCAAATCGCTGCTGGTGAAACGGCGTGTCTGATGCCATCGGCTGGCGCTGTCGTCGCGGATTGCTGGAACTCGACCTTCTCCTGGGTGGCTTTTGGGGCGCGCACCGCGATACACTGCGATCTTACGAGACAGCCGCGCTGGAGCGGCTCTTGAACCTGTCGGACATGGAGATTGTAGACAGGCTGCAAGGTCGGTCGCCTGCTGGCGATCCCGACCAGGCCGCGCTAATCGAACGCCTACAGCATTTTCGGGAAACAACATGAAGAAAACCGTCACTCTCACTTTCAGCGACGGCAGTCCGTCCATCGAACTGCCTATCGAGCAGGGCACTTATGGCAAGCCTGTCATCGATATCCGTGCACTCGGCACGCATGGCTACTTCACGCATGACCCTGGCTTTACCGCGACCTCCAGCTGCAATTCCGCCATCACCTACATCGACGGCGACGAGGGGCTGCTGTACTACCGGGGCTACCCGATCGAGGAACTGGCCTACCAATCGGACTACATGGAGGTCAGTTATCTGCTGCTCCATGGCGAGCTGCCGACGGCCGAGCAGAAGCGGGCATTCGAGCAGTCGATCCGCCACCACACCCTGCTGCACGACCAGATGGAAAACGTGTTCCGGGGCTTCCGGCGCAGCGCGCACCCGATGGCCGTGATGATCGGCGTAACCGGAGCGATGTCGGCCTTCTATCACAGCGGCCTCGACAATTTCAATCCGGAACATCGGGTCGTCGTTGCCCACCGGCTGATTGCGAAAGTGCCTACAGTCGCTGCCTGGGCCTACAAGTTCAACGAGGGCCAGCCTTTCGTCTATCCGCAGAACCGCCTGAGGTACGCCGAGAACTTCATGCACATGATGTTCTCCAGTCCGTGCGAGGAGTATGTGCCGAACCCGGTGCTGGCGCGCGCGCTCGACCGCATCTTCGTTCTGCACGCCGACCACGAGCAGAACGCATCGACTTCGACCGTGCGACTGGCCGGCTCCAGCGGTGCCAATCCCTATGCCTGTATCGCGAGCGGGATGGCCTCGCTGTGGGGGCCGCTGCATGGCGGCGCCAACGAGGCGGTCCTGCGGATGCTGGAAGAGATGGATGACGTTTCCAAGATTCCTGAATTCATCAAGCGCGCCAAGGACAAGTCGGATCCGTTCCGCCTGATGGGCTTCGGCCACCGCATCTACAAGAACATCGATCCGCGCGCCGCGATCATCCGCCAGACCTGCTACGAGGTGCTGGACGAACTCGACCTGCGCGACGACCCGCAGTTCAAGATCGCGCTCGAACTCGAGCGCATCGCGCTGGAAGACGAGTATTTCATTGCCAAGAAGCTCTATCCCAACGTCGATTTCTATTCCGGCATCATCTTCCGCGCCATGGGCATCCCGACCAGCATGTTCACCGCACTGTTCGCCGTGGCGCGCACCGCCGGCTGGGTGGCGCAATGGCACGAAATGCTGTCCGACCCGGCGCACAAGATCGGCCGTCCGCGCCAACTGTACACAGGTGCGGCACGGCGTGAATTCGTTCCGCTGGCGCAGCGCAAGGCCTAGCGGGCGAGGAGTCGATCTGCCATGAGCGCACCCGACTGGCATCTGACTTCGCCGTTGTATGCCGGCAATGCGGCCTATCTGGAACAGTTCGGCGACGACGCCCTGGCACCCTGGCTGTCGCAGCCGCTAGCGGCGGCAGCCAGGTCGGACGCCGCGCAGGTCGCAGTGCTGCGGCTGATCAATGCCTACCGCTATCTGGGCGTGCGAAAGGCCGAACTGGATCCCCTGCGGCGTTTCGAGCTGCCGCCGACTCCCGAGCTTGATCCTGCGCACTATGGTCTGACCGAAGCCGACCTGACGCGCGAGTTCGAGACCGGCTCCCTGTTCGGGGTGGAGCGGACCACGCTGGCCGACATTCTGCAGCGCCTGAACAGCGCCTATTGCGGCCATGTCGGCGTCGAATACATGCACATCACCGATGTGGCACGCAAACGCTGGCTGCAGGAGCGCATCGAGTCGGCGCAGGGACGCTTCGGGGTATCCACGGACCTGAAGAAACAACTGCTGAAACGGCTGACCGATGCCGAGACGCTGGAAAAATTCCTGCATACGCGCCATGTGGGACAGAAGCGCTTCTCGCTCGAGGGGGCCGAGAGCCTGATCCCGCTGCTCGATCAGGTGATCGCCCGCTGTGCCCGCCATGGCGCAAAGGAAATCGTGATGGGCATGGCGCACCGTGGACGCATCAACGTGCTGGCGAACATCATGGGCTGTTCGCTCGAGACCCTGTACGAAGAACCGCGCAACGGCTATCCGGATTCGCCGCTGTCGGGCGACGTCAAGTACCACCAGGGCTTCTCCACCGACATCGCCACGCCGTATGGGCCGGTGCACCTGGCGCTGGCATTCAATCCCTCGCACCTCGAAATCGTGCATCCGGTGGTGCGCGGCTCGGTGCGTGCGCGCCAGGACCGGCGCGGCGACGTGCTCGGCTACGAGGTGGTGCCGGTGATCCTGCACGGCGACGCCGCGCTGTCGGGACAGGGCGTGGTGATGGAAAGCCTCAACATGTCGCAGACGCGCGGATTCAGGAACGGCGGCGCGATCCATGTGGTGATCAACAACCAGATCGGCTTCACCACCTCCGACCCGCGCGACGTGCGCTCGACCCTGTACTGCACCGACGTCGCCAAGATGGTCGAGTCGCCGGTGCTGCATGTCAACGGCGACGATCCGGAGGCGGTCGCCTTCGCGGTGCAGACCGCGGTGGATTACCGCTATACCTTCCACAAGAACTGCTTCATCGACCTGGTGTGCTATCGCCGTCACGGCCATAACGAGCAGGACGAGCCATTGGCCACCCAGCCGCTGATGTATCGCCGCATCCAGGCGCATCCCAGTACGCGCATCCTGTATGCGCAGCGGCTGGTCGACGAGGGCGTGCTGACGCAGGGACAGGCCGACGATATGGTCGACGCCTGCCGCGAGCGTCTGGAGCATGGCGAATCGCTGAGTTCGCCCGCGTTGTCCGATTTCAAGCAGACCTTCGGTACCCACTGGGGGCGTTTCAAGGGCAACGCCGTCAGCGAGGTGCCGACCGCGATTTCAGCCAGCCGCCTGAATTATCTCGGGGAACGCATCACCACGCTGCAACACGAGGTCGAGCTGCATTCCCGCGTGCAGAAAGTGCTGGATGACCGCCGCAGGATGCGGTCGGGCGAATTGCCGGTGGACTGGGGCTATGCCGAGAACCTGGCCTATGCCAGCCTGCTCGACATCGGCTACAACGTGCGGGTCTCGGGCCAGGATTCGTCGCGCGGTACCTTCTTTCATCGCCACGCGGTGTGGCACGACCAGAAACGCGAACGCCGCCAGAGCGGAGTGTATGTGCCGCTCGAGCACATACACGACCGGCAGGGCGATTTCACCATCATCGATTCGCTGCTGTCGGAAGAGGCCGTGCTGGCGTTCGAATACGGCTATGCCACAGCAGATCCCGACACGCTGGTGGTGTGGGAAGCGCAGTTCGGCGATTTCGCCAATGGCGCGCAGGTGGTGATCGACCAGTTCATCACCAGCGGCGAAGCCAAGTGGGGCCGCCTGTGCGGCCTCACGCTGATGCTGCCGCACGGCCTGGAAGGGCAGGGGCCGGAACATTCGTCCGCCCGCCTCGAACGCTACCTGCAGCTGTGCGCGCAGGAGAACATCCAGGTCTGCGTGCCGACCCTGCCGGCGCAGATGTTCCATCTGCTGCGGCGGCAACTCGTGCGTCCGGTCAGGAAGCCGCTGGTGATCTTGAGCCCCAAGAGCCTGCTGCGTCATCCAGCCTCCACTTCGTCGCTGGCGGACCTGAGCGGCGGATCGTTCCTGCCGGTCATCGACGATCCGCGCGCGCCGCGCGAAGCCCGTCGTGTGGTGGCGTGCAGCGGCCGCGTGTGGTTCGACCTGGAAGCGGCGCGCGCGGCGCGCGGACTCGAGGACATTGCGCTGGTGCGGGTGGAGCAGCTCTATCCCTTTCCCGAGGAGGCGTTCCGCGCCGTCCTCAACGCCTATCCGCAGGCTGGAACCTTCGTCTGGGCTCAGGAAGAGCCGATGAACCAGGGGGCGTGGTACCAGACCCTGCATCACCTCAACCACTGCGCACCCGGCGGACGGCGCTTCCATTATGCGGGACGCCCGGCGGCGGCCGCGCCTGCGTCGGGCTACGTATCCCGCCATCGCGCCGAACTTGAAGCGCTGCTGAACGACGCGCTGGAGACTCCCTATGAAGCTTGAAGTGCGTGTGCCGACCCTGTCCGATTCGGTCGCCAGCGGCACGCTGCTGCCATGGCGCAAGCAGGTCGGCGAGGCGGTCGCGCGCGACGAAACGCTGGTCGACCTGGAAACCGACAAGGTGATTCTGGAAATTCCCGCACCGGCCTCCGGCACACTGGTCGAACTGCGTCAGCCCGAAGGCGCCGTGGTCAAGGCGGACGAAGTCGTGGCGGTGATCGAAACCGGCGAGAACGTGGTGTCGCCTGCCGTTGCCGAGAAACCCGTGCTGCCCGTCGCGGCGGCGGCAGCCGCAGCCGTGGCGTCGCTACAGCCCGGCGTGCCTTTGCCCGCACCGCCCATGGTGCCTGCTGTCGCAGCGGGCGAAAGCCGCCGCGAGCCGATGTCGCGCCTGCGCAGCCGCGTGGCCGAGCGTCTGGTCGCGGCGCAGCACACCGCCGCCCTGCTCACCACCTTCAACGAGGTGAACATGCAGCCGGTGAACGAGCTGCGCCAGCGTTTCAAGGCCGAATTCGAGGTCAGGCACGGCGTCAAGCTCGGCTACATGTCGTTCTTCGTGCGGGCGGTGTGCCAGGCGCTGCAGCAGTTCCCCATCGTCAATGCCGCCATCGACGGCAGCGACATCGTGTGGCAGGGCGATGCCGACATCGGCATCGCGATCTCCAGCCCGCGCGGACTCGTGGTGCCGGTCCTGCGCCGCGCGCAGACGCTGTCGTCCGCGGAAATCGAAGCGGCCATCGCCGATTTCGCCCGCCGCGCGCGCGAGGCGAAGCTCACGCTTGAAGAATTGAGCGGTGGCACGTTTTCCATCACCAACGGCGGCGTGTTCGGTTCGCTGCTCTCGACGCCCATCCTCAACCCGCCGCAGTCGGCGATTCTCGGCATGCACACCATCCAGGAGCGCCCCGTCGCGGAAAACGGCCAGGTCGTGATCCGCCCGATGATGTATCTGGCGCTGACCTACGACCACCGCCTGATCGACGGGCGCGACGCGGTGCAGTTCCTGGTGGCGGTGAAAACCGCACTGGAAGCGCCCGATGCGTTGTTGCCGGCGGTATGACATTGATCCCGGGATCGAACGACATGCCTTCAAACCATATCGAACAGGGCGCGCAGGCTTGGCCGGCTGACACGCTGGTCGAGGTGCGCGATCTGCATTTTGCGTACGAGCACAACGCCGTTCTGAAAGGCATCAATCTCGCCATTCCGAAAGGCAAGGTCGTCGCCATTCTGGGCGTCAGCGGCTGCGGCAAGACCACCTTGCTGCGCCATATCGGCGGCCAGCTCAAGCCATCGCGCGGCGGCGTGCGTTTCGATGGCCGGGTGGTCCATGAACTGGACAATGCAGACCTCTATGCGATACGGCGCCAGATGGGGATGATGTTCCAGGTCAGCGGGCTGTTCAGCGACCTTTCGGTGTTCGACAACATTGCCTACCCGATGCGCGAACACACCGATCTTCCGGAAGACCTGATCCGCGATCTGGTGCTGATGAAACTACACGCCGTCGGCCTGCGTGGCGCACATGACCTCAGAACCAGCGAACTGTCGGGGGGCATGGAGCGCCGGGTGGCGCTCGCCCGGGCGATCGCGCTCGATCCGCAGCTGATCATGTACGACGAGCCATTCGCCGGCCTCGACCCGATTTCGCTCAACACCATCGCCAACCTGATCCGCCGGCTCAACGATGCGCTCGGCCTGACCTCGATCGTGGTGACCTACGACGTGTCGGAATCGCTGAAAGTGGCTGATTATGTCTATTTCATCCACAACGGCGTGGTGGTGGCCGAAGGAGAGGCATCCACAATGGAAAGCTCGACGGATCCGTTCGTCCATCAATTCGTCCATGCGGAGCCCGACGGGCCGGTGGCCTTCCAGTATCCGAGCATCCCGTATGGCGAAGAACTGGCGCTTTCCTCCCCTGTACCCGGGACAAAACCCGCTCCTTAACGGGTTTTGAAGCCGCTCAAGGTTCAGTTGAGCGAAAAATCGTCGTTATTCCGTGAAATGGACTCCTTGAATGGAAAAACACGGTGACCGATGCCGATCGTTTATGTAGAAGGCTACCGGGATGAACCTGCCGCCTGCACAGGATAGCGATGCATTTGTCGACTATGGGGCTCTGCGCGCCCTGGTGGTGGACGATTCCCCGGGCATGCGCAATGCCCTGAGGCTGACCCTGTCCAATTTCGGAATCACCAAGATCCAGATGGTGGCCAATGCCGCCGAGGCCATCTTCCAGATCAAGAACCGCTCCTATGACTTCATCCTGTGTGATTTCAATCTGGGCGAGGGACGCGACGGCCAGCAATTGCTGGAGGAATTGCGCCACAGCAACCTGATCGCGCTGGAAAGCGTCTTCATGATGGTCACGGCAGAGTCGTATTACGAGAAGGTGGTCGCGACGGCCGAACTGGCGCCGGATGACTACATGATCAAGCCATTCAGTGCGGACGTTCTGTGCAGCCGGCTGACGAGCATCCTGCTGCGCAAACGGGCGTTCCGGGACGTCTACTGGCATTTTCAGGCACATGATCTGGAAGCGTCGATCGCGGCCTGCGATACGCTCATTCGCAACCATCCGAAGTATGCGGTGGATGCCCTGCGTTTCAAGGGGGAATTGCTGGTTGCGCTCGGACGCTTCGAGGAGGCCGAGTCCCTGTATCAACAAGTGGTCTCGATGCGGGCCATTCCCTGGGCGCGCCTGGGCCTTGCCCGGTCCTTGCATCTGCAGAAGAAGACTGACGCCGCCGAGGAAGAACTGCGGGATGTTCTGGAGCATGCGCCTGAAATGGTTGCCGCCTATGACCTGCTCTCCGATGTCTGTCTGGAAAAAAAGGATGTGGTGGCTGCACAGGAAGCCCTGGAAAAGGGCGTGTCCATTTCCGCCAAAACAGTCCGCAGGCAGCAGAAGCTAGGAGAGGTCGCTTATGGCAACGGCGATCTCGATACCGCGCGCACGGCATTCGACAACGTGCTGGAGAAGGGCCGCCATTCCATTTTCGTGACGCCGGCCGACTTCGGCAATCTGTGCCGGGTTCAGGTTGAGCAGGGAGACCTGGATGCGGTGGCCGACACGCTGAAAAAGAACAAGAGCGCGCTGCAGGCGGATCCCGAAGGACAGCTTGTGATGGCGGTCACGCAGGGTATGGTGCATACCCGGACCGGCAATCGGCAGGAAGCCGCCAAGGCACTGGATGTGGTGGCAAGTCTGCGGGCCGGCGGTACGCGCGGGGATGCGCAGTTGATGCTGGATCTGGCGGGCGCCTGTATGGCCAATGGCCGCAATGAAGAAGCGGATGCCGTAGTCGCCGAAGTGGCGCGCAATGCGCACGATAGTGAGGCATTGCTGGCCAAGGCGAAACGGCTTTACGAAGAAGCCGGACGGACGGATGCCGGTGCCAGCGTGCTGGCCTCGGCGACCGGCGATGTGCGCAAGCTCAACAACGAGGGTGTGGTGCTGGCGCAGCGTGGCGACTTCAGGAACGCCGTGGAAAAATTGCAGACGGCCTGCGGCGAAGCGCCGTACAACCCCCGCATCCTCATGAATGCGGTGTGGGTGATCCTCAAATACATCGATCAGGTGGGCATGAACGAAACCATGATCGAGACCGCGCGGACCCACCTCAGAGAAGCGGAACGTCAGGCGCCGGGTCACCCGCGACTTGCCGGACTGCGTTTGCAGATGAGGGATGTGGAAAACCGTTTCGGCATCCAGCGAAAGGCTGCCGGGTGAAATTCGACAGTACCGATTTTTATGCAGCGCTGATCCACGAGTTGAAGAACAGTCTGGGCGTGCTGTCGATGACACTGGAGCGCATCCCCTTGCTGGGCGAGGCGGAGCACGATGCCACGGTCGATTCGGCACGGCTGCTGTGCCAGAGCGTGGTTGGCAGGCTGCATCAGGCATTGCTGATCTACAAGGCGGCCAATCAGAAGATTCATCCGACGCTCGATGCCTATTCGCCGCATGACCTGGTACAGGAGATCGAAGCCACGGCGACCGCCCTTGCGCACGGCCGCCTGCGTATCGAGGTGATGCTTGCCGGGGATCTGCCTGCACTCTGGTTCTTCGATCGCGACCTGGTTGAAATGGCCCTGATCAACGCCATTCATAATGCATTGGCCCATGCGCGCACGAGCATCCGGATCGAGGCCGGGATGGAAGCAGGCTGCCTGGCCCTGCGCGTACGCGATGACTCGCCGGGCTATCCCGAACACATATTGGCGAGCGTGGCCGGCGGCGAGGCCTATCCCGCCACGGGAACCGGACTGGGCCTGCAGTTTGCCAGGCTGATCGCGCAGAGCCATGACAACCGGGGACGTCTGGGCGAGCTGCGCCTCGGCAACGATCCCGGTGCGGTTTTCTGCCTGCTCCTGCCTTGATCCGGGGCGGGGGGACTGACAGGCCTTCGCGCTACTCTTCCAGCAGGGTCACTGTGGCTTCGGCCGTGTCGCGATCGATGTCGAGCCGCACCACGCAGTATTCCGTCTGTTCGTCGATGGGCGTGGGGTCGTCCGCGCAACTGCAGCCGGCAATGATTCCTGTATAGAAAATACCCGCCTTGGCCCGGATCAGGCCGGCGTCTTCGCTCACGCTGATGATCATCGCCTGGAAAGGCCGATCCGTTACGTAGCTGCTGGACGACAAGCCCTGTTGCAACGGGAGACACCCGGCATCCAGCTGTTCGATCTCCTGCTTGAGGACAGCCTTGAACGCGGGGGTGTTCCAGGCACGCAAGGATTCCGGCATGTGGCTCATGGTTTTCTCCTTGGGGAGGGGGCGTTTCCTGTTGTTCCGATAGCGTGCCAGATTGTCCGTCGCAATGGAAATGTTGCGAGACCTGTTTCGGGAAGCGCCAGTCCCGCTCGCTTGTCTACACCCTGTTCCGATGCGCTGCACTGGAAATCGCTTCGAGGGTTTTCGCCATGTCCGCGAAAACCGGCTTCGAGTTCATGATCCAGATGTGACTGGAAGGCACCTTGACTGCCTCCGCCTCGAAACAGCCAGTGGCTTCGGATACGCTGAGTATGAAATCGTTGACTTCCATGCCGAAGGGGAGCCAGGATGCGCGCAGGCCGCGAATCCCTGCATAGATTCTGGTCGGAACCGGCGGCATCGGCAGTTGGCGCATGAACGCGTCATTCGCCAGCAACTGGCCCATTTCGCCCGTCAGCAATTTATAGAGCCCCAGCCGGGAAAAGAATTTTGCCGCCCGGCAGGCGACCATCGGCGGCGACAGCAAGAAACAGGCGGCGGGCGGACGATTTTCAAGCTGGCCGAGCGCAGTGCGGATCAGCACCGTCCCGAGCGAATGACCCACCAGCGCGTAGTGTGCGGGATCGACCTGGCGGTCGATCAGCGCCACCAGCCGGGCGCTCGCACCCTGCAGCGTTTCGAACGTCGGGGAATAGCCGAACAGGATGGGATGGTGTCCGGCCCGCCGCAGGCGCCGGCTCAGTCGCAGCATGGAGAGCGGCGTTCTGCCCATTCCATGAATCAACACCAGATCCATCAGCCGCTCTCTTGTTCGTTAGCCTGTGCCCGGAGCATAACGCTATTTGCCGGGACAAGCGGGTGACTACTGGCCAAGCAGCCTTTCGTAGATCGCGCGATCCTCATCGGAGTGACAGCAGAAAATGATTTCCCGCATGTCGGTGAAGACGTGTGTCGCCGCGCGTACCGTGGCAATGGCGACCCGCGCGGCGGGCTCGACCGGATAACCATAGGTGCCTGTGCTGATACAGGGAAACGCGAGCGTGCGGATGCCATGCTGTGCCGCGAGCTTGATGGTGCGCCGGTAGCACGACGCCAGGAGATCGGGTTCCCCCTGGTCGCCGCCATGCCACACCGGGCCGACGGTATGGATCACGAAACGGGCAGGCAGGCGGTAGCCCCTGGTGAGCTTGGCGTCGCCGGTCGGGCAGGTACCCAGCAGCCGGCATTCCGCAAGTAGTTCCGGCCCGGCCGCATGATGGATCGCGCCGTCGACACCGCTGCCGCCGAGCAGCGACGGGTTGGCGGCGTTGACGATGGCATCCAGCGCGAGCGTGGTGATATCGGCCTGGACGACGTGCAGGGCGGCGGGCATGGCTCTGGCGTCAGGGCAGCGCGCGGGTGTGCGAGGTCATGATGAACGCCTGCCGGTCGAAGCCGAGTTCGGCTGCCCGCGAAAGCAGGGCCTCCCGTGTCGCCGCGTCGAGTTCCGGCGCACGCGCCAGGATCCATGCGTATTTCCGGCCCGGTTCGCCCACCAGCACCCACCGGTAGTCGGGATCGAGGTCCAGGATCCAGTAGTCGCCATAGAAGGGGCGAAAGAAGCTCACCTTCAGCCGGGCACCCCGGCTGCCGGCCACGACCTTGGCGATGCCGTCGGCCTGCTCGATCTTGCCGTCTGCTTTACGGCACTGGTTCAGTACGGCGACTGCATCGCCGTCCGGACGATACGTCGCCTGGGTATCCGACACGCACATTGCCTGGAACCGGTTCGGCAGCCGCGCAATCTCGTACCACCGGCCGTAATAGCGATCGAGGTCGACCGCCTGGACGGTCGCGAGGGGGAGGTGGGTGGACGTGCACGCGGCCAGCCAGACTGCCGCAGCGGCGACCGCAAGGAAAAGGGAATAGGGCATGGTTCGACTCCCGCGCTTGATCGTGGCGATAGACAAACGACACACGCAGGATGACATATCCGGTCCCGTTTTGGCCAGATGCACCCGGCTGCCGGTTGGCCGGCTGCGCAATGAACGCGACATCGCTTCATGCGGGCGCAAGAACGTAGCGCTCCACGAGGCGGAGCGACCTGCCTGGGAACCCAGGCAGGCGTTGCGGGGCGTCAGTCGTCGTGGCGGACGCAGCCCCCGATGGTCAGATAGCCGACGGCCGCGCTGAACCTGCCGTTGTAATTGGCATTCACCAGCGGTTCCAGGACGGACTTCACCTTGTCGTGCAGCGGTGATTCCCAGTCGCCCGGGTGCTGGAAGTTGCTCATGATGTAGCTGAAGCCGTTCACGTCGTCGACCGCGTGCAGGCCTGTGGATTCGGCGCCGGCGGGGCAGGACAGGATGCGGGAGAGTTCCCTGGTGTCGACGTTGTAGGCCCACAGGAAGTTGTTCACGTGGTTGCCGCTGTCCTCGCCGATGAACAGGGTGCGCATCGCTTCGGAGTACTTGAGGTTGTCCGGGTTGGCGATCTTGTCGGCGTTGGCGCTGTTGCCGAGGGCATCGCGCACCGCCAGGTCCTCGCCCACCAGGGCGGCGGGGGCGGACATGGAGACGGACACCCATTCGCTGTGAATGCGGTCGCCGTCGTTGTCCTTCTGGCCGCCGGTCAGCACGTGCTCGTACACCGCGCCGGCCACCGGGCCCTGCACCTGGATGTCGGTGCTGCCGTCGACCATCGACTTGTAGATGTAGGACATGGCGGAGTAGGCGCGCTTGTCGCGGGCGTTGAGCGTGGTGCCTTCCATCTTGGTGAAGGCCATCGAAGCGCCCTTGTAGGCAGCGTAGCGGTGGGTTTCCAGGAAGGCGGCGGCCTTTTCCATGCCGGGCATGAACTTCACCCACTGGGCCTTGCCGTTGTATGCGATCTTCGTGTAGCTGGCGTCGTTCGGGTTGCTGGTCTTCACGTCGACGATGTCGGCGGCGGCCAGAGTGTCGGCCAGGGCCTTGATCTCGCCGCTGGTGGCATGCCCCAGCCTGATCCAGGAGAGGTCGCCGGCGCCGGGGCCGACGCCGGAGGTCTGCGTCCACTTGGCCACGTACAGGGTGCCGGCCGACAGGTCGCGCTTGCGGTCGGCCACGAACATGAACAGGCCGCCGTTGGTGGTGTCGTCGCCCATCAGCACGGTGCGCTCGTCGGGCATCACCTGCACCAGTTCGTGCGAAATGCGGCCCAGGCAGTAATGCTTCTTGATGCTGCCCGTGCCGTTGGGGTTCACGGTCACTTCCGGCAGGTGGCCGTAGTGGTAGGGGTTGGCGGCATCCGGGTTGCCGTAGAGGTTCTGGCTGAACGCCTTGAACTGCGCATTGCCGGCGATGGTGACCGCGTCGGGCTCGTATTCCTCGCTCGACAGGTGCGTGTTCCAGGGCGAACGGCTGGCGCCGCAGGTGATCCACAGGCCGTGCACGCCGCTGGTGTCCACGTTCGAATAGCTTTCCAGCGTCAGCTTGCCGGTACGCTTGTCCTGGTCCAGGGCCAGAACCGCAATCGGCGAAGGCAGCTTGCCGTACATCGAATCGCCGGCGACGTTGCGTGTCACGTATTCGAACTGCACCACCGCGAAGACGCGTTCGCAATCGCGGCGGCGCGAGCGCGCGTGCCCGTGTCCCAGTGCGATCAGCGACATGCCATCCGGGCAGTCGGAGAAGAACTGGCGCTGGTCGGGCGAGGTCGTATCGACGATGGGCGCGTTGTTGATGTCGAAATAGCCGCCGGCGAGGATGGAGCCGCCTTCCGCGCTCGGCACGGTGTCGCCGGTCAGGAAGAAGGTCTCGTAGCCCAGCGCGTAGGTCTCGGAATGGCGGCCGATGCTTTTGGTCAGCGTCGAGGCGACATAGGTCTCGGCCATTTGCGCAGGATTGGCCAGCGACGGGGCGGGCATCGCACCAAACTGATAGCGAACTGCCGCACCCATCATCGGCCGGGCCTCGGCAAAAAGGGGCAAACCGGCCAGCGACGAAGCCAGCGGCAGCATCGGCACGCCGGAAAGAAGTTGGAGTGCGCGGCGGCGGGAATGGGAAACAGGTTCTGACATTGACGGATCTCCGGTATGGATTTGACGAAACCGGTCGCCGTCAGGCCGGGGACCGGGAACGCACAAAATCTAACAAGCCGCCGTGACAATGAAATGACGCATACATGATCCCTTTGCGCAAAATCGGGCGCCGGAGCTGTCATTTCGGGCCACGATCATTTTAGTCTGCCTCATGGCTGCCCGACGCGACTTTCGTGCTCGCTGCCCATCTGGAACTGCCGCGGTCTGGCGACTTGCAAGGATCACGGCCACAAAAAGGGTTACACTCGACACCTGCCTGGAAGCGCAAATCCGCTATGGCGTGCAGTGAATAAGGGGGAGAGGCCGGTTTTCCTCACTTTTTCCTCCCTCGCACCCCACTTATGGTTTGGCCCTACTTCCAGCGGGCTTGAAAAATCCTTCCATCACATCAAAATAAAGCCAGTAATCCAGGCTTATTCCGGCTATGGCAACCAAGCGAGAAGGCACTACCCTACTGGAACCGTCTGCGGCGAAGGTAAAGCCGCCGCCCCTGTACAAGGTTCTGCTGCTGAACGACGACTACACCCCGATGGAATTCGTGGTGCATGTCCTCAAAAAGTTTTTCGGCATCGACCAAGAACGGGCGACACAAATCATGCTCAAAGTGCATACTGAGGGTGTGGGTGTGTGTGGGGTATACCCAAGGGATATCGCTCACACCAAGGTCGAGCAGGTTGTGGATTTCGCGCGGCAGCATCAGCATCCGCTGCAATGTACGATGGAGGAAAGTTAGATGATTGCCCAGGAACTCGAAGTCACGCTGCACATGGCCTTCATGGACGCACGGCAGAAGCGCCACGAATTCATATCGGTTGAGCATCTGCTGATGGCGATGCTGGACAATCCGTCGGCAACCGAGGTGCTGCGCGCCTGCGGTGCCAATATCGACGTGATGCGCGAACAGCTCGGAAAGTTCATCGAAGAGCATACGCCCAAGGTGGCAGGCGAAGGCGAGGTCGACACCCAGCCGACGCTCGGCTTCCAGCGCGTGATCCAGCGCGCCATCCTGCACGTCCAGTCCTCCGGCAAGAAGGAGGTGACCGGCGCCAACGTCCTGGTGGCGGTGTTCGGCGAAAAAGACTCGCATGCCGTATATTTTCTCACCCAGCAGGGCGTGACGCGGCTCGATATCGTCAACTTCATCTCACACGGCATCACCAAGACCCCGCAGAGCGAGCCGGTACGGCCGGACGAAGCAGCGGAAGTCAACAGCGAGGCGCCGGCCAGTTCGCCGCTCGACAGCTTCGCGCAGAACCTGAACGCCCAGGCACTGGCAGGCAAGATCGATCCGCTGATCGGGCGCGATCAGGAACTCGAACGCGTGATCCAGACGCTGTGCCGCCGCCGCAAGAACAACCCCTTGCTGGTAGGCGAGGCGGGCGTCGGCAAGACCGCGATTGCGGAAGGGCTGGCGCGCCGAATCGTCGAAAGCTCGGTGCCGGACATCCTGGCGCAGAGCACGGTCTATGCGCTCGACATGGGCGCCTTGCTCGCCGGAACCAAATACCGGGGCGATTTCGAGCAGCGCCTGAAGGGCGTGCTGAAGCAGCTGTCCGACAACCCCAAGGCGATCCTGTTCATCGACGAGATCCACACCCTGATCGGTGCCGGCGCTGCGTCCGGCGGCACGCTCGACGCCTCCAACCTGCTGAAGCCGGCGCTGTCGTCCGGGAATCTGCGTTGCATCGGCGCCACGACCTATACCGAATACCGCGGCATTTTCGAGAAGGATCATGCCTTGTCGCGGCGCTTCCAGAAGGTCGATGTGCCGGAGCCCTCTGTCAACGAGACGGTTGCGATCCTGCGCGGCCTCAAATCGCGCTTCGAGGATCACCACGGCGTCAAATACACGGCGGCGGCCTTGAGCACCGCGGCACAACTGGCCGCACGCTATATCAACGACCGTCATCTGCCGGACAAGGCGATCGACGTGATCGACGAGGCGGGCGCTGCCCAGCGCATCTTGCCGAAATCCAAGCAGAAACGGACCATCACGCCGCGCGAGATCGAGGAGATCATCGCCAAGATCGCGCGGATTCCGCCCAAGACCGTTTCGTCCGACGACAAGAATTCGCTGAAGACACTGGACCGCGACCTGAAGGCCGTTGTGTATGGCCAGAACGCGGCGATCGACGCTCTGGCGACTGCGATCAAGATGTCGCGCAGCGGCCTGGGCAACCCGCAGAAGCCGATCGGCAACTTCCTGTTTTCAGGCCCCACCGGGGTCGGCAAGACCGAAGTCGCGCGCCAGCTGGCCTACGTGCTGGGGGTCGAGCTGATCCGCTTCGACATGTCCGAGTACATGGAGCGCCACGCGGTGTCGCGGCTGATCGGCGCGCCGCCCGGCTATGTCGGCTTCGATCAGGGCGGACTGTTGACGGAGGCTGTCACAAAACACCCCTATGCCGTTGTTTTGCTGGATGAAGTTGAAAAAGCGCACCCGGACATCTTCAACGTGCTGCTGCAGGTGATGGATCATGGCACGCTGACCGACACCAATGGACGCAAGGCCGATTTCCGCAACGTGGTGCTGATCATGACGACCAACGCGGGCGCGGAAATGCTCAACAAGGCGAGCATCGGCTTCTCCAACTCGCGCGAAAGCGGCGACGAGATCGGCGAGATCAAGCGCATGTTCACGCCGGAGTTCCGCAACCGGCTGGATGCGATCATTCCGTTTGCCCCGCTGACCGAACCGGTCATCCTGCAGGTAGTCGACAAGTTCCTGATGCAGCTGGAAGAGCAGTTGCACGAGAAGAAAGTAGAGGCCGTTTTCACGGATGCCCTGAAGGCCTATCTCGCCAAACATGGCTTCGATCCGCTGATGGGAGCCCGCCCGATGGCGCGCCTGATTCAGGACACCATCCGCAAGGCGCTGGCCGATGAATTGCTGTTCGGCAAGCTGGCGAATGGCGGGCGAGTGACGATCGATGTCGACGACAGCGAGAAAGTCTGCCTGGAATTCGAGGAAGCTGTCCCGGTGTGAGATCGCAGTAGCAATTTACCCATAAAGATTTCGCATGGGTGGTCGTAAGCCGTTCTAGATACAGATGCGTTCTGGTTTTGATCGTGGTTTCCGCTTCATTACGATGAAGTGTGAAATCCACGGCAGTCCTGGCGTCTGTGCATCGTTCGATCTAGAGAGGACCATTCATGAAGCTGTATTCCGCATCGCAAATCGCTGCGCTCACGCTGGTATGCTTGCTGCCAGTCTGCGCCCAGGCCGCCGGTGCCGGCTCGGGCAATTCTTCCGTGTCAGACGAGGATCTGACCGCAGCAAGCGAACGGATCCGCCAGACAGGGGCGCAGATGCGAGAAGATCTGAAGAAGGCGCGCGCGCGCCTTGAAGCCCAGAAAGCACAACAGGAAGCCGAAAGGGCGCGGCAGGAAGCTGAACGCAAACGGCAGGAGGAACTGGCGCGCCAGCAGGCACTCAAGGAAAAACAACAACGTGAAGCCCAGCAGGCTGCGCAGGAACGTACACGCCGGGAGGCTGCCGCTCGCGCAGAGCAGGCCGAGCGCCAGCGCCAGGAGGCCTTGCGCGCGAAGCAGCTTGAAGCGGACAAGCTGGAGGCAGCCAAGGCAAGAGCCGCCGAAGCGCTCAAGGAAGCGCGTGCATCGGTCGGCGTGCGCGCGTTCGGGGACGATCGGCAGGCAGCGCAGGCCGCTGCCAAGGCACGCGCCGCTGAAGCGCTCAAGAAAGCACGTGCATCGACGGGCGAACGGGCGTTCTAGTGCAGGCCTGGACGATCAGGGCATGCCGTTTGCCGCGCAAGGCCTGACAAATCTGCTACAGCCACCGGAAAGGCCGCCTTACTGGCTGACAGGGATGCGCGCCCTGGTTCGGATCGATATCCTTGATCATCTGACGCTCCAAACAAAAGCGGCGCCAGAGGCGCCGCGAAAAACCCGGTGTGGCAGGAGGAGGAGCGCCTGGGGATGAACCCCTACCGGGAGATCTACAAGGGAAATCTACACAACCTGAATATAGGCCAATAAACGTTTTGCGCCATCGGCATATTGATCCAGTCTGACGTAGTATTTTAGATAACGGCGGTATTGTTTCTTTCTTTAGCGCATTTCGGGCAGGCAATCCATTTGCTTGCCCAATGTGTCCGAATCCCGCACCATACCGGGCATTCGATGAATGCCGGAGTGTTGATGAAAAGCCCACGTGTATCCCTCGTTGCCGCTCTGGGCGTCTCCATCCTGCTGTCGGCCTGCGAGCAGCCGGCAACGAATGCACGGGATGCCGTCGCCGCCAAAGCAGGGGGCGAATCCATCAGCGAATTCGAACTGGGTCGGGCCGTGGCGCGCCTGGGCCCCATGAATGCGGAAGAATCCGCCCAGGCACGTGGCAGGGTGCTGGAAGCCCTGATCGACCAGCATCTGGTCGGCGAGGCCGCCAGAAATGCGAAGCTGGACAAGGTTCCCGAGGTGGCCCTGGCGATGCAGCAGGCGCAACGCCAGGTACTCGTGGAAGCCTATATGGAGCGTCTGTTCAAGGATCTGCCCCAGAAGCCTTCGGGTATGGCAATCCAGGATTACTACAGGCGGCATCCCGAATTGTTCGCGCAGCGCAAGATTTACCGCGTCCACGAACTCGAACTGCAACTGGCGCCGGATCGCATCGCACAGGTAACGGCGCAACTGAAGCAAAGCCGCAATCTGCCCGATTTCACCGACTGGCTGGATGCTCAGGGAATCGCCGTCAAATCGGGCGAGGCGGTGAGGCCGGCTGAAAAGATTCCGCCCACCATGCTGAGCCAGCTCGTCAACCTGAAAGATGGCCAGGTGGCCGTGGTGCCGATAGACAAGAACCGTATCAGCGTGCTGCAATTGCTGGACAGTCAGGCGCAGCCCGTATCGCTGGAGCAGGCCCAGGATGCGATCAGCCAGCTTATTATGGGCGAGAAACGCAAGACCCTGCTGGAAGCCGAAATCCACAAGCTGCGTGCCAGCGGCAAGCTTGAATATGCCAGTGGGTTTGCGCCTGTGCCTGAGAGTTCGCCCGTGCAACCGGGCAAACCCTGAGTGCAGCATGATCATGGACGGTACCGGACCTGCCCGCCCGCCGTCTGGAATGGAACTTGCCTCATTCGAACGAAACCTTAATGACAAGAGACCCGACATGACCACCATCCATCCCGTGATTCTTTCCGGCGGCTCAGGCACCCGCCTGTGGCCGCTGTCCCGGGCGGCCCTGCCCAAGCAACTGCTGCCGCTTGCGAGCGACAGGAGCCTGCTGCAGGACACTGTCAGCCGATTGGCCGATATGGCGGAAATGGCCGCGCCGATGATGGTCTGCAATGTCGAGCACCGCTTCATGATCGCCGAACAGATGCGTCAGATCGAAACCGCGCCGCATGCCATCGTGCTGGAACCAGTGGGACGCAATACCGCCCCGGCGATCGCCGTCGCGGCGCTGATGCTGTCGCGCGACGATCCTGATGCGCTGATGCTTGTGCTGCCGGCCGACCATCTGATCGGCGACGTTGCGGCGTTCCATGACGCGATCCGCACTGCGGCACAGGCCGCGCAGCACGGGCATCTCGCGACCTTCGGCATCGTCGCCACCACGCCCGAGACCGGTTACGGCTATATCCGCAGGGGTGCGCCGCTGGCGGATACCGCGGGAGCGCACCAGGTCGCGGCTTTTGTCGAGAAGCCAGACCTTGCGACTGCGCAGCAGTATGTCGAATCGGGCGAGTATTTCTGGAACAGCGGCATGTTCCTGTTCCGCGCGTCGGATTTCCTCCAGGAACTGCAGGCCCTGCGGCCGGACATTCTGGACGCCAGCCGCGCCGCGCTGGAGGCGGCCACGCCCGATCTCGATTTCGTGCGGCTCGATCCTGCTGCATTTGAAGCCTGCCCGTCGGAATCGGTTGATTATGCCGTCCTGGAGCACACCCGGCGTGCCGCCGTGGTGCCTGCCGACATGGCATGGAACGACATCGGCGCCTGGTCGGCGCTCTGGGAAGTCGCGGACAAGGACGTGCAGGGCAATGCCATCCGCGGCGATGTGATGCTGGAGAATGCCCGCAACAATTTCGTCCGCGCCGAAACCCGCATGGTCGCGATGCTGGGTGTCTCGGATCTGGTCGTGGTCGAAACGGCCGACGTGGTGCTGGTGGCCAGCAAGGACCAGGTGCAGGACGTCAAGAAGCTGGTCGACCGCCTGAAAGCCGAGAAACGCTGCGAGCATCTGGTCCACAAACAGGTATACCGTCCCTGGGGGTGGTACGAGGGCATCGACGAGGGCGAGCGCTTCCAGGTCAAGCGCATCATGGTCAAGCCGGGCGAGAAACTCAGCCTGCAGATGCACCACCACCGCGCCGAGCACTGGATCGTGGTGTCCGGCACCGCCAGCGTCACCTGCGGCGACGAGGTCATGCTGCTGACCGAAAACCAGTCCACCTACATTCCGCTCGGCACCTCGCACCGGCTGGAAAATCCCGGCAAGATCGATCTGCACATGATCGAGGTCCAGTCGGGCACGTATCTCGGCGAGGACGACATCGTCCGTTTCGAGGACATCTACAAACGTAGTTGACGGGGCCCTTCGCTCGCCGCGGTTGGGTGCCAGCCTGTCGTCTTTCATGCCCTTGTTTTGATTGACTCTATTCGCCCGGCCGGCGTTTCTCCGGGCGGGCTTCGCCGGGACAAATCGCGCCATGTAGGACAAACACCTACATCGAGGGTTGCCCGCTTCCGTCCCGCAATACAGCGGTCGTCCACATTAACTTTCCGGAGTGTCGTCCGAAAACGAATTCACTACGCTGACTTAAGTGTGAATTCGAAAATAATTCGACGGAGACGGACAATGAAACTGGACGAAATGCTGGACGAAATGCGCGACGTCAATCTGAACTACCTGATGCTGGCGCAGAACATGATCCAACACGATAAGGCGACCGCCGTTTTTCGCCTGGGCATCAGCCAGGACGTCGCCGACCTGATCGAGGCGCTGACGCCCGCACAAATCCTCAAGCTTGCCGCATCCGGCATGATGGTGTCGCGCTTCCGTTTCGACGACGGCGTGGTGCTCAACATGCTGACCAGCTACACCAAGGATCGCGCCATTGCCCAGTCACATGCCGCCATTCTGTTGGCTGGACAGGCTGCGGAAGCCTTTGCCTGATCCGCGGGCAATACCGCACAATAAAAAAGGGAGTGGTTCCATGAGCAAGAAAAGTCTGTTGACCGAGATGCGCGACACCCAGCTGGCGATCGAACTGATCGAACTCGGGGCCCGCCCGCAGGTTCTGGAATCCGAAACCACGCTGTCGCGCGAACGCCTGCTCAAGCTGTACAAGGAAGTCAAAGGCGTGTCGCCGCCCAAGGGCATGCTGCCGTTCTCGACCGACTGGTTCCTGACCTGGTTGCCCAACGTCCATTCCTCGCTGTTCATCAATATCCATCGTTACATCACGAAGAACAGCGAATGCAGCGGCATCGAGGCCGTGCTCAAAAGCTATCGCCTGTATCAGGAATACCTGCACACCAACCAGATCGAAGCCGTGCTGAGCTTTACCCGTGCCTGGACGCTGAACCGCTTCTTCGAAAGCCGCATGCTTGAAACGGCCGTCTGCAGCGGCTGTGGCGGCCACTTCGTGGTGCATCCCGACGATCTGCATAATCATTACGTGTGCGGCCTGTGCAACATGCCGGCACGTGCGGGTAAAACCCGCAAGGCCAAGGCAGATGCAGAGGCCAGGATCGAACTGACCGCCGCTGCCTGACACGGGCTTCCCCGGAAGTCCGGTATGTCGCGCCTGCCGGTCAGTCTCCAGTCGCTCGTCATCCAGTGTGCAGCCCTGCTGCTGGTTTTCCTGCTGAATCAGCTTCTTCCAGCTTCCTTACCCTATCAACCGACACTCTGGCAACTCGCGTTCGCACAAGGCGCGATGGCCGCTATGCTGAGCCGCGCGTGGCGGCAGCCCGTATGGTGGCCTCCACTGCATTTCGGCTTCCTGCCGGCCATTCTGCTGGCCCGCCTGGCAGACTTGCCGGCCTGGATCTACCTGGCCGTGTTCGTGTTGCTGGTCCTGTTCTACTGGAGCACATTCCGCACCCGGGTGCCTTTGTTCCTGTCGGGCCGCAAGGCCTGGCAGCCCCTGGCCTCCCTGTTGCCGCGGGCCCATCCTTTTCATTTCATCGATCTTGGCAGCGGCCTCGGCGGCGTGCCGTTCTATCTTGAATCGCGGTTTCCGAACGGCCATTTCTACGGCACCGAAATTGCCCCGGCGCCCTGGCTCATCAGCCGTATGCGCGCCTGGCTCAGGGGCAGCCGGGTGAAATTCATGCGGGACGATTACGCATTGCTCGATCTGTCCCGCTTCGATGTCGTGTTTGCCTTCCTATCGCCTGCGGCCATGCCTGGCCTGTGGCATCAGGCCAGGTCCCAGATGCGCAGCGGATCGCTGTTCGTCAGCCTGGCATTTCAGGTGAATGACCGTCCCCCGGATCGCGTGGTGGCAGGGGATGCGGGCACGCGCCATACGCTCTATGTCTGGGAGATGTAAGGCACGGCCTCGCGGAAATACCCGGGGAGCGCCATCAAGTTTTTTGCGATTCTGTCGAATCCTCAACTTGAAAGCACCAGCTTTGTACGCTGCCAAGCCGGGACATGGGAGGGCCGCTCCCACCCGGTGTATCAATCAAAAGGAATAGACGGTCGTGTTAGTCATCGTTGGATATATAGTCGTAGCGATCAGTGTCTTCGGTGGCTTCGCGCTGGCAGGCGGGCATCTGGCCGCGTTGTTTCAGCCGGTGGAATTGCTGATGATCGGCGGGGCTGCGGCCGGCGCATTCCTGGTAGGCAACAACAGCAAGGCGGTAAAAGCGACTCTGAAGGCGCTGCCCACCGTATTCAAGGGATCGAAATATACGCGTGCGCTGTACATGGACATCATGGCGCTGCTGTATGAACTGCTGACCAAGATTCGCAAGGAAGGGCTGATGTCGGTGGAGGCCGATGTGGATTCGCCCGAGAGCAGCCCCCTGTTCACCAAATATCCGACCATCATGGCCGATCACCACATCATCGAATTCCTGACCGATTATCTGCGCCTGATGGTGAGCGGCAGCATGAACGCATTCGAGATCGAAAACCTGATGGACAACGAGATCGAGACCCATCATCACGAAGGCGAAGTGCCTGTGCACGTCGTCGCCAAGCTGGGCGATGGCATGCCCGCGTTCGGCATCGTGGCGGCGGTGATGGGGGTCGTGCACACGATGGAATCGGTCGGCCTGCCCCCGGCGGAGCTGGGGATCCTGATCGCGCATGCGCTGGTCGGAACCTTCCTCGGCATCCTGCTGGCCTACGGTTTTGTCGGGCCGCTGTCCACGCTGCTCGAACAGAAGCTGCACGAATCGACCAAGATGTTCCAGTGCATCAAGGTGACGCTGCTGGCCAGCATCAACGGCTACGCGCCGGCGATCGCGGTCGAGTTCGGGCGCAAGGTGCTGTTCTCGACCGAGCGGCCTTCCTTCAGCGAACTGGAAGAGCACGTCAAGAACGCGAAGTCGCGCTGATTTCGCGCTGACGAGCCGGACTCCATGGTGCAACCAAAACCCGTAGGGCATACATGAGCGAGCAAAAAGCCCCCATCATCATCAAGCGCGTCAAGAAGACGGCCGGTGGACACCACGGTGGCGCATGGAAGATTGCCTATGCCGACTTCGTGACCGCGATGATGGCGTTTTTCCTGCTGATGTGGCTGCTGGGCTCGACCACCAAGGGCGATCTGGAAGGCATCGCGGAATATTTCAAGACGCCGCTCAAGGTGGCCATGCAGGGCGGGTCGGGCAGCGGCGACAGTTCCAGCGTGATCAAGGGGGGCGGTGCAGATCTGACACGCAAGACCGGGCAGGTGAAGAAAGGCGAGACCCCGGCAGAAAAGAAGTCCTACAACCTGAAAGCCGCCCAGGCCGAGCTCGAGCGCATCGAAATGACTCGGCTCAAGCAGCTGAAAAAACGCATGGAAGTGGCGATCGACGCCAATCCCACCTTGAAGCAGTTCAAACGGCAACTGCTGATCGACATCACCAGCGAAGGCCTGCGGATCCAGATTGTCGACGAACAGAACCGGCCCATGTTCAACCTGGCGAGTGCCGAACTGCAACCGTACACCAAGGTCATCCTGCATGAAATCGGCAAGATGCTGAACGACGTGCCGAACCGGATCAGCCTGTCGGGCCATACCGATGCCACCCCGTATGTCAATGGCGGACGCGGTTACAGCAACTGGGAATTGTCGGCCGACCGGGCCAATGCCTCGCGGCGCGAGCTGATCGCCGGCGGCATGGACGAAGCGAAGATGCTGCGTGTGGTCGGCCTGGCGTCGTCCGTTCCGTTCGGCCAGGCCGCACCCCACGACCCGGTCAACCGCCGCATCAGCATCATCGTGATGAACAAGCGCACCGAGGAAGCCGTGACCAAGGCCGCCAGCGGCGTGGGCACGGGGGACGAACCGGAGACGCCGGCTCCGGCCGGCCCGGCAGCGTCGGCCCCGGCCGGGGCGGTTCCGGCCGCCAGCTGACCCGGAACGCCCGAAGTTCTCCGCGCGGGACCGCCCATCCGGCCTTTGCGGGCGCGGCTTGAGGTGAAATAGCAGGCCAAATCCACCCTTATTCCCCTGATCGCAGGCCTTGCGCCTGACGAATAATTCAGCCTGTAGAAAGCCCGTCTCGTGCATGCGCAAGGACGGGCCCCGCTAACAAGGTGAACCAGGGATGGCTGAAGAAAGCGATCAGGAACGGACAGAAGCCCCATCGCAACAGCGATTGGAGAAGGCGCGCGAAGAAGGCCAGGTGCCGCAGTCGCGCGAGCTGGCCACGTTCGTCGTGCTGATGACCAGCGGCGCAACCCTGTGGATGATGGCCGGCGGCCTGGGCAAAACCATGTCGCAGATCGTGCGCGATGGCCTGCAGTTCAATCCGGCCACCGCGCGCGACAGCAGCTACGTCATGACGCAGTTGTCCGACCAGGTTCTCGAGGCCTCACTGGCACTGGCCCCTTTCCTGGCGCTGGTGGTGATCGCGGTGCTGGCTTCACCGCTGCTGTTGCGCGGCTGGCTCTTCAGCACCAAGGCCTTCATGCCGGATTTCAAGCGCCTGAACCCGCTGTCCGGCATCAAGCGCATGTTTTCCACCCAGGGCCTGGTCGAGCTGGTCAAATCGCTGGCCAAGGTCGGCCTGCTTGGCGTGGTGGCGGTCTGGCTGATCTGGTCCAACCTCGAGGCGATTTTCTCGCTTGGCATGGAGGAGCCGTCCGGCGCCATCCGGCACATGGGCGACCTCATCGGCAGGGTCTTCCTGCTGGCATCGGGCGCGATGATCTTCATCGTCGTGCTGGATCTGCCGTTCCAGCTCTGGAGCTATTTCAACAAGCTCAAGATGAGCAAGGAACAGCTGCGCCAGGAAGCCAAGGAATCGGAAGGTGATCCGCACGTCAAGGCGCGCATCCGCGCCCAGCAGCGTGAGATGGCACGCCGCCGCATGATGGCCGAGGTGCCCACCGCCGATGTGGTGGTGACCAACCCGACCCACTACGCGGTGGCGCTCAAGTACACCGAGGGCAAGATGGGTGCCCCGCGCGTGGTGGCCAAGGGCGCCGACGCCGTCGCCGCGAAGATACGCGAACTGGCGGCCGAGAACAATGTGCCCCTGCTGGAGGCGCCGCCGCTGGCGCGTGCGCTCTTCCGCCACACCGAACTCGGCGACGAAATTCCGGCCACGCTCTACGCGGCGGTGGCCGAAGTGCTGGCCTACGTGTTCCAGCTGCGTCATTTCAGGCAGCTGGGCGGGGCCTATCCGGAGGTTCCGACCGCCTTGCCGGTGCCGCCTGAACTCGATCCTTTGCAAGCCGCCAGCATGGGAGCTAACGCATGAATGGCACCCTGAGTCTTTCCAATCTGTTCAGCAGCACGAATGCCCGCGCGCTGGCGGCACCACTGTTCATCGTCCTCATCCTGGCGATGCTGGTGCTGCCGCTGCCGCCGTTCGCGCTGGACATGCTGTTCACCTTCAACATCGCGCTCTCCATCATGGTGCTGCTGGTCGGGCTGTCGACCAAGAAGGCGCTCGATTTCGCCGCCTTCCCCACGGTGCTGCTGCTCTCCACGCTGCTGCGCCTGTCGCTCAACGTCGCCTCCACCCGCGTGGTGCTGCTGCATGGCCATAACGGCCCCGATGCGGCCGGCAAGGTGATCGAGGCCTTCGGCCATTTCCTGGTCGGCGGCAATTACGCGGTCGGCATCATCGTGTTCGTCATCCTGGTGGTGATCAACTTCATCGTCATCACCAAGGGCGCCGGCCGCATCGCCGAGGTCAGCGCGCGCTTCACCCTCGACGCGATGCCGGGCAAGCAGATGGCGATCGACGCCGATCTCAATGCCGGCCTGATCGACGAGAACGAGGCGCGCCGCCGCCGTGCGGAGATTTCCCAGGAATCCGATTTTTACGGTTCGATGGACGGCGCCTCGAAGTTCGTGCGCGGCGACGCCATCGCAGGCATCCTGATCCTCTTGATCAACATCGTCGGCGGCCTGGTCATCGGCCTGATGCAGCACGGCCTGTCGCTGGCGGACGCCGCGCAGAACTACACGCTGCTGGCGATCGGCGACGGCCTGGTGGCGCAGATCCCGGCGCTGGTCATCTCGATTGCCGCCGGCATCATCGTCAGCCGCGTCAGCACCGAGGAGGACATCGCGGGTCAGATGCTGTCCAACGTGTTCAACAAGACGCAGGCGCTCTACATCACTGCCGCGATTCTCGGCATGATGGGCATGATCCCGGGCATGCCCAACGTGGCCTTCCTGCTGCTGGCAGGCGGCATGGTCTGGCTGGCCTGGCGGGGGAGCCGCAAACAGGAAGAAGCGCCGCCCGAGGTGGAAGCGGCGCCCGTCGCCGCCGCCGAATCCCAGGAAGCCAGCTGGGAAGACGTCGCCCCCATCGATACCCTGGGGCTGGAAGTCGGCTACCGCCTGATTCCGCTGGTCGACAACGCCGCCGACGGCGAGCTGGTGCGCCGCATCAAGGGCATCCGCAAGAAATTCGCACGCGAGATCGGCTTCCTGCCGCCCGCCGTGCATATCCGCGACAACCTCGAGATCAATCCGAACAGCTATCGCATCACGCTCAAGGGCGTGGAAATCGGCAGCGGCGAAGTCCGCACCGGCTCCTTCCTCGCCATCGATCCAGGCAATGTCGTCACCGCATTGCCTGGCGTCGCCACCCACGACCCCGCCTTCGGCCTGCCGGCCGTCTGGATCGAGGCCGACCTGCGCGAGCAGGCACAGGCCATGGGCTATACCGTGGTCGATCCGGGCACCGTGGTCGCCACGCACCTGAATCATCTGGTGACGCTGCACGCCGCCGAGCTGCTGGGACGCCAGGAAGCGCAGGCGCTGCTCGACCACCTGGGCAAAAGCGCGCCCAAGCTGGTGGAAGACCTGGTGCCGAAGATGCTGCCGCTGTCCACCGTGCAGAAGGTACTGCAGAACCTGCTGGCGGAAGGCGTGGCCATTCGCGACATGCGCACCATCATCGACACGCTGCTCGAGCACGCCGCACGGGTGCAGGATCCGCACGAGCTGACTTCGCTGGTGCGGGTGGCGCTGGGCCGCTCGATCGTGCAGCAGATTTACGGTTCGTCCAGCGAGTTGCCGGTGATCGCCCTTGACCAGAACCTGGAGCGCCTGCTGCTGCAGACGCTCCAGGCAGGCCACGATTCCGCCGGCATGGAGCCTGGCCTGGCCGATACGCTGATGGAGCGGACCCAGGCCTCGGCGCAGCGTCAGGAAGCGCTCGGACATCCCCCCGTTTTGCTGACGCCGGCCGTGCTGCGTCCGCTCCTTGCACGTTTCCTGCGACGCACGGTGCCGCAACTCAAAGTGCTTTCGCACGCCGAAGTGCCTGAAGGCAAACAGATCAAAGTGACTTCCCTGGTAGGAGGAGCAGCATGAACGTCAAACGTATCGTCGCCAAAACATCCCGTGAGGCCATGCGCCAGTTGCGCGACGCGCTCGGACCCGATGCGGTCATACTCTCCAATCGTGCGGTCGAGGGGGGCGTGGAAGTGCTGGCCCTGCCGGCCGAGGATATCGCCGCGATGGCGCCGCCCGTGGTGGAAGAGCCCGTAGCGCCGACGTCTCATCGAGCGCCGATGCGGGAGACGCAGCCCGAGGCTGAGCCGGAGCCGGAAGTCACCATCAAGCGCCGCCTGATCGAACGGGTCGCCGTGCCGACCCAGGACAGCGCCCAGCTGGCACAGAGCGTGATCAGCGAGATCAAGACGATGCAGGCCCGACTGGAAAGCCAGCTGGCGGATCTGGCCTGGCGCGATCTTCCTGGCCGCGATCCTGCCGGTGCGTCCGTGATGCGCGACATGCTGGCGGCCGGTTTCAGCGCCACCCTGGCGCGCGAGATGCTCGAAGCCCTGCCCGGAGGCGACGCCGAACAGGCGCAAGCCTGGATGCGCAACACCCTGATGAAGCGCCTGAACGTGATGCAGAGCGAGACAGACATGCTCGACGGCGGCGGCGTATTCGCCCTGATGGGACCCACCGGCGCGGGCAAGACCACCACGACCGCCAAGCTGGCCGCACGTTTCGTGGTGCGCCACGGCGCCGACAAGCTGGCGCTGCTGACCACCGACAGCTACCGGATCGGCGGCCATGAACAGCTGCGCATCTACGGAAAGATCCTCGGCGTCACCGTGCATGCGGTGCGTGACGCCGCCGACCTGCGGCTGGCGCTGTCCGAACTGCGCAACAAGCACACGGTCCTGATCGACACCGTCGGCATGAGCCAGCGCGACCAGGCCGTCGCCGAACAGGTCGAGATGCTGTGCCAGGCCGGCAAGCAGATCAAAAGATTATTGTTGCTGAATGCCACCAGCCACGGCGACACCCTGAACGAAGTCGTGCAGGCCTATCAGGCACGCGGCCTGGACGGCTGCATCCTGTCGAAGGTCGACGAGGCGGCGAGCCTTGGCCCGGCGCTCGACTGCGCGATCCGCCACGAGCTGAACGTGCACTACCTGGCGACCGGCCAGCGCGTGCCCGAAGACCTGCACCTGGCCAACCGCCAGTACCTCATTCACCGTGCCTTCAAGACCCGCACGCTGTCCTCGCCCTGGCAACTGGACGACAGCGAACTGGCCTTCGCCATGAGCGGCCTGCAATCCATTCAACGCGAAAGCGCGGTGGCCCTTGGATAAATTCGTCAGCGACCAGGCTGCCGGACTGCGCCGTTTGCTGGGGCAGACCGGATTTCAGGTCATTACCGTGATGTCGGGCCAGCAGGGCGCGGGCAAGACCGCCGCGACGGCCAACCTGGCCGTCGCCCTGGCGCGTTCCGGGCGCGATGTCCTCATCGTCGACCAGGACCGTAACGGGCGTGGCGCGTGCGCCGCGCTGGGGCTGACACCGCGCTACGACGTGGCGGACGTGCTGGCCGGGCATTGCACGCTGGATTCCCTGATCCTCACCGGTCCCGACAACGTGCAGGTGCTGCCGCTCGGCGGCGGCTTCAGCCGGCTGGGCAAACTGTCCGAGCGCGACCAGGAATGGCTGGCGCAGAGCTTCAACCGACTGCAGTGCGGCGTCGACGTGGTGCTGGTGGACATGGAAGAGGCGACCGATCCGGATGCGCTGCCGCTGGGCCTGGCCGCATCCGAAATCATGATCGTGCTGCCGTCCGGCAACAGTGCGATCACCCAGGCCTACACGCTGGTGAAGCGGCTGGCGCACAACTTCGGCAAACGCCAGTTCCGCCTGCTGCTCAACCGCATCGAATCGCCCGAGCAGGCGCAGGCAGTCGCCCGCAATTTCTCCCACACCGCCGAACAGTACCTGAACGTGTCGGTCGATTACCTCGGCTATATCCCGCTCGACGAGCGCCTGAGCCGCGCAGGCCATCTGCGCACCTCGGTGGTGGATGCGTTTCCTGTCGCGCAATCGACCTCGCAGTTCCGCAAGCTGGCCGAAGGCCTGCTGCGCTGGCCGCAGCCAGCCAGCCTGGGCAGCGTCGGCGGATTCATGCAGCGCGTGATCCAGGGCGGTCGCCTGGTGGAAGCCTGCAGAAGGGGGTAGGGGGCATGTACACCGCAACCGGCAAAAGCGAGAAGGGCGAGAAGAACGACCTGCTGACGCAATACATGCCCATGGTGAAGCGCCTGGCCCACCACATGATGGGGCGGCTGCCGCCCAGCGTGGAAGAGGACGACCTGGTACAGGCCGGCATGATCGGCCTGCTCGACGCGATCAGCCGCTACGATGACGCGCAGAGCGCGCAATTCGAGGCTTACGCCATCCAGCGCATCCGTGGTTCGATGATCGACGAACTGCGCCAGTCCGACTGGATGCCGCGCAGCGCGCGCCAGTCGATGCGCAAGATCGAACAGGCGATCAACACGTTGCAGCACAAGCTCGGACGGCAACCCAGCGAAACCGAGATTTCGGAATCCATGAAGATCCCGCTGGCCGAATACCAGGCCATGCTCGGCGATGCGCGCGGTCACCAGCTCCTGTATTTCGAGGATTTCGGCGAATCCGACGAGGACGATTCCTTCCTTGACAAGCAGTCGGCGGACGAGGCCAGCATGCCCCTGCCGCAGCTGCTCGATGCCAACCTGCGTGCCTGCATCATCGCCGGCATCGAAAACCTGCCCGAGCGCGAACAGCTGTTGATGTCGCTCTACTACGAACAGGAACTCAACCTGCGTGAGATCAGCGAGGTGTTCGGGGTCAGCGAATCCCGCATCTGCCAGCTGCACGGCCAGGCCATCGCGCGACTGCGTGCCAAACTGAAGGAAGATGCATGGATCGTGGCAGCCTGATCGGCCTCGGGCTGGCAGCGGCCGCCGTACTCGGCGGCCAGGCGATGGAGGGTGGCCATATCGGCCTGTTCATGCAGCCGGCCGCACTCCTCATCGTGATGGGGGGGACGCTGGCTGCCGTGCTGCTGCACTATCCGCTGCCGGTCTTCATGAAGGGCGTGCGCATGGCGAAATGGATTTTCTGGCCGCCCGAGCCGGAAGCCGGAACGCTCATTCGAAGGATCGTCCAGTGGTCCCATACCGCTCGCCAGGAGGGCATACTGGCGCTGGAGAAACATCTCAACATGACGCATGACCCGTTCCAGAAAACCGGGCTGCAGTTGCTGATCGATGGAGCGGATGCGACCAAGCTGCGCGATACCCTCGATGTCCAGATCGTCGGTTTCGAAACGGCCGAGCGCCAGGCCGCGCGAGTGTGGGAAGCGGCGGGCGGCTATGCGCCCACGCTCGGCATCCTGGGTGCGGTCATAGGCCTGATCCACGTGATGGAAAACCTGACCGATCCCGGCAAGCTGGGCACCGGCATCGCGGTCGCCTTCGTCGCCACCATCTATGGCGTGGGCCTGGCCAACCTGGTGTTCCTGCCGGTCGCCAACAAGATCAAGTTCACCATCGCGCGCCGGGTGAGCGAGCGCGAGATCATCTGTGACGGCCTCATGGGCATCGCCCAGGGTGACAATCCGCGCATCATCGAGGCGCGCCTGAAGGGTTACCTCTGATGCGTCGCCGCCGCCGCATCGCCTCCGATCACGAGAACCATGATCGCTGGCTGATCTCGTATGCGGACTTCATCACCCTGCTGTTCGCCTTCTTCGTGGTCATGTACGCCATTTCGGCTGTCAATGAAAACAAGTACCGCGTCCTTGCCAGCTCGCTCGGAAATGCCTTCGGCAACACGGCGGGGGGCGATGCTCCGGTGCCGCAACTGCCGGCGGCCGCGCTCCCGCCCGAGGTCAGGCAGCGAACCCTGAAGCAGCAGCAGGCGATCGAAGAACAGACGCACATGACCGAGGTCGCGAGCAGCCTGCTCGACGTCATGGCGCCGCTGGTGAAGGAAGGCCAGGTCCGGGTCACGCAGAGCCGCCGCGGCGTCAGCATCGAGATCAACGCGAACGTGCTGTTCGCGCCCGGCCAGGCCGAACTCGAGCCGCAATCGCTGAAGGTGCTGCAGGCCGTGGCGGAGAAATTGAAGAACGAGCCCTTCAACCTGGAGGTCACCGGCCATACCGACAACGTGCCGATCAGCAATTCCGCTTTTGCCTCCAACTGGGAACTGTCTGCAGTTCGTGCGACCAGCGTGGTACGCCTGCTGGCCGACAGCGGCATCGCGCCGGCCCGCCTGTCCGCCATCGGGCGCGAGGCCAGCCAGCCGATCGCGCCCAACGATACGGCTGAAGGGCGTGCCCGCAACCGGCGGGTCGAATTGATGATCCTGTCGGGCATGCCGGACAGGATCGAGGAAATTCCGGTCCGTCCCAACCCGCCACAACCTTGAAAACAGGCAAATAGGCCCGATACTTCCGGTTCTGCTGTACGGATTGAGAAGATCAGACCATGCCCAACGACCCGCTCGAAGGTGAAGTGCTTCCGGATGAACGCCAGCTGCCGGCCGCGCCGGTGCTGCCGGCCGAACTCTATCTGCTCCCGCTGACCGAAAAACCGTTCTTCCCGGCGCAAACCCTGCCCCTGCTGATGAACGAGGCGCCCTGGCTGTCGACGGTGGAGGCCATCGGCGACAGCCCGCATCACATGGTGGGTCTGGTGGTGGTCAAACCCGACAACACCGACGACGTGACGCGCGCGGATTTCCACAGCGTGGGCACCGTGGTGCGCATCCATCATCCGGTTCGCTCCGACGGCAAGATGCAGTTCATCGCCGAGGGCTCGCGCCGCTTCCGCATCGTCGAATGGCTGTCGGACACCCCGCCCTACAAGGTCCGGGTCGATTACCCGAACGAGACCGGCAAGCCGGAATCGGAAGAAATCCGCGCCTATTCCATCGCCATCATCAACACGATCAAGGAGTTGCTGCCGCTCAATCCGCTCTATTCGGAGGAGCTGAAGTTCTTCCTCAATCGCTTCGGACCCAACGAGCCGTCGCAGCTGACCGATTTCGCCGCCAGCCTCACCACTGCGTCCAAGCAGGAACTGCAGGAGGTACTGGAAGCCTTCGGCCTGAAAAAGCGCATGGAAAAGGTGCTGGTGCTGCTGAAGAAGGAGCTCGACGTCGCACGCCTGCAGTCGGACATCCGCGAAAAGGTCGACGAGAAGATGAGCGAGCAGCAGCGCGAATTCTTCCTGCGCCAGCAGTTGAAGGCGATCCAGAAGGAACTCGGTCTCGCCAAGGATGACAAGACCGCCGAACTCGACACCTTCCACGAACGCATCGCCAAACTGACGCTGCCGGAACAGGCGAAGAAACGCATCGACGAGGAAATGCACAAGCTGTCGCTGCTGGAGACCGGCTCGCCCGAATACACCGTCACCCGCAACTATCTCGACTGGCTGACCGTGCTGCCGTGGGGCGTGCACACCCAGGACAAGATCGATCTCGATCGCGCACGCAAGATTCTCGACCGCGACCACGACGGACTCGAAGACGTCAAGGATCGCATCATCGAGTTCCTCGCCGTCGGCGCGATGAAGGGCGAAATGTCTGGCTCGATCCTGCTGCTGATCGGCCCGCCGGGTGTCGGCAAGACCTCGATCGGCAAGTCGGTCGCCGAGGCGCTCGGGCGCAAGTTCTACCGCTTCTCGGTCGGCGGCATGCGCGACGAGGCGGAGATCAAGGGCCATCGCCGCACCTACATCGGTGCCATGCCGGGCAAGTTCGTCCAGGCGCTGAAGGAAGCCGGCTCGGCCAACCCCATCATCATGCTCGACGAGATCGACAAGATCGGCGCCAGCTACCAGGGCGACCCGGCCTCGGCGCTGCTGGAAGTGCTCGACCCCGAGCAGAACGCCGACTTCCTCGACCACTACCTCGACGTGCGTTTTGACTTATCCAAGGCGCTGTTCATCTGCACCGCGAACGACTTCTCGATCCCCTCCGCGCTGCTTGACCGCATGGAAGTCATCCGCCTGTCGGGCTACATCACCGAGGAAAAGGTCGCCATCGCCAGGCATCACCTGTGGCCGCGTGTGCTGGAACGCGCGGGACTGAAAAAAAACCAGCTCGTCATCAGCGAAGGCGCGCTGCGTCACGTGATCGAGGGCTACGCCCGCGAGGCCGGCGTGCGCAACCTGGAAAAGCAGCTCGGGCGCGTGGCCAGGAAGGCCGTGGTGAAGATTCTCGGCGGCACGGCCACGCCGATCAAGATCGGCGTCAAGGAAGTCGAGACCTATCTCGACAAGCCCGTATTCACGCGCGAGAAACCCATGAGCGGCGTCGGCGTGGTCACCGGGCTGGCCTGGACCGCGATGGGCGGGGCAACCTTGCCGGTGGAAGCCTCGCGCATCCACACCCTCAATCGCGGCTTCAAGCTCACAGGCAAGCTGGGCGAGGTAATGAAGGAATCCGCCGAGATCGCCTACAGTTATGTCGCCTCGCATCTCAAGATTTATGGCGCGGACAGCACCTTTTTCGATACCAGCTTCGTCCACCTGCACGTGCCGGAAGGTGCCACGCCCAAGGACGGGCCCAGCGCCGGCGTGACCATGGCCACCGCGCTGCTGTCGCTGGCCAAGAACAAAAAGATTCCGCGCCCGCTCGCGATGACCGGCGAACTCACGCTCACCGGCCAGGTGCTGCCCGTCGGCGGCATCCGCGAAAAGGTCATCGCTGCTCGCCGCATCGGCCTGCACGAACTCATCCTGCCCGAAGCCAACCGCCGCGACTTCGACAAGCTGCCCGACCACATCCGTGCCGGGATGACCGTGCATTTCGCGAAGCGGTATCAGGATGTGGCGGAGGTGGTGTTCGGGTGAGGGAGTTGTAGGTGAAGTGTTGCGTGAACTCTCGTCCGTCATTCTTAGGTTTGCGTAAGCGGACAGGCAGGGCGTACATTTCTGGCGAATAACACAATTACAGCGCGTAGTGCGACGGCCGTGCAGATTTAGGCGGCGTGCGACGTCAGGCGTTGCGCCGTCTAAGTTACGTTAGCTCCCACAAGACACAATGAGCGACAAAATCAGCACCGCATTCTTGCAGCGCGCAGCCGAGGTTATCTCTGCGGGTCTATCTGGATCACAAATTGTGAGCGTTACGTCTGCATTCGCTGTTGATTTTGATCGCGATATTCCTCATGCGGCCTATCCGTTCAATGCTGATAACAAAAAGACTGCGCTATTCGAAAATCTTCAGTCTTTTAGTCCCGAGCAACAGTACCAAGTGATCTACGAGCTATGCGACCGTATAAGTACAAACGCCAATGTGACGACTCAGCAGAAGATCAACGCCTCACAACTTAAATTGACCTTGCTCTCTAGGTACTACCAGTTCTCTAGCGACACATCCTCATCAAAAAAAGACGTACCAGTGGTGGTGACTGAAGTGCGGCATTGGCTTTCTGACTTTCCGCCCGCAAAGAAGACCTATGAAGAAGCACTGCAAAAGCATTCGAATGGAATCTTTACTCGAAATGCTCTGGATGATTTGCGACTTTCCCTTGAGGCACTACTGCGCCAACTGTTGAATAACGAGAAATCACTGGAAAACCAAATTGCAGCCGTCGGTGGGTACATCAAGGACAATGGAGGTTCCTCTGAGCTTGCCAACATGCTCGTAAAGCTTATCGACTACTACACCAAGTACCAGAACACCTACATCAAGCACGGAGATGCAGTACCCACAGCAGAGGCCGAATTCGTTCTTGAGATCACGGCTTGCTTCATGAAACACCTCATTCGCATAAAGGGCGCAAGTGAAAGGTAACCCCTCGTTTGAGTCGTTCGCCACGCTCACTTGGACTGTCAGCCTGCTGCATCCAGCCCTTCAACTCAAATGTTGTGCATAGTGTCTGGGGCCAAGTCGTGCGAAAACATTCCTGTTACCCCAATTACCCAAGCCGCACCGATGCATCGGCGCGGCCCGGGCACGACGCGACTCAGATAAACAGACACACATCCGACTTCTGCGCCTGCGGCAGGAAGCTCGCCGCGCCGATCCAGCCCGCGATCTCCGGGATGAATTCGTCCTGCGAATAGCCGAACAGGTCCACCGTCATCTGGCAGGCGTAGAGCTTGGCGTCGGCTTCGAGGCAGGCGCTGCGCAACTCGTCGATGCTGGCGACGCCCTTGTTCTTCACGGTTTGCCGCATCAGCCCGGTTGCCACTTTCTCGAAGCCGGGCACGCCGGCCATGACGACGTTGGGAATGTGCCAGTTGATCTCCTTGAGCCATTGCGGGCCGAACGGCATCTTCATCGGCATGCTGGGGTTGCCGAGCGGGCTGATCTCGAGGTGCAGGTCCTTCTTCAGCAGTTCGAGGCCGTAGAATGTGAAGAACACCGATACGTCCCAGCCCAGCGCCCCCGCCGTTGAGGCAAGGATGAAGGGCGGGTAGGCCCAGTCCATGGTGCCCTTGGTGGCGATGATGGCCAGCGACGGCACGTGCGCGGCTTCGCGCTCGGCCATCTTCGCTTCGAAACGCTGGTCGAACCACTGGTCGAGCATGGCGTGGTCGAGGCTTCCGGCAATGCTTTTTTCGTTTGCGCCCATGGTCGTCTCCTTACGCCTTGCGAATGAGGAATTCGAACTCGCCCTGATTCGTGCTGGACGAAACCAGTTCGTTGCCGGTCTGCTTGCAGAAGGCCTGCATGTCCTTGAGCGATCCTGGGTCGGTCGCGACGACGGCGAGCGTCTCGCCCTTGCCAAGTTCGTTCAGGGCCTTCTTGGTGCGCAGGATGGGAAGCGGGCAATTCATGCCGCGGGCGTCCAGGGTCTGGGTTGCGTTCGTGCTCATGGTGAAACCTCCTTTAGTAGATGACCGTCCGGTCAAGAATGTCGGCAAAAAAATTGCCGGGCGAAAAGGCGGATGGATGCCGGGAAAGTCCGGCAAGGTCGGATTGTCCAGACCCGTCGCTAGACCGGTCGGTTAACTGCCAGGCGAAAAAAAAGCGGCCGGCCTGCATGGCGATCAGGCCGCCGTTTCGACGCGCAGCGTCTTGATGGCGGGGCCGAGGCGGTAGATCACCTCGGGGTCGTTCTGCGACTTGGCCAGCAGGATCACGCCTTCGAGGTAGGCCAGCATGGCTTCGGCGGTCAGGTCGGCGTCGAGCGGCGCGATGGTGCCGGCGGCGACGGCTTCCTCCAGCGTGGCCTTGAAGCGCGTCTTGGCCCGCGAAAAAATCGCCAGCAGCTTGGCGCGCAGGATGTCGTCCTGGGTGCTGACTTCCAGCGTGAGGTTGCCGAAGATGCAGCCGAGCATGCGGCCGTGCACCTGCTTGATCGACTTCTGCCAGAAGTAGGCCGCATCGACCAGGTAGTCGATGCGCTCCATCGGCGGCAGGGCCGGGTCGAACGCTTCGGCGACGAAGCCATGGGCCCATTCGTCGGCGAACTCGTCGATGACGGCCATGACCAGGTCGCGCTTGGACGGGAAGAAGTGGTAGAAGCTGCCCTTCAGCACGCCGGCGCTTTCGCAGATCTCCTGGATGCCCACGTTGGCATAGCTGCGCGAATGGAAGCGCGGCTTGGCGGCGGCGATGATGCGGGAGCGGGTGTCGGTGGCAATGTTCATGCGCCGGATACTAGTTGACCGTTCGGTAAAATGCAAGCCACGGGGCTAGCCTGTTTGAATCCCAGGCAGCGCATTAACTGAGCCGAATCGATGGGGAGAACGGTCGAGTCAGTTAAAATGCGGCCCATGAACGAAGCCGAGCTGCTCGACCCGCCCCTTGCGGCGCCTCCGGTCCCTGTCATCAAGGTGCGCGGCGAGCCGCTCACCGAACTGCCGCAGGATCTCTACATCCCGCCGGATGCGCTCGAGGTCTTCCTCGAGGCCTTCGAAGGGCCGCTCGACCTGCTGCTCTACCTGATCCGGCGGCAGAACCTCGACGTGCTCGACATTCCGATGGCGGCGCTGACCAAACAATACATGGCCTACGTCGAGGCCGCACGCGCGACGCGACTGGAGCTGGCAGCCGAATACCTGCTGATGGCGGCGATGCTGATCGACATCAAGTCGCGCATGCTGCTGCCGCGCCGCGAGCAGGCCGAGGAGGCGGGCGAGGGCGAGGATCCGCGCGCCGAGCTGGTGCGCCGCCTGCTGGAATACGAGCAGATGAAGCTTGCCGGCCGGCATCTCGATAGCCTGCCGCAGGCCGGGCGCGATTTCGATACGGTCAGCGTGTTCCTGCCGGCGGCAGCCAAGCGCCTGCCGAGTCTGCATCCGGAAGAACTCGCCGCCGCCTGGCTGGCGATCCTGTCGCGCGCGAAGAACCGCACCCACCACCGCATCGGCCGCCAGGAACTGTCGATCCGCGAGCACATGAGCCGTATCCTGAAGCGGTTGACGCCGGGCGAGTTCATGGAATTCAAGGATTTGTTCCCGGATGCTTCGACCGTTCATGAACTCGTGGTCACCTTCCTCGCGGTGCTGGAACTGACCAAGGAAACCCTGCTCGACGTGACGCAGGCCGAGCCGTTTGCCCCCATCTACGTGAAGCTCCATGAATCTGCAACCGAGTGACAATCCCGAAGATCTGAAAGTCGTGCTGGAAGCCGCGTTGCTGGCGGCGGTCGAGCCGCTGTCGCTGGCCGATCTGAAACGCATGTTCGAGCAGGATGGGGCTGATCAAAGCCTCGCCAGCGACGTGCTGCGTCGTGCGCTCGACGAGTTGCGCGCGCAGTGGCACGGCCGCGGCGTCGAGCTGATGCAGGTGGCCGACGGCTGGCGCTTCCAGACGCGCGCCGAGATGCAGCCGTGGCTGTCGCGGCTGAAGAACGAGAAGCCCCCGCGCTACTCGCGTGCAGTGCTGGAAACGCTGGCCATCATCGCCTACCGCCAGCCGGTGACGCGCGGCGACATCGAGGACATCCGCGGCGTGTCGGTCAACCCCAACATCATCAAGACGCTGGAAGAGCGCGGCTGGATCGAGGCGATCGGCCATCGCGACGTGCCCGGACGCCCGGCGCTGTTCGGCACCACCGGGCATTTCCTCAGCGACCTCGGCCTCGTCACGCTGTCGGAACTGCCGCCGCTGGAAGAGCTCGGGAATCTCGTTACCCCGGACGAAACTGCATTAATTCCTGAATTGCGCGCGGAAATGACGGACAATGATGCCCCCCAGACGTTTGGCGCGGTCATCGAAACCGCCCGCGTCAGCGCCGCACCCGAGGGTGCCGTCACCGAGATTTCCTGAACATGGCCCGTCCCGCATCCCCCATCCGTCGTTCGCCCACCGCCCCCATGGGGCGCGCGGCGAGCCGTCTGCAACAGGCGACCGCACCCGAGGCGGCCAGCGAGCGCCTGCAGAAGGCACTGGCCTCGGCCGGCATCGGCTCGCGCCGCGAGATGGAGGAATGGATCGCCGAGGGGCGGGTGCAGGTCAACGGCGAGACCGCCACGGTCGGCAGCAAGGTCGGGCCGCGCGACATCGTCAAGGTCAGCGGCCGCCGCATCTACCTGCGCTTTGATGAAAAGCGCACCCGCATCCTGATCTACCACAAGTCGGAAGGCGAGATCGTCAGCCGCGACGATCCCAAGGGTCGTGCCACCGTGTTCGACGCATTGCCCCGGCTGCGCGGCGCCAAGTGGATTTCCATCGGGCGGCTCGACTACAACACCGACGGCCTGATGGTCTTTACCACCTCGGGCGAGCTGGCCAACAACCTGATGCACCCGCGCTTCGAGGTCGAACGTGAGTATGCGGTGCGGGTGCTGGGCGAACTGAGCGAGGACATGATTGCGCAACTGCTGGCCGGGGTGGAACTCGACGACGGCCCGGCGCAATTGCAAAGCTGTTTCGCCGCAGGCGGCGAGGGCGCCAACCGCTGGTACCGCGTGGTGATCAAGGAAGGCCGCAAGCGCGAGGTGCGGCGGCTGTTCGAGCACTTCGGCCTGACGGTGTCGCGGCTGACCCGGATCCGGTTTGGCCCGATCGTGCTGCCGCCGCAGCTGCGCCGCGGGCAGAAGATGGAACTCGACGACGACCTCGTCGCGCGGGTGCTGGAATGGGCCGGGATGGCACCGAGCCCGCGCCGGCAGACGCGCGGGGTGCCGGACAAGCACACGCGCAAGCCGCGGATTCGCTAGCAGTGATTTCCGAATATCCAGGCGGGTTCTCCGCCCGGATCCGCTTTACTTCTCCGTCATCTTCTTGATCACGCTTGCCGCCCATTCGCGGCCGCCCAGACCGAACGCCAGTGCAAAGGCCAGGCCGATGGCGCCGAAGCCGATCTGGAACGCGGCGGTGAGGAGGCTGGTGCCGATCTGAAGCTGTTCGAGCGCCACGAACACCACGAAGATGATCACCCCGTATTCCGACAGCGTGCTGATGGTGAGCGCACCCTGTACGCCGATGTTGTTGAGGTAGGCGAACACCATGCGGTTGATGAAACGCGCCACCAGCACGCCGAGCACCAGAACGAGAATGGCGACGATGATATTGGGGATGTAGAGCACGATCTTGTTGAACAGATCGGCCACGATATGCAGGCCAAGGCTGTTGGCCACGGTGACGATGACAATGAAGATGACGACCCAGTACGCCAGCTTGGCCAGCAGGCGAGACAGGCTGAGGTCGATGTTGCCCTGCTTGAGGAAGGCTTCGATGCCGGTTTTCTCGGCCAGGCTGTCGAACCGGAGAACGTCGAGCAGCTTGGTGACGCCAGTGCGTACCAGATTCGCGAGCAGCCAGCCGATGAACAGCAGCAGCAGGGCTGCCAGCAGCTGCGGGACAAAGGCTGCCAGTTGCGTCCAGAAAGACGTCAGGGACGAAACGAAAACATCGATTTGCTGCTGCATGGTGTGTTCCTCCATTACTGCGTAAAGGGCGCATTATAACGAACACTGCGTGACGGCCTTCCCGGTCCGTGACGCTGCCGCGGCAGCAACACATGTCTGTGCTGTCTGCGATTTTATGCATACACTGTAAAAAACCAAGCGGAGTCACTGGCCCATGTTCTCCCAACCCGACCATGCTGGATTTCTGCCGCTGGCGCAGTTGCCCTCGCTGGTGGCCAGGCTCATGGCACTCGGTTATCAGTGCATGGGGCCGACGGTTGAGCAGGGCGCCATGGTCATGCGCGAGCTCGAATCAGCAGATGCCTTGCCGCGCGGGATGCAGGCCGAACAAACGCCCGGACGCTACCGGTTGACCGCCGATCCCCTCAACCGGTATTTCGCCTGGGCCAACGGACCGCAGGCGATCAAGCCGCAGACCTTTGCACCAAAGGAATCGCTGTGGCGCGTCGAGCGCGACGAAGCGGGTGCCTTGCAGTTTGCGGCCGTGCTGCCGCCCGTCGCGCGACAGGCCATCATCGGCGTGCGCGCCTGCGACCTGGCGGCGCTGGCCTTGCAGGATGCGCATTTCCTGCGTGACGGACGGCGCGACCCGCATTACGCGCAACGACGCGACCAGCTGTTCCTGGTCGCGGTGCAATGCGCCGAGCCGGCGTCGACGTGCTTTTGCGCCTCGACCGGCGATGGCCCGACCCCGACCACCGGCTACGATCTCGCGCTGGCGGAACTTGCGGACGGGTTCGTCGCGGTGGCGGGCAGCGGCACGGGCCAGGCGGTGCTCGATGCCCTGGGCCTGGCACCGGCCTCGCCGCAGCAGATCGATGCGGCCCGCCGGCAGGGGACGGCGGCGGCGGCCGCCCAGACGCGCAGCCTGCCCTCGCGGAATCTGCACGACGACTTGATGAGCCGGCTGGAACATCCACGCTGGGATGATGTGGCGGCGCGCTGTCTCGCCTGCGGCAACTGCACCGCGGTGTGCCCCACCTGTTTCTGCCATGCCGAAGCCGATGTCCCCGCGCTCGACGGCGCGTCCAGCGAACACGAGCGGACATGGGATTCGTGCTTCGGCGAGGCGCACGGCCACCTGCACGGCTTCAATGTGCGGGCTGACATCCGCAGCCGCTATCGCCAGTGGCTGACCCACAAGCTCGCCACCTGGCATGAGCAGTTCGGCCGCAGCGGCTGTGTCGGCTGCGGCCGCTGCATCGCCTGGTGTCCGGTCGGCATCGACCTGACCGAGGAAGTCGCCGCCCTTGCAGGAGGACAGCCATGAACGCGCCGCACAGTCCCGATGCCGGACCGCCGCATGCCGCCACCGTGGTGGCGCGCATCCAGGAATCGCCGACCATCTTCACGCTGCAGCTACGGCTCGACGACGCGGCTGCGCAAGCGGCCTACCGTTTCGCGCCGGGCCAGTTCAACATGCTGTATCTCTATGGCGTCGGCGAGGTGCCGATTTCCATCATGTCGGACCCGGAGGAGCGTGATGTCATCGGCCACACCATCCGCGCGCTCGGGCGCGTCACTCGGGGGCTGGCGGCGCTGAAGCCGGGCGACCGGGTGGGGCTGCGCGGGCCGTTCGGACGCGGCTGGCCGTTGCAGGAAGTGAGCGGATGCGATGTCGTGCTGGTGACCGGCGGCCTCGGCTGCGCGCCGGTGGTATCGGTCATCCATTACGTGCTGCGGCGGCGCGAACGCTTCGGCAGGCTCGTCATCGTCCAGGGCGTGAAGCACGCCGAGGACCTGATCTGGCGCGAGCAGTACGACCGCTGGGCGAAGCTGCCGGATACCCAGGTGCTGGTGGCGGCAAGCGAAGGGGCGGCGCTGTGGCCCTGGCATGTCGGGCGGGTGACGGAGCTGTTCGGCCTGGCCAACTTCGATCCGGACTGCGCCGTGTCGATGATGTGCGGGCCGGAAGGCATGATGCGCAGTGCCGCGGATGCCCTGCTGGCACGCGGCCTGCCCGAGTCGCGGCTGTATCTCAGCATGGAGCGCAACATGCAGTGCGCGGTCGGCCGCTGCGGCCACTGCCAGTTCGGCGGTGCGTTCGTCTGCCGCAACGGCCCCGTGTTCAACTGGAGCGAGGTCAAGCCCTTGCTCGCGCACAGGGGGTTCTGATGAACGTTCCGACAGAAAATATCGTCAAGCCGCGCGTGGCAGTGCACAAGTTCAGTTCCTGCGACGGCTGCCAGCTGTCTTTCCTGAATCTCGGCGAGGATCTGCTGACGCTCGCCGGACGGATCGATCTGGTGCACTTTGCCGAAGCCGGCCCGCTCGACCCGGATACCGGAGTGGATATGGCCTTCGTCGAAGGCAGCGTGTCGACGCCGGAAGACCTCGAACGCATCCAGCATATCCGCGCCCACAGCGGTCTGCTGATCGCCATCGGCGCCTGCGCCACCTCGGGCGGCATCCAGGGGTTGCGCAACAACGCCAACGGCAGGGAATGGGTGGCGCAGATCTACAGCCATCCCGAGGCGATCGCCAGCCTCGAGCGCTCGACGCCGCTTTCCAGCCACGTGAAGGTGGATTTCGAATTATGGGGCTGTCCGGTCAGCGGGCCGCAGATGCTGGCGGTGGTGAATGCGCTGCTGCTCGGCGTGGCGCCGCGCGACAACGCCGACAAGGTGTGCACCGAATGCAAGCGCCAGGGCTACCCCTGCGTGATGGTGACCCACGGCATCGCCTGCATGGGTCCGGCGACGCGCGCAGGCTGCGGCGCGCTGTGTCCAAGCCTCGGCCGCGACTGCTATGGCTGCTATGGGCCGGCGGAAAATGCCAACACCGATGCGCTGGCACTGCAGTTCGGCCATCTGGGGCTGACGCCCGCGGCCATCGTGCGGCGCTTCCAGTCGATCAACAGCCAGGCGCCGGTGTTCCTCGCCGCGGCCGGCCAACTCAGGGGGGGATCGCCATGACTGAACGACGCAGCGTGGCGATCCATGTCCCGGTGCTCGCCCGGGTGGAAGGCGAGGGCGCGCTCGATCTGCGCATCGAGCAGGGCGACATCGCCGAACTGCGCCTGCGCATCTTCGAGCCGCCGCGCTTCTTCGAGAAATTTCTGGAAGGCCGTCACTACACCGAAATTCCCGACATGGTGGCGCGCATCTGCGGCATCTGCCCGGTGGCGTACCAGGTGACCGCGGCGCAGGCGCTGGAAGAACTTTTCGGCGTCGAGCTCGATCCGTGGGCGCGTGCCATGCGCCGGGTGTTCTACTGCGGCGAATGGATCCAGAGCCACAGCCTGCACATCCACCTGCTGGCCGCGCCGGATTTCTTCGGCTGCGGCAACGCCATCGAACTGGCGCGCATCGCGCCGGACGAGGTGCGCCGCGGACTGCGGATCCAGGGCCTGGGCAACGAACTGATGGACCTGTTCGGCGCCCGCTCGGTGCATCCGGTCGGGGTGCGTATCGGCGGTTTCCATGGCGCGCCCCCGCTGGCCCGCATCCGGACCATGCGGGAAAAACTGCGTGCCGCGCTGCCCGAGGCCGAGGCGCTGGTCCGCTGGGCGGCGGCTATCCCGGTACCGCAGGACGACCAGGCTTTCGTGTCGGTCGCGACGCAGCATCCGGCCGATTACGCCATTGAACGCGGCGACATCGGCACCAGCGACGGACTGCGTATCGGCGCGGACGCCTTCGACGCGCATTTTGCCGAGCGGCACGAGCCGCATTCCACCGCGCTGTTCAGCACCTGTCACGGGCAGCCTTACCTGGTCGGGCCGCTGGCACGCCTCAATCTCAACCACGATCGCCTGCCTGCCACGATTCAGGCACTGCTTGCCGACATCGGCTTCACGCTGCCCGGTCGCAACCTCTTCCACAGCCTGCTGGCACGTGCGGTGGAAATCCAGCTCGCCCTGCACGAGGCGCTGCGCCTGCTGGAGGACTACCGCATGCCGGATTCGCCGTGGGTGCCGGCCACGCCGCGCGCCGGCGTGGCGACCGGCTGCACCGAAGCGCCGCGCGGCCTGTTGTGGCATCGCTACGAAATGGACGACTCGGGTTGCGTGGTCAACGCGCGCATCGTGCCGCCGACCAGCCAGAACCAGGGCCGCATCGAAGAAGATCTGCGGCTGTCGCTGCTCAACTTCGGGCTTGACCATCCGGACGATGCGCTGCGGCTGCATTGCGAAAAAGTCATCCGCAACTACGATCCCTGCATTTCCTGCGCCACCCATTTCCTCCGGATGAACGTCGAACGTGCATGAACGGGGTGCGCATCCTCGGCATCGGCTCGCCCTCGGGCGATGACCAGGCCGGCTGGCTGACTCTGGACGCCCTGGCGGACTGTGGCGTGCAGGGCAGTCATGGACTCGTCCTCGACAAGCTGGACCGGCCCGGCGCCAGCCTGATCGGCCTGCTGGACAATGCAGACTGGGTGATCCTGATTGACGCCATGCAGAGCGGCGATCAGGCGGGCCGGATAAGACGCTTCGACCAGCACGCCTGGCCGGATTACAGGCATGGGCTTTCCAGCCATGGACTCGGCGTGCTCGACGCGCTCTCGCTGGCACGCGAACTCGGCAGCCTGCCGCCCCGGATCGACCTGTATGGCATCGAAATCGGCCGGGCATGCCCGGGCGAGCTGCCGGGCGGCGAGATTCTGGCTGCCGCGCGGCAGCTCGCCCGGAACATTGCGGCCGACCTGGCCGCGTACCCCGCGTTCAAGCTGGATTGATCGCTTGTTGAGCAGGCATCGAAGCCTGCCGTCCTGGCGCGATGGCATTGCCTTTCAACTGTCCGTCTTCTTGCGGGTCGTTCGCCCGAAACCTATCAAGTCCCCGCCAAAGATGACGATATAAATCCAGAACCTGGCCATTGGTCTTCGACAAACCTGGACGCCAGCTTGGCAGTCCGGAAAACATGCAAGGCATATGAATAAAAAGCGGATTCTGTCTGATGCGTGCCCTGCCTGCCCTTGTGCGAACAAGCATGTACGCCCGGCTCGCCCAGGCCGACAAATCCGCAAACTGCATGTTCTTCTGTTGTGCCTGCCCCTGCTGGCCGCCCCGATCCATTGTGCTGCAGCGGTCGAAGACATCACCCAACTGAGTCTGGAGCAGCTGCTTGATGTCAGCATCATCGGCGCGTCCAAGTACGAGCAGAAGCAGGACGAGGTAGCCGCTGCGGTCAGCGTCATTACACGGGACGAAATCAAGGCCTTTGGCTGGCATACCCTGGCGGAGGCCCTGGCCAGCCTGCCGGGCATTTATACCACCTACGACCGCCAGTACGCCTATATTGGTACCCGGGGATTCGGCCTTCCGGGCGATTTCAATACCCGCGTGCTGCTGACGGTCAACGGCAACCGATGGAACGATGTCGTGTACGACAGTGCGTCATTTGGCCGGGCACTGCCGATCGATCTGGATCTGATCGAGCGCATCGAGTTCATCCCCGGACCGGGCGGGGCCGTGTATGGACAGAATGCCCTATTCGGTGTGGTCAATCTGGTGACGCGCAGTGGTGCAGACTTGAATGGCGCTGAAGCGGCGGTGTCCTACGAAGCTCCCTGGTCGAAGCGGGAAGGCCGGGCAAGCTGGGGCAAAAAACTGGATAACGGGCTCGATGTACTGCTGTCCGCAACGGGCTACTCGGCCCATGGTGCCAACCGGTTCTTCGATTATCCCGGCGCCGGCCCCGGCGGAATCGACGTGTCCGGCGTGGCCGGTGGCATGGATGGCGAGCATGACCAGACGTTCTTTACTCGCCTGGCACGCGGCGTCTGGTCGTTCGATCTCGCCTATGGCGATCGTCTCAAGGACGATCCCACGGCATCTTATTTCAGCGATCCGCTGGTGCCGGGCCAGTATCAGCAGGATCGTTATCTGCTGACGCAACTGCAATACCAGGATCGTTTTCTGGGCGATACCCTGCACGTGTCGGGCCGCGTGTTTCTGGGTCAGGCTCGCTACGTCGGACGCTTCATTTATGGCGGCGGAGCCACACTGGCCACCGGCTCCAGCGACTGGCAGGGCTTTGAGGCGCAGTTGCTGTCCACTGCCTGGAACCGCCATAAACTCATGCTTGGGTTCGAGTATCAAGACAATTCCCGTCAGGATCAGACCAACCTAGATCTCGTTAACGCGTCCAATAACCTCGTGATACCCGGGTCGGGCTGGCGCACCGGCGTGTATGTCCAGGACGAATGGATGCTCGGCGATACGCTGACCTCGACCCTGGGGATACGGGTAGATCGCAACAATGTCACCGGCACCGATCTGAGCCCGCGGGCCGCGCTGATCTGGCAGGCGACACCCGATACCGTCCTGAAAGCGCTGTATGGCCGCGCCCATCGTACGCCCAACGTCTACGAACGTGCTTTCGATGATGGTCTGTCGCAGGTCGCCAACGCGTCCCTGGACGGCGAAACGATCGACACCCTGGAACTGGCAGTGGATCAACGCGTGAACCCTGCGCTGCGCGTGCGCGGCTCGGTCTATCAATGGTCCATGCAGGGGCTGATCACGCTGGGAATCGATCCGGTCAGCGGTCTTTCGCAGTACCAGTCCGGGAAGGATGTGGAGGCCCGCGGCGTGGAACTGTCCGCTGACAAGACCTGGGACTGGGGGGGGCGCTTGCGCGGCAGTCTCTCCCACCAGGATGTTGCCTACAAGGGGGGCGGTGGACTGGACAATTCGCCCCGTTTGCTCGGCAAGTTCAATTTGTCCGCCCCCCTGGCTTCAACGGGCTTGCGCTTTGCCTATGAACTCCAATATTCCGGCAAGCGGCAATCCATCAATGGCACGGACCTGAACGGTTACTGGCTTTCCAACCTGAATTTGAGTGCGGCCAGATGGGTCAAGGGAATGGAAGTGTCCCTGGGAATTTATAACCTCTTCAATCGGCACTACGAGCATCCGGCTGCCGACATCAACTGGCAGAACGCCCTGGTGCAGGATGGCCGCAGCGCCAGGTTGAAAGTCTCCTATCGCTTCTGAGCATGGCGATGAAACCTGTGACGCGCCGGGCAGTACTCCTGTGGATCATGGCCGGCTTGCTGGTTGGCGACGTGGCGCATGCCCAGGCGGCCAGCCCGGAGTATCGGGTCAAGGCGGGTTTCCTCTACAACTTCATTTCGTTTACCGAGTGGCCACCGAAGGTCGGCAGTCCCTTGCCCCTGTGCGTGTACGGGGAAAATCCGTTTGGCACCGAGCTGGAGGCACTCGAAGGCAAGACGGTCGGCGGACGAAGTCTCACCATACGAATCACGCGCAACCTGGAGGAGTTGAAAGGCTGCCGGGTGGTGTTTGTCGCCAGTTCGGCGATCGACAGCCTGCCGCGCATTCTCGATACCCTGCAGGGCGAGCCCGTACTCACCGTGGCGGATACCGCGGATGCGCTCGACAGGGGGGTGGAAATCAACATGAGCATCAGGCAGGGCAAGGTCGCCTTCGCGGTCAACCTGGCCGCGACCCGCCAGGCCCAGCTGATGCTCAGTTCGAAACTGTTGCGTCTGGCCAGCGAGGTACGGCAATGAGCCAGGGGCTTCCTGCCATGCGCCAGACCGCATTGGGAGACCGGCTGCAGCAGATCAACCGGCATACCCTGAGCGCCGCCCTGGCGATCGTCGCCGTGATCATCATCGCAAGCAGCTTCGCGATCAGCCTGTTTTCGATGGTGGACTCGTACAGGGCTCAGGCCACGGTGCTGACCGAGAACGCAGCCGCCAGCCTGATGTTCGATGATGCGGGTACCGCGGTGGAACTGCTGCAGTCGCTCCACCGTTCGCGGGATGTTCTGGGTGCCGCGATCTATGACAAGGACCGGCGGCGATTTGCCCAATATCTCGCGCCGGGGCATTCCGTACCGTCATCCCTCGAATCGTTCCAGGAACACGTGCATTACAGTCTGAAATACGTGACGCTCGTGCAGCCTGTCGTTCACGAGAGGGAAGAAATCGGTGCGGTTTACCTGATGGTCGATCTGAGTACGCTTTATGTGCAGATGGCGTGGCAGGCGATGATCACGGCCGTTGCCGCGCTGCTGGCGATGTTTGCGGCCAGCATGCTGTTGCGGCGTCTGAATCAATCGGTGCTTCGGCCGATCAGGGGCTTGTCTTTCCTGATGGACCGGGTTTCCGACGAGAGCGATTATTCGGCTCGTGCCGCACCTGGCGACATCGCCGAGCTGAATGCGCTTGCCGCCGGTTTCAACGGGATGCTCGGCCAGATCCAGCAGCGCGATGCCGAGCGCAGGGAAGCGGAAATCAGAACCCTGAAGCTGGCCTATTTCGACAGTCTGACCGGATTGCCGAACCGGCAATCCTTCCTCGAGAGGCTGGGCCGGGAAGTCAGGGGTGCCGAGCGCGAGGGGGGGCGGCTCGCCATCCTGTTCATGGATCTGGATGGATTCAAGGGCATCAACGACACCATGGGCCACAATACGGGCGACCTGATCCTGCAATGGGCGGCCGACCGGCTGCAGCAGGGGATACGCCCTTCCGACATGGTGTCGCGCGTGGATGCCGACAACGGCGAAGTCGAGCTCGCCCGCCTGGGGGGAGATGAATTCACGGCCCTGATCCCAAAAATCTCCCGGCCGGAGGAAGCCCTGCTGGTGGCACACCGCATACGCGAATTGATGCGCCGTCCCTTCATGCTGGATGGACGCGAGGTGGTCCTGACCGCCAGCATCGGCATCGCCGTATATCCGGACGATGGCCAGGATCCCGCCAGCCTGCTCAAGCATGCCGACACGGCCATGTACCACGCCAAGGACAAGGGGCGCGACAACTGCCAGTTTTACAGCACCTCGCTTACGCAGCGTGCGCAGCAACGGCTCAACCTGGAAAGCAACCTGCGGCATGCGCTCGCGGGCAACGAGTTCAGCCTGGCCTATCAGCCGCAGATTGATTTGGTGACCGGGCGTATCCATTCGATCGAGGCACTGATCCGCTGGAATCATCCTGAGCAGGGAATCATCCCGCCTATGGATTTCATTCCCCTGGCCGAGGAAAACGGCCTGATCGTCCCCATCGGCGAGTGGGTATTGCGTACCGCCTGTTCCGACGTTGCCCGCTGGCAGCAGGGAGATCATGACGTGCGCGTTGCGGTCAATCTGTCCCCGATGCAGTTCAAGGATCCGGGGCTGGTCGAGACCGTGTTCGAAATTCTGGAACAGACGGGCCTGGCGCCTGAATTACTGGAACTTGAGATCACCGAAGGCGCGGTGATGGAAGATAGCGGGACAACGCTGGAGACCCTGGAAGCGCTCAGTGTGCGGGGCGTACAGATCGCACTGGACGACTTTGGCACCGGCTACTCATCCATGAATTATCTCAAGCGCATGCCGCTGGACAATCTCAAGGTGGACCAGAGTTTCGTGAAGGGCTTGCCGCATGACCGCGAAAATCTCGCCATCGTCCGGGCCATTTTTTCCATGGCCCAGAATCTGGGTTTCAGCGTGACGGCTGAAGGCGTGGAAACGCATGAGCAGGCCGATTCGCTGAAAATGATGGGCTGCGATTCGCTGCAGGGCTACTACTTCAGCAGGCCGGTTCCCGCGACGGACATTCCTGGCCTGCTGGCGAAGCAGTGGCTGGCAAACGAACCGCAGGCGGATGGCGCCGGCCCGGTGCCTACGGGGCTGCCGGCTTAAAGATCAGCGATGTCCTCGCGCCTCAGCATGAACACGAACTGGTCGCCGCTTTCGGTATCCAGCCAGGTGAAGGGCAGGGCGGGGTAGGCGGCTTCGAGCGCGTCGCGGTTGTGGCCGATTTCCACCACCAGCAGGCCACCGGGATTGAGGTGGGCTTTTGCCTGGGTCAGAATTTTCCGTGTGGCGTCCAGCCCGTCTTCTCCTGATCCAAGCGCCAGGGCCGGTTCCGCCTGGTATTCCGGCGGCAGTGCAGCCACTGATTCCGCGTTCACATACGGCGGGTTGCTCAGTATGACGTCGTAGCTGCGCCCCTTCAACGCGGTGAACAGGTCCGACTCGATCAGCTCGATGCGGTCCGCAAGACTGTAATCGGCGACGTTCCTCGCGGCGACGTCGAGCGCATCTCTCGACAGATCGGCCGCATCGACCGCTGCGTTGGGAAAGGCCAGCGCCGCCAGGATGGCCAGGCAGCCCGAGCCAGTGCACAGGTCGAGCGCGCGGGTCACCTCGTCCGGGTTTTCCACCCACGGCACCAGCTGTTCGTGCAGCAGTTCGGCGATGAAGGAACGCGGCACGATCACGCGTTCGTCCACATAGAAGCGATGTTCGCCCAGCCAGGCTTCATGGGTGAGATAGGCCGCAGGAATGCGCTCCTTGACCCGACGCTCGATCACCGCCTGCACCTGCTCCGACTCGCCGTGCGTCAGACTGGCGTCGAGAAAGGGGTCGAGCCGGTCGAGCGGCAGATGCAGGGTATGCAGGATCAGGTAGGCCGCCTCGTCGAAGGCATTGTCGGAACCGTGGCCGAAAAACAGCCCGGCCTCGTTGAAGCGCGACACCGCGAAGCGCAGCCAGTCGCGCACGGTGATGAGGGATTCGGTGTCGTCGAAATGATTCATCGCGCTGATTCCAGTAAGGGTTAGCCCAGCAGCTTTTCCAGCGTCTTCTGATAGATCGCCGCGAGCTGCTCGATGTTTTCCACCGCGACGTGTTCGTTGAGCTTGTGGATGCTCATGTTGAGCGGGCCGAACTCGACCACTTCGCGGCAGACATCGGCGATGAAGCGGCCGTCCGAGGTGCCGCCTGAGGTCGACAGTTCGGGCGTGAGGCCGGTGACCTCGCGGACCGCTTCGCTCAGGCGGTCGCACAGCGGTCCGCGCGGGGTGAGGAAGGGCTTGCCCGACAGGTTCCAGTCGATCTCGTAATCGAGGCCGTGGCTGTCGAGGATCTCGTTCACCGCGTCCATCAGGCCTTCGGCCGTGCTGGCGGTGGAAAAACGGAAGTTGAACTGGATCTCGACCACGCCGGGGATGACGTTGGTGGCGCCGGTGCCGGCGTGGATGTTGGAAACCTGCCAGGTGGTCGGCGGGAAGTAGGCATTGCCCTCGTCCCACATGGTGTCGGCGAGCTCGGCGATCGCAGGCGCGGCGAGGTGAATCGGATTCCTGGCCAGGTGCGGGTAGGCGATGTGGCCCTGCACGCCCTTGATGCGCAAGGTGCCGGACAGCGAGCCGCGGCGGCCGTTCTTGATGGTGTCGCCGAATTCGGCGGCGCTGGTGGGTTCGCCGACGATACAGTAGTCGAGTGTCTCGCCACGCGCCTTCAGCGCCTCGACGACCTTCACCGTGCCATCGGTGGCAGGGCCTTCCTCGTCGGAGGTGAGCAGGAAGGCGATCGAGCCGCCGTGGCCGGGATGCGCGGCGACGAAGCGTTCGGTGGCGGTGACGAAGGCGGCATCCGAGGTTTTCATGTCGGCGGCGCCGCGTGCGTAGAGCTTGCCGTCGCGCACCGTCGGCTCGAAGGGGGCGGACAGCCACTGGTCGAGCGGGCCGGTGGGCACCACGTCGGTGTGGCCGGCAAAGCAGACCACCGGCGCGGCCGTGCCCTTGCGCGCCCACAGATTGTCGACGCCGTTGTGGCGATGGCGCTCGATGTGGAACCCAAGCTTCTCCAGCCGCGCGGCGATGAGGTCGTGGCAGCCGGCGTCATCGGGCGTCAGCGATTTGCGCTTCAGCAGTTCGACCGCCAAATCGAAGGTTTCATTGGCCATGCGTGGTCAGGCTCCGAATAGGGCTTCGTATTGATCTTCGGCAAAGCCGAGGTGATAGCGGCCGTCGCGTTCCAGCACAGGCCGTTTGATCACGCTCGGATGAGCCTGCATCAGGGCGATCGCGCCGGCCTCGTCGCTGGCGGCCGCCTTTTCCGCATCGGTCAGCTTGCGCCAGGTCGTGCCGCGTGTATTGAGCAGTGCCTGCCACCCGGTCTGTGCGGCAACCTTGCGTAGCCAGGCCGCGTCGACGCCCTGTTTCTTGAAATCGTGGAAGGCGACGTCGAGCGCATGCCCGGCGAGCCAGGCGCGCGCTTTTTTAACCGTGGTGCAGTTGGGGATACCGTAGAGCTTCATGCCATTGTTTCCGCCCGGTGCCGGAATGCGCCGCATCGGACGTAAAATCAGGAAAAACCGAATCCGTAATTCTACCCGACCTGATGCATCCCGCCGTTCATTCCCATTCGCCCCCGCCGCCGCCCGGCGACCCCAGCCTGCGCTCCATCGGCCGCCTGTTTCCCTATCTATGGGAATTCCGCGGCCGCGTGCTGCTGGCACTGGCGCTGCTGGTCGGCGCCAAGCTGGCGTCGGTGGCGGTGCCGCTGGTCCTGAAGGAAATCATCGACTCGCTCGACAGTTCGCGGCACGCACTGGTGCTGCCGCTGGCCTTCATCCTCGGCTACGGCCTGCTGCGCTTTGCCAGCACCACCTTTGCCGACCTGCGCGACGTGGTGTTCGCCAAGGTCACGCAGCGCGCCATGCGGCGTATCAGCATGGCCGTATTCCAGCACCTGCACGCGCTGTCGCTGCGCTTTCATCTGGAAAGGCAGACCGGCGGCATCACACGCGACATCGAGCGCGGTTCCAAGGCGCTGTCGAGCCTGGTCGGCTACCTGCTGTTTCGCATCGCGCCGACGGTGCTGGAAATCCTGATGGTGGCGGTCATCCTGTTCGTCAAGCTCGACTGGGTGTTCGGCGTGATTACGCTCATCACCCTGGCGGCCTACATCGGCTTCACCGTCACCATCACCGAATGGCGCACCCAGTTCGTGCGGCGCGCCAACACGCTCGATTCGGAAGCCTACGGGCGCGCCATCGACAGCCTCCTGAACTACGAAACGGTCAAATACTTCGGCAACGAGCAATACGAGGCGGCGCGCTACGACAAGAGCCTGATCGAGTGGGAAGACATGGCGCTGAAATCGCAGCGCTCGCTGGGCATGCTGAACGCCGCCCAGGCGGGGACGATCGCGATCGGCGTGACGTTCATGGTGCTGCGCGCCGCCAACGGCGTGGTTCACGGCACGCTGACGCTGGGCGACCTGGTGATGGTCAACGCCTTCCTGCTGCAGATGTTCCAGCCGCTGAGCTTTCTCGGCGTGATGTACCGCCAGATCAAGGAGTCGATCACCGATGTCGAACGCATGTTCGCGCTGCTGCAGCGGCCGCGCGAAATCGAGGATGCCCGGGATGCGCGCGACCTCGACGTGTTGGCGGGCGAGGTGCGGTTCGAGCACGTGGACTTTGCCTACAACGCCGACCGCCCGATCCTGCACGACATCAGCTTCACCATCCCGGCCGGCAGGACCGTGGCGGCGGTGGGGTCCAGCGGCGCCGGCAAGTCGACGCTGGCCCGGCTGCTGTTCCGCTTCTACGACGTCGGCGCCGGCAGCATTTGCATCGACGGCCAGGACATCCGCCAGGTCACGCAGGACAGTCTGCGCGCCGCCATCGGCGTGGTGCCGCAGGATACCGTGCTGTTCAACGACAGCATCTACTACAACATCGCCTACGGCCGGCCCGACGCGACGCGCGATGAAGTGATCGAGGCCGCGCGCGCCGCGCACATCCTGCGCTTCATCGAAAGCCTGCCGCAGGGCTGGGACACGGTGGTGGGCGAGCGCGGCCTCAAGCTCTCCGGCGGCGAGAAGCAGCGCGTGGCCATCGCCCGCACGCTGCTGAAGAATCCGGCCATCCTGATTCTGGATGAGGCCACCTCGGCGCTCGATACCAAGACCGAAAAGGCGATCCAGGCCGAACTGCTGGAAATCGCCAGGAGCCGCACCAGCCTCATCATCGCGCATCGCCTGTCGACCGTGATCGAGGCCGACGAGATCCTGGTGATGGAAGGCGGCCGCATCGTCGAACGCGGGCGGCATCCCGACCTTCTGGCGAGAAACGGCGTGTACGCCCACATGTGGGCGCTGCAGCAGCAGGCCGAGGACGAGACCGTCTGATGGCGACGCCTTCGACGCGGCTCAGGACAGGCCCTTCGACGCGGCTCAGGACAGGCCTGCTGCAGCCGGGGGTGCGGCGGCGCGAAGTCTGGGCGTGGGCGATGTACGACTTCGCCAATTCGGGCTACACGACGGTCGTCATCACGGCCGTCTTCAGCGCCTATTTCGTCGCCGCGGTGGCCGGCGACGCGCCGTGGGCAACCTTCGTCTGGACGCTTGCGCTGTCGGTTTCCTATGCGCTGGTGATGCTGACGGCACCCGTGATCGGCGCGTATGCCGACGCCCACGCCAACAAGAAAATGTTGCTGTGGCTGACCACGCTGGGTTGCGTCGGCTTCACCGCGCTGCTCTACTTCGCGGTGCCGGGCGCGCTGGCGCTGGCCATCGTCGGGCTGGTGCTCTCCAACTATTTCTTCGGTACCGGCGAAAACATCATTGCCGCCTTCCTGACCGAACTCGCGCGCCCGCGCGCGCTGGGCCGGGTCTCGGGCTGGGGCTGGTCGCTCGGCTATGTCGGCGGGCTGGTGTCGCTGGGCGCGAGCCTGGCCTACATCAGCTGGGCGCAGGCGCGCGGGCAGGGGGCGACCGCTTTCGTTCCGGTGTCGATGCTCATCACGGCCGGACTGTTCCTGCTGGCGAGCCTGCCGACGCTGTTCATGCTGCGTGAGCGCGCCGTGCCGCAAAGCAGCCTCACCGCACGCACTGCCTGGGCCCAGGTACGGCACACGCTGGGCCATCTCGAACACCTGCCCGACCTCAAGCGCTTCCTGGTCTGCACCGTGCTTTACCAGGCCGGCATCCAGGCCGTCATCACGCTGGCGGCGATCTACGCCAACCAGGCCTTCCACTTCAGCACCCAGCAAACCATCCTGCTGGTGCTGGTGGTCAACATCACGGCGGCCCTCGGCGCGTTCGCCTTCGGCCATGTGCAGGATCGCATCGGCCATGTGCGCTCGATCGCGTTCACCCTGGTCGGCTGGATCGCGATGGTGCTGCTGGCCTGGGCCGCGCCCGACCAGCGCATGTTCTGGGTCGCCGCCAATCTGGCCGGCCTGTGCATGGGTGCCTCGCAGTCGGCGGGACGGGCGATGGTCGGCCTGCTGGCGCCGCCCGCGCAGGATGCCGAGTTTTTCGGGCTGTGGGGGCTCGCAGTCAAACTGGCGTCCATCATCGGCCCGCTAACCTACGGCATCGCCAGCTGGATCACGCAGGGCGACCATCGCCAGTCGCTGCTCATCACCGGCAGCTATTTCGTCGCGGGATTGTGGGTGCTGCGCGGCGTGCAGGCTGCGCGTGGCCACCGCGCGGCGCGGCGGTTTGCGCGCATCAGCGCCTGATCCATGGCGGCTTTCACGATCAGCGAAACCGACTGGGCCAGCGATGCGATGCGTCTCGGCGCGGTGCGGCGCGCGGTGTTCATCGACGAGCAGGGCGTTCCGGAGGCGCTGGAATGGGACGAACACGACGCCGTCTCGACGCATTGGCTCGCCCTGGCCGGGGATGGCTCGCCCATCGGCTGCGCCCGCCTGTTGCCCGACGGGCACCTCGGCCGCATGGCCGTGCTGCCGGCCTGGCGCGGGCGCGGGGTGGGGCGCGCCTTGCTGGATGCGGTGCTTCATGCCGCGCGGATGCGCGGTGAGCGACTGCTCCGGCTCAGTGCGCAAACACATGCCGCGGGGTTTTACGCCCGCGCAGGATTCGTTGCCGACGGTCCCGGATATGACGAAGCCGGCATTCCCCATGTGGCCATGCAGAAGACGCTGATCTGAACGCAACGTCATCAGGTGGATCAGGGTTTTTGAAGCCGAATTTAAGAATTTGCTGATACAGTTCGATATGAAACCGGACAGGCGACGCGCGGCGGCTGTCCCACGGGGCGGTCCGGGCGGGGCGCCACACGGCACACACAAGGAAAGGCAGGAATGGACAAACTCCACTCACAAGGAGAAGGCAGGGGTTCTCATGAGGCCGACGCCACGAGAACCACGCTCAGGGCGGGCATCGTCGGAGCGGGCATTGCGGGCGCGAGCTGTGCGGGAACGCTCGCCGCGGCGGGCTGGGAAGTCGATGTGTTCGACAAGGCGCGCGGCGCGGGCGGACGCCTGTCGACCCGGCGTACCGAACAGGGCTGGGCCACGATGGGCACGCCCTTCATTTCCGCCAAGCGCGATCCCTTCCGCAGCCAGCTGCGCGACTGGGTTCGCCAGGGCTGGATTGCGCCGGTGCGGGGCAACGTCTGGCAGGGGCGCGCCACCCTCTCGTGGGGCGAGGCGCAACTGCAAAACCATTTTCGGCCCACCATCGAGCCGTCGCAACTGGTTCGCAAGCTGCTCGGCAATGCGCGCCTGCACACCGGATCACGCGTGGCCACCCTGCAGCCGCGCACGATCATTCTGGAAAACGGCGAGGCGCGCGGCGATTACGACTGCGTGATCTGCAGCGTGCCCACGCCGCAGGCCATTCCCATGCTCGATGCGCTGCCGCTGCTGCGCGAGCGCCTGGACGCGGTGCGCTACCGTCCGATCTGGTCGTTCCTGATGCGCTGGGAAGGCGGGCCATCTGCGGATGTCATCAAGTTCGACGATCACCTGCTGAATCTGGCGGTGCGCCAGACAACCGACGGCCCCGGCCTTTGGGCGGTGCACAGCAGCCACGAATTCGCCAAGACCTATCTCGAAGCCTCGGAGATGGAAGCCAGCAACCGGGCGGCGTCGGCGCTGATGGGCCTGCTGGGCCTGCCGTGGCCGGTCGAGATCGAGGCCTCGCACCTGTGGCGTCATGCACGCCCTGAAACGACGGCAGGCGGTTTCTGGGTGAGCGACCGCGAAAACCGTGTCGCGCTGATCGGCGATGGCATCGCCGGCGTCGGCGTCGAACGCGCGTGGGAGAGCGGCACACGGCTGGCCCAGGCGCTGGTCCAGGCCCGCGAAGAACTCCTGATCTAGTCTGGCAGGCGCAGGCGCCTGTTCAGATGCGCCGGCCTTGCGCCCGCAGCGCGTCCATTTCCTCCAGCAGGTCGGCCACCAGGGCGGCGAGTTCCGGCACGGCTTCGAAATCACGTTCCAGTTGCCGCATGCGCCGCGCGCGCAGCAGGCTCGCGCCGGAAAAGCGCCAGGTGCCCGCAATGCTTTCCGCGTGAGGGAAAAGGCCCTCCTCGATATGGCGGAGGAGCCACACGGGTTCCACACTGCAGGCGGCGGCGACCTGTTCCAGCGTCAGCCAGGAGTCGTCCATCAGGCAGCCGATGAGCGTGTCGTCGTCATGCATGGTTCAAGCCCTTTCCTGTCCGCGCGGGTCGAACGCCAGTTCGCGCGCCATGGTTTCATACAGTTCGCGCGCCCTCGGCGTCGCGGCCGGCGGCAGCACCACCTGGAGTTCGAGCAGCAGGTCGCCGGGCGGCTGGCCGGGAATGCCATGGCCGCGCACGCGCAGCTGCCGCCCACTCTGGGCGCCTTCGGGTATGCGCACCTTGACGCTTCCTTGCGGCAGGTCCACCGAAACGACTGCGCCCAGGGCGGCCTCCCATGGCGCCACCGGCAGCGTCCGGTGCAGCTCGCGTCCCTCGGCCCGGAAGCGCGCATGCGGCTTGAACTGGACCTCGAGCAGCAGGTCGCCGGCAGGCGAACCGCCCAGGCCGGGCGCCCCCTGGCCTGCCAGGCGAATGACCTGGCCCGCATGGACGCCCTGGGGGATTTTCACATTGAGCGTACGGGTCTCGAGTTGAACCCGGCCCTGGGCGTCCACCTTCGGCACCCGCAGGGATATCTGCCGGGTGGCGCCGCTGAAGGCGTCTTCCAGGTCGAGCAGCACCTTGGCGTGGTGATCCTCGCCCTGTGCCCGGAAGCCGGCGTGGGCGTGCCGGGAACCCGTGTGCGCGCTGCCCATGCGGCCAAACAGTTCGGCGAAGAAGTCGCTGAAGTCGGCGGCTTCGTGAGGCGAATACCCCTGGCCGCTATATTCAAACCCGGCATCCCAGTCGGGCGGCGGACGGAACTCCTCGCCGGGCCGGTGGCCGCGTCCCAATTGGTCGTAGGCGGCGCGCTTTTCCGGATCCGAGAGCACCGCATTGGCCTCGTTCACCTCCTGCATGCGCGACTCGGCATCCGTCTCCTTGGATACGTCCGGATGGTATTTGCGCGCGAGCTTGCGAAAGGCTTTCCTGATTTCGTCCGCCGTGGCATCGCGCTTCACGCCCAGCGTCTGGTAGTAATCCTTGAATTCCATCCGGTTTCCCTGTCAGTGCGACGAACCCTGTTCCATTTATAGGTGATTCCCCGCAAGGGTCGGCAAGGCCATGTTCACGTGACCGGATCGCTGCGGGGAGAACCGCCACCTGACGGTGCGTCAGGCGTCGGCGATGACGAAACGGTTGCGGCCGCTGTTTTTCCCTTCGTAAAGCGCCAGGTCGGCCCGCTTGATGGCGCTCGCAAGATCCTCCTGTTCCCCGACCCTGGCCATTCCGAGGGTAACCGTCATCCTCAGGACTTCGGCGTCGTCGATCGGCACCGGGGTCGTGCCAACGATAGCCAGAACACGGCGCGCCGATTGCCGGGCCTCGGTGGCCGACTTGCATTTCAGCAGCCAGAGGAATTCCTCCCCGCCGTAGCGATAGAGCGGTTCGTCGCCACGCAGGCTCTGTTTCAGCGTGTTGGCCAGGTGGCACAGGACCTGGTCGCCAACAGGATGGCCATAGGTGTCGTTGACCGGCTTGAAATTGTCCACATCGATCATGACCACATAGAGCAGGGTGCGATTGCGCCGGGCTTCCTTCTGATACAGGGCAAAATCGTTTTCGATGCCATAGCGCAGCGGTAACCGGGTAAGGGGATCGATGCGGTGTGCGGCCGAAAGGATCAGCGTCTTGAAACGGGCAAGCAGGTCAATCAGTTCGGATTGCGACGCCTCAAAGATTTCAAGGTCGGCTTTTGCTCCCTTGCGGCCGGCAAGGACGGCACTGCAGATTGACCGGATGGCATCATGCATCGTTTGGTGAACCGCTCCCACACGCGCGGCGGATGGGGCGTCCATCAGTTCGAAAAGCTCCCGATGCGTCCTGAACCACCCGCCGAAATGGCACAGGGTATGCGCTTCGCGGTCGAGCACATCCTCGCCGGGTGACGACTGCAGAACAACGCAACGCAGGATTCGGCGTGTCCACTCCAGGTGCGCCTCGACGGCAGCGTCGAGTTCGGCAACGAAACTCCTGGTGTTGATAGTCAGGTCTGATTTGACCTGGTTCTCGGCCTGTTGTGTCGCGGTCATGGTGTGCGCGCTCATCCTTTAAATGTCGCGTACCACGCGAAATCCGAGGTTGATGTCCAGTTCATTTTCCAGTCTGCGGCGACGGGCTGCAGCACGGCAGTCTTCGGGGCCATCGAACCAGGACCCGCCCTTGGTGACGATGGCCTGCGGCTTGCCGTGCAAGGGGCGCTCGGGCAGGCTGGCGTGGTCGCGGGTCCACGGACTGGCCGTGAACTCCCATACGTTGCCGGACATGTCGTGCAGTCCCCAGCGGTTGGGTCGAAGCTTGCCGGCTTCCATCGCGCCGCAGCGGACGAAGCAGCGCGACAGCAGGCGCGGACGCTTGGGCCGCGCGGCATCGTACCCCTGGCTCGCGTTATAGAGCGCATCCGCCGGCGTGATGCGATCGCCTTGCGGATAGGCGCTCGGCGCGCCGGCGCGGCAGGCGTACTCCCATTCCAGTTCGGTGGGCAGGCGGTAGCGCTGGCCGGTCTGCTGGGAGAGCCAGGCGCAGTAGTCGCGCGCCTCGGTCTGCCGCACGTTGATGACCGGCTTGCGGCCGGACAGCCAGACCAGTTCCGCACGCCGCCGCCAGCCGGTGGCGCGGCCAAAGGCCTCGAACGCTTCGGTCGTGACCGGCAGCACGCCGATGGCGAAGCCCCGCTCGATCAGTGCGGTGCGCCGCGGGCGATCCTGTGCCGGCGCGGCTTCCTGCGGTGCCGCGCCGTATTCGAATGCGCCCGCCGGAATCACGGCCAGTTCGGGCGCGGTTGAACCATCGGGCAGGGTGTCCCGGAAATGGGTGTCGGGCAGGCCGAGCGCGCGTGCGGCATTCACTTGCAGCGCGATCAGTTCGCCTTCGTGCAGGGCAAAGGTGTCGGGCGGGGAGGGGGAGACGCGATCTGGATTCATGTTGGCAAGCCGGCAATGCAGTCTGCAATTATGCCACTTCAGGGCTGGCGAGCACGCGGCACATGGCCGTGCCGGATACCTCAGCCAGGCTGCGGCGGCCCGCTGGCGAGCCGCGAATCAGCCGTTTAGGCATCGGCATGGCGTGTCGTGACAACCGGCGGCAAAACGGCGAATTGACACTAAAATGACATGTATTCCAACAACAATGGCGTACGGGGAAACCCCGGCATCCCGCGCCTCACAACCGACATGCTTTATATCGATCTATTCAAATCCCTCGAGCGCGCCCGCTGGAACATGGAAACCGACATTCCCTGGGACACGTTCGATGCCGGCAAGCTCACCGACGAGCAGGCGCTGACCATCAAGATGAACGCCATCACCGAGTGGGCGGCGCTGCCGGCGACCGAAATGTTCCTGCGCGACTTCGTGCACGACAGCGACTTCTCCGCCTTCATGTCGATCTGGTTCTACGAGGAGCAGAAGCACGCCCTGGTGCTGATGGAATACCTGCGCCGCTTCAAGCCCGATTTCGCGCCCACCGAGGAGGAGCTGCACGCCATCCGCTTTCCGTTCGACCCGGCGCCGCCGATGGAAACGCTGATGCTGCACTTCTGCGGCGAAGTGCGGCTGACCCAGTGGTACAAATGCGCCTCGGAATGGCATACCGAGCCGGTCATCAAGCATATCTACGAAACCATCTCGCGCGACGAGGGCCGCCACGGCGGCGCCTACCTGCAGTACATGAAGCGCGCGCTGAAGGGGGGAGGCCAGAGCGTCGCCGCCGCCTTCGCCAAGATCGGCTTCCTGATGGCCTCCAGCAAGCGCTCCGACAAGGCGCTGCACCCCACCAACCTGCACGTCAACGAGGCGCTGTTTCCCCGCGACACCATCCAGTCGCGCCTGCCCGATCCGGAATGGCTGGAACACTGGCTCGACGAGCAGATCCACTTCGACGATGTTTGGGAAAACAAGGTCGTAGGCGGCATTCTTCGCAACCTGTCGAACCTGCTGGGGCAGACCTTCGAGAATGTGCGCGACCTCAACCGCTACCGCAAGCAGGCGCTTGCCGCGGCCTGACGACAGACCGGGTTTCCCGTTGGTCCGGCTGCAACACTTTTGTTTCAGACCCGGACACACCGGGCGCCTGCGCGCTGGAAACGCTGATAAGCTGCGGTTTCCGGAATGAACATCAATCAAAACAACAGTTCGGCTCCATGAAAAGAACCGCCTTCGGCAATCCCGTCGACCCGGTCGAATATACGGCCCTGTCTCCGCACGAGCAGGAACGCATCATCCTGATCCAGCAATCGGTGCTGGAAGACGTCGCGCTGGGCAAGAATTACATGCAGGTCATCGAGGACATCTGCCGGCTGGCGGAAAGCGCACTGCCGGATTCGGTCGCGTCCTGCATGCTGCTCAACGAAGCCAACAGCGAACTGTACGTGATGGCGGCGCCGAGCATTCCGCCCGAGGCGGTTGCCCGGCTCAATGGATTGAAACCCGGACCGGGTGCGGGATCGTGCGGCAATGCGGTGTTCCGTGCCGAACCGGTGTTCGTGAGCAACACGCTGACGGATGCACGCTGGTGTGATATCCGTCAGCTCGCCCTGGATTTCAGTATCCGCGCCTGCTGGTCCATGCCCATCCGCACCTCGGGCGGACGCGTCATCGGCTCGTTCGCGCTGTCCAGTTTCGAGGAACGACTGCCCGGCCTGTTTCACCGCAAGCTGCTGGAGATCGGGTCTCACCTCATCGGCATCATCCTGGCGCGCCAGGAATCCGAAGCGCGCATTGCCTATCTTGCCAGCCATGATGCGCTGACCGGCCTGCCCACCCGCGCCCTGACACGCGACCGTCTCGAGCAGGCGATTGCACGCGCCCAGCGCGACCATCACGACGGTGCGCTCCTGTTTCTGGATATCGACAACTTCAAGCTCGTCAACGATACGCTCGGCCACTCCATGGGTGATGCCCTGCTTGTCATGGTCGCGGCCCGGCTGGGTCAATCCGTCCGGGATTCCGACAGCATCGGCCGCCAGGGCGGCGACGAGTTCCTGATCGTACTGAGCGATGCCGGCAATACCGATGCGATATGCGCGGTCGCCGAGAAAATCATCGACGTCATGCAGGCACCGTTCCAGGTGGACGGCCACACCCTGTCGGTTTCGCTTTCGCTGGGCATCGCCGTATTTCCGGCAGACGGCACCGATGCGGACGTCCTGATCCGCAAGGCGGATGCCGCGATGTACCACGCCAAGGACGCGGGCCGGAACACTTTCCGGTTTTTTACCGACCGCATGAATCTCGATTCCACCGAGCACCTCAAATTGCGCAGCGACATGCGCAAGGCGATCGAACAGAACGAATTCGTGCTGCATTACCAGCCCCAGATCGATCTCGCGAGCGGCGCCATCGTCGGCGTCGAAGGCCTGATTCGCTGGATGCATCCCGAACTCGGGGTGATCTCGCCCGGGCGTTTCATTCCCCTTTCCGAGGCGAGCGGCAGCATCGTGCCGATCGGCGAGTGGGTGCTGCGCGAAGCCTGCCGCCAGGCGGCCGCCTGGCAGGCTGAAGGCCTGCCGCCGATGGTGGTGGCGGTGAACCTCTCAGCCGTTCAGTTCCGGCGCGGCAACCTCGAAGAGAGCATCGTAGGCGCCTTGCGCGACTCCGGCCTGGCGCCGCAGTGGCTGGAGCTCGAACTGACCGAATCCATCCTGCTGCAGGACACGACGCACATGCTGCAACTGATCCAGCGGCTCAAGGATCTCGGCGTCAAGCTGTCCATCGACGATTTCGGCACCGGCTATTCCAGCCTGTCCTACCTGCGTGAACTGGCCGTGGACAAACTGAAGATCGATCAATCCTTCGTGCGCGACATGGCGCACAACGCCGGCAGTGCAAGCATCGTGCGCGCCGTCGTCCAGATGGCGCGCGGCCTGAATTTGCGCACGATCGCCGAAGGCGTCGAGGATCCCTCCGTCATCGAATTGCTGCGCGAGTGCGGCTGCGACGAGGCCCAGGGCTTCCACTTCGCCTATCCCATGCCTGCCGGGGCGTGCGCGGACTTCATCAGGCAGCGCGCATAATCACGCGGAATGCGCTGCCTCGCAGCCGGCCTGGCTGAGCATGCGGGCAGCCAGGCTGCGGCCGGCTACTCGGGGCGGAGTGATTCTCCAGCCAGCGCCTGCGCCGGACGATGCAGATCCTGCCGGATGTAGGGGCGGGCATGGCCCGACAGCATCAGCGCGACCTCGACTTCCCATTTGTGGGTGGGAAGCGTGCCGGCCAGGGTAGGGCTGAGGGCCAGCAGCAGGAAAACACCCGCCAGCCCGGCCCCATTCCGGCTGCGGCTGCGGCCCTTCATCAGCTTGTAGGTGATCAGGCTGATCGCCAGCCCCAGCAGCCAGCCTGCAATCACTTCGCTCAGGCTGTGCGCACCGAGTACCAGCCTCGACCCGCCCACCACGGCGCCGATCGCGAGACCCAGCAACACACCGGGGAAGCTGAGGCGCCGGTCCGGAGTCGTTCCCGCCAGCAGTCGCCCCATCCAGACAGGCAGCAGGGAGGAGGCCAGCATGGTGTGGCCGCTGATTCCGGTGAAGTTCAGGGACGCGCTTCCCCATCCCCAGCCGATGAAGGCGATCTTGCTCGCGAGCACGATCGCAACCCCCGCCGTCATCGCCAGAAACCAGGCCAGCAGATCGGATTTTTCCCCGGCCAGCCAGAGCTCGGCCGCGATCACCACGAACATCGGCAACATGATGCTGGCAGCGCCCATATGGGTGATGGTGAGCCAGGGGGCGGCAGCGTGAGGGATCATGGGTTGCGGGAGCACTCGGGCAGGAAAGGCGGCAAGGCGCAGCGTACCATCAACCGCTGGCTGGGTTCACCAGAGATGCGCGTGCGCGGCCGTGGTCCGTGGCAGGGCGGGAGGGCTACGCCCAATGCGAGCCGTATAACCGCAGGGTCGCCTTGAACCCCTTCTCGTTGCGGAGCGGGATCGCCACATACGGCTGCCCCTGTTCGTCCTTCTTCCCGGCTGCCGGGGTCGTGCTGGCGCTCGACCAGCCGCTGTCGGCCAGCACGAAGCTGACCTGCCACGACGCCGTCGGGTCCGTCGGCGGAATGGCGCTGACCACGACGGTGTCGCGGAACAGGTATTCGCCTGGCACGTAGTGGTCGTCGCGCGGAGCGTCCTCGCCGGTATACGTGATCATCGATACCGCAAGCTGGATCGTGAACATCATTTCCTGGCTGTCAGACGGCCGCTTCGACAGATCGAGGAAGGTGGAAAACAGGTGCGGATGGCGCGCATCCGCTTTCAGCGTGCCGTCGTCCGCGAAGAGTTCGGACCGCGGCCGCAGTATGGCGCTGTTGTTGGCCACCGTGCGCCGCGTGAGGTCGAAGTCGAGCGCCCCCCGGGTGGCGACCACCACCTCGAAGTAGTAGCCGACCTTTGATCCGAGCAGTTTCTGCAGCCTGCTCACGGGCGGGAGCGGCAGCTTCTCGACTTCCAGCACGCCGTTGACGCTGACGTTGCCGAACAGGAAGCGGGTGAGGTTCTGGAAGCCTTCCTCCGAATTCACGATGCCGTAGGCGCCGCTGTGGCTTCGATGGACGTGGGCGCGCGGTGCCTCCGTCACGTAGGCGTTCTCGATGCGCACCAGCCCATCGCTCAGCTCGCCGGCGAGCAGCCGGGAGGCTCCGCTCGCCACGTCATAGTCCTTGCTGTTCGTGCCGACCAGGCAGAAGAACCGGCTCGGATCGAATTTTCCGTCGAGCGAATTGACCCCGACATTTTTGTCCTGGATGGCGAGGTATTTCCGCATCTGGTCGCGACTGAAATTGTTCATGTCCCACAGGCCGAAGAACCCCGGCACATTCATCCCGGCCATCTCGATGCCGTTGTGCGGCGTGGCGAAGGTGAACACCTTGTCGACGAGCTTGCGCGCCGCGTCGCTGCCGGCCGCGCCATTCTGGAGAAAGCAGCGGCAGACCAGGCCGCCCATCGAATGCGCCACCAGGTAGACCCTGAAATCCTCGGGCTTCATGCGGCCGTCGAGGCAGACCTGGTCGCGCACGCGCAGGATCAGGTCGCTCAGCCCCTTCGCGGCTTCCACGATCGTGGGCGTCTGGCCCGATCCGAAATCCGGGTCGGCCACATCGTAGTAGCGATGGATGATGATGCTCTGCGCCGGGATCGGCCCCGACTCGATCTGCAGGCCATCCCGGTAGATGTCGCTGTAGCCCGCCTTCAGCAGCCGGACGATGGGCGACTCGAAGAAGGCTTTTCGCACCGAGCCGTTCCAGGCCTGGCGCGTCTTGGTCGAGCCGAGTTCGAGGCCCATATATGGCGTCGACGTGGTTTCGGTGATTTCCGACTTCGTCATCGCGTAGCCGCGGACGTAGATGATCGGGTAACGCGGTGTATCGGTCATGTCGACCACTCCCGGTGCGTTGAATGTCAGCGTATTCTAGTTCGCCCGGCACAAGACGCCATGATGCCTGTCCGTGCCAGCCGCATTGAGGGCCGGCTTCAGGAGGCGGATTCAGTTCCGGTCCGCCGCCGGCCCGGACGGCGCCAGATCGCGCCGCTCGGGACATCCCGCCCGGTCAGCAGATAGCCCAGCACATCGAAGTTGTACAGGCACAGGCTTTGCCCGCGACGGGCATGGCTTTCGCCGCAGAACAGCAGCCGGTCGCCCGCCTCGAGCAGGGTATCCGGCTCCGGCATCAGGGTTTCCGTCTCGCCCCGTTTCAGCAGCAGCGGAATGCAGGCCAGATTGTCGTCGCGGCTGGCGGGGTTGCGCATGAGGGCCTGCAGCGGAACGGGCATGCCTTCCCGCATGGCTTCCCAGACCGCCTCGGTCTGGCTGCGCGACACCTGCACGTCCCACACTTCCGGCACGGTGTGTTCCAGCACGGCGGCGATGCGGCTGATCAGCACATCGACCCAGGCATCGTCGCGCGTCCGGGCCAGGTTGAAGAAGCGGGAGAGCAGAGGCGTGGTGAGCAGCGACAGGAACTCGTGGGCGACGATGCGGAAAGGCTGCATCGTGACGTTGGCCTGGAAATGCTGGAACAGCGGCTCGTTGGCGTGGCGGTTCTGGCGCAGCACGGTGAACAGGCCGGGGTTGAGCTCGCGCGCGGTCATGACGATGGACAGGTTGTTGATGTCGTCGTCGGTGCCGGCGACGATGCCAACGGCGTCCTCGATGCCGGCCTCCAGCAGGGTATGCGCCTCGGTCCCGGTGCCGACGATGCAGTCGTCGCAGTCGGTCTTGAGCGGCGTGGCCTCCACCACCACCGGCTCGATCCCGACCTGCTTCAGGTGGTGGGTGATGGCCTTGCCGAACCGCCCATAGCCGCAAATCACCCACTTGCCCCGCGGCGGCTCCAGCGGTTCGGTGAGCAGTTCGCCGGGCACCCCGGTGAGCCATTCATACAGCAGATGGTGGCCGGGCGAGTCGACCGCCATAGCGATGTGTTCCCCGAAGGTCTCGAAGGCCAGGACCACTTCGTCAGTGCCGAACGAGGCCATGTTGGCCGCTGTCTCGAGCGAGTCGGTCCGGCACAGGACGGGCAATTTCGGGCGCAGCAGCTTGACCGCCACCGCCACGCTTAGATTGGCGCGGTCGTCGTTGGTGAGGGCGATCACGCCGGCGCAGTACGGATGGTTGAGTCCGGCCGTGATCAGGTTTTCCGGCAGGCTGGCATCGGCGCACAGGGCCGGGATGTACAGATGGTATTGCCCCAGTTCCAGGGCGCCGATCCGCTCCGGATCGATGTCCAGCACCACCGCCTGCTGGTTGCGGCTGTCCAGGGCATGCATGAGCAGCGAACCCGTCTCGCCGCAGCCGGCGATCAGGTAGAAGGGCTGGCGCAGATGCCTGATCCTGGCGGCGAACCGGTTGTGCCTGGCCGCGCGTAGCAGGGACGGATCCTGCAAGAGGTTCAGGATGAAGCCGATGCTGTAGAGCCAGGCGATGACCGTCAGGTAGATGACGACGATCGTCCAGGCCCGCTGCGCGTCGCTGAACGCCCCCGGCACTTCGCCAAAACCGATAGTGGTGGCGGTATAGCTGACCACGTAGAAGGCATGGAAGAAATCCATCGGCGGTGCCGGCCGGCCCGCGGCATCCACACCGGGGACCAGGGTCATCCCCAGCAGCGAGATCGCATAGCTGAGGATCAGGAAGATCAGCGGCGCGCGCAGGCGCCGCAGGATCAGGAACAGCGTGTTGTGCATCTCAGCGCCGGAACATCACGGTTTCCACCAGCAGCATCGTCACCGACAGGACATTGGCGGCCAGGGCGCCGGCGGACATCGACACGATGCTGGCCGTGGCATCCGGCGTGAGTCCCGTGCCGTTGAAATACACCGCCGAAGCCCAGATCCAGGCGGCCGACAGCAGCCCCAGGTCCGCCACCAGGCTGCTGGCGAGGTGGATGGCGCCGATCTGCGTGCGCTCGCCGAACTTCAGAACGGTCGCGACGAGATTGACGATGATGGCAAAAAACAGCTCATACACATGGTGATGGGCGGGATTGTCGATATCGCCGAACACGAAGCCGAAATTCAGCGTCATCGCCAGGATGATGAAAAAACCGAATACAACCTTTTCAAGGTTCATGATGTGTCGGGGGAGTGGGGATGAAACGATTATAGAGCGCCTCAGGCAGGCCTGATGGGCGTCCGGGCCTTCATTCGCCCTCCCAGTAGTCGAGCGACTGGCTTTCGCGCCCGACAAACACGAAGCGCCGGGGTGTGTCGTCGGCATTTGCGGGCAGCTCGGCAAGCACCCCGAATTGTCCCGAATTGGGGTACCCGACGAATTCGGACGACAGCCTGGTGCTCACGGCAAGCTACCCGAGTAACGGAACATATAGTAACCACCATCAGTAATTACCAAAGGCTCTATAGGCCAGCTAGTCGGTGATTTACGAAAATCCACCTGGTTTGTGGCGATGGGAAAATGTTTTGCATCTCCACTAGCGTTCCTCAGGGCAACTTCCCCCAAGTTTAGTTTTACCGTTGGTGCATGAGCGCCATGTTTGTTTACATACAACATGATGGCTAAGGCATTAGCTTCTCGAACAGCCGAAATATCGAAAGTTTCCCCATTATTAGTGAGCCTAATCCAGTCGAGTTGTATAAAGCATGCGGGCTCAGCAGGCGGCAGAAATGTGCCCCCACTTGCAGATGGTGCATAGTAATTTTTCGGCAAATTTATGCAGCTAGAAACAAACACTACGCAGATTACGATGATGTGCCGGATGTGGCGCTTCATACCAGTGAATCTAACGTTCAAATTCACCCGGCCACGGAAGCGGGCGAAGCCCGCTGTAGTGGGTCGGGTGGAATGCAGTGTCAGGCATTGTTGGTCTGAAGCCAAGCGATGACATTGGCAGCATTTTCATTTGGTGGAAAAACTGGGTAGAACACTTTGCGTATTGAACCGTTTTTAATAATGAGGGTGAGCCTTTTGATGAGGCGTAATGAGTTGTATGTGAATGTAGGCAACCCCAATGCCGTTGCCAATTCAAAACTGCTGTCGCTCAATAACTCAAAAGGTAAATGGAGGCGCTGAACAGCTTCTTTCTGGTCTTCCGTGGTTTGCGAGCTAACGCCATATACCTTGGCCCCTAATTCGAGTAAGTCGGCGTGATGATCACGAAATGAACAAGACTGTGGTGTGCATCCCCTTGCGCCAGGGATCTCGTTCCAACCAACCATCGGAGGGGCGTCCGGTCTCCCGGTCATAGGGTAGAAGTAAACAACGGATAGGCGTTCAAGTCGCTGGTTTGCATCATGTGCCTTTGCGCCCCAGTGTTTTGTACTTAGCGAGAAGTCTTGAAACGATCCCATACCTCCAAGGAACTCGTTACGCAGCACGGCGATTTGTGCTTTGGAAAAGCGATCCTGATCATTAAGAAGTGCCGCAGCCGTTTTTAACGATGAAAACCACGCCAATGCGTACATATCCCCTTGTTGAGACGCCAGCGTAGGCACATAGGCTGAACCGTTCCATTTGCTTGCGCCTGCTTCAAACGTTTCAGTAAACGGTTGCAACGTGGCAGCGCATTCTTCAAGCAGGTCAACAACACGCATCGCGTCTCTCCGTGTAAGTGCCTAACGCTGGCGTAACCGGCGCTGAGCTTGCGAAGCGTCCGCGTTGACGCAAATGTTAGGGGTATAGCGATGAAATGCGAACGATGCGGCAGCGACACACGAAAACAAGTGCAGGCCATTATTTCAGCGCCGGGAGAACTGGCGCACCAACTTTCAAAACAGAACCTCAGACGCAAGGATACGTATCTGCTGGGCGTTCTGTGGGAAACGGCGGATTACATTTGCACAAACCCCGAATGCGGGAAGGTGATTAGCGGATACGGGAACTACGTCACCAACTTGAAAAAGGAGGTTGAGCGGTTGAAGGCGAAGTACGAACCCGAGACCCCTAACGTAGAGCTAACCGGCGGCGCTTTAGCGCCGTCCAGCGACCGAAGGGAGCGAGGTTGAGCGCCGGGTTAGCGACCTCAATGAGCATTAGAGCTTCTTTTCTTGGCCTTGACTCGATCCGACAGAATGACACCTAAGGTTGTACCAAGAATCGAAATGAGCACTATAGGGATTCCAAGGGTAAACATTAATGCAATCGAAAATGCGAGTGGTGTAGCCAATCCCTCAAGCCTCCAAAGGTTCGCTTGAAGAGTGGTTATAAGCAAGTACAGGGCGAACCCAAAAACTGGAAGCAATAAGCCCCACAAGAAGCGGCCTGAGAAAAAGGAAACAGTAATGCTTAAAGTGAATGCAACTCCCAGCATCATAATTTCAATCATTTGGCTAATCGCTAACGTTCAAGGTAAGGGGCACGCCGCTTGCGGCGCGTCCCAGCGACCGAAGGGAGCGCCTTGACCGCAGGGTTAGGTATTGCTTTTACTGGAAGAACCATATTTTTTCTCCAGAGACCTCACCTGCCACCATTCGTGCAGCCAGTGCCCACCCGCTAGAAGAAGACCCACGATCACTGCACCAACCATGACTAGAAAGCCGACGTAGTTGAACTCGACAAGCCAGACGGTGCGATAGGTTTCGAGCCCCTGGCCAGATGCCACTTTTTCCACGGCGACCGAGATCATGTGCGCCATGCCGATGATGCCAGCGACACCGAAGGCGACCACTGCGGCGATGGCCCAGGCAAATTTTCGACGGTCGGCAGGCGCGGGCATGGAAGTACCTAACGAACAAAATTGAGGCGCGGCTGAAAGCCGTCGCTCTCGAATGCCATGTTAGGCATGGCGGAAAGGAATGAAGATGGCAACACCAGTAGAAATAATGATGGACGGCGTTGATTGGGAGGAAGTGAGTGACATGACGCCAGGATTCCATGATGGGCTGCCCTATGTGACGCACAAAGGCGTTTTGCAGATTGGCGATTTATCGCTGCGCTGCTACCAGTTGGATGACGGGCGTAGGATTTTTGCTGCTGAGGATATTGAGCGTCTATTGTGTGTAGTGCCTAACGCATAAGGTAACGCGCCGCGCTTCAGCGCGGTCGCTGTTGACCGCCGTGTTAGAAGGCTTTTTGAGGTGACTATGATAGAAGTGATGATTGACGGGGTGCGGTACGTTCCCGACCCGATGCACGCGGACGAGGTGAAGTTTTACTACATGCATGACAACCACACCTTTTCCAGATTGACTGGAATCACCCTTGATGAAGTGCTGGCCTCCGCTGACGCGATGGCAAAAGAAAGCCGGTGCGGGATGCTTTGCCCGCCGATGCTTTTGTCCGGTGGAAAAGAGGTGCGCCGACTGAAAGCCGTTGCGCACGCGCCATGCTGCGGCAGCGACGACAGCAAATGGCTGGCCGGTGTAGCAGAGTGGCGGACGGAATGCGAAGCGGATAGCTACGTGCTGCGGCTGGTGTCTTCTAACGTGCTAGCTAACCGGCGCGCCGCCGTTAGGCGGAGCGTCCGTGTTGAGCGGCGGGTTAGCCCTAACCAGCCGCAAATTGATGAAGTAAAGCACAACGCCGGTAGTGGCACCGCAGGCACCAGCGATGAACAACACGGGAATAAGTGACGTGGCGACAACAAGCCAAAAATGAGCTTCGAGGGGAGATAGACCATCAAATACAGTGCCGGCTGCTAGGGCGGCATTGGAAAAGCCCCACAGCCAGACAGCCAAAGCAACTGCCATTCCCCAACCAAAGCCCTCAAGTGCTGCGTGTCTGATACTTGCCTTGCCGCGCTGGATTGAACGAGCGGATGCAGCTCCCCTCCAGCCCACGAGGGCAGACGCGGGGATTAACACCATGATGATGAGCGGCAAAGCTCCAAATGGGCGCGTTGAAGAGGCCATACCGATGCCTGCCCAAACGACAAAGAAAACCAGCGCATCAATGCGCCCGATTCTTCTAGCAAGTTTCTCGGTCGGTGAAATCATGAGGGCTAACGTAGAGCTAACCGGCGGCGCTTTAGCGCCGTCCAGCGACCGAAGGGAGCGAGGTTGAGCGCCATGTTAGGCCACTTATCCCGGTGGCGCTGACAAGACGATTTTGAAGAGGCGCCCATTCTTGAATGATAGGGTGAAGAACTCGGGCAACTCACATGCGCATGTTGATGAGTACTGCCATTCGTTAGCGGATATTTCGCTTTCGGGTTTTCCAAGATTCTTCAATACATCCTCTTTCGTGGAGCCAAGGTGTAGGGCGTGCCAATTTCCGAAGCCTTCGTCGGGACTAAACCAGGGAGTGACAGCTACCTTGTACTCAGTTGCTGTGATTTCCGGACTGACACCATCGACGACTATTACTTCACCAACGATGGCATCCGTATAAGACACGACGTGCAAGGTGGCTTTGGCCTTCTTATCGATGTAATAGCGCCCACCGGCGTCACCTTCTTTGCTGCGAAAAACGCCTTGCCCGAGAAGACGTTGGACTTGAGGATCGGTTGTGATGCCCAACGTAATACCGGAGAAATGCAACGGCCAACAAACAGCCCCCTGCGGGAGGTTAAGCTCCTCTGAGCGTGCATTGGCCGCAAGTCCAAAGAGAATGGCAAGGCACCAAGAGACTTTAGAGTGGCGCATGGTTTAGTGGCCTAACGCAAAGCTAAGGGGCGCGCCGAAGGCGCGTCCCAGCGACCAAAGGGAGCGAACTTGAGCGACGGGTTAGGCTTCTCTGCTAGAAGCGGGGTAAAAGGCCTTGGCCTTTGCAGCGTTCGCATGGTACCCAACCCCAATCTCTGTTTTGATGAATCGCAACACAATGCCCACAATCAAACGGCCTTCCCTTTCCATGGCAAATGGGACAAGTGGTTTTTCCTGTCCCCTTGCAACTCGGACAAGTCTTCGTTGGGTTGTCTGCATTTTTCCCGATGGCCACGATGCGATGCCTAACGTGGAGGTAAGGGGCTGCGCTTTAGCGCAGTCCCAGCGCAGCGAAGCGGAGCGAACTTGACCG
>CAZHKS010000008.1:0-120714 GCA_964533095.1 uncultured Thiobacillus sp. | reverse complement strand
CAGTGTTGGTGCCGGCAGCGCCGGTGCCGGCCGCACCCGTGCCGGTGGCGCCGGCTGCACCGGACCCGCCGGCGCCGCCCATTCCGCTACCTGCCGTGCTGGTGCCGCTAGAACCACCGCTGGCCGCACCTGTGCCGGCGCCCGCCGTATTGGTGCTGGTGTTGCCGCCGCCGGTGGCGCCGCCGCCATTGGCACTGCCTGCCGTGCTGGTGGTCGGTCCGGTGGTGCCGTTGGAGGCTGTTCCGGTGGCGCCATCATTGCCGGCACCCGTGTTGTCGTTCGCGTTCGAGGAGGGCGTTCCGGAACTGGCCGAACTCGTGCCCCCCCCGTTGGCGCTGGCTTTGCCTGCGTCGCTGGAACTGCTGCTGGCGCCGCCATAGCCCTTGCCGCCATTCCCGCTAGCCGACTGGGCAGCGCTGTCGCCGCCATAGCCCTTGCCGCCGCTTGCGCCGTCACCGCCCGATCCGCCCGAGCCTGATCCGCCGCTGCCGAGGCCGCCGATGGCATCGCCATTGCTGCCACCCGATCCGCCCGATCCGCCCGAGCCTGATCCGCCGTAGCCCTTGCCGCCCATGGCATCGCCGCTGCTGCCACCGGAGCCGCCGGAACCGCCGTAGCCTTTGCCGCCATTGCCGCCGGAACCGCCGCTGCCGCCCGAGGCGCTGCCGCTGTTGCCGCCGGAACCGCCGTCGCCGCCGTAGCCGTCGCCGCCGTAGCCACCCCAGGCATCGCCCCCGCTGCCGCCTTTTCCGCCATTGCCGGCGTTGCCTGCAGTGGTGGCGCCGCCGGTGGCTTTGGCGTAGCCGTCGCCGCCATTACCGCCGTTGGCGCCGTAGGATTTGCTGTGGGTATCCTGGGAAACGTTGCCACCGTTGCCGCCCATGGCGCCATCACCGGCCTGGCCGCCACCGAAGGCGGTGTTGCCGCTTTGGCTGGTGGTGTTGTCGTGAACCTCGCCGTTGAGGGTGGTGGTGGCCGTGGCGTTCACCGTGGAGTTGAAGGAGTCGCTGTTGTTGGAGGAAGTCTGGTTGTAAGAGTCGTTGTACTGGGTAGCACTTGAATTGTCATTGGCAGTCGCGCCGGTGTTGTTGTCCTGGGTGGACGTGCGGTTTTTCGAGTCCTTCCAGGCCTGCGAATTCTCGTTGGCAGCCGCGCCCGATTGCCCTGACTGATCGGCGGTTGCTGTCGCGGTCTGCGAGGCGTCACCGTTGTTGTCGAAACTGCTGTTGCTGTTGTCCGGGTTGGCCCAGGCCTGGCTTCCTACCCCGAAGGCCATTGCCACCGCTGTCGCTATAAGTGTCTTGTTCATGTTGATCGCTCCTTGGCTGGTGTTGATAACTGGCATCTCCTGAGCCGATATAGCCAGGCTCGATGTCGGGTTCTGCAAGCATCGTGCCTGGTCTTGTAAGTGCATGAAACAAAATACAAAAGTCATATTTTACGGGGCGATCAAGGCAGGTGGACCGAGGGGAAATGTGTATCAGATGTGCGGCGCTTGCCCGGACAGGCTGGCGAGGCGGACGGGCTTTTCCATGCCGAATCAGCCGCTTGTGTTCTTTATGTGAGATTTTTTCGGGGTGTTCTGTTTTTGCGTCACGGGCAGGGTGCGACCGGTCGGTTCGGGACGTCGCGCGGGCCATCCGGGTGAATGCGGGCGGCGGACGCATAGCAAATAGCGTGCAAGCAGAAAAATCTCATCTATGCTGATTCCTCTAGGTTGATTGCATTCCGGATCGAACAACGAACCAGCCGGATGGCCCAGGACTGTCTGGGCGCTATGCCCATGAAAGAGGAGGCAACATGTCGGAACGCCTGGTAATCGTGCAGGCCACGGATTCGTGGTTCGCGCAAATAAGTGATCTTCTGAAGCATGCGGGCTGGCGCGCGCTCGATGTGACCGAGTACGAGTCGCTTCCCCGTGAGGCGCAGCAGCATGTGCATGTGGGGATCGTCAAACTGAAGGACGACAGCGAAGCCGAGTTCGGCAAACTGGAAGAAGCGGACGAGTTGATGGCAGGCAGGCTGGACATCGAGTGGCTTGCCCTGGTGTCGGCGAACTGCCTGTCCAGCGTCGGATTGTGCCGCTTTCTCAGGAACCGGTGTTTCGATTTCCATACCCTGCCTATCGAACGGAAGCATTTTCTGGCCTCGCTCGGTCATGCGGAAGGCAAGGCCAGACTGGCCTCCATGATGGCGACCAAAAACGGCATCGCCGGCCAACACGGCATGCTCGGACGGAGCGCGGCGATGCTCGATCTGTATCGCGATATCGACAAGGCCAGTGTCGTCGAGGCACCGGTCTTGATCAGCGGCGAGAGCGGCACCGGCAAGGAGCTGGTGGCGCGCGCGATCCACAAGTTTTCCCCGCGGCGGGAGGGTCCGTTCATCGCGGTCAATTGCGCAGCGTTGCCCGAGCACCTGATCCAGGCCGAGTTGTTCGGCCACGAGAAAGGCGCTTTTACCGGGGCGCACCAGCGCAAGATCGGACGCCTGGAAGCGGCGGCGGGCGGCACGATCTTCCTCGATGAAATCGGCGACCTGCCGCTGGCGTTGCAGGTCAACCTGCTGCACGTCCTGCAGGAGAAGGTGATCGAGCGTCTCGGCTCCAGCCGCGAAATTCGCCTTGATGTGCGGGTGATTGCCGCAAGCCATGTGGAACTGGAGCAGGCTGTAGCAGACGGCCGCTTTCGCGCCGACCTGTTTTACCGGATCAACGTCCTGCGACTCAATGTGCCACCCCTGCGCGAACGCGAGGATGACGTGCAACTGCTGGCGCGCGCCTATTTCGACAAGTTCCGGTCCGAGTCCCGGGGCGTCGTGCGTGATTTCGGCCGACAGGCGATGACGGTCATGGCCAACTATGAATGGCCGGGCAATGTGCGCGAGCTGATCAACCGGGTGCGCCAGGCCGTTGTGCTGAGCGACAACCGGCTGCTGAAGCCCGGTGATCTGGGGCTGGAAAAACGGGTGTCCAGCGATGGCTTCCTGACACTGGAGGAGGCCCGTTCGCGCGCCGAGCATGACACGATCCGCCGTGCCCTGAGGCGCAACCAGAACAACGTCACGGCGGCGGCCCGCCAGCTTGGCGTATCGAGGGCGACCCTCTACCGGGCGCTGGAGCGCGTGGCGCAGGCCGAGGGGATGTCCTCGATCCCGGCCCCGTGAGGCCTGCAGCCTCCCTGGCCAGGGTCGGGCAGGGCGCACGTCTGGCGCCAACGGCCGGTGTTTTCCCGAATGTACGGGTGATCCGTTCGGGAAAACGCGCCGAAGCTTTTTTATTGGGTGGCTTTTCGGTAGGCTTCGCGCTATCCACAAGAAAACCGACCCCATGCACTTCACCCCTGAAACCTTCCGCGCCTGGCCGACCAAGCGCATCACCCTGCTCGGCATGTCCGGCGTCGGCAAGACGCATATTTCGACCATGCTGCGTGGCCACGACTGGTTCCACTTTTCCGGCGACTACCGCATCGGCACGCGCTACCTGGACGAACCCATCCTCGACCTGATCAAGCAGCAGGCGATGAGCGTGCCGTTTCTGCGCGAACTGCTGCGCAACGACTGGATCAACATCAACAACAACATCAAGATCCACGACCTCGGTCCGGTGCTCACCTTCATCGGCAAGCTGGGCGGACCGGAGTGGGGCGGGCTGAGCCTCGAGGAATTCTCGCGCCGTCAGGCCGCTTTCCGCGAAGCCGAGATCGCCGCCATGCGCGATGTCCCGGCATTCATCCGCAAGGGCCAGGAGATCTATGGCTATCCGCATTTTGTAAATGATGTGGGCGGAAGCCTGTGCGAACTGGACGAGCCCGGCCTGGTCGAGCTGCTTGCCGAGCACACGCTGATTCTCTACATCCAGACCACCACGCGCGAGGAGGAGGACACCCTGATCAGGCGCGCGCAGTCCGATCCCAAGCCGCTGTATTTGCGCCCGGCCTTTCTCGCCGAGCATCTTCCTGTCTATCTCCGGGAAAGAAACCTCGAGTACGTGGCGCAGGTCGAGCCCGATGACTTCGGGCGCTGGGTGTTCCCGCGCCTGTTCCATTCGCGCCTCCCCCGCTACGAGGCGATCGCCGGACCGCACGGCTATACCGTGACGTCGCAGGAAGTGGCGCAGGTCCGCGACGAGCGCGACTTCGTCGCGCTGGTCGAGACCGCCGTGGCGCGGAAGGGGCCGGGCGCCAGGATTCAGGATTCGGGGGGCGTGCATGCCGCTGGTCGCGCATAACGCCCTGCCCACCTTCGAGCGCCTGCGTCGTGACGGCTTCACGGTGCTGTCGACCGAGCGTGCGGCCAACCAGGAAATCCGCGAGCTGCACGTCGGACTGCTGAACATGATGCCGGACGCGGCGCTGGAAGCGACCGAGCGGCAGTTCTACCGGCTGGTCGGCGAGTCCAACCCGATCGCGCAGTTCTACATGCATCCCTTCACGCTGCCGACGCTGCCGCGCGGCGAGTCGGCGCAGGCGCATATCGCGGCCTACTACGAAAGCTTCGACGCCATTCGCGAGAAGGGGCTGGACGCGCTGATCATCACCGGCGCCAACGTCACCCATCCCAATCTGGCCGATGAACCGTTCTGGCAGCCGCTGATCGAGGTGATCGACTGGGCCTGGGACCACGTCACCTCGACGCTGTGTTCCTGCCTCGCGACCCACGCGGTGATGCAGTTCCGCCACGGCCAGACGCGCATCATGCAGCCGCAGAAGATCTGGGGCGTGTTCGAGCACCGCGTGACCGATGGGCGCCATCCCCTGGTGGCCGACGTCAACACCCGCTTCGACGTCCCGCATTCTCGCTGGAACGATGTCTCGCGGGCGCAGTTCGAGGCGGCCGGGGTCAAGGTGCTGGTCGAAAGCGCGGAAGCCGGCGTCCACCTGGCGGTGAGCGGCGACGGTCTGCGCACCGTGTTCTTCCAGGGGCATCCCGAATACGACACGGTATCGCTGCTGAAGGAATACAAGCGCGACGTGATGCTGGCCGCTGCCGGCAGGCTGCCGGCCTTCCCCCCGTTCCCCGTACGCTATTTCAGCCGTCAGGCGCAGGCGCTGCTGGCCGAATTCGGCAGCCGCAGCCAGGCCGGCGAGACGCGGGTCTTCCCCGAGGCGCTGGTGCTGCCGCTGCTCGACAATACCTGGCACGACACGGCCGAAGCGGTACTCGGCAACTGGATCGGCTGCGTCTACCAGGTCACCCACCGCGAGCGCGGCCTGCCCTTCATGCCGGGCATCGACCCGAACAATCCCCTGGGCCTCGCGTGACCGAAGCGCGCGCGCACTTCGACGAAGCCCAGGGGGCGCTGATCGCCAGCGGCGCCTGGCACGCCGAAGCCGCTGCGGCCCTGCCGGATCTGGCCGGCAAGCAGGTGCGCATCCTCGATGGCGCCGGCGTCACCCAGCTCGACACCAACGGCGCCTGGCTGCTGCTCGCCGCAACCCGGCCGCAAGCCGAAGCGCCGCTGCCCGAACTGCGCGCCTTTCAGCCGCAGCATCTGGCGATGCTGCAACTGGTGGCGCAGCACCGCGCGGCCACGGCGGCGCAAGCCGCGCCGCGCCGGGAGGGCGTGTTCGAGCTGACCGGGCGCGGCGCCCTGGCCATGGGGGCGCACGTCCTCGGGTTGCTTGATTTCGTCGGCCACCTGGCAATCGAACTGCTGCAACTGAGCGTCAAACCGGAACGCTGGCGCTGGCGCGAATTCGCCGCCCAGGTGCGTGACGTCTTCGTCGGCGCCATCCCCATCGTGGCCGGCATGCTGTTCCTGCTCGGCGTGGTGTTCGCGTATCTGCTGGGCGACCAGGCGCAGCAATACGGGGCCAATATATTCGTCGTCGACGGCATCCTGCTGGCGATCCTGCGCGAGATATCGCCGGTCATCGTCGCCGTGCTGGTGGCGGGGCGCACCGGCGCGGCGATCACCGCACAGATCGGCACCATGAAGATCACCGAGGAGATCGACGCCATCACCACGCTCGGCCTGTCGCCGCTGGCGGTGCTGGTGATTCCGCGCATGCTGGCGCTGCTCCTCGCCATGCCGCTGCTGGTCTTCATCGGCGATATCGCCGGCATCGCCGGCGGCATGCTGGTGGCGCAGCAGCAGCTGGACATTTCCTCCCACATGTTCCTCGACCGCATGGCGGACGTGCTGTTGCTGAAGACGCTGCTGGTGGGGATCGGCAAGTCGCCGGTGTTCGCTTTGTCCATCGGACTGATTGCGTGCCGCATGGGTTTGTCGGTCACCCGCGATGCACGCAGCGTCGGCGCCAACACCACCTCCACCGTGGTGCAGAGCCTGGTCGCCATCATCATCCTCAATGCCATATTCGCCGTGGCCTTCGTCAGGCTGGATATCTGATGGCCGAGTCCGTGATCGAGGTCCGCGACGTCTCCACCACGCTGGGCGGACACAGCATCCATCGCGGACTCAGCCTGTCCGTCGCGCGCGGCGAAGTCATCGCGCTGATCGGCGGCAGCGGCACCGGAAAATCGGTGCTGCTGCGCGAGATCATCGGACTGCTGAGGCCGCAGGCGGGCCATATCGATCTGTTCGGGCAATCGGTTCTGGACAGCACGCCCGGGCAGATGAATGTGCTGCGCCGGCGCTTTGGCGTGCTGTTCCAGGATGGCGCGCTGTTTTCCTCGCTCTCGGTGGAAGACAACGTCGCCACCCCGCTGTTCGAGCATACCGACCTGCCGCATGCCACCTGCCGCCGGCTGGCCCGGCTGAAGCTCGCGCTGGCCGGCCTGCCGCCGGACGTCGCGGCCAAGCGGCCAAGCGAGCTGTCGGGCGGCATGCGCAAGCGGGTGGCGCTGGCGCGCGCACTCGCGCTCGATCCGGAACTGCTGTTTCTCGACGAGCCGACGTCCGGCCTCGACCCGATTTCCGCACGCGCCTTCGATGCGCTGATCCGGCTGCTGGCCGACAGCCTGGGCCTCACCGTGTTCCTCGTCACCCACGACTTGGATACACTGTTTTCAATAATCGACCGCGTCATCGTGCTGTCGGACGGCCGCGTGCTCGGCAGCGGCACGGTGGCCGAGCTGAAACACATCGACGACCCGTGGCTCAACGACTACTTTGCTGCGCGGACGCCGGAAGGAGAGATCCAGCATGGAAACTGAAGGCCGCTACACCCTGGTCGGCGCGCTGGTATTGGTGGTGGTGGCGATGCTGACCCTGGCCATCGTATGGCTGACAGGGGCGGCCGACACCATCGCCTACCAGACCTACACGATTTATTTCAAGGAGCAGTCGCTCGACGGCCTTGCGGTCGGCAGCCCGGTGAAAATGCGCGGCATCAAGGTGGGCGTGGTCGACGGCTATCGTTTCTCCAGCAAGCAGGACGAGGCGGTCGCGGTGACGGCGCGCATCGACGAGGGCGTGCCGGTGCATGCCGGCGCGGCGGCCTTCATCAAGCGCAATCTGGTGACCGGCATCGCTGCCGTCGAAATCGACAACGGTCCGAGCGATCGTCCGCTCATCAACAGTGCGCCCGAGGGCGAGCGCTATCCCGTCATCGCCGAGGGCAGTTCAGACATCGACAAGGTCGCCACCGCACTCTCGCGCCTGGCGGTGAACGGCGCGCAGGTGCTGGAAAAGATGAACACGCTGCTGTCGGACGAAAACCAGCATGCGATCAGCCAGACGCTGGCGCATCTCAACGAGCTGTCCGCCCACCTGGCGGCCAACAAGCAGAGCATCGACGCTGCCGTGCGCGGGATCCGCGATGCCTCGGACGAATTCCGTCTGGCCGGCGCCAGCATCGGCCGGGCCGCCTCCCGTGCCGATGACACCATCACCAGCGTGGGACGGAACGCCGATGCCGCGCTGAAGGAGGCCACCGCCGCGATCGACACGCTGCAGCGCGACGCAAGCCTCGTTTCCGAACGCATCCAGCAGCTCAGCGATGCCGGCACGCTCGAAATGACCAGCGTCAGCCGCGATGTGCGCACCAGCGCGGATGTCCTCACCACCGCCGGGCAGCGCCTGTCCGACCCCCGCGCCATCCTGTTCGGCCCCGACAAGAAGCAGCTCGGCCCCGGAGAGAAACTGCCATGAAAACCGGTCTGTCCCTGATCGTCCTCGTGATCGCACTGAGCGGCTGCGTCAATTTCGGCCAGTACGGCAATACGCCCGCCGTGGTGTATTACGTGCTGGACGACACCGAACTGCCCGCCGCCCCGTCGCCCGCGCCTGCCGGCGCCCCGACGCTGCGGGTGCTCGACACCACCACCGGCGGCTTTTACGACAGCGACCAGATCGTCTTCAGCCGCAGCGCCGGCACCCGCGGCCAGTACCAGTTCGCGCGCTGGACCGAGCGCCCCGGCAAGCGTTTCGCCGATCTCCTGCGCGCCCGGCTCGGCCGTCTCGGCAGCTATCGCGTCGTGTCCGGCGGCGGCTACGTGCGCGGCGACCTCATGCTGGATACCAGGCTGGTCGAGTTCTATCACGACGCGACCAGCGAGCCGGGGCAGATCCGGCTGGAATTGCGCGCCGAACTGGTGGACCTCAAGCGGCGCACCCTGCTGGGTCACCGCACGTTCGAGCAGCGGGTACCGCTGAAAACCTACGATGCTGCAGGCGCCGCCGAGGCGTCCAGTGTGGCAGCCAGTCATGCGCTCGACGACCTGAGCGCCTGGCTCGCCACCATCAAATAAGCGCCTAGAATGCATAAGGCAGTCCCAACAACAATAGGAGAGAGACCATGAAGCGCCTGTTAGCCGCCCTGTGCCTGTGTTCCGTCGCTGTCGTCGCCCACGCCGAGATCATGCAGAAATTCGGCCCGTTCGAAATCCATTACAACGCCCTCGCCACCGACGAACTGTCGCCCGATATTGCGCGCACCTACAAGATCGAACGCAGCAAGACGCGCGGCCTGCTGACGATGTCGGTGCTGAAGAAGAACAATGTCGGCGTGCTGAGTCCGGTGCCTGCCAAGCTCACCGTCTATGTCACCAACCTTACCCTGCAGCTGGCCAACGTGACCATGCGCGAGATCAAGGAGGGCACCGCGATTTACTACCTCGGCGAGTTCCGCGTGACGCCGCCCGACACCCTCAAGTTCACTGCGACCGTGGAAGTGCCCGGCGAACTCAAGCAGGAAATGACCTTCGACCAGAAATTCTTCAAGTAGCGGGCTGGTTGTCGGGGCCGTGGCGCAGGGGGGCTCAGGCGCCGAACAGTGCGGAATACCCCAGCCTCGCCAGCCCCCATGCGCCGAAGCCCGCCACAGTCAGCCCGGCTGCACGCCGCACCCACAGCCGCTGCATGAACGGCTGGAGTTGTCGGGCGAACAGGCCCATGCCCAGCAGGTTCGGCAGCGTGCCGAGGCCGAACGCCAGCATCAGCGCCGCGCCCGAGGTGGCGCTGCCGGCCGCCAGCGCCGACACCAGCACCGAATACACCAGGCCGCACGGCAGCCAGCCCCAGGCCATGCCGGCCAGCAGCGCCTGCGGCAGTGACTTCACCGGCAGCAGCTTCTGGAACAGCGGCTTCAGCCGGCGCCACACGCCGCCGCCGGCCCGCTCGAACACCAGCACCCATTGGTTGAACCCGGCCAGGTAGAGGCCGAGCAGGATCATCACGACCTGCGCCAGCGCATACAGCAGCGTCTGCACGGGCAGGAACTCGGCCAGCTTGAGCGAGGCGCCGAGCGCGCCGGCCAGCGCGCCGAACAGCACGTACGACGACACCCGTCCCAGGTTGTAGGCCAGATGCAGCCTGAACGGCGGCGTGCTGCCGTCGACGCGGAAGGAAAACGCCGCGACGATGCCGCCGCACATGCCGACGCAATGCACCCCGCCAAGCAGGCCGGCGAGCAGGGCGGTGAGAAGGGAGAACTCGATCATGGCTTGTCCTGCTTGCTGCTTGCTGCTTTCTGCTCACGGGCGACCAGCCATACCAGCACCAGCACCGGCACCCCGATCAGCGCCGTGCCGGTGAAGAAATTCGCCCAGCCCCAGGCGTCGACGAACTCGCCGGAAAATCCGGCGATGAACTTGGGCAGGAGCAGCATCACCGAGGTGAACAGCGCGTATTGCGTGGCCGAATACGCCTGGTTCACCAGGCCGGACAGATAGGCGACGAAGGCGCTGGAGGCGATGCCGGCGGAGAGGTTGTCGGCCGACACCGTGAACACCAGCGCGCCCACGTCGTGCCCGCGTCCCGCCAGCCAGACGAACAGCAGGTTGGTCGCCGCCGACAGCAGCGCGCCCAGGAACAGGGTGCGCATCACGCCGAGGCGCATCGTCAGCAGGCCGCCGAGCCCCGCGCCGGCGATGGTCATGATCACGCCGAACACCTTGGATACGGTGGCGACCTCGTCCTTGGTGAAGCCCATCTCCTGGTAGAAGGGATTGCTCATCACCCCCATCACCACGTCGGAGATGCGGTACAGCGCGATCAGCGCCAGCATCAGCACGGCCTGCCATTTGTAGCGCTGGATGAAATCGATGAAGGGCGACAGCACCGCGTCGTAGAACCATGCGGCGGCGTTCAGCGGCTTGCCCGACAGCCCGAGCGAGGCAAACTTCACGCGTGCATGCAGCTCGCGTTCGTTCGTTGCAAGGGGAATTCTTTTCTCGGGTTCGCGGATGGTCAGCGTCGTGAGGATGCCGACCGCCATCAGCGCCGCCATCACCGTGTAAGCCACTTGCCAGGGGTGGAAGTCGTAGGCCGCCGTGCCCGTGTCGACGCTCGCCGCGATCCAAAGCGCGCCCGCTCCCGCCGTGATCATCGCGATGCGATAGCCCGCCTGGTAGGTCGCCGCCATCGCGCCCTGCTTCTCGGCTTCCACCGCCTCGATGCGGTAGGCGTCGAGCGCGATGTCCTGCGTCGCCGAGGCGAAGGCCACCGCCAGCGCGAAGAACACCGTATGCGCCAGGTTCAGTACCGGATCGGTGTTCGCCATGCCGAGCAGCGCGGCGGCGATGCAGACCTGCGACAGCAGCAGCCACGCTCGCCGCTTGCCCAGACGCGCCGTCAGGAAGGGCAGCGGCAGCCGGTCCACCAGCGGCGACCACAGGAACTTGAAGCCATATGCCAGCCCCACCCAGGAGAGATGCCCGATCGTCGCGCGGTCGATACCTGCTTCGGACAGCCAGAACGACAGCGTGCCCAGCACCAGCAGCAAGGGCAGCCCGGCGGAGAAGCCGAGGAACAGCATGCCGATGACGCGCGGATGGGCGTAGACCTTGAGGGCGGCAAGCCAGGGGTGGCTTGTAATAAGGGGTGGCATAAGTTTGTTTGACTTTCGGTAAACAAGTTGTTTATATTGACTGCAAGTGGATTGGGACTACCCGATCGGCGCTGGGCTTCTGGGACTACCTGGAGGCCCTTCTGCTTTCTAGGGGAAGATTTTCAATCCAACCCCGTCTTTTTTGCCTGTTTCTCCACGGCAAAACTTTTTCTCCAGTACCGCCAGGGCCCGGTTTTCCTGATCCGGCCGCAATACGGACAAGCCGATGGGCCGCGCGGTCAGGTCGGCAAGCTGCATCCCTTCCGAATTGGTCTTCTTGTCAGCAATCATCAACTCGAATGGCAGGGGCTTGTGGAAGTAATTGCTGCCATCACGAATCCGGCGGAATTCGAGTTCCAGCTCCGCATCTTCCTTTGCTCCACGTGCTTCGCAGACCAGATGAGTAAGCCTGTCATCCTGGCCCATGCTCTGCAGATAGCGATAGATACGCTCCAGGCCAAACTCCATGGCCAGGTGATAGGGATGGCCGGGATTCGAGTAGCGGGCCTTTAGCTTGTTCTTGTCGATCACCACGGCAACCAGCCTGAAATCTTCCGCCTTGATGATGTCGGTCAGCCTGTTCAGGAAGGCTTCGCGCGCTGCCTTGCCCAGCTTCGCGAACGCGCCCCTTTTCTTTCGTATGTCGATTTCATGCAGCACGACCATGTCGTGGCCGAAGGTCTCGAATTTCAGCTTGCGCACGGCAGGTGTCATGGTGCCCGCGTAGGCGTCCTTCCGGAAAATGCAGAACGACAGCACGAACAGCGGGTATTCCGGGTTGATCGATTCCAGACTGTGGTCGCCGCTTTCGTCCACATAGACGATGTAGTCGCTGAAGGCCGACGTCATGGGGCAATCGTGCCTTCATCCTGAAGCGTTTTTGCCTTGCTGACGCGTTTTTTCGGAGCCGCTTGCGGCAACAGCGACGTCAGCGCCTGATAGCGCTGGAACAGAAACGCCACTCGCTCGGCGTCGGACTTGAAGCCGGTCTTGCCGTAGGCCTTGTCCACCGCCGCGTCGAGCTTCTGGTGCGCGCGCAGTAGCGCGGGCGGCATGGTCAGCGGGTCGTAGAGGTCGGCGAGTGAGGCGCCGGGGAATTGGGCGCGGGCGTCGAGCACGGCCTGGGCGGCGGTCTCGATGCCACGTTCCATGACGGTGGCCTGCCGGGTCTTGTCGTCAGGGGTGCCGGTTCCCCTTGCGTCGCAAGAAGAACATGAAGGCCAGGGGAAGTTGTTGTAGACGATGTCCTTTGAGTAACGATAACGACTCTCCAGTCGGCCGCATGTATACCGTACCCAGGCCATGTGCATGGACGATTGGATGACCCCGAAATGGAATAAGGTTGCCCCAGGCAGGGCAAAGCAACTATTTCCAACAATGACATCGCTGGGATAGAACCCGAAAGGAATATACCGGCGGTTCTCGGAAGTGTGGCCTGGGATCAAGACGTAGCTGGACAGCGGCTGCGTGACCTGACGAAATAGTGTTGGGTACGGGTAGTCCCGTGTCGTCTTTGCCTTGCTTGCTTTCCGGAAGGCTGCAACCGCTTCAATACGCTGCTTAACCGCTGGCAATTTTGCAATTTCGTCCGGCTTGGCGTCTACCAGCCACAGCACAAAACGTTTTTCACCATGAAGGTATTCATGCGCGCTTATGAAGGGGCGAACAAATTTCTGGGCGGATGGTTCGCGCTCCAGAAATTCCTTGGCTTCACTTTCTGAAAAGAGGAAGTTTCCACCGTCAGTCGGCTTACTCCCGTACATCATCGTGGGTACATTCCCCAGGGGCTGACTACGGTTTTCCAGCAGGACGTCTGGTCCATCGATCAAATAAGGGTTGATGTGGCTGACCACGCGGGTATGCGGTTCAGCATCTGGTGTGTCATATTCGAACAGGATTTTTTGATCGCGCTCGAATTGGGCGAAACCAATAATCACGCAGTAAACAGCGGCCTTGCCACGCGCCTCGTTGCTCCAGCGGAATGTCGTGTGCGCGAAGTTGATACGGACGCCTTCTTTGAGAAGGGCAGACCATAAGATTCCGACTTGCTCGCCCTGGGTGATCGAGTTTGTGGCGACGAATGCAACCTCGATCTTCGAGTCGCGGATGTAGCGAGCAGCTTTTACATACCAGGCACTTACAAAGTCCATTACCCCTGCGGAAGAAAAGTCATGCAGCTCGCTTCGAAGTAAGGATTTTTGTTCTTCGCTTTGCAAGTGATGGCCAATGAAGGGCGGGTTGCCCATGACGTAGCTTGCCCGTTCCGCCGGCAGCACGTCGTTCCAGTCGAGCGTGAGCGCGTTGCCGTGGACGATCCTGGGGCTGGTCTTGAGCGGAATGCGGGCGAAATACATGCCGAATTCCTCGCTCACCCTGAGGTTCATCTGGTGGTCGACCAGCCACAGCGCGACCTGGGCGATCTGCGCGGGGAATTCCTCGATCTCGATGCCGTGGAACTGGTCGACGTCGAGCTGGATGGCCTGGTGGATGTCGAGGAAGCGCGAGCCGGGGCCTTCGTTGGAGACGCGCAGGATGTCCAGTTCAAGCAGGCGCAGTTCGCGGTAGGCGATGACAAGGAAGTTGCCGCAGCCGCAGGCGGGATCGAAGAAGGTGAGCCCGCGCAGCTTCTTGTGGAACTCGAACAGCTTGTTCCGGTTCTTTTTCACCTTGTCGAATTCGGCCCACAGCGCGTCGAGGAACAGCGGCTTGATGAGCTTGAGGATGTTTTCCTCGCTGGTGTAGTGCGCGCCGAGGTTGCGGCGTGCCTGCCTGTCCATGATGCTCTGGAACAGCGCGCCGAAGATGGCGGGCGAGATCGCGCTCCAGTCCAGCGCGCAGGCGTCGAGCAGGGCTTCGCGCATCGCCGAATCGAAATCGGCGATGGGGATGGCTTCCTCGAACAGGCGGCCGTTGACGTATGGAAAGGCGGCGAGCTGGGCGTCGAGTGCGGGGCTGCGTTTGTTCTCGGCCGTGTTCAGCACCTCGAACAGCCGGGCGAGCAGCGGGCCGAGGTCGGAGCCGTCCTCGCGGGTGCGCTCCTCGATATAGGTGCGCAGCGCCTGCGCCGGCTGGAAGATGCCGGTGTCGTCGGCGAACAGGCAGAACAAGAGGCGCACCAGCAGCACTTCGAGCGCATGGCCTTCGAAGCCGGCGGCTTTCAGCGCATCGTGCAGCCGCCCCATGCGTTCTGCGGCCTGGATGTTGACCGGGTTTTGCGGCTTGATGTCCTGCGTTTCGTAGCCGGCGACGAAGCCGAAATGGCGGATGTGCTTGTGCAGGTCCTTCAGCGTGAATTCGCGGGTGTCGCCGGTTTCCAGATCGTAGAGCCGGAAGCGGGCGAAGTCGCACACGACGATGTGGCGCGGCAGGTCGCGTTCCTTGATGCCGGGGAAGTAGTCCAGCGCCTGCGAGAAGGCGCGGTCCAGATTTTTGCCGCGCGATTTCTGCTCCACCAGCAGGACGCCGGGCCAGAACAGGTCGACGTAGCCCTGGTCGCCGCCGAATTTCTTGACGGCGTGCTCGAAGGTGGCGACGCGCTTGTTGGTGATGCCGAAGATTTCGAAGAAGGCGATCCAGAACGGTTTGGCTTCGCTGTCCTCGTTGGCGGCGTCGGCCCATTCGCGCGAGAACGATAACGCGCGGGATTTGATCTCGTTCCAGGAAAGCGGCATGGCTACGGAGTGTAGTCGTAATCGATAATCAGCGGTGCATGGTCGGAGAAGCGCTGGTCCTTGTAGACGCTGGCGGATTTTGCCCTGGCGGCGATGCCCGGCGTCGCGATCTGGTAGTCGATGCGCCAGCCGACGTTCTTGGCCCAGGCCTGGCCGCGGTTGCTCCACCAGGTGTAGGCTTCGCCGGTGTGCTCGGGGTAGAGGCTGCGGTAGACGTCGACCCAGCCGAGTTCGTCGAACAGGCGCGTCATCCAGGCGCGCTCCTCGGGCAGGAAGCCGGAGTTCTTCTGGTTGGATTTCCAGTTCTTGAGATCGATTTCGCGGTGGGCGATGTTCCAGTCGCCGCAGATGACGATTTCGCGGCCGGACTTGATCAGCGCTTCGAGGTGCGGGAAGAACACGTCCATGAAGCGGAACTTGGCCTGCTGGCGTTCCTCGCTGCTGGAGCCGGAGGGCTGGTAGAGCGAGATGACGGCCAGATGCCCGTAGTCGGCCTCGATGTAGCGGCCCTCGGCGTCGAACTCGGGCACGCCGAGGCCTTCGATGATCTGTTGCGGTTGCGTGCGGGTGTAGACGCCGACGCCGCTGTAGCCCTTCTTCTCGGCGTAGTGGAAGGCGCCGGCGAGGCCGTCGCACTGGATGAATTCGGGTTTGAGGTCGGCGGCCTGCGCCTTGAGTTCCTGCACGCAGACGACGTCGGCGTTTTGCGTGGGCAGCCAGTCGAAGAAGCCCTTGGTGGCGGCGGAACGGATGCCGTTGAGGTTGGCCGATATAATTCGCATCAAGATCGATTCAAGAAGTTAAGGAAAATGTCCGATTACAAAGCCGAGTTTGTTGAATTCGCCATCGCTTCGAACGTGTTGTGTTTTGGCGAGTTCAAGACCAAGGCGGGGCGCATGAGCCCCTACTTTTTTAATGCGGGGCTGTTCAACGACGGCGACAAGCTGAAGCGGCTGGGCGAATTTTACGCGAAAGCCATCGTCGACTCGGGGATCGCGTTCGATGTGCTGTTCGGCCCGGCCTACAAGGGGATTCCGCTGGCGGCGAGCATTGCCATCGCGCTGGCGGGCATGGGCAGGAACGTGCCGTTTGCGTTCAACCGCAAGGAGGCCAAGGACCACGGCGAGGGCGGAACGGTGGTCGGCGCGGTGCTGAAAGGCCGCGTGCTGATCGTCGACGACGTGATCTCGGCGGGCACCTCGGTGCGCGAATCGGTGGATCTGATTCGCCAGTCGGGTGCCGAGCCGGCCGGCGTTCTGATCGCGCTGGACCGGATGGAACGCGGGACGGGCGAGCAGTCCGCCGTGCAGGAAGTGCGGGAGCAATATGGCATTCCGGTGGTGGCCGTGGTCACGCTGGATCATCTGGTGGAGTTTCTGGAACGTGATGCAGACAGACAGCAAGAATTGCAGGCCGTGGCAGCGTACCGTTCGACGTATGGCGTTTAGCGCGCTGGCCGCCATGCTTCTGCTGGCCGCAGGGCCGGCCGAGGCGGGGATGTACCGCTGGGTCGATGGCAATGGGCGCGTGCATTACGGCGACACCCTGCCGCCGTATTACCAGCAAAGCGGCGCCGCCGAGATGAGCAAGCAGGGCAATATCATCAAGCGCACGCAATCCGAGGCGGAACGCAAGGCCGAGGCCGAGCGAAAGGCCGAACAGCAGCGCATCCAGGACGAACAGCAGCAGCAGGCGCAACTCGACCGTGCGCTGACCCAGACCTATACCACCGAGGCGGAGATCGATCTGGCGCGCGACCGGGCGCTGGAGAATTACAAGCTGATGATCCGGGGCGCCGAAATCCGGGGCGGTGCGGTCGATGCCAATCTGGCCGAACTGCGTACCCGCATCGCGAATTTGCAAAAGGCAGGCCGCAAGGTCGGCCCCGGCCTGCAGGAGCAACTCGATCAGGCCACGCGCGAAAGCGAGGAACTGAAACGCACCATCCAGAAGAACCAGGATGCCATGGCGCGGGTGCGCGAGAAATATGCCGCGGACAAGGCCCGCTTCCGCGAACTGACCGGCAAGTAGCCAACTGCCGCAGGGGTGTGAAAAGGGGCGCTTTTTGGCGCCCCTTTTGTTATGGCTGCAGCCTGGTTTTCAGCAGTTCGTTGACCTGCGCGGGATTGGCCTTGCCGCGGCTCGCCTTCATCACCTGACCGACCAGCGCGTTGAACGCCTTGTCCTTGCCGGCGCGGAATTCCTCGACCGACTTCTGGTTGGCGGCCAGCACCGCGTCGATGATCTTTTCCAGTTCGCCGGAATCCGACATCTGCCTGAGGCCACGCGCCTCGATGATGGCGTCGACTTCACCGGCGCCTTCCCACAGGCCTTCGAACACCTGCTTGGCGAGCTTGCCGGACAGCGTGCCGTCCTGGATGCGGGCGATCAGCGTACCGAGCCGGGCGGCGGAGACCGGGCTCTGCGCGATGTCGAGCTCGGCCTTGTTGAGCGCAGCCGAGAGTTCGCCCATCACCCAGTTGGCGGCGAGCTTGCCCTGACCGCAGGTTTTTGCCGTGGCCTCGAAGTAGTCGGCGAGCGCGCGCGAGCCGGTCAGCACGGCCGCATCGTAGGCCGATACGCCGTATTCAACCTGGAAGCGCGCCTGCATGGCGGCAGGCAGTTCGGGCAGCGCGGCGCGCACGGCATCGATCCAGTCCTCGTCGAGCCTGACCGGCAGCAGGTCGGGGTCGGGGAAGTAGCGGTAATCGTGCGCGTCTTCCTTGCTGCGCATCATGCGCGTCTCGCCGGTGTCGGGGTCGAACAGCACGGTGGCCTGCTCGATGCGGCCACCGTCCTCCAGCGTCTCGATCTGCCAGCGGACCTCGTAGTCGATCGCCTGCTGCAGGAAACGGAAGGAGTTGAGGTTCTTGATCTCGCGGCGGGTGCCGAATTCGGCTTGCCCGACCGGACGCACCGAGACGTTGGCGTCGACGCGGAAGCTGCCTTCCTGCATGTTGCCGTCGCAGATGCCGATCCAGGTCACCAGCGTGTGCAGCGCGCGGGCGTAGGCGACGGCCTCGGCGCTGGAACGCATCTCCGGCTCGGAGACGATCTCCAGCAGCGGGGTGCCGGCGCGGTTGAGATCGATGCCGGTCATGCCGTGGAAGTCCTCGTGCAGCGACTTGCCGGCGTCCTCTTCCAGGTGGGCGCGGGTGAGACGGATGACTTTGTCTTCCGACTGTCCTGAGCCTGTCGAAGGGACCACGATCTTCAGGGCGCCCCCCTCGACGATGGGCTTGGCCAGCTGGCTGATCTGGTAGCCCTTGGGCAGGTCGGGGTAGAAGTAGTTCTTGCGGTCGAATATGTTGACGCGGTTGAGCGTGGCGCCGATCGCCAGACCGAACTTGATCGCGCACTCCACCGCGCCCCTGTTCAATACCGGCAGCACGCCGGGCAACGCGATGTCGACCGCGCTGGCCTGGGTGTTGGGCGCCGCGCCGAAGGCGGTGCTGCTGCCGGAGAAGATCTTGGATTTCGTGGCGAGCTGGGTGTGGACTTCCAGCCCGATGACGGTTTCCCACTTCATTATTTCAAACCCTCCGGCGCGCGCGCATGCCAGTCGGTGACGCGCTGGTACTGATGGGCGACGTTGAGCATCTTCGCCTCGCTGAAGTAGTTGCCGACCAGTTGCAGGCCGATCGGCAGGCCGCGGCCGTCGAAGCCGCACGGCAGCGACATGCCCGGCAGGCCGGCCAGGTTGGCGGGAATGGTGTAGAGGTCGTTCAGATACATCTCGACCGGATCGTCGGATTTCTCGCCGAGCTTGAATGCCGTGCCGGGTGCCGTGGGGCCGAGGATGACGTCGCAGACCTTGAACGCTTCGTTGAAGTCGTCGGCGATCAGGCGGCGGATCTTCTGCGCCTGCAGGTAGTAGGCGTCGTAATAGCCGTGCGAGAGCACATAGGCGCCGATCAGGATGCGTCGCTTGACCTCGGCGCCGAAGCCCTGCGCGCGGGTCTTGCAGTACATGTCGTCGAGGTTGGCGTATTCCGGGGCGCGGTAGCCGTAGCGCACGCCGTCGAAGCGCGACAGGTTGGACGAGGCTTCGGCAGGCGCGAGCACGTAGTAGACGGGGATCGCCAGCTTCGAGTTGGCGAGCGAGATCTCGACCGTCGTGGCGCCGAGCTTCTTCAGTTCGGCCACGGCCGTTTCGACCGCGGTGGCGACTTCATGATTCAGTCCTTCGGCGAAGAATTCCCTGGGCAGGCCGACGCGCAGGCCTGCCAAGGGGTGGTCGAGGTCGCGCGTGTAGTCCTCTTTCTCGCGGTCGAGACTGGTCGAATCGTTGGGGTCGAAGCCGGTCATCACGTTCAGGAGCAGCGCGCAGTCCTCGGCCGACGGCGCCATCGGCCCGGCCTGGTCGAGACTGGAAGCGAACGCGATCATGCCGTAGCGCGACACCAGGCCGTAGGTCGGCTTGAGGCCGGTGATGCCGGTGAATGCGGCCGGCTGGCGGATCGAGCCGCCGGTGTCGGTGCCGGTGGCGGCGGGCGCCATGCGCGCGGCGACACAGGCGGCGGCGCCGCCCGACGAGCCCCCCGGCACGCGGGCAGTGTCCCAGGGGTTCTTCACCGCGCCGAAATAACTGGTCTCGTTGGACGAGCCCATGGCGAACTCGTCCATGTTGGTCTTGCCCAGACTCGGCATGCCGGCGGCCTTGAAGCGCTGGATCACATGGGCGTCGTAGGGCGCGACGAAGTTGTGCAGCATCTTCGAGCCGCAGGTGGTGAGCCAGCCGTCGGTGCAGAAGATGTCCTTGTGGGCGATCGGCACACCGGTCAGCGGACCGGCGTTGCCCGCGGCGATCAATGCGTCGGCAGCGGCGGCCTCGGCCAGCGTCTTGTCGGCATCCACCGTGATGAAGGCGTTGATCGACGGATTCAGCGCGGCGATGCGGTCGAGGTAGTGCCGGGCCAGTTCGCGGCTGGACACCTGCCGCGCGGCGAGTTGCGCGGCGAGCGCGGAAAGAGAGGTTTCGGACATGACTTATTCGATGACTTTGGGGACGAGATAGAGGCCGTTCTCGACCGCCGGGGCCGCCGCCTGGAAGACGGCATGGCGGTCGGTTTCGGTCACGGTGTCGTCGCGCAGACGCTGATAGACCTCCTGTGCATGGGCCATCGGGGCGGTCCCGCTGGTATCCACCGCCTGCATCGCGGCGATGAGGTCGAAAATGGTGTTGAGCTGGGCCTGCGTGGCCTGCGCCTCGGCATCGCTGATTTCCATGCGCGCAAGGCGGGCGATGCGCTTGACGTCGTCCTGGGTGAGGGACATGGTGGAAGCACCTGAATACTTACGGGAACGAAGCCCGTTAGGGTATCATAGCCCCCTTGTTTTTTCTGCCCTTTCGCCCGCTGGCGCGGGCGCTGCCGCCACCATGTTCAAGTTTCTGACCAGCTATTTCTCGACCGACCTCGCGATCGATCTCGGCACCGCCAACACGCTGATTTACGTGCGCGATCGCGGCATCGTGCTGGACGAGCCCTCGGTGGTGTCGATCCGTACCGATGCGGCGGCGGGCGGCAAGCGCACCGTGCAGGCGGTGGGCGCCGAAGCCAAGCTGATGCTGGGCCGCACGCCGGGCAACCTGCAGGCGATCCGGCCGATGAAGGATGGCGTGATCGCCGACTTCACCGTCACCGAGCAGATGCTCAAGTATTTCATCAAGAAGGTGCACGACACCCGCATGCTGCGCCCCAGTCCGCGCATCATCATCTGCGTGCCGTGCGGCTCGACCCAGGTTGAGCGCCGTGCGATCCGCGAGTCGGCGATCGGCGCCGGCGCCCGCCAGGTCTACCTGATCGAGGAGCCGATGGCGGCGGCGATCGGTGCCGGCCTGCCGGTGGCCGAGGCGACCGGCTCGATGGTGGTCGACATCGGCGGCGGCACCACCGAGGTCGGCGTGATCTCGCTCGGCGGCGTGGTCTACGCCAATTCGGTGCGCGTCGGCGGCGACCGCATGGACGAGGCCATCATCAACTACATCCGCCGCAACTACGGCATGCTGATCGGCGAAGCCACCGCCGAGCAGATCAAGAAGAAGATGGGTTCCGCCTTCCCCGGCGCCGAAGTGCTGGAGATGGAAGTGAAAGGCCGCAGCCTCGCCGAAGGCGTGCCGCGCAGCTTCAACGTGTCGTCCAACGAAATCCTCGAGGCGCTGACCGAGCCGCTCAACGCCATCGTCAGCGCGGTCAAGCAGGCGCTGGAACAAACGCCGCCGGAACTCGGCGCCGACATCGCCGAGAAGGGCATGGTGCTGACCGGCGGCGGCGCGCTGCTGCGCGACCTCGACCGCCTGCTGATGGAAGAGACCGGCCTGCCGGTGATCGTCGCCGACGATCCGCTGACCTGCGTGGTGCGCGGGTCGGGCCGCGCGCTCGAGGAAATGGACAAGCTGGCATCGGTGTTCACCAACGAGTGAACGCAGCCGCTGCTGACCGGGACCGCTGATGGCCATGCCGGGCCAGCTCATGTTCGCCCGCCGCCTGGGGCCGACGGCGCGCCTGATGATCTGGCTGCTGGTCGGTTTGTCCTGCGTGGTGGTCGATGTCCGGTATCACGCGCTCGAGGGCCTGCGCAGCGGGTTTTCGCTGCTGCTGCAGCCGGTGCGCGAAGCCGCCCGGACGCCTGTCAACGTCGCGACCGAGCTCACGGGTTTCTTCACTCGCCACCGTCTCCTGCAGAAGGAGCGCGATGCCTTGCTGGTTGAGCGGGCGCGGCTGATGCTCGGTGTGAACCGTGCGGCCGAGCTGGCCCGGGAAAATGCTGAATTGCGCACCTTGCTGCAGTTGCAGGGCCGTCCGGGCCAGAAGGTGGTGCATGCTGCGCTGCTGTATCAGGGGCACGACTGGTTTGCCCAGCGCCTCACGCTGGACCAGGGGGGCGGCGCCGGACTGCGTACCGGCCTGCCGGTGGTCGATGCGGACGGCCTGGTGGGGCAGGTGACGCGGGTGTATCCGGGTTCGAGTGAGGTCACGCTGGTCAGCAGCACCGAGCAGTTGACGCCGGTGTTCGTCGAACGAACCGGCCAGCGCGGGCTGGCCGCCGGGAGTGGGCACGGCCAGATGGAACTGCGCTACATGCCGTCGCACACCGACCTCCGGCCGGGCGACCGCCTGCTGACCTCGGGCATCGACCGGGTGTATCCGGCCGGCATTCCCGTGGCGACCATCAGCCGGGTGTCCCGCTCGCAATCCAGTCCCTATCTGCGGGTGGACTGCCTGCCGCTGGCCGGGCTCGACCGCTCCCGCGGGGTGCTGGTGCTGATCGCGGAGCCGCAGGTGACCAGGCGATGAACGTGTCTGCCCAGACCACCGGCAGCTGGCGCCGCATCCTCGGCAGCCTGGCCGTGGCGGTGCTGCTGGAACAGCTGCCCTGGTCCGGCTGGGCGCTGGTCGTGCGGCCGGATTTCGTGCTGGTCGCCATGCTGTTCTGGGCTTTGCATCAACCTGCCCGCATCGGCTTCGGCACGGCATTCTTTCTGGGCCTGCTGGCCGATTTCCAGGATGGCGCGGTGTTCGGCCAGCACGCCATCGCCTATGTGACCGGGGCGTATGTCGTGTTGTACCTGCGCCTGCGGCTGCTGCAGTTCGACCCGTCCCGGCAGGCCGCGCAACTGTTCCCGATCCTGCTGGGCGTGCAGTTGATGGTGCTGCTGGTCGGCTGGCTGGCGGTCAATCCGCCGGCCGGATTGAGCATTCTCATCCCGGTGCTGAGCAGCACCGTGCTGTGGTATCTGGTCGCTTTGTTCGTGCGCCTGTGGCATGGCAAGGGCGTGCAGGATCGGGCATGAGCCGGACATGCCGATAGCTACACCTCTCAAGAACCTGGATCGCGAACTGGCCCGCTTTCATGGGCGCCTGAAAGCGGGGGCAGCCTTCGTCGTGCTGCTCGCGGCCGCGTTGCTGGGACGGGCCTTTTATCTGCAGATCACGCAGCACGACTACTACATCCAGCGTGCGGAAAACAACCGCATCACGCAGGTGCCCGTGGCGCCCAACCGCGGTCTGATCCTGGACCGGAAAGGCCGCATCCTGGCGGAGAACTACTCGGCCTACACGCTCGAGCTGGCGCGGGCGCAGCCTCGCGAGCTGGACGCCACGCTGGCCGAGGTGGGCAAGCTGATCGAGATCACGCCCGGCGAATTGCGGCGCTTTCGGCGTCTGCTCGCCGAATCGCACGAGTTCGAAACGGTACCGTTGAAAAGCAAGCTGACCGACGAGGAGGTGGCGATCCTGGCGGCCAACCGCTACCGCCTGCCGGGCGTGGAAGTGAAGGCACGGCTGTTCCGCAACTATCAGGCCGGGCCCGGCATGGCGCACGTGGTCGGCTTCATCGGCCGGATCAACGACCGCGATCTCAAGACCCTGCGCGAGTCCGGGCGCGAGCAGAACTACCGCGGTACGGCCCACATCGGCAAGACCGGACTGGAGCAGAGCTACGAAACCCTGCTGCATGGCCGCACCGGGTTCGACCAGATGGAAACCGATGCCAGCGGCCGTGCGGTGCGTGCGCTGTCGCGGATTCCGCCGGTGCCGGGCAAGGATTTGCGCCTGTACCTGGACGAGGGGCTGCAGGCGGTCGCCGAACATGCGTTCGGCGACTACATGGGCGGGCTGGTGGCGCTCGATCCCAATACCGGCGGCGTGCTGGCGCTGGTGAGCAAGCCGGGGTTCGATCCCAATCTCTTTATCGACGGCATCGATCCGGAAACCTGGAAGGCACTCAACGAGTCGCCCGAGCGGCCGATGGTGAACCGCGTGCTGCGCGGCATCTATCCGCCGGGTTCGACCATCAAGCCCTTCATGGCGCTGGCCGGGCTGGAACTGGGGGTGCGCAAACCTGGGGACATCACGGTCGACCCCGGTTATTTCAGTCTTCCCAACAGCAGCCATCAGTATCGCGACTGGAAGCGCGGCGGCCACGGGCTGGTCGACATGCGACGGGCCATTGCGCAGTCGTGCGATACCTATTTCTACAAGCTGGCGGTCGACATGGGGATCGACCGCATGCACGACTACCTCGAGCAATTCAGCTTTGGCGAGAAAACGGGCATCGACCTGGAGGGCGAATCGTCCGGCCTGCTGCCCTCGCGCGAATGGAAGCAGCGCCGCTGGAAGACCGTCTGGTATCCCGGCGAGACGGTGATCGCGGGCATCGGCCAGGGCTACCATCTCACCACGCCGCTGCAACTGGCGACCGCGACCGCCATGCTCGCCAACGGCGGCAAGCGGATCGAGCCGCGCCTGGTGCAGGCGGTACGCGACCCGTTCACCCACGTCTGGCAGCCGCAGCCGGTGGTGGTGCACGGTCAGGTGACGATCAAGCCGGAAGATCTCGCCGTGGTTCGGGAAGGCATGATGGAAGCGATGAAGCCGGGCGGAACCGCCGCAGCCGCGGCGGCCGGCGCGCCGTACACCATCGCCGGCAAGACCGGTACCGCCCAGGTGGTCGGCATCAAGCAGGGCGCCCGTTACAACGCCAGCGAGCTGTCCCGGCAAAACCGCGATCATGCGCTGTTCATCGCCTATGCACCGGCCGAGAATCCCACCATCGTGGTGGCGGTCATGGTCGAGAATGGCGGGCACGGCGGTTCCACCGCGGCGCCGATCGCGCGCGCGGTCTTCGATTACTACCTGACCGGGAAACGCCCCGGCAACATGAAACTGGAGGGAAGCGATGCCTCGGACTAGCCACTGGCTCCTGCGCGGGCTGCGCCATGTGGACGGCATCCTGCTGGTGCTGGTACTGCTGGTGCTGGGCATCAGCCTGGCGGTGGTGGCGAGCGCCTCGGGGCAAAGCCCGGCCCGCATCAGCGGCCACCTCGTCAACATGGGGCTGGCGCTGGCGGTGATGGTGCTGATGGCCAACGTCCCGCCGCATCTGCTGTCCAAAGTGGGGCCGCCCCTGTATGTGGCCGGCGTGGTGCTGCTGGTCGGGGTGGCGCTGTTCGGCGAGATCCGCAATGGCGCGCGCCGCTGGCTGGACCTGGGATTCGCATTCCAGCCGTCCGAACTGCTGAAGCTGGCGCTGCCGCTGATGCTGGCCTGGTATTTCCAGCGCAACGAGGCGGTGCTGCGCGCCAGACATTTCCTGGTCGGCGGCGTCCTGCTGCTGGTGCCGTTCCTGCTGATCCTGCGCCAGCCCGACCTGGGGACCGCGCTGATGCTCGGTGCATCGGGGTTTTATCTGCTGTTTTTTGCCGGACTGCCGTGGAAGGTGATCCTCGGAGGGGGCGTTCTGGGGGCTGCCAGCCTGCCCGTGGTGTGGGGGCTGATGCACGATTACCAGCAGCGCCGCGTGCTGATGTTGCTCGATCCCGCATCCGACCCCCTGGGTGCCGGCTACCACATCATCCAGTCGACCATCGCCATCGGGTCCGGCGGACTGTTCGGCAAGGGCTGGATGCAGGGCACGCAGAACCAGCTCGATTTCATCCCCGAGCGCACCACCGATTTCATCTATGCCGTGTTCGGCGAGGAGTTCGGCTACGCCGGCGCGATCCTGCTGGTCTGCCTGTATCTGGCCATCGTCGCGCGCGGGCTGGTCATCGCGGCGCGGGCGCCGACGCTGTTCGGGCGGCTGATGGCGGCCACCCTGAGCCTCAACCTGTTCACCTATGTGTTCGTCAACATGGGCATGGTGTCGGGGATCCTGCCGGTGGTTGGTGTCCCGTTGCCGCTGATGAGCTATGGTGGGACTGCGCTTGTCACGCTGCTGCTCGGGATGGGCATCCTGATGAGCGTGGCGACGCATCGCCAGCTCAACAAATCATGACGCGATAAAATACGGCCATGAAAACGATTTCGCTCCTAGGCATCGCTGCCATCGCCCTGGCCCTCGGCGGCTGCGCCAGCACCCCGCCCGCCAAGCAGGCATCCACCGCGTCCAGGGGCGGCGGCTATTATCTCGACGACGGTCCGGAGGCCAATCCGCCGGCGAATCTGGATGCCGTCCCCGACGCCGTGCCGCGCAAGGAACCCCTGCATCCCTTCGCCAATCGCGCCTATGTCGCGCTCGGCACCACCTACACGCCGCAGACCACGCGCCAGCCCTACAGCGAGGAAGGTCTGGCCTCGTGGTACGGCCGCCGTTTCCAGGGCAAGAAGACCTCCTCTGGCGAGCCGTACGACATGTATGCGATGACGGCAGCGCATCCGACCCTGCCGATTCCGAGTTATGCACGGGTCACGTCGCTCGACACGGGGAAATCGGTGGTGGTACGCATCAACGACCGCGGGCCGTTCCACAGCAAGCGCGTCATCGACCTGTCGTATACCGCGGCCTACAAGCTCGGCTCCCTGGGCCGTGGCAGTATCCGGGTGCGGGTAGAAAGCATCGATCCCGATACTTACGACACGCAAGGCAAGGCACTGCAGGATGGGGTCTACCTGCAGGTCGGCGCCTTTTCGCGTGCCGACAATGCGCAGCAGCTGCTCGATCGCCTGAAACGCCAGCTCGACATCGACGCCAGCCAGACGCGCGTGGTACTCGAAGGCAATCTGCATCGCGTGCAGCTTGGACCATATGCCAGCGACGATGCGGCGCAGTCGGATCGTGCGCGGGTAAAGGAACGTCTTAACCTCAATGCAGTCCTGGTCAGACGCGATTGATGAAAAGGCTGAACATGAAACTTTTCTGGCTGGGGCTGACGCTCCTCCTGTCTGCAACGGTGTGGGCCGGTCCGCCGACCAGCATATCGTCGCGCGCCTGGATCGTGATCGACCAGGCGAGCGGGCGAGAACTGGCATCCAGCCAGGCCGATCTGCCGCTGGCGCCGGCATCGCTGACCCAGATGATGACGGCTTACCTCCTGCTGGGTGATATCCGCAATAACAAGCTGAGCCTGAGCGAGACAGTCGCCGTGCCGGCGTCCGCCACGCAGGTGGATGGTTCGCGCATATTCATCAGCACCGGCGAGAAGGTGAGCGTCGACACGCTGCTGCAGGGGATGATGGTGGAATCGGCCAGCGATGCCACGATCACGCTGGTGACGGCGGCCGACGGCAGCGAGGAGGCGTTTGTCGGGCGCATGAACCGAGAGGCCAGGCGGCTGGGCATGACCAAAACCCGCTTCATGAATGCCACCGGCCTGAATGAGCCGGGTCATGAATCGAGTGCGCGCGATCTGGCCCTGCTCGGGCGTGCACTGGCCCACGATTTCCCGGATCGGATGAGCTTCTTCAGCCAGAAGGAGCTGACCTACAAGGGGATTACGCATTACAACGGCAATCGCCTGTTGTGGCGCGACAATACCGTGACCGGCCTGAAAGTCGGTCACACGCCCCAGGCCGGTTATTGCATGGTGGCCTCGGCGCAGCGCGGCGACCAGCGCCGCATCGCGGTCGTGCTGGATGCGCGCTCGGACGCGCAGCGTACGCAGGATGCGCTGAAGCTGCTGAATTACGGCTTCGAGAATTTCGACAGCGTGCCGCTGTATCGCGCGCAGCAGGCCGTCAAGGTCGCCAGCATCTACCGCGGCAGCAGCGCGACGGTGAGCATGGGCTTCGTGCAGGATTTCCATTTGCTGGTCCCGCGCGGTGCCGCGGCACGTGTCAAGGCGCAAGTCATTACCCGGCAGCCCATTCTGGCGCCCGTGCACCGGGGGGAACCCCTGGGCACGCTGCGCCTGACGCTTGACGGCCAGCCGCTCGGCGACTACCCCCTGGTCGCGCTGCAGGATGTCAGCGTCGCCGGCATCTTCGGCCGCGCCTGGGATTCGTTGCGGCTGCTGTTTACCAAGTGAACGTCTACCTGAATGGCCGGTTCCTGCCGCTCGCCGAGGCGAATGTGTCGGTACTCGATCGCGGCTTCGTTTTCGGCGATGGCGTCTACGAACTGGTGCCGGTGTATTCAGGCAAACCGTTCCGGCTCGACGCGCACCTGCGCCGCCTGCAGGACAGCCTCGACGGGATCCGTCTCGCCAACCCGCTCGGGAGCGCTGAATGGCGCGAACGCATTCTGCATCTGATCGCGCTGCAGGACTTCGCCGACCAGTCGGTCTACCTCCAGGTGACGCGCGGCACGCCCATCGAGGGGCAACCGCTGCGCGATCATGCCTTTCCACAGGGCGTGCAGCCGACGGTGTTCATGTTTGCGCAGCCGCTGGTGACCGCCACGGCCGGGCAAAAGGCCGCCGGCGTCTGTGCCGTCAGCGCGGTCGACAACCGCTGGCTGCGCTGCAACATCAAGGCGATCTCGCTGCTGGCCAACCTCCTGCTGCGCCAGCAGGCGGTGGACGTGGCATGCGCCGAAACCGTGATGCTGCGCGACGGTTTCCTGACCGAGGGCGCGGCGAGCAACATCTTCGTGGTGAAGGATGGCGTGCTGCGGGCGCCGCCGCCGTCCAGCCTGATGCTCACCGGCATCACCTACGACGTGGTGCTGGAGCTCGCCGCCGCACACGGCATCCCGCACGAGGTGCGGCCGGTTACCGAGGCCGAGGTGCGCAGCGCCGACGAACTCTGGATGACGTCGTCCACCAAGGAGATCATGGCGATCGTGAAGCTGGACGGCGTGCCGGTTGGCGCCGGCGTGCCGGGACCGATGGCCATGCGGATGGATGTGCTGTACCAGGCCTTCAAACAACAGGTGATGCGGGCATGAGCGAACAGGAAACCCTGCTGCAATTTCCCACCGACTTTCCCATCAAGATCATGGGCGAGCGCCACGACGATTTCGTGCACACCATGATTGAACTGGTACAACGCCATGCGCCCGATTTCAAGGCCGAGACGATCGAGATTCGGGCATCCGGCAGCGGCAACTATCTGTCGGTGACCTGCGTGGTGCGCGCCACCTCCAGGGCTCAGCTCGACGCGCTCTATCGCGAGATCACCGCGCACCCCTGGGTGAAGATGGCGCTTTGATGGCGAGCGGCGGGCAGCAAGCGGTGAGCGGCGATGCGATCATCCGGCAGCTGGGCCAGGTCGACTATATTTCGACCTGGCGGGCGATGCAGATTTTCACCGCGCGGCGTGCACCCGATGCCGCGGACGAAATCTGGCTGCTGGAGCATCCGCCCGTCTATACGCAGGGGCAGGCCGGCAAGCCTGAACACCTGATCGCCGCGACCGACATTCCCGTGGTACCGATCGACCGCGGCGGGCAGATCACCTACCACGGACCGGGGCAGGTGGTGGCCTATGTGCTGGTCGACCTGCGCCGCCGCGGCTACGGCATCCGCGAACTGGTGACGCGCATGGAGCAGGCGGTGATCGACCTGCTGGCGGAACAGGGCGTGGCCGCCGCACGGCTGGGCGGTGCGCCCGGCGTGTACGTCGACGGCGCGAAAATCGCGGCGCTCGGCCTGCGCGTCCGGCACGGCTGCACGTATCATGGGCTGTCGTTCAACGTCGACATGGATCTGGGCCCGTTCGCCGCCATCAATCCCTGCGGCTACGCCGGGATGCGGGTGACGCAATGCCGCGATCTCGGCGTGAAACTGTCGCTGCCTGAGGCCGGAACGGCGCTCGCGCGCTGCCTGCATAACACGATCTATTCTTGACTGATTTACTTGGTTATAAGTATTCTTATAACTACTAATGGAGTTATTCATGAACACCGACACGCTGCCGTCCGACCCCAAACTCCTGATGCGCTCGATCATCCAGCGCATCGCCACCGGTCCGGACCTGTCCAAGAACATCAGCCGCGCCGAGGCGCATCTGGGCACCAAGGCCATCATCGACAACGTGATCGACCCGATCCAGGTGGGCATTTATTTCATTGCCCTGCGCATGAAGCGCGAGACGATGGACGAAAACCGCGGCGTGCTGGACGCCGTGCTCGAAACCACCCGCCGCGTCACGGCGGAGGTCGACGAGGTGGTCGATATCGGCGACCCCTACGACGGCTACAACCGCTGCCTGCCGGCCGCCCCCTTCCTTGGTCCGCTACTGGCCGAATTCGGCGTGCATGTCGTTTCCCACGGCCTCGACAAGGTCGGACCCAAATATGGTGTAACTGCGCGTCACGTGCTGGAAGCCGCGGGGGTGCCGGTCGACCTGTCGCCCGAGGAAGCGGCGGCGCGTCTGGCCGACCCCGCGGTCGGCTGGAGCTACATCGACCAGGCGCAGTCCAACCCCGGTTTGCACAATCTCACCACCCTGCGCGCGCAGATGATCAAGCGCCAGGTGCTGACCACGGTGGAAGTGCTGTCCAAGCCGATCGCCGGCAGGAAGCTGACCCACTTCGTCACCGGCTACGTGCACAAGCCCTATCCGCCGGTGTACGCCGACCTCGCGCGCGAAGCCGGCTTCGATTCCGCCTGCATCGTGCGCGGCGTCGAGGGCGGCGTGATTCCCAGCCTGCGTCAGACCGGCAAGTATTTCCATTACCACGACCGCGGTGCCGAGGCCGAGGCGAACATCGACCCGGTGGCGCTCGGTATTGACCAGCCGGTACGCGCCGTTCCGCTGCCCGGTGCGGTCGCTACCGAAGCAGGCGAGGACGAGATCGTCGCCGCGATCGACATCAAGGCCACCGCGCGCGCCGCCGCCGAGGCCGGCATCCTGGCGCTCAAGGGCGACAAGGGTGCGACCTACGATTCGCTGGTGCTGGCCGGCTCCGTTATCCTGCACCACGTCGGCAAGGCGGCGAGCGTGGCCGAAGCCGCCGCGCAGATCCGCGCCGTGCTGGACTCCGGCAAGGCCGTCGCAAGGATCAAGTGATGAGCGGATTCGTTGTCATCGCCGCTGCCGACGAACTCAAGCCCGCCGAGATGAAGCGCATCGTCGTCGATGGCAAGCGGCTGTTGCTGTGCAACGCCGGCGGCACCCACTACGTCGTCGACGAGATGTGCAGCCACGAGGATTACTCGCTGTACCTGGGCTGCATCAAGGGCGACAGGATCAAGTGCTCGCTGCACGGCAGCTACTTCGACCTCACCACCGGCCAGCCCACCTGCGAGCCTGCCGACGAACCGATCAAGACCTATCCGGTGAAAGTCGAAGCGGGGCAAGTCTGGGTCGAGGTCTAGGATTTGGCGGCCGGCGGCGTGCTTGAACGCCTGCCCGCCCTGGCATGGGCCGAGGCACTCCACACAGCCAGCAGGGTCAGGGCCGGCGGGCGCATAGGCTAGAATCCAGACAGTTGACGTTTCCGGCGTCGTTTCGAGCAGATTGATTATGGCAGATCCCCTCCAGCACAAAGGTGCGGCCAAGACCGCGCGCATCCCGATCAAGATCGTGCAGCAGCCCCGGATGCGCCTGCCGTCGTGGATCCGCGCCAAATCGCCCAATGTGCCGAATGTGGCACGGTTGAAAGGCATCCTGCGCGAGGCCAGTCTGCATACGGTGTGCGAGGAGGCTTCGTGCCCCAACCTCGGCGAATGCTTCGGCCACGGTACCGCCACCTTCATGATCCTCGGCGACCTGTGCACGCGGCGCTGCCCGTTCTGCGATGTCGGCCACGGCACGCCGCTGCCGCCGGACGTCGACGAGCCGCGCCACCTCGCCGAGACCATCGCGCTGATGGCGCTGAAATACGTGGTGATCACCAGCGTCGACCGCGACGACCTGCGCGACGGCGGGGCGGATCATTTCGCGCAGTGCATCGCTGCCGTGCGCGAAGCCTCGCCGGCAACGCGGATCGAGATCCTGACCCCGGATTTTCGCGGGCGGCTCGACAAGGCGCTCGAGAAACTCGGCAGCGCACCGCCCGACGTCATGAACCACAATCTGGAAACCGTACCCCGTTTATATAAAGCGGCGCGTCCAGGCGCCGACTATGCGCACTCGCTCAAGCTTTTGAAGGACTTCAAGGCGCGTCATCCCGACATTCCGACCAAATCCGGCCTGATGCTGGGGCTGGGCGAGGAGGACGACGAAATCCTGCAGGTGATGCGCGACCTGCGCGCGCACGACGTCGACATGCTGACGCTAGGCCAGTACCTGCAGCCCTCGCAGCATCATCTGCCGGTGCTGCGCTTCGTCACGCCCGAGCGCTTCGCGCAGTTCGAGCAGGAAGCGCTGGCGATGGGTTTCAGGCATGCCGCCTGCGGGCCGATGGTGCGGTCGAGCTATCACGCCGACCAGCAGGCGGCCGGGGTTTGATTCACCCTGCCTGATTATTTCAGGAGCCGGCGTCGCGTCAGCCCCAGCGCGATGAGGTAACCCAGGCTGCCGTAAATCACCAGGGCGACGACATGCAGCATGACCTGATCGGGCATGTTGCCGACTACCAGCGGGCGCGCCAGGTCGATGGCGTGGGTGAGCGGCAGCCAGGCGGAGACGCCTTGCACCACCGGGGGCAGTTGCGATACCGGGAAGAACACCCCGCACAGCAATACCATCGGCGTGATCACCAGGGTGAAGTAGTAGAGGAAAAAATCGTAGCTCGGCGACACTGCGTTCATCACCAGTCCCATGCCGCCGAAGCAGAAGCCGACCAGCGCGACGACGGGAATGATCCACAGCGTCATCCAGAAATTGCCGTAGAGGCCCAGTCCCCAGATCACCGCCAGGATCGCCAGTCCGGAGAGCAGGCTCTTGGACGCAGCCCAGGTCAGTTCCCCCAGCATCACGTCGTCGAGCGTCATCGGCGCGTTGAGGATCGCATCCCAGGTGCGCTGCACGTGCATGCGCGAGAAGCTCGAATACAGCACCTCGAAGGTGGCCGCGTTCATCGTGCTGTAGGCCACGGTGCCGGCGGCGAGGAAGGTCAGGTAGGGCATGCCGCCGACATCCGGCAGCAGGCTGCCGAGGCCGTAGCCCAGACCCAGCATGTAGAGCATCGGGTCGGCCAGGTTGCCGAGGATGGACGGGATGGCGAGCTTCTTCCACACCAGATAGTTGCGTTGCCACACCGGAATGAAGCGCGCCGACAGACGGGGGCATCGGAAAAAATGGCTCATGTGCTCAATCCCTCAGATCGCGCCCGGTGAGCTTGAGAAACACATCTTCCAGATTCGACGGCCGGTGCAGGTAGCGCAGTGCCGGGGCGTGCCTGAGCGCGTCGATCACGATGTCGGGCGAACTGGTGTAGCAGAACAGGGTCTCGCCGACGGTTTCGGAGCGCTGGCACAGGCGGGCCGCGTGCTGGCCGGTCCAGTCGGCCAGTCCTTCGCCGAACACTTCGACCACCGCCGGTTCGATATGCGACTCGATCAGTGCGCGCGGCGCGCCTTCGGCGACGACGCGGCCATGGTCGAGGATGGCGAGCCGGTCGGTCAGCCGCTCGGCCTCGTCCATGAAGTGCGTGGTCAGGACGATGGTCTTGCCAGCACTGATCAGCCGCCGCAGGCCCTGCCAGATGAGATGGCGCGCCTGCGGGTCGAGGCCTGTGGTGGGCTCGTCGAGAAACAGGATGTCGGGATCGTGCACCAGGGCACGGGCGAGCGTAAGCCGCCGCTTCATGCCGCCCGAAAGATGGACGATCTGCGCGTCGGCCTTGCTGGCAAGGCCTGCAAAATCGAGCAGTTCCGGCACCCGCGCGGCGATGGCCGCCTTGCTCATGCCGAAATAGCGGCCATAGGCGAGCAGGTTTTCGCGCACCGAAAAGTCCGGGTCGAGATTGTCCATCTGCGGTACCACGCCGATTTTCATGCGGGCCTCGCGCGCGTGCTGCGGCACCGCGATGCCGGCAAGTTCGATGCTGCCGCCATCGGGTTCGATGAGGCCCAGCAGCAGCCGCAGCGTGGTGGTCTTGCCGGCGCCGTTGGGCCCGAGCAGGCCGAAACACTCGCCGCGCCGTACGGTCAGGTCGAGGCCGCGCACTACCTCGGTGTCGCCGTATTTCTTCGTCAGGCCGTGGACTTTCAACATGGACAGGTTTCCAGAAACGCCTGTTTCAGTTCCTTCAGCTTGCCGTGGAAAAAATGGCCGGCGTCAGGGATGACTTTCACCGCAAGCTGTTGCTGCTCGGCCCATAGCCGGATCGCGGCGGGCGGGATGAGTTCGTCGGCATCGCCGAAGATCACCACGGTGTCGGAGGGCACCGGGTCGAACTCGTACATGGTGACCGCCGGCGCGACCAGGATCAGACGCTGCGCATGAAGCTCCTGGCGCAGGCGATGCTGCACGAACGCGCCGAACGAGAAGCCGGCCAATGCCCATGGCAGGCCGGGGTAGCTGGCTTCGACGAAGCGGGCGACGGCCAGCAGGTCCTCGGTTTCACCTACCCCGGCGTCGAATTCGCCATCGCTCATGCCGACGCCGCGGAAATTCGGGCGCACGCTGACCCAGCCGGCTTCGTTGGCGGCCTTGGCCAGGGTCGTCACCACCTTGTTGTCCAGGCTGCCGCCATGCAGCGGGTGCGGATGCGCGACCAGCAGCAGGCCGCGGCGCTCGGTCTCGGGATCGTCGATCACGGTTTCCAGCTTGCCTGCCGGTACCGGGATGCGCAGCTTGTAGCGTTTCACTTCAACTGCAAGCGTTCGACGATACGCCCCTGCCTGAGATGGACCTCGAGGATTTCGTCGATGTCGGCCTCGTCCACGTAGGTATACCAGACGCCTTGCGGATACACGACCAGCAGCGGGCCTTCGTCGCAGCGGTCGAGGCAGCCGGCGCTGTTGATGCGGCATTTCCCTTCGCCGTTGAGATGGACGTTCTTGACCTTCTTCTTCAGATAGTCGCGCATCTGCTGGCCGCCGGATGCGCCGCAGCATTTGGCGCCGTCGTCACGCTGGTTGGTGCAGAAAAAGACATGGTATTTGTAATACGGGTCAGTCATTCGAATAGTCCGAGTATTTGAGGGCGTTGCCGTGAGCCTTGTCGACCGGGTACTTGCGCGCATTGATCGCCAGCTTGTCGGCGGCGGCGTCAAGCAGGTCGATGTCCAGCAGGTCGGCCAGCCGTGTCAGGTAGATCAGCACGTCGGCGATTTCCTGGCGTACCGCCTCGTGCTGCGCTGGGCTCAGGTGCTGGCTTTGCTCTGCCGTCAGCCACTGGAAGGGTTCGAGCAGCTCCGCTGCTTCCACGGTGAGCGCCATGGCAAGGTTCTTGGGGGTATGGTAGCGCTCCCACGCCCGTTCCAGCGCAAAGTCGCGAATATGCTGGCGCAGGGTGTCCAGGCTGTCGATTTCAGGAGGGTTCATGGGGGGCATGATAGCGCGCCAGGCGACAGGCTTACGACATCGTTGTCGGTTACCCGACGCCCCGGGTCGTGGTAGGGTGCATGAAAACCGCGGTGTGACCGGGATTTGTGGAGGGCCGCGATTGGCCTGCGGCTTGCTAGCAGTCTTTGCGTTGACACCAGTTTTCCAATTCGCTCTGGCATAATGCCTGCGAATTAACAGCATATTAAGGGAGGGTGGACATGTTCACGATCAAGAAGCATCTCGCACGCGCCGGCGTCATGCTGGCCATCGCTGCCATGGCAGGCTGTTCAAGCACGCCGACCTATCCGCCCGCGCCCACGCAGACGGGAAGCTACAACTGGAACTACCTGATCGGCCCGGGCGATCAGGTCCAGGTCTTCGTCTGGCGCAACCCCGAAGTCTCCGGCACCTTCCCGGTCCGTCCGGACGGCAAGATGACCATGAACCTGGTCGAGGACATCCAGGCCTCCGGAAAGACGCCCACCCAGCTCGCGCGCGATATCGAGAAGGCGCTTGGCAAATACATCCAGGAACCCATCGTCACCGTCATCGTCTCCGGCGGCATCGGACCGTTCGATCAGCAGATCCGTGTGGTGGGCGAAGCGGCCAAGCCGCAGGCGTTGAACTACCGCGAAAAAATGAGCCTGATCGACCTGATGATCGCGGTCGGTGGCCTGACCGATTTTGCGGCCGGCAACAAGGCCTACATCCTGCGCACCGTGGACGGCAAGCAGGAGCGCCTCGGTGTTCGCCTCGACGATCTGCTTCGCGGCGGCGACACCTCGGCCAACGTCGACATGCGACCGGGCGATGTGCTGGTCGTTCCGGAAAGCCTGTTCTAAACCTGTCTGCGCCGCCTTGTGCGGCGCTTCTTGATGGCGGAACGCCCACATGGATCTATTGTTGCAGCAAATTCTCGGCTATGCCAAAGCCGCCTGGTACCGACGCTGGTGGGGGGTGGCGGTAGCCTGGCTGGTGTGCGTCGTCGGCTGGACCTGGGTGATGATGATTCCTGACCGCTATCAGGCTTCGGCGCGCGTCTATGTGGATACGCAAACCCTGTTGAAGCCGCTGTTGTCGGGGCTGGCGGCCGAACCCGACGTCGAGCAGCAGATCAAACTGATGACGCGACAGCTGGTGAGCCGTCCAACGCTGGAAAAGGTCGCACGCATGACCGATCTGGATGTCAGGGCGAAAACGCCCGAGCAGACCGAGAAAATGCTGAGCGATCTGGCCGGCAAGATTTCCATCGCCGATGCCGGACGTGAGAATCTCTACACGATCAGCTATCAGGACGCCAATGGCGAACTGGCCAAGAAGGTGGTGCAGTCGCTGCTGACCATCTTTGTGGAAAGCAGCCTCGGCAAGACGCGTCAGGATATTTCAAGCTCCCAGCGCTTCATCGAGGAGCAGTTGCAGCAGTACCAGCAGAAACTGACCGATGCCGAAAACGCGCTCAAGGAATTCAAGCAGAAGCACATCGGCATGATGCCGGGGCAGGGCGGCGACTATTACGCGAAGCTGGCCGATGTGAGCACCCAGCTGCGGCAGGCGCAACTGGACCAGCAGGAAGCGATCAACCGCCGCGACCAGTTGAAGCGCCAGCTGGCGGATGAGGAGCCCGAACTCACTGCGGCGGCCGTGGCGGGGGTGACCAACAGCGAGATCGACGACCGTATCCAGGCATTGCAGAAGCAGATGGATCAAATGCGACTGCAATACACCGACCTGCATCCCGATGTCCAGGCGACCAAGCGCCTGATCGAGAAGCTGCAGGCTGAGAAGAAGGCCGACCTGGCAAAACGCAAGGCCGACCCCTCCGGCTCCAAGATCCAGAACCCGGTCTACCAGCAGCTCACGCTTTCCATTGCTGAGGCGGATGCCAATGTATCCTCCCTGCGTGCGCGCGTCGCGGAGTATCAGCGCCGCTATGCCGAACTGCGCAATGCGTCCAACATGATTCCGCAGGTGGAGCAGGAATACACCCAGCTGACGCGCGACTATGACGTCTATCGACAGAATTACGATGCCCTGCTGAAACGCCGCGAATCCGTCACGATGTCGGGCGAAGTAGAAAGCAAGACCGACACCGTCGACTTCCGGGTGATCGATCCGCCCTTCGTTCCGAGCCAGCCGGCATGGCCGAACCGTCCGCTGCTGCTCTCGCTGGTGACCCTGGGCGGGCTTGCCGCGGGTATCGCGGTGGCGTTCCTGCTGAGCCAGCTGCGTCGCACCGTGACCGATCGCCGCGTCCTGCGCGAGTTGACCGGGCTGCCGCTGCTGGGCGCGGTCTCGCGGGTGGAAACCGATGAAAGCCGCCGCCGCAAACGCAAGGGCCTGCTGACGTATCTGGCCGCACTGGGCAGCCTGATTGCCGCCTACGGTGCCGTGATGGTATTGCAGATACTGGTGTCGCGCGCGGGCTAGGAGAAACCATGAGCATTATTGAAAAAGCAGCGGGCAAGATCGGCACGGGTGCGCAGCACCCGGCGCCGCAGGGTGGGTCCGGCGACCCCGGACACGACGCAAGCCTGATCGAGAATGCGCTCAACAAGCAACGCGGCAGCCATGCGGCCCCCTTCGTCGCCACGCCGGTCGAGCCGATATTCAGTGCACCGGACACCCTCGCGATGGAAGGCGGAAGCCAGGTGCAGTCGATCAACCTGGCGCGTCTGCATCGCATGGGCGTGGTTGCGCCGGACGCTGAAAAGAGCCAGATCGCCGAGGAATTCCGCATCATCAAGCGGCCGCTCATCGCCAATGCGTTTGGCCAGGGCACTGCGCGGGTCAAGAACGGCAACCTCATCATGGTCACCAGTTCGCTGCCGGGCGAAGGCAAGAGCTTCTGCGCCATCAACCTGGCGATTTCGATGGCGATGGAGATGGACCGCACCGTGCTGCTGATCGACGCCGACGTCGCCAAGCCGCGCGTGCCCGAATACCTCGGCATCCACGCCGACAAGGGGCTGCTCGACGTGCTGCAGGACAAGGATCTCAAATTGTCCGACGTGCTGATCAAGACCGATATCGCCAAGCTGACCGTGCTGCCCGCCGGACGCACCTACAAGCGCGCGACCGAACTGCTGGCGAGCGCCGCCATGACCCGCCTCATCGAGGACATCGGCAACCGTTATCCCGACCGCATCATCCTGTTCGACTCGCCGCCGTTGCTGGCGACCAGCGAATCGAGCGTGCTCGCGACCCACATGGGCCAGATCGTCATGGTGGTGGAAGCCGAAAAAACCTCGCAGGAGGCGGTGCGCGAAGCCTTGAGCCACATCCAGTCGTGCGAGGTCGTCGGCATGCTGCTCAACAAGACCACGCCGACCCCGGGCGCAGATTACTACTATGGCTACTATGGCAGTTACGGCAAATAAGCGCCGCCACTGCGGCGCCCCGGCAACACAGTACCGACGGATTCGTCTCGCAGGCGCGTGTTCCGCATTGATGGCGCTGGCCTTAGCGTCGCCTGCGCACGCCATCGAATGGCGCTTCGAGCCCTATCTGAATGCGTCGTCCACCTATACCGACAACGTCAAACAGAGCTCCAGCAATACGCAGGATGCCTTGATCCTCACCGCGACACCGGGCTTCACGCTGCGCTCGGAAGGTTCGCGCCGGGTGCAGGCCAGCCTGCAATATGGCCTGACCGGCGTGGAGCGTTTCGGCGGCGACCAGAGCGACAACTTCTATCACAACCTCAGCGCGGCCGGGAAGGCCGAGCTGGTCAAGGACTTCCTGTTCATCGACGGCAACGCCCACGTCTCCCAGGAACTGATCTCGCTGCTGGGGTCGCCCGCCGACGCCACCACCAACAACAGCAACCGGACCACCGTTGGCACGTATTCCCTCAGCCCCTACATTCAGCAGCGGCTGGGAACCTTCGCCTTCGCGCAGGCGCGCTACACGGCCAGCGGGGCGATTTTCCAGAATAACGTCGCGCCCAATGCCAGCTCGAACTCGTTTTCTGCCAGCCTGAACAGCGGCACCCGCTTCACCGATCTCAGCTGGGGGCTCAACTACTCCCTCCGCAAGCTGCAAAACCGCAACGCGGTCAACAGTGTCAACAATACCGACGTCACCTTCGAAAGCGCCAGCGCAACCGCCGGCTATGCCCTGACCCGCCAGTTCCGGGTGTTCGGCACGGTCGGCCATGATTCGAACGACTATCTGAGCAGCAGCGGTACGAGCGGTTCATCCTACAGTGTGGGATTCGGCTGGACGCCCACACGCCGCACGAGCCTCGAGGCGTCGGCCGGCGAGCGCTATTTCGGTCGGACGTTCAGCCTGGCTGCCAACCACCGCACGCGGCTCACGCAATGGCGGGTGCGCTATTCCGAGGATGTCAGCGATATTTCACAGCAGCTTCTGGAACAGGGGGGACAGTTGTATTTTGTTTGTGGGACAGTTCCACATTTCCCTCCAGCCTCCGATATTACACAATCACCACCGCAGGGTTGTGACGGGCCATATCCCGCCGGACTGATTGCGGCGGTTTACCAAAGACTTTATGGCTATTCAGCTGAAGATCTGTTGACACTAGGATTTCCAACTTCAATTGCAAATGGCATTTTCATTATCAAGAGCCTCACAGCCGGGGTGTCATGGGATATCGGCAAGCTGGGATTCGGCCTTTCGGCGCAGGACACAAAGCGGCTATATCAATTATTTGGCAATGCCCAGGACCATATACAAGGTGTAACGGGCAGCCTCAGCTATCGCCTGTCTGCCGCAACGACAGCCAACAGCAGCCTGTCGCTGACCCGTACCAGCCTGGATAGCTCGTTAACGAATGGCGTGGCACGCCAGGACGATCTCCTCAGTCTCAGCCTGGGCCTCAACCGCCGCTTTGCCGACAAGCTTTACGGCGCGTTGACTTTCCGCCATACCCAGCGGAGTTCGAACGTGGCGAACGCCGACTACGACGAAAACAGCCTTACGGCGTCGGTCAACATGCGCTTCTGACCGGGCTGCCGGAATGGCACAGCCGTTGCTAGGTATTTTCTAGCGCGCCGTGCCCCCACTCAGACAACGGATTGTCCATGTACGAAGACTATTACCGCTTTAGCGCCAAGCCGTTTCAACTCAATCCCGATCCGCGTTTCTTCTTCGGCTCCAAGGGGCACAAGCGGGCGATGGCCTATCTGGATTACGGCCTGTCGCTGGGCGAAGGTTTCATCGTCATCACCGGCGAGGTCGGCGCCGGCAAGACCACGCTGGTGCGCAACCTGTTCCGTCAGCTCGAGTCCCACAATCTGGTGGCGGCGCAGCTGGTGTCGACCCAGCTCGATGCGGAGGATACGCTGCGCAGCGTGGCGGCCTCGTTCGGGCTGGAACACGAAGGCCTGACCAAATCCGCGCTGCTTAAAAACCTGGAAGACTTTCTTGCTGCGGCCGCGCGCCAGGGCAAGCGAGCGCTGCTGGTGGTGGACGAGGCGCAGAACCTGACGCCGCGCGCGGTGGAGGAACTGCGCATGCTGTCCAATTTCCAGACCAGCGAACGCTCGCTGATCCAGACTTTTTTGCTGGGACAGCCCGAATTTCGCGGTATCCTGCAAAGTCCGGACATGCAGCAGCTGCGCCAGCGCGTGGTGGCCTCCTACCATCTGGGACCGCTCGACGCGGACGAGACGCGCGGCTACATCGAACACCGCCTGCGCACCGTCGGCTGGCAAGGCGCGCCGGGATTCGATGCCGAAGCCTTCGCCGAACTGCACCGCTTTACCGGCGGCATTCCGCGCCGCCTCAACACCACCTGCGATCGCTTGCTGCTGTTCGGCTTTCTCGAGGAAAAGAACCATTTCGGCGAAGCCGAAGTCGCCGAGGTGATCGCCGACCTGAAGAACGAGGTTGCGCACCAGGATTTCCACGGCACAACGGGCATCAACAACCATGTGCCGGTCAATGGTGCCCTGAACGGCGAAGACACCGCCCGGCTGGCGCAGCGCATCGACCAGGTGGAGCGCTCGGTCAACCGGATCCTGCCCATCGTGCGCAAGATTCTCTATACCGTGAGCGAACGCCATGCGGCGGCGGATGAAGGCGCGCCACCGGACGATCCCGATTCAACGCATTGACGATCCAGCCATGACCCAGGTTTTATGCGTCGCAGGCGCACGCCCCAATTTCATGAAAATCGCTCCGGTGATGGCCGCCCTGGCCGAGACCGGCGTGACCGCGCAGCTGCTGCATACCGGCCAGCATTACGACGCAGCGATGAGCGACAGCTTCTTTGCCGACCTCGGCATTCCACGCCCCGACCATCATCTGGAGGTCGGTTCCGGCAGCCACGCGGTACAGACGGCCGAGGTGATGAAGCGCTTCGAGCCCGTGCTCGAAAGCGTGCGGCCGCAAGCCGTTCTGGTGGTGGGCGATGTCAATTCCACCATCGCGTGCGCGCTGGTGGCGGCCAAGCGCGGCGTGCGCGTGATCCATGTCGAGGCCGGCCTGCGCAGCTACGACCGCAGCATGCCGGAAGAAATCAACCGCGTGCTGACCGACCAGATTTCCGACCTGCTGTTCACTACCGAGCGCAGCGCGCTGGCCAACCTGCAGCGCGAGGGAATCGATGCGGCGCGCGTCGAGTTCGTCGGCAATGTGATGATCGACACCCTGCACCGCAATCTCGAACGCGCGGTGCCGGGCGCGCAAACCCTTGGCACAACGCTGCAGCAGTATGCGGTGCTGACGCTGCACCGGCCATCCAACGTCGACGACGCGGCGACGCTCGGCGCGCTGCTCGATGTGGTCGGCGAGATCAACCGCACCCTGCCGGTGGTGATGCCGCTGCATCCGCGTACGCGCGGCAACATCGAAAAATTCGGCTTCACCGCCAAGCTCGACGGCCTGCACATCCTGCCGCCGGTGGGCTATCTTGAAATGCTCGGCCTGATGCACGACGCCAGGCTGGTGCTGACCGATTCCGGTGGCATCCAGGAAGAAACCACGGCACTGGGCGTGCCGTGCCTTACCCTGCGCGAGAATACCGAACGTCCGATTACCATCGCCGAGGGAACCAACACCCTGGTCGGCCCCCATCCCGAGGCGATTCGCAGCGCATTCGCAGAGGTGATGGCGGGGGGCGGCAAGGCCGGACGCATTCCGGAATACTGGGATGGCCGCGCGGCGATGCGCATTGCGTACAAGCTGAAGGACTGGCTACCCATGCAGAAGGGGGTTCATGCCCTTTCGGGAACACGGGTCGCGTAATGGCGGGACGCATCAAGAATGCCATGTCGATCGATGTCGAGGATTATTTCCAGGTGTCGGCCTTTGCGCCGCATATCCGCCGCGAAGACTGGGACGCGCTGCCGTGCCGGGTCGAACGCAATGTCGACGTGATCCTCGGCCTGCTCGACGAGACCGGCGCCAAAGCCACGTTCTTCACGCTCGGCTGGATCGCCGAACGCTATCCGCAGGTGGTGCGCCGCATCGTCGACGACGGTCACGAACTCGCCAGCCACGGCTATGGCCACCAGCGGGCATCGGATCTCACGCCCGAACAGTTTCGCGACGACATCACGCGTGCCAAGCTTATACTCGAGGACCTCGGCGGCGTTGCCATCCGCGGCTACCGCGCCCCGAGTTTCTCCATCAACCGGAAGACCTGGTGGGCCGTCGAGGAACTCGAGAACGCCGGCTATGTATACAGTTCGAGCATCTATCCGGTGCGCCACGACCATTACGGCATGCCCGATGCGCCGCGTTTTCCGCATCGTCCCAACGGCGAGACCGGCATCCTCGAACTGCCACCCACCACAGTGCCGCTGCTGGGACGCAACTGGCCCGCGGCCGGCGGCGGCTGGTTCCGCCTGCTGCCGTACGCGATGTCGCGCTGGATGCTGGATCGCGTCAACACGCAGGACCGCGCGCCCTGCATGTTCTATTTTCATCCGTGGGAACTCGACGCCGGGCAGCCGCGCCAGTCCGGCCTGTCGGCCCGTACGCGCTTCCGCCATTACGTCAATCTGCAGCGCATGCCGTGCAGATTGCGCCAGTTGTTGAACGATTTTGAATGGGACCGCGTCGACCGCGTGTTTTTGCCAGAACATTGAACATGCATTCCGAGCCCCTCCAGATGCCTGAAACCAGCGTGACCGGCGTCACGGTACGCGCACTGGATGCGTGCGATCACGCACTGTGGGACGCCTATGTGAACACGCATCCGGACGCGACATTTTTTCATCGCGTCGGCTGGAAGCGCGTGATCGAAGCGGCCTTCGGCCATCGCACGCATTTCCTGCTGGCCGAGCGCGACGGCGGGATCGTGGGCGTGCTGCCGCTGGCCGAAATCCGCAGCCGCCTGTTCGGCCACAGCCTGGGATCGCTGCCGTTCTGCGCGTATGGCGGCATCCTCGCCGACCACGATGCCGCCTGGCGCGCGCTCGACGAGGCGGCGCAGGCGCTGGCCGTGCGACTCAGGGTCGGCGCGCTCGAGTACCGCAACCAGATGGCCCAGCATGCTCACTGGCCGACCAAGGATCTGTACGTTACCTTCAAGAAAGCCATCGAGCCCGACATCGAGGCGAACATGAACGCCATTCCGCGCAAGCAGCGCGCGATGGTGCGCAAAGGCATCAAGGCCGGCCTGGTGGGTGAAATCGACGGCGACACCACGCGTTTCTTCCAGGCGTATTCGGCGAGCGTCCACCGTCTGGGTACGCCGGTGTTTTCGCGCAGGTTTTTCCGCCTGCTGAAGGAAGAATTCGGCGACGACTGCGAGGTGCTCACCATCACCCTGGATGGGCGCGTCATCGCCAGCGTGATGTCGTTCTATTTCCGCGACGAGGTGCTGCCGTACTACGGCGGGGGCGTGGACGCCGCGCGTGCGGTGGCCGGCAACGATTTCATGTACTGGGACCTGATGCGGCGCGCCTGCGAGCGCGGCCTCAAGGTGTTTGACTTCGGCCGCAGCAAGCGCGGAACCGGTTCGTTCGACTTCAAGAAAAACTGGGGCTTCGAGCCGACGCCGTTGTATTACGAGTACTTCCTGGTGACCGATGCCGACGTTCCCGAGATCAATCCGCTCAATCCCAAATATCGCCTCTTCATCCAGGCCTGGAAGAGAATGCCGCTGGCGCTTGCCAATGTCATCGGGCCGCATATCGTCAAGAACCTGGGGTGAGCGTGAAAGAGGGGCTGCTGTTTCTTGCGCATCGCATCCCGTTTCCGCCCAACAAGGGCGACAAGATCCGCTCGTTCCATCTGCTGCGGCATCTGAGCATGCGTTATGCCATCCATCTCGGCGCATTCGTCGACGATCCCGACGACTGGCAGTATGAGGACGCACTGAAACCCTACTGCGCCTCGATCAGGCTGTTGCCGCTGAAGCCGCGCCGCGCCAGGCTGGCGAGTCTGACCGGACTGCTGGCCGGCCAGGCGCTGACGCTGCCGTACTATCGCAGCCGCGAACTGGGACGCTGGGCCGCCGATCTGGCCGGCTCCGGGCAGGTGACGCGCGGGCTGGCGTTTTCCTCGGCGATGGCACAGTTCATGCCGGCGAACCTGTCCCGCCGCGTACTCGACATGGTCGACGTCGACTCCGACAAGTGGAGCCAGTACGCTCCGACGCAGCGCTGGCCCATGTCGTGGCTCTATGCGCGCGAAGGCCGCAAGCTGGCGGCATGGGAGGCGCAGGTGGCGCAGGCGTTCGACGCCACGCTGCTGGTGTCGTGCGACGAGGCGGCGCTGCTACAGCGCCGCGTCCCGCAGGCGCGCGACAGGATCGGTGCTTTCGAGAATGGCGTCGATGCCGACTACTTTTCGCCCGATCGCGATTACCCGAGTCCCTATTCGTCCGACGTGCTGGGCGTGGTCTTTACCGGTGCGATGGACTACTGGCCGAATATCGACGCCGTCAGCTGGTTTGCCGAACGGATTTTCCCGGCTGTGCGCGGGGCCGTGCCGTCCGCGCAGTTCACCATCGTCGGCAGCCGGCCGACGGACACCGTCCTGGCGCTGGCGCGCCAGCCAGGGGTCGTCGTGACCGGAAGCGTGCCCGACGTGCGGCCGTATCTGGCGCATGCCGTGTGCGCCGTGGCGCCCTTGCGGATCGCGCGCGGCATCCAGAACAAGGTGCTGGAAGCGATGGCGATGGCACGTCCGGTGGTGGTCACGGCGCAGGCGGCCGAAGGCATCCGCGCCGAGGCCGGACGCGATTTCATTCTGGCGCAGGATGAAGCCGGATTGGCGGAAGCCGTCATTGCGCAATTGCGTGCGCGCGCCGCCAATGCGCAGGCGCGTGCCTGCATCCTGGCCCATTACGACTGGACGCGCAATCTGTCGAGGGTCGATGCCCTGTTCGATGCGGCGTCTGCCGCATCCCCTGCTCTGGAGACCTGCCCCGCATGAGTTCCCTGCCCAATACCCTGCCCATGGCCACGTCGCGCAAAGGCTGGTGGTTGCCTGCCGGCGTGACGATAATCACCCTGCTGATCCTGACGGGCATCTTCTGGCCGACCTTTCTCTCGATGGAGGAGGTCTGGGCGCGTTCGGAAACCTTCGCCCACGGCTATCTGATCGTCCCGATCAGCATCTGGCTTCTGTGGCGCAAGCGTGATGAGCTGGCGCAGATCCGGCCGCGTCCCGACCTGCGCGGCCTCGTCCTGCTGGCGGCGGCGGGTGCGAGCTGGCTGCTGGCCGACGCCGGCAGCGTCAACGTCGTCGCCCAGTACGCATTCATCGCCATGCTGATCGCCGCGGTATGGACCCTGCTCGGCGTGGCATTCGTGCGGGCGGCCTTCTTTCCCTTGATGTTCCTCTTCTTTGCGGTCCCGATGGGCGAGTTCCTGATCCAGCCGCTGATGGGGGTGACGGCCGACTTCACCGTGTCGATGCTGCAGGCCACCGGCATCCCGGTGTACCGCGAGGGCACATTCTTCAGCATTCCCAGCGGAGACTGGTCGGTGGTGGAGGGCTGCTCCGGCCTGCGCTACCTGATCGCCTCGGTGACGCTCGGCGTGCTGTACGCCTATCTCACCTACCACTCATGGAAGCGGCGTCTGCTGTTTTCCATTGCCGCGATGATCGTTCCGGTGTTCGCCAACAGCGGACGTGCCTACATGATCGTGATGATCGCCCACCTGTCGGACATGAGACTGGCTCTTGGCGTCGATCACTATATCTATGGCTGGGTGTTCTTCGGCATCGTCATGCTGCTGCTGTTCTGGATCGGCGGCTTCTGGCGCGAGGATGACAAGCCTGCGCCCGCTCCGCCGCAATCTGTCATGTCGTCACTTGCGGCGGACGCAGCACCGTCGTCGCGGTCCATCCTGCCGGTGGCGCTCCTTGCGCTGGGCGTGGCAGGCCTGTGGCCGGTCTACGCATACTGGCTCGAATCGCGTCCGCTGCCCGACATGCCCGCACTGCAGGTCGAGGCGACGGGCGGCTGGCAGCCAGGCGAAGCCTTCACGACCTGGGTGCCGCACTGGACCGGCGCCGACCGCCAGTTGCGCCGGCCCTATGCACGGGCGGGACAGCATGTGCTGCTTGAACTGAACTACTACGTGACCCAGCGACAGGGGGCCGAACTCATCAATTCGCAGAACTACATGATCAAGCAGAAGGACCCCGCCTGGGCGAACGTCGGCGAGTCGCTCGTCAGCGTGCAGATCGGCGGACAAACACGGCAGGTTCGGCAGGCCAAGATGCGCGGCAGCGACGGCCAGCGCCTGCTGGTGTGGCAATGGAACCTGGTCGACCAGCGCCCGGTCGTCAACGACTATTTCGCCAAGCTGATCCTCGCGCTCGACCGGGTGCGGCTGGCGCGTGACGATGGCCTCTCGGTGCTGATCGCCACGCCGTACCAGAGTGTCGATATCAAGGCTGCAGCCGCCACGCTGGCGCATTTTGCAACGGACATGGAGCCCGTGATCGCCCGTACGCTCGACCAGGTTGACGGGCCGTGACCACGCACATCGTGCATATCGTTCACCGTTTCGACACCGGCGGCATGGAAAACGGCATGGTCAACCTGTTCAACACCCTGCCGCCGCAACGCTACCGGCACACGGTGGTTGCGCTCACCGACTACAGTGATTTCCGCCATCGCATCACCGCCCAGCCGGTCGAATTCCATGCGCTGCATCGCGCGCCGGGGCATGGCCTCGGCTGGGCGGTGCGGCTGTGGAAGCTGCTGCGCCGGCTCAAGCCCGATCTGGTGCACACCCGCAACCTGGCCGCGCTGGAAGCGCAGTTCGTCGCCGCCGCCGCCGGCATCCGGGCCACCGTGCATGGCGAGCACGGGCGTGATGTGTTCGACCTGCACGGCCGGAACTGGAAATACAATCTGCTGCGTCGTGCCGCGCGGCCTTTCGTGTCGAACTACATTGCCGTGAGCCGGGACCTCGAAACCTGGCTGCGCACGACCATCGGCGTGATGCCGCGCAAGCTGCACCAGATCTACAATGGTGTCGATAGCGCAAAATTCCGCCCGCGCGCGGGTCCGCGGCCGGAATTCGCCCATCCAGAGAGCATTGTCTTTGGCGCGGTGGGCCGCATGGTCGCGATCAAGGACTACCCTACGTTCACGCGTGCGTTCATCCAGTTGATGCGCGACCAGCCCGAACGCTCCGAGCGCGCACGGCTGGTCATCGTCGGCGAGGGCCCCGCGCGCGCGACCTGCCAGAAGCTGCTTCAGCAGGCCGGGTTCGCGCATCTGGCCTGGCTGCCGGGCGAGCGTCATGACGTTGCGGACATCATGCAGGCGTTCGACGTGTTCGTGCTTTCGTCCAGAAACGAAGGCATTTCCAATACCATACTCGAGGCCCAGGCAAGCGGGCTGCCGGTGATCGCCACAGCCGTGGGCGGAAACATCGAGCTGGTCGAGGACGGCGTCAACGGGACGCTGGTCCGGCCGGGCGACGTGGCCGACATGGCACAGGCCTTGCTGGGGTACCTGGATGCGCCGGCGCGCATCGCCGCGCACGGCAGCAACGCCCGGCGGCAGGCAGAGCAGCGTTTCAGTATCCCGGCCATGGCCGGGGCCTATGCCGCGGTGTACGAGAAAACACTGCGGCACGGGCGCTGATGCGCCGTCAGACGACCTGAAAACTCGACAGGAACAGAAGGGTTAGACAACACGTATGTGCGGCATTACCGGCATTTTCGATCCCAGCTGCGAGAACGACATTTCGCGCGAGCTGCTGCATCGCATGAACGAAACCCAGTTCCATCGCGGACCCGACGAAGGCGGCCTGCATCTGGAGCCCGGGCTGGGGCTGGGGCACCGGCGCCTGTCCATCATCGACCTGTCGACCGGCCAGCAGCCGCTGTTCAACGAGGACGGGTCGGTGGTCGTCGTGTTCAACGGCGAAATCTACAACTTCCAGGAACTGGTGCCCGAACTCGAGGCGCTCGGCCATACTTTCCGCACGCACTCCGACACCGAAGTCATCGTCCACGCCTGGGAAGCCTGGGGCGAAGCCTGCGTGGTGCGCTTCCGCGGCATGTTCGCGTTCGCGCTGTGGGATCGCAGACAGGAAACGCTGTTCGTTGCGCGCGACCGCTTTGGGGTCAAGCCGCTGTACTACGCCTTCCTCGACAGCGGCGAATTCATTTTCGGCTCCGAGCTGAAGTCGCTGATGGTGCATCCCAGTCTGGAACGGGACATCGATCCGCTGGCGGTCGAGGAATATTTCGCCTACGGCTACGTGCCCGAGCCACGCACCATATTCAAGCGGGCGTACAAGCTGCCGCCCGGTTTCACGCTCACGCTCAGGCGTGGCCAGGCGCGCGCGCTGCCCAGGCAGTACTGGGACATGCCGTTCACGCCGGTGGCGGTGAAGGACGAGACGGAGGCCATGGACGAGCTGGTGGCGCGCATGAAGGAATCGATCCGTCTGCGCATGATCGCCGACGTGCCGCTGGGGGCCTTCCTGTCGGGCGGCGTCGATTCCAGCGCGGTGGTGGCCATGATGGCCACGCAGTCGGCCACGCCGGTGAACACCTGCTCGATCGGCTTCGACGATCCCGCATTCAACGAAATCGAGTTTGCGCAACAGGTCGCCGATCGCTATCGCACGCACCATCACGTCGAAACCGTCGCTTCCGGCGATTTCAGCCTGGTCGACAAGCTCGCCCGGGTCTATGACGAGCCGTATGCCGATTCGTCGGCGCTGCCGACCTACCGGGTCTGCGAGCTCGCACGCAAGCATGTGAAGGTCGCGCTGTCGGGTGACGGCGGCGACGAGCACTTTGCCGGTTACCGCCGCTATCGCTGGTTCCGCTACGAGGAACGCATGCGCTCGGTGATGCCGCTGATGCTGCGCCGTCCGCTGTTCGGCGCGCTCGGCAGGCTCTATCCGAAGGCCGACTGGGCGCCCAAGGTGTTCCGCGCCAAGACCACCTTCGAGGCGCTGGCGCGCGACACTGTCGAAGGCTATTTCCATGGCGTTTCGCTGCTGTCCGACACGCAGAGAAAGCAGTTGTTCTCGCCATCCTTCAGGCGCGAGCTGCAGGGCTACCAGGCGGTTGAGGTGTTGCGCCGCCATGCCGCCGCAGCGCCCACGGATGACCCGCTGTCGCTGGTGCAGTATCTCGACATGAAGACCTATCTGGTAGGCGACATTCTCACCAAGGTCGACCGCGCCAGCATGGCGCATGCGCTCGAAGTGCGCGAGCCGCTGCTCGACCACGAGCTGATGGGCTGGGTGTCGGGCCTGCCGGTGGAACTGAAGCTGCGCGGCAGCGAGGGCAAATATCTGCTCAAGAAGGCGATGGAACCCTACCTGCCGCACGATGTGCTCTATCGCAGGAAAATGGGCTTCTCGGTACCGCTGGCCGCCTGGTTCCGCGGACCGCTGGCGACCACCATCCGCAGCGTGGTCATGGGCGAACGGCTGGCGTCCACCGGCCTGTTCAACCAGGACTACCTGCGCGAAGTGGTCGAGGCGCACCAGAGCGGACGTCGCGATTATTCGGTGATCCTGTGGACGGTACTGATGTTCGATGCGTTTCTGGGGCAGGTACTCGGCATGGACGAGACGGAACGGGAAGCCGCATGAAAATCCTGCACGTATTCGACCATACCCTGCCGCTGCATTCCGGCTATACCTTCCGCAGCGCGGCGATCCTGCGCAACCAGCGGAAAATGGGCTGGGACACCTATCATCTGTCCGGGCCCAAGCAGATCCATTGCGAGGTGATGGAAGAGGACGCCGACGGCCTGCATTTCTATCGCACGCCGAAACCGACTGGCCTGCTGGCACGCCTGCCGGGCGGCGACCCGTTTGCGGTGATGGGCGCGATCGAGAAACGCCTGCTGGCCCTGGCCAGGGATTTGCATCCCGATGTGATCCATGCGCATTCGCCGGTGCTGGATGCGGTGCCGGCGATCCGCGTCGGGCGCAAGCTGGGCATCCCGGTGGTCTATGAAATCCGTGCCTTCTGGGAAGACGCCGCGGTCGACCACGGCAGCACGAAGGAGGGCAGCCTGCGCTACAAGCTCACGCGCGCGCTGGAAACCTGGGCGGTCAGGCATGCCGACGCAGTGACGGTCATCTGCGAGGGTCTGCGCAGCGACCTGGTCGCACGCGGCATACCGCCGGGCAAGATCACGGTCATTCCCAATGCGGTCGACATCGACAAGTTCGCCGTCGGCGGCAGACCGGATTCCGAACTGAAAATGAAGCTGGGGCTCGGTACCAGCCGCGTGCTCGGCTTCATCGGCTCGTTCTATGCCTACGAAGGCCTGGACCTGCTGATTGCCGCACTGCCGACGATCCTCGGACGGATGCCCGACGTGAAAGTGCTGCTGGTCGGCGGCGGACCGCAGGATACGGCGCTGAAGCAGCAGGTGATGGCGCTCGACCTGAAAGATCGCGTGGTTTTCACCGGGCGCGTCCCGCATGACGAAGTCAACCGCTATTACGACCTCATCGACGTACTGGTGTATGCGCGCCATCCGATGCGCCTGACCGAACTGGTCACGCCGCTGAAACCGCTGGAAGCGATGGCGCAGGGGCGGCTGATGGTGGCCTCCGACGTCGGCGGCCACAAGGAACTGATCCAGGACGGCAGGACCGGCGTGCTGTTCCGCGCGGGCGATGCCGGGGATCTCGCCGGCAAGGTGGTGGCGCTGCTGGAGAACGAGCAGGGCTGGGACAGCATGAAGCGCAATGGCCGCCAGTTCGTGGAAACCGAGCGCAACTGGCCGGCGAGCGTGGCGCGCTATCGCGGCGTCTATGGTGGTCTCGTCAAGGCGGGGATGGAGGCGGCGCTTGGCTGACGGGTTTACTGCCGATTCGGGCCGCATCGATCTGGTCGTGCTCAGCTCGCTGTTTCCCAGCGCGGTACGCCCCGCAGCGGGGCTGTTCATCCGCGAACGCATGTTCCGCGTGGCGCAGCATCGGCCGCTCGCCGTGGTATCGCCGCAGGCGTGGTTTCCCGGGCAGTCGCTGATCCGCTGGCTGCGTCCCGGCTACCGCCCGCAGGCGCCGGCGCTGGAGATCCAGCAAGGCATCCGCGTGTATCACCCGCGTTTTCTTTCGCTTCCCGGCCTGTTGCGACGGCTCGACGGCGCGTCGATGGCGCTGTGCAGTTTTTTCCTGCTGAGGCGCCTGCGGCGTGAAGGCGCGCGTCTGATCGATGCCCATTTCGCGTACCCGGATGGGGAAGCCGCGACGCGGCTGGGGGGCTGGCTTGGCCTGCCGGTGACGATCACGTTGCGCGGAACCGAGGTGCCGCACAGCCGCAATCCGGTCTTGCGCCGCCAGTTGGTGCGCGCGCTCGGCGCGGCCGCGCGGGTGTTCTCGGTATCCGCGTCGCTGCGCCAGCTGGCGCTGGATCTCGGCGTCGACGCGGACAGGACGGAAGTCGTCGGCAACGGCGTGGACACCGGCGTTTTCCAGCCCGTCGACCGCGCCGCCGCGCGTGCCCGCTTCGGGCTGCCGGAACAGGCGCAGGTGCTGATCTCGGTCGGCGGTCTGGTCGAGCGCAAGGGCATGCATCGCGTCATCGATTGCCTGCCGGTACTCATGGCGCATTATCCGGACCTGCATTACCTCGTCGTCGGCGGCGCCAGCGGCGAAGGCGACCTGCGCGCCGAGCTTGAGGCGCAGGCCGGCCGGCTGGGCCTGGCCGGGCGCGTGCACTTTCTCGGCACGTTGCCGCCCGAGGCGCTCAAGTGGCCGCTGTCGGCCGCCGACGTGTTCGTGCTGGCGACCCGCAACGAAGGCTGGGCAAACGTGTTTCTCGAGGCCATGGCGTGCGGGCTGCCCGTCGTTGCCACCGATGTCGGCGGCAACGCGGAGGTGGTCTGCCGCGACGAACTCGGCAGCATCGTGCCGTTCGGCGACGCCGCGGCCCTGCAGCGGGCACTGGACGTCGCGCTCGACAGGAACTGGGATCGCGAAGCGATCATCGGCTATGCGCGCGAGAACCAGTGGGACAAGCGCGTGGCGCAGCTGTTGCATGCGTTCGACACGCTGCTGGCTTCCCCGTCCTCGACCGCCGGTCCTGCGCCGGCGGCCATCCGGCGATGAGCGGCGTCAGGCCCGCAACCGGCAAGGACGCGCGCAGCGTGCCGACCCGGATCCGGCATGCGCTGTGGCGGCATGCCAAGGCATTGCGCCAGCGCCTGAGTCCGCGCCCGGTCGCCCAGCACGTCTTCGTGGCGGGCATGCAGCGCTCCGGCACCAATCTGCTGATGGACGTGCTGGATGCCAGCGCAGTCACCCAGGTGTTCCACGAGACCGACCCGCGCGCTTTCGAGCGCTACGAGATGCGCGACCCGGCCGTGATCCGGCAGCTTGCGCAGGCGAGCCTGGCGCCGGTATTCGTGATCAAGGCGCTGTGCGAACTCGACCAGCTGCCGCAGCTGATGGCGACTTTCCGCCCGGCCAGGGCCCTGTGGCTGGTGCGCGACTGGCGCGACAGCGTCAATTCGGCGATCCGCTCCTTCGGCAATTTCGTGCCGCAATGGCAGCGCCTGGCAGAGGGCGACACGAGCGACTGGCGCGGACGCGGCATGTCGCAGGCGACCCGCGAACTGCTGCTGGCGCTGTACCGGCCCGACGCCAGTGAGGCGGAGGGGGCGGCAGTGATGTGGTTCTACCGCAATGTGCTCTTTTTCGAACATCAGTTGGCCAAGGATCCGCGCGTGCGCGTGGTGTTCTACGAAGCGCTGGTTCAGAACCCGATGCGCGAGGTCGCGGCCGTATACGATTTTCTCGAATTGCCCGGATTCAATGCGGCCATCGCGGGGCGTATCCACGCCCGCTCGGTCAAGCATCGCAGCCCGCCGGATATCTCCCCCACCGTCGCGACCCTGTGCGACGAACTGCTGGCACGCTTCAAGGCGCTGTCCCTGCGAGGCCGCCCATGAGCGTCCCCGCATGGCTTGCCCGTGGCGTGTTCCGCCTGCAGGAAGCGGCGTTGCATCGCCCCACCTTCCCCATGCTGGAGGAACTCGAGCGTACCCAGTGGCTGTCGCGCGACGACATGCTGGACTATCAGACCGGACATCTCAATGTACTGCTGCAGACCGCGCTGGCCCACAGTCCGTGGCATGCCGCCCGGCTGCATGCCGCCGGGCTGGTCGAGACCGTCCGCGCGGGTGCGGTGTTGCCGAGCGACTTGTCGCGCCTGCCGACGATGGACAAGCGCGACGCGCGCGACAACGTCGAGCAGCTGGTGTGGCGTGGCGTGCCGGGCGGGGTGTTCCCCTACACGACAGGCGGTTCCAGTGGCGAGCCGCTGATGTTCCATTTCGGCCGTGCCCGCCAGGCTGCGGATGCAGCGGGGCGGCTGCGCGCGCGCCGCTGGTGGGGGGTGCAGCCGGGCGAGCGCGAGGTGTACCTGTGGGGCGCGCCGGTTGAGTTGAGCAAGACCGATCGCATCAAGACCCTGCGCGATCGCCTGGTGAACCAGTTGCTGCTGAATGCGTTTGCCATGTCGCCTGCGAGCATGGACGATTATCTGGGGGCGATGCAGGCCTGGAACCCCAAGGCGATCTACGGCTACGCCAGCAGCCTGGCGTTGCTCGCCGCGCACGCCGAAGCGCACGGTACCCGGCCCAGGCTGCCCGCGCTGCGCGTGGTGAGCACTACAGGCGAGCCGCTGTTTCCGCACCAGCGCGAACTGATCGAACGGGTATTCGGGGTGCCGGTCTCGGTCGAATACGGTGCCCGCGACGCCGGCCTGATGGCTTTGCAATCGCCGGACGGGGCGCTGCTGCAGATGAGCGAAACGCATCTCATCGAGGTGCTCGACGCGGCCGGCAAGCCGGCGGAGGAGGGCGAGGCGGTGATCACCAGCCTGGTATCCGCCGCCCAGCCTTTCATCCGCTACCGCACCGGCGACGTGGTGCGCCGCTCGGGACGGACCGACCCCGGCGGACGCGGTCTCGCGGTGCTGGATACCGTGGTGGGGCGGCAGACCGATTTCATCATCGCCGCCGACGGCCGTATCATGCACGCCCTGGCGGTGATCTATGTGCTGCGCGCGGTTCCGGGCGTGGGGCAGTTCAAGCTGATCCAGCACGCGATCGACAGGCTCGAGGTTCAGGTGGTGCCGGATGCGCGCTGGAACGACGACGCGCGCGAAACCGTGATCCGGGGGCTGCGCGCGCGCCTGGGCACCTCGCTGGCCGTCGAGGTCCGCCTGCTGGATGCGATCATGCCGGAAGCGTCCGGCAAGCATCGCTATGTGGTCAGCCATGTTTCCTTGCACGGTGCGCTGGCGCCGGCCGGCTCATGACTCCCCGGACCATGAGGCCGGGCGTCCGGTTCGGTCTGCCGGGCATCGTGCCGGTCCGGGGTGGCTCCGTCGTATCCCGCCCCGAAGTCATGCATGCAAAAAACTTTTCAGACGTGCCGATGATGGATAGGGTGTGCACAGCCATTTCTTCCGTCGAGCAGAAAGCCGAATCCGCATGAGAGATCTGTTCATCACCGGCCTGATCTTTGGCCTGCTGCCGTTTGTGTTCAAGCGGCCCTGGCTGGGCATCCTGATGTGGTCGTGGCTCGGCTACATGAACCCGCACCGGCTGGCGTGGGGCTTTGCCTACAACATGCCGTTCTCGATGATCGTCGGCGGAGTCACCATTCTCGCCTTCATGGCGTCAAAGGAAAAAAAGGAGATACCGTGGACGCGCGAGATCGTCGTTCTGCTGATCCTCACCGGCTGGATGCTGTTCACCACCTTCTTTGCGTTCTACCCGGACCTGGCATGGTTCCAGTGGAACAAGGTCTGGAAGATCATGCTGATGGTCCTGCTCACCGCGCTCATCATCAATGAGCGCTACAAGCTGCACTGGCTGGTCTGGGTGATTGCGCTGTCGTTCGGGTTCTATGGCGTCAAGGGCGGGATCTTCACCATCCTCAATGGCGGGGTATACCGCGTCCAGGGGCCGACCGGCACCTTTGTCGGCGGCAACAACGAGATGGCGCTGGCGCTGGTGATGACGATTCCGCTCATCCGCTATCTCCATCTGCAGGAGGCCCGCAAGTGGGTCAAGACCGGCCTGGCCAGCGCCATGGTGCTGACGGGCGTGGCGGCCATCGGCAGCCAGTCGCGCGGCGGCATGCTGGCGATGGTGGCGATGGGGCTCTTCCTGTGGCTGAAGAGCCGCAACAAGATCGTCACCGGCTTTTACATGATGATCGCCGTGTTCATCATGGCGTCGGTCATGCCGCAGGCATGGTATGACCGCATGAATACGATCAAGACCTACCAGCAGGACCAGTCGGCGCAGGGACGGATCAACGCCTGGCATACCGCGTTCAATGTGGCGAAGTCCCACATTACCGGCGGGGGGTTCGACATGTTCCAGCCGCCCACATTTCGCCAATATGCTCCCGATCCATGGAATGTCCACGACGTCCACAGCATCTATTTCGAGATGATGGGCGAGCAGGGATTTATCGGGTTCGCCCTCTTCATCCTGCTGGGGCTGCTGGCCTGGATCCGAGCCCAGCAGATCATCAAGCGATGCAAGCATGATCCCGAGCGGAAATGGGCGGCCGACCTGGCGGCGATGGTCCAGGTGAGCCTCATCGGCTATGCGACAGCCGGGGCTTTCCTGGGGATGAGCCATTTCGACCTGCCCTACCATTTGATGATCATCCTTGTGCTGGCAGCCAAATTTGCCGGCGTGCTGGGTAAGGTGGCGCCAGCCGAACATCGCGTGCAGGACAGGGGACTGCCTCATCCGTCGAGCCGGTTCGGACCGGAGAGCGCCGGGCCGAGGTTCTGAGCGTGCGAGGGCTTTTCCCGCGCGTGCCCCCGGGTCTTGGCGGGGCCTTCTGGCTGGCCGTGCTGCTGACAGGCCTGGTCGAGCTCGCCCTGCACAGCGAGGCCGTGATGTTCCGTTATCGTGCGGTGTTCGCCATGGGCCGGGCGTACGACAAGCTGTTTGAAGTCGAGCGTCACCCGCCGCAAGTCCTGTTCATCGGCAATAGCCGGACAGACAACGGTATCGACCCGCGTGCGGTGGAACGTGCCTGGCCCGGGCATCCCCTGCACGGCTTCAATCTGGGATTGCCGGGCGCCAACGCCATCGTGTACCACGGCGAACTCCGCCGTCTGGATGCGCGCGGCCTGCTGGGCAAAGCGGCGATCCACACGGTGGTGCTGGGGCTGGATGAGAGCGCCTTGCAGGATGACGATTCGCTCGGCTACATCAGCTTTCTCGCCGACCGGCGTGCCCTGTGGGATGCGTCCCGCTACCGCGACTGGCTGGGCAGCCATCTGCGGCTGTGGTCGTACAGCGGAAATCTTCGCCAGTTGCGCGAACCGGACAAGGCGCTGCGATTCATCGAGGCCAGCGTGCGCCCGCTCGATCCGGTAGGCGGCGCGGCAGCCGCCCACCTTGGCTATCGGGCAGGTTTCGGCGCAGCCCAGAATGCAGGCCAGGTGGCACAACAGGAAAGTGCAGCCTTGCACCCCCCGGCGCCTGCCGTCGAGGCATTCCTGTGGCGCGCGATCGATCTCATGCAATCGCGCGGCGTGCGCGTGTTCGTCACCCTTCCTCCCTTGCGTGATCGATCCTCCGCCTTTGTCGATACCGACCCCGAGGCTGCGCCGTACCGGGCGCTGCTGACGCGCCTGCGGCAGCGCGGCGTGATCGTGCTGCCCGCGCCTGCCGGGTATGGCCCGGCCGAATTCGTCAATGCCGGGCACCTGAACGATCGGGGCGCGCAACGCTTCAGCGCCGAGCTGGGACGCCAGCTTGCAGCCTGGGGGGGGCGCTAGGCATGTTGTTCAGCTCGCCAACTTTCCTGCTGTTCTTTGCCGTGCTGCTGCTGCTCTATGCCGGCGCGCGCAGTTACCGCGAGCGCGCCGCCGTCATCCTGGCCGGCAGCCTGATTTTCTATGCCTCCTGGAAACCCGCCTATCTCATCCTGCTGGCCGTGTCGGTCAGTCTCAATTACCTGATTTATGCCGGCCTCTCGGCCACACGCAGCAAGCGGCTGCTGGTGGCCGGACTGATCCTGAATCTGGGATTCCTGGGAGGCGTCAAATACCTGGGGATGGCGCTGGAGACGCTGTGGGGGCTGGGGGGCTGGCTCGAACTGCCGGTTGGCAGCGCACCGCCCGGCTGGGCGGACTGGGCCCTGCCGCTGGGAATCAGCTTCTACACCTTCCACATGCTGTCGGTGATGATCGACGTCTACCGTGGCGAATGGACGCACCGCATCTCGTTTCGCGCCTGGTGGCTGTATGTGACCTTCTTTCCGCACATGATCGCCGGCCCCATCCTGCGCGCATCCGAACTGGTCGAACAGCTGGAAAGCCTGCGGCCGCTGAAGGCGGAATTTGTCAAGCTGGGCACGCTGGTGTTCATGGTGGGCCTGGTCAAGAAGGTGCTGTTTGCCGACAACCTGTCGCTCCTGACCGACGAATTGTTCGGCCGCCCCGAGACGCTCGATTTTTACATGGCCTGGCTCGCCACGACGGCCTTCGCGCTGCAAATCTATTTTGATTTCTCCGGCTACAGCGAAATGGCCATCGGCCTGGCGCTGGTGTTCGGCGTGAACCTGCCGCGCAACTTCCTCCATCCCTATACCAGCCGCAGCGTGCGCGAATTCTGGCAGCGCTGGCACATCACCCTGTCGCGCTGGCTGCGCGACTATCTCTATTTTTCGCTTGGCGGCAACCGGCGCGGCAAGCTCCGCAACCTGGCCAACCTGATGATCACCATGCTGCTGGGCGGGCTCTGGCATGGTGCCGCCTGGACCTTCGTGTTCTGGGGATTCCTGCATGGCGGCTATCTGGTGCTGCACCGTCTGCTGCTCGATCTTTATTCGCGGCTGGGCGTGCGGACGAACTCGGTCGGCGCGCGGGTGCTGTCCTGGCTGGGCTGGCCGCTGACGCTTGCGCTGGTGTGGATCAGCTGGGTGTTCTTCCGGGCCCATTCGTTCCACGATGCGTGGATCATCACGGCGGCGATGCTGGGGCTGGGTCATGCAACCGAGGTCGCGCCGGTGCGCAGTTATGTGCAGCTGCTGGTATGGGGGAGCCTGCTGCTTACCCTGCTGGAGCCGTCTATCGAACGGTTCCTGAGACAAGGCCTGCAGCGCTGGGGCCAGCTGCATTTCACGTTGCGCGGCACGGCTTACGCAGGCCTGGCGCTCATGCTCATTGTCTTTGGTGGCAGTAGCCAGAAATTCATCTACTTCGATTTCTGAGACTGTCCGCCGGCGTTCGCTTCAGTGCTCGTTCGCCTGCAGCCATTGTTCCAGCATCATGGTCACCCAGATCATCACGCCGTAGTAGCTGGCGTATGGCCCGCGCTGCATGGCCAGCATGTGATCCAGATAGGCCGGCTGGATCCAGCCGCGCTGTTTGAAATCCGCGAGGCTGTCGCCGACGAGCTCGCCGAGCGGGGCGTATTGAGTGCTCCAGATGCCGAACGGCAGGCCGAAGCCGTGCTTGCTCTTGTTGATGATCTTCTCGGGCAGCAGGTCGCGCAGCGCCTCCTTGAAGAACCAGCGCAGCACCTGGCCGCGCACTTTGTAGTCGACCGGCAGATGGTTGGCGAAGGCGACCATGCGGTCGTCGAGCAGCGGATAGCGCACTTCGATGCCGGCCGCCTCGGTCATCGTGCCCACCTTGCGCAGGTCGTTGTCGGCCAGGGTGAACTTCAGATCCAGGTGCATCATGCGGTTGATGTAATGGTCCGATGCGGTGCGTTCATACACTTCGGTGAGCGCGGCATCCGCGGTCGAAGGGTCGACGGCATGGATGAAATCCGGGGCGAGGATCTGGTCGAGCGGCGTACGGTGCATGAAGTTGTAGCTTTCCAGACGCAACGGCAGCCCCATGTTGGCCTGTCGCACATAGCTTTTCAGCTTGGCCAGCGGGAAGCGGTCGGACAGTCCGGGCAGGCGCGCAATCGGTTCCACGATGCCGCGCCGGATGGACGCCGGCAGGCGAAAGTAGTTCTCGAACAGCCTCTGCTTGGCGTAGCGCGCGTTGCCGCCAAAGATCTCGTCGCCACCGTCGCCGGCCAGCATGCGTTCGAACCCCGCTTCGCGCGCGGCGCGTGCGCAGAAAAAGGTCGGTACCGCCGAGTCGTTGCCGAAAGGCTCGTCGTACTCGCGTGCGATGACGGGAATCGCCGTCACGATGTCGGCGGGCTTCAGGTAATACTCATGGCTGCGGCTGCCGTAACGCTCGACGGCGCAGCGCGCGTATTCCATTTCGTCGAAACCGGCGGCATCGAAACCGATGGAAAAGGTGTCGACCGGTGCGCCGCGTGCGGCGGTGAGCGCGCCGACGACCGTCGAGCTGTCGGTGCCTCCGGACAGAAACGCCGCCGTGGACGGGGCATCGGCATTGCGCACGGCCTCATCCAGCACGGCACGGAAATGACTGCGATGCACGTCGAAGTCGGCATCGACCGGGGTGTAGTCGGCCTGCCAGTAGAACCCGGTGCCGAACTGGCCGTTTTTCAGGGTGACGATCTGCCCAGGCAGCAGTTTGTGTACACCCTGGTAGAGACTGCGCGGTGCCGGAATGGTGTGGAAATACAGGTAATCATAGATCGCCTGGGGATCGATGACGCGTCCGACCCCGGGATGGGCGGCGATGTTCTGCACGCTGCTGCCGAACACCAGATGACCGCCCCGGTTCGCATAGCAGAGGCGTTCTGCGCCCACGCGATCGAGGGCCAGACAGGCCTTTTTCTTCAGCGGCTCCAGCACGGCGAAGGCAAAATTGCCGTGCATCAGCGTCGGCAGTTTTTCGCCGTGGCGTATCCAGCCGTGCGCCACGGCCGTGGCGGGGCTGCGGTCGCGGGCGATGAAGGCCAGCTCCGCGTCGTGAAAGACCGGGCGTCCGGTCAGTGCGGCGGCGAGCCCGTTTTCGACGTGGATGCCGGCCTTGTCGAAGCGCGAGCATGCGGCCACCCCCAGCATCTGGCTGCTGTGTTCGTGCAGCAGCCCCTCGGGCGACAGGCAGGCCGCGCGTCCCATGTGCCTGATCAAGTCCTGATGCGCGCCGTGGTCGCCCAGCCAGCCAAAAATGCCATCCATGGTGTGTTGTGTCGGAGTGATGCGGGATAATGTCCGCCAATATAAACGAGCCGGCCGATTGGCACGAATCCTGTGTACCCTGTTGCACTGGGGCAGGCATCCATTTGATAACGACAGAAAGCGCACGAGTTTGAGTGAGTTCGCTGAAAAGGTAGCCAAGACGCTGGCGTTCCATGCGCGGCGAATGCGTCGCGGCCTGCGCCGAATGCGCTGGCAGATTTCTCCGCAGCCGGCGGTGCGGCCGATCATCGTCGTCGGTTGCTCGCGTGCCGGCACCACGCTGGTCTACAAGACCTTGTCGGAATCACGCGAGATCGGCAGCCTGCAGCGCGAAACGCACGATTACTGGACGGGGCTGCATCCCTTGGCCGCCAAGAACTGGGATACGCACGCACTGGATGCGGCGGATGTCGGCGCGGACGACCGCGATGAAATCAGCCGCTATTTCTACAGCTGGACCGGCCATCATCGCTGGGTCGACAAGAACAACCAGAACGGGCTGTGTGTACCGTATCTGCGGGCCCTGTTTCCCGACGCCGTGTTCGTCTTCGTCAAGCGCAGCCCCGGAGACAATCTCAATTCGCTGATCGAGGGATGGCGCAAGCCCGATGAGTTCGCCACCTGGTCGAATGGCTTGCCGGCGAGCGTGTCCGTTGAAAACGGACAGCTGGGGCAATGGTGTTTCTTTCTTTCCGAAGGCTGGCGCAATTACGTGAATGCGCCGGTCGAGGACGTAGCGGCCTTCCAGTATGCGGCGGTCAACCGGGCCATTCTCGATGCCAGAACCAGTGTTCCTGCCGGCCAATGGGTCGAAGTGTTCTACGAGGACTTCCTGCGCGACCCGGTTGCGACTTTCCGGCGGGTGTTCGAAGGTTGCGGCCTGGCGTTCGATGCGCGCCTGCAGGCGCACTGCGCCGAAGTGCTCGATATTCCCTATAACGCCTTTTCCGAGATCCGGCTCGACAAATGGAAGGATGGCCGCAACCGGGACAAGATCGAACGCGTATTGCCGCAGGTGGCCGAGGTGGCAGCCGAGATGGGGTATCGATGACCATACTGGCGCTGCTCCTGGCTATGGTGCTGCTGCTGTGGGCTGGCGTGCTGCTGGCGTTCGCCGGCCCGCTCTCTGCGCGCTGGCGCGAACCGGTGCTGCGTCAACCCGTGCTCATTATCGAAAGCGACGACTGGGGCGCGGGCCCCGTGGCACAGGCGGACGCGTTGACCCGTCTGTCGGCCCTGCTGCAGCGCAAACGCGACCGCACCGGGCGTCCGCTTGTGATGACGCTGGGGGTGGTGCTGGAGGTGCCGGATGGCGTGCGGATTGCAGCGAGCGATGGCCGGGAATATCACGCCCTGACGCTTGCCGATGAGCGTTTCAGGGCGGTGCGTGCCGCGATGCTGGCAGGCATCGAGGCCGGCGTGTTCGCTCCGCAGCTGCATGGCCAGTGCCACTACTGGCCGGCGGCGCTGCTGGCGGCCGCGCAGAAGGATGCTGCGGTGCGGGACTGGCTCGTTGCGCCGGAACCTGCCGCAACCGAGTCGCTGCCGGCCCCTCTGCAAAGCCGCTGGGTCGACGCATCGAGCCTGCCGTCGGGCGAACTGCCTGATGAATCGATCCAGCAGGCCGTGACCGAAGAAGTCATGGCCTATCAGGCCATTTTCGGACGTGCGCCTCAGGTGGCGGTCGCCACCACCTTCGTCTGGAACGAGGGTGTCGAGGCGGCCTGGGCCCAGGCCGGGATCGATGTCGTCGTGACGCCCGGCCAGCGTGCCACCTGCCGCAATGCCGCAGGCGCGCCCGCGTGCGTGGATGCGCGGATGCTGACAGGCACGCGTTCGCGGGCAGGGCAAACCTATCTGGTGCGTGATGTGTATTTCGAGCCCTCGCTGGGCCATGCTCCGCAGCGCCTGGCGGACGGGCTCAGGACGCGCGCCCGGCAGGGACGGGCCTGCCTGGTCGAAACCCATCGCTTCAATTTCCTGCAGGCACAGGACACCGGTCTTGCAGCACTCGAGGCGGGACTGGACGCAGCACTGGCCGCGTGTCCCAATGTGCGTTTCCTTACGCCGCTTGAACTGGGACATGTCATCCAGGGGCGCGACCCGAAGTGGATCCAGAGCCGGTTGAGGCCGCGTCTGGCCGCCTGGTGCGCCCGTCTGGACGAGATCCCGCGCTTTCGCCGGATATCGCGCCTGTGCGGGCTGGCGCTGCCGCTGGCCTGGCTGGGGCGGGGCGCATGAATCCGCGTTTTTCGGTCATCATCCCGGCATTCAATGCCGCCGCGACCCTGGCGCGCGCAATCGATTCGGTGCGTGCGCAAAGCTGGCCGGCGCACGAAATCATCGTGGTGGATGACGGCTCCACCGATGAGACGGCCGACATTGCGCGCCGCTATGATTCGGTGCGGCTGATCCGGCAGCGCAACAGCGGCGTGTCGGTGGCGCGCAACGCGGGCGCGGCGGCGGCGACCGGCGACTGGCTGGCGTTTCTCGATGCCGACGACTGGTACGCGCCCGATCGCATCCGCCTGCATGCGGCATGGATAGCGGAAGACGCCGCGCTGGATTGCCTGACGGGCGATTACGAATACCGCGACGCGGAGGGTGCCCTGCTCGGCACCTCGATGGCGCAGCACGAATCGGGGCGCCAGATGCTGGCGAAGGCCGCCGGCGCGGCGCGCGTGGTGATGGAAACACCCACTGAGATGGCCGCTTTCGTGGCCGATCATTTCGGCGACACGCACACGCTGTCCGTCCCGCGCACCCGGTTTGTCGAACTGGGGGGCTACCCGACCGGATTCAGGGTCTGCGAGGACGTGCATTTCCTCGCCCGGCTGGTGGCAAAAAGCCGCCGTATCGGCGTAATCTGCGAAAGCCTGGGGGTGTATGTGATACACGGCGCCAGTGCGACACGCAGCAATCCGGTGAAGGCTCAGCGCGAAAATGTGCGCACCCTGACCGACCTGATGCGTCTGGCCGAACACTTTCCGGCACCGGTCAGGCAGGGGGTGGCAAAGCGGATGCTTGGCGCCCGCTACAACCTCGGTTGCGCATTGAGCAGGAGCGGCCGGCGCGTCGCGGCTGTCCGCGCCGTGCTGCCGATGTTGATCGCGCAGCCCGGCTGGCAAAGCCTGCGCAATGTGCTGTCGATGCTGAAAGGCTGAGCTGCCGTTCGCGCCGCACGGCAGCAGGCGAGCGAGCGGCATTTTGAACTGGCGGATGGAACACGCATCCCGTCCGAATTGGGAAGGCCCGCGGATAACATGGGTACGGTATGCAGATCACCGTTGTAATCACGACCCACGATCGCCCCGCCTTGCTGCGCGAGGCCATTGCCAGCGTCGAGGCCCAGCATTTCGGTGAATGGGATGTCGTGGTGGTGGACGATGGGTCCTGTCCTGCAGTCACGCTGGAACCCCTGCACGAGGAATTAAGGGGGCGCATCAGGCTGTTGCGGAACGAAGTGGCGCAGGGCCCCTCGGAAGCCCGCAATGCGGGAATGCGAGCGGCGACCGGCGAGACGGTCTTCTTTCTCGACGACGATGATCTGCTCGATGCGGATGCACTGGCGACGATCGACGCGGCCTTCCGGGACGATACAACCCTGAATTGCCTGTTTGTGAATGTGGAGCCTTTCGGCAGCGACGCCGAGGGGACGCAGCACAATCAGGTTCAGGCGATGGCGCGCGTTCTCGACACGATGGGCCTGCGCATGGAGGATGCCGGGGGCGTGCTTCGCCTGGATTCAGGCCGACTGTTCGGCGCATTGCTGGATCGCATCCCGATGGCGTTTCAGCGCGTGGCGATCAAGCGGGCCCAACTGCAGAAAGTCGGGCTATACAGCGGGAAAGGGTTCGAGGACCTGGAATGGTATTACCGGGTGGCGCTTCGCTGTTCGTGCGGCCTGCTGCAGACCCCCCTTTACCGCGTGCGATGCGAAGGACAGAGTTATTTCAGCCGGCCGGAGGAGAAGCAGCGTCTGATCGATACCATCATCCACATGCGCAAGGGGCTGCTGAATCTGGACGAAGTCGCCACGACGCCTGCGCTCAGGAAATCGACCGTCGCCGCCTTGGCGAGCGCACATTTCAACAAGGCGTATTACGCGAATGAAAACAACCAGCCTTTCCCCTGGCGGAGCCTGTTCGACTCGGCCGCAAATGGTTTGTGTTGGCAACATTTCAGCCTGGCGGGCAAGGCACTGAAGAACAAAATTCGAACAATGGTGACGCGACGACATGAATGTTAGACGCCTATGAGTATTCAACACGCTGCGAACGTAAACAGGAACCAGGCAAGAATCGCATGATTTCGGAACTGCCCGTTATCATGCGGTCATGTGGCGCCGGGATATCCTGGCTCCACAGGGAACCCAAGTCCGGACAATAACAGCGCAGGCCCGATGGCATCACCGGACCTGCCTTTTACATTATCGTGAATCGTCTACTCGTCCTCACCGAACTTTTTCTCCCCACCAAGGGCGGCACGGCCGTGTGGGCCGCCGAGGTGTACAGGCGGCTCGGCGGCAAGGAGATCCACATCGTCACCGCTGACGTCCCCGGCGCCGCAGCAGTGGACGCGACGCATCCCAATACCCTTCATCGCCTGGGTCTCAGGCGGGTGGCCTGGCTGCGTCCCGAATCGCTTGCGATGTACGCCCGCTTCTTTATCAGGTCGCTGGGACTGGCGCTCACGCGCCGCTTCGATGCCGTGCATGCCTTTCGCGCATTGCCGGAAGGGCTGGTCGCGTGGGGGGTGGCCCGTCTGACGTTCAGGCCGGTGATCATCTATGCCCATGGCGAAGAGCTCACCAGCTGGGGGAACGGCCGGAAATTCAGGATGATGCGATTCGTCCTGCGCCACGCCGACCGGGTTGTCGCCAATAGCGACCATACGCGCGATACCTTGCTGGATATGGGCGTCGAGCCTGCCCGCATTTCGCTCATCTATCCGGGCGTCGACGTATCGAAGTTCCGGCCTGATCTCGATACTGCCGGCCTGCGTGAAAGCCTTGGGATAGACGCGGATGAAAAACTGCTGTTCTCGGTCGGACGGCTGTCGCGGCGCAAGGGCTTCGATCAGGTGATCCGGGCCGTGGGAATGCTGCATGCCGAAGGCATGCCGGTACGCTACGTCATCGCGGGGATAGGCGAAGATGCAGATTATCTCGATGACCTGATTCATGAGCTGGGCCTGCAGGGCACCGTGCATCGCATCGGCCCGGTCGGGGAAGCAGACCTGCCGCGCTGGCTCAACGCCTGCGACGCCTTCGCCATGCCCAACCGCGAGATCAACGGCGACAATGAAGGCTTCGGCATGGTCTTCATCGAGGCGGCCGCCTGCGGCAAGCCGAGTCTGGCGGGTCTTGCCGGCGGCACGGGGTCGGCCGTGCTGCATGGCGAGACGGGACTGCGGGTGGACGGCACCTCGGTCGACGCCGTGGCCGAGGGCTTGCGCAGCCTGTTGACCCAGCCGGCACTGACCCGTGCATGGGGCCAACGCGCATTGCAGCGCGTGGAGCGCGAATTTTCCTGGGAGCGGGTGGCAGAAAAAACCCGGCAACTGAACATGACAGCCATCAGGCCCTGAACCGCATCCATGACAGACATATCGCTTCCCTGGCCCGTCGCCGTCTTCGCCCACAACGAGGCGCGCAATATCATCGCCTGCCTCGACAGCCTGCAGGCCGCCGCGACCCATCCGCTCGCCTGCCATGTGCTGGCCAATGCCTGTACCGACCGCACCGAGGCGCTGGTGCGCGAATACGGCGCCGACCATCCCAACGTCCACCTCGTGTCGATCGCGCTGGGCGACAAGGCCAACGCCTGGAACGTATTCGTGCACGAGATCGCACAGGGGGAGACGCCCTGCTTCTTCATCGACGGAGACGTGCGGGCGATTCCCGGTTCGCTGGATGCCATGGCGCAGGCGCTGCTGCAGCATCCGCAGGCCAATGGCGTGTCGGCGCTGCCCAGAAGCGGTCGCGGCGTCGCGGCGTTCCAGCGCGACATGCTCCGGGACAACGGCGTGGCGGGCAATCTATACGGCCTGCGGGGAAGCTTCGTGGAACGTATCCGCGCCGAGGCCATCAAAATGCCTGTCGGCACCATCGGAGAGGACGCGCTGATGGGCGCGATGCTGAAATGGGATTTGCGGGGCGACACCCGCTGGGACAACAACCGCGTGGTCGTGGCCCATGAGGCCGGGTTCGCGTTCGATTCGGTTTCCCCCTGGCTGCCGCGCGAGTGGAAAAAATATTTCAGGCGGCGCGTGCGCTACAGCGTGCGGGGATACCAGAACAAGATGCTGGGGCGGGCCATCCAGCCGGCAGGCTTCGTCGCGTTGCCGCATCATGTGCGTGAGCTGTATCCGCGTTACCCTGATGCACTCAGACTGGAGTGGCGCGGGTTGAACACCCTGTTTGACTGGCTGGCCCTCAGGGAGATACGGTCGGCCTGATGGAACGGCAATCAATATGGAGAAGACGTGCGATGAAAACGCTCACGAGAGTTGAACGGCTGCTGGGACTGGTCTGCCTGATGTTGGCCGGGCCCGTTGCGGCGGACGACTGGAAACCGAATCCGACGGAGATGGCCACGCTGCCGCCCTACTGTGCGGCACGCTTCGATGAAAGATCCGAGGCGTTCAAGACCTGGCGGGATTCGATGGGCTCGGATTTCATCCACGTCCATCACTACTGCGCCGGGCTCAATTTCCTGAACCGGGCGCGTGGCATGGGGTCGTTCAACAAGGGCCGGCAGGGGACGCTGGAAGCCGCACTGCGCAATTTCGATTACATGCTGGCCCATACGCAGCCTGATTTTTCCCTGCGCCCGGAAATCCTGATGAATCGCGGCATCGCCCTGTCGATGATGAACCGTACGGGCGAAGCGATGGGGGACCTGTTGAAGTCGATCGACGCCAACCCCGGCCAGGCGCGTGCCTACCTGACGCTGGCGGACATGTACACCAAGCAGAACAATCGCGCCAAGGCGCTGGAGACCGTGACGGAAGGCCTGCGCCACAATCCGGGCACCCGGAGCCTGCAGCGCCGCTACACTGAACTGGGCGGCAAGCTGCCATACCCTGCTCCGATCGAGCCCACACCGGCTGCGGTTCAGGCGGACACATCGGGCGCGCCCCCCGCTGCCGAGGCCGACTCCGCGCTGCCGGCCGAGTCGGCCGCCGATGCTCCGCCTCCGGCTGAGGCGGAACCCGCAGCCCCGCCCAAGATCGGCTCTCCGACCAATCCCTACTGCCGCTTCTGCCCGGATTAAGGCGCCTGATGGGGCCGTTGCCGCGACGCCTGGACGAAGGCCTGCAAGCGCGCCCATAAATCCGCCGTCACCTGCGGGTGGTGCCCGGATACATCGTGCTGGCAGGCCGGATCGGTTTCCAGGTCGAACAGGCTGAGCGCGTGGCCCGTTTCGAGCGGCTGGTACACCAGCTTCCAGCGGCCGCTTCGGATCATGCGGTCCTTGGCGTCGAGGATGGCGTTGCAGTATTCGGACTTGATCGCCAGGGCGCCGCTGGCACGGTCCGGCACTTCCATCAGTTCGAGCAGATCGGGGTAGCGCAGGTGCGCATCCGGCAGGCCCGGGATATGTGCAATCCATATGCCGGTCTCATTGAAGGCGTCGAGTTCGGGACACACGCCGTCTGCATCCAGGCAGCCCGCAAGCGATACGCCATCCATGCTGGCGACGGGGGGCGCGCCGACGAGTTCGAGCAGGGTGGGGGCGAGATCGATCGAGCGCACGACCTGATCCACCTTGCCGCGCGCCGGCCTGCCCGGGGCGCGGATGACGAGGGGGATGCGCGGGCTGAAATCGCCGACTGCGGAATTGCCCTGTCCCCAGGTGTCGTGCTCGAAGAACTCCATGCCATGATCGGAATAGACGACGATGATCGTGTTGTCGGCCAGGCCGCAGGCATCCAGGTGCGCCAGCATCTTGCCGACTTCATCGTCGAATTCCGCCACGCAGCCATCGTACAGGTCGATGATCTGGTCGAGATCGAACTCTTCCCTGGGCGCGCCCTGGCGGCGGATGATCTCGAAGGGATCGGTCAGCCGGGCCATCGCGAATTTTGATTCGCCGGCATAGCCCGGGTCTGCGAAACGCGTATACCAGGGCCATTCCGAGGCAAAGGGGGGGTGCGTGGTGGAGTAGAACACGTTGAGGAAAAACGGCTGCGTGTTTTCCGCCAGCCGCGTTAGCAGCCGCCGCGCGCGTTTGCCCAGCGGCTGCGTGAGCGGAACCCCGCCGAGGTAGTAGACCTCGGGCAGAAGCAGCCGCCCCAGCCGGTTGTGCACGAACAGGGAGACGAACAGGCGCAAGTCCTTGGGCCCCTGGCGGATGAGGTATTTCAGGTTCCACTGGTCTTCCGGCAGGTCGGTGTAGTCGAAGCCGAAGGAAAATTTCCCCATGTCGGCGCCGCACCAGTCGGAGATCACCGCGGTGCGGTAGCCTGCCCGTTTCAGCCGCACAGGCAAGGCATCCACGCTCAGCCGTGTCGCCTCGTCGTCCGCATAGTTGTCGCGCACGCCGTGGGTGTGGGGCCAGGTGCCGGTCAGCATGGAAATCAGGCTTGGCGCCGTGCGCGCGCACGGCACATAGCAGTTGGCAAACAGTGAGCCGGCGGCGGCCAGTCGGTCGATATGGGGGGTCAGGGCACGGCGGTAGCCCAGTGCGCCCAGCCGGTCTGCGCGCAGCGTGTCGGAGCCGATCATGAGGATGTTGGGCGGTGCGTCCGGCGCCCGCCCGGCGCGCCTGCGCGGCCCGCGCGCCTCGGGTTGCCAGCCCGCCCAGGCGATCGTTCCTGCAAATGAAAGCGTGGCAGCCCACAGGGCCATCAGGGCGGCCACGCGGTTTTCCTTCGCCAGTTGCCAGGAGGCCGCCACGAACAGAAGTCCGGCCAAACCGATACCCAGTGACTGCATGCGGGCGATGCGTGCCGGCGTCATCGCATGCCAAAGGCGATACAGCCGGCTCATGCGGTAATGCATCGATGCCGCCAGCAGTCCGGGGTTGAACCGCAGCTTGCGTATGAACTGCAACCCGAAGCCGCCGAGGATGCCGAGCAGCGCGGCGGCGGCGGCAAGCCACGTCGACCAGTCCGAGCGCGCCACGGTGGCAAGCATGAAATAGATCAGCACGCCCGCTCCCCCGGTGAACAGCATCAGCGCGAAAGCCCAGGCTGTCAGGCGTGCCAGGGCAAACAGCGTGTAGCGCCGGTAATGCTTGAGCACTTCCGCGCGAAGGCGGGGACCGGTATGCGAAAAGTCGAGCAGCGACTTGGCGAGCAGGGCGGCCGTGCCGACGCCCGCCACGCCGAGGAGGGGAAGCAGGCCGTCCCAGCGTGCGGCGCCGCTGGCGAACCAGGCGATCAGGCCGCAGACGGCGGTGAGCAATGCCAGCGACTCGACAAGCACGATGCCGCGATCGGGCGGCAGGTCAAGATTCTTTCCGCGGTGCCCCGACTCGCGGTGGCCCTGGATCTCGCCCAGCGCGGCCGCAGTACGCACCCAGTAGAACCTCCGCCTGGCCCACGACAGGCTGAACACGCTCTGGACGCCGTACTCGGCGAGCTTGCGCCACATATAGAGCGGGACCGATCCGCTGCCGCGCAGACGGGCGGTCGAACGGGTGCGCTGATAGCTTTTTTTCAGGAGGTAGCCGAGCTGCAGCCGTTCGGTGTCGACATAGTGGTACTGCACGATATCGGGGGTGTACTGGCAGGTCGCGCCGCGTGACAGGGCACGCAGAACGTATTCGCTGTCTTCGCCGCCGCCCAGGTCGTGGCCGTGCGGCCCCAGTTCGGTGGAGAACTGGCCGGCCAGTTCGAACACGTGGCGACGCACGACCAGATTGCCGCCGCCCGGTATGGGGCCTGCCTCGGCGGTGATGGCCCGGGGCGTATCGCCCTGGTCGTAGCGCGGAACCGGCAGCGGATAAATGCGGTAGGGGCCGTCGTCGTGCACCCAGGCAGGCTCGCTGCCATCCCAGTCCGGCAGGATTCTTCCGCAGTAAAGGCCCGCATCGGGCCAGGCCGCTGCGGCCTGTTCGATGGCCGTCAAATAGCCTTCGTCCACCCGGTGGTCGTCATCGACCAGGGCGATGAGTCCGGTTTCGATTTGCGGGATGGCGGCATTCAGGGCATGGGACTTTCCCGGCGCAGGCACCTCGATCACCCTCAGCGGCAGCCCGTTGCCAGAGGCCTGGCGGACCTGGTAAGCCTGCATCTGCGCCACGGTGTCGTCGCTGCAGGCATTGGCGGCCACGAGTACCTGCACGGGCATGCCCGGGCGGCGCGCACGGTTGAGCGACGCCAGCGTCTTGTTCAGCAGGTCTGCCCGGTTGTGGGTGCAGATGAGGATGGTGAGTGCGGTCACGAACGTCTCCGCCTGGCCATGCGCCAGAAAGCGGATAACAACCGGTTATGCAGGCGATATGCGGCCTTTACGATAAGCGACGGCGGCTTGGCGGGGGTCATGAGCTCAAATCCGAACTCACGCAGCGTCTTGCCGGCCACGCTCTCGAAAGCGCTAATCTGGCGAGCCGACATCTTGCTGCGCCATTTTCCTGCGTTATCCGATTTCAGGGGTTCGTGGACCAGCGGTGTCTTCCCCGGGTCGTCAACCGAGGCGACATCGAACAGCTCTGACGTGTATTCCTCCCCCAGAAAGGCGCAAATCCTTTTCATGTTGCCTTCCGGGTCCTTGAGCAGGTCGACGTAGCGCAGTTCCATATACTGATGGGAGGGGAACCGTTTGCCGAGGGCGTGTCCCTTCTCCACAAAGCTTTCCCAGTATTCGGCCGCGTAATAGGTGTTGTAGACGGAGAAATCGTGTTGCCGGCCGAACAGCGACAGGGCGACATCGCGCCCGTCACGGATCAGGTGCACGATCTGCGCATCGGGGAACCACTCGAGCAGGATGGGCAGGTGCATCACGTAATAAGGCGTCTTGTCCCCCCAGCGGGATTTTCCTTCGCCCCGCGCATTCTTTTCGAATATGCCTGAAACGATTGCAGGGAGGGTATGCCGGCCCTGCGCATGAAATTCGCGGGCCAGGGCATCGATGTCGAATGTCATGCCATGCAGGTCGGTTTCCAGGAAGTCCCGGCTTTGGTCGTACATGGCCTGCAGGACCTTGCGGATAGTGTCCAGCCGGCTGAGGTCGCCAAATTGCGCCTGGCTCCGGTACAGCGGAATGAAGAAATGCGATTCCCCGGTGGGAAGGGAAATATTCGGATGATTGCGCAGCCGGTACTGCAGCATGGTGGTGCCGGAGCGCGGTGCCCCGACGATGAAGATCGGGCCTTTCTGGCGTGAAGGGGGCATTGAAGACGATGTCACGCGTGGGTTCCAGTCAAGCGAACATATTTGAACAGGGCGTGGGGCATGAGGCTGTACCGCGGGAAAGCGGAGCGGATGCGCCAGTGCTGCCGCTGCACCCAGCGGTTTCTCTGCACCGCCTTGCGCCAGGTGTTCGCGTCATGCCGGGCGGCGAGCCGGCCCAATGTGTGCAATCGTACATCGTGCTGCTGGCGGAGCCATCGAAACAGATCCGAGAGTTGCTCGAGCGTAAGCGGCGCATCCGGGCGCCCGGATTCCTGGAAGTCGTAATGGTGCATGACGGCCACGACAGCCAGTTCACCGTGCGGACGGCGTCGCGCGTCGGCGAGCGCCTGACGGAGTTCGGTGAGCTGGCATGTGCGTGGAAGCTGGGCGAGACGGCCTGATTCGACCAAGCCATGTTCGCTGCCCGCGGAGAGATAGAGGAAGCCCTGCTCGGAAAGCACGGCGGCAGTGATGCGGTCGAAGGTATTGAACGGTGGAACGAATCCCTGGATCGAACAGGCAAATGCCTGTTCAAGCGCTGTCCGGCCGGCCACGATTTTCTTCGTCTGTTCCGCCGGATCAAGACCGGAGAACTCGGAAGGGAGGCTGGCCTCGGGCCGGCAGGGGACGTGGCTGAACCCGTGCTGGGCGACTTCCATCCTGCCGGATTGCACGGCCTCGACCAGATGGGGCACGCTGCCGGCGGACAGGCATCGCTGTCCGGCATGCGGGATGACCGCGAAGGTGGCGCAGACATCGTGCATGGCCATGGCATGCAATACCCCGCGCTCGAGCCCATGGTCGCTGACCGCGGACGGATCATCGAAACGGATGGCGACGTCGATCATGGTCAGGTGCCGGACCGGTTGCGGTAGCCTTGCAGGCTGCCCAGGGCGTGCGCCGCGTTCATCGCCTGGCGGATCAGCCCGGGCTTTCTGCCGATGGCCAGCTTCACTGTCCGGCCGCAGTGATTCAGAAACTGGGTGACCATGAACAGAGGAACGCCGAACAGGGTGCCGGGATAGCGCGGCAGGGAAAACCGGCCATGGCGCAAGCCGGCCCGGTAATGCAGCCTCAGAAAATAGCTGCGCCTCAGCCGCCAGGATTCGACGGCATGCAGCACGGCCATTTCAGGGCGGTAGCGGATGCGGGATTTACGCTCGAGCAGGGCGCGCAGCATCATGGCGTCCTCGCCGCCACCGATATCCTTGCCTTCGCGGTTGTAGCGTATATCGAAGCGCAGGGCGGGGTCGTCGCGGAACAGGCGCATGTCATAGGCGACATTGGCGGTCCAGACAGGCGTGCCGGCATCCTCGATCCAGAAGCGCTGCGGCCCGTGATCAACCGCAGCGAGAAAGCCGAGCAGGTCGTCCTCCAGCCAGCGTGGTCGCTGGGTGGTCGTGAAATCCATCTCCACGCGGCCGCCCGCACACTCCGCACCTTCGTTCAGGATGGCATCGGACGCGGCCTCGAGCAGGCCGGGCAGGGGGATTTCGTCATCGTCGATGAAGACCAGGATGTCGCTGTCGAGCGCCTCGGCAATGGCGCGGTTGCGTGCGGCCACGATCCCCTGCACGGGTTCGGTCACCCAGCGCAGCGTCGGGCCCGGCAATTGTTGCAGCCGGGCGAGAATGTCGATTGTTGCGTCGCTGCTGTTGTTGTTGATCGCCAGGATCTCGAAGGGTATCGGGCAGTTCTGCGCACGCATCGCCGCGACGAGTCTTTCCAGACGGTCCGCACGGTTATAGGTGCAAAAGGCGAAGGTAAGCACGGGCATGGCGAGTGTTCAGATGGAATTGCGTGTGCTGCGCCGGGCATCGATCACCCGGATCAGCGAGTCGAATACCGATGCAGGCAGGAAACTGGCCAGAATGTATTTGGCGTCGCGCGCCTTCCAGTCTGTCTTGCGGGACGCGCGACGGAAGAGCCGGCGCGCGGAATCGGTATCGCGCCGCCAGTGGCAACGGTAGGCTTCGGGCAGCAGTGATCCGTATACCCGGGCGTCACGTTGGCTCCGGCTGAGATGCGCCACCTGTTCGGGATGCCGGCGGACGAAGTCTTCGCGCACGGCAATGGCGTCGAACACCTGCCGCCAGCGCGGAATGTGCGCATCGCCACGCGGATAGCGGCGATAGAACGCCAGCACCTCGGGAACGCGCACCACCGTGGGCTGGAGGGCGAGCATGCGCAGCCACATGTCGTAGTCCATGGCGGTGGGCAGGCGTTCCGAAAATCCGCGCAGGGTGTCGACAAGCTGACGCCGGATCAGCGCGCCATTGATCGGCCACGGGCAGGATTGCAGGAACAGCGCAGCGGCGTCCGACTGGACGTAATCGGGCGGAATGTAGGGATGGGTGCTGGCGGCCGCCTCCCCAACGTTTTGCCAGCCGCAGTAGGCCACATCGGCGAGGGTTTCCGTCATCGCGGCGTGCATCTGGTTGAGTGCGTCGGGGTGCCAGTAATCGTCCGCATCCAGAAACGCGACGAAATTGCCGCGCGCATGGGACAGGCCGTGATTGCGCGCCGCATAGGGACCACTGTTGGTCTGGTGCAGCACGGTGATGCGGTCGGGGTGGCCCGACGCCAGGCGCTCGACGATCTGCATGGAGGCATCGCTCGAACCGTCGTCCACGACGATGAGTTCGACATTCCGGTAGCTTTGCTGCAGCACGCATTCGACCGCTTCCTCGACGTAGGGCGCGGCGTTGTAGCAGGGCATGACGACGGAGATCAGCGTGGGGTCGAAGTTGTCCATATGGTTGTATTCAGGTATTCCGGTCTCGCAGCCCGATCAGCCACCGATGCCAGGATTCGGGCAGCCAGGCGGGCAGCATGTATTTCCAGTCGGTGAGTGTGCCATAGCCTTGCTGCATGACCGTGCGAAAGATTTTCCGCGCGGCCGGCAGGTCGCGCTGCCAGTAGCAGTCATAGCCGCGTTGCAGCAGTTCACCCGTGGTCAGCGCGCGGATGCGTGTGCGGCCGAGCGCGGTGCGTAAAGCGGGGTGGGTGGCCAGAAAGTCATGCTGTGCCTGCCAGTGCTGCAGGGCGGCGCGGGCGCGGTCGCTCGAGGCCTGGCCGGCGCCGTGGAAATGATAGAAGGCCAGCACCTCCGGCACGCGGACGATGGGCGCGGTCGTCGCCACCCGCAGCCACAGCGCATAGTCCTCGGCGTTCTTCAGCGCGGTATCGAACCCGTTGGCTGCCAGCACGGCCTCGCGCCTGACCAGCGCGGCGTGGACCGGCCAGCGGCAGCCGGCAAACAGGGTTTCCGCCTTGTCCGGAGTTTCGTATTCCGGCGGCACGAAGGGTGCGCCGCGCCCACCCGGCAGCCCGAGGTTCTGCCAGCCGCAATACGCCAGTACCGCATCGGGCCGGGCCTGCAGTGCAGCCAGCATTTTTTCCAGGAAGCCTTCATCCCAGGTGTCGTCCGCGTCCAGGAACGCCACATAATGGCCGCGTGCGACTGCCAGTCCGGCATTGCGCGCCGCGCTGACGCCGCGGTTGGACTGGGCGAGCGGACGTATCCGTTCATCCGTCCGGGCCTGCAGCCAGGCCAGCGTGGCATCGCCCGAGCCGTCGTCCACCGCGATCAGTTCCCAATCGGAAAACGTCTGGGCCAGCACGCTGCCGACGCTGGCCGGCAGATGTGCCACCGCGTTGTAACAGGGCATGACGATGGAGACGGTAGGCGCCATCATGCTGTTCAGACACGCCGCAGTCGTCGCATCGCATAGCGGGCAAGGTCACGCCAGCGCACATCGTGATTGCCGAGACTGAGCTTGCGCGCAAAGCTGCCCGGTGTATCGGTATTGAATACGGTCAGCCGCCGCAACCGATAGGGCGAGTTGTCCCGCAGGGCCCATCCGGTTTCGGTGGTGCAGGCTGCGGTATAGCCGGCCTGTTGAGTCGCCTCGGCGCAGCGCGTGTCCCAGTCGCCATAAGGGTAGGCAAAACTGTCGACGGGAGTGCCGAGCAGATCTTCCAGCGAGGCCTTGGAATGGGTCAGTTCCCGCATCAGATCCGGCTTGTCGAGTCCTGTCAGCCGCATGTGACTGGCCGTGTGGGAGCCGATTTCCATGCCGCTTGCCTGTATCTCGCGCAGTTCGCCCGCATTCAGAAGCCGGCCAGCGGGACGTCCGTCATCGGGCCAGCGCGGCGGCTGGCCGACCGAGCCGGATACGATGAACCAGGTGGCGCGCATGCCGCGCTTCTGCAGTTCCTCGCAGGCGGCGAGGTTGTCTGCGTAGCCGTCGTCAAAGGTGATTACCGCCGTGCGTCCCTGCCATGTCTGCGCGGGTGCGGCGATCAGTTCGCCCAGGGTCGGCGTGGCGTAGCCTTCGGTGGCCAGAAAGTCGAGCTGGTCGCGGAACTGCCGCATGGACACGGCCCAGGGCCAGGCGGGGGCATCCTTGCCAGGCGTGACGGCGTGATACATGAGGATGACGGGCCCATGCTGGCCGGCCTGTCGGTGGAGTGCGCGGGATAAGGGATCGACCCAGGTCATGCGGGGGCTTTTGCGAGCCTGAGCCGGACTTTCCAGCGGGCGGTTTCCGAGGCAAGCGCCGGAATGGGAAGGTACAGGAAGCAGAGGGCGTAAACCGGCCCCCCCACTGCCGTCATGAACAATACATGCAGCGCATCGACCGACTGGATGGATGACGGGATGAAGCGATCGGCCAGCCATAGCGTGGCAAGCAGAATGGCATTGAGGAGTGCAGCCGGCACCATGGCGCGTGCGAGATCGCCCCAGCGGGCATCAAGCGACAGTTTTGCGAGCCAGAACATGTGGACGGTGATATAGAGCAGCGCAAAGACCATGCCGGTCGCCACGCCGGTCAAGCCATACGGCAGACCGGCCAGGATGGCGATCGCAGCGACCCCGATCATGATGGTCTGCGCGATCAACTCCCTGCCCAGCCAGCTGCGTGCGGCCAGCACGGCGCCGGACAGATTCTCGATCATCAGCAGGGGGGCGGCCAGGCTGAGTATGACCAGGGGCGCCGCGGAGTCGGCCCAGCGGTGGCCGAACAGCGTGACCACCAGGGGCTTGGCCAGCCACAGAAAACCGATATAGAACGGCAGCGCATAGACGGCGACCAGCGTGAGGCTGCGAAAGAACAGATAGCGGGATTTGTCGAGGTTATCCTGTTCCTTGGCCAGCGCACGGAACAGGACTTCATATACCGAGCCTGTGATGAAGCCGTGCGGGCGTGCCGCCAGGCTCTCCGCCTTGTTGTACAGTCCCACCCCTGCCGGCCCCAGGCTGCGCGACAGGATGAAGGTGGGCAGCTGGCTGCGTATGTAACAAACGATGTTGTTGGTGGAAGCCAGGAGTCCATAGCGCATCAGTTCGCCTGCGCGCGCGAAGTCGAAGCAGATGCCCGGGCGCCAGCGCGCGTACCACGAGAATTGCAGTGCGCCTGAAATCGAACCGAAAAGCCCGGCCAGGATCAGGCTCCAGGGTCCGTGGCCCAGATAGGCCAGGCTCAGGGCAATGCTGTTGTAGACCACCAGATTGACCAACTGCACCGCCGTCTTGGCCTTGAAGCGCATTTCGCGGTGCAGCATGTTGCTGGGTACATTGAAAAACGGGCGTACCAGAAAGGACAGCGCCGCCACGCGCAAGAGGTCGGCGTACACCGGGTTCGCGTACCAGCGTCCGAACCAGGGTGCGATGACGAAGAAGAAGCCGACGATCACCAGTCCGATGAGGAACTGCAGCGTGAACAGCAAATCGTAGTCGCGCTTGCTGGCTTCCTTGGCGCGTACGATGGCCTGTCCCATGCCGCCGCCGGCAACGAACCCGGCCAGGCTGGTAAAGATCTGGATGGTCGCCACCATGCCGAACTCGGCGGGCACCAGAAGACGCGCAAGGATGAGTCCCAGCGCAAAGCTGATGACCTGGCTGCCGGTGTTGCCGATGAACACCCATTTGGCGCCATGACGGATGGAATTGCCGAGGCTCATGGTTGCAATGGGCGGGCGAATGTCAGCAAGCCGGCATGTATCCGGGGCGCGGTAACACGATGGATGCGAGAAAAGGTTGTCTGGGCGTCAGCACAAGGCATAAAAATCGGTTTTGCCGGATGAATGTGGGATTTTATGGAGGGGGATTTCAACAATCTCTGTGTCCGGTCATTTCCAGGATGGCGCGATTCGGTGCCGAGTATAGCGGCAGCACATTGCGTGGCAGGTTCGTCCCGGCTAAAGCAAAACGCATACCAGTCAATCGGCAGCCGTTTATCAATGGCTCCTGCCCAGCCATCTCTTGATCGTGAGGGCCAGCCGGCCAATGCCAGGCACTCGCTTGAGCTTTCTGAGCAAACGACTATCGATGCGCGCATTGGGAAGGAAGTGCGCGCGTTCCATCCTGGCGAAGTTGCTGTTCGCGGGGATGTCGAGTCTTCCACGCATACGTTGAATTGCTGCGAGAGATTCCGTCAGATTGTGCTCGATGTAGTCGATCTGGCTGCTCCACGCGATGTCGTTGCCAATATGGAAGGTGAGCGGCAGGTCGTTGATACGCTGGGTTCGGAAGCCGCTCGCGGCATCCAGTGCGATGAATAGCAGGTAGTCGAAGTGCGCTGCACCGATGCAGCAATGTCCGAGGTCGAGCTGCGGGACATATGACCTAGGGAACACGAAGCAATCATATCCATAGGCAATCTGGCCCGTTTGTCGATACATTTCGGGGAGTTGGTCGATGCGATTGTAGTGGCCGGAAATATTTCTCCGGTAAACGGTGAACGGCGCGCCAGGCTCGAAGCGTTCTTCAATCACTTCCTGAAGCTGCACATAAAAGTCGGGCTGAACCGCGATATCCATGTTGGTGAAGATCAGATAGTCGCAATCCGATGATTCGGCACCTGCGCTCAGGATGTCGGCAATCAGGGGGAAGGGCCGCCTCGGGGTCATTGGATGAATATCCTGAACAGTCCTGCGGAGACGGCCGGCGAGCTTGGCGGGTGGTTCGATCGCGATTTCGTCACCAGGCAGCACGACGGCACCGACCTCGACCTGTATGCCACGCCTGGCCGCCTCGTCCGCAGCGATGCGCAGGCTTGCGTAGGTGATTCTGCTTGCGATGCCGTGTTCGGAGTCTTCCGGGCACGGAAAGGGGTTGATAAGGTGGCAGAACGACACTGACATGGTTATGCGCCGGTTTGGGGGGGGAACGAACGGTCCGGGGCCTGAAGGCCGCTCCCGCGAGCGCCCCGGGCGGGGGCGCGAAAGGCTATCAGCATATGGTCCTTCGCCGAACGCCAGTGAGGTGGCGTTCGGTCGGAGGGACGGACGGTCTTTCCTTTGCTTGCGGCATAGAGCCTGCGCAGATCGTAAGCCAGATTTGGGCGGAAGCGGTAGAGAAGATTGCTCGTCGCCTGAATGAATGATTCGGACATCTTCGCGGGCTCATGGCTGAATGTGACCAGACTCTCGATGGTCAGTCCCAGTCTATCGGCGGTGCGCTTGCACCAGTGCGGATTGATGAATGAAATATGTTCAGCGATGCTGCAATACCAGTACATGCCGCCCATGAGACGCCATGACATGGCTGCGGTATTTCCGGTGGATACGACGATCATTCCGCCTGGCCTGGCGACCTGGACAAGGGACGCAAGAAAAGCTTGAGGATTGCCGACATGCTCGATGACATCCAGTGCCACCACGACATCGAAAGCCGGGTGCAGCGTGTCCAGGTCGGAGAAATCGTGCCCGACGATTTCGATCCCCTTCGCGGCGGCATGCTCCGCGGCAAGCGGGTGCACCTCTATTCCCGCACGGTGGTAGCCGCTGCCAAGCTGATCGAGAAAACGGCCATCGAAGCAGCCCACATCAAGCACTGAAACGATATCGCTGCTCTTGTGAATGATGGCCGAGGCAATCTGCCAGTCCCGGCGTTTGGCGGGGTGGTACTGCCAGGATGCAGGCGCACCCTGTCGATACAGGGCGTCCAGCTCGTGTTTGCTCGGTTGCGGGTGGCGCCAGTGCAGGCCACACACGTTGCAGCGGAAGAGGCTTCCTCCGGCGAGGGGCGAGTCGAGCGTCCTGCCTGCGAACTCGAATGCATCCGGTATGGCTCCGACGATGCTCACATCAGCAGAGTGACAGCCCGGACATGATTGACTCACGGCGCTTTCCATTTGATGGGTGGACGCCGGTAGTGCGCCACGGGTTCCTGTGGTTTGATTTCGCATGGTCCCAACTTCTTGGTAAAGAAGGGGGTGGCTGTCACGCTATACCGACGAAGAAGAAAATGAAATGCTGGAATTCCATCCTGGCAACGTCAGTAGAACCTTACGTGGCCAGGGGGCCAGGCGGCACGAATAGACAATATGTTCGTGCCCTTGAGCTGATGGCCGTTCTCCGCGGCTCGCACGACATCGTTGTGCTTGAAGCTGTAAATTAATTGGTGCGTCATGCGGAGTCACCGCCTTCCGAGGATTTTGCTGGCCACAGGCCGCAAGGAGTGAAGGCGGAGCGCATGCTCGGCTTGAAACAGCCACATTTTTCTCCTGATGATCGCCGTCAGGTCCTTGTGCCCCATCGCATCGAGATGGTGATAGCAGTTCGAGATAAAGTTCCAGTTCGGCAGGCGTCCTGATAGGGGTTGCCTTCATCATTTCGGAGGTCACGTCGTTATACGGGAATGCCTTGGTCGTGGAGAGTTGTCCGCAGGCCATGAACGCGAGCATGGTCCGGACGCATTTCAGGCAGCGTCCGCAGTTCAGGTAGCCCTGCGGGATGGCGCCGGCGTCCCAGCACACCCTGAGCGCATCCAGCACGCCAGGCTGGGTCGACAGGAAGCGGACTTTTCCCAGGCGACTGAACTGTTCCATGTCGCCGGTGATGATCTCAAGAAAGTCGGCGCCGAAATAGCTGTTCAGCCAGGGATGCGACCCATGGGGATGCGGGATGTACTCCACCGAATAATCCGGGGCGATGATGCAGCGGTAAATGCGCGAGCTCGCGGCGTGGGCAATGGAAGCCAGCAGGGAGGCGTGTTGCCAGCCGCCGTAAAGCCGCCAGCTCTTGGCCAGGTTCCTCAAATTGACCTTTACGGTCACCAGTTCCACCCCAAGTTCCTGGCATAGGGCGGAGAGTGTCTGAATGCCAAGATTCCATACATCGAGCCGATTGGGCTTGTTGGGGTCGCCCACATCCAGGCCGTGGACGAAGAAGGCGACGCTCACCCGCCTGGGATCGCCCTTCGGGTATTGGCTTGCGTTCCAGTACAGGGCAGACAATGAATCCACTCCGCCGGACAGAAACATCCCGGTGGTCGATCGAGGAATGTCGGGAAGAACGTGCGCAGCAGCAGGCGCCAAGATGTCGGTCGGGCGGAGAGGGCTGTTATGCCAGCGCGCCAGAAGCCGCATGGCTATGGCGAGTCTGGTGCGCAGTTGTGGATCCACGGCCCCTTCGATTTCAAGCCGGCTTTCACCGTTCCACATGGCGGCTACGGCGGTTCCTACCATGAAGGCATTGGGTTCGGGGCGGATCCAGTGGGCCTGTTCCGAGGGTACGGAGAAGAAAATCGTTTCCCGCAGGGGGCGTGTCTCATGTATTGCCTCGGCCTGTACGCGATACTGTCCATCTTCGTGTTTTGCCTGGATGTCCTTGATAAACATCACCTCTCCTGTTTCGACATGATGGTCGGCTTGTTTGCAGCAATTAAGGTTCTGGCATATCCGCTTCTAATCGACGAGATTGCACGCTGAAGTCTCAAAGTTCCGAGAGGCGAGTTCCCTCACGCTTGGCAGGTGCTCGAGTATACGTGCGCGATTGTCATGCCTGTGCATGCATGCATGGTTGATTTTCCTGGAGAGTTCGTCGCTTAGGCATTGCATGGGTGTAATGGTGTGTTCAAGCGGCAGATTGAAGTGCTGGTAGAGACCTTCGAACTTGTCCTGGTATGTGATCGCCAGCGTAGGCGTGCCGCTGCCCAGTGAGGCGATGACCAGGTGCATGCGTCCGGTGATGGCGAGGTCGAGCAGGCCTGTAAGGCGCTTGATTGTGTCGGGGCGATCGATCGATGCATAACGCACGTATGCGAAGCCCTTCTGCTGCAGTGCGCTGTCGAGTGCCTGCAGCATGCTTACGTCGCCCGATTGCAGCTTGAGATCATGTGGCAGAAGCAGGAAGGCGAGCTTGTTCTGCTCGCCGGCACGTCTGAGCTGTTCGGCGATGTGCCCGATCAGCCTGTCCATGCCTGCCTGGGCAATGGCGGGTGCCAGTGCATGGGCATTCAGGTTGACGCCCACGGGTATGCGACCTTCACGGCGCATGGCGGCGACCCAGGCCTCGGTTTCAGGCTCGGGCTCGGTGGCGGGCGGCATCAGAAAGGCGCTGTCGGCACAAAGCCTGGCTGGTATGCCGACGATCCGGATGAAACGGTCGAGCGAGGGCTGGTCGCGGATGTTGACGGTTACCTTGGGGTGCAGTCTCGACAGGGCGTGGACCGCGGGGGCCCTCGGATTGCGGTTGAAGCTGAAACCGAGCATCGTGGCCGGAATGCCGAGCAACACACTGTGATTGCAGTAGGCAACGATGCGTTGTACCAGAGCGGCGCCGTATTGGCCGTCCAGGATATCGGCACCCATGACGAACAACGCATGATGCTGACGCATCAAGGTGTCGAAGGCGCGCGTTCCTGCTGTCCCGGCCCATGCCGGCACGACCGGTGTTTCCCCGATTCCGGGCACGACGATGGTGTGGCTTCGCTCGCCGATGATGGTGAACGTGGCGGCCGGGTTCTGCGCGCGAAGCGATTGCATCAGGGCGCTGAACATGGCCATGTCACCCAGGGAGCCTGATGGGTTAGTGACGTCGCCGGCGATAATGGCAATGCGTGTGGCCGTTTCCGGCGCGACCGGTATGGTTCCAGACGCGCGCAAGCGGCGCAGGGGTAGCGCAACCTGCAGTATATTGCGGGCAATGATGGCCTGATCGATCAGATATTGTCTGCGTGTCAATTGTCCGGATTCGTCACAAAAGTGATGTGCAAAATTGTGTGGCCCGTTCGATAAAAACCGGGCGTGTATAGCACATTTCAAGCCTGGACCGCCCCTCGTCTGCGCAGCGTCGCCGGTCGTCGATATCGTCCAGCCATGCAATGCATCGCTCGGAAAATTGCATGTCGTTCCGGGCAATCCCCAGGCCCGCGTTCTCCAGATCCGTCCGGAAGGCCTCGGCGCTGTGCGGTGTTGTGATGCATGCCCGGCCATAAGCGAGCGATTCCAGGATCTTGATGTTGGTACCGCCGCCCGAATGGATCGGGGCGATGGTGAACGCAGCCTGGCGGTATGCGGTGTCCAGGTCGTCAACAAAACCGGGAGCCGAAACGTCCGGATGCCGTTCCCAAGCGTGCCGCATGGCGGGAGGCGCGGCACCGGCCAGCAGCAGCCGGGCGTGCGGACGGGCTGACTTGATGATCGGCCAGCATCGAGTCAGAAAGCGCTCGATGCCTTCGCGATTGGGTGCATACCAGAGCGAGCCGACGAACAGCAGGGTGGCCGTGTTCGCCTGAGGAAACGGCCGGGCAGGCGGGCTGTATGGGATATTGGGCAGAAGCGCCGAGTTGAGTCCGCCATGCTGCGCCTGGTCGCGCCGGCTGACGAAGAAATAGGCGTTAAAGCGCTTGAGCTGCCGTTTTGCCAGCCAGGCCGCATACTGCGTTTGAACTGCGCGGCCAGCGCCAGGGCACCGGGGCTGTAATGGTAGTCCCAGTCGTCCAGGTCGACCACGCTGCGTACACCAGGCGGAAGAACCAGCTTGGCAAGCGGGTTGAGGTAGCGGCTGACGACCAATCGATAGCGTCCGAGATCAACCCCGCTGGCCCTGAGCGCCTGGCTCAGCACGTAGTCGGGTTTGAATTTTCCGATGCCAAGCGGGTGCTGGTGCCAGCGCCCATGAGCAAGAATCCCGGGCCCGGGCGATTCCAGCCGGCTGGAATCCGCGGTGGGCTCGATCAATAACACATCCACTTCTCCCAGCGTCTGCAAGGCCTCATGCAGCAAGGCAGTGCGCTGTTGCGCGCCCGACTGGGGGTTGAATGGAGAGGCCGGCGAAACCAGCAGAATACGATCAGGCATGGCAATCAGGACGGGCCGTGGTTGTCCGAACTTGAGATTTCATCAAGCCTGATAACACGACGGCAATGAATATTGCCGTTGCGTGGGCGGATGCATTCGCTGAAGCCGTGAAGGCTTCGGGACGAAGGACGGCTGATGGATGAGCGTGCATTCATGAATAGTCATTGTTGATCGGCGGTATGCTCAGCAAGCAGTGTGCCATACGTGCCAGTTCAGGGAACATGCCGGCATTGGTTACAATCAAATAACCCATTTCATTTTTCTGCTTCATGCTAAGCCTCCATGTCCACCTCGACGAACGGTCCTATCCCATCCACATCGGGACAGGTTTGCTCGGCCAGCCTGATCTGCTCCTGCCGCATCTGCTGCAGAAGCGTGTGGCAGTCGTAACCAATACCACGGTTGCACCGTTGTATCTGGACCGCTTCGTTGCCATGCTGCAGGCGGGGGGCGTGACGGTCATGCCGATCGTGCTGCCGGACGGCGAGGCCTACAAGAACTGGGAAACGTTGAACCTGATTTTCGATGCGCTGCTTGGTCAACGCGCCGAGCGCAAGACCACGCTGATCGCATTGGGCGGCGGGGTGATCGGCGACATGACCGGATTCGCGGCTGCGAGTTACCAGCGCGGCGTACCCTTCATCCAGATTCCTACCACGCTGCTGTCACAGGTCGATTCGTCGGTGGGCGGCAAGACCGGGATCAACCATCCACTCGGGAAGAACATGATCGGTGCGTTCTACCAGCCGAAAGTGGTGCTGGCCGACACCGACACGCTGAAGACGCTGCCTGCCCGCGAGCTGTCGGCGGGGCTGGCCGAGGTGATCAAGTACGGCCTGATCTGGGATGCCGGCTTCCTTGCCTGGCTGGAAGCCAACATGGACAGGCTGCGTGCGCTCGATGCCGAGGCCATTACCCATGCGATCTATCGCTCGTGCGAGATCAAGGCGCAGGTCGTTTCTCAGGACGAGCGTGAAGGCGGCGTCCGCGCGATCCTCAATCTGGGTCATACTTTCGGCCATGCGATCGAGACCGGCATGGGCTACGGCAACTGGCTGCATGGCGAGGCGGTGGCGGCCGGCATGGTAATGGCGGCGGAAACCTCGCGGCGGCTGGGATGGCTGTCCGAGGCGGACGTTGCCCGGACGCGTGCGCTGATCCGCGCCGCCGGGTTGCCGGACGTCGCCCCCGATCTTGGGGTGGACAGGTATCTCGAATACATGGGCCACGACAAGAAGGTGGAGGGCGGCAAGATGCGCTTCGTATTGCTGAAGAAACTGGGCGAGGCGGTGATCACCGCCGACGTGCCGGCCGATGTGCTGAACGGCGTGTTGACCGCACCTCATTGAAGGAGGTTTGATGGAGCCGTCGTTCGCAACCTACGCTGCGCATTCCAGCCAATCCCGTGGACGCCGGCACGACGAACCGCTCGCTGCGCCGCGCTCCGAGTTCCAGCGCGATCGCGACCGCATCATCCATTCCACCGCGTTCCGGCGGCTGGAATACAAGACCCAGGTGTTCGTGAACCATGAAGGCGACCTGTTCCGCACTCGCCTCACCCACAGCATCGAGGTCGCGCAGATCGGCCGCACCATCGCGCGCCTGCTGAATTTGAACGAAGACCTGGTGGAGGCGGTCGCACTGGCGCATGACCTCGGCCACACGCCCTTTGGCCATGCCGGCCAGGATGCGCTGAATGCCTGCATGCGCGAACACGGCGGGTTCGAACACAACCTGCAATCGCTGCGCGTGGTCGATCTGCTGGAAGAGCGCTATGCCGAGTTCGACGGCCTGAACCTCACCTTCGAGGCGCGTGAGGGCATTCTCAAGCACTGCTCGATCGCCAATGCCGAGAAGCTCGGCGAGGTCGGCGAGCGCTTTCTAAGCAAGCAGCAGCCTTCGCTCGAGGCGCAGGTCGCCAATCTGGCTGACGAGATCGCCTACAACAACCACGACGTCGACGACGGCCTGCGCTCCGGGCTGATCACGCTGGAGCAGTTGAGCGAGGTGAAAATCTTTGCCCGCCACCTTGCCGAAGTGCGTGCCAAATATCCGGCCCTCTCGGGGCGCCGCGTAGTGACAGAAACCGTGCGCCGCATCATCAACACGCTGATTCTCGATCTGGTGAACACCACTCGCATGAACGTCGAGAACAGCGGCGTGCGGACCCTGGCCGACGTGCGCGTGGCGCCGCCGCTGGCTGCATTCAGCCCCGCGCTGCTCGACGAGCACCGGGAACTCAAGCGCTTCCTGCTGCGCCACCTGTATCGCCATTACAAGGTGGCGCGCATGAGCGCCAAGGCGGGGCGCATCATCAGCGATCTCTACACGGCCTTCACCGGCGATGCCCGTCTGCTGCCGCCTGAGCACCAGACGCGCGAATCGCTCGAGGGCGCGCGCGCAGTGGCCGACTACATCGCGGGCATGACCGACCGCTACGCCATGCGCGAGCACCGGCGCATTTTCGCGGTGGAGGAAATCTACGGCTGACCGGGCCCGGAGCTGATTCCATCGCCCGGTGGCAGCGTGCGCGCCGCCACCCAGCACGTCACCTCGCGGGCGCCCGCCCGTTTAAGGGTCGCCGCCAGTTCGTCGAGGCTGGTTCCGGTGGTCATCACGTCGTCGATCAGCGCGATGCGCTTGCCGTGAACGTCGCCCAAGCAGGCGAAAGCGCCGCGCACATTGCGGCGCCGCGCGTCGTGCTTCAATCCCATTTGCGGTGGCGTGTCGCGGATGCGCCGACAACTGGCGGTGTCGAGCGGGAGGCCCAGCCGTTTCGCCACTTCGCGGCCGATTTCGGTGGCGTGATTGAAGCCGCGCGCGCGGATGCGTTCGGGATGCAAGGGCATGGCAATCAGACGGTCCGGGACGGGGGCGCTTGCCACGGCACGGGCCAGACACTCGCCCAGCGCCGGCGCGATGGCGAGTCGGCCCTGATATTTCAGGCGCGGGATCAGCCGGTCGAGCGGAAAGGCATAGCCCAGTGCAGCAATCGTGCGATCGAACGCGGGTGGACGCTTGAGGCAGGTGCCGCACGTCTGGCCGAGCGGGGTGGGCGTGGCGCACTGCGGGCACTGCGGCTGCGTGTGCCAGGGCAGGTCAGCCAGGCAGGCGGGGCACAGCTGCGCAGCCCCTGCCGTTCCCCCGCACATGTAGGTTTTATGATTTCAAAGATATTGCAGACTAATAAAATCAATAAGTTAAGAAAGTTGTTTTCAGGTGCTAGGTTCTCTTGTTTTTGGATTTGATGAAATTTCTTTTAATTATTTTCATAAATCATGGGATGGCCGCGCGAATAACGTGCCGTAATGGAACAAGAAACGTGCGATCAAGCGCCAGCTGACGGATTATCTCGGTGCCTGGGTCGGCAAGTACCGTTTCCACTGAAGTGGATCGCTAGGGTGGATCGATGCATCAGATAACTAGATGCACAGCCGGGGCTTATGGGGTACGACAGCTGCGCAAGCTCTTCCGTGGTCGTCAACGCCAGACGGTAATGGTCACGGTTAGTCCGGATGATTTGGTCCAAGCGCACGGCCCTGCTACGAGCCGAAGGGCCACACGCCATGCGATGGACGGTGGGACTTGCATCGAAAAGACAGGGTACAGTACCCGGAGATTCGGCTTGTGTCCGTTGCGGCGGACTTCCAAACGGCGCAGAGCAGCCTCAGCCGCGTCGTTGGCGTCTGAAAGGCTGTTTTTCGCTTGGTTCCATTCCGTTCGGTATCGCGGGCTCGCGATCAAGCGAAGTACGATAGCGATGATTTATAACAAGTTATACGGTTGTATACGGCCATCGCCGTATACAACCGTATAACTCTTGAAATGAGCGCCCCATCCGCCGCATTGCGGGCAGTCAGTCCAGCGGTGGTGAAGATGCGGCTCTCAGTCGTTGCGGCGTTCAGCTCATGCTTATTCGGAGGTCGGTTGCGGTGAGAAGCGGACATACTGACAAGTCTTCCGAAACGTCTCTTGCTCGGCCGGAGCCGCCGGTGACGTTCTGAGCAAGCTAGGTCGGCTATCCAACCCATACGGGATATGTTATTGATTTATTGCAGCATTGGTTTGCAGAGCAGGCGTTTAGCTGTGATCTGAACGCGAATTATCCAATCCAGGATAATTGGAGATAATTCGTCCGGCATCAGGGTAAAGCACCGCAAATGCTACAAGGCTCACCGATGTCCGTGGGCAACTCGGGTACCAGGCAGCCGTGGGCTTGGAAGATCTCTTGTTCATGCATGTTCAATGACATCTGCAATTGCCCGCGTAGCAGTGCTTGCTGCCACAGTAGGGTTGCATCTTCGTTCATCTTCGGGAACAGGACTGGAACGACATTACTTTCGTCGTGCCACGCCTCTATAACCCCGAGGGTCGTGATGGCAATAACTAGCCGTGAGAAGTTCGACGGCTGTTGCCATTCATTGGACTTGCCGTGTGCAAACAAGTGGCGGTTGAGTGAGGTGATACCGCTGTAGCTGTCAACCTTTTGGAAGAAGCAGTCCTTGAGCCACCGACGAAATGTCTCGAAGACGAACACCCGCTCATCCTGTCCAAAAAGAAACTCTACGGATCGATACTCCTCGGGCGCCCACATCTGTTCGAAGTACAAATCAGCAGCCAGATTGCAGGCCCGATCAATGACCTTATCGATGGCATCCAAATACTTCAAATCCGGCGTGGCACTGGCAATCCGCGCGATGCCTCCTTCAATGAGGGGCATCAGCGCAGCGACGCTAGAGGCACGGTGCCCACTGTAGAAGGCCAGATACGCCTCTCGGGCCAGCGAAGCGAACGCGGCCAGGCTACGCGTTCTGGGTAACAACTGTGCGATACAGACCGCCTGGAACGGCAAGGTGTATACCGTCGACAGGTGGTAATCGAAGTGCTGGATGGCATCAGCATTTGGGCGATGCTCGATGGCTTTCAAGAGCTGCCCGACTTTTTCATTGCTTACCCAGAGTGGGCAGAACCATTCGACCTTCTTCCAGAGGGCTGCGACGTGGTCTGCCGTGGCCCGAGTAGTCTTCCATTCGAGGCTGCCCATACAGATCGTCGGAAAGCAAGCCTTACGCCCCTCCACGTCCAAGACTACCGCCGGTATTGGCCGAAACAGCCCGACCTTGCGCTCTTGAACGTGGGTAACGGTTAATCCACGCGCGGTTGCCCACGCTCTGATGCTTGCCGGTGAGACAGAATTGCTGCCAACCGCTTGCACACGAGTCCAGAGCCCGCGGAAGTCGTCCTCGATGTTCCTCTTCATAGTCTCCCGTGATGCTTAGTAGGGGGCAGTCCTTATTCGGCGCCAGCGATTAGTGCTCGACAAATGGCGAGGAAGCGCTGCTCCGACTCGTCGTTTGACGGAACTTCAAGTTCGATGAAGCCCGGCGAGGGCCAGAATTTATCATCAGGAACGGTCCAGCCTGCATAGATTTCGAATCCGCGGTACTTGAAGACTCGCTGCTTGCTGGGCCCATAGTGCCTGTCGCCATCAACAGCCTCTTCGAGGCTAATGCGCGTAATTCCGGAGACCGAGAAGTCGCGATGCTTCCCGAAGGAACCGTACTGAATGTCTCCGCCAACCGAGTCGACAACTGCCTCGTCTATAACTTTGTTGAGCGCCAGTAGCACTGACCGCTGCGTCACCTCTTGCCCTGCAATGTGCCTTTCAAATTCGGCCTTGCCACTACCGACTGCCACGTACTGGCCGCTTTCCTGGGCGACCTCCTCAAACGACGCGATACTTCGGCCTGCATCCTGTGCAAGGGTAAAGCGTGCGCCGCGGAGGCACTGAGCTAGGGGGCAGTACCCGGCGAGTAGAAATGTGTACTGGCCATGCTCCGCCAGGCGCGATACCACCTCGGTCGAAACGCGCTCGCTGAAGTGACACAAGAAGCCACAGATGATCTCAAACGAGAGCGGCGTTTCCGCGTCCACATACTGAACATCAAAGAGGATGTCCTCAATGAATTGTTTGAATGTGGCGGCATTTGACAGGCTGCCGGCGTATGCAAATCCATATGTCTGCGCGAAGAGTGTGTTCAGGTTACCGTTCTCGCCCAGGTCGCAGCCCCTGATTCGAATTGGTAGCCGCATGACCTTGACGCCAATGTCGGTGGAGCCGGCCATTCCAAACGACATTCTCGAATCAGAGGCTAGGTGGAGGCGCCCTTCGCTGCGCCAAAGGATACTAACGGTCATCGCGGAAACTCTCGTGGGGCAATCACGTATTTAACTGTAGTTCGGCAGACGCCGCGATGCTTTCGACGAATCGACAGCGGGCAATCGCAGCGCAATTCGCGGTGGCTCGGGTAACCATCATTAGCGACTAAAAGGCAGGTAAGCGGCACATTGCTGACCGGTTCTGGCCGAAGGCCCAAGGTCAGCTAAGGCCGGATTCTGTTGAAAACTCCTACGAGGGCTTGGATACGGTGCCTTGCTGAAAGGTCGGCCCCTCAGAATCGCCTACATTCAACGATCGTCAATGAATTGATGGTTTGAATACCCCCAAAACTCTGCTACCAATCACCTCCAAAGAGTTTTTGAACAGAATCGCCGAGAAAACGACAGTGGGACATGCACCAGCCGCATCAATGCGCTGCGTGGCTCGGGGGTGACACCGAATTAGGTGGTCTCTCCAGCAGCGCGGTTGCACTCGCCCCAGAGAGTCTTCCGCTCTATCAAGCCGCTTTCATCTGGTCGAGCCGTGCCTTGACCTCGCGCTTGCCCATCTTCCGGACGGTTGCGATCAAGGCGAGCTGCTCGGCCCTTGGGCGTGACGTGCCGGCCTCCCAATTATAGATGGTCTGGGCGGAGACGCCCACGAGTGCGCCCATCTCCGGTGCGGACAGGTCGAGCCGCGCCCGCTGCGCGCGCACACCCTGCGGCTTGAACCTCAGTTTCGTTTCAGATTCCTCATTGGCGATAGGCGCGGCCTTCTTCGGCACCATTCTTTCGAGGCGCGATATCTGCTTTTCCAAGGCCTCGGTGCGCCGCTTTAAAGCGGCGATATCGGCGCGGTAGTTGCTCGATGCCTTCTTAAGCATTTCGGTTTCGCTGCGAAGCTGCCTGCGGACCAGCCGGGCTATTTCTTCCTTGAGCACTGATGCGATGTTCGGCAATTGGGGTTCCTCATGGCGTTACTGGCAGGGGGCAATGGTACAGGGATCGGCCTCAGCACACGTTCAAACGCTCAAGCCACTTGTTCGCGGCTTCACCCGCGAACAGGGTAAAGTCTGGCTTCCACATTTTTATGTTGTGCCCTCAATATGGCCGATCTTTCGGGGTTCGAACAGTACTACAAGCTGGCCGATATGCTGATCGAGCAGGCCAGCAAGGAACAGCTTGCTGAGTGCGCTCGCTTGCTGGCGTTGAATCTGGCGCATTACCAGGGACTCTACGGCGAGGTTTCGCTTGGTGAGACTCTGGCGACCCTCCATGCCACTGAGCCAAATGACGATCAGGCGGCGATGTTGGCAGCTGGCATGGAGAACCTGGTTGGCGTGCTTGGAAGTGTCCTGAGTGGACTGGGAGAGGAGAAGCACTAGTGATGGAGAAAGCAGAACAACCGCAGATAGAGGTGATGGCAATCAGGCGGGAAAGACTCAAGGAATTCTCAACAAAGGACATATCTAGCTGCCCTTGACGCAATCTGTACCTTGAGCTGCACACAGCATCTAGTGTCATCGATCGTTGTCGTGCAGTGCCGTCATCTAGCCACAATACAAGATGGGCATTCTGAGGGCCGCCATTCAAACTTTGTATTTTTTTAGCCGTAGATTAGCATCGCACTAGTCTTCAACTCGTTTGGGGGCAGCAGGTTATGCGGAGAATGAATAACAAGTAGTGCTTCTGTAGTGGCCGCCTGGGAGTGTTGAATAGCCGCGCGGGCGATTTTCATTCAAAAAAAGGGAGAGTCAAATGAGTTCCGTAAACCCGTACCAGGCGCCGTCTGCCAGCCTGAATGTTCCGAACAGTGAGGCGTATTCGGAAGTCAAATTCTTTTCTACCAAGGGACGGCTGGGCCGAATTCGCTACATCACCTATTCGTTCGGGTACGTGCTGATTTTCTCACTGGTGATGGCTGTTCTCTTTGGCTTGATGGGTGCGATGGGCTTATTTAAAGATCCCTCTACCGTTGGAACCGTAACCCGACCCCTGCAAATCGTGTTCATGGGATTTGGCTTCATTTTAAGTAGGCGTCGAGCACACGATTTCGATAAGAGTGGCTGGTGGGCATTGCTATCGCTGATTCCTCTTGTGAACCTGATTTTTTTGTTCATTCCGGGCACCGACGGCGAGAACCGTTACGGCAACAAGACGCCCCCGAACAAAGGGGGCGCGGCCATTCTGATCGTGGCAGTGCTTTTGGTGGCCATCATCGGCATTCTTGCAGCCATCGCGATACCTGCCTATCAGCAATATGTGAATCGTGCCAAGGCGGCACAGGGTCAGATTGTCACTCCACTCTCCCGATAAACCGGCGGCCCGGCTGCTGGATACTTTCCACGAAGTAGAAACGCCGGAAGGCGTGGAATTCCAGCTGCCGGTCGCCGGACTGGTTGTGCGCAGCCTGGCCTGGGGCACCGACACGCTAATTCGCTTCGGCATCTATATCCTTTTGGGAATATCGCTTCCGAAAATCGGAAATGTCGGAATTGGTGTGATGCTGATTCTGCTTTTCCTGATCGAGTGGTTTTATCCCGTGCTATTTGAGATCTATCGTCACGGTGCCACGCCGGGAAAACGCTGGCTGGGCTTGTGCGTCGTCAATGACGATGGCACCCCGGTAGGCTGGTCTGGATCGATGGTGCGCAACCTGTTGCGTTTCGTCGATTTCCTGCCGTTTTTTTACGGCGCTGGTCTGGTTTCCATGTTGGTCAGTACAGACAGCAAACGACTCGGCGATCTGGCGGCGGGCACGCGCGTGGTCTACAGGAAACGCGCCAGCCAGGCTGCCGCAGTTCGCGACGAAAAAGCCATCCCGCCCGTCGTTCCTCTGCAGATTGACGAGCAGCGTGCGGTGGTCGATTTTGCTGGACGACTGGATCAACTAAGCAAGGAGCGATCACAGGAACTGGCGGCGATCGTCGCGCCGCTGGTGACGCGTGCCAACGGCAGTTCTGCTGTGTCGCTGGTCGGCATTGCCAACTGGCTCCTGGGAAGGTAAGGCGACGCATGCGGCAAAAAGATTTCGAGGTGCGGTACGGTGAGCAGTGGAAACGTCTTGAAGCTGACCTGAAAATCCTAGACGAGCAGAAACCCGCCAGCTTTGCCCAACTGGGAACTTTCCCCAGACATTACCGGCAGGTATGCCACCATCTGGCGCTGGCTCGAGAACGCCAATATGCGCCCCAATTGATCGATCGGCTGGACAAGCTGGTTCAGGAAGGGCATCGGCATTTCTATCGCGCTTCCAGCTTCACGCTGACATCGGTGCTGCTATTTCTGACCGGTGATTTTCCGGCGCTGGTCAGGGCAGAACGAAAGTTGGTCTGGCTAGCTCTTGCGCTGCTCTATGTGCCGATGATCGCAATGACCCTGACGGTCTATTTCGCGCCGCAAATGGCCTACACCATGTTCGATCATGCCAGCCTGACAGCTTTCGATAACATGTACGATCCACATAGCGGACATATCGGCAGAGAGCGCGCCTCGGATTCCGATTTCATGATGTTCGGCTATTACGTAAAGAACAACATCGGCATCAGTTTCCAGACTTTCTCAGGCGGCCTTCTGTATGGACTGGGCAGCCTGTTCTACCTGATATACAACGGTCTGGTTATGGGGGCCGTGGCAGGGCATTTAACGAACATCCAGTTCGGCTCCACGTTCTATCCGTTTGTCGTGGGACACGGTGCCTTCGAGTTGACGGCCATCGCGCTGTCGGGTGCGGCCGGCCTCAAACTGGGATTTGCGCTGATCGCACCCGGCAGGAAAAAACGTCTGGCGGCGTTGCGTGATGCGGCGCATTCCAGTGTGCGCATCATGTACGGCGTGGTTGTCATGCTACTGATCGCTGCCATGATCGAGGCATTCTGGTCGTCGCTGCAAATGGTCTCGCCAGTGATCAAATACGCCACTGGCGCGATGCTGTGGCTAATGGTTGTCGCATATTTCACCTTCGCTGGTCGTAGCGGTGCAGCTTGACTCTCTGACCGTTGCGCTGCGACCGCGCACCAACTGGGAGGCCATTGATTTGGGCGTGGCCATGGCGCGTACGCATTGGAAACGTCTGATCCTCGCCTGGCTGGCATTGTATGTCCCCGTTGTTTTGTTGATCAGCGTTGTCCTGTCTTCCCACTTGGCGGTTGCGTCGGCGATCGTCTGGTGGTTAAAGCCCATGTTCGACCGTGTGCCGCTCTTCATGTTGAGTCGTGCAACATTTGGCGATATGCCCGACATTGGGGAGACCATGAAATCGCTGCTGCCTGTCTGGCGCAGAAATCTGCTGAGAGATCTGACCATAGGTCGATTCAACATGGCGAGATCGTTTGATATGCCCGTACGCGATCTTGAGGGACTGCGTGGCCAGGCTGCTCGCAGGCGCTTGAGGGACTTGCACGAGCGTACCCGCAACAGCGCAGTCTGGTTAACACTTGCTTGCGTCAATTTCGAATTAGTGGTGATGCTGTCGCTGATCGCATTGATGTTCCTGCTGGTGCCGCAGGGCACGCACCCGCAGTTTATGGCCGACCTCTTTACGCCCGGCCATACCGAGTGGCGAAATACAATCTTGAATGTACTTTATTATCTTGCAGTTGCGCTGGTCGAACCGTTTTACATGGCGGCCGGGTTTGCTCTATATCTCAATCGACGCACCCTACTGGAAGGCTGGGATATTGAAATCGTCTTCCGCCGCATGGCGCAACGCATCCAATCGCAAGCAAAGGCGCGTCCCGCGAATCAGCTTCCCGCCTGGCTGCTAGCCTTGGCGGTCACAGCAATTCCTGGCCAATTCCCCGGCCCTGCGCGGGCCGACACGGTTGCGCAATCTTCAGGCGCAAAGGTGCAAGCTGCGAGCAGTCCGGTGCAAGAACGCTTTGGTGTTGTGGCCGAGCGGGACCTGATTGCGAAAGTCATGGCCGACAAGGATTTCCAGAGCAAGCGTCTGGAGACGCACTGGAAATACATTGGCAAAAAGAATGAGCCGGCAAAGTCTGATGTCCCAGCATGGCTCAAATGGCTGGTTGGCAGGTCAAAAAACGCAGGGCAAGTTATCGAAGTGGTGCTGTGGCTGTCGCTCGCCCTGGCTGTGGCATGGGTGATCAGCAAACGGAAGTTATGGCTGCGCAGCATGGGGGGGAGAGCCCTACTTCACCAGCAGGACAACCGGTTAATGTTCGGCTTAGATATCGCACCAGAATCCCTGCCTGCTGATGTGCCCGGCGAAGCATTGAACCTATGGCGATCTGGCCAGCCGCGTGCTGCGCTGAGCCTGCTATACCGGGGCGCGTTGAGCCACATGGTTACCCAGGAAAAGATCGAGCTAGGCACGCAGGCCACAGAAGAAGACTGTCTGCGCCTATGCCGCAGGCAGCTTGCACCCGAGATGGGAGATTACTTTAATCGCATAACCCGAGCCTGGCAGCATATGGCCTATGCCGCGAGGCCAATCGCCGAAGACACCATGCAAACCCTGTGCAGCGACTGGCCCAGATATTTAAGGAAGGCGTCGTGAATCGTCCGATCACGATCCTGGCACTCATTCTCGTACTTGTGCTCACTGGCTTTGGCACGTACTGGTTTTATCAAAACTTTTCCCTCGTTGAAGAGGAAGTGGATAGTGGCCCGTCCCCCAAGGCAAGGGAAAATGTACTATTGGCTGCAGAACGTTTTCTGGCAGCACATTCACGCAAAGTCGTAGACCAGCGCAGCCTGGGCGTATTGCCGCCGGCCACGGCCACTCTGATCATGCCCGGTGATCGATTCGAGATTGGGCAGGAACGGGCTGAACGATTGCTCGACTGGGTAAAGGCGGGCGGGCATCTTATTGTGAAAGCCGAATGGCAGTCTCCCGGCATCGCAAAGCCCCAACGTGACTGGCTGCTTGCGCCATTTGGCGTCATGCTGCGTACCGCGGAAGGGGTAACTGAACCAGTCTGCCAGCCTCTGGATATCGACCTAGCTGATGCGGACAATTTCTTGCGGGTAGATCTAATCAGGAATTTCACACTTGTTTCTAGAGGCCAACAGCAACCCTTTGAAACCGTGGGAAGCGAATATGGCAACCATATCCTGAGATACCGGGTAGGCATTGGTGTGTTGACCATATTGAGCAGTCACTTTTTTGAAAACACGTATATCAGCAAGAACGACAATGCCGCGCTTTTGTGGCATCTAGTGCGCATTCGTCCGCAGGGCGAAATTTGGATGATTCATTCCAGCAACATGCCACCGTTGTGGAAATGGCTCTGGCAGAACGCCTGGATGGTGGTACTGAGTTCCGCTTTGCTGTTCGCGGCATGGCTATTCACGCGCGGCCAGCGCTTCGGCCCGCCGATCCCACAACCAGAGCTGCAACGTCGCAGCCTACTTGACCATGTGCGTGCCAGCGGCGAGTTCTTCTGGCGCACCGGGAACCATGAAAAGCTGCTGCAAGGCGCGCGTGATGAACTGTACCGGGAACTGCACAGGCGGCACCCGGGAATTGTCCTGCACAACCGGGCCAGACTAACCGAATATCTCTCAGCGCTTACGGGTTATGGCGAGGAGGAGATCTCACGCGCCCTGTTTCGTCCATGCCATGCAGACGAATTCGAATTCACTCGCATCATTCAAATGCTAGCCATATTGAGGGCAAATCTATGACGGAAGCCATGCACGAATCATCCGAAGTCGAACACTTTGAAAAAGCGAGTGCAATTGTGCAGAACATCCGCGCTGAAATCGCGCGCGTGGTGGTAGGGCAAGATGACGTGATTGACCAGGTGCTTCTGGCTCTTCTGGCTGGTGGTCACGTGCTAATCGAGGGCGTGCCGGGGCTTGGGAAGACACTGCTGGTGCGTGCACTGGCCAAAACGTTCGATGGCATGTTTTCACGCATCCAGTTCACTCCCGACCTAATGCCTGCGGACATTACCGGTCACGCAATGTTTGACGTGAAGAGCGAACAGTTTCGCATTCGCCGTGGTCCGGTTTTCAGCAACCTGTTGCTTGCTGATGAGATCAATCGCGCGCCGGCCAAAACCCAGGCCGCGCTGCTTGAAGCAATGCAGGAATATCAGGTTTCGATCGAAGGCCGATCGATGGCACTGGCACTGCCTTTCATGGTGCTGGCAACCCAGAACCCACTGGAGCAGGAGGGTACCTATCCATTGCCGGAAGCGCAGATGGATCGCTTCCTGCTCAAGGTACAGATCGACTACCCGGTCGAGAAGGAGGAATTGGACATGGTTGCTTCGGTCACGAACGGTCAGGTGGGGGATACGCTTGATGTCAGTGCGGTCGGTAACGTCGTCAGGCCGGAGAGCATACTCGCCATCCAGAAGATGACCGCCAGCCTGCGCGTGGATTCCGCAGTCAGCCAATATGCGGTGCGAATCGTGCGACAAACTCGCGAATGGTCCGGACTGGCGCGCGGATCCGGGCCGCGCGGCGGTATCTCGCTGGTGCGAACGGCGCGCGCGCGCGCGCTTCTGTCGGGACGTGACTTCGTCATCCCGGACGATGTGAAATCCGTTGCGCTGGCTGCGTTGCGGCACCGCATCACACTGAGACCGGAACTAGAGATCGAGGGCCGAAAAGTAGACGAGGTGCTGCGCGACATGCTGGAACACGTCGAGGCGCCCCGGGCGTGATTCCCTCACCCAGGCTGCTGATGCTGCTTGCATGCTGGCTAGCGTCCGCGGTAATCGCTTCATTGTATCCAGGGTTGGCACCACTCTGGATTGGTTTAGGTGTGGCAATCGCACTTCTGGCCGTTGCCGATGCCACCCTGCGCCGGATCAAGCCAGAATTTCGGCGTGAGGTGGATAGCTCCATGTCCCTGGGTGTGTGGAGCGAGGTCAAACTGAATATCCACAATCAGTCGCGCAGCAAGCTTCAACTGGAGGTCTTCGATTGCTATCCGCCCGAGGTTGCGACGCGCAGCATGCCCGCAAGGGTGGCCATTGGGCCACGGGAGTGGGCCAAGATTCGTTATGAAATACGCCCGATCAAGCGCGGTGAATTGTGCTTCTCCCCAGCTCAGGCGCGAATCCGTTCCCATCTCGGGTTGTGGTGGCGAACTGTCACGCTGGGGGACATTCAGTGCATCAAGGTCTATCCAAATTTTGCGGCGATCGCGAATTACGCCTTGCTGGCCATCGACAATCGCCTGAGCGCACTTGGTGTCAGGCTGCGCCAGCGGCGCGGCGAGGGAACGGAATTCAATCAATTGCGCGAATACCGCAGCGGAGATTCGCTCAGACAGATCGACTGGAAAGCGACCTCGCGCCTGGAAAAATTGATTTCACGCGAATACCAGGACGAGCGTGACCAGCAAATCGTTTTCCTGATCGATTGTGGACGGCGCATGCGTGCGAAGGATGGCGATCTAGGTCACTTTGACCATGCACTGAATGCCGTCCTCCTGCTCTCCTATGTGGCGTTGAGACAAGGTGATGCGGTCGGGCTCATGGGCTTTGCCGGAGACGACCGCTTTCTGCAACCGGCCAAGGGAACTCATCACATCAACAGAATTCTGGAAACGGTCTATGACATGCAGACCGGTATGCAAAGCCCGGACTACGCCGGTGCCACTGCAGATTTACTGAAACGCCTGAACAAGCGCTCCCTGATTATCTTGGTCACTAATTTACGTGATGAGGATAACGAGGAGCTCCTGCCGTTACTTGGGCTTCTGCGGCGCAAAAATCTTGTACTGCTTGCGAGTCTGCGCGAAGGCATTCTGCGCGAAACCCTCGACAGATCCATTGAGCGCTTCGAGGATGCGCTGACTCACAGCGCATCGCTGATCTATCTTGCCGAACGGCGCAAGTCGCATGAAGCCATCCAGGCTTCAGGTGCTCAGTTCATGGATGTAGAGCCGGAAGCCTTGCCGCTCGCACTGGTCAATCACTATCTCGATATCAAGCGCAGCGGCAGCCTGTAATTCGATTCGAATTGACTACTGGTACCTTCAACGAAAGAGTCTGGCACCGACGAGATGGATTTGGCTGAGGGTTCAGTTTACGCGTGTTTGCAAGCCGAGCAACGCAGACGGTTTAGCAGGGGCAACAAACCACTTATCCAATCCCATCAAATTTTCATCGACGAGCTTCCCAACTGTCGCCTTCATCCTGAAGTTGTTCAGGGTAAGTTCGTATCGCGCGCGTGCGAGATCACGCAGGGCCCCATATAGCTCCTGCTGCCCGCGGAGCACATCGAGTTCCTTTTTGACACCCGTGGCCACACCGGATAACGCCGCTTGCAAATTTAGCTTTGAATAGCCAATCGCTTGCTTCGCAGCGATAAGACGCGACTGGCTTGCTTGCCATCCGTACCAAGCCTGTTTGCTTTGGGCGCGAGCATTGCGCCGGGCTGATTCCAGTTCCTGCAAAGCCTTGTCGCGCAAGGCCTCAGCCTCGCGTACCTTCGCACTCTGCCCACCGCCGGAATAGATCGGAAAATTGAATTGCAAGCCGATGGCGCTGGTGGTGCTGTTGTAGCCCACCTGGCCCCCGTAGGTGCCAGACCCTTGGTTGTTTTTGCCGTAAGACATGGTGAGATCGACGGTGGGCTCATGTCCTGCGCGTTGTTTGCGAATTTCGTCATTCGCGATCTCCAGGGCCGAGATTGCTGCTCGTACCGCGGGATTTTCCACCTCCGCCTGCGAGAGCCATTGCTCCAGCGTCTCTCCTCCCAAATCCGGAGGCACATATTGTTCTGTCAGGGCAGGGAGAAGGGGTACTGGCGTCGCACCGATGATCTGTTCCAATGCTGCAAATTTAACTGCCTGATCGGATTCCGCTGCCGCACGCTCTGCGTTCGCTTGTTCGAACTTCATCCGGGCTTCCTCCCGAAGAGGCGTGCCGGACACGCCGAGCTCTGCAAGCCGCGCTGCTTGTTCCCATTCCTGCTTCGCTGCGGCAACCTCGCCCTGGGTGAAAAGCAACTGGTCGCGTGCGAGCAGGACATCGAACCAAGCCTGGGTAAGCCGCACCAACAGATCCTGATCGGCTGCTTCCAACTGATAACGCGCCTGCATCACGGCCGCATCGGCTTGCGTCACGGCCACCCGATTCGCGCTACGCCATAACGGTTGTGTGAGGGTCAGTTGTGCAGTATCGCTTTTGAATTTTTCATCGTAGGTGATACTGGGTGTGGTTTGCGTCGTGTAGACACGATGATTCCCGTTGGCAGTGGCCGAGGCGTTCACTTGCGGAAGCAAGCCAGCGAACGCCTGGTTGGCTCGTTCTTGCACCGCGATCAGATTCGCTTGTGCGGTCAAGTATGTGGGGTCGCCTTGGCGTGCGCGCGCCAAGGCTTCAGAAAGCGTCAGCGCATGACACGGTTGGATAATGACCACGGCCATCAGGCCGAGAACGAAGTATCCGCGACGCAATACGCGCGAAATAACTCGAGCCATTTTCAGCGGAATGTGACTGCATGTTGTTGCCATTTATTGTGTCGTGAATCCGAGTCTTCTAGACAAAGTCGGATTCGCCCCCCCAAGGAGCCGGGAGCATAACACGCTGAATAAGCGGCCTTCTGACGCCAGTTGACCCTGACTTGAAAGGGGTTGTCGAATATTTTTACACTTTGTTATCTCGCTCGTATGAGGAGTGGAAACAACTCTTTTGAGTTCAATCGATTACCCAGTGTGGCACGCCATTTGCTATCCGAAACCCGGGTCCATCTGGACCTCAAGCCAAGAAAATAAGTAGTACAAAAATATTAAAAAACGGCCAGAAATGGCCAAACGCGGAGAACCAACACGATATGGGGAGAATACGTGATTGGTATCAGTACGCCTGTCGGCGGGCAGGCACTTGTTTGGGCGCTTGGCAGCCTGTGTCAGATCAATCGGGTTCCGTTTGACGCAGGGCTGTTGAGCCAGCACTTTCCGCCACCTGCCACGCTCGGCACGCTCCTGCATGCCCTGCAAGCCTATGGTTTCAAGGCAGAGGTTATACCCGTCACGAAGGATTCTTTCGCCAGCCTGGTCTTTCCATGCGTGGCTGTGCTTCGGCTATCTGATGAGGGATCCGAAGAAGTTGTCGACGCTATTATTCCAGAGGCCATCGATCCCTTCGCAGATGCCTTGCCCGACTCCCCCTCGCAACCCGTTTCTCCCGTCCCGCATGGTTTGGCGATCCTCATCAAGGCCGATGCCGAGCGGCTCATGTTCTTCGAGCCCGGCAACGATACCCCGCAAGTCATCCCTGTCGGAGAATTTGACACTCGCTTCGAGCCCCTGGTCGTTGCGTTGGCAAAGCACCCTGAGGCACTAACCGACCCTGATCTCGCCAAGGACAAACTCAACTTCGGTTTCCGCTGGTTCGTCCCCGAACTGCTCAAGCACAAGAAGATCTGGCGCGAGGTGCTGGCCACCTCGCTGGTGATCCAGCTCCTCGCGCTCGCAACTCCGCTCATGACGCAGGTCGTGGTGGATAAGGTCGTCGTCCACCACACGCAAAGCACACTCGTGGTGGTCGCCATTGCCTTGTTCTTCGCCATGGCCTTCAGCGCCGGCATGAGCTGGATCCGCCAATACCTCGTGCTGCATACCGGCAACCGCGTCGATGCGGTGCTGGGCACTCAAGTGTTCGAACACCTCTTCCGCCTGCCGCCGCGTTACTTCGAGCAACGCTCCACAGGCGTTCTGGTCGCGCGGCTGCATGGCGTAGAAACCATCCGTGACTTCATCACGGGCACGGCAGTAACGCTTTTCCTCGATATGCCGTTCTTGCTGATCTTTCTGGCCATCATGTTCTATTACAGCTGGCAGCTCACCCTGGTCGTGCTGGGGGTGGTCGGCTTGATCGCGATACTGAGCTTCATGGTTACCCCCATATTCCGCCAGCGACTTAATCAGCAATTTCTTGTGGGCGCACGTAATCAAGCCTTCGTCACCGAATACGTCTCGGGCCTGGAAACGGTCAAGTCGCTGCAAATGGAGCCCCAGATCAACCGGCGCTATGGCGAGTATCTGGCCGACTACCTCGCCGCCACCTTCAACACCAAACAGCTTGCCAACGGCTACAACACCATCGCCAATTTCCTGGAACAGATGATGACCCTCGTCATCCTCTCCTTGGGGGCCTGGCTGGTGATGACGCGATCCGACTTCACCATCGGCATGCTCGTCGCGTTCCAGATGTTCGCCGGTCGCGTAAGCCAACCCTTGCTGCGCATTGTTGGCATCTGGCAGCAGTTCCAGCAAGCCGACATCGCGGTCAAGCGCATGGGCGACATCATGAATGCCCCGACCGAGCCCTATTCCCTTATGCCCGCCCGGGAGGCCGCGGGCAGGGGTGAAATCGTTATTGAAGGCTTGAGCTTCCGTTACAACGAGCATTTGCCCTACTTGTACCGCGATCTTAGTTTCACGCTCAAGCCGGGTGCCTGCGTGGCGCTGATGGGTCCCTCCGGATCAGGCAAGAGCACGCTCGCCAAACTGCTCCAGGGTTTTTACCTTCCCGCCGATGGCCGCATCCTGATTGACGGTCGCGATTTGCGCCATCTCTCCGCCAACGAGCTGCGCGCCAACTTCGGCGTCGTGCCACAAGAAACCACGCTCTTCTCCGGCACCGTGTATGACAACCTGATCCTCGCCAACCCCCATGCGAGTTTTGAGCAGATCATCGCAGCCTGCAAAATGGCCGAGATCCACGACGCCATTGAAGCCTTGCCGCAGGGCTACCAGACAGCCCTGGGCGAACATGGCGTGGGGCTGTCCGGCGGGCAAAAGCAGCGCATCGCAGTTGCCCGCGCGCTGCTCAAGCAACCCAGAGTGTTGATCTTTGACGAGGCAACCAGCAGCCTCGACCACGCCACCGCCGATCATCTGGCCAAGACCATCAACCAGCTCAAAGGAAAAGTGTCCTTGCTCTTCATCACCCACAACCTGCCCAAGGGCTTGCAGGTGGATGGCGTGATCAAGCTTGGCGAGAAACCGGGCGATGCCGAGCGGCAGGTCGGCGTGGTCAGCAGCAAACCGGAGGGCAACGCATGAATCTGGCTGACGCCGCCAAACCGCTGAAAAAACTTCAGTCCTATGCGGAGAATCTGAAGCTCGACTACCTGAATGCAGAGATGCAGGACTTCGCGCCCGGCATTCTGAAAATTCAGAACAAGCCGCCTTCACCCTTGCCGCGCATGGTGCTCTACAGCCTGCTTGGTCTGTTTGTGGTGGCGATGCTGTGGATCATCTTCGGCCGCCTGGATATCGTGGCCGTTGCTCAAGGCAAGCTCGTGCCGCAGACTTACGTCAAAATCGTCCAGCCCGCCGATGCCGGCATTGTGGAAAATATCTTCGTCAAGGAAGGTGAGCAAGTGCAGGCCGGTCAGGTACTGATGCGGATGGACACCACGCTGGTGGACGCCGACGGCAAGGCTGTGTTTGCCGAATATCAGCGCCGGGGAATCCAGCTTCGCCGCATCGATGCCGAGATGGCAAACCAGCCATTCACCAGGCAAGCTGCCGACCCGCAGAATCTCTTCCTCCAGGCCGACGCGCAATACCGGGCCGATCGCCAGGCGTACCAGGATGCGGTCGGCCAGGAGCAGGCGCTGCTCACGAAAGCGCGCGAAGACCTTGCCGCCGCCATCGAAGTGCAGCGCAAGCTGAAAGACGTCTTACCCGTGTATCAGCGCAACGAGCAGGCCTATGTCCAGCTCGCCAGTGAAGGCTACGCCGGCAAGCTCGAGGCCTCCGACAAGACCCGAGAGCGCATCGAGAAAGAGCAGGATCTGCGCACCCAGACCTACAACATCGCCAGCCTGCAGGCGAGTATTGCCCAGTCCGACAAAAAGCTTGCGCAAATCACCTCCACCTACCGGCAAAAACTGCAGGAAGAACGGGCCGATGCCTTGGCCCAATACCAGAAGCTTGCACAGGACTGGGCCAAGCAGCAGCACAAGAGCGAACTGCTGGAACTCAAGGCACCCCAGGCCGGTATCGTGAAGGATCTGGGGACGCACACCGAAGGCACCGTGGTCTCCCCCGGCACCGTGCTCATGACGCTGGTGCCCACAAACGAGCAACTGCAAGCCGAGGTTTGGGTGGAGAACGAAGACGAGGGCTTCGTGCGCGTCAACCAGCCGGTCAAGGTCAAGGTCCTCTCCTACCAGTTTCAGAAATACGGCATGGTCGACGGCAGGGTGAGCTACGTGAGCGCCGACGCGAGCGACGGCAAGCAGAACGCCACGCAGCAGGACACCAATGATAAGAGCACCCCACAGCCTGCCAAATATCGCGCCCTGGTGCGTCTCAAGACCCAGAGCCTCAGTGAGGATGGTGTGAGATTTGATCTCTCTCCCGGCATGCAAGTCGCAGCGGAAGTGAAGCTCGGCACGCGTTCAATTCTTGAATACCTGCTCTCGCCGGTGCAGAAAGCGTTTCATGAGGCGGGGAGAGAGCGGTAGAAGAATCTCTAGGGCGATGACGAGGTAAAGGCTACGGTGACGGGTTCATGGGCAGAACAAGAAAATGAAAAGGTAGACAGAAAATGCAGGACAAAGAAACAAAAACTAAAGCTGATGAGCGTCGTGAGACGCTTACTCCGGTGATGCCAACGAAGCCTTCCCTTCTGAACCGCAGCATGAAGCTTATATTGGTCTTGCTAGTTGCAAGCATCGCAATGGTTTATGCCTTGGCACCTCGTGAAACCGTAAATACTTGGAGCGCTTTAATTGGCTTGCTGATTGCGATTGCTTTTGTGATTGGTATGTATCTTCTGATTTCAAAAATAGGTACCACCGTCAAGAAAGAATCAGTAGTCATTCCACCACTGCTTGTCACTCGGGAAGAGGAACAAGCTTTGTCGAGCTCTCTCATTATTAAGCTGCTAGCCAATCACCTGTTTGTGGGGATTGCGGCACCATTGTCAGTTTGGTTGGTGATTACTCTTATTAGCCATGACTTACCTATTGCGACCATTAGGCCATGGACGTATGCAATTTATTACGGAGGGTTAAGGCTGGTTCTCGTATTTATGGGCATCTATGCAGTAGCCGCAAAATCTTATGCACTTAAGAGTGGTGTCCTGCTTTCGATTGACAGCGATTCGCTCGCGAAGAAATACCTATTGGCGAGCAAGGAAGTGGGGTTACGGAAGCTTCTTGTGTGGATAGTTCTTTTGTGCGATGTGCCATTTAGGTTTGGGGTTGGTTGGCTCTTTATCGCGGGGCCCTACTGGTTTTTTTCATTCATGGTCTAAGGGGAAGAGTAAATGTCATCTGTAGAAATGGGGGAATTTCTGACTACGGCTGGTGATGCAATTAATGCTAGTAGTAATTTTGCCAATCAGGCAGCCGGCTACACCAATCCTTCGAATGCAGAGCAAGTGGCAAATTTAGCCACTGCTGCAGGGGCTGCTGCATCATTTATCAGCGCATTATCGAGCAATCCGCTGGTACAAGGGCTTTCTCAAATAACAGGCCAGGGCGCAGGTGGGGTTGGACTTGTGGATTCTCTGGCAAATTTTAACAAAGCGCTGGATGACTTTAACAACAGCGGGTCCAACCAAGCTGCCAAAGAGCAGGCAATAAATGACATGATTGATACCGGCCTTGGCGCAATTGGGGCTGTTGGGGCAATACTAGGCGTTATTCCATTTCCCCCGATTAAAGCGGCGGGAGTGGCTATGCAAGTTGGCGCATTACTTGGAAAGGAAGGACTTAAGAATGGATGGTGGAAAGGGCTGGGTGATCTAGGAAAAATTATTAGTGATGCTATTAGTGATCTCTTCACCGGCGCCCAAAAATCTCCCTACCGCGGCGACCCTCTCACCCTCGACCTGAACGGCGACGGCCTCAACACCGTCCCCCTCAAAACCCCGCCCCTGCTGTTCGACATCAATGCCACCGGCATCAAGAACAGTGTCGGCTGGGTTGCCCCCGACGACGGCTTGCTGGTCATGGATCGCAACGGCAACGGCATGATCGATTCCGGCGCCGAGCTGTTCGGCAACGCCACGCCTGCCTACGGCACCCCTGGCAATACCGCCGACGGCTTCGCCGCACTGGCGCAGGAAGACACCAACCACGACGGCGTCGTCAATGCGCAGGACGCCAACTTCGCGTCGTTGCGCGTATGGCAAGACCTCAACCAGGACGGCATCTCTCAGAGCAACGAACTCACCACCCTGGATCAGCAAGGCATCGTCAGCTTCAACGTAGCCAACACCCAGAACAGTCAGGTTCTGGCCAACGGCAACCAGATCGCCAACCTCGGCACCTTCACCCGCACCGATGGCAGCACCGGCAGTGACGGCACGCCATCAGGTCTGGCTGACATCAACCTCGCCGTGGATACCTTCCACAGCACCTTTACCGACACCATCCCGCTCACCGCGCAGGCCCAAGCGTTGCCGGATATGCAGGGCAGCGGGATGGTGCGTGACCTGCGCGAAGCCGCCAGCCTGCAAACCGCCGCAGGTCAGGTGCTGGCGGCGAAGCTGACGCAGTTTGCCAATGCCGCCACGCGCACCGAGCAGATGGCCTTGCTGGATGATCTGATTACCGCGTGGGGCAATACCTCGGGCTACGCTGACATGCGCACGCGTGCGCAACAGCACGGCTACAGTTTTACTACCGTACACATCACAGCCGCTGAAGAAAAGCAGCTCTCCGTATTGGAGCAGTTCAACGGCCGTAGTTATTACGCCATGCCATGGGATAACGTCAACTTCGCGCCCAGCACGCTGACAGGGATACAGGTATATGGCAAGAGCATCGTGGTCGGCTTTTCATGGGTGGTCGGCCCCGAGCAGCTATTGAATCAAGCTTATGCTGCACTCAAGGAATCTGTCTATGAGGCTTTGCTGCCGCAAACCCGACTGAAGCCTTATCTTGACCAGATCAACCTGACCCTGAAAGACGACGGCAGCATTGGCTTGGACTTCACAGCAGTCGAAGCTGCGTTTACCCAGCAGATCAGCCTCGACCCGGTAAAGGGCATTGGCGACTTGCTCGATTTCAACCAATACAACGCAACGACCCTGCAGGATTCTACGTGGCAGAGCGAAGGCACGACTTTATTCCACGACGCCATCAGCAACGCCACACACAGCCTTGGCCTTCTTCAGCTGCTGACCGATGCCGGCATTGGCTATGGTACCGACGGCACGAATGGCAACGACACCATATACGCGGACGATTTGGGTGACGTGATCAAAGGATTTGGTGGTGGCGACACATTGATCAGTGGCAAGGGATCGGACATCCTGATTGGCGGAACAGGCAGCGATACCTACAGTTATCAGCGCGGGGACGGTGCGGATGTTCTTGTAGACAGCAGCAATGGCTGGGAAACCAATACCTTGCTGCTGGGCGCGGGCATTACCGCAGCCGATATTCTTGTCAGCTATGACAGCGTTTCGAAAACGCTGCTGCTGGATTTTGGAAATGGCGACACGGTCCAGATTGGCTCGCCGGACGACCTGGCGGTTCAGCAGATCAAATTTTCCGATGGCACTACGCTTACTACAGCAGCCTTGCTCCAACAAGTTGGTTTGGGGCAGAACGGCACCGCTGGGGCGGACACCCTGCAAGGCTCCGATTCGTTGAACTATGGTGATGTGCTAAATGGCGGCAAGGGCGACGACACGCTAATAGGTGGCAAGGGGAGCGACACCTATGTCTATAACCTGGGAGATGGTGCGGACACGATAGTCGATTCGGCTATCAAGCAAAATTGGTGGCAGGCGGCCGACCAGAATACGCTACGGTTCGGGGCGGGTATCAGTGTCGGCATGCTGACGCCCCGTTTTGACAGTACATCCCAGACTGTGACGCTGGATTTAGGTAACGGCGACAGCATTCAAATTGGTTCTCCAGACAATCTCGCTATTCAGCAAATTCAATTCGAAGATGGCAGTACATTGACCACCGATGCTCTGCTCAAGCAGGCAGGTCTGGTACAAAACGGCACCATTGGAGCCGATACCCTGCAAGGCACAGACTCATTGACCTATGGCGATATGTTGAATGGCGGAGCAGGAGATGACACGCTTATAGGGGGCAAGGGAAGCGACACCTATGTCTATAACCTGGGCGATGGTGCGGACACGGTTATTGATAGTGGTTTTCCTGTTTATCAATGGTGGACGGGGAAAACCCAATATTCCGATATCAACGTGCTGAAATTCGGCGCGGGTATCGATGCCTCGATGGTGACATCGAGTTTTGATAGCGCCACCCAAACTGCAGTACTGACATTGCCGGACGGTGGGCATATCGATATTGGCGCCCTGAATGATCTCTCCATTCAGATGCTGCAATTTGCAGATGGCAGCAAAGTTGCCATCGATACGCTGTTTGCCCAGCAATTGCTTGAGCAAACGGGAACGGCAGGTGTGGACGTGTTAATCGGAACCGACTCAACAGTCTACGGTGATCATCTGCTTGGCTTGGGGGGAGATGACACGCTAAACGGCGGTGCCGGAAACGATGTGCTGGAAGGCGGCATCGGCAGCGACACGCTGCAGGGCGGAACGGGCAGCGACACCTATGTCTATGACCTTGGCGATGGCTCGGACACGATTGTTGATTCATCGAACAAGCAATATTGGTGGCAGGTGGGTGATCAGAATGTGCTCAGCTTCGGTACAGGTATCACAGCCGGCACGCTTACGCCTCGTTTTGACAGCACATCCCAGGTTGTGACGCTGGATCTAGGTAACGGTGACAGCATCCAGCTTGGTGCGTTGAGTGATCTATCTATCCAGTCGCTGCAATTTGCCGATGGCACCACGCAAACGCTGGACTCATTCTTGCAACAGCGCGGCTTATCGATCGATGGCACGGTGGGTGATGACGTATTGACCGGTTCAGATTCGAACTACATCGATTACCTAGCTGGCGGAAAGGGCAACGACTTACTCAAAGGTGGCGACGGTAACGATACCTACATTTTCAACGTGGGTGATGGCGCGGACACGATCGATGATTCTTCAGGCTTGAACACGCTGAGTTTCGGTACCGGTATTACGGCAGACATGCTGACACCTCGTTTCGACAGCACATCCCAGGCTGTGACGCTGGATATTGGTAACGGCGACAGTGTTCAGGTTGGCGCGCTGAATAATTTTTCCATACAGTCGTTGCAATTTGCCGACGGCAGCACACAGACGCTGGATCAGTTGTTGCAACAGCGCGGCTTGTCGATCAACGGCACTACTGGTGCCGATGTGCTGACGGGTTCGGATTCGAATTACACCGATTATCTGACCGGCGGCGCGGGCAACGATGTGCTCAATGGCGGCACGGGTAACGATACCTACGTCTTCAATTTGGGCGATGGCGCAGACACGATCGTGGACCATGCCGGCGAGCATAATGTGCTGGCACTGGGTACAGGCATCACCACGGACTCGATCTTGCCGCGCCTTGACGGCGTGACAGGAGAGGTGCGCCTGGATTTCGGGGGTGGCGACAGTATTTCAGTGGGCAAATATGATGCCGGTCAGTCTGCTTTGTCTCTCTTCATCGAGCAGATCAATTTCGCAGACGGCACAACAGCCGATCTGAATCAAATATTGGCGCAAAAGGGCTTCCTGGTCGAAGGAGGCAGCATCGATGACGCCTTGCATGGCGCTATTTCAAACCAGAACCGCATGTTCGGTTTCGATGGTAACGATACGCTGCTCGGTGGACAGCGTGACGACACACTGGATGGTGGCGCAGGCGATGACACGCTGCTTGGCGATTACGGCAATGATGTGCTGACCGGCGGCTTGGGCAACGACTCGATGTCGGGTGGCGAAGGTAATGACGTCTATGTCTACAACCTCGGCGATGGCGCGGATACTGTTAACGACTCTATCGATCTCGGCCAGATCAATACCGTACGCCTCGGCGCGGGTGCGGATATCCAGAGTATCGAATACCAAGGCGGGACATCGGGCGATGTGTTGTTGAATTTCGCGGATGGCGGCAGTCTGCGCATTGCGGGCGTCGTTGCGGATGACGTCGTAACCACTTCGTCGATCCAGCGTTTTGAATTGGCGGACGGCACGGTATTGAGTGCCCAACAATTGCTCAGCCAGTTCACGATCCAGGTGAACGGCATGGATAACTATGGGTATGGGCCGAACACAGGAGATTTGTTGAACGGTACGAATCTCGATGACTACATCAGCGGCTATGCGGGTGATGACACCTTGCTGGGCGGCTCGGGCAATGACGTACTGGATGGCGGTACCGGCAACGATGTGCTTTCCGGTAATGACGGCCTCGATACGCTATACGGAGGGGATGGGGACGATACCTTATACGGCGGCACAGGAAATGATGTGCTTGCAGGCGGAACGGGCAACGACGTACTGCAGGGAGGTGCGGGCAACGATACGTACGTGTTCAATCCCGGTGACGGGGAAGACCGGATCACCGATAGCGATGGAACCGATATATTGCATTTTGGGCAGGGCATTGCGCAAAGCGATCTAACGTTCAGCAAGTCCGGCGTGAATTTGCGTATTGCCTTGCCAGGGGGCAGCGATTCGGTCGTACTGGATAACTGGTTCACCGGCACCAATACCGTCAACACCCTGCAATTCGACGACGGCTCGACGCTCGATCTGGGCACGATTGCTCAAAGTGTGGTGGATCAGCCGGTTGTCGGTTCAGCAGGGGACGACATTCTGGTTGGCAGCATCTACAACGATGTGCTGCAGGGTGGGCCAGGTAACGACACGTTGGTCGGCGGAACGGGTGACGACGTTTATCGCTTCGATCAGGGGGATGGCGTCGACAAGATTTATGAATTGTCAGCCGTGGCGGGCGTAAAAGGCAACGATACGATTGAATTTGGTGCCGGCATCACGCCCCAGATGCTGAATCTGTCGCTGCAGGTGGTGAGCCTGGACGGCGGAGTACCCTGGCCGAACCAGACCATGTTTCCTGATCCAAATGCCGACCTCATGGAAGGAGACCAGCAGCGTCAGGTATTGAACATCCAGGTCGGATCTCAGGGTGATGCAATCCAGGTGATGTCAGGCAAGGGCGCAATTGAGAATTTCCGATTTGCCGATGGCTCTGTCTATACCTGGCAGGAGATGTTTCACAACCAGGGAGGCGGGACCATTAGCGACAGCAACGATGGCGTCTGGACCAATCCCTATGGCACCTGGGACGGGACACAATGGATCCCGCAAGTGGTCGTGCCGGACCGGGTTCTGGATGGGACGGGTCTGGCCGCGACGTTCGATGGCGGTATCGGCAACGACATGATGCTGGGCGGTCTGCAGGACGATACCTACCTGTTTAACCTGGGCGACGGCAAGGATGTCATCGCGGACTTCGGCGGGCAGGATGAAATCGTGTTCGGGGCTGGCATCACGGCACAGGATCTGGTTTGGCAGTACGACCCGACCGCTGCGACGCCATTTGTGCTGAGTGTCGGATCGAATGGCGATTCAATCGCGATTGTGAATGGAGAACAGGGGGCTATCGAGCATTTCCGGTTCAGCGACGGTAGTGTACTCAGCTTCGCCGACTTGGTAAGCAATCAGGGCGGGCTGAACCTGCAGCCAACATCAACTGTCGGCACCTATATCGACGGATGGTCCAGCCAGGGGGTGATCTATGGAACCGATGGCGACGACTACATCAACGACGGCGGCGCGGCGAGTTTTATCGTTGGCGGCAAGGGTAATGACAGCATCGATCTGTACAACTCAAGCAATGTCTTGCTGTTTCAGCAGGGGGATGGTCAGGACACCGTGAATGTAGGGGCCTATGCGCCAACGTCGACCTTGCTGTTCGGACCCGACGTCGATCCGGCGTCGCTGAAGCTTGAACTGTTCCAAACTCAGAATTCGTGGGACGGGAGCATAAGTCAGGACATGCGGATCGCGTACGGCAGCCTTGGCGATTCGGTCACTGTTTATGGAGCAGTGCCAGCGCAGTATGGCGAATTCATGGCGATGGTGGCTGTTGTTGGTGGTGGCGGGTATGGTGGCGGGTATGGCGGTGAGATCGCAGCGCTGCAGCCGCGTATCCGTCTTCAGTTCGCTGATGGCACGGTGTGGAGTTACGACGATTTGCTCGCCCACGCAGAAAACATGATCGTGGCTGACCCATACAGCCCGGTACTACTTGGCACCGCGGATAGCGACACCTATGTGATAGGCGACCAGGCTGCAGACTATACGCTGATAGATACTGTCGCCACGGGTAGTTCGAACACGGTGGATTTGGGCTGGAACTATTCCAGCGGCGTTTCCATTGACCCCCTGGTCGATCGTGTGATTTTGGCAGACACGCCGTTTTCGGCGACGGCATCCGCTACCGAAACTGCGCCCTTCACACTCAGCCGCGTGGGAGGCAGCTTGAGTGTGAAATTCGACAATGGTGTGACGCTCAACATTGATGGATTCAACCCGGACGATCCGCTGGGATCGAGCGCCATTCGTGAATTCAAATTTGCTGATGGCACGGCATTGGGCATTGAGCAGGTATTGGCGGCTGGCATCGACACCCTGGGCACCGACGCCGCTGACGTCATCTCCGGCACCGCAATCAATGACCATATTGATGGGCTGTCCGGCGATGACATCATTACCGGCGGCAAGGGAAACGACGTGCTGCGTGGCGGCAGTGGAAACGATACCTATATATTCAATCTTGGTGACGGTGCGGACATCATTGAAGACTCTGCATTTAATCCGGGTCAGCAACAATTCGTTTTGGACAACAATGTCTTGCGCTTGGGTGCAGGCATTGATTCTGCTGCCGTTGCGGTCAAGCTAAACGAATCCGACGGACACGTCTATCTGGATATGGGGAACGGCGATAGCGTAAGAATCGGCGATCCGAGGGATCTGGCCATCCAGACCATACAGTTCGACGATGGCACTGTGTGGGACGGGTGGGCGATCGTTAACCAGATGACGGTTGGGACGGTTGCCAATCCCAATGCGGGTCAAACCGCTGACATCGCTTATTCGGCCACCTTGGCCAATGGCAATGCGCTTCCTGGCTGGCTGACTATTAATAGTGCAACCGGGACGTTCACTGGGACCCCAGGCAACAGTGAAGTAGGCTCGTTAGCGGTGACGGTCACAGCGACCGGCATGGACGGCTCAACCGCGAACACGACGTTCAACCTCGATGTGCTCAGCACGGCGCCCATTGCATCATCCGACATGGTTGCCGTGACAGAAGGCACGGGCGTGGCCACGATAGCTAAGGCCGGTTTGCTGGCGAACGACGTCACGCCGGTTGCGGGCAGTGTTTTAGCGATTACTGGATATGATTCCGCCACGGCCCAGGGTAACGCAGTTAGCGTGGATGCTGCGGGCGACCTGATACTTGACATAGGAAATCGCTATCAATCGTTAGGCGCGGGGCAGACTGCGACGGATAGTTTTAACTATACCGTGACGGATACGGCAGGGCTGACCTCTACCGCCAAGGTGGATGTCACCATCGTAGGCGCAAACGATGCGCCTGTCGTCCAGGCCGATACGGCTGCGTTGAGCGAAGACGGCGTGGTTACGGCCACGGGCAATGTGCTGACGAACGACAGCGATGTCGATGCAGGTACCACGCTTCAAGTGGCTACACCTGGGACCTACGCCGGGATGTATGGCACCTTGGTTCTGGACGCGAATGGCGGCTACACATACACGCTGGACAATGAAAGCTCGTCGGTGCAGTCCCTGGCTCAAGGTGTGACTGTCAATGACGTCTTTAGCTATGCCGCCAGCGATGGCATCACCAGCACCCCCTCCATCCTGACGCTGGCCATCACTGGCAGCAACGATGCGCCTGTTGTCCAGGCCGATGCGGCTGCGCTGAGCGAAGATGATGTCGTGACCGCTACCGGAAATGTGCTGGCGAACGACAGCGATGTCGATGCAGGTACCGCGCTCCAGGTCGCTGCGCCCGCTACCTATGCGGGCCAGTACGGCACCTTGGTTCTCAATGCCGATGGCAGCTACGCCTATACGCTGGACAACAGCAGCAATGCTGTGCAGAGTTTGGCTCAAGGTGTGACTGTCAATGACGTCTTTAGCTATGCCGCCAGCGATGGCATCACCAGCACCCCCTCCATCCTGACGCTGGCCATCACTGGCAGCAACGATGCGCCTGTTGTCCAGGCCGATGCGGCTGCGCTGAGCGAAGATGATGTCGTGACCGCTACCGGAAATGTGCTGGCGAACGACAGCGATGTCGATGCAGGTACCGCGCTCCAGGTCGCTGCGCCGGGCACCTATGCCGGGACATATGGCAACCTGGACCTTAACGCCGACGGTAGCTACGCATATACGCTGAACAACAACAGCAATGCTGTGCAGAGTCTGGGCCAAGGCGTGACTGTCAATGACGTGTTCAGCTATGCCGCCAGTGATGGCATCACCAGCACTCCCTCCATCCTGACGCTGGCCATCACCGGCAGCAACGATGCGCCTGTGGTCCAGGCCGATGCGGCTGCGCTGAGCGAAGATGGTGTGGTGACCGCGACTGGCAATGTTCTGGCGAACGACAGCGATGTCGATGCAGGCACCACGCTCCAGGTCGCGGCGCCCGGCACCTATGCGGGTCAGTACGGCACCCTGGTGCTTGATGCCGATGGCGGCTACGCCTATACGCTGAACAACAACAGCAATGCCGTGCAAAGTTTGGGACAAGGGATCACGGTTATTGATACGTTCAGCTATGCGGCGACAGATGGAATCGTTTCGACGCCCTCCACGCTAAATTTGGCAATCACCGGCAGCAACGATGCGCCGGTCGTGGCTGTACCGATTGCAGATCAGAAGGCACAAACAGGTACGCTGTTCAGCTATCAGGTGCCATCGAGCAGCTTCCTCGATATCGATGCCAACGATACGCTGACTTATGCCGGCAAGCTTTCGAACGGGGATCCCCTTCCGTCCTGGCTCGCATTCGATGCCGTGACGAGGACCTTCAGCGGCACGCCGACCGGCACGGATACGGGTCAATTGAGTCTGGCGGTTGTGGCCACCGATTCGTCGGGTGCATCGGTGTCGGACGTCTTTGCACTGACAGTCCAGACAGTTATTACGGGTACCGACTATTGTGATTTCCTTGTAGGCGGCAATGGCGATGAGGTCATCTATGGCTTGGGTGGATCCGATGTGTTGATAGGCCAAGGCGGAAACGACTTCCTTGACGGTGGATCAAGCGCTGACTTGATGGCTGGCGGGGCCGGTGACGATACCTATGTTGTCGACAACTGCGGCGACTGGGTCATCGAATGCGACAACGCGGGCACCGACACCGTCAAAAGCAGCATTAGCTATGCCCTCAGCGACAATGTCGAAGCCCTGCTTCTCACCGGAGAGAATGACATCTGGGGCGCAGATAACTCGCTCAATAACCTCCTGGTCGGCAACCGGGCCGCGAATACACTGTTGGCGAGTTGCGGAAATGACATTCTACAGGGCGGCGATGGCAACGACATTCTCAGGGACAGCGCTGGCAACAACCTGCTATCGGGCGGCACAGGCAACGACACTCTCATCGGTGCGATCGGCAATGAGTTCTATATGGGTGGCACAGGCAATGACACCATTAGAACTGGCGGTGGCTACGATATCCTCGCCTTCAACCGTGGCGATGGCATCGACACCGTGGCCTGCAGTACCGGCCAGGACAACACGATTTCACTGGGCGGCGGGATTCGCAATGTCGATCTCTACTTCCGCAAGTCCAGCAATGACCTGATCCTGGATACTGGCAACAATGAAAGCGTCGTGCTCCACGATTGGTATGCCTCCACCAGCAACAAGAGCGTGTTGACCCTCCAGATGATCGAAGAAGCCAGTGACGACTTCGCTCCGGGGGGCTCAAATAGCCTCACTGACAACAAAGTTGAACAATTCAACTTTGCCAATCTTGTCACGGCCTTCGATCAGGCTCGCGCGGCTAACCCAGGTCTCACCAGTTGGGCGCTCTCCAATGCAATGCTTACCTTCTATCTGGGAGGCAGTGATACCCAGGCTATTGGAGGTGATTTGGCGTACCAATACGGCAAGACTGGCAGCCTCTCCAACATCGGCTTCACAGCTGCGGAAAATATGCTTGGCAATGCGCAATTCGGGCAAGCCAAACAGGCGATCAATCAAGTGGGATTGTCGGATGGGGCGTTGAAGTTGAGTGCCTGACAAAGCAGGATCGAACAACCCTACGCATGGATGAAGCGAACGTGCAGGCCGGGTGTGCCGCGAGGCGCACCCGGCTGGGTTGGGCGCAGCGTGCTCGGGCGACGGCATACCGTTGAAGACTATCGTTTATCAGTCCTATCGGACGCACAATGTACCGGACTGGATTTCTCGCTGCATGCAGATTGTGCCGCGATGGGCGGAGAGACATGGCTTCGAGTACCGCTTTTTTGATGATGGCTTTTTTGACCGGGTACCTGCGTGGTTCAAACAGCGGGTGAATCACCTTGTCCTGCCGATGTCGGATCTTGCCCGCTTGCTGGTTGGACAAGATCTTTTGAATGAAGGTTTTGAACGCGTCGTATGGGTCGATGCGGATGTGCTTATCTTCGACATCGATCAGTTCAGCATTGATGTTCCAGGAACCTGCGCATTTTGCAAAGAGTGGTGGCTTGGGCCAAACGCCGAGAAGAAGATGCAGCTCTATTCGCGCGTCAACAATGCCGTCTCGGTGTTTACCCGGGAATCCAGCGTGCTCGATTTTTACATCGAATCTGCCCAAGCATTTGTGCGCCATAAGCCCTCGCAGATCGGGCATGCGGACATCGGCACCCAGTTTCTGAGCCGGCTGCACGCGTTGGCACATTTCCCGCTTTTAACGAACGTTGGAATGATTAGCCCTTGGCTGTTGAACGATATGGCTGAGGGGCCGGGAGAACTGACTCAGAGGTATATGCAACACACCAACCAGCCGATGTTCGCAGCCAATCTGTGCGGATCGATGGTAAGGGGTGACGTCAATGCTCAGAAGCTTGAACGGGTAGTTCGGCAGCTTCTTACGAGCCGTGGTGCGATACTAAATGAATACCTGGTGAAAACAAATTAAGCGTTCTGATCGAAGTAAGCTATTCGCCGTATGAAGATCCTGTTCGCGTGGGAAATCGGGGGCAACCTCGGCCATATAGCCAAGTATCTGCCCCTGCTTCGGCTGTTGCGGCAGCGCGGCCACGAACTGCTGTTTGCGTCGAAGGAGATCGAACTGGCGCAGCGCCTCCTGGCGCCCGAAGGGATCGCGCATGTGCAGGCACCCTTGGTCACTCGTTTCACTGGCAGAATCCGAGAGCCCGCGAGCTTTGCGGATATTTTGGCCGAAATCGGTTTTGCCGATGCGAACGCATTAGCGGGTCTGCTCTCGGGGTGGCGTAACTTGTTCGCACTGTACAAGCCCGATGTGCTGGTGGCGGAGTATGCGCCAGCCGCGCAATTTGCTGCCCGGCTATATGGTGTGCCATGTCTGGGTCTCAGTACGGGTTTCGAGCATCCGCCGGATGTTCGGCCGTTCCCACTTTTTCGTCCCTGGTTGAGGTTGTCCACGGAGGACCTCCTGAAAAAGGAAGAGAGGCTCCTGGAAAACGCCAACACCGTGCTCACGCGCCAAGGCATTGCCCCCATGGCAAGACTTCAGGATGTGCTCAAAACCGATCTGAGTCTTCTGACGACCCTGCCGGAGCTGGATCACTATGGCGCGCGCAAAGGAGCAAGCTATATTGGTCCAATGTTTACGTTGGCCGATGGGCTACACAAGAACTGGACAGAATTGTCTGGGCACCGCGTATTTGCTTATCTCCGGCCTTATCCGGAGTTGCCCTGTATGCTGGATGCGCTGCGCGATAGCAACGCATCGGTATTGGCGGTTGTACCGGGTATTGGCACCGAGCGCGCTGCCGCGTATTCCAGCGAGCGAGTCCATGTTTTTGAAGAGCCCCTTAAGCTGGCCCCTTTATTGCGAGACATGGATCTGGCGATCACGCATGGCGGACATGGGCTCGCGGGCGCTTTCCTGCTTCATGGTGTGCCGATGCTGACGGTTCCAACGAATATCGAGCAATACATGATGTCAGGCCGACTGATCCAACTGGGTGTTGGAAAGCAGGTAACACGCGATCGTGTGAAGTTTGATTTCACTTCAAGTATTGCGCAGATAGTCGAAACTCCAAGCTGTCGCGAGCGGGCACGAGTAATTTCCAAGAAGTATGCAACCTATGACGCAGACAGGACGGTGTTGCGCGTAGCCAATACGATCGAACGACTTCCGCGACAAGGTGTCATGGGGTTCAGCGGCTCCGTAACTGGAACCCCACTACTGCATTGAATGTTTCTGAGTCCGCCCTGCTTCAATCATTCCAGCGGAGCGTCAAAGGCCACATTTCATCACTGAAAGCGGAAGAATTACTTCAGCGCCTCAACCAGCTTAATAGCTATCAACTGACGTTCTTTTGGCAACGATCTAAATGCAGCAAGCAGGTGAACTTCCTCGCTTGATTCCTTGCGGCTATCATGGGCGATTGCCATCAGCTCACCAGCCTCAAAGCCCAATGCCTCTGCCAGCCTCAGGAGGTTGTTACCCTTGGGAACTTCCCGCTTACCAGATTCCCAGGCAGCCACGGCAGTTTGGGTTACGCCAACGTACTCTGCTAACTGCAGTTGAGTTAAGTCACGTTCCTTGCGAAGCGTTCTAATCCGATCCCCGAAGGATTGCACCTCTGTTGCGTCCATTCCATCCAGATGCCCCCTCGGCATACCGTAGTCTCTCTCAAGTCTTCGAGCAATTCTTGGCCCAAAAACTTCATTGCCACGCATCAACTGAGACAGGGTGCTTTTCTCTTTTCTTGGCAGAGTGGTGTTAGCGAACCATTCTTTGAGCCTTTCCCGTCTGATCGCCATAAGCTCCATCTGAGATTTTTCTGCTGTATCCATTTCTAGTGCCTCTCTTCGCCCAGCCCACTCAGTACACCACCAAGCACACCAACCCTCATCGGTGCCCAGACTGTTCATGTTTTGCGTGATGTTCAATTCGCTAGGCTTTCCCGGGACGCGTTAGCGGCATACTCGATGCCGCGATCTGTATGGAAGATCAGCCCAGGCGGCGGGCGTCGGTTGCCCGCTGCATGATTGAGTGCCCGCAGCGTCAGCACCACATTCTTCTGTCGCCCGAATGTCCACCCCACAATGCGGCGAGAACAGCGGTCCATCGCCACCGCCAGATAGCGGTAGATTAGTGTCCCTATTCATCCCTTCAAAATGGGCGCATGCGCCATCATCTTCAGGGGCGGGTAAATTATCCGGTAGAACCAGAAGATTTTTTGTATTCATTAGGTTTCCGTTGAGCCTTTGTATTGCTAACGTGAGGGGAGCCGCATTTTTTTGGTGTCCATCTTGCCATGTTAGAGCTTGGTGGCGAGCACAACACCACTGGCCCAAGATAGTTTGGTAACACGAAACTCTTTCAATTGCTCCAAGGTAGCGATTAGGTTCGCGACCTTTTCAGCATGCCCTTCTGGCCAGTTGGATTGAGGAAGCATGTCGTCAATGACATATAGACCAGATGGAGCTAACAGGTCGAGAGCTTCTTCAAGGAAGCGATATTTCCCGGACCAGGTGTCGGCAAAGATGAAGTCAAACTGCTGCTCACGAAGAGACTGTAGGAACTCATCTCCATCGGCGCAGACGACAGACAACCGAGGGTCTGCGCCCAAGTGCCACTTCAGGATGGACAGCAGAGCTTCATCATTGTCGATGGTGGTTAGATGCGACCCTGAATCCATGCCGTCGAGTAACCATGCCGTAGACAAGCCTGTGCCTGAACCAAGCTCAAGAAAGCGAGCCGATGGTTTGGACGCGGCCAAAGTACGCAGCAAGGAGCAGGTGAGTGGCTCTGACGCCATAGTGAAACAGGAAGCGCGAGTGTCGGCCCAGATGGCGGGAAGGATTTTCGGTTCGTTGAGATTGGAAAGATCATTCATATTTTTTGGAAAGCTCTGGCATACAAGGTAAGGGGCGCGCGGCTTTTTGCGCGTCCCGCCTGACCGTTCTACACGTTAGGGATGTTCTAGGGGTTTATGGACACCGTTCGCCGAATGTTCCCGCTTGCGCAGGTGCAAGGCGAATGCTGTGAGACCAGCCGCACCCAGAACCATCACCAGGAGCCCTAGAATAAGTCCAGTGACCAGACTCATGATTCATCTCCTTCTTCGTCCTGCATGGATTCTAGAACGAAGCTTGCCTGGTGACACCCCGCTGCCCCGCAGTGCTTGAACGAATTCTCGACTGGCCTGTATCCTTGTTGAGAATATACCGCGCTCTTCGACGCGAGGGACTACGCCAGCATCGACCCGAGCAGTCGCGAAGTGGTCAATGCCTGATGATCCAGGCAGCCTGCGCGAAAATGAAACAAGCAACGTCATGGTGAATTAGCCGACGGAGGCAACTCCTGCCGCACAGGTCGGGGCATTCTGCTTGCCATCCCAACCAAGCAGAGTAACGGCAATGTTAACGAGATCATGTGCCGCCTGCGGCAAGCCGTTCGTCCCTCGACCGCAGATTCCAAACCAACGATTCTGTTCCGACCACGAATGCCAGCGCGAGCGACGCCGGCGTACGCAGGCGGAGCGGCGCGCCAACAAGCCGGAGGGCGGTGCGAATAACGCACAGTACTACCGAGAGTGGCGAATCAAGAACCCGGATTACTGGAAACACTACCGAGCGAGCCACCCGGAATATGCAGAGCGCAATCGGATTC
>CAZHKS010000007.1:0-132435 GCA_964533095.1 uncultured Thiobacillus sp. | reverse complement strand
TGCTGCGCGCGAAGATCGACATGGCCTCGCCCAACATCAACCTGCGCGACCCGGCGATCTACCGCATCAAGCGCGCGCATCACCACAACACCGGCGACAAATGGTGCATCTACCCGATGTATACCTACGCGCATCCCATCGAGGATGCGATCGAGCACATCACGCACTCGATCTGCACGCTGGAATTCGAGGACCAGCGCCCGTTCTACGACTGGCTGCTCGACAAGCTCGCCGATGGCGGCTTCTTCACCCGTCCCGTCCCGCAGCAGATCGAGTTCGCCCGCCTGAATTTGACCTACGTCGTGCTCTCCAAGCGCAAGCTGATCCAGCTCGTCGACGAGAAACACGTCAGCGGCTGGGACGACCCGCGCCTGCCAACGCTGGTCGGCGCGCGCCGCCGCGGCTACACGGCGGAAGGCTTCCGCCGCTTCACCGACCAGATCGGCGTGTCGAAGTCCGACGGCTGGATCGACTACAGCGTGTTCGAGGCCAGCCAGCGCGATGTGTTGAATGATTCCGCGCTGCGCCGCATCGCCGTGCTCGACCCGGTCAGGCTTGTCATCGACAACTACCCCGAAGGCCAGTCGGAAGAGTGCTTCGCGCCCAACCACCCGCAGCAACCGGACCTCGGCAAACGTGCCGTGCCGCTGTCAAAAGAATTGTGGATCGAGCGCGAGGACTTCATGGAAACGCCATCCAAGGGCTACTTCCGGCTCTTCCCCGGCAATTCCGTGCGGCTGCGCTACGGCTACGTAGTCAAATGCACCGGCTGCGACAAGGACGAAAACGGCACCATCACCGCCGTGCACTGCGAGTACCTGCCCGACACCAAGTCCGGCACGCCGGGCGCCGACGCAGTCAAGGTCAAGGGCAACATCCACTGGGTGAGCGCCGCGCATGCGTACGAAGCCGAAGTGCGGCTGTACGACCGCCTGTTCAAGACCGCGCAGCCCGGCGCCGAGACGGGCGACTTCCTCGACGACCTCAACGCCGATTCGGTGAAGGTGATCCGCGCCCAACTCGAACCTGCGCTCAAGGACGCAGCGCCCGAAGACCGCTTCCAGTTCGAACGGCATGGCTACTTCGTCGCGGATCGGGTCGACACGAAGCCCGGCGCACCGGTGTTCAACCGCACGGTGACGCTGAAAGATTCGTGGGTGAAAGCCGAGAGGTAACGTTGGAATCAGCTCTAATCTGGGTAAAAGAGCTTTGCGCTGCTGGCTAAGCGCGCATTAATTTCGACATCAGCCCAAGGATGAGTATCTTCTTCGTCCCACTCACGGACAAATGGGTCATACATCAAATATTGCTCGACGCGACGTAAGTGCTCTAGATCGCGGGCTTCCATCTCAAGCAAGCCTTCTTGGGCAAGAACCACCTTCAACAACAGCGGAAAGAATATCGAGATAAAAGCTAGGTGTTGGTGCTGCCCCCACACAAAGGGGGTGCGAGATGCCCCGTGTGCGGACACACCGCGGACAGCGCAAAAATCCTTGGCCCATGCCAGAAGTGGGCGCGGCTGATGTTGCCAGCGGCGTTCCCAGTTACTCTCAAGTGGGCCATTAAGTAGCGCGGACAAGGTGCCTTAACCAAGGCAGAGAACAAATAGGGTCAGTTCAGACACCATTGCTACGCCGGTGGGTATTCCGTGAACCGTGGCAGTTCTTGATCGCCGCACGACCACTCCGCGCGCGAGCCCCAGAAGATGCGTGCCTGCGGCTGGATGGGCACCGCGCAGTCGAGCGAGCCAACCGGCACGACGACGGCGCCGATTTCTGGAACGAAGCGGGCGACGGAGCTACCGCATTCGCTGCAGAATTGCCGCGTGAATCGCTCGGCGTCCGGAACCTTGTAGCGCTTCAGCAGCGCCTCGCCGCGCGGGAAGACGAGTTTTGCGTTTGTCAGCATGAGATTCGTCGCATGCCCGGTTCCGGAAGCCTTCCGGCAGCGCGAGCAGTGGCAATGATAGAAGCGCTGCGGATCGCCAACCACTTCATAGCGAACGGCGCCGCACAGGCAACTGCCGCTCAGGGCAACTTCGTTCATCCTATCCTCCCACGTGCCTAATTCGGCGAATACGTCTTCGGCGGGCAGTACCTCGCCGCTATCGACACCCTCCTGGGCGCTACTGCTCCCGGGCCCTGCATGCCCTGGCATTTTAGGCGAATGGCAGTTCTCCGGCCTTAAGTTACCAGTGACTTCCAGGTTCCGGGCATGCCAAGATAGCTGACTAAATCCCACGTCTCCGACTTTATGCCCGCAGTCCGGATCCGCCTGCCCTTGGCCCTTGCACTGTCGCTGGGGATTCACGCGAGCCTGGTGCTGTGGGCAGCGCAGACGCCACGGCCACTGCCTGATCCTGAAACCGTGCGGATTGATCTCACGCTTGCGTCAAGGCAGGCGGCCAGGCCTGCCGCGCCGCTGCCGACAAAGGTGGCGCAGCCGAAACCCGTTCACGTACCGGACGCAACTCCGCCGCCCGCACCCGAGAAAACACCTGCTTCCATGGCGGCCCCGCCGCCACCTACGGCGGAGGAATGGGCGCTCGCCTCCACCTACACGCTCAAGAACAGCAAGCGCTATCGCTACAACTGGGGCCAGCAGGTGCGCAGCATGATGGGAACGGCGGTGGAAGGCGTTCGGCAGGGCCTGGTGCGATTTCGTATCGAAATCGCACCGGACGGCAGGCTCGCCAGGGCGGACGTGCTGTGGTCGACCTCGGAGATCGCCGAGACGCTCGCCCTGCAGGCGATCCGCGCCATGCCGGCGCTGCCGCCCACGCCGACCGGCAAGCCACTCGTGTTCGAGAAGACCATCGCGTTCGAGCCGTTCGAGACAGGCTGGCCGCCGATCTACAAGAACGACTGCCTGCCGGACCCACCGCCGTTCCAGAATCCGTTCGCGTGGAACCGCTCCTCGCCACAGCATGCGCCGCAGGCCGGTCCGGGCAACGCTGCCCCGTCACGCAACGCCGCCACGCAGGCCGAGTGCCCCGATGCAGGGCCGGACTCGATCGAGGCGGAAGAAAAGGACATGGAGCGCCAGTTCAAGGAGTGGGGCGCTGGACGGATGAATGGGGTCGATTGATCGCAGTATCCGGGCGATTCGGATTCGAAACGCGATCAGCGATCAAAACCCGCCTCGTGGCGTCAGGCCCGGCTAGGCAAAGACATCCACGCGACTGCCGGTCGTCGACCCTGCCCCCCTGGGCGTCAAGGCTGCTTCGATCTTGTCCGGGCTTTGAGCGGTCGAGGCTGGCGCGAACGGCTTGGCGACGCTGGCCGACGCCGTGCTTGACACGATGGCGTGGCTGGCCGAACCGGAGGAAGTGATCTTTTCGATGCGCGCCTCAGCAGCGCCGATCTTGGCTGCGATGGCCTGTATCTTGGCCTTGCCTTCGGGCGTCCGGGCTGACGCGCAGTTGACGCAATCCGACAGCTCTTTTTTGTAGCGGGTAATTTGGGATTCGAGGCCGGCCGTTGCCGCGCCCGTTGCCGGGACATTTCCATATGCCGGAGATGATCCGATTGCAGACACCATAACAATCTCCCTGGAAAAAAACTTGGCTAGCCTCAGCCAACTACGGCCAATTCGGCAGGAACTTGAGTGTCTCGCGGGCCTTTCTCGCCATTCGAAAGTGCATCCCCCCGATCGTACAGCGATGAGCGGAAGTTACGCCTTCCTGAACAGGCCCTACTCTTTTAGACGCGCGGCATATTTCGCCTGCGCCTTCGCCACCTTCGGAGCGACCACGAACTGGCAGTACGGCTGATGCGGGTTCTGCTCGAAGTAGCGCTGGTGGTAATCCTCGGCGGGGTAGAAGGTCGTCGCCTCGCTGACTTCCGTGACAATGGGCATGCCGAACTGTTTTGATGCCGTCAACCCGGCGATCGCCGCTTCCGCCTCGGCCTTCTGTTCAGGCGTGTGCCAGAAGATCGCCGAGCGATACTGGGTGCCTACGTCATTGCCCTGGCGGTTGATCTGGGTCGGGTCGTGCAGGGTGAAGAAGACGTCGAGCAGATCGCGATAGCTGATCACATCCGGGTCGAAGCTGACCTGCACGACTTCGGCGTGGCCGGTGTCGCCGTTGCAGATGTCCTGGTAGGTGGGGTTGTCGGTGTGGCCGCCCATGTAGCCGGACACGGCGGATTCGACGCCGCGCAGGCGGTTGAACACGGTCTCGATGCACCAGAAGCAGCCGCCGGCGAGGGTTGCGTTTTCAAATGGCATGGTTTTGCTCCGTAATTGAGCTATTCAAATTCCCCGGCAAGACGCTTCGACGCGCTCGGGGCGAACGGCAGCTTGTTGATGCCTTCAGACGATCGGCGGAATGGATTCCTGGAACGAGGCGCGCATCATCAGTTTGTCGTAGAGGCCGGCCAGGTTGGGGTGCGCGGTGCGCCAGTCGATTTCGGGAAGGCGCAGGTCCAGATAACCGAGCGTGCAGCCGCAGGCGACATCGGCCAGCGTCATGTTGATGTTGGTGTCGAGGTACCAGGATTTCTCGCCCAGCGCTTCCGACAGCGCTTCGAGCCCCCGGAATATCGTCTTCTCCTGCAGCGCCATCCAGTCGCTGCTCTGCAGTTCCGGTGCGCGCTTCCGTTCCAGGTTCACCGCCACGGCGGCGTCGGTGATGCCGTCGGCCAGCGCCTCGATGCCGCGCACCATCATGCGGATTTTCGGTTCGCCGGGGATCAGGTGCGCGACCGGGCTGGCATGATCGAGATACTCGACGATGACGCGCGAGTCGAACACGCTGACGCCATCCTCCAGAACCAGCACCGGCACCTTGCCGAGCGGGTTGAAGGCAAGCACCGGACTGTCCGGCAGCCACGGATTCTCGACCTGGAGCTTGAAGGGGATTTTCTTTTCCAGCAGGACCACACGGACTTTGCGACCATACGGGCTGGTGAGCGAGGTGATCAGTTTCATACGGATTGGTGTCCTGGATGCGTGATTGCTAGGTTGGGCCATGCGCGCCGCCATTATCCCCCGCCGCAAGCAGCCTTCCAACCCGTTCGCGCAGGGCCGGCAGCACCTCCTGCCCGAACCAGGGATGACGCTTGAACCATAGACGATTACGCGGGCTGGGATGCGGCAACGGGAAATATTCGGGGAGGCCATCGCGCCAGGCGCGCACCGTGTCGGCCAGCGTGCGGCCGCGGCGCTTCCCAAGGTAATACGCCTGGGAATAGGCCCCAATCAGCAGGGTGAGGCGGATGTCAGGCATGGCCGCGCGCAGCGGCGGATGCCACAGCGGCGCGCATTCCGGGCGCGGTGCCAGGTCGCTGCCCCTGACCGTGCCGGGATAGCACAGACCGGTCGGGACGATGGCGATGCGCGAGACGTCGTAGAACTGTTCGCGCGTCATGCCCAGCCATTCCCGCAGGCGGTCGCCCGAAGGATCGTTCCAGGGAATCCCTGTTTCATGCACCCGCCGCCCCGGCGCCTGGCCGACGATCAGCAGGCGCGCGGTAGGGGAGGCGCGCAGGACGGGGCGCGGTGGATGGGGCAGGTTTGAGGCGCAGACCGTGCACGCCTGGGCCCGTGTCAGCAGATCGTTGAAATCCCGGGACGCGCCGGCATTGCCGGGTTTTTTCATCGCCGCCCGGCGCGCCCGTCAGCCGGCGTGGTCGACGATGAACTGCTTGACCGCATCAATGTCGGCACCCATGACATGCTTCTTCTGCGGCTGCGCTTCGAGGTCGGCGAGCTCGGCCGGACGCACCGGCTCGATGCCAAGCGCCTCGCGGATCGCATCCTCGAACTTGGCGGGCTGCGCGGTTTCCATGCAGATCAGCGGCACGCCGGGCTCGCGGTACTCCAGCCCCACCTTGAGGCCGTCGGCGGTATGCGGGTCGATCATCGTGCCGTACACCTCATACACCGTGCGGATGGTGTCGATGCGGCTGGCGTGATTGCTCGAACCCGAAGCCATGCCGAAATTCGCCACCTTGGCGAACAGGCCATCGGCGTTGAGGTCGAAGCTGCCGCCCGATTCGACCGCGCTCCACAGGTTGCGGATCTTCGCTGCGTCGCGCCCGCTGAGGTCAAAGATGAAGCGCTCGAAATTGGACGCCTTCGAGATGTCCATCGACGGGCTGGACGTGTGCCTGGTTTCCGGGCGCGGGCGGTAGACACCGGTGCGGAAGAACTCGTCGAGCACGTCGTTCTCGTTGGTGGCGACGATCAGCCTGGCAATCGGCAGGCCCATCTGTTTCGCGATGTGGCCGGCGCAGACGTTGCCGAAGTTGCCCGACGGCACCGAGAACGAGACGCTCTGGTCGTTGCTGTGGGTGGCGGCGAAATAGGCCTTGAAGTAATACACGCTCTGCGCCGCGACGCGCGCCCAGTTGATCGAGTTGACCGCGCCGATATGGTGCTTGGTCTTGAAATCGAGATCGTTCGAGACCGCCTTGACGATGTCCTGGCACTGGTCGAATACGCCGCGGATCACCAGGTTGTGGATGTTGGCATCCTGCAGGGCGTACATCTGCGCCTGCTGGAAGCGCGTCATGCCGTGCTCGGGCGACAGCATGAAAACACGGATGCCGCGCTTGCCGCGCATCGCGTATTCGGCGGCGGAACCGGTGTCGCCGGAGGTGGCACCGAGGATGTTCAGTTCGCCACGGGTCTTGTCGAGCACGTACTCGAACAGATTGCCCAGCAACTGCATCGCCATGTCCTTGAACGCCAGCGTCGGTCCGTTCGACAGCGCCAGCACGTGCAGGCCGGGCTCCAGCGTCTTCAGCGGGGTGATGTCTGCGGCATTCTCGCCCGGACTGGCGTAGCGGTAGACGTCGGCCGTGTACGTCTTGTCGATCAGCGCACGCAGGTCGTCGTGCGGGATGTCGTCGATCAGGCGCGACAGTACCGCAAACGCCAGTTCGCGGTAATTCATGCCGCGCATCGCCGCGAGTTCGGCCTCGCTGAAGCGCGGATAGGTTTCCGGCACGTAGAGGCCGCCGTCGCTGGCCAGACCGCCGAGCAGGATTTCGGAGAAGCGGAGTTGCGGTGCCAGCCCGCGCGTGCTGAGGTATTTCATGTCTATCTCGCTGCCAGTTCTTCGAGGCGGATGCGCATCACCTGCCCCGCCACGCTGTCGAGGGCTTCGATCCTGGCGATCGCCGCGTTGATGTTCTTCTCCACCGTGATGTGGGTCAGCAGGATGATGTTGACCTGTTCCTCGCCTTCGGCGGGTTCCTTCTGCACCATGGCGTCGATGGAAATGCCGCCGTCGGCCAGGATGCGGGTGATGTCGGCCAGCACGCCGGGGCGGTCGAAGGCGCGCAGGCGCAGGTAGTACGCGGTGCGCACCTCGTCCATCGGCAGGATGGGCGTATCGGCCAGCTGGTCCGGCTGGAAGGCCAGGTGCGGCACGCGATGGTGCGGATCGGCGGTGTGCAGCCGCGTCACGTCGACCAGGTCGGCAATCACGGCCGACGCGGTCGGCTCGGCGCCGGCACCCGCGCCATAGTAGAGCGTTGGGCCGACGGCGTCGCCCTTCACCAGAATGGCGTTCATCGCGCCGTCGACGTTGGCGATCAGGCGGCGCTCGGGAATCAGCGTGGGATGCACGCGCAGTTCGATGCCGTGGCCGGCTCGGCGTGCGATGCCCAGGAGCTTGATGCGGTAGCCGAGCTCCTCGGCGTACTTCACGTCTTCGCGCGTCAGCTTCGAGATGCCTTCGGTGTAGGCGCGGTCGAACTGCATCGGGATGCCAAAGGCGATCGCCGACAGGATGGTGAGCTTGTGCGCAGCATCGATGCCCTCGATGTCGAAGGTCGGGTCGGCTTCGGCGTAGCCCAGCGCCTGCGCCTGCTTCAGCACGTCCTCGAAGGCCGCGCCCTTGTCCCGCATCTCGGTGAGGATGAAGTTGCTGGTGCCGTTGATGATGCCGGCCAGCCATTCGATGCGGTTGGCGGTAAGGCCCTCGCGCAGCGCCTTGATGATGGGAATGCCACCCGCCACCGCAGCTTCGAACGCGACCATCACGCCCTTGGCCTGCGCCGCCGCGAAGATTTCGTTGCCGTATTTGGCGACCAGATGCTTGTTGGCAGTCACCACGTGCTTGCCGTTGGAAATGGCCTGCATCACCAGTTCGCGCGCCGGTTCCAGGCCGCCGATCAGCTCGACCACGATATCGATGTCGGGATCGTCGACCACGTCGAACGGGTTGGTCGACAGCGGCAGGTCGCCGGCCAGCGCCTTCGCCTTGTCGAGGTTGCGCACCGCTGCACGCAGCACGCGGATTTCGCGTCCGGCGCGGCGGGTGATTTCTTCGGCGTTGCGGCGCAGCACGGTGAGCGTGCCGCCCCCGACTGTTCCCAGGCCAAGCAGGCCGACGTTGATGGGTTTCATTGTTTGATCTCGTTCAGAAAAGCATTTATCCGCGAAGGACACGCAGAAACGCGAAGCAGGAAACCCCGAACATTCAACTTCTTTCCTCGAATCTTCTTCTGCATTTCTTCGCGTCCCTTCGCGGATGAAAAAATAATAATCAGCGCTGCGCCCGCTGGCGGTCGAGGAAGCGGCTCATGCGCCCGATCGCCTCGGTCAGGTCTTCCTCGTGCGGCAGGAATACCACGCGGATATGGTCCGGATGCGGCCAGTTGAAGCCGGTGCCCTGCACCACCAGCACACGCTCCTCCTCCAGCAGGTTGAGGATGAACTTCTGGTCGTCGTGAATGTGATACACCTTGGGGTCGAGCCGCGGGAACATGTACATCGCCGCCTTGGGCTTGAAGCACGTCACGCCGGGAATCAGGGTCAGCAGCTCGTGCGCCAGATCGCGCTGGCGCGTCAGACGGCCGCTCGGCGCGACCAGGTCGTTGATGCTCTGGTAGCCGCCGAGCGCTGTCTGGATCGCATACTGGCCTGGCACGTTGGAGCACAGGCGCATCGACGCCAGCATGCCGAGGCCTTCCAGGTAGTCCCTGGCGTGGCGCTTGTCGCCCGACACGATCAGCCAGCCCGAACGATAGCCGCAGGAACGGTAATTCTTCGACAGGCCGTTGAAGGTGACGATCAGCACGTCGTCGGCCAGCGAGGCGATCGAGGTATGCACCACGCCGTCGTACAGCACCTTGTCGTAGATTTCGTCGGCGTACACGATCAGCTGGTGCTGGCGCGCGATTTCCAGGATTTCCAGCAGCAGCTCGGTCGGGTACAGGGCACCGGTCGGATTGTTCGGATTGATGACGACGATCGCGCGCGTGTTGGGCGTGATCTTGGCGCGGATGTCGTCCAGATCGGGCAGCCAGCCCGCTTCCTCGTCGCACAGGTAATGGCGCGGCTTGCCGCCGCCCAGGCTCACCGCCGCCGTCCACAGCGGATAGTCCGGCGCGGGCACCAGCACTTCGTCGCCATTGTTCAGCAGCGCCTGCATCGACATCACGATCAGCTCGGAGACACCGTTGCCGACGAAGATGTCGTCGATCGTCACTCCGGCGATACCCTTGCGCTGGGTCTCGTGCATGATCGCCTTGCGCGCCGAGAACAGCCCCTTGGAATCGCTGTAGCCCGAGGCGTTCGGCAGGTTGAGGATGACGTCCTGGACGATTTCCTCGGGCGCCTCGAAGTTGAACGGCGCCGGATTGCCGATGTTCAGCTTGATGATCCGGTGCCCTTCTTCCTCCATCTGCCGGGATCGCGCCATCACCGGGCCGCGAATGTCATAACAGACGTTGTCGAGCTTGGACGATTTGTGGATGGTGCGTAAGCGTGGCTTGTTGTCTGCCGTCACGGCGGTCTTCCTGGTCAACCTGCGCAAAATCAAGGCAAAACAAAGCCTTGGGAAACGCCCGATTTTACCGGAGGCGCCCTGCCCCGGCAAACAAAACCGGGCGCTACGGCGCATGAACGGGCGCACGACGGCTTACCGCCCTGCCGGAATCTGCTAAGGTTTCACCATGAAACTGCACCTCAACACCGATACCGGCCAGCTGCTGTTTACCGGCTATGGCGAGGACCATGTCCTCATCAACGGCCATCGCCACGAATCCAGCCTGCTGCTGACCGCACGCGGCATCGAGATCGCCCCGTGGGCCGGACTCGGGTTTGACGCCTTGACCGCCGCCCATTTCGAATGGGCCGCCCGCCCCGAACTCGACATCTTGCTGCTGGGCACCGGCACCCGGCTGCGTTTTCCCCATCCTTCGCTGACGCGCGCGCTGGTGGACGCACGCATCGGGCTGGAAGTGATGGACATCGGGGCCTTGTGCCGCACGTATAACATCCTGGCGGCGGAAGGGCGAAGCGTGGGGGCGGCAGTGTTGATCGAGTCGGGGACTGCAGCTTGAAACTTTGGAGCTCTGGAGTTCCCACCCGTGTACCCCTTGCGGGTGCTGTCGAAGGGTTGCTTGTAGTAGTGAAGGATTCTTCCTGACTATTGACCGTTGGCCGGGAGTAGCCCGGCCAACGGTCAGTGATCCTGCGAAGAGCCCGGCTATTGCCAACAGCGCTTCGACAGGCTCAGCGCGAACGGTGCGAGGGTATGCCCTTCGACAAGCTCAGGGCGAACGGAATTGAGGGTGACGCCCTATTCAATCAGCAATCAAACGCAGGCAGCGAGTCCCGCCCCGCTCATCCCGGCATCACCTGCTCGAAACTCGTAATCGCCTGAAACGCCCCGCAATCCTTGTGCGGCTGCCGCGAATCCGGATTGCACACCGCCAGCAGTTGCGCAATCCCGTAAGCTTTTGCGCTCTCCAGAACCGGCAGGCTGTCGTCGACGAACAGGGTACGCGTCTTGTCGAACGGCTCGATCGCCTGCAGACCCTGCCAGAAGTCCGGATGCTCCTTGGGCAGGCCGATCCGATGCGACGAGAGCAGGGCGTCGAAATAGGCATCGATGCCGGTCTCGCGCATTTTCAGGCGGAGGCTCTTGGGATGGGCATTGGTCACCATGACGATCCGGCGGCCCGACGCGCGTACCGCCTTCAGGAATGCGGGAACGTCGGGACGTACCGCGATCAGGTGCACGACTTCTTCCTTCAGCTGCACGATGTCGAGCGCCAGTTCGCTGCTCCAGAAGTCCAGGCAGTACCAGTTGAGGGTGCCGGCGTGGCGTTCGTAATGCGCATGAAGATGCGCGCGGGCCGTCTCCGACGCAAGGCCGTGGTATTCGGCATAGCGGCGCGGCATGTGCTCGAGCCAGAAATGATTGTCGAAATGAAGGTCGAGCAGGGTACCGTCCATGTCGAGGAAGACGGTGTCGATCTGCGCCCAGTCGATCATGGCAACGGCACGCCGGTTGCTGTCAGAACAGCTCGTCCTTGGACACGCCGCGCCGGCGCAGCAATTGCCGCAACACGCGCAGGGATTCCATCTGGATCTGCCGCACGCGCTCGCGGGTGACCTGCAGTTCGAGTGCCAGGTCTTCCAGCGTGCAGGCTTCGCAGTTGTTCAGCCCGAAACGGCGCTCGATCACCCAGCGCTGCTTGTCGTTGAGCTGGGTCAGCCATTCGTGGACGTGGTGTTCGATTTCCTCAAGCTGCAGCATTTCGTCCGGCAGATGCGCGTTGTCGTCGGCGATCGCTTCGCTCAGCGACAGCGTGGGGTCGACATCGAGCGGCGCATCGAGCGAGGCGACACGCTCGTTCAGCTGCATGATGCGGCGAACGTCCTCGACCGCGTGCCCGGTCAGCGCGGCGATGTCGTCGGCGCTGGCATCGGTGACGCCATGCGTCTCCAGGTGCCGCTTCGCCCGCAAGTAGATATTGAGCTCCTTGATGATGTGCACCGGCAGGCGGATGGTGCGCGACTGGTTCATGATCGCGCGCTCGATGTTCTGGCGGATCCACCAGGTGGCATAGGTCGAGAAACGGAAACCGCGCTCGGGATCGAATTTTTCCAGCGCGTGGATGAGGCCGAGGTTGCCCTCTTCCACCAGGTCAAGCAGCGTCAGGCCGCGGTTGGAATAATGCTTGGCGATGTTCACCACCAGGCGCAGGTTGCGCTCGATCATGGTCTGGCGCGCCTCGAAATCCCCCAGCACGGTACGCCGCGCCAGGGCGACCTCCTCTTCCGCGCTCAGCAGCGGCGCCAGCCCGATTTCGTTGAGATACAGCTGGGTCACATCGACCTGCGGCTCATCCAGGATGGCCGACGCCAAGTCCTCGTTGCTATCCGTAGCGGCCTGCTGGTCCATCTCGGCCTCAACCTGCTCGGGGGGCAGTTCGTCAGATTCGTCGCTGGGTTCACGGCTCATGAGTGCTCCGGCAAATAGGACAGGGGATCGAGGGGCTTTCCGTAACGTCGGATTTCCAGATGCAGCTTGACCCGGTCGGCATCGCTATCTCCCATCAGGGCGATTTTCTGTCCGGCGGCCACCGTATCACCTTCCTTCACCAAAATGGTTTCGTTGTGCGCGTAGGCCGAGAGAAACTCGCCTGCGTGCTTGATGATTAGCAAGCGTCCGTAACCGCGCAGACCACTGCCACTGTACACCACCTTGCCGGCCGCCACGGCCCGCACCGGCGTGTTGCGCGCGCCGGCGATGTCGATCCCCTTGCCGCCCGCTGCGCCGAAGCGGCCGATCAGCGTGCCGTCGGCCGGCCACTGCCAGCCTTCGGCCGATGTACTGGCTGCGGATGCCGTCACGGCGGGGGGCGCCGCAACGGGCGCTGCGGATGCGGATGATGGCGGCGCCGGGCTGGCCGCAGCAGGCGCGGCCGTAGCGGATACCGCAGGCCTGGCCGGCCGTGGGCCCGACACCTGCGCCCAGTTGGCTTCGGAATAGGCCAGCAGCTGCGCCTGCGGTTCGCGCAGGACGGTCGGTTCCGCCAGCGGGCGCGCGCTCGGCGCAGGTTCGTCGTCGAGCGGTTTGATTTCGACCGCGCCGGATGGTGGCGTGAGCCGCAGCACCTGGCCGACCAGGATGCGGTCGGCGGATTCGAGCTGGTTCCACATGGCGATCTCGCGATAGTCGAGACCATTGGCAAAGGCGATCGCATACAGCGTATCGCCGCGCTGCACGGTATGCAGGCCGTTGGTGGACGGTGCGATCTGCGGCGTGGCCGGCCGCGCATTTTCGGAATTCACGGTGCGGTGCGTCGGCGACCGCTCATCGACCGGCGCCATCCCGGGCGAGGTGCAGCCCGCCAGCCCCAGCAGCATCACGCCCAGCCAGACAACACGGCGCCCCACGGCCCTGTTCATCACGCCACTCCCGGCAGCAGCGGAACGAACTTCACGCCCTCGAGCATGCGTTCGGTCACCGCATCGCCCTGGCGCTCCATCACGCACAGCGTCTGCGTGGCGTTGCCGAGCGGCATCACCAGCCGTCCGCTGTCGGCCAGCTGTTCCAGCAGGGCATGCGGCACCTCGGCAAAGGCGGCGGCGATCACGATGGCGTCGAACGGCGCGAAATCCTTCGCACCGTGCATGCCGTCGCCGTGCTTGGGCTTGACGTTGTTGACCCTGAGCTCGCGCAGCCGCGCCCGCGTCTTGCCGACCAGCGCGGCGATGCGCTCGATCGACACCACCTCGCGCGCCAGCTTGCCCAGCACCGCTGCCTGATAGCCGCAGCCGAGCCCGATTTCGAGCACGCGACCCAGTTCGCGACCGTGGCCGTTCTCTCCATGGCGTGCCAGTTCGGCCATGCGCGCCACGATATAGGGATTGGAAATCGTCTGCCCGAAGCCGATCGGCAGCGCCGTGTCTTCGTAGGCGCGCGATTCCAGCGCCTGGTCGACGTACAGGTGGCGCGGCACGCTTCCCATCGCCGCCAGCACCATCTCGTCCTTGATGCCCTGCTCGCGCAGGCGCTCGACCATGCGGCCGCGCGTGCGCGCCGAGGTCATGCCGATGCCGGCGCGGGAGTTCAGGGTTTCAGCCATGCGTTCACGCTGTCCATCTGGCTGAAACGGGTGAGATCCATCTGCAGCGGGGTGATCGAAACCCGGCCGTTGGCGACGGCATGGAAATCGGTGCCTTCGCCTGCGTCCTGCGCGGCGCCGGCGGCCCCGACCCAGTACACGGTCTGGCCGCGCGGATTGATGGTCTTCACCACCGACTCGGCCTTGTGGCGCTTGCCCAGCCGGGTCACGGACACGCCGTTCAGTTCGGCGGAAGCGCAGTCCGGCACGTTGACGTTGAGCAGCATCGGTTCGGTCGGCGGTCGCGTCTGGATCCGCTGTACCAGATCGGCCACCACGCGCGCGGCCGTGTCGAAATGCTGGGCGTTGTGGTTTGCGAGCGAGACCGCGATCGACGGAATGCCCAGCAGATAGCCTTCGGTGGCGGCCGCGACCGTGCCGGAATAGATCGTGTCGTCGCCCATGTTGGCGCCGTGGTTGATGCCGGAAATCACCATGTCGGGCATATGGTCCAGCATGCCGGTGACGGCCAGATGAACACAGTCGGTCGGCGTGCCGTTGACGTAGTAGAACCCGCTCGGCGCCTGGCGCAGCATCAGCGGACGGTCGAGCGTGAGCGAATTGGACGCACCACTGCGGTCGCGCTCGGGCGCCACCACGGTAATGTCGGCGAGCGGTGCGAGCGCCTGGGCAAGTGCGGCCAGGCCAGGCGCGAAATAGCCGTCGTCGTTGGAGAGCAGGATGCGCATCAGCAGCAGCCTCCGGGCAGGGCCGGTAAACGGTACAGGGAATTCATGGCGGCGATGCGGACTTCAAACATGCGCCCGATTCTACCATCGGGATTTGATCCGTTCAGTCGTATTCCCGGGTGTAGAAGGCATCGAAGCTGCTGGGCTGTCCGGCCTGCGCTTCGAGCCGCACGTGCGGGGACAACTGGTAGAGCACCTTGACCACCTGGCTCAGGCCATCGAGGCTCTGCTCGTAGCTCAGCGTCGCGCGCGCGGACAGGCGCTTGCCAACGCTGACCACGGTGCTGGTGAGGGACTCGCCGCTGCCCGAGCGCACGTCGAAGCTGTCGATGCCCAAAGTTTCCGCCATCTTCGCCTGCAGGTTCACGGACTCGGTCTGGCTCAGCAAGGCGCCTGCCGCGACCTGCAGCAACACGAATTCCTGCTGGCCGCTGTTTTCCAGTCCGTGCCCCAGCACCAGCCAGGCGAGCTTTTCGGTATCGGGCATCGCCGGATCGGAATAGAGCGTCACCAGCGGGCGCTGTACCGTGCCACCGACCTGCACCCCCACCTTGACGGTCGGCGTCTTGCGCACCGCCAGCACGTCGAGGCCAGGGTTATCGATGGGCCCCGCGAAACGCAATACGCCGCGCTCGATGTCCAGCGTCTGCGCATAGGCGGCATAGCGTCCCTTTTCCACCTGGATCGTGCCTTCGCCGCGCAATGTCTGGTTCACGGTGAACACGCGCAGCTGGCCGCCCAGACGCGCGTCGAGTCCGGCCCCCTTGAACAGGAAGTCGTTACCCAGTCCGAGCTTGAGGTCGAGCGCAAGCGGGAAGCGCTGTGCCGCCGGCTTCTCGCGCGGGGGGCGGCCGACGACGACGACATCGCTCGACAGCTCGGGCCGGCTCGCCTCGGGCATTTCCAGGCGGGCGCGATCGGCGGTGAGATCGCCGGTCAGCTGCAGGCGCTTCTGGTCAAGCTTGAGCTGGGTCACGCCGGACACGATCACGCGGCGGTCGCTGCGGTTGGTGGCCGCAAATTTTTCGAACGTGAGCGTGAGTCCGGCCTGCGGGTTCTTCAACTGGGCGTCGCCGCTCACCACGATGCGGCCGCTGCTGCCCATCAGCACGCCTTCCTGCACCTGCACCCGGTCGTCCGCCAGCACAAGCTTGAGCATGCCGTCGGTGATCGCCACGCCTTGTTCGGGCATGGAAAAATGGATGGCCTCGGCGGCAATCCGGCCATCGATCCGCGGCGCCGCCAGGCTGCCACTGCCGGTCAGCTGCGCATTGACCCGGGCATCGGCGCGAATGCCGACCGGGATGAGCGGCTTCAGCAGGCGCAGGTCCGGCACGTCGAGTTGCGCATTCCACGCCAGCGGCGCACTGCGCGACAGCGTGAACGCAGCGCCTTCGCGCACCAGCGCGCCCCGGCCATCGAGGCGGAGCGTTCCGGCTTCGCGCGTGTCGGCAGCAAGGCGAACGTTGGTCACACCGGCGGCCGCGTCGAGGTCGAGTGTCAGGGCGGTCAGGCCCAGCGTCAGCGCCGGATCGGTCAGCCGCACGTCGCCGGACTGGCGGCGCAGCCGCAACTGGCCGTCGAGCGACTCGCCCGCACGCAGATTCCAGTCGCCGTTCATGCGCAGATCGGTGGTGAAGGACGGCATGGATTTCAGAAATCCCTGCAGCGGCGCCAGCGGCAGGTTGGCAAGCGTGCCACGGCTGGCGATCCGCGTGCCCTGGCGATCGAAGTGCACGACCGTCAACCGGCCGCCCGCCAGCGTGAGTGCCAGATCGTCCACCTGCTGCGTCTCGCGCGACAGCAGCAGGCGGGCAGGCGCGGCCAGTCTCATCGGCCAGTCGCCCAGCACCTCGGCCTGGTTCAATTGCCCGCGCCACACCCAGTTCGCATCCAGTCCGCCTGCCAGATTCGCGGTCATCCGCCACGCCGGCAGGCGGGCATCGAGCGCCAGCGTATGCGCGTTGCGGCGTCCCTGCAGGGTTGCCCGGAGAGTATTGAGGTGCTGCCCGGCCAGCTGCACCCCGCTCGCGTCGAGCTGCCCGTTGAAGGCGCCGCTGGCCGCGGCCTGCAGATTCACGCGCAGATTCAGCGTATCGGCAACGATCTCGCCCGGCAGGCGCAGGCCGCTGGCGGCGAGTTGCCCGTCGATCTGCAATTGGGCCGGGTCGCCGCTTGCACTGCCGCGGCTGGTGAGGCGTCCGGCCAGGCCCAGATTCAGGCGTGCCAGTGCCGGCGCATCGACATCCCAGACGAGCCGGTCGCCCGCCCGTCCATAGGCGCCCTTCAGCTTCGCCCGGTTGCCAGCCAGATTCAGATCGATGTCGGCGTCGGTCAGATGGCGACTTTCGTAGCGCAGGCGCCCCTGTCCTTTCACCGGACGGCCTTCGAGTTCGCCCGGCGGCAGGGTGAACTGCGTCTGCAGCCGCAGCGTGGGCAACTGGGCGCCGCTGATCTGGCCGCGCGCGTTGAGCCGCCCGCGCGGGAATTTGCCGAAGCGCGCCGGATTGATCTGGCTGACGTCGAACGTGGCAGAAAAGGCACGCGTGGCGTCGAGCTTCAGCGTGCCCTCGGCGGTCAGCCGTCCTGCCTGTCCGGCAAAACTCGCCGATTCCAGGCGCACGACCGCATCGGCATGCGAGAGCGTAAAACGGCCCTGCCCCCAGCTTTCGCTGACGTCGGCCGTGAGCGTCTGGCTGGTCGCGTCGCCGTCCAGCTGCAGGGTCGTCTGGAGACGGGTCGCATTCAGCTGGCGATGCAGCCCGGCCAGGTTGAGCTGCGGGCTGTTCAGGTTCACGCTCAGGCGGCCGTTGCGCCACTGCCCGCTCCCGTTCAATTGTCCGGCCGCACCCAGGTCGATCGCCAGCGCGCTGAAATCGGCTTGCGCGCTGTCGCCCACCACCGCGCCGGTCAGGTTGGCTAGCGGCAGGCGGTCCTGGTCGAGCCGCCCGGCCAGCCGGTTGCTGAGGCTGAAAGTGCCCAGCAGACGTTCACCCGGCTGGCCTTCAAACACGCCCGAAAACGCCAGATTGGCCGCCGGCGCGTCTGCCGCGAACAGGCGCGGGTCGATGCCCTCCCCGGCCACCAGCAGCCTGGGCAGACGCACGCCCGCAAACGGCGCGGCTTCGCCGCTGGCCATCATGCTCATGCCCTGGGCACGGGCGTCGAACCTGAAGCCGATGGCCGCCAGCTGTCCCTGCACGCCGAGCACGGCACTGATCGGGAGGGGGTCGCTGCGCACGGCGTCGAAGCGTCCCTGCAGCCTGAACGGCGCGTCCTTGCCGAGCTCGAACCGGCCACCGATGTCCGCCCACGGAGTGGTGGCCGCCATGCCGCTGAACCGGTAGCGGTCGCCGTCGTCGTCGATTCGGCCGTGCAGGTTTTTGAAGGTGAGCGTGCTACCGGCCTCGACCACATCGAGATGCGCCACATCCCAGGCAGTCACCTGCACGTCGACCGGCAGGCGCAGGCTGGTCGGCAGCGTCGGCGGCGTCGTGTCCTTTTTGAGGATGTCGACGCGCACGCTTTGCGCCGCCAGCAGGCCGATGTCGAGCCTTCCCTGCAGCAGCGCGCGCGGCTGCCATTCAAGCCTGACCTGTTCGAGCGTGACGCGCTGCGTATCCGAGGCGTACATCAGCGTGCGGATGCGGATGGGAACGCCGGCATGTCCTTCAACTCCCTCGACGGCCAGCCGTCCTCCACTCAGGAAAACGGCGGCATCGGCCAGCCAGCGGAATCCCGTGTCCGTCGCCGTCATTCCGGTCACCCCGGCGACCAGCAGCACCAGTGTTGCCAGCAGCGCGGCCAGCCCCTTAAGCACGCGCCTCAAAACGACACTCCGAGCGAAAAATGCAGGCGGAATTGACGGGTGGCCTCGCCATACGCCAGGTCGAGATTCACCGGCCCCACCGGCGAGCGGTAGCGCACACCGAAGCCGTAGCCGAACACCGGCGACAGCTGGCTTGGGGTATCGGCCGCATCGCCCGCATCGACGAACAGCGCCATGCCCCAGTCGCGGTTGAAGAAATAGTTGTACTCGACGCTACCGGTGGCGAGATAGCGGACCGACGCCACGCCGCCGGCAAGCGTGCGCCCCAGGCTCTGGTAGGCGTAACCGCGCACCGAATTGTCGCCGCCGGCCCGGAACAGGAAATCGGTGGGAATACCGTCGCGGGTGTCCGCCAGCACGCTGCCGAGTTCACCGCGCAGCACCAGCCGCCCGTTGTTGCCGGCCTGGAAATACTGGGTGTGGCGGCCATACAGCCGAATGAAGCTGGTATCCGTCAACAGGGGCGCCACCGCGCCGCCGCCCTGCAAAGTCAGCACATGGCCGCGCCGCGGATAGAACGCGCGTCCTATCGTGCGCTGGGTCCACGCATAGTTGGCCGTCAGCGCCTGGTTGCGCTCACTGACCACGTCGCCGATGGTCTGCTGTTCGTTCTGGTACTGCAGCGACGTCGTGGTCTCGATCTGTGCTCGCGTGCGGCTGCGCTTGGCCACCATCAGCACGGAACGGGTCTTCTGGCCCTCGATGTCCTCCTGCTTGATCTGCGCGCCGAGACTGTTCTCGTAGCCGGCGGAGGTGCGCGGCCAGGCGAGTTCCGCCGCGCCGGACTGCTGTGTGGTCTCGATGCGCGCGTCGAGTTTCAGGCGCAAGCCGCGGTCGGCAATGTCGCGCGCCAGCCATCCCGCCTGCACCCGCGCGCCGGTATCCGTGCTCACCCCCGCGCCCACGCTGAAGCGTTTTTCAGGCCGCTCCACCACCTCGACCCGGACCGGCACCGCCGCCGCCAGTGCAGGATCGGGGTCGACACGGACCGTTGCGTGCGTGTAATAGCCGCTCGTTTCGAGTGCCACCTGGTAGTCGAGCAGATCCTGCTGGCGGAACGGTTTCCCCGGCTTGACGGGACTGAGATTACGGATGATCGATACGGGGTAGCGTCGGGTACCGCTGATGACCGGCTCGCCATAGAAAAACGCCGGCCCGCTGTCGATCGTCAGCGTCAGATCAGCCGCCTGCGCCGCGGGATCGATGCGTGCCTCGCTCGCCGCGAGTTGTGCCGCCGGATAGGTGCTGGCCAGCAAGGGACGCAACACGGCCTGCTTGGCCGCGTCCCAGTCCGCCTGGCGAAACGGCATTCCCTGCTTGAGCGAAACGCTGCGCTCGACCCGCCTCTGCAAGCCGGCTGCATCGGCACGCGTCTTCAGGGCGCCTTCGAAAATCAGTTTCACGCTGCGAACCATGGTGCGCGCGCCGGGATCGACCCGGTAGTCCACCCGCCAGTCGTCGCCCGCCCGTTCCACCGCACTCGCCACCCGCGGCGAGAAATAGCCCTCGGTCGCCAGCAGGTCGCGTGCCGTCAGGTCGCTCTGCCGCTGCAACCGCGCAATTTCCTCCGCGTCCAGCTTCTCGTCCAGCCGTGCCGCCCGCGCCACGTCCAGATGCTGCATCAGCAACACCCGGATATCATCGGGCGCCTCCACCTCCAGCATCAGCGCGTGCGCCGGCGTCGCGCACAGCGCGGCCAGCAGCAGCAGGGCTCTAAATAAGTGGTCGGGCAAGAGAGCGATCCAGTTGGGAATAGCGTCGGCCCATTCTAGGGGGTGGCCGGGGATAGGCAAAACCGCGAGACAACTGACCGGCCAGCGGCCAACGCGCTCGGCATGACGGGCAACCGGTCTGTGCGGGGCGGTCCATTCAAGACCGTATCATGACAGCCGCGGCCCGACCAGGCGACAGGGCCTGGCGGGGCACATCGGTGCACCTGACGGGATGAAAGCCAGGAAGCCTCGCCAAATCAAGTTGAACGGGTCTGGCAGGATCGACAAAGAGGGGGAGATCCCCCTCTTTGTCTGCTCGATCCGGTCCCTCGTCATGTCTTGCATTCCATACTCGCAAGACGAGAAAACGGATGTGCCTGGCGCCGCTAGCTAGCGTGGAACGATGTTGCCGCTGTCGTCGGAAAGAATGATTTCCACGCGTCGGTTCATTTGGCGGCCGGCGGCTGTGTCGTTGGTGGCAACCGGGGACGACTCGCCATATCCGCGCGTCGTGACACGTTCGCCGCTGATCCCCATGTCGACCAGGGCGGTTTTCACCGCGTCGGCACGGCGTTCGGAGAGCGCCTGGTTGTAGCTATCGCTTCCCCTGCTGTCCGTATGGCCTTCGATCATGACCTTGCGCTGCGGGTATTTCTCGAGAAAAGCAGCCAGCTTTTTCACGTTGTTGATACCGCCCGCCGACAGGTTTGCCTTGTTGACATTGAACAGCACGTCACCCAGCGTAATCACCATGCCACGATCCGTTTTCTTGGCCTGCAGGGCCTTGAGCTGCATGTCCTGTTCAGCGAGGCGGGCCTGGACGCGCTCGGCCTCGGCCTTGGCCTCCGCCAGGGCAGCGGCCTGCTTGTCAGCAGCTTCCTGCGCCATCGCAGCCTGCTTTTTGGCTTCCTCTGCCTCGGCCATTCTTGCTGCAATCAGCGCCTGGTCCTGTTTCGATTGGGCGCTGGCTTCCGCCAGGGCTGCAGCCTGCTTGTCAGCCGCTTCCTTGGCCAGCGCGGCCTGCTTCTTGGCTTGTTCGAGTTCAGCCATTCTTGCTGCAATCAGCGCCTTGTCACGTTCGGCCTGCTGGTTGGCCGCCAGTTGCGCATTCTCCGCCCGCTTTCTTGCCGCATCGGCCTCAGCCGTTCTGGCTTCGAGGCGGACCTGATCGCGTTTGGCACTGGCGTTGGCGATTTCCATTTCCGCCGCCTTGCGCTTGGCCGTTTCCTGTGCGATCGCTACCTTCTGCCTGGCCAGGTAGGCCAGTTGATTGACGGTGGCCTCGTCTTCCCGGCCGGTCGACGCGGCATCAGCCTTGTCCAGCGTCGCACCCGCTTCCTGCAGTTCAAGCGGTGCCAGCCTGGTGACCTGGGCGTTGCCTCGCGCGCTGTCGTAACTGCTGTGCGCTTCCGAGAGCGCGGTGTTTGCAGGCGGAATGGTGCTACAGCCCGCGAACATCGTGGCGGCGATCAGGCTCAAGGGAATGTATTGATTTCTTTGCATGATTATCTCCATCGATGATTATTTGGTAGTGCGCTCGATTTCCTGGCGCAGCACGCGTATGTCTTCCTGTACTGCGTCGGCGGCTTTCTGTGCCTTGACCGAGCGCGCTATCGCGCCTGCCAGCTTGGCGTCGACCTCGGCCTGTTCGGCCATTTGCCTGGCAAGGTCATAGTTCTTGTCCGCCAGGGCCTTTTCGGCGGCATCCAGCTTGGTCATCGCGGATTTGAGCTGGATCGGCGCAAATTCATTGCCCCCGCTGCTCATTGCATTATTGACGGCAGCCCTGGATACGGCCATTTGTTCGACGGGTGCCTGATTGCTTGCGCAACCCGCCATGAGGATCACAAGGGCTGATGCCGCAACTGCTCCGGGCACCATTCGGTCTGACTTGATAAAGGGAAAGTTTTTCATCATTTGTCCCATCCTTAGAGTTAAACATCGAAGCTAGTCGCCGCAGCCTTACTGCCAAGCCATTGTTGGGCGTCCGAGCAATTCAAGCTGCTTTTACAAGGTCATGCACAGCGTTTTAACGTTTTCCTTATTCAGTCCCGGGTTTTGATCGGAACGCACACCAACTTTTTTTGCCGTCAATCAAGTTCGCGCTATCCCGAGAGAAAATACTATATCACAAAACATTTTTTATCAAAACTAATTTGTAGTATATTGTTTTCTCGTTCTCCCTGTGCCTCGTTCAATCTGGTTATCGAGCCTGGCCAAGCGCGATGAAAACCACCTGCCAACGCCCGCAGCCCGTTGCGCCCATCAATCCATTCAGTCCGATGCCGGGGAATCAGTTGATGCGGTCCCCATGAAGCGGCGGCAACCATGAGGCCTTGTCAATGAATAAGCCACTTGCCACGGAAACCCTGAAGGCACTCCGGATCATCATCAGTGCCGTCCGCCACCATTTCCATGCCCAGGAAGCAGCCTGCGGCATATCCGGCGCGCAGATCTGGATACTCTCTGCCGTGGCTGAAAAGCCCGGCACCATGGTCTCCGAATTGAGCGAAACCCTGTCCGTGCACATCTCCACTGCCAGCAACATGCTGGACAAACTTGCCAAGGCCGGTTTGGTGGAACGCTGGCGCAGCGAGACCGATCGCCGTGTGGTGAACGTGCATCTCACCCCCAAGGGGCAGACCGTCCTGGATCGTGCGCCCAGGCCTCTCTCCGGCCTGGTGCCTGATGCGCTTGAGAAGCTGCCTGAAGAAGTTCTGATACGGCTACACGAAGACTTGAATCTCCTGATCCGGAAAATGAGCCCCGCCGATCACAACGCTGCCAGCAAGCCGCTTTCCACCCTGGTTCGATAACCCGAAATCTGTGCGACATCATCCGGGGCGAACCATACCCAGCCGCCAGGCGCCTGAGGTGCCGGAATACGCTCCTCCCGCTTTTTCATTGCAATGAGGCCTACCCAAAATGAATCTCTGGCAGAAACTTCTCATCACCGTCATCGCCATGCTGGTTGCGAGCTTCGCAGCCGGGCGCTTATGGCTGATGGCTTTCGACACCGTCATTCCCAGCTATCTGGCGGGCGTAGTGGGTGGTCTGGCTGCCATCCCCGTGTGGGAACTCCTCCAGAAGCTGGGCAGGAAATAGTCATGCCCAGCCAAAAAAACAAGGGCGGAATTCCGCCCTTGTTTCTGTCCGTCAGGCCCGATCAGACCGGCTGAGCCGCTGTCTTCCCGAAGCTGAACACCCCGTCCTGCGCATCCACCCGGATGGTGTCCTTGGCAGCGAAATGTCCGGCCAGGATTTCCTTCGCCAGCGCGTTTTCGAGTTCGCTCTGGATCGCACGCTTGAGCGGCCGGGCGCCGTAGACCGGGTCGAAGCCGGCCTTGGCGATTTCGGCCAAGGCCGCGTCGGTGACATCGAGCTTCATCTCCATCTGCGCCAGGCGCTGTTCCAGGCCTTGCAGCTGGATGCGCGCGATGCTGGCGATGTTCGATTCGGACAGCGCGTGGAAGACGACGACCTCGTCGATGCGGTTGATGAACTCGGGACGGAAGTAGGACTTCACTTCGCCCAGCACGGCGAGCTTCACCACCTGGTAGTCGTCGCCCGCCATCTGCTGGATCATCTGGCTGCCGAGGTTGGACGTCATCACGATCACGGTGTTGCGGAAGTCGACGGTGCGGCCCTGGCCGTCGGTGAGCCGGCCGTCGTCGAGCACCTGCAGCAGCACGTTGAACACGTCCGGGTGCGCCTTCTCGACCTCGTCCATCAGGATGACGGAGTAGGGCTTGCGGCGCACCGCCTCGGTCAGATAACCGCCCTCCTCGTAGCCGACGTAGCCGGGCGGCGCGCCGATCAGGCGCGCGACCGAGTGCTTCTCCATGAATTCGCTCATGTCGATGCGGATCATGTGGTCGGCGGAATCGAACAGGTACTCGGCCAGCGTCTTGCACAGCTCGGTCTTGCCGACGCCCGTCGGGCCGAGGAACAGGAAGGAGCCGAGCGGCCGGTTGGGATCGGACAGGCCCGCGCGCGAACGGCGGATGGCGTCGGAGACGACGCGAACGGCCTCGTCCTGCCCCACCACGCGGCTGTGCAGCTTGTCTTCCATGTGCAAGAGCTTGTCGCGCTCGCCCTGCAGCATCTTGGACACCGGGATGCCGGTGGCGCGCGAGACGACCTCGGCGATTTCCTCGGCGCCGACTTCGGTGCGCAGGAGCTTGAACGCGGGCTTGCCCGCGCCCGCCACCTCGGCCTGCTTCAGCTGCGCTTCCAGCTGCGGCAGCTTGCCGTACTGGATCTCGGCGACCTTGTCGAGCTTGCCCTGGCGCTGCAGTTCGACCATCTCGCCGCGAAGCTTGTCGATTTCCTCCTTGATGTGCGCGGAGCCCTGCACCTGCGCCTTCTCGGATTTCCACACTTCCTCGAGGTCGGCGTATTCGCGGCCGAGCTTGTCGATCTCGTCTTCCAGCAAGCCGAGGCGCTTTTTCGAGGCCTCGTCGGTCTCGCGCTTCACCGCCTCGCGCTCGATCTTCAGCTGGATGATGCGGCGGTCTAGCTTGTCCATCACCTCCGGCTTGGAGTCGATTTCCATCTTGATGCGCGCGGCCGCCTCGTCGATCAGGTCGATCGCCTTGTCGGGCAGGAAGCGGTCGGTGATGTAGCGGTGGCTCAATTCCGCTGCGGCGACGATGGCCGGGTCGGTGATGTCGACGCCGTGGTGCAGTTCGTAGCGTTCCTGCAGGCCACGCAGGATGGCGATGGTCGACTCGACGCTGGGTTCGTCGACCAGCACCTTCTGGAAGCGGCGCTCGAGTGCGGCATCCTTCTCGATGTACTTGCGGTATTCGTCGAGCGTGGTGGCGCCGATCAGGTGCAGTTCGCCGCGCGCCAGCGCGGGCTTCAGCATGTTGCCGGCGTCGATCGCGCCTTCGGCCTTGCCGGCGCCGACCAGGGTATGCAGTTCGTCGAGGAAGACGATGTAGCGGCCAGGGTCCATCGCCAGCTCCTTCAGCACCGCCTTCAGGCGCTCCTCGAATTCGCCGCGGTATTTCGCCCCGGCCAGCAAGGCGGCGAGGTCGAGCACCAGCACCTTCTTGCCCTTGAGCGTCTCGGGCACCTCGTCGTTGATGATGCGCTGCGCCAGGCCTTCGACGATTGCCGTTTTTCCGACGCCGGGCTCACCGATCAGCACCGGGTTGTTCTTGGTGCGGCGCTGCAGGATCTGGATCGAGCGGCGGATCTCGTCGTCGCGCCCGATCACCGGGTCGAGCTTGCCGTCGCGCGCGCGCTGGGTGAGGTCGAGCGTGTACTTGGTCAGCGCCTCGCGCTGGCCCTCGGCTTCCTGCGACTGCACGTTCTCGCCGCCGCGCACGGCCTGGATGGCCTGTTCCAGCGCGGCTTTCTGGGCGCCGTGCTGCTTCAGCAGGCGGCCGGTCTCGCCCTTGTCGTCCAGCGCCGCCAGCAGAAAAAGCTCGGAGGCGATGAAGGCGTCGTTGCGCTTCATCGCCTCCTTGTCGGTCAGGTTGAGCAGGTTGTTGAGCTCGCGCGAGATGCTCACCTCGCCGCCCTGGCCTTCGACCTTGTGCAGGCGATCCAGCGCCTGGGTCAGCGAGGCCTTCAATGCCGGCACCTGCACCCCGGCGCGCGACAGGATGGACGACGCGCCGCCGCCCTCCTGGTTCAGCAGCGCCAGCAGCAGGTGCTGCGGCTCGATATAGGCATGGTCGCCGCCGACGGCCAGGCTTTGCGCGTCGGAAAACGCCTGTTGGAACTGGGTGGTGAGCTTGTCGAAACGCATAAGTGACCTCGTGCTTAAGGTATATTCAATGCCAACCAAATAGAGGCGTTTCCGCCCATTTCAACCCGTCATGTCTTAATTAAAGACCTTCCATGTCCGATTTGCTTGCTTCCGCCGTCGAAACCGATGTGAACCGCGCGCTGGCCGAGGATGTCGGCAGCGGCGATCTCACGGCCCAGCTCATCCCCGCGACGCAGACCGCCCGCGCCCGCGTCATCACCCGCGAAGCCGCCGTGATCGCCGGGCGGCCGTGGTTCGACGCCTGCTTTCGCGCGCTCGACCTCGGCTGCGTCATCGACTGGCGCGTCAACGAGGGCGCCCCGGTCGCAGCCGGCAGCGTGCTGGTCGAGCTCAGCGGCAACGCACGTGCCCTGCTGACCGCCGAGCGGCCGGCACTGAATTTCCTGCAGACCCTGTCGGCGGTGGCCACCGCCACCCGGCCCTATGTCGAGGCCGTACGCGGCACCCGTGCCGCCATCCTCGACACCCGCAAGACCCTGCCCGGCCTGCGCGTGGCCGAAAAATACGCGGTACGGGTGGGCGGCGGACAGAACCAGCGCGCAGGCCTGTACGACGGCATCCTGATCAAGGAAAACCACATCGCGGCGGCGGGCGGCATCGCACCCGTGCTCGAAGCGGCGTTCAAACTGGCCGAGCGGAAAGCCAGCGTGCAGATCGAGGTGGAAAACCTCGACGAGCTCGAACAGGCGCTGGCGGCCGGCGCACCGCTCATCCTGCTCGACAACTTCAGTCTCGACGACATGCGGCGCGCAGTGCAGGCGACGCATGGCCGCGCCCTGCTCGAGGCCTCCGGCAACATCACGCTGGACACCGTGCGCGCGGTCGCCGAAACCGGGGTCGACCGCATTTCCGTCGGCAGCCTCACCAAGCATATCCGCGCGGTCGATCTGTCGATGCGCATCGATACCCAGTGATCAGGCCATGATCAGGCTTGTCCGCGCGCGTTACGACGATCCGGCGCATGCCGCCGCGCTGGTCGACCTGCTGGATGCCTATGCGCGCGACCCGGCGGGCGGTGGCGAACCGCTCAGCGATTTCGCCCGTCTCAACCTGACCGACGCACTCGCCGCTCGCCCCTTCATCTTCAGCGTGCTGGCGTTCGACGGCGACACGCCGGTCGGTCTCGTCAACGCCATCGAGGGCTTTTCCACCTTCGCCTGCCGCCCGCTGGTCAACGTGCACGATGTCGTCGTGCTGCCCAGCCACCGCGGCCGCGGCATCGCGGCACGGCTGTTCGCCGAGGTCGAAGCCATCGCGCGCGAACGCGGGGCCTGCAAGCTGACGCTCGAAGTGCTTTCCGGCAACCGTGTTGCGCGGTCGCTCTACGAAAAACTCGGCTTCGACGACTACCGGCTCGATCCTGCCATGGGGTACGCGCAGTTCATGCAGAAATGGCTGGGCTGAGGCACACGCTGGCCGTTCTGGCACTGGCGGGGGCCACGTGCCTGCCGCAGGCATGGGGCGATGCACCACCTGTCGCACCCGCCATGCTGCTGGCCGAGGTCTACGCGGCCAACGTCGATGTCACGCAATACTGGGTAAGCGAGAAATTCGACGGCGTGCGCGCCCAGTGGGACGGCAATGCCCTGCGCTTTCGCGGCGGCGGGCGCGTTCCGGCGCCGGCGTGGTTTACCGCGAATTTTCCGAACGTGCCACTGGACGGCGAACTCTGGATCGGCCGCAACCAGTTCGATGCGCTCTCCGGCACGGTGCGCAAGACCGAGCCGGTGGAGGCCGAATGGCGGCAGGTGAAATATCTGGTTTTCGAGTTACCCGGAGCGGCCGGCGACTTCAGCGCACGCGTCCAGCAGATACGGACGATCGTTGCGCAGGCCGCCGTGCCCTGGCTGCAGGCCGTCGAACAGACACGCGTGGCCGATCGCGCCACGCTGATGAAGCTGCTCGACGCCGTGGTGCGCTCGGGCGGCGAAGGCCTGATGCTGCATCGCGCCGACGCACCCTATCTCACCGGACGCAGCGACGTGCTGCTCAAGCTCAAACCCTGGCTGGACACCGAAGCGATCGTCGTCGGGCACATCCCCGGCAAGGGCAAATTCCAGGGCATGACCGGCGCGCTCCTGGTGGAAATGCCGGACGGCAAACGCTTCCGGCTCGGCAGCGGCCTGTCCGATGCAATGCGCCGTCAGCCGCCGCCCCTCGGTACCCGCATCACCTATCGCTACCTGCAACTGACAAAAAACGGCATGCCACGTTTTCCGCGCTACCTGCGCGTGCGGGATGATTTTCCGGGAATCCGGGTCGAGGAATCCAGCATCATTCAATGATGCTGGATAAAGGTGTCGACCACGGCGCCCATGCCATGACGCCAGTGCGCGAGCAACAGCGGGCTAGCTTCGGGATCCATTTCACTGACTGCCTGGAGCAGGCTGTCCACCCAATAACGATAGAGCTCGGGCGGTACCGGCGCATGCCCCCTGCGCGAGTGGACACCGGCCTCTGCTGGTTGATCGTGCGCCTGGTGAGCGAACTGCCGGCGGCATCCGAAATCGCTGCGCTGATGCCCCGGCGCAAAACCATGCGCTGCTTCTGGAAGTCGGTCTCGGCAAACATCGGGGCACTATCCGGGTGGCTGGCCAGGAAGATCTCGTAGAAACGCTCGATGAAACGTTTGCCCCGAAGGCAGCGTCCGTAACTCTTTTGCAAATCGTCGTACTGGTCGGATATCGCCTGGAATTCATCTATCAAGATAAACAAGAATCTTATTGCACTTCACTCAAACTTTCTCACGATGCAGCGCCCGCTCGATGCGAGGATCGGGCACCAGCCAGAGGATCGCCACGAACACATAGATCGCCTGCGCCACCCATGGGGCCAGGAAGGTCGCGGCGATGGCGACGCCATAGAGAACGGGCGACAGCTTGCCCTTCCAGTCCCGGCCGACGGCACGCTTGAGCACCGAGGCCGGCCCTTCGGACACGATGATCGTCTGTTCCAGCAGCCAGTAGGCGATCGCCGCCATCAGCAGCACCAGGCCGTACAACGCCGACGGCACGGCGGCGAAATGGTTCTCGCCCATCCAGCCGGTGGCAAACGGGAACAGCGACAGCCAGAACAGCAGATGCAGGTTCGCCCACAGCATGGGGCCCGTGACCTTGCTGGCGGCATGCAGCATGTGATGGTGGTTGTTCCAGTAGATGCCGATGTAGACGAAGCTCAGCACGTAGCTGAGGAAGACCGGAACCAGCGGCAGCAGGGCGTCCAGCGTCTCGCCATGGGGCACTTTCAACTCCAGCACCATGATGGTGATGATGATGGCGAGGACGCCGTCGCTGAAGGCTTCCAGTCTGTTTTTTCCCATGAACCTTCCCCCGTACACCCGACGATTTTCCCATCCTAGCCGAAGGACGGCCCCTGCCTGCCGTGACGCCAGCGCTCAGTCCAGCCAGATCAAGGATGCCATGCGCCCGGTCACGCCGTCACGACGATAGGAATAGAAGTGGCCAGCTTCGCTGAAGGTGCAGCGTCCGCCGCCGTAGATGGCGTCCACGCCGGCATGCCGGAGTCGGATGCGCGCAAGCAGGAAGAGGTCGGCAAGCCATTTTCCGGGTTGCCCCGGATGCGGCAGGAAGGCGGCGGCGGCCTCGGGATGCGGGTCGATAAACGCCACGCGCACGTCGTCGCCCACCTCGAATGCATGCGGGCCGATGGCGGCGCCCATCCAGGCCAGGATGTCTTCCGGCGCCGCCTGCATCGCGGCCACTGTCGCTTCCAGCACGCCGCCCGCAAGTCCGCGCCAGCCGGCGTGCGCGGCGGCGACGACGCTGCCGGCGCGGTCGCAGAACAGTACCGGCAGGCAATCGGCGGTCAGCACCGCGCAGACCTGCCCGGGTTCACGGGTGAACGCGGCATCGGCTTCTGGACTCGGCTCGCGCCCGAGCTCGACCACCCGGGCGCTGTGCACCTGCCTGAGCCACACCGGCCCGGCAGGCAGTTGCCGGCACAGGTGCGCGCGGTTGGCCGCGACATGGGCAGGATCGTCGCCGACATGGTCGCCGAGGTTGAAGCTGGCCCAGGGGGCCAGGCTCACGCCGCCGTCACGGGTCGTCATCAGGCTTTTTACCCGTGCCGGCGCAGGCCAGTCGGGAACGATCGGATTCACCTGACCCAGTCGGTGTTTTCCCGCAGCGACGCAAGGAGCGAAGCGAAGTCGGGCGGCAGCGGACATTCCCACTGCATGAATTCCTGGGTGACCGGATGGATCAGGCCCAGCCTTTCCGCATGCAGCGCCTGGCGCGGGAAGGGAATCTTGAGATGGCTGCGGCGGCTGGCGCTGTAGACCGATTCGCCGACCAGCGGGTGGCCGATGTGCTGCATGTGCACACGGATCTGGTGGGTGCGGCCGGTTTCCAGCTTGCAGCGCAGCAGGGTGATTCCGGGGAAGCGCTCGACCACGTCGTAATGCGTGATCGCCTCCTTGCCCAGGCTGTGCACGGTGCGCTTGGTGCGGTTGTGCGGATCGCGCGCCAGCGGCGCATTGACCGTGCCGGCATTGTCAACTTCGCCATACACCAGGGCGAGGTATTCGCGCTTGACGGTGCGCGCCTGCAGCTGGCGCACCAGGTCGGTGTGCGCCCGCAGGGTCTTGGCGACGACCAGCAGGCCGGAGGTGTCCTTGTCAAGCCGGTGCACGATGCCGGCGCGCGGCAGTTCGGCCACCTGCGGCACATGGTGCAGCAAGGCGTTCAGCAGTGTGCCCTGGCGGTTGCCGCTGCCGGGATGGACCACCAGGCCGACCGGCTTGTTGACCACCATCAGCATGGCATCCTCGAACACCACGTCGAGCGGAATCGCCTCCGGCGCATCGGGTGTGGCGTTGGGGTCGGGCTCGATCTCGACCCGCACCGACTCGCCGCCGCTGACCTTCATCTTGGTGGTGCCCCAGGCGTCGTCCACCGAGATCTTGCGCGCGCGGATCCAGTTCTGGATGCGGTTGCGCGAAAACTCGGGCAGCAGGGACGACAGGGCCTGATCCAGCCGCTGGCCGCCCTGCTCGTCGGGGATTACCAGCCGGCGGACGCCGTCCGCGCTATTTCCCTTATAATCGTCCGACAAAATTTCTGTGTCTTTTCCCATGCTTAAGCAATGTTCATCCGGTTTCAACGCATTCTATCGGGCACGCTGCCTCAATCGGCTATTGGGCGGCGTGCTGCTGGCGGCCACCCTTACCCTGGGCGGCTGCGGCCTCCTGCCCGAAGTCAAGGACGAAACCTCAGGCTGGTCGGCGCAACGGCTCTATTCCGAAGCCAAGGACAATCTCAACAGCGGCAACTACGAGCGCGCCGTCAAGCTGTTCGAAACGCTGGAATCGCGCTACCCCTTCGGCCGCTACGCGCAGCAGGCGCAACTGGAAGTGGGCTACGCCTACTACAAGGATAACGAGCCGATTTCGGCGATTGCTGCGTGCGACCGCTTCATCAAGTTGCACCCCAATCACCCTAACGTCGATTACGCCTACTATCTGAAGGGCCTGGCGAATTTTAACGACGATCTGGGGCTGCTGGGCAACCTGGTCGATCAGGACATGAGCGAGCGCGATCCCAAGGCCGCGCGTGACGCATTCCTGGCATTCAAGGAGCTGGTCACCCGCTTCCCCGACAGCAAATACGCCGAGGACTCGACCGCCCGCATGAAATACCTGGTCAACGCGCTGGCCAGCAACGAAGTCCACGTCGCCCGCTATTACCTGAAACGCAAGGCCTGGGTCGCCGCCGCCAACCGCGCCCAGGTCGTGCTGAAAGACTATCCCGAAGCCCCCGCCCTGGAAGAGGCGCTCGGCATCATGGTGGTGGCCTATGACAAACTGCACCTTGCCCAGCCGCACGACGATGCGCTGCGCGTGCTGAAGCTCAACTTCCCCCGCAGCAAATACCTCAAGGGCGTGTCCGTCAAGGAAAGGGCGTGGTACCGGTTCTGGTAAGCCAGCCGGATTGAATCAGGCTGGCTTCGCGTCCCTTGCGAAGCGGGATCAGATCGCCGCTTCGCCCGACTCGCCGGTGCGAATCCGCACCACCTGCTCCACCGCCGTCACGAAAATCTTGCCATCGCCGATCTTGCCGGTGCGCGCCGCACTGGTAATCGCTTCCATCGCGCGTTCCAGCAGGCTGTCGGCAACCACCACTTCCACTTTCACCTTGGGCAGGAAATCCACCACGTATTCGGCACCGCGATACAGCTCGGTATGACCCTTCTGGCGTCCAAAGCCCTTGACTTCGGTCACGGTGAGTCCGGTGACGCCGATCTCGGACAGCGCTTCGCGCACTTCGTCCAGCTTGAACGGCTTGATGATGGCTTCTATTTTTTTCATGGCAGGTCTCCTTCGGGTCGGTATTTCGAGGTAATCGGGTAGCGGCGATCTTTACCAAAGTTGCGCGGCGTGATGCGCGGTCCGGGTGGCGCCTGGCGGCGCTTGTATTCGGCGAGGTCGACCATGCGGATGACTTTTCGCACGATGGCGGCGTCATGCCCCGAGGCGACGATGTCGCGTGCCGGCAGGTCACGTTCGACATAGGCCGCGAGGATGGCGTCGAGTACGTCGTAGGGCGGCAGGCTGTCCTGGTCGGTCTGGTCGGGACGCAGCTCGGCCGACGGCGGACGGTCGATGATGCGCTGCGGGATGACCCTGGACAGGCTGTTGCGATAATTCGCCAGCCGGTATACCCGCGTTTTCGAGACGTCCTTCAGCACGGCGAATCCGCCCGCCATGTCGCCGTACAGCGTGGCGTAGCCGGTCGCCATTTCACTCTTGTTGCCGGTGGTCAGCACCAGCGTGCCGAACTTGTTGGACAACGCCATCAGCAGCGTGCCGCGTGTACGCGCCTGCAGGTTTTCTTCCGTCGTGTCTGCAGTTCGCCCGGCGAATTCGCCGGCCAGCTGAGATACGAAGGCATCGAATATCGGCCTGATCGCAATTTCGGAATAGCACACGCCGAGTCGCTTCACCATGTCGCGCGAATCCTCGACGCTGATGCCTGCCGTGTAATCCGAGGGCATCATCACCGCGTGCACGCGGTCGGGCCCGATCGCATCGGCCGCAATCGCCAGCGTCAGCGCCGAGTCGATGCCGCCCGACAGGCCCAGATGCACCCCCTTGAAGCCATTCTTGCCGACGTAGTCGCGCACCGCCATCACCAGCGCATCGTAGACGGCGGCCTCCTCGCCCTGCAAAGTCTGCTGCGGCCCGCTGCAGCGAGCGCCCGCAATGTCGAAGTAGAACAGGCCTTCCTGCCAGGCCGGGCACTGCGCCGCTACCTTGCCGTCTGCCTCCAGCGCAAACGACGCACCGTCGAACACCAGTTCGTCCTGTCCGCCCACCATGTTCGCGTACATGATCGGCAAGCCCGCTTCAAGCTGGCGCGAGCGTGCCACGGCAAACCGCTCGCTCTCCTTGTTGAGATGATAGGGCGAGGCGTTCGGCACCAGCAGCCACTCGGCACCGGCCTGCATCGCAAGCGTCACTGGCCCCGGTTCCCAGATGTCGCCGCAGATGTTGAGGCCGAACTTCACGCCGCCGCAGGTGAACACGCAAGGCCGGTCACCGCTGTCGAACACGCGCCGTTCGTCGAATACCGAATGGTTCGGCAGATGATGCTTGCGATACACCGCCTCGACCCTGCCGCCGCGCAGCAGTGCCGCAGCGTTGAAGAGACCGTCGTCGCTGCGCTCGGGGTAACCCACGATCAAGGCGAGTTCGGGCGGGGCTTCGGCAGCCAGTTTCTGCACGGCCGCGTCACACGCCGCCGTGAAATCGAGGCGCAGCACCAGGTCTTCGGCCGGATAGCCGCAGATCGACATCTCCGGAGTCAGCAGCAGCAGCGCCCCTGCGGCATGTGCGTCCTGCGCCGCAGCCAGCAGACGTGCCGCGTTGCCCGCGATGTCGCCGACAGTGAGATTGATTTGAGCGATGCCGAGTTTCATCGAACGGGTTTCATCGTGCAGCGAGTGCTGCCTGCACCGCTTCACCCAGTCCGGCCGGGCTTTGCGCAATGACCGCCCCGGCGGTCTCCAGTGCACGGATCTTGGCATCAGCCGTGCCGGCCCCGCCGGCGATGATCGCCCCTGCATGGCCCATGCGCTTGCCCTTGGGCGCGGTACGTCCGGCGATGTAGGCGGCGACGGGCTTCTTCATGTTCGAACGGATAAACTCGGCCGCCTCTTCCTCGCGGCTGCCGCCGATTTCGCCGACCAGGATCACCGCTTCGGTCTGCGGATCGGCCTCGAACAGTTCGAGACAGTCGATGAAATCCAGCCCCTTGATCGGGTCGCCGCCGATGCCGACGCAGGTCGACTGGCCGAGGCCCAGCTGGGTGGTCTGGTGCACCGCTTCGTAGGTCAGCGTCCCGGAACGCGAAACGATGCCGATCGTGCCCTTCTGGTGGATGACGCCGGGCATGATGCCGATCTTGCACTCGCCCGAGGTGATGATGCCGGGACAGTTGGGGCCGATCAGCTTCGCGCCGTTGGCGCGCAGGGCCGCTTTCACGTTCAGCATGTCGAGCACCGGAATGCCCTCGGTGATGCAGACGATGACCTCGATGCCCGCCTCGGCGGCCTCCAGGATCGAGTCGGCGGCGAACGCGGCCGGCACGTAGATCATCGTCGCCTGCGCGCCGGTCTGCCGCACCGCGTCGCGCACGGTGTTGAACACCGGCAGATCGAGATGCGTCTGCCCGCCCTTGCCCGGCGTCACGCCGCCGACCATCTGCGTGCCGTAGGCGATCGCCTGCTCGGAATGGAAGCTGCCCTGCTTGCCGGTGAAGCCCTGGCAGATGACTTTCGTATATTTGTTGACGAGGATGCTCATGCTGCTTTCTCCACGGCAAGCTTGGCGGCATGGGTGAGGCTTTCGGCCGCCAGGATCGCCAGCCCCGATTCGGCCAATAATTTCCGGCCCAGTTCGGCATTGGTGCCTTCCAGCCGCACGATCACCGGCACCTTGACACCGACCTCCTTCACCGCCTGGATGATGCCTTCGGCGATGACGTCGCAGCGCACGATGCCGCCGAAGATGTTGATCAGCACGGCACGCACGTTGGGGTCGAGCAGGATGATCTTGAAGCCCTGCGCCACGGTTTCCGGAGTGGCGCCGCCACCGACGTCGAGGAAGTTGGCGGGCGTGCCGCCTTCCAGCTGGATCAGGTCCATCGTCGCCATCGCCAGCCCGGCGCCGTTGACCATGCAGCCGATGTTGCCGGTGAGCGCGACGTAGTTCACGTTGGCCGCGTTGGCCGCCGCCTCCTTGGCGTCGATCTGGCTGTCGTCGCGCAGTTCGGCTAGCGCCTTGCGGCGATACAGCGCGTTGTCGTCGACGCTCATCTTGCAGTCGAGCGGCAGCACACGGTTGTCGGCGGTCACCACCAGCGGGTTGATCTCGAGCAGCGACAGATCGTTGGCGAGAAACACGCGGTACAGTTGCGGCAGCAAACGGCAGAAATCCTTGTAGGCCTCGCCCGTCAGGTCCAGCGCGAAGGCCAGCGCACGGCACTGGAAGTCCTGCACGCCCAGCAGGGGATCGCAGGCCTCGGTCAGGACCTTTTCCGGGGTGGCGTGGGCGACGTCCTCAATGTCCATGCCGCCGGCGGCGGACGCCACGATGGCGACGCGCTCGGTCTCGCGGTCCACCAGCAGCGACAGGTAGAGCTCGCGCGCAATCGGCAGCGTCTCTTCCACCAGCACCTGGTTCACCGGCTGGCCGTCGGGGGCATTCTGGTTGGTCACCAGATGCTTGCCGAGCAGCGACGCGGCCGTCGTGCGCACGTCGTCGAGGCGTTTCACCACCTTGACGCCGCCTGCCTTGCCGCGCCCGCCGGCATGTATCTGCGCCTTCACCACCCAGGCTTCGCCCCCCAGTTCGCTGGCGGCATTTGCCGCAGCGTCTGCGCTCGCCGCGGCAATGCCGCGCGGCGTGTTAATGTTGCCCGACCGCAATATCTGTTTGGCCTGGAATTCGTGCAGGTTCATTTGTTTTTCGATGGAAGCTCGCCAAAACGTGCATTTTGAAGCAAACCCCCCCGAGACGGAAGCTGTCATCCGCGTCGTTCCGCGGATTGCGGAACTGCCCGCCGACGCCTGGAACGCGCTGGCCGGTGATTCGCCCTTCCTGCAGCACGCCTTCCTGCAGGCGCTTGAGGACACTGGCTGCGTCGGGCCCGACATCGGCTGGGAGCCCGTGCACCTGGCCCTGTTTCGCGGCGACCAGCTCGACGCCGCGATGCCGTTGTACGTGAAGCACCATTCCTGGGGGGAGTTCGTGTTCGACTGGGCCTGGGCCGATGCCTACCGCCGCCACGGGCTCAACTACTACCCCAAGCTGGTGTGCTGCGTGCCCTTCTCGCCCGTGCCCGGCCCGCGCCTGCTGGCCAAAAACGATGCCGACCGCGCCACGCTGATTCAGGCCGCGCTCAAGCTGACGCAGGACCTGGGCTTTTCGTCCTTCCACATCCTGTTTCCCACCGAGCCGGACCATGCTGCGCTCAACGCGACGCCACTCATGCACCGCAGCGGCTTCCAGTTCCACTGGCATAACACGGGCTACACCAGCTTCGACGACTTTCTCATGGCGATGACGCACGACAAGCGCAAGAAAATCCGCCAGGAACGAAAGAAGCTGGACAAACTCGGCATCACGTTCCGCTGGGTGGAGGGCCGCGACAGTACGGATGCCGACTGGGATCATTTCTACCGCTGCTACGCCGACACCTATGCCCGTCACCGCAGCGACCCGCATCTCAACCGTGCCTTTTTCGCGGGACTGCGCAAGACCCTGCCCGACAATCTGGTGCTCATCATTGCCGACAGGGACGGTGAACCCATCGCCTGTTCGTTCTGCATGAGAGACAGCCAGCGGCTGTACGGCCGTCACTGGGGCACGCTGGAATACGTACCGGGGCTGCATTTCGAGACCTGCTACCAGCAGGGCATCGAATATGCGATTGCAAAGGGACTGAAAGTATTCGAAGGCGGCGCGCAGGGCGAGCACAAGCTTGCGCGCGGCCTCGTCCCCACCGCCACGCATTCCTGGCACTGGCTGGAAAACGCCGAATTCCGCGAGGCGGTCGGCCGTTTCCTCGAACGCGAGACCGATGCCATCGACCATTACATGGACGAACTCGAGACCCCGTTCCGCCGCGAGCCGCCGGCTGCCGCCGCACCGAAAGACGCATCATCGGGCCGCTGAATCGCTGGTCTGCCCTGCGCACATGTTTTACACTCGCGGAAAACGATAAGCGGATGTGTATCAACCAATCCACCCGAGGGGGAAACATGCTTGCAAGAACCCTGGCCAGCCTGAGCCTGCTGGCCGCCGCGCAACCCGCGCTGGCGAATATCGATATCCAGTTCGACTTCAGCTACGACACGTCCAATTTCTTTTCGTCCAACCCCGACAGCGTCGCCGCACTGAATGCCGCCGCATCCGTATTCGAGACGCGTTTTGCGGACAACCTGTCCGCGATCACGTCGTCCGGACCCAATCATTTCAGTACCATATTCTTCGATCCTTCCACGCCAGGGACCAAGGTCACATTGAGCAACCAGAGCGTGGCCACCGACGTCATCCGCATCTATGCCGGCGCCGCCAACCTGGGCGGCTCGACCCTGGGAATCGGCGGTCCGGGCGGATACAGCTGCTCCGGCTTCAGCAGTTTCTGCAACACCGACACGCAACGCGGGCAGGGCGAAACGCAGAACCTGTACGACAGCAACGGCGCCTTGCTGTCCCGCAACGCTGTCGATGTCGCACCGTGGGGCGGCTCGATCAGCTTCGATAACGCTTCGACCAACTGGTACTTCGGCCTGACCACGGCCGGCCTCAATTCGTCCGAATACGATTTCTACTCGGTTGCCGTGCACGAACTGGCCCACGTCCTCGGATTCGGTACCTCCGATTCCTTCGAAGCCCGGACGTTCGGCACCGACTTCATTGGCGCAAGCACAGGCTCGGTCGCGCTGTCCGCCGATCTCGGCCACTGGGCGGACGGCACGCTCAGCACCGTCAATGGCGTCAGCCAGGAAACCGCGATGAGCCCCGCCATCTACAACGGCCAGCGCAAATACTTCACCGCCCTCGACTTCGCCGCCATGCAGGACATCGGCTGGCAGGTCACCGCCGTACCGGAAGCCGATACCTGGGCGATGTTGCTGGCAGGACTGGGACTGATCGGGTTCGCCGCACGCCGGCGGACGGCCTGAGCGTCGGTTACAGCCAATAAGAAACGGCGGGGAGTCCCGCCGTTTCTTATTGCACGCGCCGATTTTTCAGGCCAGCACCGCCGTCAGATAGGTGACATACAGCGCGCCGTTGACGAACAGGTGCCACACGCGCAAGCCGCCGTTCAGGGCAGCCCAGCGCAGCCAGAATGCCGCGACCAGCGTTATCACCACGCCCAGCAGGACTTCCTTTTGCGGCGCCCATGGCGTCAGCGAAATCCCGATGGCGGGCAGCAGCGTGCCCTGGAACACCATGGCACCGGTGATGTTGCCGAACGCCAGGGTGTCCTTGCGCTTGCGGATCCACAGGATCGAATTCACCTTTTCCGGCAATTCGGTCGCGATCGGGATGATCATCAGCGACAGCAGCAGGGCGGAGATGCCGATGATGGGCGCGGCGGCTTCCACCCCGTGGATGAAGCCCTTGGCGCCGGCGACCAGCAGGCCCAGGCCCAGCGCCAGCTGCACCAGGATGAAGAACAGATTCTGCGGCAGGCCCAGGCGGGTCAGCAGCATGGGCGACCCCGCCTCGGTCGCATGCCCGTCCTCCACCAGCTTGGCTGATGCGCGCAGGGTCAGCATCACGTAGACGAAATAGATCATCACCATGACGAAGGCGAGTGCGGCGCGCACCAAGCCGTCGCCGTGCGGCACGAACATTGCGACAAAGGCCAGCAGGAACGCCATCAGGAAGAAATCGAGGTCGCGCTTGAGTCCGCTCTTTTCCGGCGTGAGGTGGCCCCGGATGCCGCGGCGTTTCAGCACCGCCACGCTCATCAGGGACAGCGACAGGGTCGACAGCATCAGCGGTGCGCCCAGGATGGCGCCGACGCCGATCTCCTCGTTGGTGGTGGTATTGTCGGTGCCGGCAAAGATCGCCAGCAGCGGGACCAGGGTTTCCGGCATGGCAGTGCCGATCGCCGCAAACAGCGAACCGGTCACGCCTTCCGAGATGTGCAGCTTCTCGCCCAGGTGTTCGAGCGCGTTGACAAAGACTTCCGCCGCCACGAGGATGAGCAGCAGATAGCCAAGGAGTTCGAGAAACAGCATGGAAGCGAGCCGCGAGGAAAAGCGCGATTCTACCAGCCTGGACCCGCTGACCCCGGCCGGGTTTTCACGCCTGGCAGAAGGCAGCTATCACGCCCGTCTCGCCGTCTCGTCCGGCGTGGCGGTCGTGTTGTTCAGCGCGCCGCACTGCGGCGCATGCCGTGTCTGGAAGCAGTTGCTGCCACAGGCGCTGGCCAGCGTGGCCACATGTTTTCATGAGGTCGATGTCGGCGAGGCCACCGGGGTGGCGCGCTACTTCGGCATCTTCCATCTGCCCACGATCTACCTGTATCGCGACGGGCGGTTTCACGCCGAACTGCAGAGCGAGGCGCGGCCTGACGCCATACGGAAAGCCGCAGAACAACTGCTGTCAGCACCGGCGCAGGAAGAGCCCTGAATGCGCCCGGCCCTCCGCCTGCTTTCAGTACGTGGCATGTCTTAACCCAGCGTCAGCGCCCGCCCGACGAACACCACGGCGATCGTCACCAGGCCGATGGTGAGATTGATGCCGATCAGCCTGCGGATCTGCGCCAGCGCCGCACCGCCCGCTTTCCAGTCCTGCTGGCCGACCGCGCGCTTGAGCTTCTTGTATGCGGCAAAGAACACGTGCGCATAAATCAGCATCATCACCACGCCCAGCACCAGCATGGTCAGGACATAGTGTGGCGCCGCCGCGCCGCCCAGTCGCATCAGCATATCCAGTCCGCTCAGCAGGATCAGGACGACCGACACCCAAACCCAGGGAAAGAACTTGCCGAACACGCCGGACCAGAGCGCCAGCCGCTGCGGCGGCTCGAGCACGCTGGCGGCCACCGGACGCAGCGCCATGTAGGCGAAAAACATCCCGCCCACCCAGACGACGACGCTTAGGACATGCAGGAGCAACAACAGGTTCATGACGGTTCCTTTCAGAATAAAGTGGCCTGGTCGAGGACGAGTTTAACCGGCGCGAAGCTGCGCCGGTGCTGCGGGCATGCGCCATGGGCCTTCAGGGCCGCCAGATGGGCGGCGGTGCCGTAGCCCATGTGCCGGGCGAATCCATAAGCCGGATAATCGTCGTGCAGACGGCACATGAACTGGTCGCGCGTGGTCTTGGCGAGGATCGAGGCCGCGGCGATCGCGGCGATCTTGTCGTCGCCCTTGACCACGGCCTGCGAGCGCCACACCCAGTTCGGACAGCGGTTGCCGTCCACCATCACGTCGTCCGGCGCACGCCCGAGCCCGGCGACGGCACGCTGCATCGCGAGCATCGTGGCCTGCAGGATGTTCATCTGATCGATTTCGGCGACGCTGGCCTCGGCCACGCACCATGCGGCAGCGCGTTCGCGAATCGCGTCGGCCAGGCGCTCGCGCGCGGCGGCGGACAGCTTCTTGGAATCGCGCAGGCCGTCGATCGGCCGTTCGGGGTCGAGCATGACCGCCGCCGCCGTCACGGGCCCTGCCAGCGGGCCGCGCCCGGCCTCGTCGACGCCGCACAAGCCGAGCGGGCCGACATGCAGGATGACCGTCTGGCGGAGCGTCATGCACCCTCCAGATACGGCTCGAGCGCCTTGGCAATGCGCGCGCTGGCGTTCTGCCGCAGGCTCAGGTGCAGGGTGCGGAAGGTTTCGACGACGGCCGCGCGCCGCGCAGCGTCATCGAGCCAGGCCAGCGCATCGTGGGCCAGGTTCTCGGGCGTGGCGGCTTCCTGCACGCGCTCCGGCACCACGAAATCGCGCGCCAGGATGTTCGGCAAGCCGATCCATGGCTGCAAGGCTTTCTTGCGCATCAGATACGCGGTCAGCGCGGGTACCCGGTAGGTGATGACCATCGGTTTCTTGAACAGTGCAGCCTCCAGCGTGGCGGTCCCTGAGGCCACCAGCACCACGTCGCCGGCCGCCAGCGCCGTGTGCGACTTGCCCGCCAGGATGTGCAACGTCAGGCCCAGGCCCTGCGATGCCTGCCGGATCAGCCGCGCCGCGGCCTCGTTTGCGGCGGGCAGCACGAACTGCGCATCGGGATGGCGCTGGTGGATCAGCTTCGCGGCGTCGAGCATCAGGCACGCATGGCGCTTCACTTCGCTGAGACGGCTGCCGGGCAGCAACGCGATGACTGGCCCTGCGCCAAGGTTCAAGGCGGTACGTGCCGCAGCCGTGCCGGGCTCCATTGGAATCACGTCGGCCAGCGGGTGGCCGACATAGCTGACGGGAATGCCGGCGTCGCGGTAGATCTGTTCCTCGAAGGGAAACACCACCAGCATGTGCGACACCGCCTGCTTGATGCGGTGGATACGCTCGGGCCGCCACGCCCAGATCGACGGGCTGACGAAATGCACGGTGGGAATGCCGGCCTGCCTGAGCTTCGCTTCCAGCGTGAAATTGAAGTCCGGCGCATCGATGCCGACGAAGACACGCGGCCGTGCGTGCAGGAAATAGCGGGTGATGCGCGAACGGATCCACAGCAGTTCCGGCAGGTGGCGCAGCACCTCGACGTAGCCGTTGACCGCCAGTTTGTCGCTCCGATAGATCGCGCGAACGCCGGCTTCGGTCATGCGCGGGCCGGCGATGCCGGCAGCCCGCAAATCGGGATGGCTTTGCTTGAGCGCGGTGATGAAATGCGCGCCCAGGAGATCGCCGGAGGCTTCGCCGGCGACCAGACCCAGATCAATCACCGGATGATGCCGCGCTCGGCGCGTGCGAGGAAGTCGAGCAGCTGCTGTACTTCGGCATGCTTCGTGCCTTCAGGCGCAAGCCTGGCCTGCGCCTCGGCCAGCGTGTTGCCCTCGCGGTAGAGCGTCTTGTAGGCGCGCTTGAGGGCGGTCAGCGCTGCGGCGGAAAACCCGCGTCGCTTGAGGCCTTCGCTGTTGAGGCCGTGCGGTGCAGCGGGCTGGCCGGACGCCATGACGAAGGGCGGTATGTCCTTGAACACCACGCTGGAAATTCCGGTCATCACGTGGGCGCCGATCTTGCAGAACTGATGCACGCCGGTGAAGCCGCCGAGGATCGCCCAGTCGCCGACTTCTGCGTGGCCCGCGAGCGAGGCGTTGTTGGCGAAGATGGTGCGATCGCCCACCACGCAGTCGTGCGCGATGTGGACGTAGGCCATGATCCAGTTGTGCGAGCCGATGGTGGTGACGCCGCGATCCTGCACGGTGCCGGTGTTGAAGGTGCAGAATTCGCGGATGACGTTGTCGTCGCCGATGTCCAGGCGGGTCGGTTCGCCGGCGTATTTCTTGTCCTGCGGCGCCTCGCCGAGCGAGACGAAATGAAAGATGCGATTGCGTGCGCCGATCCGGGTGTGGCCGGTGATGACGGCGTGGGCACCGACCGTGGTGCCGGCGCCGATCTCGACATGCTCGCCGATGATCGTGTAGGGGCCGATTTCGACGTCATCGGCAAGCCGTGCGCCCGACGCGACCAGCGCGGTGGGATGAACCGTCGCCATCTCAGGGCTTGTCGCGCAGGGTGGCCATCAGGTCGGCTTCGGCCACCAGCGCGCCGTCGACCTCGGCGCGTCCGGTGTATTTCCAGATGCCGCGCATCTCGCGCACGATCTCGGCCTTGAGCACCAGCTGGTCGCCCGGCTTGACCGGTTTCTTGAAGCGCGCGTTGTCGATGCCCGCGAAATAGATGATGCCGACCTGTTCCGGTGTGCACTTCTTGGTCTTGAACGACAGGATCCCCGCCGCCTGCGCCATCGCCTCGAGGATCAGCACGCCCGGCATCACGGGCGAACAGGGAAAGTGGCCGGTGAAGAACGGCTCGTTGATGGTGACGTTCTTGATGGCGGTGATGCTTTTCCCGAGTTCAAGTTCGATGACCTTGTCGATCAGCAGGAAGGGGTAGCGATGCGGCAGGTACTGCATGACCTGCTCGATGTCCATGATCATGATTTGTTTTCCAGTTCGGTTAGGCGTTTTTCGAGTTGCTTGATGCGGTTCACGAGCTTGTCCAGGTTGCGCATGTGCACGGCGTTCTTCTGCCACACCTCGTGTTCGGAGAACGGCAGCGCCGACGTATAGGTACCCGCCTTCGGCAGCGACTTGGTGATCAGCGTGTTGGTCGAGATGCGTGTGCCGTCGGCGATCTCGATGTGGCCGAAGATCATCGCCGCGCCGCCGATGGTGCAGTGGCGCCCGATCTTCGCGCTGCCGGCGATGCCGGTACAGGCGGCGATCGCCGTATGCGCGCCGATCACCACGTTGTGCGCGACCTGGATCAGGTTGTCGAGCTTGACGCCCTCCTCGATCACCGTGTCTTCCAGCGCCCCGCGGTCGATGGTGGTGCAGGCGCCGACCTCGACGTCGTCGCCGATCAGCACGCGGCCGATCTGCGGGATTTTTTCCCAGCGGCCATCGTTCGGTGCGAAGCCGAAGCCGTCCGATCCGATGACGCATCCCGAATGCAGGATGGTCCGGTCGCCCACTACACAGCGGTGATACACCGTGACGCTGGCATGCAGCAGGCAGTCGTCGCCGATGCGCGCATGATCGCCGACGACGCAGTTGGGGCCGACCACCGTGCGCGCGCCAACCACGGCGCCGGCGCCGACCACCGCACCCGCGCCGATGCTGGCGTCGGCGGCGACCTCCGCATCGGGCGCCACGGTCGCCGCAGGGTGAACGCCCGCGGGCGGACGCGGGGCTGGATTCAGCAGCGCCGATACGCGCGCAAAATACAGATAAGGATTGGGCGTGAGAATGCGCGGCAATGCAGTGGCGTCGCGGGCGTCCGGCGGCAGTATCACGGCCGCGGCGCGCGTATCGGCCAGTTGCGCCAGATATCTGGCTTGCGAGACAAAACCGATTTCATCGGCCTGCGCCCGGACCAGCGGCGCGACCTGGCGAATCGTGACGCCGCCGTCACCGAGCAGTTCTCCGCCAAAACGCGCGGCCAGTTCGGCCAGCGTAGAGGCCATCGGGTCCTTATCTTCCGTAGTCGGGTTTATATTCCACGCCGGGCATTATTTCCCGCCCAGCGCCTTCATCACGCGGTCGGTGATGTCGTTCCTGGGATCGACATACACCGCCTGCTCGACGATCAGGTCGAACTTCTCGGACTTGGCGATATCCTGGATCGCCTTGCGCGCGCGTTCCTGGATCTGGCCCAGCTCTTCGTTGCGGCGCAGGTTGAGGTCTTCGCGGAACTCGCGTCCCTTGCGCTGCAGCTCTAGGTTGAGGTTGTTGAGGTCGCGTTCCTTCGATTTGCGATCACTGTCCGACATCGTGACGCCATCCTTGTCGAGCAGGGCCTGCAGATCACGCGCCTGTTTGGCGGTCTTCTGCAGGTCCTGGTCGCGCCCGGCAAATTCGCGCTCCAGCTTCTTCTGCGCGGCGATCGACAGGGGCGCCTCGCGCAGCAGTCTCTCGGTGTTGACGAAGCCGATCTTGGTGTCGGCCAGGACGGGGGCGGCCGCAAACGCAGACGCAAGAATCAGGGAAACTGCCAGGTGCTTGAATTTCATCATGAATACTCCATTAACGGCTTACCCTCAGAACGTATTGCCCAAGGTAAATTGAAACACTTCTGACTTGTCGCCCGTCTTCTTGACCAGCGGTTGTGCCAGGCTGAATTTGAGCGGGCCGAGCGGCGAAACCCACAGCACCGCGATGCCTGCCGAATAGCGCAAGTCGCCGAAGGAAAAGCTTGAGTATTTGCCATCATACAAACCAGTGGTGGTATCGGTGTTGTAGGGTCCGAAAGTCGCGCCCGCATCGACAAAGGCCGACATGCGCAGCGACTGGTCATCCTTGAGGCCTGGCAGGGGGAAGAAGAGTTCCGCATTGCCGACGATGCGTTCATTGCCGCCAAGTGCATCGCCATTGATGTCCTTCGGCCCCAGGGTACCCGTCTTGAAACCACGCACCGAACTGTTGCCGCCTGCGTAGAAATTCTTGAAGAACGGCAGCGTGGTGGTATTGCCATATCCCTTGCCATAGCCAAGCTCGCCATTCAGCATGAGGGTGAAGCTCTTGCTCAACGGGAAGTACTGCTGGTGCTGGAGCGAGAGCTTGTAGTACTGCAGGCTGCCGCCCGGCGTGCCGACCTCGGCCGCCACCCGCTGCATCAGGCCCTTGGTCGGAAACAGGTAGCTGTTGCGGGTATCGCGTGCCCAGGATGTATCCAGCCGCACGGTGTCGTTGTCCGAGCCGAAGTCTTTGACGAACAGCGTGTATTGCGTCGGGCTGTCCGCATAGGTGGTGACCGAGGTCTGCTCGTAGGTCAGACCGAACGAAATGAAGTCACGCTCGTTGATCGGCAGGCCGAATCGCACCCCGGCCCCGTAGGTCGAGGTCTTGTAGGCACCGACGTTGGAGAGCGAGGTGGCATCGACATCACGGCGATACAGGTCATAGCCCAGGCTGACCCCGTCGATGGTGTAGTAGGGATTGGTGTACGATAGCGCATACACGGTATTGACGCTGCCCGAGTTGACCTGCGCGGACAGCCGGTTACCGGTGCCGAACACGTTGTTCTGCGACACCGAACCCGACAGCACAACGCCCTCGGACGACGAGAAGCCGGCGCCCAGCATGATGCTGCCGGTGGATTTTTCGGTCACGCCCACGTTGACGTCGACCTGGTCGGTGGTGCCCTGCACCGCCGGGGTCTCGATATTCACTTCGTTGAAGTAGCCCAGGCGATTGAGGCGGTCGCGCGACAGATTGATCTTCGCGGCGTCGTAGTATGCGCCTTCCATCTGGCGCACTTCGCGGCGCACCACCTCATCGCGGGTCTTGGTGTTGCCCGCCACGTTGACGCGGTTCACGTAGACGCGGCGGCCCGGATCGACGAACAGGGTGAACGCGACCGTGCGCTTGTCCTTGTCGAGTTCGGGCACGGCGTTGACGTTGGCGAAGGCGTAGCCGTCGTTGCCGAGGCGATCGCCGATGGCCTTGGTGGTCTCGGTCAGGCGGTCGCGTGCGAACACTTCGCCGGGCTTGATGGTGATGAGCTTCTTCAGTTCGGCTTCCGGAACCAGCGTCTGGCCGGCCAGCTTGACGTCGGACACCTTGTACTGCGGTCCTTCGGTCACATTGACGGTAATGTAGATGCCCTGCTTGTCGGGCGAGATCGACACCTGGGTGGAGTCGACGTTGAATTCGAGGTAGCCGCGATTGAGATAGAACGAACGCAGCGCTTCGATATCGCCGGCCAGGCGCGTCTTGGAATACTGGTCGTTCTTGGTATACCAGGTCAGCCATCCCGGTGTGGTCGAGGTGAACTGCTTCAGCAGTTCCTTTTCCTTGAAGGCCTGGTTGCCGACGATGTTGATCTGCTGGATTTTTGCGCTGCTGCCCTCCACCACGTCGAACTGCACGGCGACGCGGTTGCGCTCCAGCGGCGTCAGGGTGGACTTGATCTCGACCGCATACTTGCCGCGGTTGAAGTATTGCCGCTGCAGCTCCTGTTCGGCCTTGTCCAGAAGGGAGCGGTCGAGCACGCGCCCCTCGGCCAGTCCGGTCTCCTTGAGTCCCTTTTTCAGATCATCCTCGGAAAATTCCTTGATGCCGGTCAGGGTGATCTTGGCGATCGAGGGACGTTCCTCAACCGTGACGATGACCACGCCGTCCCGCGCTTCCACCCGTACATCCTTGAAGAAGCCGGTGGCATAGAGCGCCTTGATCGCCGCAGCGGTCTTCTCGTCGGTCATCTCGTCGCCGACCTTGACCGGCAGGTAGCTGAACACCGTGCCCGCCTCGGTGCGCTGGATCCCTTCGACCCGGATGTCCTTGACGACAAACGGCTCTGCGGCGAACACGGGCTGCGCGGCAAATACGATGGCAAGGGCAAGCGTCAAACGGTTCAGGGTCATGGTTCTTATCATCCGCCTATCAGGCGTTGCAAATCGTTGAACAGGGCAAACGACATCAGCAGAAGCAGGAGCATCATGCCGATCCGGCTCCCTATTTCCATGGTGCGCTCGGACACCGGGCGACCGGTCAAAACTTCGGCAACATAATACATGAGGTGTCCCCCGTCCAACAGCGGGATGGGCAGCAGGTTCAGCACCCCCAGACTCACGCTCACCAGCGCCAGAAACCCGACAAAGCTGACCCACCCGAGGGTGGCGCTCTGGCCGGCGTAATCGGCAATGGTCAGGGGACCCGACAGGTTTTTCCACGACACCTGCCCCAGCACCATGCGCCCCATCATCTCCAGCGTGAACAGGCTCATGTCCCAGGTCTTTTCGGCGCCGCGTCCCAGCGCCTCGACCGGTCCATAACGCACCTCGGTCATCAGGCCGTCCATCAAGGATGCGTCGATCCTGGGGCCGGCGCCGATCTTGCCGATACGCTGGCCGTTTTCATTCACGGTGTCGGGCACGACCGTCAACACGCCGGGCTGCCCCTGCCGTTCGTATTCGATGCGCAGGGACTGCGACGGATGCTGGCGGATCAGTTTCACCCAGTCCTGCCAGTTCGCCACGGATTTGCCATTGGCGGCGACCAGCCGGTCTCCGCTCCGGAAGCCCGCGCGCGCCGCCGCGCCGCCGGGCAGCACCTCGCCGATGACCGGAACGATCTCGGGTTCGAAGCGCACGATCCCCAGCGGGCGCAGGGTGTCCCGCTCCAGGTTTTCGGTATCCATGGGCGGCGCGTCGAGCTGCATGCTGCGGCCATCGGTCAGTTCCAGCGTGAGCGCGTCGCCGGCCACTTCGGCACGCAGCAGATTCAGCCGCAGGTCCTGGAACGACGGCGTGTCGATACCGTTGACGCGGCGGATTTCGTCGCCCGCCACCAGTCCGGCCTGTGCCGCCGGCGACCCGGCCGGCGGTTCGCCGATCAGCGGCTTCATCGCCGGCATGCCATGCAGGAAAAGCACCCAGTAGAAGATGATGGCGAGCAGGAAATTGGCGATCGGGCCTGCCACGACGATGCCGATGCGGCGCCAGACGCTCGCCCGGTTGAAGCTGCGATGCGCCTCGGCGGCCGGGACTTCGCCCTCGCGCTCGTCGAGCATCTTGACGTAGCCGCCGAACGGCAGTGCGGCCAGCGACCATTCGGTCCGGTCGCGGCCGAAGCGGCGGCTGAGCAGGGGCTTGCCGAAGCCGAGCGAGAATCGCAGCACCTTGACGCCGGCCAGCCGGGCCGCGAGGTAATGGCCGAATTCGTGCCCCACCACCAGGATGGCGATGGCGACCAGGAACCAGACGATCGTATGCAGCGCGCTCATGCACGGGTCTCCAGCCAGGCGCCCGCCACGCGGCGCGACTGGCGGTCGGCTTCGAGCAGATCCTCCAGGGTGTCGGCCGGGCCGCCTGCCAGGACGTCCAGCGCGTGGGCGATGCTGGCCGCGATGGCGCTAAACGGGACCGCGTCATCGAGAAAACGCGCCACAGCGACTTCGTTGGCGGCATTCAGCACCGCCGCCGCGTTGCCACCCGCCTGCAGGGCGTCGAACGCCAGCTGCAGACAGGGGAAGCGCGCGGTGTCGGGTGCCTCGAAGGTCAGCTGCCTACCCATCAGTTCCAGTGCCGACACGCCGGCATCGATGCGCTCGGGGAAACCCAGTGCGTACGCGATCGGCGTACGCATGTCGGGCGTGCCCATCTGCGCGATCACGGAACCGTCGGCGTATTCGACCATGGAGTGCACGATGCTCTGCGGATGCACCACCACCTTGATCTGCTCGGGACGCGCATTGAACAGCCAGCGCGCCTCGATCACCTCGAGCCCCTTGTTCATCAGGCTCGCCGAATCGACCGAAATTTTCCTGCCCATCACCCAGTTGGGATGGGCGACCGCCTGCGCCGGGGTGGCAGCCGCAATCGCCTCGGCCGACAGGGTGCGGAACGGCCCGCCGGACGCTGTCAGCCACAGCGCCTTCACCCCGGCACGCTGGAAGTCGCCGTCGAAGTCGCGCGGCAGCGCCTGGAAAATGGCGTTGTGCTCGGAATCGATCGGCAGCAGTTCGGCGCCGCTGGCGGCAATGGCATCCATGAACAGCTGGCCGGACACCACCAGGGTTTCCTTGTTGGCCAGCAGGATCCGCTTGCCGGCCTGGGCGGCCGCCAGCGTGGCGGGCAGACCCGCCGCCCCCACGATCGCCGCCATCACGGTATCGACTTCGGACGCGGTCGCCACCTCGGTCAGGGCGGCAGCGCCCTCGAGCACCTCGACCGCCAGGCCTTCGGCTACAACCCGATCGCGCAAGGCGGCGGCAGCGCCCGCCTCGCTCATCACCGCGAAGCGCGGCCGATGGGTGCGGCACTGTTCCACCATGCGGTCGACCTGGGTGGCGCCGGTCAGCGCGAAGACTTCAAACCGATCGGGATGGCGCGCCACCACGTCGAGCGTGTTGACGCCGATAGTGCCGGTAGCGCCCAGGATGGTGAGGACGCGCGGCGTCATGTCGAACGCCCCAGCCACATCAGCATGCCCGTGGCGATCGGCAGGGTGGAGGTCAGCGCGTCGATTCGGTCAAGCACGCCGCCGTGGCCAGGCAGCGTGTCGCCGCTGTCCTTCATGCCCGACACGCGCTTGATCCACGACTCGAACAGATCGCCCAGCACCGACAGGTAGAGCAGCCCGGACACCATGAAAAACAGGGGTTGCAAGGGCACGCTGCCCCACTGGCTCAAGGCGACGGCATACAGCGCCAGCGCAACGAACGCACCCGCCACGCCTTCCCAGGTCTTGCCGGGGCTGATGGCCGGCGCGAGCTTGTGCCGGCCGAACAGGCGTCCAGAGAAATAGGCGGCGGTATCGGCGATCCAGACGACCGCCATCACGCCCAGCAGCACGGCGGGACCCCGTGCATGCAGATAGAGCAGCGCCGCCCAGGTCGGCAGCAGGAGCACGACGCCAACTGCGGCGCGCGCCGATACGTGCGGCGCCTGCCAGCGCCCCAGCAGCCACAGCGGCGCAACCAGCAGCCAGAAAACGATGGCAAGAAAAATCAGCACCGCCTGGAAAAGCGGCCAGTCCGCAGCCAGTCCATACGGCAACACCAGCGCGCACAGCGTCAGCAGAACGGCATAGACGCGTGCGGACAGTAGCGGAAAGTGGCCCAGGCGCGCCCATTCGTAGGCAGCCATGCCCACCACGCCCGCCATCAGGATCCCCCACAGCCACGCCGGCGCCCACAGTGCGGCCGGCACGAATACCGCCAGCAGCAGCATGGCGGTGCCAATCCGGCTAAGGAGCGGCGTCATGGAGGGCGCACCCGGGATGCCGTCACGACGCGGACCGCACCTGCTCGCTGGTGCGGCCAAACCGCCGCTCACGGGTGCGGTAGGAAGCGATCGCCTCGTCCAGTGCAGCCGGATTGAAATCGGGCCACAGCGCATCGGTGAAATAGAGTTCGGTATAGGCAAGCTGCCACAGCAGGAAATTGCTGATGCGCTGTTCGCCGCCGGTGCGGATGAACAGATCAGGCTCGGGCATGTCGGCAATGCTGAGCTGTCGTGCCAGCGCCGCTTCATCCACTTCGTCCGGCGACACGCCGGACGCCATCAATTTCTTCATCGCCTGCACGATGTCCCAGCGTCCGCCGTAATTGGCCGCAACGGTGAAGGTGAGGCGGGTGTTGTCACGCGTCAGCGCTTCCGCGTCTCGGATCAGGGCCTGGATGCGTTCGGAAAATCCCGCCAGGTCGCCGATGACGCGGAAACGGATGCCGTTCTCGTGCAGTCGCGCAACCTCGTTTTCCAGCGCGCGCATGAACAGCTCCATTAGCAGCGTGACTTCTTCCTGCGGACGTCGCCAGTTCTCGGAACTGAAGGCGAATACGGTGAGATGCGACACGCCGCGCTCGGCGCAGGCGCGGATCACGCCGCGCAGCGCCTCGACGCCCTTGCGATGGCCGGCGACGCGCGGCATCAGCCGGCGCTTCGCCCAGCGACCGTTGCCGTCCATGATGATGGCGATGTGCCGCGGCACGTCAGTGCCGGCAGGCGTCGCTTGCTTCTTGCGGGTAGACACGCCGGATATGCTCGCCTGACTGCTCAGACCGCGAGCAGGTCTTTCTCTTTGTCGGCCAGCATCTTGTCGATCTCGCCGATGAACCTGTCGGTCAGCTTCTGCACCTCGTCCTGGGTACGGCGCTCTTCGTCTTCGGTCGCGGTCTTGGCCTTGACCATGTCCTTCAGCGTGCCATTGGCGTCACGACGGATGTTGCGTACCGCGACGCGCGCGTTTTCCGCCTCGCCCCGCACGACCTTGATCAGATCCTTGCGGCGCTCCTCGGTCAGCGAAGGCATCGGCACGCGGATGATGTCGCCGTGCGTCGCCGGATTCAGGCCCAGATCGCCATCGCGAATCGCCTTCTCGATCTTGCCGACCATGTTCTTTTCGTATGGCTGCACGCCCAGCGTGCGCGAATCGACCAGCGATACGTTGGCCACCTGCGGCACGGGCGTCGGGTTGCCGTAGTAGTCGACCATGACGTGGTCGAGAATACCGGCGTGCGCGCGTCCGGTACGCACCTTGGCCAGGTCGTTCTTCAGCGCTTCCAGCGATTTGCCCATTTTCTGTTCGGCAGACTGCTTGATGTCGGCAATGGTGGTTTCAGCCATTTCAGCTCCTCAATGGTTGCTGCTTACCCGCGTACCCTCGTCCTCGCCCATCACCACGCGCTTCAGCGCGCCGGGCTTGAAGACGTTGAACACGACGAGCGACAGTTTCTGTTCGCGACACAGGGCAAAGGCGGCGGTGTCGAGCACGCCGAGATTGTTGGCGATCGCCTCGTCGAAACTCAGGGTCTCGTAACGGCGGGCATCCGCATCCTTCTTGGGGTCGGCGGTATAGACGCCGTCGACCTTGGTTGCCTTCAGCAGCAGGTCGGCGCCGATCTCGGCCGCGCGCAGGGCTGCGGCGGTATCCGTGGTGAAAAACGGATTGCCGGTTCCCCCGCCGAAAATCACCACCCGCCCGGCTTCCAGTTCGCGCACCGCCGCGTCACGCTCGAAATCCTCGCCCAGGTGGGCGATGTGCACGGCCGTCTGCACGCGCGCCTCGACCCCGGCCTGCTGCAACGCATCCTTCAGCGCCAGCGCATTCATCACCGTCGCCAGCATGCCCATCGAATCGGCGGTGGCGCGGTTCATTCCGGACAGCGCACCGGTGGCGCCGCGAAACAGGTTGCCGCCGCCGACCACGATGCCGACCTGTACACCCAACGCCACGACTTCACGAATCTGCCCGACGAAGCCGGCCATCGTCCCGGCGTGATAGCCAAAGCTGTCCGGCCCCATCAGGGCTTCGCCGGACAGCTTGAGCAGGATGCGTCGCACCGGCGCCATGCCCGGTCAGACCTTGGCGGCCGCCGCGACTTCAGCGGCGAAGTCGGACACCTTCTTCTCGATGCCCTCACCCACCACGTACATCACGAAGCCGTGGCACTGCGAGTTCTTCGACTTCAGCACCTGCTCGACGGTCTGCTTGTCGTCCTTGACGAAGGGCTGCGACAGCAGCGTGACTTCCTTGAGGAACTTCTGCACCGTGCCTTCGGCAATTTTTTCCAGCATGGCTTCCGGCTTGCCGGCTTCCTTGGCCTTCTCGATCGCAACGCGACGTTCCGTGTCGATCAACTCCTGCGAGACGCCCGAGGCATCCAGCGACTTCGGCTTGGACGCTGCGATATGCATCGCGATGTCGCGCGCCAGCGCTTCGTCGCCGGTCACGTCGACCAGCACGCCGATCTTGCCGCCATGGATGTAGCTGGCGAACTTGCCCTGGCCGCTCAGGCGCACGAAGCGGCGCACCGACATGTTCTCGCCGATCTTGCCGACCAGTTCGGTACGGAAGGCCTCCACCGTGGCGCCCTTGTAAGGCAGCGCGGACAGGGCGGCGACGTCGGCCGGATTCTGTTCCAGCACCATGCCGGCCAGCGCATTGGACAGCGCCATGAAGTCGTCGTTCTTCGCCACGAAGTCGGTTTCGCAGTTGACTTCGACCATGGCGGCGGACTTGCCGTCGGCGCTGATGGCAATGGTCACGATCCCTTCGGCGGCCACGCGGCCGGCACTCTTGGCGGCCTTGTTGCCGAAGCGCACGCGCAGGATTTCCTCCGCCTTCTGCATGTCGCCGCCGGCTTCCGACAACGCCTTCTTGCAGTCCATCATCGGCGCATCGGTTTTCTCGCGCAGATCCTTGACCATGCTTGCAGTGATTTCAGCCATTTCGAACTCCCAATCCAGTTTCAAACAATTCAATACGGAAAGAGGGGCAAACGCCCCTCCTCGAATACGCTCGCCGGCAAACTACCCCGGCGATGTTGCAGCGCGTCGCGTTTACTCAGCGGCGACGCCACCCTCTTCTTCCACCTCGACGAACTCCTCGCCACCGACGATCTCGCTGATGACCTGGGCACGGCCTTCCAGCGCCGCATCGGCCATGCCGCGGGCATACAGGCGAATCGCCCGCGCCGAGTCATCATTGCCGGGAACGATGTAGTCCACGCCTTCCGGGCTGTTGTTGGTGTCGACCACGCCGATCACCGGGATGCCCAGCTTCTTGGCCTCGACCACGGCGCCCTTCTGGTAGCCGACGTCGATGATGAAAATCGCATCGGGCAGGCCGGCCATTTCACGGATGCCGCCCAGGCTGCGGTTCAGCTTGTCGACTTCGCGCTGTACCGTGAGGATTTCCTTCTTCGACAGGCGGCCGGGTTCGGCCAGCGAGGCTTCCAGTTCGTTCAGGCGCTTGATCGACTGCTTGACCGTCTTGAAGTTCGTCAGCATGCCGCCGAGCCAGCGCTGGTCGACGTAGGGCATGCCGGCGCGCTGCGCCTCTTCGCGCACGATGTCGCGCGCGGCGCGCTTGGTGCCGACGAACAGCACGTTGCCCTTGTTGGCGGCCAGCTGACGCACGAACTTCTGCGCCTCCTGGAACATCGGCAGCGATTTTTCCAGGTTGACGATATGGATCTTGTTGCGATGGCCGAAAATGAACGGGGCCATCTTGGGGTTCCAGAAGCGGGTCTGGTGGCCGAAATGGACACCGGCCTCCAGCATTTGGCGCATGGTGACAGACATGAAAATCTCCTAAAGGGTTGAGCCTCCACCCGTCAGCAGCCGCGTGTGTACGTTTGAACACGCCGCCACCCTTTAATGACAGGTGTGCGAATTTGTCCGAACCATTCCGGACAGCCCGCGATTCTAATTCGAATGGGTACTTAATTCAAGGCGCCGACGGCAGGGCGATCTGCAGCCATACTGCCAGCCCGCCGCCGGGCCGCGTGTCGAGGCTGACGTCCCATCCCTGCGCCGTCGCCAGCTGGCGCACGATCGCCAGGCCCAGCCCGGAGCCGCCGGTGACGACGTTGCGCGAGGCTTCGAGCCGGTAGAACGGACGGAACACGGCCTCCTGTTCCGCCGCAGGAATTCCCGGGCCGCGATCGAGCACGCCGATGCGGCATAGCCCGTCCCCCGTCTCGGCCTGCAGGGTCACGGGCCGGCCGCCGCCATAACGCAGGGCATTTTCCAGCAGATTGGCCAGAATGCGGCGCAAGGCGCCGGCAGGCACTTCGAGCGTGATATCCGCCGCCTCGATCTGCACGTGCTCGGCCGCACCGGGCGTGGACCGTACCAGATCGGCCAGCAGATCGGCCAGTACCACCCGCCGGGCAGCCTCATGGCCAAAGCCGCGTGCCAGCGTCAGCACATCGCCGATCAGACGGTCCATCGCCTCGATGTCGCCCTCCACCTGCGCCGCCAGGTCCGCGCTTGGCTTCTTCACCAGCATTTCCACCGCCAGCCGCAGCCTTGCCAGCGGCGTGCGCAGGTCGTGCGACACGCCGGCAAGCAGCACCGTGCGGGCAGCCAGCAGGTCCTCCACCTGTTTCGTCATCTCGTTGAAGCGGCGGCTCAGGGCTGCGATTTCACGCGGCCCGGTCTCGGGCAGACGCTCCGGCGTCTGCCCACGGCCCAGCGAGGTGACCGCCTGCTGCAGCCGTTGCAGCGGCCGGGTGGTCCGACGGGCCAGCCACCAGGCCGCAAGCAGGGTCAGCAACGTGCCGCCGGCCAACGAGGCCAGCACGGCATGGATCGGGCGCGGGCCGATGCGGCTGTGGGGAAATCCTACCGACAGACGCCCATCGCCGGCAGGCAGTGACGCCCAGAACCATTCCTGCCCCCGGATTTCCTCGCGCGAGGTCGCAACGGGTCCACCCGCTCGCACGCTCAGGGACGCCGCCAGGAAGCGCAGATAGGGCTCCCGCCATGACGGTGGCTCGGCGTTGTGCGGCGGTTCGGCACGCAGCGCCAGCGCATGCGAGCGTGCCAACTCGATCTCGAAAGCAGGACGGGTGACCGGTGGCAGTTCGCTCCAGGTCTGTGCCGACAGCGTCATCAGACCCGCCAGGTCGGCCGCCGAACGGCGCGCCATCGGCAACATCAAAAAATAGGTGATGGCCGATACCACCAGCAGCTCGAAGAGAATGAAGAACGCCATCAGCAGCAAGGCATTCTGCTGCGTCAGGCTCAGGCGCGACGACAGTCTCACGCCTCGCAGCCGCGCGGATTGAACAGGTAGCCCTCGCCACGCACGGTACGGATATAGACCGGCTCGGCGGAATCGGGCTCGATCTTGCGGCGCAAGCGGGTGACGCGGGTATCGACGCTGCGGTCGAAGGGATCGCGCTCGTAGCCTTTCAGCATGTCGATCAGGGTATCGCGCGACAGCACCCGCAGCGGGTGCTCGACGAAGATGCGCAACAGGGCGAATTCGGCGGTCGACAGTTTCACCTCGACGCCGTCGCGGGTGAGCCTGTGGCTGGCAACATCCAGCCGATACGGGCCGAAGCCCGGAAGCGCAGACTGCGGCGCGGATTCGGCCGGGCCCTGACTGCGCCGCAGCAGCGCACGCAGGCGGGCCAGCAATTCGCGTGGACTGAAGGGTTTCGCCAGGTAATCGTCGGCGCCCATTTCCAGCCCGACCACGCGATCGATCTCCTCGCCGCGCGCCGACAGCATGAGAATGGGCACGTTCGACTGGCTGCGCAGGCGGCGCGCAAGCGACAGGCCATCCTCACCCGGCATCATCAGGTCGAGCACGATGGCGTCCGGCATGCCGCGCTCCAGCACTCGCCACATCGCCTCCCCGCCCATCGCCGTCTCCACCGCAAACCCGCTGTCGCCCAGGTACGCCTCCAGCAGGGTGCGTAATCCCGGGTCGTCGTCCACCACCAGGATGCGTGCTGCACCCGGTGCCGTCACGACGCACCTCGGGCAGCGTTCGGGATAACGGATCTGGACGATGGCGTCATGGGAGGCTGGATCTGGCGTCAGGATTCATGGTGGCGGTTTCCGGGGTATTGCGCGGGTCAAGCGCATGCAGCGATGACGATACGCCCGATGCCGTTTATCCTACTCCACAACAGGGCCATTCCAGCCCGCTTGTCACAAACGGACACACACTGACACGCAGCGCCATCCACCTGACATCGTGTCGCGACAGAAACCGCCCACACTTGCATCCCAGCCGCAATCCCGCGGCATCGACGAAACCGAACCGCACATGCCCCTGTCCCGCCTGGCCATGATTCTTGTCCCGTCCGTCCTGGTTCTGGCTTTGCCGGCCTGGGCCGAAGCGCGCCAGGCGAACGCAAAAAACGTGCAGCCCCGCCCTCTCAACCTGTCCTTGCCGCGCGACGTCCTGAACGTTCCGGGCACAGGCCCGGTCGACGAAACGGTGCAGCGCAACCTGCACGCGCCCGCGCCGACCCAGGACAGTACGAATGCCCCGGCCCGCCTGCCTTACGGTAGCGGCTACGAACATCGCCATCAGGAAATGGGGGGCACGGCGGCGGGCAGCAGCGCAGGTGCCGGCGCAAGCTCGGGCATGGGTGCCGGCGCAGGTGCAGGACGGCGGGGTCGATAATCCCAACCAAAAGGAACGCAACATGAAACCAGTAAAAGCTCTTTCCCTCGCTCTGCTCGCAGCCGGGCTCGCCAGCGGCGCCGTTTACGCCAAGGGTGGCAATGGCGGCATGGGAGGCGGCATGGGCATGGGGAATATGGGAATGTCCTATCCCGACTCGGCCCAGCGCAAGGAAACACGCACCCGGAGCCGCGACGAGAAGCGCGTCCAGAGTCGTGAACAGATCCGCACCGAAACCCGCGAGCAGGTTCGCAGCGGGGACGCCGTATCCGCGGGCCAGTAAGGTCGCGAGCATGGTCCGGCCATCCGGCCGGGGCATCAAGGGGCGCCTTCGTGCGTCCCTTCTGCCTTCCACGACACCAGTATGGTTTTTCCGGTACCCACCGGGACGCTAGAATGCTGCTTTGATCCCATTCTGGCCAACTCATGACTGTCACCATCAAGACCGGCGCCGAAATAGAAGGCATGCGCGTCGCCGGACGACTCGCCTCGGAAGTGCTCGACTACATCACCCCCTTCGTCAAGCCCGGCGTCACCACTGGCGAGCTCGACCGGCTGTGCCACGACTACATGGTCGACGTGCAGGGCACGATCCCGGCGCCGCTGAACTATGCGCCGTCCGGCCACGCGCCCTATCCCAAGTCGATCTGCACCTCGGTCAACAACCAGGTGTGCCACGGCGTACCGGGCGACAAGGTGATGAAGAACGGCGACATCGTGAACCTCGACATCACCGTCATCAAGGACGGCTGGCACGGCGACACCAGCCGCATGTTCGTGGCGGGCGAAGCGTCGATCCAGGCCAAGCGCCTGATCCAGATCACCTACGAATCGATGTGGGTCGGCATCGACCACGTCAAGCCGGGCGCCCGCCTGGGCGACATCGGCCACGCCATCCAGCGCTTCGCCGAAAACCACGGCTACAGCGTGGTACGCGAATTCTGCGGCCACGGCATCGGCCGCAATTTCCACGAGGATCCGCAGGTGCTGCATTACGGCAAGCCCGGCACCGGCCTCGTGCTGGAACCGGGCATGACCTTCACCATCGAGCCGATGATCAATGCCGGCCGCCGCGACATCCGCCAGATGCCCGACGGCTGGACCATCGTCACCAAGGACCGCAGCCTGTCGGCGCAATGGGAACATACGATACTGGTCACCGACAGCGGCTACGAGGTGCTGACCGTGTCGGCCGGCACCCCGGCCGTTCCCGACAGCGTACGCCGCGCGGCGTGAGCAAAGCGCCGTTCGCCGATCTTCGCGAGCGGCTCAAATCGGGCCGTGCCGAACTGGCTGCGGCCTTTCTGCACAAGCCTGCCACCCACTACCTGAGCCGCCACGCCGCACTGGTCGATGGCGTGCTGGTCGAACTCTCGGCCCGGCTCGCGCTGTCGCCCGCATTCTGCCTCGCAGCCGTCGGCGGTTACGGGCGCGGCGAACTTTTTCCCGGCTCCGACGTCGATGTCCTGCTGCTGCTGCCGCACGACCCGGCGCCCGACCAGCAGGCGACGCTGGAAAACTGGGTACAGGCCTGCTGGGATGTCGGGCTGGAGATCGGCCATAGCGTGCGCACGGTCGACGCCTGCCTGGCCGAGGCCGCGGACATCACGGTGGAAACCAATCTGCTGGAGGCGCGTTTCGTATGCGGCGCCGCGGGCCTGTTCGACGAATTCGGGCGCCGCTTCCAGGCGCGATTCGACGCCCAGCGTTTTTTCGACGGCAAGCTGGCCGAGCAGCACGCGCGCCACGCCCGCTTCGACGACAGCGCCTACAAGCTCGAACCCAACCTGAAGGACAGCCCTGGCGGCCTGCGCGACCTGCACACCATCCACTGGCTGGCGCAGGCGTGCGGCCTCCAGGGCGGCTGGAGCGGCATCGCACGCGCCGGCCTGCTCACCCACGTCGAGGCGCGCCGCATCGCCCGCGAGGAACATGCCCTGTCAAACCTGCGCATCAATCTGCATCTCCTGGCCGGACGGCGCGAAGACCGCCTCGCCTTCGATTACCAGACCGAACTCGCAGCACGTCTGGGGCTCGCCGCCACCCCCACCCGGCGGCCTGGCGAGCGCCTGATGCAGGGATATTACCGGGCCGCCAAGCTGGTCCAGCGCATCAACGACATTCTCATCCAGTCGCTGCGCGTGCGTCTGTTCCCGGTGACCGCGCCGCCGCAGCCGATCGACGCCGATTTCCAGTTGCGCGGCAACCTGCTCGAGGCGCGCGCGGCCGACCTGTTCGAGCGCAAGCCGGATGCCCTGCTGCGCGCCTTCATCGAGTATGCACGGCACCCTACGCTGGACGGTTTTGAACCGGCGACGCTGCGCGCGCTGTGGCGCGGCAGAACCCGCATCGATGCAGCGTTTCGGGCCGATCCGCTGCATCGCGCCCTGTTCATGACGCTGCTGCGCGAGCCGCTGGGCATCACCCGGGCGCTGCGCGCGATGCACCGCTATGGCCTGCTCGGGCGCTACATCCCGGCGTTCGGCCGCATCGTCGGGCAGATGCAGCATGACCTGTTTCACGTCTATACGGTGGACGAGCACATCCTCACCGTGCTGCGCAACGTGCGGCGCTTCACGGTGCCGGATCTGGCGCACGAGTTCCCGCTTGCCAGCCGTCTGATCGCCGCCTTCGACAAGCCCGAGCTGCTCTATCTGGCCGCACTGTTCCACGACATCGCAAAGGGCCGCGGCGGCGACCACTCGGAGCTGGGCGCCGTCGATGCGCGGCGATTCTGCCGCCAGCACGGGCTCGACAAGCCGGACAGCGACCTGGTCGCCTGGCTGGTGGACATGCATCTGGTGATGTCACGCACTTCGCAGAAAGAGGACACCAGCGACCCTGAGGTCATTTCCGCCTTCGCTTCCCGGGTCGGCGACACACGCAGGCTGAGCGCGCTGTATCTGCTGACCGTGGCCGATATCCGCGGCACCAGCCCGACCGTCTGGAACGCCTGGAAAGGCAAGCTGCTGGAAGATCTGTATCACGCCGCACGCGCCCGACTGACGGGCCGCGATACCGGCTTGGCGGACAGTGCCGCCAGGCAGAACGAGGCACGGATCAACCTCGCCCTGTACGGGCTCCCCGTCAACGCCGCCGATGCGCTGTGGCAGCATCTCGACGATCGCTATTTCGTCCGCTACGACGCCCGCGACATGGCCTGGCAGGCACGCATGCTGTGGCAGCGTGCCGACAGTGCCGACGCCGTCGTGCGGGCGCGGCTGTCGCCGGCAGGCGAAGGCATCCAGGTGCTGGTCTACGCGCCCGACCGGGACGACATCTTCGCGCGCATCTGCGGCTTTTTCGCACGCATCCAGTACACCATTCTCGAGGCCAAGATCCATACCACTGGCAATGGCTACGCGCTGGACAGCTTCCAGGTGATGGACCTGGCCAATCGCGGCATCCATTACCGTGATTTCCTGAGTTTCGTGGAATACGAACTGGCGCGCGACCTTGATCCTGCGCGTCCGATGCAGACAGTGCCGCGCGGCCGCCTGTCGCGCCACCAGCGCCACCATCCCTACCCCACCACGGTGCGGCTGGAAGCCGACGCGCAAGGCCACGGCCACATGCTGTCGATCACCTGCGCGGATCGCGGAGGCTTGCTGTTCGCGGTGGCCGAAGTGCTGATGCGGCATGACGTGAACGTCTATGCCGCCAAGATCGACACGCTGGGCGAACGTGTCGAGGATACTTTCCTGATTCGGGGAGCGGCCCTGCAGACACCCGCGGGACGCGAGGCGCTGGAAGCCGAGACGATCGAAGCGTTGCGGTGAGGACCTAGATCGCCGGACGCGCGTATTCGTCCACGTAACGGCCACGCGAAGGCGTTTTGCGGACGGGCGGCGATTTCTTGCGCACGCCGTCGGCCGGTTTCTTGATCTTTTCGTCCACCTCGGTTTTGACGCGGCTGCGTCCACGTCCGGGGCGAACCGACGTGCTGATGCCCACTCCGTCGGCGAGATGCAGGCCGGGATGCCGTGTGAAATCCTGTTCCGCCGTCATGCCGCCTCCCGCCATTCCTTGAGACTGCCTGCCAGCGTGCGCGTCAATGCGATCAGGCTGCCCAGCGTGTCGGCATCGGGGGCGGACTCGCACAAGCCGATCTTGCTGTCCGCATATACCGACAGGATCAGCAGATTGTGCTGCACGTCCGGCGGCAGCGGCAGCGTGCCTGCGGCCAGCGCAGCCTGAATCGCATTCCAGACATCGCGGCTGGCCTCCAGCGCGGTCAAGAGGCGAAGCGGGCGGTTGGGATCGTTCCAGTGCCGTTGCACAGCCATCAACCGGGCGGCGATGTCGTCGAGCCGGGCCACTTCGTCCGTCATCACAATGGCGTGATGAATATGACGCTGCGCCTGCTGGATCTGATGTTCCGGGATCATTGTTGTCCTTGCTGCGTGTGCCGGGGCACATCGCCCACGGTTACGCTACAAGTTAGCGGCGAGGACAGTCGCAACTTTAGGCAAGCTAAATGCATGCCTGGAAGCGTCGAAAACCCGTCAATCGTCCTGCAGGTTCTGCCCCGGAAACAGGGTCTCGGTGAAGCCGAAATAGCGCAGGTCGCGGATGCGCATCGGGTACAGGATGCCGTGCAGATGATCGACCTCGTGCTGCACCACGCGGGCATGGAAATCGTTCACGCTGCGGTCGATCGGCTGCCCCGCGGCGTCGAAGCCCTGATAGCGCAGGTCAACGTGGCGCGGCACCAGTCCGCGCATGCCCGGCACTGACAGACATCCCTCCCATCCCTCTTCCATAATGTCCGACAGGGACGTCAGCACGGGATTGATCAGCACCGTGAAGGGGACGTTCTCGGCGTCCGGATAACGCGGATTGGCGACGACTTCGAAGATCACCACCTGCAGGCCGACGCCGATTTGCGGCGCCGCCAGGCCGGCCCCGTTGAGCGCGCGCATGGTGTCGTGCATGTCGACGATCAGTTGCGCCAGTTCGGGCGAATCGAAATCCTCCACCGCACGCGCCGGTGCCAGCAGGCGCGGGTCGCCCATTTTCAGGACTTCGCGGATGGCCATGGCTGCTCCAGTTGTTGCAGGTCTGCAGCCTCCAGCCAGCGCCAGCTGCCGGCCGGCAGATCCGCGGGCAGGGCATGACGGCCGATGGCTTCGCGATGCAGCGTCTCGACCCGGTTGCCCGTCGCCGCGATCATGCGCTTGACCTGGTGGTACTTGCCCTCGGCGAGCGTCAGGCGCAGCGTGTTCGCATCGAGCCGGTCGCAGGCCAGGGCGGCAATCGGCGCCGGCTCGTCGTTGAGTTCCACGCCCGTGCGCAGGGCCTCCAGCATGGCGTCGGTCACAGGTTCGGCACAGGCGGCGCGATAGACCTTGGCGATGCCCTTTCTGGGCGAGATCATGCGGTGGATGAACTGGCCGTCATCGGAGAACAGCAGCAGGCCGCTGGTGTCCTGGTCGAGCCGCCCCACGCACTGCACGCCGCGCTGCAGCAGCGGCGGCGGCAACAGGGAAAACACGCTGGGGTGATGGCTGGGGTGATGCGAGCACTCGTATCCGGCCGGCTTGTGCATCTGCACATAGGCTTTTTCGCGATACGCCCAGGCGACGCCGTCCAGCGTCAATTCCAGCCCGGCCGGATCGACCTCGGCCTCGGGGTCGTCGCAGACCATGCCGTTGACCGCGACTTCACCCGCCCGCACGCGTGCAATGCAGCCCTTGCGCGAGCCGAACCCCTGCGACTGCAAAGCACGATAGAGCTTCACGTGGCCGCTCTCATCCCTTGTTCAAAAGGTGCACAGCCCGGCCGCATCGTTGGTCACCAGCTGTTCCAGCAGATGCCGCACCTGCAGCATCACCTCGCCCAGCACGGCCTGGATTTCGTTCATCTGGATGCCATCGGCCGACAGCCCGCGCCCGGCTGCATGGTTCACCACCGCCCCCACCGCCGCATAGCAGAGTTCCAGTTCGCGCGCCAGGTAGGCCTCCGGCATGCCGGTCATGCCCACCATGTCGGCGCCGTCGCGCTCCATGCGGTTGATTTCGGCCGCCGTTTCCAGGCGCGGCCCCTGCACCGCGCCATAGACGCCGCCGTCGCGCAGGCTGATGCCGGCGCCGGCAGCGGCCTGCAGCAGCGCAGTGCGCATGGCGTCGCAATAGGGGAACGTGAAATCGAGATGGACGACCGGCTTGCCGTTCCCGTCGAAATAGGTTGCAGCCCGGCCATGCGTGTAGTCGATGATCTGGTCGGGAATCACAAGCGTGCCGGGGATCAGCTCGGGATGGACGCCGCCGACCGTGGCCACCGATACCACGCGGTCGACGCCGTGCTCCTTCAGCGCCCACAGGTTGGCACGATAGTTCACCTCGTGCGGCGGTATGGTATGGCCGTAGCCGTGGCGCGCCAGGAAGATCACTTCCTGGCCGCAGATGCGGCCGAAGGTCAGGGCGCCCGAGGGTTCGCCATAGGGCGTCCGCGCCACCTGGCGATGGGTGATTTCCAGATTGGTCAGTTGCGTCAGACCGGTACCGCCAATGATGCCCAGCATGTTATTTGTCCTTTAATGCGTAAATGGCCGGCAGATTGCGCCACAGCCCGTATGCGTCCATGCCGCAGCCGAACACGTAGCGATCGGGCACGTCCAGCCCCACAAAATCGGCCCGGATCGGTTTGTCCTGTCCATTGTCCTTGTTGGTCAGCACCGCCGACCATACGTGCGCCGCGCCCATGTCGACCAGCTTGTCGCGGATCGCTGCGAGGGTTTCGCCTTCGTCCAGGATGTCGTCCAGCACCAGCACGTTGCGGCCGACCACGTTCTGCCCCGGCAGCACCCGCCATTCCACCGCGCCGCCTTCGGTCTTGCCGCGATAGCGGGTGACGTGCAGGTAATCGAATTCCAGCGGAAAGCGCAGCCGCGGCAGCAACTGGCCGGCGAACACCACCGCGCCCCCCATGACGGCCAGCACCAGCGGAAACGCGTCCCCCAGCCCGCGTCCGATTTCGATCGCCAGACGGTCGAGAACGGCCTGCACCTCTTCCTCCGTAGCGATAGGCTCGGCGTGGTCCAGCAATTGTTGCGCATCCATCCGCGTCATGGGGCACACCCGGGTTCATGGAAAGTCGGCAGTCTAAGGGGTGTCAGCCGATGTTTCCAGACTTTGCATGGGTCGAGTAAGCTTGCGCCATGCCGATTTCAACCCAGCCCCCCCGTGACCTCGATGCCTCCGGCTGGCTGATCGGCGCGCGCCACCTGCCTTCGCCCAATTGCGATGCACGCCCGGCAGGCACGGCGATCGAGCTCATCGTGATCCACAACATTTCGCTGCCGCCGGGCCAGTTCGACGGCGATGCGGTGATCGACCTCTTCACCAACCGGCTCGACTGGGATGCCCACCCTTACTACCAGGGTATTCGGGGTCTCGAGGTGTCGGCACATTTCTTCGTCCGCCGCGACGGCAGCCTGATCCAGTTCGTGCCGTGCGCGCTGCGCGCCTGGCACGCGGGCGCATCGAACTGGCAAGGGCGCGAACGCTGCAACGACTTCTCCATCGGCATCGAACTGGAAGGCAGCGACGACCTGCCTTTTGCCGAGGCCCAGTATGCGGCCCTGATCCCGCTGCTGGCCATGCTGAAAGCGGCTTACCCGATCCGGGCAGTCGTGGGCCACAGCGACATCGCGCCGGGCCGCAAGACCGATCCCGGCCCCCATTTCGCCTGGCAGCGTCTGGATGCGCAGACGACCTGAGCTGCCCGTCTGCATCGGGCTGGCCGTGCTGCTGCTCGCCGGCTGTGCCCCCACCCTCAATCTCGACGCCCGGCGTCTCCCCTCGCAGGCCCTTTCCAGCCAGGCCGACAGCCCGATGAAAGAGCAGCTGGCCGCCTGGATACCGTCCGGTGAATCAGGCTTTTATCTGCTGCAGGAGGGGCATGCCGCGCTTGCAGCCCGCCTGGCGCTGGCCCGGCGCGCCACCCGCACGCTGGATGTGCAGTACTACCTGTTCCACAACGACACCACCGGCAAGATGGTCGCCGCCGCCCTGCTGGCCGCCGCCGACCGCGGCGTGCGCGTGCGCCTGCTGATCGACGACATCGACACCGCCGACAAGGAACTGGGACTCGCCACGCTGAACGCCCACCCCAACATCCAGGTGCGGCTGTTCAACCCCTTCCATACCCGCAGCACCAATCTGCTGGTCAGGGGCTGGCAGGCATTGCGCGATAGCGTCCGCCTCAACCGCCGCATGCACAACAAGGTCTTCATCGCCGACGACCAGATCGGCATCACCGGCGGGCGCAACATCGGCGACGAATATTTCGGCGCCGGCCACGACCTCGCCTTCGTGGATCTCGATGTCGTCGCCGCCGGCGCCATCGTCGACGCGCTGTCGAAATCGTTCGACCAGTACTGGAACTGCGAAGCCGCCGTACCCGCCTCCGCCCTGCCGGTTACGGCCAGCGACAGACGGCTGCAGCGCACGACCCAGAACCTGAATGCGTTTCACGCCCGGCAGATGGGCAGCGACTACGGCCGCGCGCTGACCGCTGCCGACCCCATGCCCGGACTGCTGACGGGCACGATACCCTGGCGCATCGCACGTGCCGACCTCATCGTCGACCCGCCGGACAAGGTTCTCAAGCGCGATGACACCAGCGCGCAGCTGCTCATCGGCCAGCTCGCCGGACTCTGGGTCAACCCCACCCGGCATGCGCTCATCGTGTCGCCCTATTTCGTGCCTGGCGCCGCGGGCATGGCCTATTTCGACTACTGGCGCAGCCAGGGTGTGCGGGTCGAGGTCCTGACCAACGCCTACGCCGCCAGCGATGTTCCGGTCGTCCACGCCGGCTATGCCAACTACCGCATTCCGCTGCTGGAGGCTGGCGTCCATCTCTACGAACTGAAACCGGTGGCCGAGCCCATCGGCGGCCGCCTGCGCGACCTCCCCGGCGGATCGTCGCGCGCCAGCCTGCACGCCAAGACCTTCGTATTCGATGACGCTCATGTGTTCATCGGCAGCTTCAACTTCGATCCGCGTTCGACCCTGCTCAACACCGAAATGGGCCTGGTGATCCATTCGCCCGAACTCGCCCGCGAGGTCACCGGCATGGCCGAGGACGCCATGCGCCCCGAACGCAGTTTCCAGCCACGGCTCATCGTCGAAACCTTTGGCAGGAAAATCGTGAAACGCCTGCAATGGACCGACGTCCACCAGGGCGCGCAGCGTGTATTCGACCTCGAACCCGACACCACGCCCATCCAGCGCGGCCTGTTGCGCGTGCTGCAGGCGCTGCCGATCGAGGAATACCTTTAAGCCACGGTAAAATCGGATTTTTGATTCCCGCTGGATTTCCCTATGCGCCTCGGCACCCCGCTTTCCCCTTCCGCCACCCGTGTCATGCTTCTGGGCGCAGGCGAACTCGGCAAGGAAGTCATCATCGCCCTGCAGCGCCTGGGCGTCGAAGTCATCGCCGTGGATCGTTACGTCAACGCCCCCGGCCACCAGGTCGCACATCGCGCCTACGTGACCGACATGAGCGACCGGTCGGCGCTGCGCGCACTGATCGAGTCCGAAAGACCACACCTGGTGGTACCGGAAATCGAGGCCATCGCCACCGAAATCCTGCTGGAGATCGAGGCCGAGGGCCTGGCCGTGGTCATCCCCACCGCGCGCGCCGCCAACCTCACCATGAACCGCGAGGGCATCCGCCGGCTCGCCGCCGAAACGCTGAATCTGCCGACCTCGCCCTACGTGTTCGCGGACAGTCTGGCCGAGATGGCGGCCGCCGCGGAAAAACTGGGCTATCCGGTCATCGTCAAGCCGGTGATGTCGTCGTCCGGCAAGGGGCAGTCGCGGGTGGACGACGCCAGCCAGTTGCAGGCTGCGTGGGACTATGCCGCCAGCGGCGGGCGTGTGGACAAGGGACGCGTCATCGTCGAGGGCGTCATCGATTTCGACTATGAAATCACGTTGCTGACCGTGCGCGCGCAGGGGGCTTCGGGCGAGATCGAAACCCGTTTCTGCGCCCCCATCGGCCACGTGCAGGTGAAAGGCGATTACGTCGAATCGTGGCAGCCGCAGCCGATGTCCCCTGCAGCCCTGCAACGCGCGCAGGAAATCGCCGCGGCCGTCACCGGCAACCTCGGCGGACGCGGGATTTTCGGCGTGGAACTGTTCGTCAAGGGCGATGCGGTGTGGTTCTCGGAGGTCAGCCCGCGCCCGCACGACACCGGCATGGTGACCATGGCGACGCAGCGGCAGAACGAATTCGAACTGCATGCGCGCGCCATCCTCGGCCTGCCGGTCGACACCGCACTGCGCGAACCCGGCGCCTCGGCGGTGATCTACGGCGGCATGGATGCGTCCGGCATTGCCTTCGACGGCGTCGACGAGGCACTTGCCGTGCCCGGCGTCGACATCCGCCTGTTCGGCAAGCCGCAGGCCTTCGCCCGCCGCCGTATGGGAGTGGCACTCGCCACAGCCGATACCACCGACGCCGCCCGAAAACTTGCCAAGGCTGCGGCAGCAGTCGTCAAGCCTGTGAAGCCCTGATCATGCAGACGCACTACGAACGCCTCGGCGGCGGCGAAGTCATTCGCCGACTGGTCGACCGCTTTTACGACCTGATGGACGAAGACCCGGATTACTACGGTATCCGCAAGCTCCATCCGGCCGATCTCACCGAATCGCGCAACAAGCTGTTCTGGTTTCTCTCCGGCTGGACCGGCGGGCCGCCGGAATACACCGACCGCTTCGGCCATCCCTTCCTGCGTCGTCGCCATATGCCCTTTACCATCGGCGAGGCGGAACGCGACCAATGGATGGGCTGCATGGTCCGTGCAATGCAGGACGTCGGCGTGGATGCCGCCATGCAGCAGGAACTGACTGCCGCATTCTTCAAGACGGCCGATTTCATGCGCAACCAGCCGGGATGAAGATGAGGCGGCTGATCGGCTGGGGAGGACTGTTCGCCGTGCTGGCCGCGCTCGTCGTGCTGCCCTGGCTGGCGCTGGATGACGCACCCGCCATCGAGCCGCCGGCGCAATTCCGCCGCACCGACCTCGCCTGGATCAAATCGCTGTTCGAGAAGCACGACCCGCGCGGGCAGACGCCCGATGTCGTCCAGAGCATCCAGCTCGACGAAGCCGAGCTCAACCGGCTGCTCAACTACGCCGTCGAACTGCGCCGCGTCAGCGGCATTGCCGCCGAGCTTACGCCGGGACTGGCCACCCTCACCGCCACGCTGACCGTCCCGCCGAACCCGTTCGGACGCTACCTCAACATCACCGCCGAACTGGCCGATGTACCCGGTGGCATCCGCATCCAGGGCGTCCAGCTCGGCAGCCTGCCGCTGCCGGGAACGCTGGCCGACTGGACGGCGCGCCTGGCGCATCGCTGGCTGCGGCGGGACAAGACCTATGCCGCACTGGCCGATGCCTTCACCCAGATCCGTTTCGACGAAAACCAGGCCACTCTCGATTACCGCTGGAATCCCGAACTGCTCACCCGCATCGAGCGCAAGAGCGCCGAACTGCTGATCGCGCCGGACGACCAGGCCCGCATGCTGGCCTGCGCCGAGCGACTGGATACCCTGCTGAAGCCCCACCCGCGCGGCAGCACGGTGCCGCTGGTGAGTATCATGGGGCCGCTGTTTGCGTACGCCGGGCAAACGGGCGACGACGCGCGCGAGGAAAATCGTGCCGCGCTCACCGCACTGGCGGCCTATCTGGGGGGGATCAGCCTGCCCAGGCTGCTGGAGGGCGACAGCCACTCGATCCGCCGGGCGCCGCGCGTGCTGTTGTCGCTGCACGGGCGGCGCGACTTTGCCGAGCATTTCGTGATTGCCGCCGCGCTGTCGGCCAACGGCGGCAGCCGCCTGGCCAATGCCATCGGCCTGATGAAGGAGGAAGAGGACGCCGGCAAGGGCTCGGGCTTCAGTTTCACCGACCTGGCCAACGATCGCGCCGGCGCACGGCTCGGCGAACGCGCGACCGGCGATGCTGCCGAACGGGTGCGGCAGTTGCTGGCCAGCGCCCGCAGCGACGCGGATTTGCTGCCGGATTTTCACGGCCTGCCGGAATTCATGCCGCAGTCCGAATTCGACCGTCGCTTCGGGCCGGTCGGCAGCACACGCTACGAGCGGGTGATCAAGGGCATCGACGCCCGGCTGGCCGCTCATCCGCTTGCCCAATAAATAGTCAAGAAACCCTGTTATAATGCCGGGTTTCCCGCAATGCGACTCCCATCATGTCCCGCAAGCTCCGCAACATCGCCATCATCGCGCACGTCGACCATGGCAAAACCACGCTGGTCGACCAGCTTCTGAAGCAGTCCGGCACCTTCCGCGACAACCAGGCGGTTGACGAGCGGGTGATGGACTCCAACGACCTGGAAAAGGAACGCGGCATCACCATTCTGGCGAAGAACACCGCAATCACCTACGGCGACACCCATATCAACATCGTCGACACCCCCGGCCACGCCGACTTCGGCGGCGAGGTCGAGCGCGTGCTCGGCATGGTCGACGGCGTGGTGCTGCTGGTCGACGCCGTCGAAGGCCCGATGCCGCAGACGCGCTTCGTCACCAAGAAGGCGTTGGCGCTGGGCCTGCGCCCCATCGTCGTGATCAACAAGGTGGATCGTCCGGGTTCACGTCCGAACTGGGTCGTGGATCAGACCTTCGACCTGTTCGACAAGCTCCACGCAACGGACGAACAGCTCGACTTCCCCATCATCTACGCGTCCGGCCTCAACGGCTGGGCCTGCATGGACCTGAAAGACGCGCCGTCGAACGGTGGGAGCGCGGCCGACATGAAGCCGCTGTTCGACACCGTGCTCGCCCATGTGCCCACGCCGCCCGGCTCGGCCGACGCGCCGCTGCAACTGCAGATCGCCGCGCTGGACTACTCGACCTACACCGGCCGTCTCGGCGTCGGCCGCGTGCTCAATGGCCGCATCAAGCCCGGCATGCCGGTCGTGGTGATGAACCACGAGGAACAGGTTGCCACCGGCCGCATCAACCAGGTGCTCGGTTTCCAGGGGCTGGATCGCATCCCGGTAAGCGAAGCCGAAGCCGGCGACATCATCATCATCTCGGGCCTCGACGACATCGGCATCGGCGTCACTATCTGCGACAAGGACAATCCGGTCGGCCTGCCGGTCCTGCCGGTGGACGAACCGACACTCAACATGGACTTCATGGTGAACACCTCGCCGCTTGCCGGCACCGAGGGCAAGTTCGTCACCAGCCGCCAGATCCGCGACCGCCTGGCCAAGGAACTGCTGGTCAACGTCGCGCTGCGGGTCGACGAGACCGGCGATGCCGACGTGTTCCGCGTCTCCGGCCGCGGCGAACTGCACCTCACCATCCTGCTGGAAAACATGCGCCGCGAAGGCTTCGAGCTGGCCGTCGGCAAGCCGCGCGTGGTGTACAAGGAAATCAACGGCGAGAAATGCGAGCCGTACGAAAACCTCAGCATCGACCTGGAAGACGACACGCAGGGCGCGGTGATGGAAGAAATCGGCCGCCGCCGTGGCGAACTCACCAACATGGAATCCGACGGCAACGGCCGCACCCGCCTGGAATATCACATTCCCGCGCGCGGCCTGATCGGCTTCCAGTCAGACTTCATGACCATGACGCGCGGCACCGGCCTGATGAGCCACGTGTTCGACGACTACGGCCCGGTGAAGGCCGACCTGCCCGGCCGCCACAACGGCGTGCTGGTGTCGCAGGACAACGGCGAGGCCGTGGCCTACGCGCTGTGGAAGCTGGAAGACCGCGGCCGCATGTTCGTCTCGCCCGGCGACAAGCTGTACGAGGGCATGATCATCGGCATCCACAGCCGCGACAACGATCTGGTGGTCAACCCGATCAAGGGCAAGCAGCTGACCAACGTGCGCGCCTCGGGCACCGACGAAGCCGTGCGCCTGACCACGCCGATCAAGCTGACACTGGAGTCCGCGGTGGAATTCATCGACGACGACGAACTGGTGGAAATCACGCCGAAGTCGATCCGCATCCGCAAGCGCCACCTGCAGGAACACGAGCGCAAGCGCGCAAACCGCGCAGCTGCGTAACGCATGCCCGTGCAGCATCGTTGAAAACCCGGCCTTGTGCCGGGTTTTTTCATGTCCTGACGGGTAAAATCCACGCCATGTATGTTCTTGAAATCGGCCTCCTCGTCGGACTTGCCACCCTCATCCTCGTCACGGCTCTCCTGCTCCTGCGCCTCGGCGCACTGCGGCGCGAACAAGCCGGGCTGCCCGCGCTATTGGCGCAGGACATGGAAGCCCGCCACCGCGCGGTGCTGACCGACCTGCACGCCGGATTGTCACAGCAATCCGATCGCATGCAGAGCCAGCTCGCCGCCTTGCAGGTGGCGCAGAGCGAACGGCTGGCGGAAACGCGCGAGACCGTCACCGGCCAGTTCACCCTGTTCCAGACCGCGATGCTGGAAAAGCTGATCGAACAGGGACGCGCCGAGCAGGGCCTGTTGCAGGACACGCTCAAAGGCATGACCGCGCATTTCAACGACCGCGTCCAGCAGTTGTCGCAGACGGTCGACGGTCGACTCAACGAAATTTCCGGCAAGGTCGCCGAGCGTCTCGACGAAGGCTTCAAGAAGACCAACGAAACCTTCACCTCGGTGATGACACGGCTGGCGGTGATCGACGAGGCGCAGAAAAAGATCGAGGGACTCGCGTCCAACGTCGTCTCGCTTCAGGAAATACTGGGCGACAAGCGTTCGCGCGGCGCCTTCGGCGAAGTGCAGCTGGAAGCGCTGGTGCGGAACAGCCTGCCGCCGGACGCCTACGCGTTCCAGCACACGCTGAAGAGCGGCGCCCGCGCCGACTGCATCCTGATCCTGCCCGCCCCGACCGGCACGGTCTGCGTCGATTCCAAGTTTCCGCTTGAAAACTACAGCCGCATGTTCGACGACAGCCTGCCGCCGGCCGAGCGCGACGCCTCACGGCGCCAGTTCAAGGCCGACGTCAGGAAGCACGTCGACGACATCGCCGCCAAGTACATCGTCGAAGGCGAAACCTCCGACGGCGCCGTGATGTTCCTGCCGGCCGAAGCGGTGTTCGCCGAGATCCACGCCTACCATCCCGACCTGGTCGAGCACGCGCAGAAGAAGCGCGTCTGGCTCACCTCGCCGACCACGCTGATGGCCGTACTCAACACCGCGCGCGCGGTGATTCGCGATTCGGAGACGCGGCGCATGGCCCACGTCATCAAGGACGAACTGGGCAAGCTGGCGAAGGATTTCTCCCGCTTCGACGAGCGCATGAAAAAACTCGCCTCCCACATCGAGCAGGCCAGCAAGGATGTGAGCGAGGTGCGCATTTCCAGCGACAAGATCAGCCGCCGCTTCCAGCAGATCGAGCGGGTCGAGCTCGAGCACCCGGACGCCGCCAGCGCGCGCCTGCTCGACGACGGCGAATGAGCTGGTTTGGCCGCTGGCGCCGCACCCGCATCCTTGAGCGGCACGCCATCCCGCCAGGGGATTTCGATGCTGCGTTCGCCCGCCTGCCGATCCTGCACCGGCTGGATGCCTCGGAACGGGCGCGCCTGCACGAGGCCGCCAGCCTGTTCATCCACGACAAGACGTTTTCCGCGGCGGGCGGCGCCGAGGTCGATTCGGCCATCCGGCTCGCCATTGCCCTGCAGGCCTGCCTGCTGACGCTCAACCTCGGCGAGGACAGCTACCAAGGCTGGAGCGAAATCATTCTCTATCCCGATGAGTTCCTGCACACCCGCGAGGAGGTGGATGAGATCGGGGTGGTGCATCATTCGCGCGACATCCTGGCGGGCGAGTCCTGGCATGGCGGGCCGCTCGTGCTGTCGCTCGCCGATGTGGATGCCAGCGGCCAGGCCGACGGCGTCAACGTGGTGCTGCACGAATTCGCGCACAAGCTCGACATGCTGAACGGCGATGCCAATGGTTTCCCGCCGCTGCATCGCGGCATGGATGCCGCCGCCTGGGCGCGCGATTTCAGCGCGGCCTACGAGGATCTGTGCAGGCGCGTCGACGCCGGCGAAGACACGGCGATCGACCCATATGCCACCGAGAATCCTGCCGAGTTCTTTGCGGTGCTGACCGAGGTGTTCTTCGAGACGCCGCAGCTGCTCGATGCGGAATACCCGGCGGTGTACCGGCAGTTGCAACAGTTCTATCGCCAGCACCCGCTGGCATTCATGCCCCTCGGGGCACGGCAGGAGCCGCACGAACATGGCTGAATCCCGCACCGCTGCACGCATGGACAGCATCGAACCCTTCCATGTCATGGCCATTCTGGCCCGGGCGCAGGCGCTGGAAACCGCCGGCCGCGACATCATCCACCTCGAGATCGGCGAACCCGACTTCGCTACGCCCGCGCCCATCGTCGAGGCCGGTGTCGCGGCGCTGCGTGCGGGCCACACACACTACACCGGCGCGCTCGGCCTGCCCGTCCTGCGCGAGGCGATTGCGGATTTTTATGCGACGCGCTGGCAGGCCAGGGTCGACCCGGCCCGTATCGTGGTGACGCCCGGCGCATCCGGCGCCCTGCTGCTGGCGCTGGGCCTGCTGGCCGGGCCGGGCGACGAGGTGCTGATGGCCGATCCGGGCTATCCCTGCAACCGTCATTTCGCCGAATTTTGCGATGCCCGCGCGGTTACGGTCCCGGTCGGCGCCGACAGCGGCTTCCAGCTCACTCTCGAAGCCATCGAGCGCCACGCCACCCCGGCCACCCGCGCCGTCCTGATCGCCAGCCCGTCCAACCCCACCGGCACCGGGATTTCAGCCGAGGCGCTCGCCCGCATACACGACTGGTGCCGCACGCACGGCGTGGCCCTGATCGTCGACGAGATCTATCTGGCACTGACCTACGAGGGAGGCGAGCATAGTGCCGCGTGCTGGGACGACGTGTTCGTCGTCAACAGCTTCTCCAAGTATTTCCTGATGACCGGCTGGCGGCTCGGCTGGCTGGCTGCGCCCGACTGGGCCATGCCGGCGCTCGAACGTCTGGCGCAGAACCTGTATCTGGCCGCCCCCACGCCAGCACAGCATGCTGCGCTGGCAGCGTTCGCACCCGCCACGCTGACCCTGCTCGAAGCCCGCAAGACCGAGCTGCGCACCCGGCGTGATTTTCTGCTGCCCGCCTTGCGCGAGCGGGGCTTTGCCATTCCGGTGACCCCGCAGGGCGCGTTCTATCTCTATGCCGATTGCAGCCGCTTCGCCACGGACAGCCATGCTTTCGCCAACGAACTGCTCGATCAGGCCGGTGTCGCGGTCACGCCCGGGATCGACTTCGGCACCTACCATTCGGCACGCCATATCCGCTTCGCCTACACGCAGCCGCTGCCACGGCTGGCCGAAGCCATGGCGCGGCTCGATCGTTTCTTGCAGGCATAAAAAAACCGGCCCGAAGGCCGGTTTCGTTCCTGAGCCAGAAATTACTTGGCAGGAGCTTCAGCAGGCGCGGCAGCGGGTGCAGCAGCGTCAGCAGGCGCGGCAGGCGCAGCAGCAGCGTCAGCAGCGGGTGCAGCAGCTTCCGGAGCGGCAGGAGCCATCGGAGCAGCAGCTTCCGGAGCCGGCGCAGCAGCAGCGGGAGCTTCAGCAGGCGCGGCAGCTTCTTCTTTTTTGCCGCAAGCGGTCATGGAAACAGCCAGCAGAGCAGCCAGGAGAACGGAATATTTCATTTGATTTCCCTTTATTACGAATATAAAAACCCACACCAGAGATCGGTCCGGGACTTGAGATCCAGCCGACGCGCGGAATTCTAACAAATCGGCAAAAGAAAACCACAATCTATTAATTTTCTTCCGTTACTGAAAATTTGCGTTGCGTAATCACCACACTCTTGCCTGATCTGCACACGCAGCACGCGTGCGAATCGGTGTTTTCGCCGGATTCATTCCGGGGTCCGATACGGGTCGATTTCTAGTCGACGAGCTTTGTGCGGACAAATTCCCCGAGTTTGTCCGGCAAATTGCCCGACATGAGTGCGCGCCGATAAGCGGAACGGGCGTCATCATTTTTCCCCTGGGCTTCCAGGGAGAGACCCAGTCCCATCCACCAGGTTCCCTGGCCCGATTGCTGTTTGAGCGCCTGCTCGTATTGCCGCGCGGCGTCGGGATATTGCTTGAGGCGCACCAGCAAGGCAGCCAGCGTCGCATGGTACTCGGCATTGACGACGCGCCCCGCCATCCCGTCCTGCAAGCTTGCGACAGCACCCTCCGTATCCCCACGCGCGGCCTGCAGGCGTGCAAGGCTGAACGCGAACCACACATGCTCCGGGCTCATCGCACATCCCGTGCGCAAAATCTGTTCGGCTTCCTGGTTCTGCCCTGCGTTGCTCAGCAACGTGGCCAGTGCCTCGCGCGCAGCGACATGCCCTGGCGACAATTCAAGGGCCTCTTCGAGCAGCGGGCGGGCCTGGTCCTGCTGGCTGGCCCGGATGAGTGTCAGCGCCTTGCGATAGCGTTCATCAGCCTTTTCCCGGTCAGTGGGCAGATTGATTTCCTTGCGGATGACCGGCGGCTGCACAACGGCGGGAGCCGGTGAACGCATCGCCGCGGGGGAGCCGGACAGCCTGGCCGGGACGGCCGGCACCTGCGGCTCTGCCTCTGCGCTCGAATCCGCCGCGGCGGGCCGCTTTTCGGCAACGACAGGAACAGCAACGGCGGCCACCCTGGCGGCGGATACGACAGGCGGCGGTACCGGCTGCGTTCGCGGCGCCGGCATGGCAGCCTGCGACGGCGCAGCAGACTGCGCGATCACCGCAGGCGGCTGCGGAAGGTCCTTTGCGGCTGGCCGGGCGATGAACCAGATTGCCAGCCCGGCCATCGGCAACAGCCCGGCAGCAACGACCCACAGGCCGGTCCGGCGCGGTTTCGCCACAGCGGCCGTGCATCGCGGCGCCTGCGGGGCGGCCCGCTCGGGACGGCGCGCGTCAAGCGCGCGCAATGTCTGGTTGATGATGCTCATGCGTTCAATCGAAAAATTGGCAGGGAAAGTCTGTTATGCCATCAGGTAGAGCCAGCCTGCTGCGGCGCCCACCCCCAACATCGCCAGTACGGGCAGCACCCACCGTGCCGTGCGATCGACCGCCTTGGCCGCCAGCGTGTCGCGTGCGGCATGCCGCATCTCGCGCCAGCCGACGCGATGCTGGCCCTTGCCATACGCCAGCATGAGCGCCTTGTGGGCCACGACATTGACGACGCGCGGAACGCCGGCACTGGCCTCGTACAAGAGTCCGACGGCACGCGGGCTGAACGGCAGGGCGGCCGGTTCGAAACCTGCGCGTGCCATGCGATGGGAAAGGTAGGCAACGAGTTCATCGCGCTGCAGGGGGCGCAGGCGGTCGTGAAAACTGATCCGGGTCTTCAGTTGCGGAATCGCCTGCAGCCGTTCATCCAGTTCCGGCTGGCCAAACAGCACGATGGTCAGCAATTTCCGCTTCTCGGTTTCCAGGTTGGACAGCAGCCGTACCGTTTCCAGGCTTTCCAGCGAGATCGCCTGGGCCTCGTCGAGGATCAGCACCACGCGGGTGCCGCGCCTGGCCAGCGCGATCAGGCGCGACTGGATCGCCTTGTGGACGCGGTAGTAGCTTTCCTTCCCGGTCAGCTTGAGGCCCAGTTCTTCGGCGACGGCACACAGGATGCCGAGCGGATCGAGCGCCGGGTTGGGTAGATAGAGCGCGCGGCAGCGCCGGGGGAGTTCGGCCAGCAGGGTCCGGCACAGCAGGGTTTTCCCGGTGCCGACCGCGCCGACGATCTTGATGAAGCCCTCGCCGCTTTCCAGCGCATAGAGGAGCGTGTCCAGCGCCTCCTGGTGCGGCGGCGAGGCGAAGAAGAAATCGGTATCGGGGGTCAGTCCGAAAGGCGCTTCGGCAAGCCCGAAATGGGCGAGATAGGAGAGGGAATGGCGGCCGCCGGTCGAGGGGGCCGGCTTTCCGCCACCCGAAAATTCGCTCGGCGCAGCCAGCGAATTTTCGGGGTTGGAGAAAGCCACTGCCGTCATGGCGTCGCCGGTTGTCGCTCGAGCTTGTCGAGGCGTGCCTGGGTCGCCTCCGCATCCGCCTGCCAGTCTGCCTGGCTGTCGATGACGGTCGGCTTGATGAGGATCACCAGCTCGCTCTTCTTCGAACTCTGGCTGGTATTGCCGAAGAAATACCCCAGCAGCGGCACCTGGCCGAGCCCGGGCACGCGGTTGGCGCTGCCGTCGAAGGACTGCTTCATCATTCCGCCGATGGCGACGATGCGGCCATCTTCCACCTGCACGACGCTGTCCGTTTCCGAGACTGCGCTGGAAGCGAGCGGCAGGGTCAGTTTTCCGGCCTGGCCGGCATCGATGTTCTTGATCTTCTCCGTCACCACGCTCACCGAAGGACGGATATGCAGCGTGATGCGGCCCTTCTCGTCGATCTGCGGCGTGACATCGAGCGCGATCCCCGAGAAGAACGGCTGCAGCGTCACGCTGGGCGTGGTCGTGGTGCCCGCGCCGCCGGTATTGCTGGTGGTCGAGACATCGGTCACGAAGAAATCGTCGGTGCCGACCTTGAGCACGGCCTGCTGGTTGTTCAGCGCCGCGATGCGCGGGCTGGACAGCACGTGCACCGTTCCCTGGGTTTCCAGGAAATTGATCAGCGCAGCGAAGCTCTTGGTCTGGAACGCGAGGCCGAAGATGCCGGACGACGTGCCGGCCGCCGCAGGCAGCCCGCTGCCAAGCACATCCGCGAGAGAGCCGCTGGCGGCACCGGTCAGCAGATCGAAATTGCCGGTATTGGCGCCCGAGGAGTATTTATGCTGGCCGTTGTGCAGCACCGACCAGTTGATGCCGGTCTGGTAGCCGTCGTTCAGCTGCACCTCGAGTATTTTCGCCTCCAGCATGACCTGGCGCTCGACCGCCGAGGCGGTGGCCTTGAGGAAGTGCTCGACGTCCCGCATTGTGCGCGGCGTGGTCTTGACCACCACGATCCCCGACTGCGGGCTCAGGATCACCTTGCCGGACTCGCCGACGATGGTTTCCAGCGCCACTTTCAGTTCGCCCCAGAAATCCGAATTGAGCTTCGTGTCAATCCTGCTGGTTTCCAGCGACTGTTGCGTCGAACCCGCGCCGGTTACACCGCTTGCGCCGCCGGTACCCGCGGAACTGACGGAACCGGAAATCACGCGCATGTCCGACGAACCGGTGCGGGTCCCTGCAAGATAGTTCACCTTGAAAATACGGGTCTGCGGCGTCAATGGCCGCACCACGATGCGGTGTCCTTCCATCGTGTAGTCGTAGCCGTACAGTTCGCGAATGGCGGACATCGCCTCGGGCACGGTGACGTTCTTGAGGTTGGCCGAAATCGTGCCCGCCACCTCGGGATGCACCAGCATGCTGTAGCGCGTGCCGGAGACGATCGCCATGAACACGTCCTGTGCCGGTGCGCCGTTGACGACCAGGTCGAAGCGCGGTTCGACCGGTTCGGCCGCGTCCTTGGGCAGTTCCAGCTTGAGCGGCGGCAGCAGCGCCGCGCGGGCCTGCTCCTCGGTCATCGTGTGCGGCGCCGGCTGTGCCTGGGCAGCCCGGGAAACTTCCTGCCGGATCGCCTGCTGGGTATCGTGCGGCGTCAGGGGGCCGGCACACCCCAGCAGAACCAGCGGGCCGGCAACAATCATGGTATAGCGCTTCATCATCCGCAATCTCTCCCGTTTCTTATTTGCCGCGCAGTCGTTTTTCGACGTGCGGATAGAGTTCGAGCACCGTGACGTCCGTACCCCGGCGCAGCACCACTTCGCTTTCGGTGATACGCACCACGCGGGCGCCCTGGTAGCGCCCGCCCACGGGCACTTCCTCGCCACCGATGACGGCAAGCCTCTGCGTGCCGCGCCGCTTGATGGCCGTGAGCGACATGCCGGGGCTGGCGTCGCCCTCGGCGGAAGGCGCGGCAGGCAGCGCCGTGGGGTCCGGCAGGTCTGCCCGGGCACCCGGGATCGCCAGCAGCGCAATCACGGCACACAGCATCATACGCGCAGCCATGCTTCCTCCAGGCTCAGGGTGTGGACGATCAGGGTCAGCTTCAGATCGGGACGGGCGCTCGCATCGAGCGTCGCCTCGATCCAGTTGAGATGCCAGGGCAAAGCCTCCAGGCGCTCAAGATAGGCGACCAGATCGGCATAGGAGCCGCTCACCGTGATTTCAAATCCATGCCGATAGAATCCCGGCGGGCTCCCCTCGGGCGCGTCCGGCAGCGATACGGGGCGCGGGCTGAGCGTCTTGAATCCAACGATCCGGACGCCGGCCTGGCTGCGCACCACATCCTTCAACACCTGGACCATCCGCTCGGGCGGGATCAGCGAACGTCCGCGCGTGTCGAGTTCCGCATTCAATGCGGCCAGACGCGCTTCCTGTGCGGCGAGCGCCTCGCGTGCCGTGCGGTCGGGATCCCTCCCGCCCTGCCCGGCCAGCAGTTTCTGCTGCTGCGCGGCCTGCATCAACGCCGAACTGGCACCTTGCAGGCGATCATCGGCATTGTGTATGCGCCGTTGCGCCGCATCGATCAGCAGGGTTTGCACGAGCGCAAGCGCCACCACGACCACCGCGGCGAAAATGAACAGGCGTTCCCGCAGGCTCATCGCGCCGATGCGCACGTCGATCTCGCGCCATTTATCACTGGCCATCGGACGCCCCCCTGTCTGCCGGGTTTTTCCGGCTGCCCGAATACAGGGCAAAGTCGATATGTTCCGGCAATTCGTCGGGGCGGGCCTGGCCATCGCCGGCGGTCTGCGCGAGCGCGGCATCCATGCCGGTGAACTTCATGCCTGCAAACGCCGCCTGCTTGCCGAGCCGGTCGATGTATGTCGTCACCAGGCCGGCATTCAGCGCCGATCCATTGAGCGCAACATAGTCCGGCGAGAGGGTGAAACCGTTCAGCCAGACGCCCTCGGTGCTGCTTTGCGCGAGTGCGCGCAAACGCGGGGAGAATCCCGCCGACGTGCTCTCGATGATATGGCTCATCGACGCCAGCAGCGCCTCGCGCTGGGCCACCCGGGCCTGCGTTGCCTTGACGCGCTCGGTCAGCAGCGCGCTCACCGGCCGCGTCGCGGCGGCACCCAATTGATCCAGTTCCTGCTGCGCGGTCTCCTGCTGGCTTTCCAGTTGCGCAGCCTTTTTTTCCAGCGTGCCAGCCCGGTAGGTCAGATACCCCGACCATGCCAGCGCGATCGCCAGAATCAGGCCCAGGCCCAGCGCCATCTCGCGCAGGCCGAACGCATAGCGCTTCTTGAGCAGCAGCGGGCTGATCAGGTTGATCTGCTGACTCATGGCTTGGTCTCTTCCATCCGCAAGGCCGCACCGATGGCATGGAAACAGTGCGGCGGCAATGCATTTGCGTCAGGCAGGGCGGCGATATCCAGCACCTCCGCCAGATCGAGCGTCTTGACCGGCAGGGCGAGATTCCCCGCCAGGCCATTGCGCAGGCCTTCGACGCTCTCCGTCGGCGCCAGCAACAGGCGGTCGACGGGAATCCCGCCGAACTGGCGGTCGAAATGATCGAGGCTGCGCTGGATTTCCAGCGTCAGGCGTTCGAGCACGCTGTCCATGCCTTCGATGTCCAGCACCGTCTGGCTCACCCCCAGCGTGCGCGCCATGCACAATTCGCCGTCCAGCGTGAGCGTCAGCAGGGCACCGGTTTCGATGAACGAGAAGAGCGCGAGCGCCCGCCCCGGTGTTTCCAGCCGGGCGGCCACGTTGCGCTGGGCGGTTTCCATGATGTCGATGATGGTGAGATCCAGTCCGGCGTTGGTCGCGAGCACGGCCTCTTCCGCGAGCAGGCTGTTTTTTGCCGCCACCGCGAAGATCTGCTTCGCATGGCTCACATGTTCGGGATGCGGCACTTCCAGCACGTCCACGGTGCCATCGTCAGTATGGAAATCGAGCATGTCCTGGATCTGCCAGCGCACCGCGGACTTGAGTTCATCGGCGGGCACGTTCGGCGCGTCGAGCAGGCGCAGCCGGTAATCGGCCGGATTCAGGACAAGGCTGACCGGCCCCTTGCCCTGCAGCCGGGCCAGCGCCTCACCCCAGTTGTCGCCCTTGACCGCCGCCACACCGGCGGCCAGCAGCCTGGGGACAGCCACCCTGCGATCGACACGCGCATACGCAATGCGTCCGGGAAGACGCAGATACGCGGTTAAGCCCTGTTCGCTCGTTCGACGGAAAAGCTGCATGGGTCGGACCTGAAAATTTTTCTGAACTTAAATAAATAAGCCGTTGTTGTCAAAGGATTTAATCTGGCTCAATACATCTCGCGCAGATAGATCAGCGGTTTGCTGCCGCGATTCAGGCCAAAACTGGCACGCGCCGCGGGATTCTGGTCGTACGTCACGCCTGCACCGCTCCAGTGGCCTTGCAGCCAGCTTTGCGAAGCCGCCACGGCCGGCGTCACCGCGCCCGCCACACACGTGCTGCCGCTGGCCACGGCGCCCAGCTGCACAGTGAGATCGACGCTGCCGGTGTTGTTCACGCCTGGCGCGGAAAACCGCAGGCTGCCAAGGCCTGCATTGAAACGGCCGGACAGTGACACCGAGGTCTCGCAGGGATTGAGATAGCGTCGCCAGATGGTGAGTGACACATTGGAAGCAGAAAGCTGAGTGCAGAAGTCCTTCGTGTTGAGGGCAAACCCGCTGCCATTCCAATAGCGCGTCTCGATCGGCACCGGCAGGCCGAGCAGTTCCGAACCGAGGGCATTGCTCAGGACCAGCTGGCCGAAGCGGATTTCGTTGCCGGCGTCGAAGGCAATGCCCGAAAACAGCGCGGGCGCGAGGGTATCGACGGTGCCGTTGCCGGACACGCCTGATTCGGCAATGTCCTGGATACTCATCGACAGGCTGATGTTCGCCGTGAAGGGAGCGACCGGGGTGGTGCGCACCAATGCAATCGCGTCGTTCGCATTGGCCACCAAAGTTCCCGCCCCGCCGCCGCTTGCGGCGACGGTCGGCGCCAACAGCAAGCCAATATCCAGGTTGCCGGTGACGGCTGTATAGGTTTGCACGGCGCCGGCGGGCACGAGCTTCCACAGCGTGCCCGCATAGTTGACCGTGGTAGCGCCGGCGGCATTTTTCGCCGTGATCGTGGCTTGCGGCAGCGTGAGATAACCAAAGGGCTGGCCGGCATAGGTGAACGAACGCTTGGTTGGGGCGGGGCAATTCGCATCCACTTCATTGAAGGTCTTGAAAACCGGCGTGCCGGCCTTCGCCAGATCGAAATGGTCGGGCACGAAGCGGCCGACGTTGAAGGCAGCCGATTCGATCGTGCGTTCGACCGCGGTGGAACCGTCCGCGGCATCCACTGCCGCGAAACTGGCGTCCGAGAGTTTCATGGCGAAGGCTCCGACCTCGGAATAGCGGGCGTCGGCGGTCGTCACGGTGCCGGCAGCGGCCGACCACGTTCCGGTCGTGAGCGTCCCCAGGGTGCATCCCGTGGCGGGCAGAACGCAGGCCGTGAGGCTGGCCGCGGGATTGCCACTGTAGTTCGAGGTGGCGGTGCCGGCCGCGTTGGCGGCCGTCGCCACGATCTGGAACGGCTGCCCGGCCTTGTGGACGTTGCCGCCTGACACCGCGGTATTGGCAAGCGTGCGCGAGACACCCGCGTTGACGCTGTCGGCATCGCTCACCACCACACCGCCGAAGCCGGCCGGACGGATGGCGAAGTTGTCGGTCGAGCAGGCGACGATCGTCGGCACGCCGCTCGCCGGATACGTCATGCGGATGCGCGCGTTGGGCCAGGCATTGGGTTCGACGATACCGGCCAATGTCTTGCGTCCCGCGTCGCCCGCGGCGAACGTCAACGTGCCCAGGCTGCGGATCAGCCCATAGGCGCCGCAACTGGCGCCCGCCGACGCATCGACGAGTTCCAGCTTCACGGCGCCGGCAAAGGCAGGTTCGACGGCCGTCCCGCCGCTCTTGAGGGCAACCACGGCCAGATTGAACGCGCTGGCGGACACCTTGGTATGGATCACGCCGCTTGCGCTGCCCGCCGGCGTGCCGGTCTCGAATGCGTTGAATCCGGCGGGCGAGATCACCGTGACGATGCTGCACGGCCGTTTCTGGCTCATCACCTGGCTCAGTTGCGCCGCGTTCATTGCGCCCTTGTACACGCCGACCTCGTCCAGGTTGCCGCTGAACCTGAAGCTCGAACCGTTTTCCGTGGAGGCATTGTTCTCGCCACCGATCGACGCCGCGCCGGCATCGGCACCCCAGGTGCCGGTGTAGGTTTGGGTGACGTAGGCAAGCTGGGTGCCGGCCTGGTTGTAGACATAAAGGCTCTTGGTCTTGGCGCCGATATCCGCCACCGCCGCGACGAAATACCAGGTGTTGTTCTGGATGACGTTGGGCGTGTCCAGAATGACCGGATTCACCGCCCGCGTGTAGAAACGCAGCCTGCCGGCACCGCCGTCGCCCAGGCTGAAGCCGAAGCCGCCGGTATTGTTCTGGTCGTCGATGAAAATGCGCTGGCCGCTCTTGGCGTTGTTGGTGGTGCGTATCCACGCGGTCAGGGTGAAGTCCGTGGCGAGGTTGGGAAAGCTTGCGGGGATCGCGACATAGTCGTTGCTGCCGTCGAACACGCCGTAGCCGCAGGTGCCCGGCGTGCCCGCAATCGCCGGGGCTGCGCTGCTGGTGACCGCACCGTTGGCCGCCGTCGCATCGTAGCCGTGGCCGGCGCTGTCCAGCACCTCGCCCGCCGCGCCCGACCAGATCGGCTCGTCCATGTGGAATTCGGCGATCGGTCCCGGCACGTAGAACCGCACCGCCGAATTGGCGGGCGGCACGACGGGCGTGGACCACACCGCATAATCCGTCGGACTCAACTGCCAGCCGATTTGCGCGGAACCGTTGGTAGGGTGGCTGCTCGGGCCGAACTGGTAGACGAACTCGTTGGTCGTTTCCTCGAGGAGGACCTGCAGATTGAAGCTGCCGGTACGCGTCGTGGAGCCCCACTCCGGGACATTCACCCAGGTCACGACGAAGCGGCGATTGGGCGCAGTGCCTTCGGTGGCGTAGCTCACATAGCAGGTCGCGGTGGGACACACTCCCGACGCTCCGCTCGGCGTGGCATCCAGGTCCACGCCATAGATGCGCATCGTCCTGGACACGCTGGCGGTGGGATACGGATAGGTATAGGTCGGCGGCGGCCCTACCGTCTGGGTGCCATAGCCGCAGTAGCCGTTGTTGAATTGCAGGCGGCCGTTGCTCATGATCTGCACCTGCGTGTAGTTCACGCCGCCGAAATTGAACGTGAACCCCAGGGGAAGCTGCGCCGTGATGTCGTCGTCGACGGGAGCGCCCGCGTAACCCGAAGTGCAGGATGCGCCGTGCGTCCAGGTGACGCGCGTATGCGCGGACGGATTGACCCAGTTCGAGGTCGTGGCCATGCTGGAATAGGTCGCCGCGTGCGCCGGCGCGAGGGCCAGCATCATCCCCAGCGCACCGCCAAATAACAGGAGGGCCAGCCTGCCCCCGGCCAGGCGACTGAACATTTGGTGCACACCGGATACGAGACGCATGGCGATCCTGTTCATTTCGAGAAACTCGCCTGAATCTGCCGCTCGACGTAATCCACCTCGTGGGGCGCGCCTGAAGTCGCGGTCGAGGTGATCACGTAGACCGTAATCGTATCGGCCCCGTCGGTATAAGGGGGGCCGGACGGGGCGCAGCTCACATTCACCGAAAACGCGGCGAGGGTGCCGGCCAAGGTCAGAGGAGGCGAAGCGGCCGCGCACGAGGAATTCCGCAGCAACTGCCACGCCCCCCATTCGATGCCGGCGCGCGCGGCCAGATAGGCGCGCGTCCCCTGGACATCGAGCGCGCTGCTGATGTGGCTGGTGCGCGACAGCGACACCATGTAGGTCGCCAGCGCGGCCAGCACGACCAGCAGGAAGATCGCGGTCGGCAGGACGAATCCGGTCTCGGTGCGCGGCAGGCGGCTCATGGCTGGTTGCTCACCTGGGTCGTGGCATACAGGCGCACGGTTTCGCCCGCCTGGCTCAGGTTCAGCGTCATGCTGACCAGCCCGCCGCGCTCGGTGGCACCGGGCTGGTACGTGAAACTGCATGCGCTGACGTTGGTCGCCAGCAGCGCGCTCGATGCGGGAGCGGGCGGCATGGGGTGAACTGGCGCAATGGCATACCCCCAGTAGCGAGTAAGCGTACCCAGCGCAGGATTCGCCGGGTTCGGCGCGCACGCATAGGTCACCGGCCCGTCGACGACCTGGAAGCGGTTGCCGGGCGAAGCCAGCGGAAACTGCTTGGAAGTAATGGCGATATGAGTCACGTTAGCGGGCGCACCCGCATAGGCCGCGAGCGTGTTGCCCGCCCAGGCGTCGGCCCCGGTGATGCCGAGGTTGTACACGGCGATCAGGTCGCCGGCCTTCATATCGATACCGGGGCCGAGCACGTCGAAACCATTGTCGGGCACGGTGAAATCGAGAATGTCGCCGCCGCCCTGGGCACGGTAGCGCCCGCCGCTGCGGGTGCCGAGGAACTCCAGGTACACCACGCCGGCCGCATCCGTGGTGACGCGCACGCTGTTGGGCAGCGCCAGCCGGATGTCGCGCCCTATGCGGCGCAGCGCGGTATCGGCCGCGTCGGCCAGGCGAGCCCGACGGTCCTGTGCCACGTAGCTCTCCAACGGCGCGCGCAGGAACACCGCCACCATCGAACCGACGATGGCGGTGATCGCGATGACGATGATCATCTCGATCAAAGTGAAGCCGGCGTGGTCAGAGGTTCGGCGCATAGCGTGTGCGATAGCCGGACAAGGTGACGCCGTGGTTGCCGGGGCCGGTGACGGTCACGGTGACGAGCAGGGTTTCGCCGGCGGGGATGCCGTTGAATGCGCCGGCTGGTTGCACCTGGACCGAGGCCGTGTAGCCATTCAGATCCGGAACCGCATTGCCGCTGGGGTCGACGATTCCGTTCAGCATCTGAAAATTGTTGTAATCGTTGACGTTGTCGTAGGGTGTAAGGTTGGAATAGCGTGTTTCACCGGCCTCAGGCGCCATGGCGGTCTCAGCCATTGTGGCGCAACCGGCAGTGCTGCTTGCCGTCTCCACATTGGCATCGTCGGGATCGCAATAGGTGTAGGGCTTGGCCAGCACTTCCTCGAGCAGCGAGTCGGCGATGGCGAGCGCCTGCTTTCGCACCACCGGATCGGCGCTGGAACGCGTGTTCAGGCTGTAGACCGACAGCACCCCAGTCACCGCGATGCCCACCACCACGATGAACACCAGCAGTTCGATCAGGCTGAGGCCGCGCTCGCTAGTCATGGACATAGCCGGTTTCCCGCTCGACGAACACATGATGCGTCCCGCTACCGTTGACCTGGATGTCGAGCTGGGCAGCGATGCTCACAGGGCGCCCGCCGGCATCGAAGTCGAGCGTTGGCACCGGGCTAGCAATCGCCACCCCGGTTGGCGCGCTGACGGTGTAGGGCTTTTCGCCGCCCGGCCCCGGCGCCGGGGTGGCGCAGGCGGCGTCATAGCACAGCGTGGCATCGCTGGCGGTCAGGCGAACATGGACATCGGTGTGCTGGGCGACGGCCAGTTTCTGTGCAAAGCGCACCGTGGCGGCCAGCTGGTCGGCAAAGCCGCGGGTATCGAATCCGGTGCGGCCCAGCATGCGTGGCACGGCTACCGCCGCGAGGATGCCGGCGATGACGATCACCAGGATCAGTTCCACCATGGTAAAACCGCCGCTAATGCGGCGGTTCCTAATGGCGCGTGATGCACTCATCGCACAGGATTAACAGCCCGCAGTGTTGCCGGTGGCATTGGCAGAAGCAGGAGAACCCACCTGAGGCGCGGCATTGGGTGCCGCTGCGGTATAGCGGAAGAAACAGGTGGCAGGGTTGGTACCGCCCATGACGCGAATGTCGATCGGCCCGTTGCCATTGGTCTGATAGCCTTCTGCCGCCAGTTGTGCGGCGGTAGGCGTCATGACCGACGTCAGGCCGCTGGCATTGACGATGCCCGCAATGGTCGCAGCAGGATAGCCGTTGACCAGGTTGATGATGCCGTTCTCGGTACAGACTGTTCCATTCCCGCCTGTCAGGTTGTTCGCGCGGCCACCGCCACCGGGGCAGTTCGCCGTATCCTGCACGCCACCACGAACCAGTACCGCGCCATGAATCATTCCGGAAGCCGCCAGCACCGCGCCACGCGCCGCATTGAGCTTGGCGATGCGCGCATCGCGCTGGATGTTGGTGAAGCGCGGCAGCGCCACCGCGGCCAGAATGCCGAGGATGACGATGACGACGATGAGTTCGATCATGGTAAAGCCGCGCTGCCTTGTTTTCATGTCCTTCAGGGTGTTCATTGCGTTCTCCTGCTTATTTGAATGCGTTGTCTCAAGCGCTGCCCGCCTGTGGCAGGCCACAGGACCTATTTCGGAGATTTCGGCTGGGACTTGAATAAAAACATGAAATTACGGCCGGGATTTCACTTGATGGCCACGCTGGCCAGGTCCCACATCGGCAGGAACACGCCGAGCGCGAGCACCAGGACGACGCCGCCCAGGGCAACGATGATCAGCGGCTCGATGCGGGCGGCCAGGGTCTTGATCTCGTAGTCCACCTCGCGTTCGTACATTCCGGCGACCTCCTGCATGAGCTCGTCGATGCTGCCGGTTTCCTCGCCGACGGCGATCATCTGCAGCACCACCGGGTTGAACACGGCTGCGTTCTGCGCGGTGCGCAGGACCGATTCGCCGCGCTCGATGCCGTTGCGCATCTGCTCGACGCGCGAGGCGATCCAGGCATTGTCGGTGACTTCCGCCACCACCGAGAGCGCCTGCGCCGCGGGAATGCCGCTGCGCAGGGACAGCGCCAGGGTGCGCGCGAAACGGGCGAGCGTGCTGCGCAGCATGATCGAGCCGGTGAGCGGCAGCCTGAGCTTGAAACGGTCCCATAGCAGACGCCCGCCGGAGGTGGCGGCCCACATGCGGAATCCGAAGACGGCCAGCACCAGCCCGGCCAGCATGAGCCAGCCGTAGGCTATGGTCAGGCGCGAAGTCTCGATGAGGATCCGCGTCATCAGCGGCAATTCGGCCCCGAGGCCGGCATAGACCTTGGCGAAGGCCGGGATGACGAAGACATTGATGACGGCGATCGCGACCACCATGGCGATGAGCACGAAGGTCGGGTAGCGCAGGGCCTCCTTGATGCGGGCGCGGGTCTCGCGCTCGAATTCGAGGTGCTCGAACATGCGCAGGAAGATTTCGTCGAGGCGGCCGGTCGCCTCTCCCACCCGCACCATCGCCACGTAAAACGGCGAAAAGACCGCTGGATGCTGACGCATCGCCGCCGACAGGTCGCGCCCGGCTTCGAGCGATTCCTTCAGCGAGGTGACCACCCGTGCAAAGGCCGCATTGGTGGTCGATTCGAGGAGGCCTGACAGCGATCGCAGGATGGGGACGCCGGCGCGCATCAGGGTATAGAGCTGGCGCGAGAACAGCTGCACGTCGATGGACTGGACGGTGGGCTCGAACAGACTCAGGCTTTTCGGTTTCGCTCCGCGTCGCTCGGACTGGCCGGTTTCCTGGATGGTGATGGGCGAAATGCCGTTTTTCAGCAGGCTGCTGGCGCACGCCGCCGCATTGTCCGCCTCCAGTATCCCCTGGGTCTTTTCGCCGCCCTGGGTACGGCCGGTATACGCAAAACGCAGCATCAGCTTGTCTCGTCCTGGGCGCTGGCGCGCATCGCCTCGGCGAGCGAGGTCACGCCCGCACGAGCCAGCGCAATGGCCTGGTCGCGCAAGGTATGGCCGGCCATGGATGCGCGCGCGGCGGTCACGAATTCGGCGGGATTCTTGCGGGCGAGGCTTTCCGCCAGCGTGGTATTGATTTCGAGCAGTTCATGGATGGCGCGACGCCCGGCATATCCGGTGCCGTGACAGCGGTCGCAGCCCGTTCCCTCGACATAGCCGTCTTCCGACTGGCCGTCGGCCTGCGCACGCCCCAGCCAGACCCGCTCCTGCGGCGTCGGCACATGCGGCGCCTTGCAGTGGCCGCACACCTTGCGCAGCAGGCGCTGCGCCAGCACGCCCTGCACCGAGGTCGCCACCATGAAAGCGGGGACGCCCATATCGAGCAGCCGCACCGGCGTGGAGGCCGCGTCGTTGGTGTGCAGGGTGGACAGCACCAGGTGGCCGGTCATGGCCGCCCGGAGCGCGACCTGCGCGGTTTCCGCGTCGCGCATCTCGCCGACCAGGATCACGTCGGGATCCTGGCGCAGGATGGCGCGCAGCACGCGGGCGAAGCTGAGGTCGATCTTGTCGTTGGCCTGCACCTGGTTGATGCCGGGCAGCCGGTATTCCACCGGGTCTTCGACCGTGATGATCTTGGTGCCCGGGTCGTTGAGTTCACCCAGCGCGGCATAGAGGGTGGTGGTCTTGCCGCTGCCGGTCGGACCGGTCACCAGCACCAGGCCGTTAGGACGGTGCAGGATGGCGCGGAAGCGCTCCTGCATGTCGGGCGGCATGCCCAGGTTGTCGACGGCAAGCAGGTTGTCGCCCTGGCTCAGCAGCCGCATCACCACGGACTCGCCGTATTGCGTGGGCATCGTGGACAGGCGCACGTCGACGGTACGGCCGCGCACCTTGACGGCAAAACGGCCGTCCTGCGGCAGGCGTTTTTCCGAAATATCCAGTCCGGAAACGATCTTGAGGCGCAGGGCCAGCGCCGGCGCGATCTTGAGGTCGGCCTGGGTCTGCGGATGCAGCACGCCGTCGATGCGGAAGCGGATGGCCAGCTGTTTTTCCTGCGGTTCGATGTGCAGGTCGGAGGCGTTGACCTGCAGCGCATCCTCGAACAGGGTCTGCAGCAGGCGCACCACCGGCGCGTCGGCCTGTCCTTCGCCCAGCGCTTCCAGGCCGATGATGCTGGCCTCGCTCTCGCCCATGTCGCGCGCGAGTTCCTCGGTCAGGCCATGGATATCGTCGGTGCGTCGGTAGATCCGGTCGATGGCCGCCAGCAGGTCGCCTTCCGCGACCACGGCGAGCTGGATTCCCTGCGGGATCAGCCGGGCGATTTCATCGTAGGCGAACAGATCGGTCGGATCGGCCATGCCGACGAAAATATTGCTGTCCCGCCGCGCCAGCGGCATGGCGCGGAAACGCCGCGCCTGCGTTTCCGGCAGCAACTGCAGGATGGAGGCGTCCGGATTGAATTTCCTGAGGTCGATGAAGGGGAGGCTCAGCTGCCGCGCCAGCGCCTGGGCAATGTCGTTCTCTCCCGCCAGCCCGCTTTCGACGATGATGCGGCCGAGCCGGCGGCCGCTCTTCTTCTGCGCCGCCAGCGCGATGTCGAGGTCGGCGCTGGAAATGACTTTCTGCTCCACGAGCAGGTCGCCCAGGCGGATTTTCTGGCGTGCGGGCTGTGTGGAAGCGGGTTGGATGGCTGACTCGGTCTGCATTTTTTCTCGGATTGGCGCGAAAGTATGAGCACATATCGGCCCGGACGGGCCTCAGCTTAAGCCACAGGCCGTCGGCCGCCCCGCCCGGGACGGCGCGGCCGACGAAGCCGGGCGCTCACCTGGCCTGCTGTTCGATGAACTCGCCCGGCTGGGTGCCGGGGCGCAGTTTGCCCTGATAGACAAACCCTGCGCCATAGCGGCGGCGGCCATCCGGTGCGGTGATGAGCTCGTTCTCGCTCCAGATCCACACATGGCCGTCGCGGGTGTCGAGAATGAGCGCCCGCCCGCCTCCCTTGCCGCCCTCGGCCCCTGCGAGCGGCAAGGCCTGGTAACGTCCGTCGTCCGCCTGCGCCCCGCCCGCGAGCACCAGCAGTCCTGCCAGCATCCATCCTGTCCGCATCGTCCATCCTTTCATTCGAAAAGGGCCGTCACCGCGTCCGCATCCAGCACATACTCGTGGTTGCAGATGTCGTCGTGCACCCGGATTTCACCCTGCTCGGCGATGATGGCCTCGCATTCCGCGCGGCCTACGCTGCGCAGCATGGAATGGATCTTGGCCGGATCATGCGGGCAGTGGTAGCTGGCCGGGCGCGGGTCGTACACGCGCACGTCCTCTTCCGGAAACAGACGCTCGATCAGCTTGATCGCGCCGAGGCCGAGCAATTCGTCGGCCCGCACGGTGTCGGCCAGGATCTGTACGCGGTTCCAGCCGTCGGCGTCGCGCGCGGCGGCGCCCGGCAGCGCCTGCAGGAACAGCCCCGCTGCGACTTCGTGATTGGCCGCCAGCCACAGGCGGGTCGGTGCCTGCTCGGACTGAGCGAGGTAGTGCTCGAATACGGCGGCGAGCGTATCGCCCTGCAAGGGGACATGGCTCTGGTAGGGCTGGCGCATGTCGGCGGTATCGAGGGTGAGGGTAAGCGCCCCCTCGCCGAGCAGGGCAGGCAGGCTGCCGGCGGAAATTTCAGGAACGGTGCGCGCCATGCCGCGCAGTCTCAACTGCTCGTCGCAGTCCATCACCAGCAGCGACACCGCGCCGTCTCCGCGCAACTGGAAGGTCAGCCGGCCCGCCTGCTTGAGGTTGGCGGTAATCAGCGCAGTCACCCCTGCCAGCTGGCCCAGCAGTTCGAGGACGGGTTCGGGATACCCGCGTCCCGCCGTCATCTCGCGCCAGGCGCCACCCAGTTGCACCCAGGCGCCCCGTATGTCGAGCTGCTCGAAAAGGAAGCTGCGGACGCGGTCGGGCGGCACGCTCAATTCAGCTGCACCCGCTCGCCCCAGGGCACCACGCCCTTGCCCTTGACCAGCCAGATCACCGGGTAATTCGGCGGGGCTTTGGGAAAGTCGCCCTCGGCATCGGTGAAATACACCAGCATGCCGGGACTGCGGTTTTCAGCTTCGACCCAGTCGAACACCGGGCGGAAGTCGGTGCCGCCCCCGCCCGAGAGCTCGCCCGGCAGCTGCATCGTGTCCCACGGCTCGAATTCCCACGGCGCCTGGTCCGCCACCCGGTTGTCGCACGCCAGCAAGGTGATGCGCGCGCGTACCTGGCCTTTCAGGGCATCGAGCTCGGTGACGAACTCGCGCAATTCCTCGTCGCTGATCGAGCCGCTGGTGTCGATCGCCGCCACCACGTCGATGCCTTCGCTCGACAGGCGCGGCAGCAACGCGTCGCCCTCGCGCCGCGATGGCCGGCGCCACGAATAGTCGTCGCGCTGGTTGACCGCGAAGTAGCGCGCCAGCAGCGCGCGCCACGGCAGGCTCGGGGCAAGCAGATCGTCGACCCAGCGCATCATCGACTGCGACAGCTTGCCGGCCTGCCGCGCGGCCTGGGCGGCGGCGGCCAGCCGGTTCTTCCACTGCTCGGCGAGTTCCTCGCGCTCACTGGGCGACAGTTCGTTCGGTTTCTGCGAGGCCTGGCTGCCGCTGCCCTCTTTTTCCTCGGCCTGGCTCTGGCCTTCCCTGCCCTGCCCGCCGGACTCGCCGGCGTCCGGATTGTCCTGGCGCTGGTTCTCGTCGGGGCTGGCGCCGGAGTCGTTGTCGTTGTCGAACATGTGCTGGTCGAAGGACTCTTCCGGCGTGTCCTCGGGAATCAGCGGATAGATCTCCTCCGCCGACAGCGTCATGTAGTTCTGGTCGGCAAGGATGCCGTGCAGCGGCGGCTTCAGGCCCTCCTCGATCAGGATGAGGTTGACCGCGTGGTCGCAGGCCACGTCCCAGCGCCGCTTGACGCGATGGTTGCGCCGGTGGGTGTGGCCCATCGCGCAGTGCATCGCCTCGTGCGCCAGCACGAACTGCGTCTGCGCGAGGTTGAGGTTGTCGATGAATTTCGGGTTGAAATAGAACGCCTGCGCGTCGGTGCCTGTGGTCGTGCACCCCTCGCCGCCGACCTTCAGCGGCAGGTGCATCACCAGCGCGCCAAGAAACGGGCGCTCCATGATGAGCCGCGTGCGTGCCGCGGCAAGCTTGGTAAGGATGGGTTCGAGCGTGGCGTCGTTGGCTTCAGCCATGGGACATCAATGCTCGTACAGAACCAGATCCGTGATGCTGTTGGCCCACTCGGCGAACGCCGGCACGGCGAACAGCGGCCGTCCCACCGCGCGGTGCAGGTCGCTCACCAGCATCACGCCCATTTCGCGCTGCGGGAAACGCTGTGCGTACTTGAGGATGTTGCCGTACACCGCCGCGGCGTTGCCGCTGTCGGCCGCCTGCAGCGCCTTGCGCACCAGCGCGGCGGCGACGCCGTATTGCAGGTCGATGCCATCGGGGACTTCGGCGTCCTCGCCGGCGATGATGGCGTCGATGTCCGGCATATGCGCCATGTTGTCGACGAAGGTTTTCAGTTCCAGCCCCGCCGACTGGCCTACGCAGGCCATCAGCGCATCGGCCAGCAGATCGGTCTTGTCGAATTTCTGCAGCGCGCGGTGCGCGTATTCCCACGAACGCGGGCTTGGAAAGGCGATCGGCGTATGCGCAGGGTTAAAGCTGAACAGCAGGTCGGGGCGGAAGCGCAGGAAGGCGATCACGCGCGGATCGATGTTCTCGCTGTGCGCCCAGTCCACCCAGTCGTCCAGATTCACCTCGACTTCGTAGTGGGTGAAGCGGTTGGCCAGCGGCGCGGGCATGGCATAGGTCACGCCGCGGTCGCCCTGGCGGTTGCCGGCGGCGAAGATCACCCAGCCGTCCGGCACCTGGTATTCGCCCAGGCGGCGGTCGAGAATCAGCTGGTAGGCCGCAGCCGACACCGTAGGCGGCGCCGAGGTGATCTCGTCGAGAAAGAGGATGCCGGAAAGTCCGTGCCGCGTTGCATCCGGAAGCACCGAAGGAATCGACCACTCGACCAGCTGGCCGCTGCGGAAGGGGATGCCGCGCAGGTCGGTCGGCTCCATCTGCGACAGACGGATGTCGATGAGCTGCACGCCGTGCTGCTGGGCAATCTTGGCGACGATCTGTGATTTGCCGACGCCCGGAGGCCCCCACAGCATCACCGGCGTGTGATGGCCGTCGGCGGCGCTTTCAAATTCACGATTGAGGATGGTTTCTATATGGGAGGGACGCATGGCCGGTCAGGACAACGGTAAGGCCTTGAATGATAATCGCTAGGCCGGCCGGGTTCCAGCTTCATCCTTGATCGATGTGGGGTGATTTTGTTACCGTGCCGCGAAACCGACAGAATGGATGCGCCATGAATTTTTGCAGCGAATGCGGCAGCGCGGTGGTGATACGCGTGCCCAGCGGCGACAGCCTGCCGCGTCATGTATGCCCCGAATGCGGCACCATCCATTACCAGAATCCCAAGATGGTCGTGGGCTGCATCCCCGAGTGGGAAGACAAGGTGTTGCTGTGCCGGCGCGCCATCGAACCCAGATATGGACTGTGGACCCTGCCCGCAGGCTTCATGGAGAACGGCGAAACCACGCTCGAGGGGGCGGCACGCGAAACCTGGGAGGAAGCCGGGGCGCGCATCGAGATGGGCGGGCTGTATACCTTGTACAACCTGCCGCACATCAACCAGGTGTATTTGATGTTTCGCGCCCGGCTGCTTGATCTGGACTTTCAGCCGGGCGTCGAGTCGCTCGAAACCCGGCTCTTCACCGAAGCCGACATCCCCTGGGACGAAATCGCCTTCCGTACCGTGCGCGCGACGCTGGAACAGTATTTCAGCGACCGCCGCTCGGGTTCATTCGACTTTCATTTCGGCGACATCCGCACGCGCTGATCCGCCGCATGCATCAGGCGGCGGCGGCGAACTGCTCCCGCCCGACCACGTCCATGCCGACGCGCAGCCAGCCTTCGTGGCCTTCCTGCACTTCGCCCAGCCGCAGCCGATAGACGACGTCGCCATCGCGCAGCATCAAGGGCGCGCCAAGCTGGTAATGCGACTTCGGAACCAGCAGATTGCTCACCCCCTGTTCGGTTTGGGTCATCGGCAGGAACACGGCCCAGGTCGGCTCGCGCGTCACGCCCGGTACATCCGCTTCGTAATAGACCTCCACCCGCTTGGGGTGGCGGGACAGGCGTTGGGTGCCCACCAGATGCTGGCCGCCTTCCTCGCGATCCCAGCGGATCGCCAGCAACTGCCAGACATTCTCTGCAGGATCCCAGCTCACGGCCACCAGCCGGCCATGCGGCAACGATGTCGTTCCGGACAGGGCGAATCCCATGCCTTCCGTGCTCTCGTCGCGCAGCATCCACGGTTCGAGAGGAGGACTCCCGCTGGACGTGTCTGAATGGGACAGCGCACCCAGGATGCTGTCCATGCCCGCGGCCACCCACACGCGCCCGAAGCGGTTCGTGCGCTGGCGGCCACGGCGAATGCCGCCGCGTTCGATCAGGCTCGCAACCTGGCGGGTGAGCCCATTGTCGACTTCCGGCATGGCTTGATCGAGCGTCTTCAGATAGTCGACCAGCGGACCCATGGCAAAGTAGCGCAGTCGCCTGCCCTGCACCCACTCGCTCTCCAGTACGGCGGCCCCCTCGCTCAGCGACAGATCCACCAGATGGGTATGCACGTCGCGCTCGGGCACCGTGGCGGGCAACGGCAAGGGATCGTAACCCTCGAGCAGCCCGGCGATGGATTCGATTTCCTGCGCACGGTAGCCGAGCGGATGCACCAGCCCCAGCAGCACGACCAGCGTGTACTCGCGGGCGCAGTGGGTCGTCTGCCCATCGATCTGCACAGCGCGGGTAGCGAAGCCGTCGCGCTCGATCAGGCGGTAGATCTTGTGCACGCGGCGCCAGGCCGAGGCGGCCGGATTGCGCGCCTGATGGTAGTCCCAGCGCATGACCCGTCCGGCATAGCGCACCGCGCGGGCGGCAATTTCGGCAGCAAAAGGCTTGAGCTCGACGCTGTCCGGATTGCGATACGCCTGCTTCAGCATGCAGAGCCAGGCGTCGGCCAGCAGCGACCAGAACACCCATGACTCGCGCCACAGCGCCTGGCGCGCCAGGCGGAAGGCCGCCTGATTGCGTACGTACTGCTCGACGAGGCGCGACTGCAGGGGCAGGCCCGCCTCTTCCAGCTTCATCAGCGATTTCATGCGGCCGGGCGTGGCCGTTTCATGTTCCGCGTTGAAACGCTCGAGGCCTTCGACCAGCACATGATGCGCATCGTAGTCCGAGTCCGCGTGCAGGCTCTTCAACCATTTTTCAGTCGCCTTCACAGACGCGAAGGGCGACCCCGCTTCGGATTTTCTGCGGCGGGTGATCATGCCCAACATTTCGAATAAATCACTCATGGCTGGCGTCGGCTTGTTTCTGACATCTGCTGACCAGCACCATTTATGCCAAACGACCAGCCATCCAGAACCACGGTCAACGCCTTGGTTTTGTTCAGCTTTGAACGGTCCGCGCCACGCCTGCCCGCGCCGCACTAACGAAAATCCGACAACTCGTGTTGAAGCCACGTCAACCTATCCCGGCCAGGCTGCATCGCCCACAAGGCCCGGCAACCCGCTACAATGCGCGCCGTGGAAGCGTGTGGCCGAGCGGTTTAAGGCACCGGTCTTGGCCGCACTGCGCTGCAGTCGGCTAGTGCAGGCTAACTTGCGACAGCAAGTTAAGCCGCGCAAGCGGCGGCCGGAACTAAAACCGGCGTGCGCATTCCACCCGAAGGGAAGCGTGGCCGAGCGGTTTAAGGCACCGGTCTTGAAAACCGGCGATGGCGCAAGCCATCCGTGAGTTCGAATCTCACCGCTTCCGCCAGATCCGCATGTGAGTCAGGCACCGACTCCCGCTTGTGTCGCGATGGCACGGCTCCCGAGCGGCCCGATTTCCAGCCGGTCGGATTCCAGCAACGCGGAAAAATCCTCGCCCGCCAATACCCGGTATTCCCGGTTCCGCGCGTCCTGCAAGCCATCCCCGCCCGGCCATGGCAGCGACGGATGGCACATCAATACGTCGCCGTCGCCTGCGCATGCGAGCCACGCCTTCATTTTCACCATATAGTCCGCTTCGGAAAGATCGAACCCGTATACGCCGATGAGGTGATTGTTTTGCGGATACCCCTGCTGATCAGCCAGCGCATGCAATGATTTCGCACCCAGCCGGCCGATCAGCCACGCTTTGAATGCCGTGGCTGACAGGCGGCCGTCTGCCGGAAGCGTCGAGCGCAACCAGGGCCGGTCCGGGCCATAGCGCTGGTCCATGACCGCAATGAGCTGGTCCCGTATCACGGGCAGCTGATGCACATGCTGGTGGCCGTCGACGAAATCCGGCAACCGCCCCATGGCCCGTTCGAAACGATCGAACTGCCGATCAATCACCGCGCGAATCCGGACGCGATCGAGGCGACGGCCATAGGCACGCGCAATCAGTCCGGCCAGCGCATGACATCCGCCCTGGCCGAAATCCTCGGTGAAATTGAGATGCAGGCCCGCCTCCACGCCGGGGCCACAGGCCTGCAACGCGCATGCGCCCGATGGCCAGGCCGGCCCGTCGACGAGGCAGCTGATCGCCGAGACGCGGCGCCTGTCCGCCAGATCCAGCGCGGCCCGGTTGATGCCTTCGTGCTGGCCGAAATCGTCCACGCACACGCTGATGACGCGCCGCGCGGCGACCGGTGCAAATTGAGATTGTGGCCGTGCTGTCATCCCGTAGAATGCCGGGAATCTTCCCCGGCGAGCCCCTCATGTTTCTGCTTCGTCACCGCCCGGTCGTCTTCATCCTGGTTGGCAGCACCGCCGCGCTGGTCCATCTCCTCACCGTCATCCTGCTGGTGGAAACGATGCACATCGCCCCGCTTGTCGCCAACGTCGGCGGCTGGCTGTGCGCATTCACGGTCTCGTACGGCGGCCACCAGCTGCTGACCTTTGCCGATCACGACGCGCCGGTGCTGCAGTCGGCCGGCCGCTTTCTGCTGCTGTCCGCCGCGGGATTCGCCATCAATGAATCGGCCTATGCCGTCCTGCTGCATACCAGCCGGGTTCCCTATCATTTCCTGCTGGCGATCATCCTGCTGTGCGTAGCGGTTGTGACTTATCTGCTGAGTCGACGCTGGGCGTTTGCCGGCATCCGCCCGTAGCCGATACCTCGCTGCGCGTGAGCCGCCAGACCGCTGTCGCCTGATGTACCGCCAGCGGCGGGATCTGCTTCAGCAGGGGATCCGTGACTTCCGTACCCTTCGGGGCGACGACCCATGACACCGGCGCCCTGCACAGTACATGCTCGAGCTGGGTATGGTCGATCAGCAACTGGCTCGCCCTGGCCGGGTCGAATTTCCCTGCCTCGGCCATCGCCTTGCGCCAGTTGTCGCTCCTGGACGTGTTGGCCGGACGCCAGTCATCGAAAATTTCGACGGGCGCCTTCAGGCCGAGGTATACAGGCATATCGAAAAACTGGTCCCACATGAACATGACCGGTTCGTTGCCCTTGCGCTGCGCGGCAATCAGGCTGCTCAACTGCCTGTTCGTCTTGTGGTTGAACAGGTTGCTGGCAACGATCGCCGACAGACACACGACGGCGGCGGTAACGGCGAATCCCTTCAGGAAACGCGGGGTAGGTACGGCGCCCTCCTTGCGCACCAGGCCCTCGGCGATCAGGTAGGCCAGCGGCGGCAGCACAGGCAGCACATAGCCCACCAGCTTGGATGAGGGGATGGAGAAGAAGCCCACGATCACGGCCGGCCAGACCCACATCAGGGATCGGATCGTCGGTTTCGCCTCGATCTCCAGCCGCGCGCGCTTCCAGGCCGCCGGCAGCCACCACGACCAGGGCAGGATAAGCAGAAGGATGGCGGGCGGATAAAACCAGAACGGCATGGGGTTGTTAAACCCCTTCTCGGCAAATCGCTGGAAGTGGTTGTAGACGAAGAAGTAATTCAGGAAATCGGGAAACCGCAACTGCATGGCGACGAACCAGGGCACGGCGACCAGCAGGAAAACGGCCAGGCCGGGCAGCCAGGCGAGCTTGCGCATCAGCACCAGCCGGCGGTTCCAGGCCAGCCAGGCGACCAGCACCAGCCCCGGCAGCACGGCACCGATCAGCCCCTTTGCCAGAACGCCGAGCGCTGCGCCCAGATAGGCGCCTGCAAGCAATCCCTTGTAGGGTTCGTGCCTTTCCGCATTCAGCGCCGCCTCGGCCGCCAGCAGTATGGTCGCGGCGATCAGCCCGGCAACCAGCATGTCGAGGTTGGCGAACTGGGCTCCGCCAAAGAAGAAGGGCTGGGTTACCAGAATCAGCAATGACCAGCGGGCGACGGTCGTGCCTTTTTGCCGCAGGGCGAAACCGTACAGGGTGAATGCCGCGATCGCGGCTCCGAGCAGCGGCGCAAGCCGTGCCGCCCATTCGTGCATGCCGAACGTGCCGAGGCTGGCGGCGGTGATCCAGTAGAACAGGGGCGGCTTGTGGAAGAAGGGCAGTCCGTTCAGGGTGGGATACAGCCAGTTTCCGGAGTTCAGCATTTCCCAGGCCACGCCGACGTAGCGTCCCTCGTCCGGCAAGGCCAGCGGCCTTGCTCCCAGCGTCAGCGCAAGCCAGGCCAGCGCAAGCAGGAACAGGCCAGCGTCCTTTCTGCTCCATCCCGCGCTCATGGCTGCGCATCCCGCAGGTCACGCCCGGCACGGTGCCGGACAACATACAGTGGACGCCCCTTGACCTCTTCGAAGATGCGGCTGACATACTCGCCCATCACGCCCAGCCCGATGAGCTGTATCCCGGAGAAGAACATCAGGCCCACGACGATCGTGGTCCAGCCCGGAACGTCGTGGCCCCTCAGCAGATACTCGACGACCAGGTAGCCGCCATAGGCGAAAGCCAGCAGCGCCAGGGTGAAACCGAGCAGGCTGGCGATGCGCAACGGCCAGGTGGTGAATGCCGTCAGGCCGTCGAAGGACAGCCGCAGCAGGTGAAACGGGTTGAAGGTGCTGCGTCCGCTGCCGCGGGCATCCGGCACGTAGGAAATTTCCGACGTCCTGAACCCCACCCAGGCATACAGGCCTTTCATGAAGCGGTTGCGTTCCGGAAGGTCGAGCAGGGCATCGACCACCGCCCGGTCCATGAGACGGAAGTCGCCGGCGTCCGCCGGCACCTGGAAACGTGCACCGGCGTTCACCAGCCGGTAGAACCAGCGCGCGCCCAGACGCTTGAGCAGGCCTTCGTCGCGCCGATGCTCGCGCACCGCGTAGACCACGTCGTAGCCCTGCTGCCATTGCGCCAGCATGGCAGGAATCAGTTCGGGCGAGTGCTGCAGATCGGCGTCCATCATCAGGCAGGCTTCGCAACGCGCCGCCTCGAGACCGGCCGTGAGCGCCGCTTCCTTGCCAAAATTGCGCGACAGCTGGATGACATGAAACCCAGGCTGGGCCGACCAGAAGGCGAACACCTCATGCGTGGCGTCACGGCTGCCATCGTCCACCAGGATAATCTCCCAGTCCGCCACCAGCGCCTGCAGCACGCTTTGCAAACGCGGCAGCAGGCGGTTGAGATTGTCCGCCTCGTTGAAGCACGGGATGACGATCGACAGCCCAGGAAGCCAGTCGCGCGGCCTGACGGCAAAATCCCTTCGATCGGTGAGGCGCTGTTCGGTATTGGGCGGGGACGACTTCCATTCCGCAGCAGGCATGACGGAAAAGTCATGGGGGTGAAGCTTGTGTTGACGCATCGGTTCCGATTCCATATCCAGCTTGGGTTGATGCAGAATGCGCCTGACCGCCTTTCAATCTCCTTACACGATTCCCGACACGCCGATGCGCATCCTGTTGACCGAAGACGATCCTGCGCTGGCGGATCTGCTACAGCGCGCATGCAGGCTGGAAGGCTATAGCGTCGACTGGGTCGGCGATGGCGTGGCGGCCGATCTCGCCCTCAGCAGCGAAACCTACGATGCCCTGATACTGGACCTGGGCCTCCCGCGCATGGATGGACTCGAAGTGCTCAGGCGCCTGCGCAAGCGCGGCAGCCATCTGCCCGTGATGATCCTGACGGCGCGCGAAGCCATTGCCGACCGGGTGGCGGGGCTGGACAGCGGTGCAGACGACTACCTGTCCAAGCCTTTCGCCCTCGCGGAACTGCAGGCCCGCCTGCGCGCACTCGTGCGGCGTCATCACGGCAGTTCGGCGTCGGCCTGTCTGGAACTGGGCGGACTGCGCTACGACACCGTCACCCGGCAGGTGTTTCTCGATGGCGGGGAAATCGAGCTTTCCAGCCGCGAACGGGAAGTCCTGTCCAGCCTGCTGCATAAAGCGGGAAAGGTCGTCTCCAAGCAGGCGCTGACCTCCGCCATTTCCAGCTGGGAAGCGACCGTGGGATCGAATGCGGTCGAAGTCTATGTCCATCGGCTGCGCAAGAAGCTGGAACCTGCAGGCATCGTCATCCGCACCGTGCGCGGACTGGGTTACCTGATCGAATCAGCCGATGACCATCCCGCCTGACACGCGCCGCAGCGCGCCCACCCTGACCCACGCCCTGCTGGGCTGGCTGCTCGCCCCGCTGTTTGTCCTGCTGGCCATCAGCGCCTACACCACCTATCGCAATGCCTACCATCTTGCGGAAACGGAGCGCGACCTCGCCTTGGAGGAAATCACGGACGATCTGAAAGAACTCGTTTCCGCCACGATTGGAGGCAGCGGGAAAATCGATCCGGACTCCCTGGCATTCAGCCTGCTCATCCGCGACGCCCGCGACCAGCGCTATTTCGCCATTTACGACGCCAGCGGGGCGCTGCTTGCCGGTGATCGCCGCCTGATCTACGTGCCGACCGGCAGCGGCAACGACGAGCGCGCGGTATTCGACACCATTATCCTGAACGACCGGAAGCTGAGGCGCGCCGTATTGAAAAGCGACCGGGATGAGCTTCCGGGCTTCGAAATCCAGGTGGCGGAAACCACGAACCGGCGAGACCGGCTGACCCTGCACCTGCTCCGCAGCGTGCTGGTGCCGCAGGCCATTGCCCTTCTGCTGTCCATTCCGCTCATCTGGTTCGGCGTCAGTCGGGGGCTGCGTCCGCTCGAAGAACTGCGCCGCCGCATCACCCATCGCTCGGCCCAGGATCTGGACGCGATCCCGATCGACAATATTCCGCGGGAGCTGCTGCCCGTCGTCTCCGCACTCAATGACCTGCTGCTGAGATCCGCGGCCGTGCAGGAAGAACAGCGCCGTTTCACGGCCGATGCGGCGCATCAGATCAAGACCCCGCTGGCCGTGTTGACGGCGGAAATCGAACTGGCCCGCTCGGATGCCGCCTGCCCGTGCGCCCAGCCCACCTACGCCCGCCTGCAAAAAGCCGCCGACCGGCTGGCCCACCTGGTGCGCCAGCTACTGGCGCTGGCGCATTCGGAAGCGAATGAAAGCAGTGCCCATGTCCTGTTCGACCTGGCCGAACTGGCACGCGACGTGACGGGCGGCTTTGTCGCGGCGGCCGCACGCCGACGGATCGATCTCGGATATGAGGGAACGGAGCAGGCGATCCCGGTGCGGGGCAACGTCATCCTGGTCAGGGAGGCCTTGAAGAACCTGATCGAGAATGCGCTCAAGTTCACCCCTGAAGGCGGAACGGTCACCACATCTGCCCGGGGGTTCCCGCCGGTCTTTGCCGTGTCCGACAGCGGCCCGGGCATTTCCGAAGCGGAGCTGCCGCTGATTTTCAAGCGCTTCCACCGTGCGTCCGAAAGCGGCGCGACAGAAGGCAGCGGCCTGGGGCTGGCCATCGTTCAGGAAGTGGCACGCAAGCATGGTGCGGTCGTCACCGCTGGCAGGAGCGCGTTGGGCGGGGCACTGTTCGAATTCAGATTCGAAGACGAAGATGTAAGGCAATCGTAATCCGGGATCCGGGATACTGCGCCCCGACTTCCCGCAGGCGCCGCAAGGGCGCACCCCTGTCTTGAATACCCGCTCCGATAACATCTCCGCGCGCCACACCCTGTTGTACATCCTGGCCTTCTGCCTCGTCTGGTGGGGTATTTTCACCTTCTCCCGCCATTATCTGGACGGTGCCGACATGGTCGAAAACTACGCCTGGGGCATGGAATGGCAATGGGGCACCAACAAACACCCGCCGCTGTTCGGCTGGATCACGGCAGCCTGGTTCCAGCTGTTTCCGGTCGGCGACGGTGCCTACTACCTGCTCAATCAGGTCAACCTGGCGATCGCGCTCGGACTTCTGGCGCTGGCGATGAAACGCATCCTGTCCTGGGAAAAGGTGCTGGCTGCCGTGGTGCTCACTACGCTGGGCACCCATTTCGGGCCCGACAGCGGTTTCAAATACAACGCCAACACCGCCCTGCTCCCCTTTGTCGCCGGTTTCGTCTGGAGCCTGCTGCATGCGCTCGAACGTGGCCGTGTCCGCTGGTTCGTCTTGGCGGGCGTGTTCGCCGCGGCCGCCCTGCTTACCAAGTACTACGCGCTCGTGCTCTTCGCGGCCATCGGGCTGGCCATGCTGCTCGCCCTGCGCCCGCCTGCGGCCAGGCTGATCCAGGGCGCTGGCATTGCCACCGCTACCGTCCTGCTGCTGGTTTCGCCGCATATCGCCTGGTCCATCCATCATGGCTGGCCCAGCCTGCACTACATGCACGAAGCGCATGCAATCCCTGGGCTCACAGGTGAAGTCGAGGCCTATGTCGTGGCCCTGGTGGGTGCCCTCCTGTTCAGCGGCGTCGCCTTGCTGGCCTGGGCCGGCAGCCTCGTTCGTCTTCCCCCGGGCCCGGCTGACGCAGCGCCGCGCCCCCCCCGCCTGGGCCTGGGCATACTCGTCCTGAGCGTGGCACTGACCGTGCTGGCCGCCCTGGTGCAAGGGATCAGCCCGGTATCATCCTGGCTGATTCCCGCCCTGCTGTTCCTGGGCTGGGCGCTGGTCGATCTCATGCCGCCCCGCCTCGACAGCGGGCTGTTCTCGCGACGGGTCTTCCGGATAGGCCTGGCCTATCTTCTGCTTGCGGTGGTGGTGGCCGCGATCTGGGAAAGGCAGTACCGCGCCTATCCCGCGCGACCGGCCTGGGCGCTCCCGCAAGACATCGCCGAGGACGTGACGCGCCTCTATCGGGATACGTACGGCCAGCCCGTCGAATACGTCGGCGGGACATTCCCCCTGCCCTACATCCTGAGCTTCTACTCGCCCGACCACCCGCACGGCCTGTATGGATTCGATCTGGCCGGCCCAGATCTCGCCCAGTCCCCCTGGATCGATGCGCGCGCGCTGAAATCGGGCAACAAGCTTGCGGTGTGCGGAACCCTGCGTTTCGACGATGCCGGCGACCCGGCCTGTTCCGCCGCGGCCCGAACCCTGTTCGGCGCGCCCGACCGGGTCCGGCAGCTGGTCTATCCGGTCTATGACCCGAAGACCAGGCGGTCCGGCCAGCAACGCTACACCGTGCTGATGTGGACGCCGCACGGGTCGCACTGAGCCTCGGACCGGCGCAGGATTCGACGCCTGCTCAAGTAGAATGGAGCGTTCGCCACTCCCCGCCCCGCAACGTGTCAGCCCAACTCACGCCCACCAACCACGACCGCGACAACACGGGAATGACGTATGTCTATCCCGTCGTCTCGCGCCGCGCCGGCGGCGTGTCGGTCGGGGTCAACCTCAACCCCAACAATGCCTGCAACTGGGCATGCGTCTATTGCCAGGTGCCGGACCTGACGCGCGGCACCGCGCCGGACATCGACCTGGCGCAACTCGAGACCGAACTGCGCGTCCTGCTCCGCGACATCCTGCATGGCGATTTCATGCAGACGCGCGTGCCCGAGGGCGTTCGCCGCCTGAACGACATCGCGCTGTCGGGCAATGGCGAGCCGACCAGCGCCAGGGCCTTTCCCCGGATCATCGAACTGATCGGCCGGGTGATGGCGGACTTCGATCTGGCGGGGAAAATCAAGCTGGTGCTGATCACCAACGGCAGCCTGGCCGACCGGCCGCGCGTCCAGGACGGACTGCGGACAATGGCGACGCTGAACGGCGAGGTGTGGTTCAAGTTCGACAGCGCGACCGCCAGCGGCATGCGTGCCGTCAACCAGACGCGCATCGCGCCGGACAAACAGTTCGAGCGCCTCGCCGTGGCTGCACACTTGTGTCCGACCTGGTTGCAGACCTGCGTGTTTGCATTGGACGGCGCGCCGCCATCGGACGCCGAACAGGCGGCCTATCTGGCCGCGGTGGCACGCATGCGGCAACAGAACATCCCGGTTCAGGGCGTGCTGCTCTACGGCCTGGCGCGACCCTCGATGCAGCCGCAGGCAAGCCGGCTGTCCGCGCTGCCCGCCGCATGGCTCGAGACCTTCGCGGACAGGATCCGTGCCGCAGGCCTGCCGGTGAAGGTGTCGCCGTGATCCACGGCATCGGCACCGATCTCCTGGATGCCGGGCGCATCCGCAGCGGGCTGGCACGCTTCGGCGAAGCGTATGCGGACCGCATGCTGGCGCCTGCCGAGCACGCCGGCTATCACGCCAGCCGCGACCCGGCGCGCTTCCTGGCCAAATGCTTCGCCGCCAAGGAAGCCTTCGCCAAGGCGACGGGATGTGGCCTGCGCGGCCCGGTCACCCTGCGCAACATCGCCGTGCTGCGCGACGCGCAGGGCAAACCCGTGATCGAATGCGCGCCGGAGCTCGATGCCTGGCTGGCGGCCCGTGGCATCACGGCGCATCATGTTTCGGTGTCGGACGAGGGTGACCTCGTGCTGGCCTATGTGATTCTTGAGACAACATGACACGGTTCTTAATGGAGCGGACATGACACTTGGCCCCTTGATGCTCGATGTGGCTGGCACCGAACTCACCGACGACGACCGTCGCCGTCTGAGCCACCCGCTGGTTGGCGGCGTGATCCTGTTTTCCCGCAACTATCGCGATCCGGCCCAGCTGGCCGCGTTGACCGCCGAGATCCATGCGCTCAAGTCCGCCCCGCTGCTGATCGGCGTCGACCACGAGGGCGGCCGGGTGCAGCGCTTCCGCGCGGGCTTCACCCGCCTGCCGCCGATGCGCACCTTCGGCGAAATCTGGAATGAACACCCACAGCGTGCCCGCGAGCTGGCACGCGAAACCGGCTTCGTGCTGGCAAGCGAACTGCGGGCGCACGGCGTCGACTTCAGCTTCGCCCCGGTGCTCGATCTCGATTACGGCGCCTCCTCGGTCATCGGCGACCGCGCCTTCCATGCCGACCCGCACGCGGTGTTCCAGCTGGGACAGGCCGTGATGCTGGGCATGAAGGACGCCGGCATGGCCGCCTGCGGCAAGCACTTTCCGGGACACGGCTTCGTGGTGGCGGATTCGCATGTCGACATTCCGGTCGACTCGCGCACGCTGGCCGATATCGCCATCGCCGATCTGGCGCCGTTCCGCCTGATGATCGAGGCCGGCCTGGCGGCCGTGATGCCTGCGCACGTGATCTATCCCCAGGTCGACGACAAGCCGGCCGGGTTTTCGCGCATCTGGCTGCAAAAGCTGCTACGGCAGCAACTGGCCTTCGACGGCGCGGTGTTCAGCGACGACCTCTGCATGGCAGGCGCCGCCGTGGCCGGCGGGGTGGTCGAACGCGTGACGGCCGCCCTCGAGGCCGGCTGCGACATGGCGCTGGTATGCAACCGCTCCGACCTGGCCGACGAAGTGCTGGCCAAGCTCAAGGTGGACTGGCCCGCCCCCTCGCGCGCACGGCTTGCCCGCATGCACGGCCACCCTCACCCGCAGACCATGACGCAGCTGCGCGAATCGGCGCGTTACGCCAATGCGCTGCACCACATCGCCGGGCTGGGACAGGACAGCGCGGACCTCAACCTGCAGATCGACCCGACGGATTACTGTGCACGCTCATAGTCACGATCACGCCCCCCATGCGCATGACCACGGCGCACACCATGGCCACCACCATCACGCGGCGCACGAAGGGTCCAACGGCAAGCTGATCCTCGCCCTGCTGCTGACGCTGTCGTTCGCCGGGGTCGAGGCGCTGGCCGGCTGGTGGTCGGGTTCGCTCGCGCTCGTGTCAGACGCCGCGCACATGTTCACGGATTCCTCCGCGCTGGGGCTTGCCGCTGGCGCGGCCTGGCTGGCGCGGCGCCCGCCCAGCTTCCGGCACTCCTACGGCCTGGTGCGGGCCGAAGTGCTGGCCGCGCTGTTCAACAGCCTGATGATGCTGGTCCTGCTCGGCTACATCGTACGCGAGGCCATCGACCGCTTCAGCACCCCGCACGCGATCGCAGGCGGCACCGTCATCGGCGTCGCCGTCATCGGTTTGGGCATCAACCTGCTCGTCGCATGGATCCTGAGCCACGGCGAGCACACCCTCAACAGCCGCGCCGCACTGCTGCACGTGCTGGGCGACGCCCTCGGCTCGGTCGCCGCGATCAGCGCCGGCATCGTGGTCGTCGCCACCGGCTGGACGCCGATCGACCCGCTGCTGTCCCTGCTGGTGGCCGTGCTGATTCTCGTCTCGGCCCTGCGCCTGCTGCGCGAGGTGGTGCACGTGCTGATGGAAGGCGTGCCCGGCCATGTCCAACTCGATGCCGTCGGCCAGGACCTGGCCGCACTGGATGGTGTGCTGCGCGTGCACGACCTGCATGTGTGGACACTGTCGTCCGGCAGCATCGCGCTGTCGGCCCACCTCGAAATCCGCGACCTGTCCGACTGGCCACGCCTGCTGGCCACCGCGCGCCAGTGCATGGATGCGCGCCACGGAATTGGCCACGTCACCCTGCAGCCCGAGGTGCTCATGGCGGCACCGCTGGTCCGCGCACCCTATCCTCCTGCCACTCGCTGAGTCTTCGAGCTCACAAAAATACCGTAGTCGACGCTTGACTTATTAATGCGAATCATTATTATTCGCAAAACTTGGTCAGACAGAAAAAACATGCAAGCCGATCAATCCGCACGCAATCCCGACACCATGCGCACCCCCTCCGCAGCATCCAGTCGTCCCGTATACGAGCCAGGACAACGAATGCCTGCACAAGCCAGCATTGCGACCCAGCAGTTGTTTCAAGGCAGCCAGGAAATCCTGATCGACCACAACGGCGACACCTACCGGCTACGCATCACCAAAAACGACAAGCTCATTCTCACCAAATAAGCCCATACACCCAATCAGTCACTGGCACGCGCGTGCCAGCCAGCCAATCCCTTTGGATCAGCCAGCGAAATCTTCAAATCCACAGGGAGTCCATCATGAAAACCCGCTTTGCTTCACTCGCTCTGCCGTTTGCCCTCGCCGGCCTCATCGCCCCGGCCCACGCCGACGAAAACCTGCTCGGCTACGTCTCGGGCGCCGAAACCCTGCCGCAAGGCGCATCCGAAGCCTACGTCTGGCTGACCCACCGCTGGGACAAGGGCCAGGGAAAATACTCCGCCTACGATTCCGAACTCGAATACGAATACGGCGTCACCTCGCGCTTCACCGCCTCGGCCGCCCTGCTCGGCCAGTCGATCGACACGAACGGCCTGGTGATCGACGCCTATTTGCCGGGCGCCGAGTCGTACGGGATGAAATTCTCGGGCATCGAGCTCAAGGCCAAGTACATGTTCCTGTCCCCTGCCATGGACCCGGTCGGCCTGTCGGCGCTGTTCGAGCTGCACCACGCCTGGCTCGACCCGCATTCCGGCAAGGACAAGGACACGACCTCGTTCGACGTCAGCATGCAGTTGCAGAAATTTTTCCTCGATGACCAGCTCGTCGCGGTCGCGAACGCCGGCTTCGAAGGCACCTACGCGAAGCGATCCCCGCTGGACGCCGCGACGCAGACGAGCGCCGACGCCGCCATGCAGGCGCTGACCGGCGACCCCGGCGCGACCTTCGAATGGCCAACCAAGCCGGAAATGGAAATCGAGTTCACGCTGGGCGGCGGCCTGTCGTACCGTGTCGCGCCGAACTGGAACCTCGGAATTGAAACGCAGTACCAGACCGAGTTCGAGACCGAGGTCGGCCAGGAACGCTGGAGCTGGTTCGCCGGCCCGTCGATCCATTATGGCGGCAAGCGGTGGTGGGCGACGCTGACCTGGTTCAACCAGCTGGCGGGGGGGCGCGAGCGGTACATCAATCAGACCGACGACAACCTGCATCTGATCGAGAAAACCAGGAACGAGCTGCGCCTGAAGCTCGGCTACAACTTCTGAGGGCCCCTGCCATGTCCAATACTCCTGCCTGGCTGATCGTGCCTGCCCTGGTTGCGCCGGCGGCCATGACCAGCCCCGCCTACGCTGTGCAATATCTGACGGCCGAAGCGGCACAGAAGCTGATGTTCCCGGAGGCGAGCGCGTTCATCAGCCATCCGGTTCGCCTGACCGATGCGCAGAAGAGCATGGTCGAGAAAGCGGCCGGGGTGCACATGCGCTTCCCCGAACAGCCGGTCTGGCAAGTCCTGGCAAACGGCAAGCCGGCCGGCTGGTTCGTGCTGGACGAGGTGTACGGCAAGCACGAGTTCATCACCTATGCGGTCGCGCTCGACGCCAGCGGCGCGGTACGCGGCGTCGAGATTCTCGACTACCGTGAAACCCACGGCGGCGAGATACGCAATCCCAAGTGGCGCGCGCAGTTCACAGGCGCGCACCATGGCGCGGCACTCAAGCTCGGCCATGACATCCAGAACATCAGCGGTGCCACGCTGTCCTGCAAGCACATCAGCGAAGGCGTGCGGCGCGTGATGGCGATCCATGCGGTCGCCCTGAGATGAGTGCGAGCCTGGGATGAACGTACGCATGCAACGCGCCCAACCCTGGCTCGGCACCCTGGTCGAAATTGCCGCAGAGGGCACCGGCCCCGCGGCACTCGACGCGGCGGTCGGACACGCATTTGAACGCATCGCCGCCCTTCATGCTGCGATGAGCTTTCACGACGCCGATTCGGAACTGTCACTGGTCAACCGCCATGCCTCGCGCGACTGGGCCGCACTGTCAGACGATCTGGCCCGGGTGTTCGCTGCCGCGCTCGATTTCTCCGCGTCCAGCGACGGCCTGTTCGACCCCAGCATCGCCCCCTGGCTGGTCGAATCCGGCCACTTGCCGCGTCATTCAGGCATGCCGGACAAGTCCGATCCCGACTGGCGGTCGATCGAGCTCGACGGCGACCGGGTGCGTTTCGCCCGCCCGCTGCTGGTCGATTTCGGCGGCATTGCCAAGGGGTATGTGGTCGATGCCGCGCTCTCCGTGCTGCGCGACGCGGGGATGGACAGCGCACGGGTCAACGCCGGCGGCGACCTCGCGCGTTTCGGTGACACGGCCGAGCCGGTCCGGGTGCGTCACCCCGCACGGCCGACGCATAGCCTGAATCTGGCCACCCTGCAAAATGGCGCCGTCGCCACCTCGGCCGGCTATTACCAGACCGACGCGCTAGCCAGCCCGCTACGCCATCCGCATACCGGCGCCGAGTTGTGCCGGACGCTGAGCGTCAGCGTGCTGGCGCCGACCTGCCTGGCGGCCGATGCATTGACCAAGATCGTCGCCGCCGACCCCTTGCATGCCCGCGTGCAGCTCGGCCGCCATGGCGCACAGGCGATCCTGATCGATCCGTCCAGCCCCGACATCACCCTGGGCGACGGAACGGGCTGGCGCAATCTGCCGCTGGAGGCCTGCTCATGAGCAAGGCCATCATCCGCCTCGGCCCGCGCCACAAGAAGTTGCTGTATGCCGGTTTTGCGCTGCTCTGGCTGAGCGGTGCGCTGTGGCTGGCGTTTCACTATTTTTTCCGGGTCCAGGGTGACTTCGGTCCCGAACCGCACCCGCTCCAGGCCTGGTGGCTGCGCCTGCACGGCCTGATGGCGATGGCTGCGCTGGTGCTGGCGGGTTCCCTCGCTCCCAATCACATCCGGCTCGCCTGGGAACGCAGCAGGAACCATCGCAGCGGCCTGCCGATGCTCGCGCTCACCGCCTGGCTCGCCGCCACCGGCTATGCACTGTATTATTTCCCGTCTGACGACAATGCCGCCTGGCTGCCGTTGCTGCACTGGATCGCCGGGCTCGCGCTTCCGCTCATGCTGGTGCTGCACATCCGGCTGGGCCGCCGCCGCACACACCCCGCCTCCGCCCGGTCGCAACATCCACCCCAGCTTCATGCCGTCGCCACGTCGTACAATCCGCCAGCCAGAAACAAAGCCAGCTCATGACTCTCACCCTCGACCAGCTCCCAGACTTCCAGGCCTGCACCGTCACGCAGATCGCCCCGCCAGCCAACGCGCCTGAATGGCACGACTGGCTGGAGGAGATCGGCTTTCTTCCCGGCGAGCGGGTGATGGTGATGGCCCGGGCCCTGCCCGGCGGCGATCCGCTGGTGGTGCGCGTCGGCTCCTCAACTTTCGCGCTGCGGCGCGTCGAGGCGGCATGCGTCGGAGTGGTGCTCGAGCCTGCCGGCACGGACGGAGCGGCGGCATGAAGACCGCCATCGTCCACGTGCATCGCGGCGGGCCTCTGGTCGCGCTGGTAGGCAACCCGAATTGCGGCAAGACTGCCCTGTTCAACCGGCTCACCGGCAGCCACCAGAAGGTGGCCAACTATGCGGGCGTGACGGTCGAGCGCAAGGAAGGCAAGCTCGCCACCCCGGCCGGCAAGACCCTGCGCATACTCGACCTGCCCGGCACCTACAGCCTGCATCCGCGTTCGCCCGACGAGCGGGTGACCTGCGACGTGCTGAGCGGCCGCGCCGAAGGCGAGAAGCGCCCCGACCTCGTTATCTGCGTGGTCGACGCGACCAACCTGCGGCGCAACCTGCGCCTGGTGCTGGCGGTCAAGCGCATGGGCCTGCCATGCGTGGTGGCGCTGAACATGACCGATCTCGCCGCGCGCAGCGGCATCCGGGTCGACGCCGACGCATTGTCGGCCGCGCTCGGCCTGCCGGTCGTCAACACCGTCGCGGTCGATGCCGACGGCGCCGCCGCGCTCCTGACCCTGCTCGACCAGCCCGGGATCTGGCAGCGCACAGCACCAATCGGCAGCGACAAGGCCTCCACTGACACCATCGAAGCCGACCATGAGGTGGTGCGGAGGATTCTGCAAAGCCTCGGACTGGACATGACGGTTCCGCATCTCGCCAGCGACCGCATCGACCGCGTGGTGCTGCATCCGCTGGCGGGCCCCCCGCTGCTGGCGGTGATCCTGTTCCTGATTTTTCAGGCCGTGTTCGCCTGGGCCGAGACACCGATGAACTGGATCGAAACGGCCACCGAATGGCTGGGCAACGGCGTCGCCGGCCTGCTGCCGCACGGCTGGCTGCAAAGCCTCGTGGTCGACGGCGTGATCGCCGGCGCCGGCGGCGTGATCGTGTTCCTGCCGCAGATCATCATCCTGTTTTTCTTCATCCTGATGCTGGAGGAATCCGGCTACCTGCCGCGCGCGGCCTTCCTGCTCGACCGCCTGATGGGCGGCGTCGGCCTGTCCGGGCGCTCGTTCATTCCGCTGCTGTCGAGCTTCGCCTGCGCCATCCCCGGCATCATGGCCGCGCGTACCATCACCAACACCCGCGACCGCCTGGTGACCATCATGATCGCCCCGATGATGACCTGCTCGGCGCGGCTTCCCGTCTATGCGCTGCTCATCGGCGCCTTCGTTCCGCAGCGCAGGATCTGGGGCGGACTGGAATTGCAGGGCATGGTGCTGTTCTGCCTCTATGTGGCCGGCATCGTCGGTGCGCTGGTCGTCGCCTGGCTGCTCAAGCGCTTCACCGCGCGCAAGCTCATGCACCCGCTGATGATGGAACTGCCGACCTATCACTGGCCGCGTGTGCGCAATATCGCCATCGGACTGTGGCAGCGAGTGATGATCTTCATGAAACGGGTGGGCGGCATCATTCTCGTGCTCACCGTCCTGCTGTGGTTCCTCGCCAGCTTTCCCGCCCCCCCCGCGGGCGCGACCGGCGCGCCGATCGAATACAGCTTTGCCGGCATGCTAGGACGCGCGCTCGCCGTCGTCTTCGCGCCCATCGGCTTCAACTGGCAGATCAGCATCTCGCTGGTGCCCGGCCTGGCCGCGCGCGAGGTCGTGGTGAGCGCGCTCGGGACCGTGTATGCCCTGTCGGCCACCGGCGATGACACGGCCGGCGCACTCACCCCGCTCATTGCCCACAGCTGGAGCCTCGCCACCGCACTGTCCCTGCTGGCGTGGTTCGTGTTCGCACCGCAATGCCTGGCCACACTGGCCACCGTCAAGCGGGAAACCGGCGGCTGGACCATGCCGCTGATCATGGCCGCCTACCTGTTCGCGCTGGCCTATCTCGCGTCGTTCATCACCTACCATCTGGCAAGCGCGGTCGGGTGGGGATAATCCTCCGGCGCCGCACGCCCCGCCTTGCCATCAAGAACAGAATCGATATTGACAATGATTCTTATTAACATACAATAGATCCATTGCCATCGATTCCGCTCCGGAGGACCCCATGTACGTATGCCTTTGCCATAGTGTCACCGACACCGATATCCGTCGGCTTGTGCGTACCGAAGGCGTGTGCACCATGCGCGAATTGAGTCGCGAGCTGGGCGTTGCCACCCAGTGCGGAAAATGCGGCCGTTGCGCCAGGGAAGTCCTGCGTGAGGCGGTGGCCGAGGTGCGCAGCGAAGCTGCGGCCTGCCCCGGCCTCGTGCCAGCCTGACCGCCCTCACCTCCTCGTGTCCACGCTTGCGTCACCCGACCCGGTACCTAGAATGCAGTGTATCGGGCCTCGCCATCAGCCTCTTTTCGGCCTAGCCGTACGCTGCGCCTCCCCCTCAACCACCAGGAGCATCCATGAAAGGCGACAAGAAAGTCATCCAGTACCTGAACAAGGCGCTCACGGTCGAACTGACCGCCATCAACCAGTATTTCCTCCATGCCCGCATGTACAAGAACTGGGGACTGGCCGCTCTGGGAAAACATGAGTACGAAGAATCCATCGAGGAAATGCACCACGCCGACAAGCTGATCGAGCGCATCCTCTTTCTGGAAGGTCTGCCCAACCTGCAGGACCTGAACAAGCTGATGATCGGCGAGAACGTCGTCGAATGCATCAATTGCGACCTCAAGCTTGAGCTTGCCGGCCGCGCACTCTACGTCGAAGCCATCGCGCACTGCGAATCGGTCAAGGACTATGTTTCGCGCGACATCCTGGTCGGCATCCAGTCCGACACCGAGGAACACATCGACTACCTCGAAACCCAGCTCGACCTGGTCAAGCGCATGGGCGAGCAGAACTACATGCAGACCGCCGCCGGTCCGATCGAAAGCTGACCGGCATCACGCGTACAATGGACGCCCCCGCCGTGGGGCGTTTCTGTTTTTCACGATGCATTTCGATCCCAACTGCCGCGCCTGCCCGCGTCTCGCCACGTTTCTCGACGAGGTGCGCGCCCGCTACCCGGACTACCATGCCCGCCCCGTCCCTGCCTTCGGCGATGACAGGCCGGACCTGCTGATCGTCGGCCTCGCCCCGGGCATGCACGGCGCCAACCGCAGCGGGCGACCCTTCACCGGCGACTACGCCGGCGTGCTGCTGTACGAAACCCTGCACCGCTTCGGCTACGCCAGCGCGCCGGAATCGGTCTCGATCGACGACGGCCTGACGCTCACCGGCTGCCGCATCACCAACGCGGTGAAATGCCTGCCGCCCGCCAACAAGCCGGAGCCCGGCGAAATCCGTGAATGCAATCGTTATCTGGCTGCCGAACTGGAGGCCTTGCCCGGCCACGCCAGCATCCTGGCGCTGGGCCAGATCGCGCACCAGGCGGTGCTGCGCGCGCGCGGGCTCAAGCTCAAGGACTATCCCTTCGCCCACGCCAGCGACTACCGCCTGCCCGACGGCCGGCGGCTGGTCAGCAGCTACCACTGCTCCCGCTACAATACCCAGACGCGCCGCCTCACTCCCGAGATGTTCGCGGCCGTGTTCACGAAGATCCAAACGAAGGACTGACCATGCCCGTCGTCACCATCAAGCTCGCCGGCAGCCTCACCCGCGAGCAGAAGCAGAAAGTCGCCGAGGAGATCACCGCCACGCTGGAGCGCCATGCCGGCAAACCGGCGTCGTACACCTATATCGCGTTCGAGGAGCTGCCGGACGAGAACTGGGCGATCGCCGGCAAGCTGCTCGACGAAGACGACTGAGCCTTGAGCGTCGACAAGGACTTTCTCGCCTCGCTGCCCACCCTGCCCGGCGTCTACCGCATGATCGATGCGGCCGGCGCCGTGCTTTATGTCGGCAAGGCGAAGGACCTGAAGAAGCGCGTCTCCAGCTATTTCCAGAAAACCGACCAGAGCCCGCGCATCAAGCTGATGCTGAAGAGTGTCGACCACATCGACACAACGATCACGCGCACCGAGGCCGAAGCGCTGCTGCTGGAGAACAACCTGATCAAGGGGCTGAAGCCGCGCTTCAACATCCTGTTCCGCGACGACAAGTCGTACCCCTATCTGCTGCTGACCGGCCACCGTTTTCCGCGCCTGGCCTACTTTCGCGGCACGCCGAAGAAAAAAGACCAGGTCTTCGGCCCCTACCCCAACAGTTACGCCGTGCGCGAGAGCATCCAGCTGTTGCAGAAGGTATTCCAGTTGCGCACCTGCGAGGACACCGTGTTCGCCAACCGCTCGCGGCCCTGCCTGCTGCACCAGATCAAGCGCTGCACCGCACCTTGCGTCGATCTCGTCACCCCGGAGGCTTATGCCCGCGACGTCCATGAAGCGGCCCAACTGCTGCATGGCGAGGCCACGGCATTGACCGAACACATCACCGGGCAGATGAACGCCGCGGCGGCTGCGCTGAATTTCGAAACGGCCGCACTGCTGCGCGACCGGCTGCGCATGCTGGCAACGGTGCGCGAGAAACAGTTTGTCGATACCGCCGGCAGCGAGGCCGATGCCGACGTGGTCGCCGTTGCCGAAGACAGCGGCGTGATCGCCGTCAACCTGACCATGATCCGTGGCGGACGGCACCTGGGCGACCGCAGCTTCTTTCCGCAACACGGCGAAGGCGCCACGCTGGCCGAGGCGCTGGAGGCCTTCATCGCCCAGCATTACCTCGACCACCCCATTCCCGCGCGCGTCCTGGTCAGCGAGGCGATCGAGACCGGCGCGCTGGAAGCCCTGCTCAGCGAACACGCACAGAAAAAAATCAGCCTGCTGCATCGGGTCACCGGCGAACGCAAGATCTGGATCGGCATGGCGCAGGCCAACGCACGCCTGTCCGCCGAGCGCCGCAGCGCCGACCGCGCCAACCAGTCGCAGCGGCTGGCTGCGCTGCGCGACACGCTCGACCTGCCGACGCTCAACCGCATCGAGTGCTTCGACATCTCGCACACCATGGGCGAAGCCACCGTGGCCTCCTGTGTGGTGTACGAAGGCGACGACCTGAAGAAATCCGACTACCGGCGCTACAACATCAGCGGCATCACCCCCGGCGACGACTACGCCGCCATGCATGCCGCGCTGATCAAGCGCTTTCACAAGAGCGTGGAGGAGAACGGCGTGCTGCCCGACCTGCTGCTGATCGACGGCGGCAAGGGACAGATATCGAGCGCGGTCGAGGCCATGAATGAGCTGGGGCTGGGCGAGGTTCTGCTGCTTGGCGTCGCCAAGGGCGAAGCACGCAAGCCCGGTCTGGAAACGCTGATCTTCGCCGACGGCCGCGAACTCAATCTCGCCAAGGATCATTCCGGCTTCCACCTGATCCAGCAGGTGCGCGACGAAGCGCACCGCTTCGCCATCACCGGCCATCGTGCCAAGCGCGGCAAGGTGCGGGTGCAATCGACGCTGGAAGACATCGCCGGCATCGGTCCCAAACGCCGCAAACAGCTGCTCGAACACTTCGGCGGCCTGCAGGGCGTGCGCGACGCCGGCGTCGACGCGCTTGCCAGCGTGAACGGTATCAGCCGAGAATTGGCGGAAACCATCTATCACGCCCTCCACTGATGCCGCTCAATCTCCCCAACCTGCTCACCTGGCTGCGCATCCTGTTCATCCCGCTGATGGCGGGCGTGTTCTATCTGCCCGACGGCTGGGTAAGCGCCTCCGATGCCAATCTGCTGGCGGCCGCATTCTTCGGGGTGGCGGCACTGACCGACTGGCTCGATGGCTGGCTGGCGCGCAAACTGGGGCAAACCTCGGCCTTCGGCGCCTTTCTCGATCCGGTGGCCGACAAGCTGATGGTAGCCGCCGCGCTCATCGTGCTCATCGATCTCGGCCGCGTGGCGCCGCTGATCGGCCTCATCATCATCGGCCGGGAAATCACCATTTCCGCCCTGCGCGAGTGGATGGCCAAGGCGGGCAAGTCGGCCAGCGTGGCGGTGTCCTTCGTCGGCAAGCTGAAGACCACGGCCCAGATGGTCGCCATCGTGCTGCTGCTGTATTTCACTCCGTTCGCCGGTCTGCCCATTGCCAGTATCGGTACGCTGCTGATCTGGGTGGCCGCCCTGCTCACCCTGATTTCGATGGCGTATTACCTCGTGATGGCCGCGCGCGCCCTGCAAAAATCTTCACCCTGAGGTGTTGACAGAAAAAAACGAAATCTCCATAATGCGCAGCCTTCAACGCGGGAATAGCTCAGCTGGTAGAGCGCAACCTTGCCAAGGTTGAGGTCGGGAGTTCGAACCTCCTTTCCCGCTCCAGAATTCTGGGGAAAACAGATGGCGCAGCCCGGACGTTTTCCCCTTTTCGTTTAAGCGTTTTACCGCGACGGCGCGATAGCAAAGCGGTTATGCACCGGATTGCAAATCCGTGTAGGTCGGTTCGACTCCGGCTCGCGCCTCCAGATTCAGGGTCAGCCGTCCGCTTTGCCCGGATGGTGAAATTGGTAGACACAAGGGACTTAAAATCCCTCGCCAGCGATGGCGTACCGGTTCGATCCCGGTTCCGGGCACCACCTTCCAGTTCACCGGCCCGAGTGGTATAATTCTTGCGCTTTATTATTAACACGATGGGCGGTTCGCCCATTTTTTATTTGTGCTGCGCGGCGTCCTGGTCGGGGCGCTGAGCAGCACGACAATGGATTTTCGATGATGGATCTGCCCACCCGCCTGGAGCCTGTGCTTGCCGGACTCGGTTACGAGCTGGTGATGCTGGAGCGCGCCGGACGCGGGCTGATCCGTATCTTCATCGACAAGCAGGGCGGCATCACGATTGACGACTGTGTCGCGGTGAGCAATCACCTGACCCATCTGTTCACCGTCGAGAACATCGACTACGACAGGCTGGAGGTGTCCTCACCCGGTCTCGACCGGCCGCTGGTCAAGCCGCAGGACTATGCACGCTTCGCCGGCGAACCGGTGACGCTGAAGCTGCGCGTGCCGATGGACAACCGGCGCCGCCTGAGCGGCCAGCTGGTCGGTCTGGATGGCGAGATGGTGAAGTTGATCGTCGACGGCACGGAAGTGTCGGTCGACTTGAGAAATGTGGATGCTGCCCGTCTGAAACCCATGGTTTAGGCAAGGCAGGCTGGAGGGAATATGAGCCGTGAAATGTTGATGCTGGCCGATGCGCTGGCACGCGAAAAGAACGTGGACAAAGAGGTGGTGTTCGAAGCCCTGGAGCAGGCGCTCGCCTCCGCCACCAAGAAGCGTTTCAAGGAAGAGTCGGACGTGCGCGTATCGATCGACCGCGAGACCGGCGACTACGAATCCTTCCGCCGCTGGCAGGTGGTGACCGAAGCCGAACTGGAGTCCGAGGGCTACCAGATCCTGCTGATCGATGCCCAGGACAAGATTCCCGACATCGAAATCGGCGACTACATCGAAGAACCGCTGGAAAACGTCGAATTCGGACGCATCGGCGCCCAGGCCGCCAAGCAGGTCATCCTGCAAAAGATCCGCGACGCCGAGCGCGAACAGATCATCAGCGACTTCCTCGCCCGCAAGGAGCACCTGGTCAACGGCGTGGTGAAGCGCATCGACCGCGGCAACGCCATCATCGAATCCGGACGTGTCGAGGGCTTCCTGCATCGCGACCAGATGATCCCGCGCGAGAACCTGCGTGTCGGCGACCGCGTGCGCGCCTACCTGCTGCGCATCGACCGCGGCGCCCGCGGTCCGCAGGTGGTGCTGTCGCGCACCGCGCCCGAATTCATCATGAAGCTGTTCGAACTGGAAGTGCCGGAAATCGAGGAAGGCCTGCTCGAGATCAAGGCGGCCGCACGCGACCCCGGCCTGCGCGCCAAGATCGCGGTGGTGTCGCACGATCCGCGCATCGACCCGATCGGCACCTGCATCGGCCTGCGCGGCTCGCGCGTCACCTCGGTGACCAACGAGCTGGCCGGCGAGCGCGTCGACATCATCCACTGGTCGGCCGACCCCGCACAGTACGTCATCAACGCCCTGGCACCCGCCGAAGTCAGCTCCATCGTGGTGGACGAAGACAAGCACAGCATGGACGTGGTGGTCGACGAGGAACAACTGGCGATGGCCATCGGTCGTGGCGGCCAGAACGTGCGCCTGGCATCCGAGCTGACCGGCTGGGAACTCAACATCATGTCGCGCGAAACGGCGGACGAAAAGCATTCGGCCGAAAGCGGCAAGACGCTCGCGCTCTTCATCGAGAAACTCGATGTGGACGAGGAAGTCGCCCAGATACTGGTCGACGAGGGTTTCTCCACGCTGGAGGAAGTCGCCTACGTCCCGCTGAACGAGATGCTCGAGATCGAGGCCTTCGACGAAGACCTGGTCAACGAACTGCGCAACCGTGCCCGCAACGCCCTGCTGACCGCCGCCATCGTCGGCGAGGAACAGGTCGAGGCCTCCGCGGGCGACCTGCTGTCGCTCGAAGGCATGGATGCCGAAACCGCACGCACGCTCGCCAGCAAGGGCGTCCACACCACTGAGGACCTGGCCGAGCTGGCCGTCGATGAGCTGACCGAAATGGCCGCCATGGATGCCGAACGTGCCAAACAATTGATCATGGCCGCACGCGCGCCCTGGTTCGCCCAAGGCTAAGAGGACTGCATGAACGTTGAACAATTTGCCCAGGAACTGAAGCTGCCGCCTCAGCTGTTGTTGGAACAGCTGAAGGCGGCGGGCGTCAATAAAAACGATGTGGTCGACGCCGTCACCGAGGCGGACAAGGCACACCTGCTCGACTACCTGCGCAAGATGCACGGTGGCGGCGGGAGCGAGACCGGCAAGACCAAGATCACCATCACGCGCAAGCAGACCGGTGAGATCCGCAAGACCGACAGCACCGGCAAATCGCGCACCATCACGGTGGAAACACGCAAGTCGCGCACCTATGTCAAGCGCGATGCCGCCGCACTGGCGGCGGAAGCTCCGCCGACAGCAGAAGCCCCGCCGCCTGCTCCGCAGGTCGAGGCACCGGTCGAGCCTGTGGCCGAACGCAAGGTCGAAGCACCCGCCCCCGCTCCTGAGCCCGTCGTCGAAGCAGCGCCACCTGCGCCCGTCGATGTCGAGCCTGTCGCGGCCGAACCTGCCGCCCCCGAGCCCGTCGTCGAAGCTGCACCGCCTGCACCCGCCGAGGCGGCCATCGAGGCCGCCGCGGAACCCGCGGCAAAGCCCGCACCTGCAGTGAAGAAAACCACCCGCATCAAGAAAGCCTCGATCCTCAACGAAGCGGAAATCAAGGCGCGCGAAGAAGAAACACGCCGCCACCAGGCGCTACAGGAACGCCAGGCTGCCGACGCCAGGGCCCGCGCCGAGCGCGAGGCGCTGCGCAAGCAGGCAGAAGCCGCACGCGAAGCAGCCAAACTGGCCGAAGCACAGAAAGCTGCCGCGCCCTCCGCGCCCGCCACCCCGACGGAAAAAACGCTGCACAAGCCGGACAAGCCCGGCGCAGCCAAGGGCGCCAAGGGGCCGGACAAGAAGGCCGGCGGAACCTGGAAAGACGAAGCCGCCCGCCGCAAGGGCGGACTCAAGACCCGTGGCGGTGCAGCACCTGATGCAGGCTGGCGCGGCCGCAAGGGCAAGTCCAAGTCCGGCCATGAAGAAACCACCTTCGTTGCCCCGACCGAGCCGATCGTGCGCGAAGTGCTGGTGCCCGAAACGATTACCGTCGCCGAGCTTGCCCACAAGATGTCGGTGAAGGCGGCCGAGGTCATCAAGGCATTGATGAAGCTCGGCAGCATGGTGACGATCAACCAGGTGCTCGACCAGGAAACGGCGATCATCGTGGTCGAGGAAATGGGCCACATCGGAAAACCGGCCGCGCTCGATACGCCGGAAGCCTTCCTGATCGACACCGGCGAGACGGGTGAAGCCGAACTGCACGCCCGCCCGCCGGTCGTCACGGTGATGGGCCACGTCGACCACGGCAAGACCTCGCTGCTCGACACCATCCGCCGCACCCGGGTGGCCAGCGGCGAAGCCGGCGGCATCACCCAGCACATCGGCGCCTACCACGTCGAAACCGAAAAAGGCGTCATCACCTTCCTCGATACGCCGGGTCACGAAGCGTTTACCGCCATGCGGGCGCGCGGCGCGAAGGCGACCGACATCGTGGTGCTGGTGGTGGCGGCGGACGACGGCGTCATGCCGCAGACCATCGAGGCGATCCACCACGCCAAGGCCGCCAACGTGCCGCTGGTGGTGGCGGTGAACAAGATCGACAAGCCCGAGGCCAACCCGGAACGCATCCGCCAGGAACTCGTCGCGCAGGGCGTCACCCCCGAGGAATGGGGCGGTGATACCCAGTTCGTCGAAGTGTCGGCCAAGGCCAATACCAACATCGACGGCCTGCTCGACGCGATCCTGCTGCAGGCCGAAGTACTCGAACTGCAGGCGGCGGCCGACGGCCCGGCCCGGGGCATCGTCATCGAAGCCCGCCTCGACAAGGGCAAGGGCCCGGTCGCCACGCTGCTGGTGCAATCCGGCACCCTGCGCCGCGGCGACATGGTGCTGGCCGGCCAGGTATTCGGCCGTGTGCGGGCCATGCTCGACGAAGCAGGCAAGGTCGTCAGCGAAGCAGGGCCTTCTATCCCGGTCGAGATCCAGGGCCTGTCCGACGTGCCGCAGGCCGGCGAGGACATGATGGTGCTGCCGGACGAGCGCAAGGCTCGCGAGATCGCGCTGTTCCGCCAGGGCAAGTTCCGCGACGTGCAGCTGGCGAAAAAGCAGGCCGCCAAGCTGGAATCGATGTTCGAACAGATGGGCCAGGGCGAGGTCCAGCATCTGCCCATCATCCTCAAGTCCGACACCCAGGGCTCCTACGAAGGTCTGGCGCATGCGCTGGGCAAACTGTCGACCGACGAGGTCAAGGTCAACATCATCCACAGCGGCGTGGGCGCCATCACCGAATCCGACGTCAACCTCGCGCTCGCCTCCAAGGCGGTGCTGATCGGCTTCAACGTGCGCGCCGATGCAACGGCACGCAAGCTGGCCGAATCCAGCGGCGTGGACATCCGCTACTACAACATCATCTACGAAGCGGTGGACGAGGTGAAATCGGCCCTGTCCGGCATGCTGGCGCCCGAGAAGAAGGAAAGCGTCATCGGCACCGTGGAAATCCGGCAGGTCTTCGTCATCTCCAAGGTCGGCACCATTGCCGGCTGCTACGTGCTGGATGGCGTGGTCAAGCGCAATGCCGGCGTGCGCGTGCTGCGCAACAACGTGGTGATCCACCAGGGCGAACTCGATTCGCTCAAGCGCTTCAAGGACGACGTCAAGGAAGTCAAGGCCAACTTCGAATGCGGTCTTTCGCTCAAGAACTTCAACGACATCCAGGTGGGCGACCAGCTGGAAGTGTTTGAAGTCGTGGAAGTGGCTCGCAGTCTCTGATGCCGAAGGATTTTCCCCGTGCCCGCCGCGTCGCCGACCAGATCCAGCGCGAACTGCCGGAACTGATCCGGCAGGAAGTGAAGGATCCGCGCGTCGGCATGCTGACCATCACCGAGGTGGAGGTCAACCGCGACATGGAGTTCGCCAAGGTCTATTTCACCACGCTGGGCGGCGAGCCCGAGCATGCTGCCTGCCTGCAGGGCCTGCAGCGTGCCAGCGGCTTTTTGCGTTCGCAGCTGTCGCACCGCATGCAGCTGCGCGTGGTGCCCAAGCTGACCTTCGTGTACGACCGCTCGGTCGAGCGCGGCATCGAGCTCACCCACCTGATCGAATCGGCTGTCGCCGAAGACGCCAAACACCCGAAAGACGAGTGAAGCCCGCCCGCCAGATCGTCGATGGCGTGCTGCTGCTGGACAAGCCGGTCGGCATCACCTCCAACGCCGCGCTGCAAAAGGCCAAGTGGCTGCTCAACGCCAGAAAGGCGGGGCACACCGGCACCCTCGACCCCTTCGCCGACGGGCTGCTGCCCTTGTGCTTCGGCGAGGCGACCAAATTCTCGGCCTACCTGCTCGATGCGGACAAGCGCTATCGCGCCGTGCTGCAACTCGGCGTCACCACCACGACCGGCGACCCGGAAGGCGAGGTACTCGACACCCGTGAGGTAGCGGCCAGCCGTGACGACATTGCCGCTGTGCTGCCGCGCTTCATGGGCGAAATCGAGCAGATCCCGCCCATGCACTCGGCGCTCAAACATCAGGGGCGCCCGCTTTACGAATATGCCCGCGCCGGGATCGAAATCGAACGCCCGCCGCGCAAGGTCACGATCCGTACGCTGGAGATGATTGAATGCGCCCCGCCGCGCGTGGTGCTGGATGTGCAATGCACGGCGGGTACCTATATCCGCACCCTGGCACAGGATATAGGCGCCGCACTCGGCTGCGGCGCCCACCTTACCGCGCTGACGCGCACCGCGGCAGGCGGATTCAGCCTTGATCAGGCCCACGCGCTGGCCAACCTGGAAACACTCGATGCCAGCCAGCGTGCCGCCCTCCTGCAGCCAGCAGACTGTCTGGTGACCCATCTGCCGGCCCTGCAACTTGACGAAGCCGAGACGACGGCCATGTGCCAAGGGCGCAGCATTGCGCATCCGACCCAACACGCCGGACTGGTGCGCCTCTATACGGCCGCAAACCGCTTTCTCGGTCTGGCCCAGACAGACGCCGGCCATCTGGTCCCTCACCGCCTGGTCGCCACACAACAGACTTGAGTCGCCCACCCCTTTCCGCGTAAAATATGCGGTTTCCCCCGAACGTGTCCCGCACAGCCGCAGGCCACGCGATTTAGAAGGAGTACACCATGGCTGTTACCGTCGCTCAAAAAGCTGAAATCGTACAGAATTACCAACGCGCCGCCGCCGACACCGGCTCGCCCGAAGTGCAGGTTGCCCTGCTGACGGCCCGCATCAACGACCTGACCGGCCACTTCAAGGCCAACATGAAGGATCACCACTCGCGTCGTGGTCTGCTGAAGATGGTGAGCCGCCGCCGCAAGCTGCTCGACTACCTGAAGCGCACCAACCTCGAAGGCTACAAGACCCTGATCGATCGTCTCGGTCTGCGCAAGTAATCCCACCAGGGCCACTGTGATGACCCGGAACCCTGCTGCACCGGCACAGTGGATGGGGCGTCTTGCCCCCTGAATTTCGCACGCCCCGCTTCTGCGGGGCGTTTTTGCTTTGAAAGGAACTCGTGTGAGCGCTATCAAGAAAACTTTCACCTACGGCCGCCACCAGGTCACGCTGGAAACCGGCGAAATCGCCCGCCAGGCCTCCGGCGCCGTGATCGTCAACGTTGACGATACCGTGGTACTGGTCACCGTCGTCGCCAAGAACGAAGTCAAGCCGGGACAGGATTTCTTTCCGCTGACCGTCGACTATCAGGAAAAAACCTACGCGGCCGGCCGCATTCCCGGCGGCTTTCTCAAGCGCGAAAGCCGCCCGTCCGAAGGCGAAACGCTGATCTCGCGCCTGATCGACCGCCCGATCCGCCCGCTCTTCCCCGAAGGCTTCTTCAACGAAGTGCAGATCATCGCCACCGTGATGTCGTCCAACCCAGAAGTCAGCGCCGACATTCCCGCGCTGATCGGTGCCTCGGCCGCGCTGTCCCTGTCCGGCCTGCCGTTCGACGGCCCGGTGGGCGCGGCGCGCGTCGGCTTCATCAACGGCGAATACGTGCTCAACCCGACCCACTCCGAGTTGAAGAACTCGGCGCTCGACCTGGTCGTCGCCGGCACCGAGACCGCCGTGCTGATGGTCGAGTCCGAAGCCATGGAACTGCCCGAAGACATCATGCTGGGCGCGGTCGTGTTCGGCCACACCCAGATGCAGGCCGCGATCAACGCGATCAACGAGCTGGCCGACGAAGCCGGCGCCGACGCCTGGGACTGGCAGCCGCTCGCCGAAGATACGGCGATGGTGGAACGCCTCAAGGCGCTGGCCGAAGACGGCCTGCAAGCCGCCTACAACATCAAGCAGAAGCAGGCCCGCATGACCGCCGTTGACGAGGTGCGCAGCAAGGCCTTCGCCGAACTGATCACCGCCGACATGGACACCGTCGCTGCCAACCACGTCAAGGACGCGTTCCACCGCCTGGAAGCCAGCGTCGTGCGCAACCGCATCCTGTCCGGCCAGCCGCGCATCGACGGCCGCGACACCCGCACCGTGCGCCCGATCACCATCCGCACCGGCGTGCTGCCGCGCGCCCACGGTTCCGCCCTGTTCACACGCGGCGAAACCCAGGCGCTGGTCGTCACCACGCTCGGCACCGGGCGTGACGAGCAGACCATCGATGCGCTGGAAGGCTCCTATTCCGACCGCTTCATGCTGCACTACAACATGCCCCCCTACGCCACCGGAGAAACCGGCCGCGTGGGCTCGCCCAAGCGTCGCGAAATCGGCCACGGCCGTCTCGCCAAGCGCGCGCTGCTGGCGGTGCTGCCGACCAAGGAAGAATTCGGCTACACCATGCGCGTGGTGTCCGAGATCACCGAATCCAACGGCTCGTCGTCGATGGCCTCGGTGTGCGGCGGCTGCCTGTCGCTGATGGACGCAGGCGCCCCGCTGAAGGCGCAGGTCGCCGGCATCGCCATGGGCCTGATCAAGGAAGGCAACCGCTTCGCCGTTCTGACCGACATTCTCGGCGACGAGGATCACCTCGGCGACATGGACTTCAAGGTCGCGGGAACCGAAAAGGGCGTGACCGCGCTGCAGATGGACATCAAGATCACCGGCATCACCAAGGAGATCATGCAGGCCGCGCTGTCGCAGGCGAAGGAAGGCCGCCTGCACATCCTCGGCATCATGAAGGCATCGGTCTCCGAGACGCACGAGATGTCGGCCTACGCGCCGCGCATCATCGCGATGAAGATCAACCCGGAAAAGATCCGCGACGTCATCGGCAAGGGCGGCGCCGTCATCCGCGCGCTGACCGAGGAAACCGGCACGCAGATCGACATCCAGGAAGACGGCAGCGTGAAGATCGCCTGTACCAGCATGGAAGCCGGCGAACTGGCCAAGAAGCGCATCGAGGAAATCACCGCCGAGGTCGAAGTCGGCAAGGTCTATGAAGGCCCGGTCATCAAGCTGCTGGACTTCGGCGCGATCGTCAACGTGCTGCCGGGCCGCGACGGCCTGCTGCACATCTCGCAGATCGCCCACGAGCGCGTCAACACCATCGGCGACTACCTGAAGGAAGGCCAGGTCGTGAAGGTGAAGATCCTGGAGGCCGACGAGAAAGGCCGCCTGCGCCTGTCGATGAAGGCGCTGCTGGATGCGCCCGCACCGGCTGCCAGCGACAGCGAAACGCCGGAAACCACTGGCTGACCAATCGGCTCGACCCCATAAAAACCGCGCTTTCGGGCGCGGTTTTTTTATTCCGGCGCCGGCGGAAAGGTGACGTTCACGACGAGGCCGACGCCGCCTTCACCCGTTTCCAGGCGTACCTTCGCATCGTGCAAATGTGCGATGCGCTGGACGATGGTCAAACCAAGTCCGGCCCCATCCACACTGCCCGACAGCCGGTGGAATGGCGAAAATACTGCGGCACGCTGCGACTCCGGGATGCCCGGGCCGTTGTCTGCCACCTGCCAGGTCACACCCGGCCCGGAACGGCGGACCGTCAGCATGATGCGCGTGCCGCCATAACGCAGGGCATTGTCGATCAGGTTGGCAAGCATCTCCCGCAGCAGTTGCGCATCGCCCATCACCCAGGCCTCGCTGTCCTGCGTGTCGAAACCGATTTCCACCCCCTTTGCCAGCGCCTGCGGCACCCACTCCCGCGCAACGTCACGCACCACCTCCACGCCGTCCAGCCGGCTCAGGCGCAGGGTGTTTTCTGCCGCGTCGACACGCGCCAGGACAAGCAGCTTCTGAACCAGATCGCCCATGGTCTGCGTCGACTGGGCAATCCGTGCCAGCGCATGTTGCGCATCTTCGTGGCGTGCGCCCGCCAGCGCCGCCTCGGCCTGGGCGCGTATGCCCGCGATGGGCGTGCGCAGCTGATGCGCGGCATCCGCGACAAAACGTGATTGCGACTCGACCGCTTCGGACAGACGCTGCAGCAGCGAATTGATTTCATCCAGGAACGGACGCAATTCGGCAGGCGTGCCTTCCAGCGGAACCGGGCTCAGGTCGAACGCCTGCCGCGCCGACAGCCGGTCGCGCAGCCGGCTCAGCGGTTCGAGGCCCTGTCCCACGCCATAGGCGATGGCCACCGCCGCAGTCAGGGTCATCAGCAACATTGGAATGACGATCGCCAGTGTGGCACGCTCGGCCATGGCCGAGCGCCGCGACAGCGTTTCCCCCACCTGGACCAGGGCCGTTCCACTTGCGCTGGTGCCCTGGAGCGAAAGTGCATACGCGGCCACCCGGACCTTGTCGCCGTCCTTCACCCCATCGTAGAAAATCAACTGGCCCGGCCTGACGTGCCGGTCAACGGGAAGCCGCGGCATATCCTGTTCCCCATCGACGATCCGCCCCGCCGGGTTGGTGATGCTGTGGAATAGCAGATCCTCCTGGTCAAACACCAGCAATTCACGTGCGGCAACCGGCAAATCCACCTGCACCTGCCCCTGCATGACCTCTACCCGGTCGGCCAGCGCGAACGTGCGCCGCGCCAGCGAGCGGTCAAACGCCTCATTGATGAAATACTGGCTGGAGAAATAGGCGATCACCCATAGCAGGATGAACAGCGGCAGCATCATCGACAGCATGCGGACGATCAGCTGCCGCCGCAGGCTTGTCTGATTTCGGTTCCTCAACGCTCGGCTTCCAGCAGATAGCCCAGGCCACGCAGTGTGCGGATCGCCACGCCGGAACCCTCGAGCTTGCGCCGCAGGCGATGGATATAGACCTCCACCGCATTGTCGCCGACGCCGTCATCCCAGCCTGTCAGACGGTCGGCAATCGCCTCCTTGGCCGTGACTCGCCCTGTATGGCTGAGCAGGATTTCAAGCACTTCCACCTCGCGGGCGGATAACACCAGCGGCGTCTCGTCAACGCTGGCCTGGCGCTTCACGCTGTCAAACACAAAGCGGCCCATGCGGATCTGGGTATCGGCCACGCCGTGTGCCCGCCGCAGCAAAGCCCGCAGCCGCGCCAGCAGTTCATCGAGCGCAAACGGCTTCAGCAGGTAATCGTCCGCCCCGGCATCCAGGCCACGCACCCGGTCCTCCACCGTATCGCGTGCGGTGAGCACCATCACCGGCAGGGTCGCGCCACGTTTGCGCGCATTGCGCAACACCTCCAGACCTTCGCGCCGCGGCAGTCCCAGGTCGAGCAGCACGGCATCGTAGGCATATGCCTTCAGCGCGGTTTCAGCCTGCACCCCGTCGCGGCTCCAGTCGACCGCGAAGCCCGCGTGCCGGACTGCCAGCATGACGGCCTCACCCAGCGTCGGATCATCTTCCACGAGCAGAATCTTCATGATTAAAGTCTGACACAAAGTCGGGCCATTCGGCCTTCAGCCGGTCCCGAATGCAAATTTCGGCTCCCGGGCGATATCCGTAAGCTTGGCGTAAGCATGGCACCGCATAGTGGCACCCATGCAGTCGCAATCAGTGACCGCATATCCCTTCACTTGATCATATGGAGAAATTCATGAACAAACTGCTGTCTTCCCTGGTCGCCGCTACGATTGCCGGTACGTTCAGCCTGTCCGCCATGGCTGCCGATGCCGCCCCCGCAGCACCTGCTGCCGCCGCCGCTGCTGAGAAGCCCGCTGCCGCGCCGAAAAAGGCAAAAGCCAAGCACCACGCCAAGAAGCACGTGGCCAAAGCCAAAAAGGTTGAAGCTGCTCCGGCCGAGACCGCGAAGTAATTCTTCGAAGCCCCAAAAAGCCGCGCCCACGGGCGCGGCTTTTTTGCGAACTACCGCCAGGCCGCGGTCTTACCGCCCTTGTCCCATCCTGTTGCCAGGCAATCCCTTCACGACCGAATCCCCGGCCGGGCACGCCCGTTCATCCAGCGGGCCGTCACAGGAAAAAAGCCGGGCCCGGACGATATTCGTAAGTTTGGCGTAAGCATGGCACCGCATAGTGGCACCCATGCAGTCGCAATCAGTGACCGCATATCCCTTCACTTGATCATATGGAGAAATTCATGAACAAACTGCTGTCTTCCCTGGTCGCCGCTACGATTGCCGGTACGTTCAGCCTGTCCGCCATGGCTGCCGATGCCGCCCCCGCAGCACCTGCTGCCGCCGCCGCTGCTGAGAAGCCCGCTGCCGCGCCGAAAAAGGCAAAAGCCAAGCACCATGCCAAGAAGCACGTAGCCAAAGCCAAAAAAGCTGAGGCTGCTGCCCCGGCCGAGCCCGCGAAGTAATTCTTTCAAGGGCAAAAAAACCGCGCTCACGGGCGCGGTTTTTTTATGCCGGACTGGCAAGAAATGATTGCCACCAGCGTTTTCGCTGGCCTGTCACCACCCCGTGCATCTCGAGTTTGCGCGGCGGCGTGCGGCTCATCAACCAGCCTGGAAGAATCGATGACTTGGTCGCGCTCGATCCGCAGGAACTTCCAAGATGATTGGGATCGTAGATCTTGATGAAGTTGGGCGCATCCAGATTGTCCGCGTAGACGATCGCACAGTAATCCTCGTGATGCTCGCGCCGCAGCAACTCGTCCAGTTCATGCATGAACCGCTGCACCTTGTCGGCAGCGGACGGCTCCACAGGAACATCCTGCCCCACCGCATAGAGGTACCAGCCCGCCTCGGCATCCACCTTTTGCCAGAATGCCGTCAACTGGTCCCAGCGCATCACGCTGTAAAGCAGCCCGTTGTAATAACGGTCGAATTCGTCGATGTCTGCCATGGCTCTCTCCGCAGTGAGTCGGGTATGGGGCGCCGCCACGTCGCCGGTTTTTTCTTTGTTCGCGTGGCGCGCCGTTCTGATTACTTGGCGACCTGGCGCTCGCGGATTTCCTCGAGCGTCTTGCAGTCGATGCACAGCGTCGCCGTCGGACGCGCCTGCAGGCGCTCCAGCCCGATCTCGACCCCGCATGACTCGCAGTAGCCGTAGTCGCCACTGTCGATCTTGGCGATGGTTTCGTTGATCTTCTTGATCAGCTTGCGCTCGCGGTCACGATTGCGCAATTCCAGCGCCATGTCGGATTCCTGGGTGGCGCGGTCGTTGGGGTCGGCGAAAACGGTCTGTTCGTCCTGCATGGAATGCAGGGTGGTATCGATGTCCTGCGACAGCTCGGCTTTCCAGGCCTCGAGCATTTTGCGAAAATGCGCGAGCTGTTTTGCATTCATGTATTCTTCGCCCTTTTTGGCCTTGTAAGGCTCGAAGCGCATCAAAGTTTCAGCCATCTCGTTCTCTGTTCTCTTTGAAAATTTCGGTCTAATCCGGGCCAAGCCCAACCTGACTTAATATCAGAATCGCATAAACGCCGCAACCCATGACACTACACGCACTCCTCTTCGACGTGGACGGCACCCTTGCCGACACCGAACGCGACGGCCACCGGCCCGCCTTCAACCAGGCCTTCGCAGACGCCGGCCTCGACTGGCACTGGGACGTCGCCCTCTACGGCAAGCTGCTCGCCGTCACCGGCGGCAAGGAGCGGATGAAACACTATATCGACCACTATCGGCCGGACTATAGGAAACCGGAGAATTTCGACGAACTGGTGGCCGACCTGCACAAGGCCAAGACCCGACATTACAGCGCGCTGGCCGCGCAGGGCGGCATCCCGATGCGCCCCGGAGTCAAGCGCCTGCTGGTCGAGGCACGTGCCGCCGGCCTGCGCCTGGCGATCGCCACCACCACCACGCCGGAAAACGTCACCGTGCTGCTTGAACACAGCCTGGGCGCCGGCACCCAGGACTGGTTCGAGGTCATCGCGGCGGGCGACATCGTGCCGGCGAAGAAGCCCGCGCCCGACATCTATCACTACGCGCTGGAGAAAATGGGCCTCGCCGCCGCCGATTGCCTGGCATTCGAGGATTCTGAAAACGGCTTGCGCGCAAGCCTCGGCGCCGGCCTGAAAACGCTGGTAACGGTGAACGACTACACGCTGGACCACGATTTCACCGGCGCCGCCGTCGTGCTGTCCGACCTCGGCGAACCCGACGAACCCTGCCGGCAACTCGCCGGCCCCGATCTCGGCCAGCCCTTCGTCGATGTGGCCTATTTAAGGACGCTGCACCAGCGCTGACCCGCTCAGGGATTGTGCATCAGCGCGGCTTCGAGCGTGTTTTCCAGCAGCGTCGCCACGGTCATCGGCCCCACCCCGCCGGGCACCGGCGTGATCCAGCTGGCGCGTTCCGCCGCGGAATCGAAATCGACGTCGCCGACCAGCTTGCCGTCGGGCAGGCGGTTGATGCCGACGTCGATCACGATCGCGCCTTCGCGTATCCAGTCGCCCGGGATCATGCGCGGCTTGCCCACCCCCACCACCAGGATTTCTGCCGAACGCACGAAGCTTTCCAGGTCGCGCGTCGCACTGTGGCACACGGTAATCGTGCAGCCCGCCAGCAAAAGCTCCAGGCTCATCGGCCGGCCGACGATGTTGGACGCGCCGACCATCACCGCATTCTTGCCGCGCAGTTCCTCGCCGGTGGCGCGCAGCAGCGTCATGATGCCGCGCGGGGTGGAGGGCCGCAGCGTCGGCATCTTCACCGCCAGGCGGCCGATGTTGTAGGGGTGGAAGCCGTCGACGTCCTTGTCCGGGCGTATGCGCTCGATCACCGTCTCGGCATCGATATGCGCAGGCAGCGGCAGCTGCACCAGGATGCCGTCGATGGCAGGGTCGGCGTTCAGCGTGTCGATCAGCACCAGCACTTCCGCCTGCGTGGTCGCGCTGGGCAGGTCGTGCGACACGCTGTTGACGGCGGCCCGTTCACACGCACGCTTCTTGTTGCGCACGTACACCGCCGAGGCGGCATCGTCGCCGACCAGGATCACCGCCAGGCCGGGACGGCGTTTGCCCTGCACCTCGCGTTCGGCCACCTTGTCGTGGACTACTGCGAGGATGGTGTCGGCCATGGCCTTGCCGTCGAGAATGCGTGCGCTCATCTGAACAACCCTGAAGCAAAAGGGTGATTTTCCCGGAAACCCCCCCTGTAGCTCAAGCGAAAATTGACCCGGCCGATTCGCCAAGGTATAGTCTCGCCTCTCCGAAATGCGCCCGGAACTCAGGACGCCGATAGGATTTCGGGGTGTAGCGCAGCCCGGTAGCGCGCCTGCTTTGGGAGCAGGATGTCGGAGGTTCGAATCCTCTCACCCCGACCACCCCGTTTATTGCCCGAGAAGTGAGTCTCTGCCCGTAGCTCAACTGGATAGAGCACCAGCCTTCTAAGCTGGGGGTTACAGGTTCGATTCCTGTCGGGCAGGCCAGGTTTTTTCGTCGTCAGCCTTGCTGGCGGCACAATGGTGGATGTAGCTCAGTTGGTAGAGTCCAGGATTGTGATTCCTGTTGTCGTGGGTTCGAGT
>CAZHKS010000006.1:0-155248 GCA_964533095.1 uncultured Thiobacillus sp. | reverse complement strand
GAATCCGATTGCGCTCTGCATATTCCGGGTGGCTCGCTCGGTAGTGTTTCCAGTAGTCCGGATTCTTGATTCGCCAGTCTCGGCAATACTGCGCGTCGTTCGCACGGGCCTCTGGTTTGTTGGTGCGCCGCGCAGCCTGCGTACGTCGGCGTCGCTCCCGTTGGCATTCGTGATCGGAACAGAATTGCTGGTTTGGGATCTGCGGCCGTGAGACGAACAGCCTGCCGCAGGCAGCACACGATCTCGTTGACATTGCCGTTACCCTGTTTGGCTGGGAAGGCAAGCAGAATGCCTCCACCATGTAGGTCAGGCGACATATTCAGCGATTAATTCATCACGATGCTGACTGGAAGACCGTGTCGTTGACGGTCGCTTTTTCCGGCTATGCTGGTAGTTGCAAGTAGTTACATGAAAAGGGCATTCAAATGACGGTTGAGTCGTTGACCGGCTTTACACTCGGCGTCATGTTCATTGTGGCGCTTGCGTTTTACATGAACACGCATCGCGCGGAAGACCATGAGAAGAGGCATAAGCGAACACAAAATGGGGATAAGTGACGTAACCAACTTGCTTATTCCGCTCACCGCGCCGCGCTCAAGCGAAGATGTTCACTTCAATGCTTCGAGGAGTTTGGTGGCTACCCGCCCGATGTCATTCCAGGCTAATTCGGGTCCGGAATATGCAGGGTTCATCAGGACAATCCTTGCCTAATAGAAAATATGAGGGACTCCGAAATGCTCCCCCAATCCCCACGAATGCAATGATGCGCACACGTGCAGTAGGTCGAGCTCATCGACCATCGCGCGAGGCCCGGAAATTCGGTAGATCGAGTTGGCGGTGCGAACCAGGCCATTGGTCAGATCGACGCCGGTGACGTCTGATGTACTCCACGACTCACGCACCTCCTCAGCCCACCCAAACAGCCGCACAGACATGACGGGGCCGCGGTTCGTTGTGGCATGCATGGCAACAAACTGCCAACAGGTGATTATGTGTCGAACGTTGGTAGCAGATATGTCCGCCGCGAGCGTCTCAAGTTCTTCCTGGGTAGCGAGCGCGAGACGCAACTGGTCTTGGTTCTTTCTCACGACGTCATCCAGGCTCTTGGGAACGAGCTTCTTGAGCTGCTCTTCAATAGATTCACCACTCGGCTTGTAGTGCTCTGTGAAGCGCGATAGGTCAGCCATTGAGACAATCCGTTTAGGGTCTAATGGAAGCCATGGCCCGCTGTGGCACGGCATTGAGCGCTAACCGTACTTCTAGCTGGTGTTCCAGAGTATTCCCAGAGCGAACCAGCCTCATTGACTTCCGGGAAGGAAAATCTTAACCCTGAAAGCTTTTCAATTGTATGGATGGGAACCACATGCTCATTTAGATAATTGACCGCATCATCTCCATCCAGATCTGTTTGATCATGAGGAAGCAGAATGGACAAGCTGTAAAAATCGCCCTCGGCATCCTGTAGGAAAATGATTTTATAAAAATGCGAAGGGACAGCCACTCTGGCCTTTCCATTATTTGATTTCATTCTGGGAATAGATGCAGTGCCATCGCGAGCGCCATCTCCGTCCCAGTCGAACACGCTTCCACTAATCACGTAAACAGTACTGAAATCGGCAGCCCAAAGGCGAACGATCGATTCGAGGATTTGCCAAACACCCCGATTAAACTGGCAATACTGAGGCGCCATATTCGACATCACGAAAGAGTTCAGAACTGGGTTGAGCGCCTTTGTCATGTCGCCACTTGGAGTAATGTGTCCTTGGTCGAAAACCGGCTCTGAATAATCACTTGGCAAAGACGCCGCTGGTTTGCCTATCCTGGGATCTCGCCTGAAGCAATCCACCCTGCTTACTTTCTCAAGGCCCTTCGCATCTAGTCGGTGCGCGGTCCAGATAGGGATGAGAAGTTCATCGTCATAGTTATTTACGTAATCGCGCTGTATCAGAAGTTCTTCTGGACCTGTGGCGACAGTTGACTCTGGAAGGCCCCAAGGAAGGTGCTTGCTAACCGCCGCATCCTTATCCCGCTTGTTCAGCCACAAGACCTTGTCTGCGGTCTCTCTTTCAGAGGCAGTGCAGTCTCTTGCATAAGAGGACGTCGTGGCGCATGCGAGAGAAGCGACGATGATAATGCCCAACGCGCTTGAAGCTCTAAACTTATGACGATTGTGGATTTGCATCTATGCCCCCCCGACAGTTGGTCGCTTCGTAAGGATGGCCTCGGAATGCTCTTCTGCTGTTGCTTGATTCATGCATATCTACGTTGGCCGTCGCAGACACACCATTTTTATGGTTATTCTCTTGAAATGAGCAATTCTGCCCAAAAATTCTGGGCACCCCAACTCGACAGTGCTGGACAACAAGAAAAAGAAGCGCCATGCCATACACCACCCATGCAGCGCCGCAGTCGGCCGGCCCCACCACCTCTACCGATAGCCGTACGGACCAGGAACTGTCTACCTGGCTGGACGGATGCCTTGCCGTGGGCCACCGCGTTGCTTATCTCCATGGCGATTACCTATGCAAGGTAGTTGATCTCGATGAACCAGGAGGAACCCTTTCCATCGCACTCACTTTGTAATGAGTATTTCATTCTTCATCGACGAAAGCGGCCACAGCGGCGATGCTGTGAACTCAGGAACCGCCTACGATTTCGTAGACCAACCCTACTTCGTTCTGGCTGCCCTCGGTATCGAGGATCTGGCGGAGTTCGTCCAGCATATCGAAGGCATGAGGATTACACACCGGATACCGGAGGGTGAATTGAAGGCAAAATCGCTTCAGAGTCGCCCAGCTTTCATTGCCGATCTACTGACCTATGTATCTGAGACGAAGCTACCTTTCTTCATCGAGGTGGTCGACAAGAGGTACTTCGTGTGCTGTCATATCGTCAACAGCCAGCTACTTCCGGCGGTGATGGGGTACCAAGATGGCCCGAAGCTTCACTTCATTAAAACTCATCTAGTTGATTTCTTATACGACGAGATTTCTGATCATGTTTTGGATCGGTTCGTCGCTGCCTGCATGGAGCCTTCCGATCACGCGCTGATGAGCGCATTCGGAAGCCAGCTTTTGTTTTCCGCTGGACAGTCTGCCACGCCTGATTACCAGATCATACGTGACTGCATGCACGACATGATCATTGATTCCCTAGCAAAGTATGGAGCAATGCGATTGGACAATCCCGACGCCCACCTCCGGTTTCTTCCTTCACCTGATCTGAACAAGCGTAATAAGCAGGTTTGGATGCTTCCCAATCTCTCATCGTTTACGAACATCTATGCAAGGATCAATTTGTTTCGCGGAGGGAGGCTGGAGGGTGTACGACTTGTCCATGACCAACAATTAGAGTTAGAAGATATTCTTCGCAAAGCCAAGCACGCTGCTGAATCTATCAAAGACCAGAAAATCGAACCATTCACACCTCACTCCAACTACCTGTTCAACAAAAGCGCGTCACTCGTCTTCGCGGCATCCCATGAATCCGTTGGCATTCAGGTAGCAGATGTCATTGCAGGTGCAGTGATGCGGTTTTATCGTGATCGGATGCGCGGAACTGTTGCCAACACATCAGAAATAGGAAGAGCTGTAAGCACGCTGCTACGTGGATCTAATGCCTCCACCGGCATCGGCGTGAATCAGATGGTGCCCCAGCGATTCGTGTTGTAGTGGCACCGCTAGTGATCGAGTCCACGCAACAATGCATCGCCGACGTCTGCTTGCGTTCTTCCCCCGCTCCGTACTTGAGCGGTGACGCTGAGCTGAACAATCGAAATCAGAACATCAGTAATTTCTTCCTGTCTTTCCGATAGACTTTAATTGCAAGCAACATGAAGGCCCCAAGACTCGCCCATGGCTTTGACTTCGTACCACTGGTGCGCAGTGATCTGGCTGTAGTCCCGCATGTACCAGACAGCAGTTTCGACGAGGCCGGGATTCCAGTCGCCGAAGTCGGTCCACAGCGTTGCGCCGAGGAAACGCACGCCCTGAATCACGACCGCCTCTCTTTCGAGAACCCTCACTTTCGTCCCCTTGGCTGCTTCCTTAGCGAGTGCCAGTGCGTCGCCGAAGTCGTGTTGCCAGCACTCGTGGTTGCCGAGCACGTACACGACAGGCTTCCCGATCGACGCTAGCCACTTGACCGCGTGCTCGATTGGGCCGATGTCGCCTGCGGCGATCAGAATGTCGAACTCCAGACCTTCTGGAATCTCGTACGGCCCAGTTTCGAGATGGACGTCGGACAGTATGTGGATGCGAGGCGACTTGTGCCGGCCGACTACCTTCCAGAGTTTCTGCATTTCCTCTCCCTCTTCATAAGCACGTCACTATGCACGAAAGAGGAGGGAAATGAAGAATTGTCCTTAAAAAACAATGAATTGCGCTACTATAGTTGCACAAAATGCGGGATTTCAGCAGGGTCGGCCGCAGCACTCCCGAAAACTTTCCCAAGGACTGAGTCAAGTAGAGACATCGAGTTGCCTTAACGCAGCCTCCGGGTGACGGCTGTTGCTTTATCTCGATACCCATGGGTGGCGCAGATCATTTAGGCCAATTAACCCGATGGCCGATGCTCGGCCTTTGCGGCCGGTGGCATGCTGCGCCGCCACGGTCAACAATGCACCGCACACCGGCCATTGACTAGAGGCCGCTGAAACCGGAAGACGGCCACACTGAGGTCATCAAGGTGTCTTGCGTGTGGCCGACGCATCCTGATGCTAAATTTCAGTCTGTTCCGATATCTCCAACGCGTCATCGACCTCAACCCCAAGGTATCGAACAGTGCTCTCCAACTTCGTATGGCCGAGCAAGAGTTGGACGGCTCTTAGGTTCTTGGTTCGTTTGTAAATCAGTGTTGCCTTAGTCCGCCGCATGGTGTGCGTGCCATAGACCGTCGAATCAAGCCCAATGGCTGCAACCCACTGATGCACGATGCGGGCGTACTGGCGAGTAGAGACATGGGGCGATTTCGCCAGGCGACTGGGGAATAGATAGTGCTCTGGCCTCAAATTCGCTATATCGATCCATGCCAATACGGCAGACCTTGTCGGCTCGGTCAGTTCGAACTGGACCGGGCGTTGGGTTTTTCGCTGCACAACCATCGCTCGAGGCAATATCTGGTTGCCATGCGTCACGTCCCGAACGTGTAGATTTACAAGATCGCAGCCACGCAACTTGCTGTCGATTGCCAGATTGAACATGGCTAGGTCGCGAACACGCTGTTCATTTTGGAGGTGGATTCGGATTGCCCAGACGTCCTTGGGCTTGAGTGGCGGTTTTTGGCCGACCAGCTTGCCTTTGTTCCATGGTTCCCGAGTTTGATTGATTTCCATGTCAGACTCCTTCGTTGTTGATGGGAGTCTGATTGTGTTCCCGAGTCCAGGCCGGCAGCATTCTGACAAGATTGCTTTATATCGCAGTTCAATCAGAAGCCACCAATCGACGAAGCAAGCCGAGAAAATATGAATATGTCGACAGCAAAAGCAATCATGCCAACCCAAAGGTAAGCGTATTTAATGGCTATCGATCTGTTGTGGGCAGATACCATGATGGTCTGACTTACTAGATATGCTGAGTAGGATGCGAACGCCGTCAGCCATCCCACTGACCAGGTTACCTTTGAGGTTGAAGCTGTAAACCCCACAGTTAAGCCAAGTCCCCATATCAACAACGCTATAGTGCCAAGGGCAAGTGAGATTGCGTGAAAGGCCAGAATCCTCTGGCGATACTCAGGTTTGGTGAGGGCAAGTATGGCTGTAACTACTATGCCCACTGCCACGGCAAGAATAAGAACTACTTCTAAGAGATTTGCAAGTACACCGGGCGCTTTGCCAGAAAGCCCCAAAAGTAATGCGGAGCCATTTGCTAACAAAATAAAAGTCGCCACCGCCAAATTTATTTTCAGCAGCCGGTTCCATCGTATTTGCATAGGAATTGTTGCGTTACTTGAGTCACTCATATATCGGGGCCAGGCTAATAATTACTTTGATGGGCATGAACATGGGATAGATTTGGTTGAAATGACTTTCGATCGACCGCCGCCAACCCCAACCCAAGCCCCTGTACCACTCTGAGCACTCCACGCCCCAGGGGAGCTTGCACCGCCCAGAATCGTAAGGTCGAATCCTGTTCCGAATCCGGCAGCTGCCCCAGCGGATACGTTGAAGGCGACCCCATCAAATACGTAAGGATTTACATAGTTGAAATCGTCAGTGAAATTCGCGGCTGCCTTTGTCCAGCTGGCACCCGCGCCAACTGTGTAAAGGTCAGCATCGACAACAACTTGGGTCTTATAGCCGCGATTCAATTCGTTTGCACAGGCTCTCGACGTTTGGCGGGCAATGGATACGTGCATTTTCTTCGATCGCTTTCGCTTGAACAGGCGACATGAGTTCATCGATATGGCGCAAGATGAAACGCTCGAATTCCTTGTCGTTCGCGGTGAGGGCGCCTGCCCTTCCAATGTCGTCCCAATTTCGCGTAAGGAGGCGGGCGATGGAATCGCTGTAACCCTCACTGATTGCACCATCATCACAATGGGCGAAGCGCCTGAAGGCTTGATATACGCTGTCCCAGTCCCGTAGCGTTGAGGATTCGGTTTCTGCTTGGATGGCCTCTTCCTGCGTGCAGAGCTTCTCGGTTGCGTGGGCACAGGCGGCCAAACTAACGATCGAAAGAGCGAAAATAATTAAATGGCGCACAATTTTTCTTCAATGGCCACTCTTACTTACGCGGAAGTAGCAGCTGCCCGCCGGAAGGCGGGTGGGGGAGGTTTGCTCGGTAAAAAGCAACCCGTCATTGCTCGCATGTCACTTTCGATTTAACCGCCTTAAGCAACTCATCTCGAACACTGCGAATTTCAGCCACTGAGCGACACACCTGTTCAACCTTTACATCAGATACATTCATAAGCTCTCGCTTTCTCAGTTCCCAAAAGGTCGATTGGCAGTGCTCAAGAACCTGTCTTACTGGCAAACGCTCCAACCGAGGAGACAGCGCAGTGCCACGAACGAGAATCTGGCAATTCAGTTCTTCAGAACCTGCACCATCTAAACGAAGCCCCAATAAATTGACGAGTGCGTTGGAAGCAACATTGCTTCGGCTTACTCCTATCAAGCCGACACCAAGTTCCAAAGCCCCTGTTTCAGGACACGCTATAAGGCATTTCTCTCGTGCATCACGAACCGAAAGACTCAAGGCTCGTGCCAATTCAATGGTGATTACACGTTCGGCAAAGCGCACCTGTCTAATTTCATTCTCGGCTGCCTCTTTCCCGGTCTGGGCTGCTGTCGATGACATACAGCCCATGAGTGCGACGGCACCGAATATGGCTAGCATTTTCATCATGGCACCACCTGTAGCGTGCTGCCCGGCTCGGCATCGATAAGGCGGTTCAGGTCCTGAATGTCAGGAACCGTGCCAGTCACACAGCCTTCTGAGCAAAACTGCGGCCCAAGGCCAGGACCAAACGGGTTGGCGCAACTGTGAGAACGGATTAACGTCCGGTTTTCAGTGACGTTTGTATTGGTACCGGGACACGGCACCAACACACGGCCATTTGGTTTACTTGTTGTACCGTTAGTCCACTGCCAGCAACCCGTCGGAATAGGGCCACGATTTGGAATTGCCGTACACGCGGGATTGTTCCGACATTGCCGACCCCCGCCATTGTTACCGGATGCTGCCGGGATATTAACAGGGCTGTTTTGCGGGTTTGCAGGCGCGCAAACCAACCGCCCCGTCGAAAACGTTAATGTGCAAGAAGCCAACCCGAATGGGTCAATGTTTGAGATAGGGTTCCCCCCGACATATGCATACAGATTCATTCCCCCCTCCAACCCCATCGGATCAGCCTGAACATATCGGGCCGAGGTGGCGGTGGAAAAGCAGGCAAGCGCGAGAAATAGGACGGCTGAAGCTTTGAAAGGCATGTTCTTCTCCCTATCGTGACGATTTTGCTCGGTTGACGCTTTCCTGATAGCGCGCCTCTTGCGCCATGCTCGGCTGCTGCCAGCCCAGCGATTCGGCCTTGGCAAACCAGAGCCTGTTCTGCTCTGCGAGGAAGCGGAAGTAAGGTATCTCTGCCGCTGGAATGTCTGCTGGCCTTGGATACTTGGCTACGAAATCCCTTTTGATGAGACGAGAATAGGCGCTGCCCTTGCCCAAGATCAGCCCAATGTTCTTTGGATAAAAGGGCAAGACTGCATCCGCAATGGCAATTACCTTTTCAGACTCACGACGTTCAGCGAAATTCTCAGCCAGAATGGTCGCCATGAGCGCAGCTGTTTCCCGCTTCGTGAGTGCCTGCAAATAGATGCCATTGGCGATGGCCTCATCGGTCATGGGCATTTCCTGCCGATACCACATATCCCTTGTCGGGTTGGCACCGCTCGTCGTTTCGAGGTTGTACGTGATGCCAATATCAGGGTCTGTGTATTTCACAAAATAGTGCTCCGGTGCAGTTGATGCGGAGACATCAAGCCCCAGGCGCTGACCGAGAACGACAAACAGGAAAGGCATGCTGACGCAGTTTCCCTTTTTTGTTGCTAGATACGTGGGCAACAGCTTGTTTTTGATCTGGGTGCCCCGTGGGTCAGCGAAATCATACTGGTACGGCTCGTTGTTGTTCCACGGTCCCTTTTCGTACATATATCGCTTGAGCGCGAGGAGCTTGGTATTGCTGGATGGATTGCTGCCCGCCATCGCCAGAATCTGCGCCACGATGCTGTCGATCTTTTTCAAGTTGGCATTGAGGTCTATCGAGGGATCGATCATCTTGTCGATGGTCAGCTTGACTACAGCGAGATCCATACCGGACTCTGGCTGCTGCAGGATGGTCTTGGCGCGCTTGGCTTCAGGAACTGCGTTGATGCTTGAACCCGGTACTTCCCCGGCTTGTGCGCAGGAAAATCCAAAGGCAAACAGCATCGCAAGCCATGTCAATGACTTCATTGACCAACGATTAGGGGCAAGTAGACATGAGGCTGGGGTCAGAGAAAAGCAAAAAACAAGCAGGCCAACCCCATGTACGCATTGCGCGCACAAACGCAGCCCATTCGACATGGTTCCCTCTCCCCTTCGCGTGTTTCTTTCGGATTGTCTTGTTCTTCCGCAGGGCCGGCCCGCGTGCGTTGCGTGGGCCGTAATGTGGAGCCACTCTAATCGAGCCTTGCTGGATTCGTCAATCAAGCCAATATTGCAGCCGCCAAATCTTTCCTGGGTGAGGAAACGCAAGGGAATCTCATATCACAATCATACGAACAGCCATTAAGCGGCATTTCTAGCCGATGGCCGGTGTACGGTGCATTGTTGACCGTGGCGGCGCAGCATGCCACCGGCTGCAATGGCCGAACAACGGACATCCACTCTGTTGATGTTGAAAGCGTCGCTCACCTTCGGTCGAGCCCGATAGAAACCGCATTAGTAATCCGCCGACCGCACTGATGCGCCAAACAGTACGTTTTCGACAGCAGAGATCCAGATCAGCTATGGATATCGAGCTGAGCGAGAAGTGCGTCCAATGTCCTTCTCATGTTCCCTGCGCTGACAACTTCCACAGGAGCCTTTCTTGAGAGCGCTTCACACGGTTCCGACAGCGCATAGTAGAGTGTCCATTCGTCGACATCTTGCGCTTTCTCCAGAAGCGCCTGGGTAAGTTTCTTACTGGGCCCGTCGAGTTGCCAGTCAGGGATGCGCTGCTCCCGCGTGCCGATCGACAGCGCGAGCAAGCGGCGCATTTGTATGTCCTTGTATATTTGCTGCCGTGACTGGCCGGCAAGCAATGCGAAATTGGCGACCGGCAGGTTGTGCGGCTTGCGGAATTCACTCAGCATCAGGGTGCGCCCCCGCTGGATTTGCAGAGCAGAAGGCTCCCAGCGGTGGTCGGCTCGAAAGGAGGGTATCGAAACCTCGGTAAGGGTCTTCTCCCGCTGCCGGTTCCTTAGTGCCAGTTTGACCTCTCGCTCGATAACTATTGAAAGGCGGGTGCTGAATGCCAGCTTGTCTCGGATGGTTGCGACATCCGCGAACTCGTCCAATACGCCTTCAGATATTTTGATCATCGCATAACCCCTTGTCGCGTATTTGTTGCCAAACTCGTCTCATAGGACAAGTCAAAGAACCAGCATGCCCACCTGGTCTGCCACCCCGATTCTCGCGGCCATCCCGGAAGAGAACCCGAGATAATCCGCCTCGATCCCGTCGCTGAAGATCACGCCGTTTTCCGGCATCAGCGAGCGCAACGTCAGCTTTTCGTTTGCGCCTACCCGGCCAAACACCAGGCTCACATCTGAGGTGCGGCTCGGAAAAGGCTCGCGCACCGCGAATTGCAGCATGCGTTCGTCCCAGGCCCAGGCCTGATAAGGGTCACCCGCCTTCGAGCCATAGGCGCCAGCGATAGCCAGCGAGCCGGTGACGATGCTGCGCATCCAGGCCGACGAACCAAGCCCGGTCGAGACGATGATCCCGCTGGATGACTGCCTCTCCTTTCGCTCCCCGAGTTCGATCTCGTAGCGGGCCGAGGTGTGGGTCCGTGGCCCGATGAAGAGATCGTTCACCCCCAGCAGCCGTTGACCATCGCTCAGCACGGCTTCTGCCATGGTGACGGACTGGGCCTGACGCCGGTCTTTCGCCACATCGGCCAGCACCCTGCCAAGATCCATGGGCTGGAACGGCAGTAGGACGCCGTCGAAGCGGGCAGGCTCCGGGTTAACCCCGATAAGCGGCTGGCCATCCAGGTATTTCATCGTGTTGGCAACCAGTCCATCCTGCCCCAGGGCGACTACGATGTCGCTGTCGCCAAATACGAAATTGGGCAGGAAGTTGCGCTCGATGACCTGGTGACGGCCGCGAGTTTCCAATGTGGCCAGGGTGGTGCGCCGGGCTTCCAGATACACCTCATGCTCGCGCACGTAGTCCGAGAAATCAGCCCCCAGGTGCTCGATGTAGAACCTGGCCTGTGCAAGGGTGTGGTAACGCGCCACCAGCTCTTCAAGGCGGGTGCGGCGCGTTACCAGTACCACCTTGCGCTCAGTTGCGGCGTCCACGATCCACCTCGGCGACTGGCTGCGACCCGAGCAACGACTGCAGCAACTCGGGAGACATGTTGAGACTGCCGATGCGCTCCGCCCGCTCGGCAATGCCGCCGAAGGCCTGGGCGATGAGTTGTCCCGGCTGCATGCCGACTGCAGCCAGCGCCTGCACGGTCCGGGGGTCGGCCGTTTCGAGTGCCTTCATGACGGCGCCAACGCGGTATGCCTCGGCCTCGGCAAGGGTACGGCTGTTCTCGGTTTGCCCAGCCACCAGGTCCTTGCGGCGCTCTTCCAGCGTGATGCTCGATTCCATGTCCGCACGCTCCAGTTCGTGCCTCTTCTGCTTGACCGAGGCCTCCGCTTCCATCTGCGTCTCGCGGATCAGGCGTTTCTTAAGCTCCACCGCCACCTCGGTATCGAGTTCGCTCTCACGGATGGCGCGTTCCTGCTCCACCGCCGCGTTGCGCCGCGAGAAGATCGCCTCATCTGCGGTCCGGAGAATGGTCTCGCGCGCCTCGGCCTCGAGCGCCCGCGCCGTTTCCGGCGTGGGTTTGATGGCCAGCACGGAAACCCCCAAGACCTCGAGGCCGAGCGCCACGACTTCGGGGTGGGTGCCCAACTGGCTGGCCACCTGGGTGGCAATGACCTCCGATGCACGCAAGGCATCCTTGATCGCCATATTCTTCACTGCCTGCTGTATCAACACCTCTGCAATCGACGACACCCGCTCCGGTAGCTTCTGGTAGTCGTCGGACACATAGGTGCGACCGTCGGCACGCAAGGCAAAGTCGAGCATGGAAGCCGCCTTGCGCGGATCGGACACCCGGTAGGCGACCTGTCCCTGCACTGTCACCGACTGGAAGTCGTGCGTCACCAGTTCGAAGATGAATGGTTCGTCCTGGCTCCCAACCGGGACGGCCGAGACCGTGCTGGTGGGACCATAGTAGAAGAAAGACAGCCCGGCGCCTTCACGCACGACCTTGCCGCCACGGTACTGGAGCAAGTAGGTTGTCGGTTGAGCTTTGATGAATGCGATCCCTAACATGGTCTTCTCCTCAAGTAAGTTGTACATAACAACTTAGTTAGTTGTACAGTAGAACTAAGCTGCTAGAATGTCAACCAACAACCGGGAAAAATTGCCATGCCGAAGAACGCACGTTTGTCGAGAGAGTTTCCGCGTCCCTACACCACGGTGGACGTGGTGATCTTCACGGTCATCGAGGATCAACTGCATGTGCTTCTGGTGAAGCGGCCCACCAGCACTTCAGAGCCGTTTCCTGATATGTGGGCGTTGCCTGGAGGCTATGTCGATATCGAGCGCGACAAGGATCTGGAAGCTTGTGCACTGCACAAACTGCAGGAGAAGACCGGAGTGGCCAGCCCCTACCTGGAACAGTTGGGAAGCTGGGGGAGTGCAACTCGTGATCCCCGCAGGTGGACAGCAACCCATGTCTACTTCGCGATGCTGCCATACAAGGTCGCCAAACTCGACACGGACGGCCATCCAGCCGACATTGGCTGGTTTCCGATCAAGGGGGAGGGGGTTGGACACAAGTTGGCCTTCGATCACAACACCATTCTCGCAACTGCCATCTCAAGGCTGCGAGGCAAGGCGGAATACACTTCTTTGCCAGCTTATCTGCTACCCGACACGTTCACGCTTAGTGAATTGCAGCATATGTTCTCGGTTGTGCTTGGCCGTCCGGTGGATAAGAGCGGTTTTAGAACCCGGGTTATGTCTGCGGGCCTGGTTGAAGAGGCACATGGAGTGAAGACGGGGCCTAGTCGGCCAGCGCAGCTTTATCGGCTCAAGGAGCCAAAGAGCCCTACCTTTTTTCCAAGAACTTTTAACCCGCGGAAATGAGGCTGCGCTCCTGCCGTTATTTCCGGAAGTGTCTAGTGGTTGAGAAACATTCTCATAGGGCAGAAAACGGCCAGGAGCCGCCATTCGGGTTAGTTCACCTATCCGTCCGGAGCTCGGCCGAAGCGGCCGGTGGCCATCAAGGCCAACGAGGTCTACTATGCGTTTCAAACCTGCCGCTGGATCAATAATGGTGTCTGAGCTAACCCGGGTTAATCGCTCCCCGCACAAGGACGACGCTGCGAACGACAAGCCGCGCTACTCCCGCACGGTTTGGGGCGTGTGAAAAGCCAGCCCAAGCATTTCCCAAGAATTCCGGATTTAGAGTGCGAAAAACAGGCACGCAAACGGAATTCTCATGTTCGTCCACAACGTTGAATCAAACCGCCGCCAGATTGGCGGCGCCACTGCCCTGATTCCGGCAGTCGGGCATTCGTCGACTCCCGCGGGTTGCTACAACCCGGCTATGGCCTCGTCGACGGCCCGGCCAATCCCGGCGATGAAAGCCTGTTCCGCACCCTCCAGCCCAGCGGCTACTGGCCGGGGACGCAGTACCCCGCATGGGCGGTACGCACCGGCGACGGCAAGCCTCATGCCTACGGGCTCTTTCTGGCCTAGGGCTGGCGAGCTTCGCCGCGAGCCGGCGTCGCGCGCCGGCAAGACGAATCTGAGCGTGGGCAAGATTTTTCGATGAAGAAAGGCAAACCATGATAACGAAGCTTAGTAAGGCGGCGCTGGCGGGACTGGCTCTGATGGCGATGGCGCAACCGGCCCTCGCGGCGCAGGTGGTGGTGGATTTCGAGGATGCGCAGGCATCCTGGGATCTGGCGGATGGTTACGGCGGCCTTTCGGGCTGGGAGTTTGCAGGCCAGTTGCGCACCCAATACCCCGGGGCGCTGGGCGACAATCTGTTCCACGGGTGGGGCGGCAGCCTGACGTTCGACGCTGCCCCGGTGGTGTTCGAAGGCCTGTATTACAACTACTGGGGAGGCGACGGCAGCGTGGGCGGCTTCAGCCTGCTGTACCAGGGTACGGTGGTGCATACGGTCGCCGTCGACGCTGATACGCAGCCCGCCGCGCTGTACTGGCTGCCGTCCGGCTATGCCGGGCTGGTCGACGAAATCCGTTTTGTCTCGGCCTCGGATGGTTTCATCGTGGACAATCTCAGCTACGCCACTGTGACCTCGGTGCCAGAGCCGTCGGTGGTTGGTCAGCTGACTGCCGGCCTGGGTTTGCTGGGACTGCTGGCCTGGCGTCGCCGGGCAACCAAGTAAGCCAGTTGGGCTTGTCAACGAAAGGAGTAGTCGCAATGAGAACTGGCTTTTTGTCTCTACTGGTTGTGGTCGTTTTAACGGTTAGTGGGTGTGCTGGCACTACACCGATCAAGAATTTGGCATTACCGCCAGTAACCACTATTGAGGGAACCGTCGTCCACCTGGAAGAAAATGGTTTTACTCTAACTGACAATTCCGACTCTATCTTTGTCCGAGCCAAGTTGCCGGACAACAAGAGGCTGAATCTTTCTATTAATGAAAAAATCAAAGTGTATGGCAACCTGCAAGGTGGGCAGGAAACAATCTTTGACGGCTATGTCATCAAGAAGGAAACGGGGGAGCAGATAGTCATTAGCAACCCGTCTCCTCACTTCGGCTTCATCATCCAAAGCGCCTTTAAGTAGTGTCAAACGGTGCCGTCAATCAAGCAGAGGATAGAAACATGCGTGTAGCAGTAATCATTGCCTTTTGCGCCATGCTCGCTCTTCTCGCAATATGCGCGAACTGCGAACGCGTCAATGGCAACATTGATGAAGGGTCTAAAACGAGAGGGGCGATTGTTCACCCTTCATCAGAGCAAAAACCGTCAGAGAAATCCATGTCGTATCAAGTGTACGAAGGGGGCGGAAAAGCTTCTGAAATGCAATGGCGGAAATTGAATAGCCAACAAAAGTCAAGCCTGGCAAGCGCTTCGAGAGGGACGCTTTGTCAGCAAACTGCGCTTGCTGCCTCCGCGCTCTCAAGCTGAACGTTGGTCTTGCGACATGAATGCGTCATTCATGCTGTTGCCAGCTTTGTCAGTGGCGCTGCTGACTGGATGCACGGCGGACGGTGTCAGGCGCGGCGTATACGATGCGCTCGTGAATCAGCACTGCGTGAAACGCCCCGGGCGCTCAAGGTGCGGAAACGATCCCAAGCCCTACGATGATTATGTGAGGGAGCGCGAACGTTGGCTGAAGCTTCATGCCGCCATGGGGTGCGTGGATGGATAGAACTGGACTGCGTCGAATGAAACGCCTGCTACCCCCTCTACTCCCTGCGTGTGTGCTGTTGATTCAGGGTTGCGCCAGCCTGCCAGATGCGCACACGGAACGCCTCGGGGAACAGCGCGTGGAATACGCGCTGTCCGGGCAGGGCACGCCCGTGGTCGTGTTCGAGAACGGCCTTGGCGGGACAATGGACTGGTGGGCCAAGGTGTTTCCCGAGGTTGCCAAAGACACCACTGCATTCGCCTATAACAGGCCGGACTACGGCGACAGCGCGCCGGCCACGACGCCGCGCGACGGCGATCATGTCGTGGCCGAACTGCGCACCGCGTTACGCGATCTCGGCCTGCGTCCGCCGTATGTGCTGGTGGGGCATTCGCTCGGCGGGCTGTACATGCAACTCTATGCCCGGCGTTATCCGGACGAACTGGCGGCGCTTGTGCTGGTGGATTCCACGCACCCCGACCAGCTCAAGGGGGCCGGTGCGAAGGAAAACTGGCCAGCGTGGGCACGCGCGGGCTTCAACCTGCTTGCATCGAATACGGCACAGGCCGAACTGGCGGGTGTGAACGCCACTGGCGCGGTCGTGCTGGCATTGCCCCCGCCCGCCACAAAACCAGTCATCATTCTGGCCGCGCTGCGGCCGATGGAAAATCACACTGCGCTGGCGGACGATGCCAACGCCAAGCGCCGAGACCTCGCCCGTTTATACCCGGGAGCCGAAGTGCGCTGGGTCGACAGCGGGCACGGGATTCCCCTGGATGCGCCAGATGCGGTGATCGCGGCCATTCGCGATGTGTTGCGCCTGGTTCGTGTAGCGGCTGCGCCAACGGGTGCTTCCGTGGTTCCCTGACTGGAGACAGCATGCATATCCTGCTGGTGGAAGACGATCTCGATCTGGGCGCGGCCTTGCAGCGTGCACTGGCGGGACATGAGTTGGCCTGTACCTGGGTGCGCGGTATTCGCGACGCGCGCGCGCATGCGGAGGCTTCCGAAGTTTTTGCCTGCGCGGTGCTCGATCTGGGATTGCCGGATGGCGAGGGGCTGGATTTGCTGCGGCACTGGCGGCGGCAACGCCTCGTGTTGCCGGTGATCGTGCTGACCGCGCGCGATGCCGTGGCGTCCCGCATCGACGGCCTGGACGCTGGTGCCGACGACTATGTCATCAAGCCGGTGGCACCGGAAGAGCTGGCATCACGGATCCGTGCGGTGACGCGGCGTGCGGCGGGGCAGATTTCGTCTGTGTGGGAAATCGGCAAGCTGCGGATCGATACGGGCCGGCGTGAACTCAGGTTCGATGGCGTGCCGGTTGCGTTGTCGCCGCGCGAATTCCAGATTGTGGAGGAGCTTGCGCGCAATGCCGGCGAGGTGGTGCCCAAACACCGTATGGCGCGAAGCCTGCAACCCTACGGCGAGCCGCTCGAATTCAGCACGCTCGACTGGCACATCCACAACCTGCGGCGCAAGCTGGGCGCAAGCCTGATCCAGACCGTGCGGGGCGTGGGCTACTGCCTGGGCGAATGATGAGCGCTGCACGATGAAAGCTGTACGCAAACCCCTGTCCTGGATACGCATCCAGATGATTGGCCTGTTGCTGGCATCCGGCGTGATCTGGGTAGCCATTTACGGCGTGGGGGCGGCGCTGATGTTCTGGCCGGAGTCGGGCGGATTCGACCGGCAGCTGGCGACCTTCGGCGAGGGCCTGCGCAAGGTCGCCGCGACGCGCATGGATGGAACAAATCTTCAGGCAGCGCTCAATGCGGTTGACGTGGTCATTGCAGAGTTCGCTGCTTCGGGTGGCAATCGCAGTGCGGACATGGCCAAGTCAAGCGAGGTGCGGCAAGCCGACGCGCAGCCTGCGAAGCCGAAGAACGGCGCGGTGGGTTTCAATATCTGGCTGAATGGCGAAACATGGTTATCGGGCAGCCGGAATGTGCCCAGGCAGCGCGCCCGGAAGGTGGATTTGAACGGGTTCTATCGCCTGGTGCTGGAGGGGGTTGAATACCGCGCCTACAGTATCTGGACGGCCGACCGCAGGCTGCGGATCGACGTCCTCCAGCCTTATGACGGGCAATGGACCGATTTCAACGATGTCATGCTCAGCCCCGCAAGTATCGTTGCGCCACTGCTGGTGGGGTTTCCGCTGCTGTTGCTACCGGTGCTGATTGTCATGAAATGCGGCCTCAAGCCCTTGCGCGAACTGGCGACGAAACTCGCGAAGCGCAGGCCGGACGACCTGCAGCCGGTGCATGTGGACGATTTGCTCGTCGAACTTCAACCTGTCGTCGATGAAGTCAACGGCACCCTGGGAAAGCTCGATGCCCTGCTCAAGCGCGAACGCGAATTTCTCGCCGACGCCGCGCACGAATTGCGCACGCCGCTGGCGGTGATCAATGCGCAGGCCGACGAAGTGCTGCGCGCAGACAGCCCCGAAGCGCGCCGGCACGCCGAAAGCGGCCTGCGCGTCGGACTGGATCGGGCGAACCGGCTGGTGAACCAACTGCTCGTCCTGGCACGCCTGGAAGCTCAGGCAGACGACCCGGACGGGCCGGCCGACGCCGCCAACATCGTGCGGGACTGTCTCGCAGCCTATGCCCGCGAAGCCCGCGAGAAAGCGATCCAGCTTGCCTACCGCGGCCCCGATCATGTGCCCATCGCAGGCGCGGGGCACGCGCTCGAAAGCATCGTCGGCAATCTGGTCGGCAACGCCGTGCGCTACGGCAAACCCGATGGACAGGTCATCGTCAGGATCGACGCGGGCGCCGAAAGCGATGCACTGGTGCTTTCGGTGTGCGACGATGGCCCCGGCATCCAGGCAGGAGAACGCACCCGGATATTCGAGCGCTTCCGGCGCGGCAGCCAGCTGGGCGCATCGGGCTCTGGGCTCGGACTCGCCATCGTTGCCTCGGCGGCACGCCAGTTCGGCGCGCGCATCGACGTGGGCGACGGCATCGGCGGCCAGGGCGTGTGTTTCGCGTTGTCGTGGAATGCGCGCGGCATTCCGGCCAGCTCGCGTGGGGGCTGACATGAGCGCCGCCCTCTGTCTGGCCTATGGTCCGCCAGAAACGGTGTGCATTGCCCGCCTGCCCCGGCCTGTCCCCAAGCCAGACGAAATCCTGATCCGCGTGCGCGCCAGCACGGTGAGCTCGGCCGACCATCGCATCCGCGCGCTGGACATGCCGCCTGGCACCCCCCTCTGGCTGGCGCGCGCGGCGCTCGGACTGCGGCGTCCCCGGCGCGCCATCCTCGGTACCGAGCTGGCAGGCGAGGTCGTGGCTGTCGGAAATAACGTCAGGAATTTTCAGGGAGGCGAACGGGTATTCGCCTTTCCCGGGGCGAGCCTGGGCGCGCATGCCGAGTACCGCTGCATGCCCGCAGCGGGAAGCGTGGCCCGCGTGCCGGACGGCATGGATTTCATGGAAGCAGCAGCGCTGTCTTTCGGTGGCACCGCCGCACTGGATTTCCTGCGTCGCGGCAAGGCGAAGCCGGGCGAGAGCGTCCTCGTCCGCGGCGCAGCGGGCGCGGTCGGCAGCGCCGCCGTCCAGCTGGCGCGCCACTTTGGCCTGCGCGTCACCGCCGTGTGCAGCGGCGTCACCGCCGCGTGGGTCGGGCAGCTCGGCGCGGAACGCGTGATCGACTACCAGAAGACAGACGTGTTTTCCCTGCTCGACCGCTACGACATCGTGTTCGACACGGTCGGCGACGTACCCTTGTCGAAATGGGCGCCGCTGCTGCGCCCTCGCGGCCGGCTCCTGCTGCCGGCGAGCGGCGTGCGGGAGATGTTCTCGCTATGCCGGAAACCGCTGCCCCGCGACGTTTCGCTGATCGCGGGCATGGCCGGCGAAAGCGTGCAGGACCTGAAATGCCTGGCGGAACTGGCTGCGGCCGGCGTCTATCGTCCGCATGTCGGTCGCGTCTATCCGTTCAGCCGGATACGCGACGCGCACGCTCATGTCGATACCGGCCACAAGCAAGGCAGTGTCGTCCTCGCGTTCGACAGCGATAGACCGGTGGCTGCTGGCCTATCGCTTCCCACCCTCAAAGGAAAACCCGAAACAACATGAAGATGATCGGCTGGGCGAGGCTCGCGTCCGCCATTGCCATACTGCTTCCGGCAGCAGCTTCCGGTTTCTGGGTCGTGTGTCATGAATTATGGAAGTCTCAATAGACCTCCAGCTACTGACTGGGAAGTGCTCTTGCTGGGGCAAGCCAAGGATTCCCAAAGAATCACACTGTTACCGTGCTTGTCGCCAAGCGCCGGGATCGGAACACAGCTGATTCTTTGCCGTCTGGTACTGCCCCGGGCCGTGGACAGCGTCTAATTGTTGATCATTTATAGGAGAAATTGCGATGTCAAAGCAAGTTGGAACGAACCTTTCATCGATAGCCCTGTTGACGACAGCAGCCCTGTTTCTGTCGCCTGCGGCCAATGCAACTAGGCTTGCGTCGAGCGAGTTGCCGGCACGGCAACCCATTCCGCAGCCCCTTGTGCACATCGATGGATTGACGTCGTACGAGGCCGATGCCGGCCGCGAGATTACGCTGGAGAAGCTTGTTTCCACTGAGGCGGGAAAGCCGGCCCCTATCAAGGTCGGCCTCGGCAGAACCTGCGACGATCCCTGGTGGGAGTTGAGCGGGATTCAATGGCTTACTTGTAAATTGAAGTAAGGCGTCCCTCGAACCTGCGCGATGGGCTGAACCTGTTAGTTTGCGGTGCCCCGCGCAAACGTGTCCCGGCGGAGCTTTTCAGCAGAGGGTGTCCTCATTGCATGCAAGGCCCCCCTGCCAAAGGATCTTCTAATGAAAATTGCTGGCGAACATGTGATCCGGACGGCCCTTGCTGCGGTCCTCGGCAATCAGGCCAAAGCAACACCTTGTGTTCCTGGGGGTACATCGTCAGCCACGGTCATCATTTCGGAACTCGGGAAATCGCTAGACAAGCAGGAAAGCGCAGGGACCGGTACGAGAGAATCGATCGCGGACATCATGTCTGGTGTGAATCTGCGCCATATCCGATATCCCGAGCTGGTTTCGGTGGCCACCAGGCTGCGGGAGGCGGGGCATCTGGAGGAAAAGGACTATCTGGATTTCATAGGGCCATCGCCAGAGTATTCAATGCTTGATGGCTCGCGGAATCCGGATTGGGCCATGCCGATGGACATCATCGGGCGTCACGAGATAAATTTGGAATTCATGATTTCCAGCGGGTCGGAGCAACGTTTCATCGATTTTGAGAAGCATCTTCTTGATCTCTACAGAAAATTTGACGCATGAAGCATGCCATGCACCAGGTGGTCAACTTTGAATGGCGTAACGCTATCAGGAATCTCGCAAGAGGGTTGTCCATCCTGTCCGTGGCTTTGGTCAGCGGCTGCACTTCGCGCTCCAACTCAACTACCGAGAAAATCAACGATCGCCAAATCGAGTTCGCCATGACTCGACGTCGTTCCGTCTCCGTTGTGTTCGAGAACGGGCTGGGGGCGAGTATGGAGTGCTGAGAAAAAGTGATCCCCGCGTTGTCAGGCGACACCACGACCTTTGCATACAACTGACCCGGTTATGGAAATAGCGATCCCGCACCCACGCCACGCGACGGATTTCACATCGTGGAGGAGTTGAGAACCCTGCTTCGTGGCAACAATTTGAATCCACCTTACATCCTGGTCGGACACTCGCTAGGGGGCTTGTATATGCAGCTTTTTGCCCGGCGCTATCCGGATGAAGTCGCGGGAATCGCAGTGCTTCCGATCGCGGCGTGGGATTTCTCGTTGGGCCTGTACCTGATCTTCTGGGGGTTTCATCTTTCGCCCTCACCGCCCGGTTCGCACGATGCCGCCTGACTCCAGTATGTTTCTGCTTATCGATATGGTTCACCAAGACAGACCCGGTACATGATGAAATTCAGCGCAAGAAAACTTGACTGGCCTGCACTTGCCCTCATGAGTGCATTGCTTCTCCCCGTAAAGGCATATTCTTTTGGCGTAGTTCTGCAATACGAAGGCGAGGTCGATGACCGGATCACTTACTTTGCGGATGTCCGAACGATCTCCAATCGCACGCCACCGGATCAGGTCATGGGTCCGACGGAAATCCGCGAGATCGATGTTACTGCCGTGTACGAAAGCGCGAACAAGCCTGAGTTCGTCCATATGAAACTGCAGTTCCAGTGCCAAAACGCGTACTCGATGGACATGGCAAAACTCAAGCTTGCCGAAAACAAAACCAAGGTCCGGGCCGGCGATGCCGTCACCTTTCGCATCGGGCCGGGCAGCTATAAATTGAGGCGATCAGATCTTCAATCCGAGCCTCTGGCTGTCAGCGACTGGAAAACATCGAATGCGCCGATGCTCTCGAAAGCCGGGACGATTGCCTGCAATCATATTGAGTTCGATCAGGCCCTGCACGACGCGATCAAAGGCGACAAATTCGATTTCGACGGTTTCGGAAAGCGCATCGGAAAACTGGGCCTGCCTGAGGATATGGCACTGATTGGCCAGGTCCTGCCTTCCGAATTTCTGGATTTCGCCTGGTCGAACTTCTGGCGTGACAAGGTCGTTGCCGGGAAGCGTCCAGACCCCAGCGGAAAATGGGCAAAGCCGCTCTCGGAGGCTGAAAAGCAGGCCGCCATCAAGAAACTCCAGGACCAGCAGCAAGCGCTGCAATCGGCAACCGCATCCGCCAGGGCCAGCCTGATGGAAGGCATCAAGAAATCGAAAGCCGAGATGGAAGCTGTCAAGAATTCCGGGAAGCATCCCGATGGCTCAAAAATGACCAAAACAGAATCCAGCATGATGGTGTTGTGGAATGGTCGACCTGAGCAGGACATCGTCAACGTCATGGGAAATCCTGAGTTCAATCAGGTGGGCGATACCCGCTTCCTGCGATATACCAATGCATGGGAGAAACCGGGCTTCATGGCCTACAACAGCCAGGGAATGGTTGTCGGCGGCGAAGTCGGCGGGTATGCAATGTGTTTCGTCGAATTCAGAACCCGGAAGGATGCCAACGGAGAATGGCGTGTGGCCGACATCCTGGTCCGATCCGATTACGAGGATGCCGGACTGGGCAGAACCAGAAGCTTGTGCGACGAGCTGACCCGCAAGGCGGCCGGATCATAATCGCCAGGCCTACCCAGTGGGCGGTGCATCGCGGGCCGCAGCTGGCCCCGGATACATTTGGGAAATTTCAGGTAAAGGATTTGAGAATGATGAAAGCTGCGTTTGTTGCGATCGGCCTGCTGGCAATGGCTGTGTCGTGTCGGGTAGGGGCGGAAGTGAAGGGCGAGTCGTTCGATGTACTTGCCTCTGTCATGGAGACCAACAAAAAGGCAATCAATGCCAAGGACATCCTCACCTCGAACAAGGAAGAGGCCATCAAGTTCCGGGAGAAGATCGTTGCCGGGTGGTGGGAATTCATGCAGGCCAACTCAAAGGCCAAGCCCGGCGAATACTGTACGGCCGCGTTCCTGCGCGCCAAACGTGTTCCACGTCCCGGAGGCGTGGATCTGTTTGCAAACGGTGTGGTGGTTACGCTATTTGGGCCAGGCGGCGACTACCGGGGTGCATTACTCGGTTTTTCTCCTCTGACCAAGGACGACGCATTTCCAATACTCCAAAGTGGGCAGAAGGTATCGGTTACCCTGAAGCAGGGCGACGAAACCCCGACGACCCTAAAAGCGATCTACATGAAGATGACACCCTCTGCGCCGCCCTTGATCGTGTTTGCCGTACCCACGATCGAGGCCCTGATGGGCGGGATAGAAGACAACTGGAGTTTCGACGTGATCTACCAGGGGCAGTCGATCGCCAGCATCGAGTGGCACGACGGACTCAAGGCACGCGATGAACTCAAGCGGTGCCTGGCCGGGAAGGACTTCGACAACAAAAGCCATTTGCAGGACTGACTCGCGGGTGAGCGGCAATCGAACGCGCGCTGGAATGGATATGCAGAATGTGGCGGCCTCAACCACACAACCGCATTGTGATTCCCCGGTTCAATAAAGGCTGCTTCGATTTCCAGGCTGCCGGTTCCAGGCTGGTAACGACCAAGGAGTGGTGTGGCTAGTTCGATAAGCCAGGTCAACCTTGACGGGCCGCATCTCGGCCTTTGATGCCGTTTGAGGCTGCCTGCAAAAACGTCGGTTCTATGTAGGTAAGCGGTCGCAGGGTCGGCTGGACGTTCCAATGTCCGCTGTCTCGCCGGGCGGTACGTGTCAGCAGCCAGGACCAGTCGCCCCGCATGGACGCATAAATCCTTAGCTAGGGTCGTCCTATGATCGCCTGTAGGACTTGAGCAGTGCTCCCGTCAACTCACCTTGGCCCCGCTCATCAAGCATATGCTGGCCTCGGCTCGGTAGATCCCTTACCGCCGGCAAAATCACCGCCAGAAATCCCCCATAGGCCTTAGACCTATGGGGGATTGTGGGTAGGCGCGCATCTGGTTACTTGGTAATTATGACCGTCGTTCTGATTGGTCATGTTGTCGCCCACATTGGGTATTAGGATCGGACTGGGCAAGGCTGTTTATGATTTGGGAGCAGCCTTAGAAAATCAACTGCTTTAGGTACTCAAATACACCGGCAGGGCTCATAGAGTAGCTCGTGAAAAGGCCAACAAATAAAAGCAATCCAACAATGATGAATCCAAAGAGGATGCTGGTCTCGTCAATCCGATGTCTTACCTTTGATATCTCGAGTGCTTCATCATTTCCGTGAAATATAGAACTGAACCAACCCTTCCCAACATAGTATGCGTCTCCCTTGGGAGCGATAGGGATTCCAAGTGCTTTGCATATTGCGGCACTTAGAGAAACCCCCAGAAAAATTCCTAAGAACAATGTGCCTACAATGAGCAAAAGCGCTTTAAGAAGAAAGATCAGAATGGTCATATTTGAACTGCCTCGACTCTCAAAGAAGCCATTTGATTTCAGTGCAGGCTGTTGATTCGGTCTGTTCGGTGAGTTGCTGAAGGTGATTTGCCTAAGTCTCGGTGGCGGGATATAGCCGATGGGTTCGAGCAGTCGGACATTGTTGAATCGCACACCATGCGTGCAGACCAATAACCTTAGGGTCGCCCACGATATCCAATGTGGGCTCGGTAGTCTAATCTGAGTAAATCCATTGTCCGGAATGGAAATCGTAGTGGTATGAATCAAAAGCCATATACGGCACGCCATAGAGAAATGACGGCTGTTCGTCCTTATTATGATAGCCGTACCATCCCAAACTCGACCTTAATGATTGGCTGTTGTAGCCGAGGACTTCGAGACTGCTCGGGTAAGTGCCATTGGTGTCATGAAATTTAACGATTGAGGCTACGACATCGTTTGCGACATCCCGCGCATCATTGTATCGATAGAAGTTCACAGCCAGTGCAACGAAGATTGTTGCCGACCAGACGGCCAATTTCTTACCTCTCAATTGCCGTTCGCTCTTGTTCCGATACATCCTGATGCCGCTGTATAAAGAAAGCGGGATCAAAAAAAGCAGGAAAAAAACCAACAAGAATCCACCATGTCGAGGCACGGTCAATAGCAACATCAGTGTGCAACCAATCGCGGTACCAAGATATTTCATGTTGCTACCGGCCTCTCGTAGATGGGATCAGACGCGATCGAGGTTAATTGGGCCAGACACATTTGCTTCTCCGGAACAGGAACGTCTACTGTAAGCCTCCAACAGCCAAAGAACTTAAACCACCAGTGTCTGCTTATAGATGGCTGCTAGGTGCTACTAAACAGACGTTCGACAACCGCATCATAATTCGACCGTTCATCGTGGGGAGTATGTAACGGTTAATATAGAAACCCATCACTCTCTCATACTAACCGTTGGGCTCCGCATGCAGGAGGTGTCGCAAATGTTTGGTTTCTTCAAGAAACGTAAGTCAGCACCAACGGCCGATGAGCTATCTGTACAGACGGCGTCCGCGCTTGAGGATATCAAGGGAAAGTGGATATATTTCAACGAGACAATCCATTTAAAAGTTGACGTTCCGCTGTCTCAAAAGATTGAACTCTTTGTTCAACCAATTCAGCAGTTCTTACAGTCGAAATACCCTCTTCTTGTTGCTGGGCCTTCGGAGATCTTTTGGCTTACAGTGCTCACTGCCATTCTTGAATCGGGCACTCACCCTAAGAAAGAAGTCAACGTGGCACTCGCCGAACTAAAAGAAAAATATGCTCGGGCACAGCAAGAGCCCGAGAAGATTCCCAAACATCAAGAACACGCTGGATGCGACAGGTGCTGGCCAGAATCGCCAGATCAAGCTTGGGACGCCTTGCCTTCGCTAGTTGTTGAAAAGGAGTTGGTGGACGAATCGCACTTTATGGTGAAGATTCGTTGTTGCCCTGTATGCTCACAACGGTTCGTATCTGTGTTTACAGAGCTTATTGACTGGAGTGACGGCGAAGATCCTCAATCTTGGATAGTGTTACCCATTTCACAATCGGAGGCTTTGAAGTTGGAGGCTTCCAAGTCGATCACAACTGATCTCAACGTGTTCGCGTCCGACAGACGTTCCTTGCGACACGAGCACCCCAAGGGTAGTGGGGCGCACACGTTCTGGGGCGCTGGAATTTTGGTGGGGCCGCATGATTAGATCCCCGCAGTCAGAGGCCGTCGCCTGCTCCATCATTACACCTGTCCTGTCTCGCTACGCCGCCGATTTTGCAGCCCAGTATGGCGAACATTGAATGTTCTTACTCCTGCTTTGGACCGGCGACCTTGCTGAGTGGGAGATAAGCCTGACCGGCCGCTTCGGCCGAGTGAGAGACTGTACGAATTTGTTACGGATGAGGGTTGTCGGTAGACCCGAAAGGAACTGCTCGCTACGTATTTTCACGGCAACGTATCAGTGTCACGGCCGTTCTACCGCCGACCAAACGGAAGCACGTACTTACGGGATTGTTATCGCTCAACAACGCGGCAGCTGCCGCGTTTTTTCATGGGGGATTCGCGGATCAATGCCGCTTTCTGTCTTCCTTCAGCGCCAGGGTGGCAACCTGGACGCGGTTCCTGAGGCCGAGCTTTTCCATGATGTTGCGCAGGTGATTGCGCACGGTGTTTTCCGACAGGGTCATCTTGTAGGCGATGGCCTTGTTCGAGAGCCCTTCCTTCACGTGATTGACGATTTCCATTTCCCGAGCGGTCAGGGCCGACAGGGCATTGTTGTTGAGCTCGCCGCGCGCCATCTTCTGCATGATGTTGAGCGGGAAGCTGCTCTGGCCGTCGCACACGCTGCGGATGGCGGCCAGCACCTGGTCGGGGTCGCTCGACTTGACGACATAGCCGTCGACGCCTGATGAGATGGCCTCGGAGATCTCCTCGTCGGAATCGGCGATGGTGAGCATGATGACCTTGATGCCGAGGTCGCGCAGGTCGGAGACGAGATCCAGGCCGTCGGCGTCGGGGAGCGATCGATCGAGCAGTGCGGCGTCGGCCTTGTTGCCGGCTTCGATCCAGGCACGCAGTTCGGCGGCGTTGGCCATCTGGGCGGTGAGGCGCAGATCCGGTTCCTGCTCGATATAGCCCGCCACACCCATGCGCAGGAGCGGGTGATCGTCGATGAGGATGATGTTCAGGGGGGCAGGCATCGCTTCTCCGGCAAACAAGTATTATGTGATGCGTATTATGTAGGCAGATTGCGCGGCTTGCGCGGCGCTTTTTCGAATACCGCATCATAGACCGGATTGGGGAGCCATTTCAGTATTCGCGCCGTCCAGGCCATCTGCCAGGGAATCACCGTGTAGCCGCGGCGGCGGGCGATGCAGCGGGCCACTTTGGCGGCCGCGGTTGCCGCCGACATCCTGAACGGCATGGCATACGGGTTGACCTGGGTCATGGGCGTATCGATGTAGCCGGGCGCCACCGTGACCACGGCCATGCCCCGCGCTTTCAGCTCGAGCCGCAAGGCCTCCAGATAGACCGTGGCCGCTGCCTTCGAGGCCGAATAGGCGCCGCCGCCCGGCAGGCCGCGTATCCCGGCCACGCTGGAAATGCCGCACAGTACGCTCCCCGCCCGCATGGCGGCGATGAAGGGCTGGAAGGTATGCACCAGCCCCAGCACATTGGCGTCCATCACTGCACGGAACACGGGTGCGTCCTCGCTCGCTTCGGTGAGCGTGCCGACGCTGATGCCCGCGGCCGCGATGACGATGTCCGGTGCGCCGACTTCGCTCAGGAACGCTGCAGCCGCCTGCTGCATGGCGGTCGCGTCGCGCACATCGGCCAGGTACAGATGCGCATCCAGTCCGGCGGCGGTGGACTGCAGGCCGTCCAGGCGGCGCCCGGTCAGGCCCAGTTGTGCGCCAGCGGCGCCGTAGTGCCGTGCCAGCGCTGCGCCGAGCCCGGAACTCGCCCCGGTGATGAAAACCCTGAGGGGTTTATTCAAAACCCTCAGGGGTTTATTTGGCGCCTTGGGCGTGGCGGGCGGCAACGGGATTATTTCGCGGGTTTCTTGCCGCCGCGCTCGGCGCGTGCCTTGGCGATCAGCTGGTCGAGGACCTCGAACAAACGTGGCTCGCTGGCGGTCATCGACTCCGAGGTGGCGTATTTGCCGTCGATGATGAAGGCCGGAACGCCCATGATGCCGTAGGTGGTGGCGAGCCGCGCGCCCTGCATGGCCTTGGACTGGGTGGAGAAGGAGTTGTAGAGGCTTTCGAACTTCTTGCGGTCCACGCCCTGCTTCTCGACCCAGCTGCCCAGCACGGCCGGGTCGTTGAGGTTGAGGTTCTCCACGTGATAGGCGTCGAACACCTTCTGGTGCAGGCGGCCCAGCAGGCCCATCTGTTCCAGCGTGTAATAGATTTTTGCACCCGGCATCCAGTCGTCGCGGAATACCGCCGGCACACGGCGGATCTGGGCGTCCTTCGGCAGTTTCTTCAGCCACGTGTCGAGGCCGGGTTCAAGCTGGTTGCAATGCGGGCAGCGATACCAGAAAAACTCCAGCACCTCGATTTTCTTGCCGGTCGCAACCGGCTGCGGCACGCTGACGCGGGTGTAATCGTGACCCTCGAACGCTTCCTCGGGTGCGGCAAGGGCGGACAAGGACAACACGGCAGCGGCAAAAAAAGCCAGAGTGCGGGCAAACATCAAGGCGTCTCCTGTGAGGTGGGAACTTCTTTGACAAGTGTGACCGGGATATTGTTCTGCGCGAGCAGGCTGCGGGTGCGGTTCGCGGCATCCATCGTGGGGAACGGCCCGACGCGCACGCGGTGCAGCACGCCCTTGTTGGCCACGTCGCTGGTTTGGATGACGGCTTCGATTCCCAGCAGGGCCAGTTGCGCCTTCATGTTGTCGGCTTCGTCGGCCCGCTGGAACGCGCCTACCTGCAGGAAGAGCCGGGGTGCGGAGGCCGCCGGTGCGGCAGCGGAAGGCAGGGCGCCGGAGGTGTTGTCAGGCAGCACCTTGTAGAAATCGAAGCTGGGGGCGGTTTCCGGCTGAGCGGGTGGGGACGCCGCAGGCGGTTTGACCGGCGTGTTCGCATGCTTGCCAAGCTTGAACGGATTGATGCCGGTTGCCCACAGCGCCACCCCCACGGCGAGGATGGCCCCGACGATGAGACCGATCAGCACGCCGGTGAAAATGGAATTGCCGCCTGAGCGGCCGGACTTGCGGGAAGCGGGTTTTGCCATGGCTACATTTTCTCCGGGGCGGATACGCCGAGCAAGGCCAGGCCGTTGACGATGGCAATGCGCGTGGCGTCAGCCAGAGACAGTCGGGCACGTTTCGTCGACGTGTCGTCGACCAGGAATTTTTCGGCGTTGTACCAGGAATGGAAATCGCCCGCCAGCATCTGCAGGTAATGCACCAGCAGGTGCGGCGCCAGTTCGCGCGCGGCAGTGGCGACCGTTTCCGGGTATTCGGCCAGGCGCTGCAAGAGGGCCAGTTCATGCGGCGCGGTCAGCGGGGCAAGGTCCGCGCCGTCGAGCGCATCGGACAGGCCGCCCCATTCCTCGAACACCCGGCAGATCCGGGCGTGTGCATACTGCACGTAATACACCGGGTTGTCGTTGTTTTTGGCGAGCGCGAGATCGACGTCGAAGATGTATTCGGTATCGGCCTTGCGGCTGAGCAGGAAGAAGCGCACCGCGTCCTTGCTGGTCCATTCGATGAGGTCGCGCAGGGTGACGTAGCTGCCTGCGCGCTTGGAGATCTTCACCTCTTCGCCGCCGCGCATCACGCGCACCATCGTGTGCAGCAGGTAGTCGGGATAGCCCTCGGCGATGCCCACGTCCGCCGCCTGCAGGCCGGCGCGCACCCGGGCGATGGTGCCGTGGTGGTCGGTGCCCTGGATGTTGATCGCGCGTTCGTAGCCGCGTTCCCACTTGGCGATGTGGTAGGCGACGTCCGGCACGAAATAGGTGTAGGTGCCGTCGGACTTCTTCATCACGCGGTCCTTGTCGTCGCCGAAATCCGTCGTGCGCAGCCACAGCGCGCCGTCCTGCTCGTAGGTCTTGCCGGCGTCGACGAGCTTCTGCACCGTCGCCGCGACGCGCCCGCTGGTATACAGGCTCGATTCCAGATAGTAGTTGTCGAAGCGCACCGCGAAGGCCTTGAGGTCGAGGTCCTGCTCGTGGCGCAGGTAGGCGACGGCGAACTGGCGGATCGAATCGAGATCGTTCACTTCGCCCGACGCGGTGAATGTACGGTCGTCCGACTTCACCGTTTTCTGCGCCAGGAAGTCCGCCGCGATGTCGGCGATGTAGTCGCCGTTGTAGGCCGCTTCCGACCAGTCGGCGTCGCCCGGTTTCAGGCCTTTCGCACGTGCCTGAACGCTGTTGGCGAGCGTGGCGATCTGCACCCCGGCGTCGTTGTAGTAGAACTCGCGATAGACCTCCCAGCCCTGCGCGGCGTAAAGGTTGCAGATCGCATCGCCCAGTGCGGCCTGGCGGCCGTGCCCCACGTGCAGCGGGCCGGTCGGGTTGGCCGAGACGAACTCGACCAGCACCTTGTGGCCCGCGCCGGCCTCGGCGCGGCCGAATTGCGCGCCAGCCGAACGGATCTGCGGCACGATGCCATGCCAGGCGGCCGGCGCGAGGTGGAAGTTGATGAAGCCGGCGCCGGCGATTTCGGCCTTGGCGATCAGCGGGGACTTCGGCAGTTCGGTCAGGATCAGCTGCGCCAGCTCACGCGGATTGCGCTTCAGCGGCCGCGCCAGCTGCATCGCGGCGTTGCTGGAAAAGTCGCCGTGGGCGGGGTTTTTCGGGCGTTCGATCTCGAGGCTCACCGGGGCGTCGGGCGCCACCGTTTCGAGGGCCTCGCCGATCAGCAGCGCGATCTGGTCTTTAAGCGGATGGGTGTTGGGCATGGTTACAAAGAGGACGGGACGACTTGCGTGCTCCTGTCCTGAGCGCAGTCGAAGGGCTCAGTGTCGAATGGGTAGCCGGCGATTATAAGCGCCGCGTGCGAGGCATCAAAACACCAGCGGATCGACATCGAGCGACCAGCGTGCCACGCGCGGCTTGATGGTGTCGAGTTGCGGGCGCCAGTCGCGCACGAATTTCTGCAGCGCCAGCCGATTCGCCGACTGGACCAGGAGCTGCGCGCGCTCGAGATTGGCCACGCGTGCCATCGGCGCCGGCGTGGCGCCGAACACGCTGACGCTGGCATCGTCGGGCGCAAGCCGCGCCGCGCGCTGCAAAAAGGCCAGCGCCGCGTCCATCGTCGTCGCTTCGGCGCGCAGCAACACCTGGCGGGTGTAGGGCGGCAGCTCGAGCTGCCTGCGCTCGGCCAGCAGTTCGCGCGCGTAGCCGGGGTAGTCGTGACGCTGCAGGTAGCGGAACAGCGGATGGTCGGGAAACGCGGTCTGGATCACCACGCGGCCGGGCTTGTCCGCGCGCCCGGCGCGCCCGGCGACCTGCATCAACTGGCCGAACAGGCGCTCGGTCGCGCGAAAGTCCGGGCTGTAGAGGGCGCCGTCGGTGTCGAGGATCAGCGCCAGCGTCATGTCGGGAAAGTCGTGGCCCTTGGCCAGCATCTGCGTGCCGACCAGGATGTCGACTTCGCCGCCGTGGACCGCTGCGCCAAGTTCGGCCCAGGCGCGCGGCCGCATGGTGTCGCGGTCGATGCGGCGGATGCGGGCCGTGGGCAGCAAGGCGGCCAGCGTTTCCTCCAGTCGCTGGGTGCCCTGGCCGAGCGGCTTGAGGTCGGGGTTGCCGCAACTCGGACATTCGGGCGGAATGCGCGTCTCGAATCCGCAATGGTGGCATTTCAGGCGGTGCGAGGTGCGGTGCAGCACCAGCCGCGCCGAGCAGTGCGGGCAGGGCGATACCCAGGCGCAACTCGGGCAGTACAGCGCCGGGGCGTAGCCGCGCCGGTTGAGGAAGACCAGGCTTTGCTCGCCGCGCCCCAGGGTTTCGGTCAGCGCCGTCAGCGCGGGCCGTGTCAGGCCGTTGTCGACCGGGATGTGCTTGAGGTCAACGAGTTCGATATCGGGCAGGCGTGCCGCGCTGATGGCGCGCGTCTTCAGCTCGATGAGTTGATACCGCCCGTTCAGTGCCTGCGCATAGCTTTCCAGCGAGGGCGTGGCCGAACCGAGCGCCACCGGCACATCGGCCTGCTTGCCGCGCGCGATGGCGACGTCGCGTGCCGAGTAGCGCAGGCCGTCCTGCTGCTTGAACGAGCCGTCGTGCTCTTCGTCGACCACGATCAGTCCCAGCCGGGGCAGGGGCGCGAACACCGACAGCCGGGTGCCGAGCAGGATGTCGCAGTCGGGTGCCGCGAGCCAGTTTTCCGCGCGCGCAGTTTCGCTCAATCCGCTGTGCAGGGTGGCGATGCGGCGCCCGGGAAAGCGGCGGCGGAAATGCTGCTCCAGTTGTGGGGTGAGCGCGATTTCCGGGATCAGCATCAGCGTCTGTCTGCCTGCCGTCAGCAGCGTGTCGATCAGGCGCAGGTACAGTTCGGTCTTGCCGCTGCCGGTGACGCCGTGGACCAGATGGACGCCGAACTGCGAGAGCGTGGGCAGCAGGCGATCCAGCGCCGCCTGCTGCTCGGCCGTGGAGGCGTGCGGGTCGGCGGTGAGGGGGGCGGCACCCGTTATGGGCGGCAGCCGCGACCAGGCGGCCCAGCCTGCGGCGACCAGTGCAGCGGCATGGCGGCCTTGTTTCTGCGTGCGCAATTCTGCCCGCGACTGCGGTGCCTTGCGCAGGGCGTCGAGCAGCGCACGTTGCGCCCGGGCCCGTGCGCCCGGTTCCGCCGTGTGCCCGGCTTCGGTCAGCACCAGCCAGGGCGTGTCCGCGACAAAGGGCGTGGCGTTGCGCAGGCGCGGCGGCAGCGTGGCCAGCAGGATGGCGCCCAGCGGAAAGTGGTAATAGTCGGCGCAAAACTGCGCCAGGCGGAGGATGTCAGGCGACAGCGCGGGGCGGTCGTCCAGCACCCGGATCACGTCGCGCAGCTTGTCGGCCACGATTGTGCTATCGGTCTGCAGGCCCAGCGCGACACCGATCTGCAGGGTGCGGCCGAACGGCACCTCGACCAGGCTGCCCGGTTGTACCGCACCGAGCTGCTCCGGCAGGCGATAGTCGAACAGGCGATGAAGCGGGGTATCGAGCGCAACCTGAAGGATGGACGGCATGTTAGCGGCGAATCCTGGTCAGGTATCGGGAAAGTTTCACTAACTGTTTGTTAAACAAGGATTATTCTGCCTTGTCCACGCAAGCTGTGGATAATTGTGTGGGTGATTTGTGTCGACTGCCCTCAAATGCCCGTATTCAAACGGGCAGGTCGTGCGGGCTAAAAAGCAGGCAAGTCAGCAAACTCATATTATTCAGTAACTTATAAACTTGCCCTGGCTGTCAAGGACTTGACACAAAAAAAGTTCCCGTGCGGCAAAAATGTGCATAAGTCAATGCTTCTATTGCCGAAAAGCGGACCTTGCGCACGGTTTCAGTGCGCAAGGTCTTGTTTTTTTGGGTTTATGCCTGCTGGATGCCGGCGATCACCCAGCCACCCGGGCCGCTGGCCGGCTTGCTGAGATGCCAGACCTCGTCCAGCGGGATGGCGCCCTGATCGGACGCCTCGCGAACGAGTCCTGTGAAGCGGACACTGACGACGTGACGGTTGTCTGTGTCGACGGCATCCAGCACTTCGGCGTCGAGCGTCATCACGTCCGTGGTCTGCGCGGTGTCGCCGCGCTCGGCCAGCTGCATGCGGATTTCTGCGAAGACTTCGGGTGTGGTGAAGGTGCGCAGATCATCCAGATTGCCGGCGTCGAAGGCGGCCTGCAGGCGGATGAAATTGAGCTTGGCCTCGCGCGCGAAGGCGTCAGCATCAAAACCGGGCGGGAAGGCGGCGGGGTTGGCGCTGCCGCCGAATGCCGGGGCGGGCGTTTGCTCGAACCCGGAGGACGCACCGGGATTCATCGCTGCGGGCGGCACGCCGGCGTATTGCATGGCGGGAGCGTCCGGCGCATGCCGACGCATCAGGAAGCGGAACAGCATGAAGGCGACCATCGCCAGCAGGGCCAGCATCAGGAAATTCGCCATGCCCTCGCCCATGCCGAAGTGGGACGCCAGGGCGGCCAGGCCGAGGCCCGCGGCCAGGCCGGCGATCGGCCCCATCCAGCTGCGCTTCTGCGGCGTGGCCTGCGTGGGGGCGCCAGCTTGCTGCGGACGCTGCGGAGCCGGGGTGGCCGACTGCCTGGCAGGAATGCTGCGCTGCATGCCGAAGGATTTGCCGCCGCCCAGACGCCGGGCTTCGGCGTCCTGCATGACAAGGCTGAAGCTGATGAATAGGGCGAACAGGCTGATCAAGAGTCGTTTCATGGTAATTCTGGAAAATGAAGGGTGGGCGTTTAGGGTGATGCCGGGCGAAAAGGTTCTGGGCCGAAACCGTGCGCGCTGGCGGGTCAGGCGGACAGTGGCGCTGCGCGCACCGCGCGGCTGTGGCTGTGTACCGTATCGACCAGTACGCTGACATGGTCGGGGTTGGTGAACTGTGAAATGCCGTGGCCGAGGTTGAATACGTGGCCGGGGTGGTTGCCGTAGCCGTCGATGATGCGTGCAGCTTCGCTGCGGATGATCTCCGGGGTGCCGTGCAAGGCGCTGGGGTCGAGGTTGCCCTGCAGCGCGACCTGATCGCCGACGCGGCGGCGCGCCTCGCCGATGTCGAGCGTCCAGTCGAGGCCGACCGCGTCGGCACCGATGGCGGCGATGGATTCCAGCCAGTTGCCGCCGCCCTTGGTGAAGACGATGCTGGGCACGCGGCGGCCCTCGCGTTCCTTGATCAGGCCGGCGACGATGCGTTCCATGTAGGCGAGCGAGAATTCCTGGTAGGCATGCGGCGAAAGGCTGCCGCCCCAGGAATCGAAAATCATCACCGCCTGGGCGCCGGCCTCGATCTGTGCGTTGAGGTAGTCGGTCACCGCCCGGGTGTTGACCTCCAGGATGCGGTGCAGCAGGTCGGGGCGGCTGTACAGCATGGTCTTGATGTGGCGGTAATCGTCCGAGCCGCTGCCTTCGACCATGTAGCAGGCCAGGGTATAGGGGCTGCCGGAAAAACCGATCAGCGGCACCGAGCCGTCGAGTGCACGTCGGATCGAGCGCACCGCATCCATCACGTAGCCGAGCCGGTCGGTCGGATCGGGGGCGGACAGGTCGCGGATTTCCCACTCGTCGCGCAGCGGGCGTTCGAAGCGCGGACCTTCGCCGGCGGAGAAATAGAGGCCGAGCCCCATGGCATCGGGCACGGTGAGGATGTCGGAAAACAGGATCGCGGCGTCGAGCGGAAAGCGCGCCAGCGGCTGCAGCGTGACCTCGGTCGCCAGGTCGGGGGTCTTGCACAGGGTCAGGAAGTCGCCGGCACGGGATCGGGTGGCGTTGTATTCAGGCAGGTAGCGCCCGGCCTGGCGCATCAGCCACAGCGGGGTGTAGTCGGTGGGCTGGCGCAGCAGCGCGCGCAGAAAGGTATCGTTCTTGAGGGCGGACATGGTGTAGGCCCGAATGGGGGCCAGGACGCAAAGCCGTCATTTTAGCAGCTTGGCGTCGCTGCCCCCGAAGCGGCAGGAGATCAGGGGCGCTGGAAGCGCCATTCTCCGCGCCCGGCCGGGCAGGCCAGCACCTCGTGCGGCCGTTGCCCATTGATCGCCATGGTGGCGTAGCGGCAGCCGCCGCGTGCGTCGCCGCGCGGTGTGAATCGATAGGCATGGCCGTCGTGGCGCCAGACGACCGGAACGCCCGGGCGCCCGATCTCCAGCGCATGGCCCATGCAGGCGCGATCGCGGGCGTCCATGCTGTCGCCGATGGCGTGCCCCACGACCGCACCGAGTACGCCGCCGACCACCATGCCGACCACGCGATCGTCGCGGCTGGCGACCTGGCCACCGATGACCGCGCCGGTCACGCCGCCGATGACGGCGCCGATCTGGTCGCGATTGCAGCGGCCCTCCGAAATGCCGTAGTCGCGGACGTAGACCACCCCGCTCTTGCCCTTGTAATGCCGCGCTTCCCGCTCATGCCTGTAGTCACGGTCTTCATCGCGGTCGTGATGCTTTTTGTAATAACCGTGCGCGGGGGCGTGGTCGGGCGGGTCGGCCAATGCCGGACTTGCGCCCACGAGCGCTGCCAGGGCCAGGGCCAGGGTAAAGGGGACTTTCATTGCTTGCTCCTTGCTGTCGTGATGAGGGCTTAACGACTCGACGCAATCCAACTGTAGCGGCCGGCTTAATTGAAACGGGGCCTGGCATTGTGCGTATAGCGCACCTCGCGGTCGTGGCGTTCGGCCCGGATGTCGCGGCTGGCCCGGTCGAGCGCGTGGTCGAGTCGCCGGTATTCACGTGCATCGATCACGCCATCGGCCCGGAAATGTCGCTCCATGGCCCGGATTTCGTGCTGTTGATGCATCAGTCCGCGGAATTCGTTGCGGGTCAGGCTGCCGTTTTGCCTGCCGGCCTGGATGCGTTGCATCTGCCGGTGCTGGCGCGCATCGATCTGCTGGCTATAAGCCAGGCTATGCCGGTAGGCAGGCTGGGTCTGGAGAGGGCCGTGGCCGGAGCGGTCCCAGTCGGCCTGCGCGGCGGCGGCGAGGCTCAGGCTTCCCAGCATCAGCATGCCCAGGCCCGTTTTCAAAAGTGCGTTGTTCATGATGTGCTCCTGTTCAGTTGATGAATGTCGCTGATACGGGATGCGTCAGCGGACACCTGCACTGTAGGCACGTCATGTAAGCAGGATGTTTGGGGCGGGTAACGAGGTGTAACGCAATGTAACCGTGCCTACGGGAGGGATTTGCCTGCAAGCAGGCCTCATCGTTGCGGAACGCTCAAGATTGGGCGCCGCTTTACGTTATTAGGTTAGAATTTTCGACTTTTCTAAAATTCCAATAACCCGCATCTTTAGGAGAACCCCGATGCAACTGAATAAACTCGCGGCCACGCTTGCCGCGGTGGGCATGGCTGTGCCCGGTTTCGCCCTGGCCACCAATGGCATGCTCATGGAAGGCTACGGCCCCATCGCCGCGGGCATGGGCGGCGCGTCAATGGCCTATGACAACGGCACGGCCGCCATGGCGAACAACCCGGCCACCCTGGGCCTGATGGCCGAGGGCGGCCGGATCGATGCGATGCTGGGTTTCGTCGGCCCCGACGTCAAGACCTCCATGGGGTTCGGCAAATCCAGCGCAGACGCCTTTTACATGCCGGCCTTCGGCTATGTGAAAAAACAGGGCAAGCTGACCTATGGCGCCGGCATCTACGGCCAGGGCGGCATGGGCACCGAGTACGCCAATGGCGACATGGCGCAGGTGGGAGTCGGGCGGGTGATTTTTCCGCTGGCCTACAACTTCAATGATCGCCTCAATATCGGCGGCAGCGTCGATCTCGTGTGGGCGGGGATGGATCTGGTGGCCGACATCAATCCCTTTGTTCCGGGCAAGGAAATCGACTTCAAGGACGGCAGCGACTTCACCGGCGCGGCCAAGGGCTACAGCGTGGCGGCCAAGCTCGGTTTCACCTACAAGCTCGACGATGCGCTCACCCTTGGCGGCGTCTACCAGAGCGCCGGCAATCTGCCCGACCTCAAGGGCGGCGGCTACAAGGTGAAAGGCTTCGACATGCCGGCCACCCTTGGCCTTGGCCTGGCCTGGCAGGCAACCGACAGGCTCATGGTCGCGGCCGACATCAAGGATGTGTTGTGGGGCAGTAGCATGAACACCGTGACCATCTACAAGAACGGCACTGTCGTCGCGCCGTTCCAGCAGGACTGGAACGACCAGATCGCGCTGTCGCTGGGTCTGGCCTACAAGTTCAACGATGCCCTGACCGGCCGCGTCGGCTACAACCATGGCAAGAACCCGATCCCGGACCAGTTTGTCAGCTATCTGTGGCCCGCGATCGTGGAAAACCACTATACGGCAGGCTTCGGCTACGCTGTCAGCAAGCAGTCCACCGTGAATTTCGCGCTGAGCTACGTGCCGCAGGTGTCGGTGACGGGCACGGGCCCCAATCCGCCGAACGGCAACGGCGGCATGACCATCGAGCACAGCCAGATGAACTGGCAGCTGATGTACAGTTACGCGTTCTGATTGGTCGATTCGATCGCACAAGGCCGGAGGCGAGATGCCTCCGGCTTTTTTATGCGCAACGCCCGCGTTGACGGGCCGCGCGATGGCGGAAGCGTCACGGCTTTTGCATCGTCGCGCCGGGCTGCTCGCCTGGGGCGTCCTGGGTGGGCGCCGCCTGTTCCGCCGTGTCCGCGCTCGGTGAGCCTTCACTCATTGCGGGACGCGCTTCCTCCTTCTGCATCTCCCGGGCGGCCTGATCGACCTGTTTGCTGGCCTGCTCCACCGGGGCCGTGTTGTCGCATCCGTTCAACGCCAGCAGGGACGTCAGCAACGTCAGTACGCCGTACGAGGCATGCCAGGCATGCGTCCGCTTTGTACTCTCGGGGCTGGCGCCACTCAACATGGTTCCCGCCCCGGCGCCGCTCCATTCGTACAGGCGCATGTGCTCATCGTTGAGGTGTTGCATGGTCTGATGCATGTGAATTCTCCTGGTTGCGGCCGAGGCATCAGCACCTGCCGCCGCCGGCCTGATCCTTACAGCCGTCAATTCTTGATCTGCAGGTCGTTCTTGACCTGTGTGACACCTTTGACGCCGCGCGCGATTTTTTCGGCCTCGGCGACCTGGGCGGCGTTGTTGACCCAACCCGTCAACTGCACCGTGCCTTTGTGGGTCTCCACATCCACGCCGAGTCCCTTCATGCCTTCGTCTTTCAGCAACATCGTCTTGACCTTGGCGGTGATCCACGCGTCATCGACATATTTGCCGGCCTTGCTGCGGTCGCTATTGGCACTGGCCTTGACGAACTCATCGGGGCTCAGGCCATTGTCGTGGTTGTCGTCGCCGTCGCGGAAGGCCTGCGCCTGACCGCCGTGTTCCTGGAATTCCGGGCTGATCGTGCCGTCGCCGTTGCGGTCGTAGGTTTTGAAGCTGGCCGTCGCGGCCAGGGCCTGCCCCGCAACACCAGCGCTGAACATGCTGGCAAGCGCCAGCTTCAAGAGCGTTCGATTAAGGTTTTTCATGTTCGTCTCCATTGACATGGGGTGATTCGATCCGGGGCGCATGCACCAACCGGCCGTTCAGATGTTCACAGGCGATCGTTGGGGCTCGCCATGCCCGGGGCCGCGGGATTGGCGGGCGCTGCGGGAGGCGTGGACGCGCTGCCTTTCTTGACGAATTCGTCGTGGCTCAAGCTGCCGTCGCCGTTGGCGTCGATCATGCGGAATGTCTCCTTGCTGCCGCCCTGGGCCTGGTATTCCTGCGGGCTGATCGTGCCGTCGCCGTTGCTGTCGTAGGTCTTGAAGTCGGACGCCGTCGTCGCGGCCAGGGCGGAGGTGGACGCGGCAGCGCCCAACGCGCCGGCCAGCGTCAAGGTCGTCAAGCGAAGGTGGATGAATTTCATGGTGATCTCCTGTAATGGGTTGAGTCGAATGCACATGCACTCAAGCCGTATACAGCGACGACCGTGCCAGTTAATTTTTCTTTTTTTAAATCAATGTTTTGGGGTGGGGTGGCGACCCTTTTTCCCGGATCAGGAAGCCTCGGCCGGGCCGAAATGTCGCTGGTTGGCGACGCATGGCGGTGCTGTTTGATAAACCAATGTTTTTGTTTGTTATTTTTGTATGGTGACGGCGACAGGCTGTAAAAAAGGGAGCCCATGCTCCCCGCTTCATGCGACATCGCGGATTCACATCGTCGGCGGGCGGCGGCCCGTGGCCAGCATGACAAGAAACACGACCAGGCCTACGACAAACAGGATTTTGGCGATCCAGGCAGCGGCGCCCGCTACGCCGGCAAAGCCGAACACACCGGCGATGATGGCGACGATCAGAAACGTGATGGCCCATCCAAACATGGTCTTCTCCTTTGAGGATTGATAACGCGCCGAGAGGCGGTATCCCTCCCCAGCAGAGGGTGTGCCAGGTGGAAAATGTCTTTCCAATCAACGAGAAGAGGTTCCTCTTCCCGAATTCGCCCCGGCTGGGGCAGCGCGGCTGTCGCCTGTGCCGGACAATCAGTCGGTCTCGTAGCGGTCCTTGAACAGGGCGGGGGTGAGGTCGTGGCGTTGCAGCAGCCGGTACACCTCGGTCCGGTTGCGCCCGGCCAGGCGCGCCACTTCGCTGACCTGGCCGCGAGTCAGTTTCAGCAGGGTGATGAGGTAGTCGCGCTCGAAGGCCGCGCGTGCCTCGGCCAGCGGCTGGATGTCGGCGGGTTTGTCGCGCAGGGCACGGCCGACCAGCGTGGCCGGGATGGTGGCGGTGGTGCACAGGGCGCAGCACTGCTCCAGCACGTTGTGCAGCTGCCGGATATTGCCAGGCCAGTCGGCCGCCACCAGCATGTCCAGGGCATCGGGCGCAAAGCCGTGGATGCGGCGGCGGTACTTCTCCGTCAGCACGGTGAGGAAGTGCTGCGCCAGCAACGGGATGTCCTCGCGCCGTTCACGCAGCGGCGGCAGCGTCAGGTTGACCACGTTCAGCCGGTAATACAGGTCTTCGCGGAATTCGCCGCTGACGATGGCGTCCTCCAGGTTGCGGTGGGTGGCCGAGAGAATGCGCACGTCGACGGCGCGCGTCTCGGTCGCGCCGACCGGACGCACCTCGCCTTCCTGCAGCACGCGCAGCAGCTTGACCTGCAGGGACGCGGGCATGTCGCCGATTTCGTCGAGGAACACGGTGCCGCCCTGTGCGCTCAGGAACAGGCCGGGGTGGTCGCGTCCGGCGCCGGTGAACGCGCCCTTCATGTGGCCGAACAGCTCCGATTCGAGCAGTTCGGCGGGGATCGCGCCGCAGTTGATCGCGACAAAGGGGCGGACACGGCGGGGGCTGGCGCGATGGATCGCGCGCGCCAGCAGTTCCTTGCCGGTTCCCGATTCGCCCTGGATCAGCAGCGCCGCCTCGCTCTGCGCAGCCAGACGAGCCTCCGCCAGCAGCGTGTCCATCGCCGGGCTGGCGGTGATGATTTCGCTGCGCCAGCCGTCGTCGCCCGTATCGGTGCTGCTGCCCGCCAGCCGCGTGGCGCGCTTCAGCAGGTCGATCAGCGTGGGCGCGTCGTAGGGCTTGGTCAGGTAGCCGAACAGCCCTTGCTGGGTGGCCGCCACAGCATCCGGGATGGTGCCGTGCGCGGTCAGCACGATCACCGGCAGCGCCGGGTCGCGCGCATGGATGGCGCGGAACAGCGCCATGCCGTCCATGCCGCCCATCTGCATGTCGGTCAGCACGGCGTCGGGTCGCGCCAGCGCCAGTTGCGCCAGGGCGGCCTCGCCGCTGTCGACCGCCTCGACCCTGAATCCGTTGGCTTCCAGCCGCAGCGTGATCAGTTCGCGCAGCGCCGCGTCATCGTCCACGACCAGGATGCCCGGTTTCTTCATGGCGATTTGGGGAGCGTGTTGCGCTGCTGCAGGGTTTTTTCCAGCGCCTTGATCTGGTCGAGCTTGTCCTGCAGTTCCTGCGCGCGTGAGGTCTGCTGCCGGAGTTCGATGCGGGCCGTGAGCGATTTTTTCATCAGTTCGAGCAGCGTTTGCACGCGGGGATCGGCGGTGTCGATCGCGGCCAGATTCTTGAGGCTGCGTTCAAACGCGTCCACGCTGTCTTCGCGTTCCAGCAGGGCGGCCAGCTGGAATCGCCTGGCGTCGTCGAGACGGCGCTCGCCATCCAGCGCGGCCAGTTCGCGGCGGCGCTGTTCGGGGGAAAGCGACGCGACCCGGGACAGTTCGTTCAGGAGCGCCGAGGCCCCCGATCCGGCAACCCGGCTGACTGGAGCCGTCGCCTGGCCAGGCATGGGTAGCGTGGCGCAGGCACTCAGTGTCAGCAAAAGACTCGCAAGCAGGACAGGGATCAAGCGCATTGTGGAACGTGCCGGGTTATTCGGGCCAAGATAATTGAAAACACGTCGACCAGGGCGGGTTATCGATCACTTCGATGCTGCCGCCGACGGCCAGCAGCGATTCGCGCACGATCGACAATCCGAGCCCGCTGCCCCGGACCGCGCTGGCGGGCTGACGCGCGCCCTGGAAAAACGGCTCGAAGATCCGGGTGCGTTCGGTTTCCGGGATGCCCTCGCCCTGATTACATATCCACACGGCGACCGCACCATCGGCAGGTTCGCTCTTCACCAGGATGCGTCCGCCCTCGGGACTGAATTTGACCGCATTGGACAACAGATTGTCGAGCACAGTTTCCAGCTGGCTGCGGTCGGCGTGGAGCGTGGGCGCAGCCAGCTGCGTCTCGACCTGGAGGTGCCGCGCATCGAGCGCCAGCTTTTGCCGCGCAAGGACTGCGCTTAGCGCGTCGGCGAGCGCTTGCGGCGTGGCGGGCGGCTGGGCGGCGTCGCGCATCAGGCTGCTGTAGCGGATCAGGTCTTCGATGCGCTTCTGCAGGTCGCGGCTGCCGCTGTCCATGATGCCGACGATGCTGCGCTGGCGCGGGTTGAGGCTGCCCGCCAGTTCGTCTCCCAGAAGCGCCACGCCTTCGCGCAGCGACGCGAGCGGCGTTTTCAGTTCGTGCGACACGTGGCGCAGGAAGCGCAGCTTCTGCTCTTCGAGCGCCTGCAGGCGCTGGCGCAGCCAGTCGATTTCGCGCCCCAGCTCGACAATGTCCTGCGGCCCGCTGATTGTCGGCAAAGGCCGCAGGTCGGCCTGCCCGAGTTGCTGGATCGAGGCTTTGAGCTGCTTGATCGGGCGGTTGATCATCCAGGAAAACACGGCCGCCAGCAGCAGCGTCAGCGGAATCAGCGCCAGTGCCAGCACGATCAGCCGCCGGCGTGTCGATTGCACGGTCTCTTCCAGCGCCTGCAATTCGTGCTGTACCGCGGCATCCGCCTGCTCGAGTAGGGTCCGTGCGACGTCATGCAGCGAATCGAACGCCGGGCCGAGCGCCTGGAACTGGTCGCTGTCCAGGAATTCGCCCGGCCGCACCTGGCGATACAGCGCCTGGCTGTGCGTCTGCAGGGTGGCCAGCGTGGCGCGTGAGCGGGGGTCGACGAGCTGTGCGTCGAGTTGCGCCAGCTGGGTGTGCAGTTCGTCGAAGCTTTGCCGCAGGGCGGGTCCGAACTCGGCATCCTGCAGCAGGTGGTACTGCCCGGCGGCGCGCTGCAGCTGGCTCACCGATTCGACGATCTGGCGCACGTCGCGCGTGACCGCGAGGCTGGTGTGGGTGAACTGGCGCTGGGTGTCGACCACGCCCTGCAACACGTGCACCGCATTGATCAGGCCGCTGGCCAGCGGCACGATCAGTACGCCCATGGCAACGATGACCAGGATGGTGAACGAACGTGGGTAGTAAGGGCCTGAAAGCATCCGGTAAGAGCGGTCGATGGCAATGCCGCAGCATACCCCGATGGGTGGACACGGGTGCGCGGCCGCCGCACCCGTGCAGGCGGCGTTACAGCAGGTCGAGGTAGGCGAGGATGCCCTTGGCGGCCTCGCGGCCTTCCCATACCGCGGTCACCACCAGATCGGAGCCGCGCACCATGTCGCCGCCGGCGAACACTTTCTGATTGGCGGTCTGGAAGGCGTGTTGCCTGCCCTTGGCGATGACGCGACCGCCCTCGTCGGTCGCGATGTCGTGGTCGGCAAACCAGGGCTGCGGGCTGGGCCGGAAGCCGAAGGCGACGATGACATGATCCGCCGGGACGATTTCCTCGGAACCGGGAATCACGACCGGGGTACGGCGGCCGCGCGCATCCACAGGGCCGAGTTCGGTGGTGACGAGCTTCACGCCTTCGACCTTGCCGTTGCCGACGATTTCGACCGGCTGGCGGTTCCACAGGAACTGCACGCCTTCTTCCTTGGCGTTGCCGACTTCGCGCTTGGAGCCGGGCATGTTCTTCTCGTCGCGGCGGTAGGCGCAGGTGACCGAGGCGGCGCCCTGGCGGATGCTGGTGCGGTTGCAGTCCATCGCGGTGTCGCCGCCGCCAAGCACCACCACGCGCTTGCCCTTCATGTCGTGGAAGGCCTCGTCCGGCTTGGCCAGATCGAGGCATTTGCGCACGTTGGAGATCAGGAAGGGCAGCGCCTCCAGCACACCGGGCAGGTCTTCGCCGGGGAAGCCGCCCTTCATGTAGGTGTAGGTACCCATGCCCATGAAGACGGCGTCGTATTCGTCGAGCAGGGACTGCATCGAGACGTCACGGCCGATCTCGGTGTTGAGTCGGAACTCGACGCCCATGCCTTCCAGCACTTCGCGGCGGCGCGTCATCACCCATTTTTCCATCTTGAACTCGGGGATGCCGAAGGTGAGCAGGCCGCCGATCTCGTCGTAGCGGTCGAACACCACCGGTTTCACGCCGTTGCGCGCCAGCACGTCGGCACAGCCCAGGCCGGCGGGGCCGGCTCCGATCACGGCGACCTTTTTCCCGGTGGCCACCACGTTCGACATGTCGGGTCGCCAGCCGGCCTTGAAGGCTTCTTCGGAAATGTATTTTTCGATCTGGCCGATGGTGACCGCGCCGAAGCCGCCGGTGTTGGGGCCGCCGCCGACGGCTTCGCCAAAGCCGTCGGTATTGAGCGTGCAGGCACCCTCGCACAGCCGGTCCTGCGGACACACGCGGCCGCACACCTCGGGCAGCGAATTGGTCTGGTGAGACAGCTCAGCCGCCTCGAACAGGCGGCCTTCGGTCACCAGCTTGAGCCAGTTGGGAATGTAGTTGTGCACCGGGCACTTCCATTCGCAGTACGGATTGCCGCAACCGAGACAGCGGTCGGCCTGTTCCTGTGCGTGCGCCGTATTCATCGGCGCGTAGATTTCGCGGAACTCGTGCTTGCGGACGTCGGCGGGCGTTTTCTCGCCGTCGCGCCGTGCCTGCTTCAGAAACTGGAATACGTCACCCATCGTTATGCTTCCAATGCTTCACGTGTCTGGCCGGGAATGTCCTCGACCAGGTCTTCTATCGAAATGCGCTTCGGCTTGACCAGCCAGACGCGAGACAGGACGGTGTCGAAGTCGGCCAGCAACGACTCGGCGCGCGCGCTGCCGGTGAGTGTCAGGTGGCGTTCGACCTGCGCCCTGAAAAAAATGCGGAACGGCTCGGTCTCGACGCTGGTGATGCGGGTCAGTTCGACCATTTCCTTGTTGGTCTTCGACACGAAGTCGCCGGCATCATCGACCACGAAGGCCATGCCGCCGCTCATGCCGGCACCGAAGTTCAGACCGGTGTCGCCGAGAACGATGACGGCGCCACCGGTCATGTATTCGCAGCCGTGGTCGCCGATGCCTTCCACCACCGCCAGCGCACCCGAGTTGCGCACGCCGAAGCGCTCGCCGCCCATGCCCGCGGCGTAGAGTTCGCCGCCGGTGGCGCCATACAGGCAGGTGTTGCCGATCAGCGTGTTGCGATGCGCGTCGAAGGTGGCAACGCGCGGCGGGTAGATCACCAGGCGGCCGCCGCCCATGCCCTTGCCGACGTAGTCGTTGGCGTCGCCTTCGAGCGTCAGGGTCAGGCCCTTGTGGTTCCACACGCCGAAGCTCTGGCCGGCCGAGCCGGCGAGGTTGATGCGGATCGTGTCGTCGGGCAGACCCTTGCCGCCGTGCGCCTTGGCGATCTCGCCCGACAGGCGCGCGCCGATCGAGCGGTTGACGTTGCGCACGCCATAGCTCAACTCGATGGCGGAGCCGGTCTTGATCGCGGCCAGCGCGTCGGCCACCATCTGTTCGGCCAGTTCGCCCTTGTCGAACGAGGGGTTGCGTTCCTGTTGCGCGAAGCGCGGTGCGTCGGCGGGGATGTCGCCCTGCGAGAGCAGCACGTCAAGCTTGAGGCGGCCCTGGCGCGGCGTGTCGCCGGCCGACAGGTCGAGCAGGTCGGTGCGGCCGATCAGGTCGGTCAGCGTGCGGATGCCCAGGCTCGCCATCAGTTCGCGCGTTTCCTCGGCGACGAACTTGAAGTAGTTCACCACCATGTCGGGCAGGCCGATGAAGTGTTCCTTGCGCAGCTTGTCGTTCTGCGTGGCAACGCCGGTAGCGCAGTTGTTCAGATGGCAGATGCGCAGGTACTTGCAGCCCAGCGCGACCATCGGACCGGTACCGAAGCCGAACGACTCGGCGCCGAGGATCGCCGCCTTGATGACGTCGAGGCCGGTCTTCAGGCCACCGTCGGTCTGCACGCGCACGCGCCCGCGCAGGCCGTTGGCGCGCAGCACCTGCTGCGCTTCCGAGAGGCCCAGCTCCCACGGCGTACCGGCGTACTTCACCGAAGTGAGCGGGGACGCGCCGGTGCCGCCGTCATAGCCGGAAATGGTGATGAGGTCGGCATAGGCCTTGGCCACGCCAGCGGCAATCGTGCCGACGCCGGGCTCGGCGACCAGCTTCACCGACACCAGTGCATCGGGGTTGACCTGCTTCAAGTCAAAAATCAGCTGCGCCAGATCCTCGATCGAGTAGATGTCGTGGTGCGGCGGCGGCGAGATCAGCGGGGTGCCGGGCTTGGTGTGGCGCAGGCTGGCGATCATCGGCGACACCTTGTCGCCCGGCAGCTGGCCGCCCTCGCCGGGCTTGGCGCCCTGCGCGATCTTGATCTGCAGCACCTCGGCGTTGACCAGATAGGTCGCCGTCACGCCGAAGCGTCCGGAGGCGACCTGTTTGATCTTGGAGGTCTTCACGGTGCCGTAGCGCTTCGGATCCTCGCCGCCTTCGCCCGAGTTGGAGCGGCCGCCGATGCGGTTCATGCCTTCGGCCAGCGCCTCGTGCGCTTCGGGCGACAGCGCGCCGAGCGACATGCCGGCGGAGTCGAAGCGCTTGAGGATGGATTCCAGCGGCTCGACTTCATCAAGCGGGATGGGGTTCGCGCCAGCCTTCAGCTTCATCAGGTCGCGAACCATCGCCACCGGGCGGGTGTTGACGATCTCGGAATACTTCTTGAACTCGGCGTAATCACCGGTCTTCACCGCCTTCTGCAACTGCTGCACCACGTCCGGGTTGTAGGCGTGAAACTCCTCGCCGAACATGAACTTCAGCAGGCCACCGGCCGACAGCGGCTTCAAGGGGTTGAACGCGGTCTTGTGCAGCAGCTTCTGGTCGGACTCGAAGTCGTCGAAGTTGGCGCCGGAAATGCGTGACACCGTGCCTTTCAGGCACAGGTCAACCACGCTTTCGTGCAGGCCCACGCCCTCGAACAGCTGGGCGCCGCGATAGCTCGCCACCAGCGAGATGCCCATCTTGGAGAGCACCTTGTACAGGCCCTTGTCCATGCCCTTGCGGAAGTTGGACAGCGCCTTGTCGAGGTTGGGCTTGATTTCGCCGGTCTTCACGAATTCGCCGATCACCTGGTAGACGAGGTACGGATACACCGCCGTCGCGCCATAGCCGATCAGGCAGGCGTAGTGGTGCGGGTCGCGCACGGTGCCGGTCTCGACCACGATGTTGGCGTTGCAGCGCAGGCCGGCGGCGATCAGCGCGTGGTGCACGGCGCCGGTGGCGAACAGCGCGTGGATCGGCAGGCGCTCCTTGGCGACGTTGCGGTCGGACAGCACCAGGATGACCTTGCCGGCCTTCACCGCCTCGACTGCGCGCGTCGTCAGGTCGTGGAGCGCGGCTTCCAGCGTGGTCGCCGCCGGATCGTAGTGCAGGTCGAGCGTGGCCGAGGCAAACGCCGGGTCGTCCAGGTTCAGCAGCTTGTCGAAGGCTTCCTTCGACAGCAGCGGCGTGTGGACTTCGACGCGGTGCGCATGCTCGGGCGTTTCCTTGAACAGGTTGCGCTCCGGGCCGAAGCTCGTGTCCAGCGACATCACGATCGCCTCGCGGATCGGGTCGATCGGCGGGTTGGTGACCTGCGCGAACTGCTGGCGCAGGTAGTCGAACGGCGAGCGCACTTTCTGCGACAGCACCGCCATCGGCGTGTCGTCGCCCATCGAGCCGATCGCCTCGGCGCCGTCCTCGGCCAGCACGCGGATGATCTGGTCGCGCTCCTCGAAGCTGACGTTGAACAGCTTCTGGTGCGTCAGCAGGCTGGGCGCATCCATCACCGCAAGATCGGCGTCCTGGTTGATGGAGAGATCCAGCTTCACCGCGTTGGCCTTCAGCCATTCGCGGTAGGGTTGCGCGCCCTTCAGTTCGTTGTCGATGTCTTCCGGCATCAGCAGGCGGCCGGTCTCGAGGTCTGCGGCGACCATCTGGCCGGGCTTGACGCGGCCCTTCTTCTCGACGTTGGCCGGGTCGATCTGCCACACGCCCACTTCCGACGCGATGGTGAGGATGCGGTCCTTGGTCAGCACCCAGCGCGCCGGGCGCAGGCCATTGCGGTCGAGCGTGCAGACCGCATAACGACCATCGGTCAAAACGATGCCGGCGGGGCCGTCCCACGGCTCCATGTGCATCGAGTTGTATTCGTAGAAGGCGCGGATATCGGGATCCATCGACTCGACGTTCTGCCAGGCCGGCGGGATCACCAGGCGCAGCGCGCGGAACAGGCCCGCGCCGCCCATCACCAGGCCTTCGACCATGTTGTCGAGACTCATCGAGTCCGAGCCCTTGGTGCCGACGATGGGACGGACGTCGTCCATGTTCGGGATCAGCGGCGTCACGAATTTCTGCTCGCGGGCGCGGCTCCAGTTGCGGTTGCCCTGCACCGTGTTGATCTCGCCGTTGTGCGCCAGATAGCGGAACGGCTGCGCCAGGCGCCACTGCGGCCAGGTATTGGTCGAGAAACGCTGGTGGAACACCGCCAGGCTGGTGGCGAAGCGCGCGTCGTTGAGGTCGGGGTAGAACACCGGCAGGTTGTCCGGCATCACCAGCCCCTTGTAACTGATCACGCGGCACGACAGCGTCGGCAGGTAGAACACCGGGTCGGTCGGCTCCAGCGCCTTTTCGGCCTGGCGGCGCGCGATGTAGAGCTTGCGCTCGAAATCGTCCTCGCTCATGCCGGCCGGCGCATTGACGAACACCTGCTCGATGTGCGGCAGCGATTCCAGCGCCGACTCGCCGCACACGGATGCATCGGTCGGCACCAGGCGGAAACCGGCGACCGTCAGGCCCTGCGCTTCCAGCGCGGTTTTCAGCGTCGAACGTGCGTGCGCCTGCGGCGCGGCATCGCGCGACAGGAACACCAGGCCGGCGGCACACAATGCGCCCAGCGTGAAGCCGGCTTCAGCCGCCACTGCGCGCAGGAAGGCATCCGGCTTCTTGAACAGCAGGCCGCAGCCGTCGCCCGACAGGCCGTCCGCCGCGATCGCGCCGCGGTGCGTCATGCAGGCGAGCGAGCCGATCGCGTTCTGCACCAGCGTATGGCTGGGCTGATTGTCGATCTGCGCGATCAGGCCGAAGCCGCAGCTATCCTGTTCGAAATCGGGCGAATACAGCGTCCCGTCCAGCCAGCGTTGTCGTTCCATGGTTCCGTGAGCTCAGGCAACAGCGGCCTGCCCATTGGACAAGCCGCAAAAAATTAAAGCGAAAAGTGCGGCATTTTAATCCCTCAGACCGCGTGCGGCAATGATTGCCTCAGCCAAGGCCTTGCTGCGGCAAGGGATACAGCGGGACGCTCACCCTGCCGAGAGGACCGTCGTCCCGGATAATTGCGCTACCCCCGTTTGGTCCGAGTCCTTCGCCAAGCTCAGGGCAGGCTTTTCGAACCCCGGCAAATGTCCCGCTGACCCAAACAAGCCCTGTTCGCTATTCTGACAGGACGAACCGGGGGGCAGACATGAAACTCTTGAGCTGGAACATCCAATGGGGCCGCGGCATGGATGGCCGCGTCGATCCCGCGCGCATCGTGCGGACGATCCGCCAGCTGGGCGATTTCGACGTCATCTGTCTGCAGGAGGTCGCCTTCAACTTTCCCGGACTGCCCGGCAGCGGCGGCGAGGACCTGGTCGCCGAACTGTCCGCCGGACTGCCCGGTTACAGCGCGATCTATGGCGCGGCAACCGATGTGCCGGATGGCCGCGGCGGCCGCAGCCAGTTCGGCAACGCCATTTTTTCGCGCCTGCCGGTCGGCCAGGTGTGGCGGCATCTGCTGCCGTGGCCGGCCGAAGCGGCGGTGCCCAGCATGCAGCGCGTGCTGGTGGAAGCCGTGGTGACGGCCGATGTCGGCCCGCTGCGGGTGATGACCACCCACCTCGAGTACTACTCGCGACGCCAGCGTGAAATCCAGAGCGATGCCATTCGCCGCCTGCACGCCGAAGCCTGCACCATGTCGGGTCGGCCGTCGCTGGCCGAAGAGCTGGGCGGCACCTTCGAAGTGTTTCCCCGGCCGGCGCAGGCGCTGCTGTGCGGCGACATGAACTTTCCCGCCAGCGCGCCCGAGCGCACGCGAATGCTTGCACCCTTTGCCGGAGGCGAACCGGGCTTTCACGATGCTTGGTCCGTGCTGCATCCCGGCGAAATGCACGCGCCGACGGTCGGCATCCACCCGGTGGATTTCGTCAAGCAGCCCGAGTGCTTCGATTTCGTCTTTCTCACCGAGGGGCTGGCGGGCCGTCTCAAGGCGCACGGCGTCGATGCCGCGACCGAGGCGTCGGACCATCAGCCGGTGTGGGTGGAGCTGGCCTGACACGCACCCTGACGCGGAGGGATCACTTCTTCACGTCATCCTTGGCGTTCTGCGACGTACCGCCATTGGTTTCGAAAGCCTTTTCGGCCGCTGCCTTGGTGACTTCCATGGCATGTCGTGCCGCCGCCAGGGTATCTTCGGCCGCCTTGCGTGCGACCGCCTCACCGGATTGGGCGGCCTGTCTGGCAGACACTTCGGCCTTCGCCAAGGCGTCCTTGCTGACGAGGGCAGCCTTTTTCGCGGATTCTTCGACTTTCTGGGCGGCTTCGCGGGTGGCCGCCGTCGCTTTCCGGGTGGCCTCGGCGGCTTTTTTCGCAGCGAATTTCGCGGCCTGCTCGGCATCTTTCGCCGCCTGCCTGGCTGCTTCGGCGGCTGCCTGCGACGTATCGCTGACAGCGAGTTCCGCCTTTTCCATGGCTACTTTCGCGGCGTCCGCTGCCTTCCGCATGGCCTCCTTAGCCTCCGTTGCCGTCTTCTTCGCACTTTCCTCCGCCTTGTGTACGGATGCAGAGGCCCCTTCAGCGGGCTTTGCAGCGGGTGTGTCGGCGGCCCAAGCATTCGCCCCGGCCAGCAATGCAGACAAAACCAAGCATTCTTTCAGTTTCATGATTCTTCTCCTGTAGTGATGGAGCAGGCACTTGTTTGCCCGCACGTTTGCTTTCAATGCTGCGCCGTATCGGCCTTGCTGCCCGATACAGCGCAGACCTCGGCGTCGGCAGAGCGTTTCAGGTCGGCCGCCTGATCCACATCCCGCACGATGCCGGGATCGTCCACCTCGCAATGAATGACCGCGTCGGGAAAGGCCGCCACGATCCGCCGCGCCCCTTCGTCGCCGGTCAGGCGTGCGAGCGGTTCGGCCCATTGTCTGGCAAAGCCTACCGGGTGGCCCCGGCGTCCCCGGTATACCGGGACCACGATGCTGCTGCCGGCGCGCAGGGCGGCCGCCACGCAGTCGTAGCTGGCGGGCGCGATGAAGGGCATGTCCGCCAGGGCGATGATCCAGCCGCCGGCGTCCTGTGTGGCGCCCACGCCTGCTGCCAGGCTGTGGCCCATGCCGTGGAGGGACGCCGTACTGACCACTACCTCGAATCCTTCCGCGGCCAGCAGGTCCGCCAGCGCGTCGCTGCCGGGACGCAGCACCGCGATGACGCGATCGCAGGCCGGGCGCAGCCGGCGGGCCGCGGCCAGCGCCAGCGGCGTGCCGTCGGCCAGGGGATGCAGCAATTTGTCGCTGCCGAAGCGGCTGCTGCTGCCGGCCGCCAGCAGGATGCCGACGAGGGGACCTCCGGGCGCCATCGCCTCAGTCGATGCGGCAGCCGGAGCGGTCGGCCATGGATTGCCGTTTCACGTCCGGGGAAGCGTGCACGCCATTCTTGACCGCGGTGATCTCGGCGAGGATGGAGACGGCGATTTCCGGCGGCGTGCGGCTGCCGATGGGCAGGCCCACCGGGCCATGAAGCCGCGCCACCTCGGCCTCGGAAAGGTCGAAGTGCTGCAGCAGCCGTGCACGGCGCTTGGCATTGTTGGCGCGCGAGCCGAGCGCGCCGACGTAGAAAGCCGGCGACTTGAGCGCTTCCAGCAGGGCCATGTCGTCCAGCTTGGGGTCGTGGGTCAGGGCCACCACGGCGCTGCGTGGGTCGAGCCCCAGTTCCATCACCGCATTGTCCGGCATGCCGGCGACCAGCGTGGCGCCCGGGATGTCCCAGCCGGCGCTGTATTCGACCCGCGGATCGCAGATCAGCACCTGGTAGTCCAGCGCCTGGGCCATGGGCGCCAGATAGCGCGAAATCTGGCCGGCGCCGATGATCAGCAGGCGCCAGGCGGGGCCGTGCAGCGTGGTCAGGCAGCGCCCGTCCCAGCTGAACTGGTCGCTGCGGCAGCCGTCGCGGAGCGTTGCGGCGCCGGTGTCGAGATCGATGCTGCGCAGCGCCAGCTGGCCGGCGGCAATGCGGTGCGCCAGCTGGTCCAGCAGGGTGGCATCAGGTGCCGGCTCGATCAGCAGGTCCACGACCCCGCCGCAGGGCAGGCCGAAGCGCCGCGCCTCGTCCTGCGTCACGCCGTAGCGCTGGACGAAGGGCTGCGTGCCGTGGAACTCGCCGGCCGCCATGCGGGCGATCAGGTCATCCTCGATGCAGCCGCCGGATACCGAGCCCTGCACCCGGCCGTCGTCGCGCAGCGCCATCCAGGCACCGGGCGGACGGGGCGCCGAGCCCCACGTACGGGCCACGGTGACGAGGGCGTAGCGGTGTCCCGCGGCCGCCCAGCGACGTACCGCCGCCAGCACCTCGCTGTCCTGGCTGTCCATGCTCAGGCGGCCAGTTCGGCGGCGTTGAACGGCATGCGCGTGAGATGCTTGCCGGTGGCGGCGGCGATGGCGTTGGCCACGGCCGGTGCGGCAGGCGGTACGCCGGGCTCGCCGATTCCGCTCGGCGCGGCAGACGAAGGCACGATATGCACCTCGACCACCGGCATCTCGCCGATGCGCAGAGGCGGATAGCCGTCGTAGTTGCCCTGTTCAACGCGGCCTTCCTTGAGCGTGATCTCGCCATGCAGGGCGGCGGACAGCGCGAAGCCGATGGCGCCTTCCACCTGCGCGCGGACGTTGTCCGGATTGATGGCGATGCCGCAGTCCACGGCGCAGACGATGCGGTCGACCTTGACGCTGCCGTCCTTGGCCACCGTCACCTCGGCCACCTGGGCGACATAGGAATTGAAGGATTCATGCACCGCCACGCCGCGGCCGCGGCGCTCGCCCGGCTTGCCGGGCTTGAGCGAGGTGCCCCAACCGGCCTTCTCGGCCGCCAGCTTGAGTACGCCGGCATGGCGCGGATGGCCGGCCAGGAGTTCGAGTCGCAGCGCCACCGGGTCCCACCCCATCGCCGCGGCCACCTGGTCGAGGAAAGTTTCGGTGGAGTAGGCCGTGTGGGAGGAGCCGACCGAGCGCCACCACAGCACCGGCACCGCGATGTCCTTCGGGGTGTGCAGATCCACCTTCATGTTGGGAATGGCATAGGGCAGGTTCGCGGCGCCTTCCACCGATACCTGGTCGATGCCGTCCTTGACCAGGTTTTTCTCGAAGGCCGTGCCGGCCACGATGGACTGGCCCACCAGGCGATGGCGCCAGCCGGTCAGCTTGCCGTTGTGGTCCACCGCCGCCTCCAGAGCATGATGGAACAGCGGCCGGTAGTAGCCCGCGCGCATGTCGTCCTCGCGCATCCAGACCAGCTTGACCGGCGCGCGGCCCTTGATGGCCTTGACGATCTGGGCGGCCTCCAGCACGTAGTCGGAGTGGCTGCTGGCGCGCCGGCCGAAGCTGCCGCCGGCATACAGCATGTGGATCTTCACCTGTTCCGGCTTGAGGCCGAACAGGCCTGCCAGCGCGTACTGGTCGCCGGTTTGCATCTGCTCGCCGTTCCAGACCTCGCAGCCGCCATCCCCGAGCCGGATCACGCAGTTCATCGGCTCCATGGCGGCGTGCGCCAGATAGGGGAAATCGTAGCTGGCGCGGACCACCTTGGCGGCCTTGCCGAAGGCCTGGTCCGTGTCGCCGTTCTGATGCGCGACCAGCCCCGGTGTCTTCGCCAGCTCCCGGTAGCGGGCGAAAATTTCATCGCTGCCGAGCTTGAAGGCACGGCTTTCGTCCCAGCTCACCGAGAGGGCGTCGCGTCCTTTCTTCGCGCTCCAGGTATCGGTGGCCAGCACGGCCACCCCCTGCGGAATCTGCACCACGTCCACCACGCCCTTCACCGCCTTGGCGCGGCGGGCGTCGAAGGATTTGACCGTGGCACCGAAGCGGGGCGGATGGGCCACCACCGCCACCAGCATGCCCGGCAACTGCACGTCCTGGGTGAAGCGGGCCTGGCCGTTGGTCTTGTCGACGCTGTCCTTGCGCTTCAGCTGCTGCTTGCCGATCAGGCGGAAGTCCTTGGGGTCCTTCAGCTTCAGGTCGGTGGGCACGGGCAGCGTTGCCGCGTCTACCGCCAGCTCGCCGAATGGGGCGTGGCGCTTCGACTTCGCATGGCTGACCACGCCGTCGCGCACCGTGATCTCGGCGGCGGGCACGCTCCATTTGATGGCGGCAGCGCTGACCAGCATGGCGCGCCCGGCCGCACCCGCGCGGCGCATCTGCTCCCAGGAATTGGCCATCGCGGTGCTGCCGCCGGTGCCCTGCGCCGGGCCCCAGAACAGGTTGTTGTAGCGTTTGGCGTCGGCCGGTGCGCCTTCGACGCGCACCCTGTTCCAGTCCGCGTCCAGTTCATCGGCCAGGATCGTGGCGAGCCCGGTGTAGGTGCCCTGGCCCATTTCCAGGTGCTTGGAAATCACCGTCACCGTGTTGTCGGTGCCGATGCGGAGGAAGGCGTTGGGTTCGAAGTGGAGCGGGCCGACCGCCCCTTCGCCGGCCTTGCCGGGGCCGGCGACCGGGGCGGCGAAGGCGGGCAGGCAAAAGCCGAGCGTGAGGCCGGTGCTGCCCTGCAGGAAACGGCGGCGGCTGAGGTTTTCGATGGTCGTCATCGCGGTCTCCTAGACGAGGGCGCGGGCGGCTTCGTGGATCGCCGCCCGGATGCGGACATAGGTCGCGCAGCGGCACAGGTTGCCGGACAGGGCGTTGTCGATGTCCTCGTCGCTGGGCGTGCGGTTCTGGCTCAAGAGCGACACCGCGCTCATGATCTGGCCGGACTGGCAATAGCCGCACTGGACCACGTCGAGCTTGCGCCAGGCGTCCTGCACCACCTTGCCGATGCGGTCCTGATCCACCGCCTCGATGGTGGTGATCCTGCGGCCGGCCACCGCCGATACCGGGGTCACGCAGGCACGCATCGGCGCGCCATCCACGTGCACCGTGCAGGCGCCGCAGAGCGCCTGACCGCAGCCGTATTTGGTGCCGGTCAGATGCAGCGTGTCGCGCAGCGCCCACAGCAGAGGGGTATCGGGCGCCACATCGAGTTGATGCTGTGTGCCATTCACGTCGAGCTTGATCATGGGCAGGACTCCTCAGGGAATGAACGAAGCCGGCCGGCGCGCGCCAGGTGACGGGCGTGCCAGACCGTGTCCGGAAGCGGTATCCATCGATTCTAGATCATGCAAAAGCATTGTCAGAATCGCCTCGTCCGGCTGGCTTCACGGAGCGCTCGGGCAAGCCTGCATCGATGAAGGGGCCCGGCGTGCGCAGTGAGATACCGCCAGTACAAGGACCTGGGTTTCTGAAAATCGTTCGTTCGGACTAAACACCCGGCCGTGCATGCCGCTATAGCCTTAACCGACAAAAATGAACCCCTAATCGAGGATGTCCTCCCGTCGCCCTCTTTCCCGTCTTTTGCGACGCGCCTTCTTTGCCTTCGTGGCCACGGGGCTGTTTGGCTTCGTGGCGCTCGGCATCATCAGCTGGGATCGGGAGCAGGTGGACGAACGGGAGAATCTTGCCGTTCTTTCCGGATTCCTGGCGTCCGCGACCCAGGCCTTTTTCGACGACCTGGGCCATGGCCTCGACCCGCTCGGCGACCTGCTGCAGCGGATCGACGTGGTCAACCACCCGGAGGCGGCCCGCTCCTCCCTGGAAAAGTTCCGGAAGCGCTACCCGCAGATCGGTACCATGGCGGTCCTTGATCCAGGCGGCCGGATGCTGATCAATACCGCCTTGCCGCCGGGCGCGCCGCTGCCGGATTACCGACATACGACGGCTTACATGGCCCCTTTCCAGGCAGCACTGGCCGACCCGGGGCTGTACACGATCGGCCGGCCCGAATACGGCCAGGTCCTCAATGAGTGGCGCTTTCCGTTCCGCTACACCATGCGCGACGAACAGGGGCGGGCGCTGTTCATGATCCAGGCAGCCATTCCCCTGGAGACGGGCATGAATTTTCTGCGCAACATGTCGCTACCGCCCAATAGCCTGGTCGGCATCCTGCGCGAGGACGGATTCCAGCAGGCCCGATGGCCTGTGGATGACCCGAGCAAAGTCTACGGCCGGCGCCTGAACGGCCCGCTGATCAAGACGATCCACGCACAGCCTGATCGGCGTGATGGCTATTTCACCGGCTTTTCACCCTGGATGTACACGGAGCAGCAAAGGCTGGGTGCCTACAGCCATCTTGCCACGCTGCCCATGTATGCCTATGTGTCGATCCCCTACGGCCATATCTGGAGCAAATGGTGGGAGCACAACAGCCCCGTGCTCGGCGTGTTCCTGGTCTTTGTGGCCATCTTCGGCGCCATTTCCTACTGGGTCAGGATTCATGAGCGGCAACACAGCGATGAACTCCTGAGCCAGGCCCGGCGCGATTCCTTGACCGGGCTCACCAACCGCGCAGGCGCGGAAGAGCTTTTGGAGCGCCAGATGCGGGCATCCGGGGAAAGCGGTCGCCCCCTTTCGATCATGTTTTTCGATCTCGATCGATTCAAGGACATCAACGACACGCTCGGACACGGCATCGGCGACCAGTTATTGATCGAGGTCGGCAAACGGACGGCTGCCACGCTACGTCATCACGACATGCTGGCGCGCCTGGGCGGCGACGAATTCCTGGTCATTCTTCCTGACTGCCCGCCCGCCGCCGCCGAACGAACAGCGCAACGCCTGATCGTGGCGTTCGAGGCGCCATTCCAGGTGGCCCACCACCGACTGAAGATGTCCTGCAGCATCGGCCTGGCCTTCTTCCCCGACCACGGCACGGACCGCGAGACCTTGCTCAAGCATGCCGACACCGCCATGTACGAGGCGAAGCGCCTCGGGCGCAGCGGATTTGCCTGCTTCGAGGCGGGGCTCGGCGAACGAGTGCAGCAGCGGCTGATGCTCGAAGCGAAGATGCGCGATGCGCTGGTGAAGCAGCAGTTCCGGCTCCATTACCAGCCGATTGTCGATTTCGAGTCGGGCCGCATCCTCTGCGCCGAAGCGCTGCTGCGCTGGCGCGACACCGATGGCGTCGAGCACAGTCCCGCCCGGTTCATTCCGGTCGCAGAGGAGTCGGGGCTCATCCTGCCCCTGGGCGAATGGGTGCTGAAAACCGCGTGCGCACAGGCCAGAGAATGGCTTGATCAGGGATTCGATCTGAGCGTGGCCGTCAATCTCTCCACGCGTCAGTTCCAGGATCCCGGTCTTCTGGGCAAGGTCACGTCCGTCATCGGCGGGTGCAGCCTGCCGCCTTCCCGCCTGGAACTGGAAATCACCGAAGGCGCCGCGATGCTCGATCCGGAGTCCAGCGTGGAGGTGCTCGGTGCCCTCAAGCGCATCGGTGTTCGCATCGCCATCGACGATTTCGGGACAGGCTACTCGTCGCTGAGCTATCTGAAACGCCTCCCTTCCGACACGATCAAGATCGACAAGAACTTCGTCGACGGGGTGTCGGAGGAGTCGGAAGACAGGGCGATCGTCCGCGCCATCATCGCCCTGGCAAACGCCCTCGACAAACACACGATTGCCGAGGGTATCGAGACGGTGGAACAGAAGCGGGCCCTGGAAAAGGAGGGCTGCCAGCGGGGGCAGGGCTACCTCTTCAGTCGCCCGCTGCCCGCAGACGAATTCCAGGCGCTGCTGGCAGACAGGAGCGATTCACGCCGAGCAGTCACGCTCGCCACATGAGGTACGGGGGGCCGGGGCGGCTGCGTCCTGCGTCGGCCCCCTTGGACAATCCTTCAGCCCGACATTTTTTCATGTCGTCACAGGCGTTTCCTATCCGTCGTGACGACAGGTATTGCCGCAGGCCGGCGCCGCGAACTGAAGCAACAGCCGGGATGGACCAATCCGAAGCGAATACTGTTTTCTGAAACAAACCTTATCCCCGCCGTTTGGCAATAGGAGGATTTCCGCAGCAGGAGAACCCGCGGCGTCCATCCCGGTCTGACAGCGTACAAATATCAGGTGATCTCATATGCCGCCCCCGGATATCCACCTGCCCAGCGCCACGCCGCACCACCACTGGTCGATCGACCAGATTGCGTTTGACCGTATCGCGCACGGGCGCATCGTCGGCGAAGACACGTGGTTTTATGTGCTGGCTGCCGCATCGTTCGTGGAAAGCCTGTCTGATCTATATACCCGGAATCTGCTGGAGTACATGGCGGATGATCCCGAGGCCAGCCGCTGGCTGCGCGAGCGGTGGGAGCCGGAGGAACTGCAGCACGGACGTGCCCTGCGGCGCTATGTGGAGACGGTGTGGCCCGCATTTGACTGGCCCGCTGCGTTTGACGGGTTCTGCACCGACTACCGCCCCTACTGCAAACCCGAACTGCTGGAGCCCACGCGTGCGCTGGAGATGGTTGCACGTTGTGTCATCGAAACCGGCACTTCAGGCCTGTACGGCCTGCTGCATCGGATCAGCCCGGAACCGGTGCTGGCCACGCTGGCGGGGCATATTCGCAACGATGAAGTGGGGCACTACAAATACTTCTACCATTTTTTCCTGCGCTATCGGGCCGCAGAGCGCCCGTCGCGCTGGCAAGTGGCGCGCGTGTTGCGCCAGCGGCTGGGGGAGATCGGCCAGGAGGATGCCTACCTCGCTTTGAAAAACGCATTTACAGTGCGCAACCCCGGACAGACATTCAGCCCGCAGGATTTTCAGCGCTTTCAACACACGGCGGGGCGCTGGGCCCGCGCCGGCTACCCTTACGACATGACGGTGAAAATGCTGCTCAAGCCACTGCGCCTGCCAGGCTTCATCAATCGCCTGGCGCTACCGTTGCTTGTGCATCAAGCCCGACACGTGGTGGCGCCGTGACGGAAACTGCCGGCATTGCCACGCTTTTAACGCTGCAAAGCTGCGGTGACGGGCTGCCGACCCACTAACAGGAGGGCTAGCCTCGCCCCCGTGGCGGAGAATGCCTGGCGATTACACTCGGTCGTTCAGGAACCGCGCGGTCTCGGTCGAAACGCGGCCAGCCGATACCGGCTTCACCAATAGCGACGGGAGGCGGGCTGCTGTCCGAGACGCCACATTCAGGCGAAATCTGCGGTATCCGGTCGCATCACGAATCGTGACATGGCTGCACCCCATTATCCGCTTGCAGTAGTTAACAATTAACGTTATTTTTAACGCTCTCCGTTAAACATCAGGGAATGGACATGATCACGATTTCCATGCTGAATCTGTTTCTGGATAGCCTGGAAGAGGGCGTGCTGTTTCTGGATCAGGACCGCAAGGTACTGGCAGCCAACCAGGCGGCCGCACGGATGATCGGACGCGAAGGCGAAGACCTGGCCGGTATACTTTGCCCCAGTATTTTCAAGGGAACCAATTGCGCTCGTTCCTGCGAACGACGCGGAAAATGCACCCTGACTCGCAACGGCAACACAAGCGACATCATCCAGGATCTCGTCCTGCAGCACCCGGACAACACCTGCGTATCGCTGAGGATGTGGGCCAGATTGCTTCCGCCGTCCGAGGAGTTGCCCGTGTCCTACGCGATCATTCTGCGAGACCGCTCGCGTGAGGCGGAACTGGAACAGGACGTCGCCGAACGCCTGCAACTGGGCAGCATGGTTGGCCATGGCCCCGCGATGCAGAAACTGTATTCGCAAATCATGCGGGCGGCCCCGAGCGATGCCAGCGTATTGCTGACAGGCGAGACCGGAACCGGCAAGGAACTGGTCGCCAAGGCGCTGCATGACAACTCCGAACGCAGCAAGGGACCTTATGTCCCGGTGCACTGTGCATCGCTACCCGAAAATCTTCTGGAGTCTGAGTTGTTCGGCTATGCCAAAGGAGCCTTCACCGGCGCAGCCACGGCAAAAATAGGCCGCTTCGAAGCGGCCGACGGAGGAACCTTGCTGCTGGACGAAATTGGAGAAATCCCGCTCAGCATCCAGGTCAAATTGCTGCGCGTACTGCAGGAAAGAGAGGTCGTGCGACTGGGCGAGAATCACGCCAGGCCCGTCAATGTGCGCGTCATCGCAGCGACACACCGGAATCTGGCGGCCATGGTCGAACGCGGGGAATTCAGGGAAGACCTGTACTATCGATTGCGTGTCCTTCCCCTGCACGTCCCGCCTCTACGGGAACGCAAAGAAGACATCTCCCTGCTCGCCCACAAATTGCTCAACGACCTGAAGAAACGCTACAAACGCGAAAACGCAGAGCTGTCCCATGAAGCGCTGCTCGCGCTTGAGGCTTACGCGTGGCCGGGCAATATCAGGCAACTGTTCAACGCGCTCGAGTATGCGCTGGTGCATGCCGATGGTCCAAGCATCCTGCCACAGCACCTTCCGCCCGAGATCGAGTATGAGGCGCCGCTTGAGCACAGCGCCGTGACGCCCGAGCCATCGCTTGTGCGACCCTATTATCGTCCTGTGCAGGAGGCTGCAAGCGAGGCTGAAATCATTGCCCGTGTCCTGGCCGAAACGGATGGCAACAAGGCCATGGCAGCGCGCCGTCTTGGAATGTCGCGCACCACGCTATGGAAGCGACTCAAGCAAAATCCTACCTAGACCTGCTGGCGCCGATGCCATAGCCAATACAGGGTAGGGACGACGAAGAGCGACAGCAGTGGTGCCGTCAGCATGCCACCTACCAAAGGAGCAGCAATGCGCTTCATCGCCTCCGACCCGGCGCCATCGCTGAACATGACAGGCAGCAGGCCCGCCACGATCACTGCCACCGTCATCATCTTGGGTCGTACGCGCATGAGCGCACCCTGGATGATCGCCTGCCAGAGCCTGTCGCGATTGGTAAACGGGCCACCTGACTGGATGGATTCCTCAATGGCCTTGTCGATATAAAGCAGCATCACGACACCGAACTCCGCAGCCACGCCTGCCAGCGCAATGAATCCGACACCCACTGCCACCGACAGGTTGTAACCCAGCCAGTAGACCAGCCAGACCCCCCCGACCAGGGAAAACGGCAGGCAGATGGCCACAAGCAACACCTTGCCCAAATGGCGAAAGTGCAGGTAAAGCAGCAGCAGAACCAGCAGAACGGTGAACGGAATCAGCCACCTCAGCTTTTGCCTGGCGTGCTGCAGATTTGCGTATTGGCCGGACCAGGCGATGGCGTAGCCGGGCTGCAGCCTGACCTGCGCGTCGACCGCCTGCTTGGCCGCTTCGACGTAGCGGCCCAGATCTCTCCCTGCTATGTCGAGATAGACATAACCGGTCAAGCGCCCGTTTTCACTTTTGATCTCGGCCGGGCCATCGACGATTCTCAGGCGAGCGACCGTGCCGAGCGGCACATGGATTCCCGACGGCGTGACGATCCGGCTTTCCGCAAGCGCTTCCACCGAGTCACGCAAGGCACGCGGGTAGCGCAGGTTGATGGAAAACCGCTCGCGCCCATCCACCACCGTGCCGATGTTTTCCCCGCCGATGGCGCTTTGCACCAGGCGTTGAACAGCCGCGGCGGTGACGCCATGGCGCGCAGCCTGCTCGCGGTCGATATCGATATCAATATATCGACCGCCGGTGACGCGTTCGCCGAACACGGAGCGAGTTCCGGGAATTTTCTTCAGCGTGGCTTCGAGCGTTTCCGCCAGCGCGGCGATCCCGGCCAGATCGGGGCCGGTGATCTTGATGCCGACCGCCGTGCGGATGCCGGTGGACAGCATGTCGATGCGGGTACGAATCGGATAGCCCCAGGAATTGGTCAGCCCGGGCAGTCGCACGGTGCGGTCGAGCTTCTGGATCAACTGTTCCACTGTCTCGCCCGGCGGCCATTCATTCCTCGGTTTGAGCAGAATGGTGGTTTCCAGCATGGACAGCGGCGCAGGATCGGTTGCGCTGTCGGCGCGGCCCGCCTTGCCGAATACGCGTGCCACTTCCGGCATCTGGCGAATCAGGCGATCGGTGATCTGCAGAATATTGGCTGCCTCATCGATGGACACGCCTGGCAACGTGGTGGGCATGTACAGCAGATCGCCCTCGTACAGCGGCGGCATGAACTCGCTGCCCAGACGGGATACGGGCCACACCGCGCTGGCCAGCAGCAGAACGGCCAGCAGCAGGATCTTTTTTGGATGTTCCAGCGACGCCAGCAGCGCCGGCCGGTAAAGCGCCTGCAGCGTGCGGTTGAGCGGATTGCTGCGCTCATGGACGATGCGGCCGCGGATGAAATAGCCCATCAGTACCGGCGTCAGCGTGACGGCCAGTGCTGCGCTCGCCGCCATGGCGTAGGTCTTGGTATAGGCCAATGGCGCAAACAGTTTGCCTTCCTGGCCCGAGAGCGCAAAGACCGGCAGGAAGGACACCGTGATGATGAGCAGCGAGAAGAAAAGAGCGGGGCCGACCTCCACCGCACTGGCCCGTGCGACCGCCCAGTAGTCGCTGCCTGGCTTCGCACGTTCGAGATGCTTGTGCATGTTCTCGATCATCACGATGGCCGCATCCACCATGGCGCCGATGGCGATGGCGATGCCGCCCAGCGACATGATGTTGGCGCTGACGCCCTGCTGCTTCATGACGATGAACGCGGCCAGGATACCAACCGGCAGGGTGACGGCGGCGACCAGGGAGGAGCGCAGATGGAACAGGAACAGGAGACAGACCAGTGCCACCATCAGTGTCTCTTCCACCAGTTTGCTGCGCAGATTGTCGATGGCGCGCGTGATGAGGCCGGAGCGGTCATACGTGATCACCAGTTCGACGCCGGGTGGCAGGCCAGCCTGCAGTTCCTTGAGGCGGGCCTTGACGCGTGCCGCGGTTTCCAGGGCATTGTTGCCATAACGCATGACCACGATGCCGCCGGTGACATCGCCTTCGCCGTCGAGGTCGGTCACTCCCCGGCGCGGCGCCGGTCCCGTCTGGATCTGTGCCACGTCTTCTAGCCGGATGGGAATGCCCTGGGCATTCGTTCCCAAGGGAATCGTGCGGAAATCGTCCAGCGTCCTGAGATAGCCATTGGCGCGGACCATGTATTCGGCGCGCGCCATCTCCATGACCGATCCGCCGCCGGATAGATTGCTGTCGCGCACGGCCTGGCTGACCTGTTCCAGCGAAATCCCGTAGGCGGCCAGACGGTTAGGATCCACCTCGATCTGGAACTGGCGTGCCATGCCGCCGACACTGGCGACTTCGGCCACGCCGGGCAGGCTCTGCAACTCGTATTTCAGGTAGAAATCCTGTATTGCCCGCAATTGGTCCGCATCGTAGCGATGGCGCCGATCCGCCAGCGCGTACTCGAATATCCAGCCTGTGCCGGAAGCGTCTGGGCCGAGTGTGGGCGTAACACCAGCCGGCAGGCGCGACGCCGCCTGGCTCAGGTATTCCAGCACGCGGGAACGTGCCCAGTAGGGGTCAACGCCATCCTTGAAAATGACGTAGACATAGGACTCGCCGAACATGGAAAAGCCACGCACCGCCGTAGCCCCCGGTACCGACATCAGGCTCGACGTCAGCGGATAGGTCACCGAGTCCTCCACGAGCTGCGGCGACTGGCCGGGATACGCCGTCTTGACGATGACCTGTGTGTCGGACAGGTCAGGGATCGCATCCAGCGCAATATTCTGCGCGGAATACACGCCCCAGGCCGCCAGCAACAGCGTGACCAGCAACACCAATATCCTGTTGGCGAGCGACCACTCGATGATTCGCCGGATCATGTTCAGTGGCTGTTCTGCATGCGCTGCACGGAATCATTCATGGACGCAGCCGCATCCAGCAGGAATTGCCCACTCACTGCAACCTGCGCGCCTTCCTGCAAGCCGTCGGTGATCTCGATGAAGTCGCCGCTCTCAATACCGGTTTCGACTGGAACCGGCATGAAATGCCCACCCTCCCGCGCCAGCATGACCCGGTCGCCCCGACCGGTACGAATCACGGCCGAACGCGGAACCGCGAGCGCCGTTCGCGGATGCGTGGCAATGACGACATCCACGAATGCGCCCGGCCGAAGCTGGTGATCCGTGTTCTTCACCGTCAGACGCGCCCGCGTGGTGCGAGTTGCGCCATCCACCGTAGGCAAGGCGAACGCGAGATGCCCGGTCAGCGGCGGTCGCCCGGAATGAGGAAACGTCACGGTCACGTCGTCGCCCTCCCTGACCCATTCGAGCTGGTCGGGATACAGGACAATGTCGATCCAGACCGTGGCGACATCGGCCACGGCCAGCAGCTTGGTCATCGGCGTCACGTAATCCCCCTCCCGCGCGCCGATCTGGGTGACAAATCCGGATCGGGCGGCATACACCGGTACCCGGTCAATCGTGCGGCGGGTGGACTCGATGGCGGCGAGCGTGGCGGCGCCGACATCGGCATAGGCGAACTTCTCCCGCGTACGGATGCGTTCGCGCGCCAGGCTGGCCGCCATTTGGGCATTCTGGCCGGAAAAATCCGTCATGTTTTCCAGCAACTGATCCCGCCGCTGCAGCAGCTCGATATATTCTCGCTGGCGCTGCACCAGTTCGGGCGAATAGATCTCATACAGGATCTGCCCCGCAGTGACCCGCTGTCCGGGTGCGCTGACATGCAGCTTGCGTATCCAGCCATCGCTCTTGGGGCTGACGGTATAAATGGAGGTTTCATCGATTCCCACATTGCCGTAGGTATGCACCTCCCGATGCAGACGGTGCAGTGCCACGTTCGCCAGCCGCATCCCCATGCGCTGCTGCAGAGCCGAATCGACCTGCATGCCCTCTGCATGATGATCATGTGCGGCACCTGTTTCCACCAGGTCCATTCCGCATATCGGGCAGGACCCAGGATGATCCTGGAGAATGTTGGGGTGCATGGGGCAAACCCACATTTTTTTGGCAGACCCTTTTCCATCCAGGCGTTCAAGACGGTCCGAGGCCTCCGCAGACTGCATGATGCCGTCCGCACTTGCGCCGGGGACGCGGTCTGCAAAATAGGCAACGCCGGCCATGCAGAGAGGGACGGCCAGCAACACACCGTAATACAGTACACGGACAAACGACGAGGTCATGGAAGGAGCATCCTGTCTGTTACTGACGCGCATCGAATGGCCATCCGGGACGATAGGCCTAGACGTTTTTCGGTTTGGTCTTGACCAGCTTCATCTTGCACACGGGACATTTTCCGGGCTCGTGAAGATGGATCTCGGGATGCATGGGACACGTCCAGGTGCCCTCGGCATTTTTCGGTATCAGCGAATCCGGTTGCGTTTTCCCGGCAATCAGGGTCGCTCCCGCTGCGCTGGATTCACTGCCATGAGCCGTCCCTTGAGAGGCGTAGCCCGAGTCGAAGCCGCCGAGCGCGACAAGGAATGAAGCGCTCACCAGCACGTGCGCGATGGTTTTCGGTATCTGTTTGAAGTTCATGCTTATGTTCTCCACATGTCGGACGGCCCGATGCCTATGCAGCACCGGGCGCCCGGGCCATCCCGCAGGGAATGACCCTTGGTTTTTCCGGAATCAGCGAACGAGGATCTGCTCGCCGTGGCCCATGTTGGGATCGGCATCATTGCTGAACATGATCACTGCGATGGCGCCCGTGAGGGCGGCCTTCAGCGAGTGGGTCACAATCGCGTTGGCGCCTTCCTTGGGCGAGATCAGGTCGAATGTCGCTGCGTCGCCCGGCCCCACGACAAAGCTTTGCAGGCCATGCTCCACGTTTTTCGGGTTGCCGCTGGGGTAGACGGCATCCCAGATGCCCGCGATCGGATGGAAAGATGAAAACTCGTTGGGGCCCGCGTTGACGAAGTAGACGCGCACACGCTCGCCCGGCTTGGCCTGCAGCCAACGGGTCGCTGCCGGATCGTGCACCGGGTCATACTTGAAGATGCCGCCGTTGAACATGACGTTGCTCCACTTGTTCTGCATCATGTCTTCCTTGGCATCCGGGTTCGGATAGAGCTCGGACTGGATCAGCACGTATTCGCGATCCGCTTTTGGCATGGCATGGGCATCCTTCGGATCGACGATGATGGTCCCGAACATGCCGCGTGCGATGTGCTGGATCATCGGGTCGGAGCCGCAGTGGTAGAAGAACACGCCGGGATAATTGGCGGTGAAGGTGTAGTGCTTCTCCTCGCCCGGCTTGATGGACCCGAAGTCCTTCACCACATCCAGTCGCGCCGCATGGAAATCCATGGAGTGTGAATTCTTGTTGGTCTTGTCGTTGATCAGCGTGAACTCGACGGTGTCACCTTCGGTGACCCGAACCACCGGGCCCGGCACCTTGCCGTCGAAGGTCCAGGTGCGGTACATCGTCCCCTTGTTATCGATCGGCAAATCCACTTCCGTTGCGTGCAGCGTGACTTGCACCGTTTTTGCCTCGGCCTGGAATGACAGCATCGACAATGCCGTCACGCCTGCCAGCGCCATCCCCAGCATCTTGTTTTGTTTCATTTTGAAGCTCCTTGTTATTTACCCGAACCACAGTTGCAGACAAAGCGTAGATACGCCACCAACTCCTTGATTTCCTCGTCATTCATGACGTTGCCCCAGGCCGGCATGAGTACCGACTTGTTCACCGCCAGCCCGCCGTCCTTGATGACGTGGAATATTTCCTCGTTGGGAATGTCGCCCATCCCCTTCGCGTCGCTGTGGTCCCGTGGCTGGACGGACATATCGCGACTGTTGATCCCCCTGCCGTTGCGATTGATGCCGTGGCACTGAACGCAGTAGGTGTTGTAGTTGCGAAGCGCACCCTGCGTGTACGGTTCATCTGCCGAGGCAGGGCCGCTGAACACGAGGCAGGAGGCCACGAGCAGTCCGGCCTGCAGGAATGCAGGCACGCGTTGACCGAAATTCATTTTCATTTCCCCTCCGATGCGCTGAGTTGCAGGATGTAACCCGTCAGCCGCTGCAGATCCGGTTCGGCCAGGTTGAGCGTGGGCATCCAGATGTGCGGATCGATCGCCTGCGGGTTCTTGATGTAGCTGTAGATGTAATCGGCCTGCAGGCGCTCGCCTGCGGTGTAAAGTTCAGGCCCCGACGAACCGCCGGTCCCGGGTTTCGCCTGATGGCAGGCAGCACAGCCGCGGAGCTTGTTGAAGAACATCGCTCCCATGGACATGCTTACCTTTTCGCCCTTGAATGCGCCCTTGCTCACCAGGCCAGCCGGGCCCGTCAACGCCATGAGCGCCTCGGCAGCGGCTTCGGCATCTGCTTTCGACAGCTTCACATGGGGCGTCATGGTGGACTCGTCCACGACGTCCTCCTTGTCGCTGCCCTTGACGTGCCTGGTATAGAACTCGCCGGCCGGCCGGATGCGCACCGGGTTCTGGAGCCATTTTTCCAGCCAGGCTTTGTTGAACTTGCTGCCGGCGTAGTACAGGTCCGGCCCCTTCCGCTGCCACAGGCGGTCGAGGCTGGCGTTGTCCGGTTTTTCGATGGCGTGGCAACTGATGCACTGCGACTTCAGAATGCCGGTGCCCGGATTGTCAGCTGCCAGCACGGTGCCGGCCGCGAATGTCGCGCCCAGAAGTACGGCCAGAATGGATAGTTTCATCGTCGATCCTCTCGCTTATTGAACGGCCTGGCCCTTGAAGGCAGGCGCGTCATACATGCCATATGGTTTCTTCAGGGACTCTTCGTAATAGAAATCGGGCACGAACGCCTTGTCTTTCCAGGCGTAGAACGGGTCGTTGCGGTTGATTTCGTTGTACTCGATGACCGTCATCAGGCCGCCCATCGGCTTGTCGCCGTTCATCGTGTGAGAGTCGACGTGGTCATGCACCATCCAGCGCCCCGGGTTGTCGGCGGTCAGGATGAGGTCGTAGCGCTCGCCCGGGCCGACCATGATGGTGTCCGCCTCGTAGGGCATGGGCAGCGGACGGCCATCCTTGAAGGCCACCTGGAAGACGTGGCCATGGATGTGTATGGAGTGGGTCAGCTCACCTGCGCCGATCAGGCGGATCCGCACCACATCGCCCTTCTTCACCCGAAGCGGCTGCGAATCGGGAAATGCCTTGCCATTGAGCGTGAAGTAATCCCACTCATCCCCCGGGACACCGCCGTAACCCGGCTTGAACGCCCATTTCGACGCCCAGTCGGACAACATCATGATGTAGTCCTTCGTCACCTTCTTCTCGATCGGCTTGGGCGTTTTCGGATCGACGATGAAAGGGCCCCACATGCCGCGCATCGCCACGTGCTCATTGACGTTGACATGGCAGTGGTACCACATGGTGCCGGATGGTTCGGCCACAAACTTGTAGGTAAAGGTATCGCCAGGCTTGATCGCAGCCTGGGTGGTGTCCGGCACCCCATCCATGCGCCAGGTCCCTTTCTGCAGCATGCCGTGCCAGTGGATCGTGTGCGGAAGCGTGGTCAGATTGTTGACGTTGACCGTGAGCTCGTCGCCCTCCTTGACATGAATCAACGGGCCCGGAACCTGGCCGTTGAAGGCGAACGTATGAAATTGCTGCTTGTCCACCAAGGTGATCTTGGTGTCCTCGATCGTCATGTCGAACGTTCGCTTTTCCGCCCAGCTCGTGGCAGGTACTGCTAGCACCGAAAGTGCGAACACCAGGGCTTTCGCATGTGGGCCCACTGCGGAGGCAATGATTTTTTGTGGCATCGGCTTTCCTTCCTGAACAGAGAGAGTTTTTTGTCTCGATGGAATTGATCAGTTAACCAGCCCCTTCCTTAGCGAGAGCCGTGCCAGAATTTCAAACTATTGATTTATAAGGAAATATTAAATTTGTGTGATGTAAGCATGATCGCGTTTGTTCACATTGGACATCTGTGGATGGGCTTGTGAACGTCATGTGTGGCACAGCCGGAACGAGCTTGGCCGTTCGCCCGGGAGCATGGGTCGCCGCATGCCTCAAGTCAGGCAAACAAGAAAGGGACATCCCTCAAGACCCACGGCGGGTACTGGGGCAAAGGGTTGCAAGTGGGCCGCGTGCAGGGAAATGAGCCGGGTTTCGGGGGGCGGCCATTCGATCAATCGGTGGCCGCAATGCGGTGTGAGTGATCGACCCTTGCCATGTGGCTGCACGCCGGCAGCGGCTTCCAGCGCAGCGCGTCCCCACACTGGCCTCGCCTGACGGTAAAGCGCCGAAGGCCGGGAGATATGCCTCCCGGCCTTCGGCTATCGGTCAGAATTAGAGATGGCGCGGTTTCGAGGCATGAATAGGGTCGCCCGCCCCCATGTTGAAAGTATCCCAGCCCTTGCCGGTGCTGACATGTGACGATTCACCATCGGAGTCCCTGCCGTAATCAGGGAGCGGCTCGCCGGCACCGGTACGCATGACATCCCACCCTTTGCCCGGCGAACCTTTAATGGGGGCATCCGCAGCCTTCGCTACAGCAGGAATGGGCTCGCCCAGCCCCATATTGAACACGTCCCAGCCCTTGCCGGTGGCGGACATGGCGGCCGTGGACGCCAGGATGGCTGACAGGCCGACGAGACCGGATACGAGGGAAACTGTTTTGATGGTTCTCATGATTGACTCCAAAAAGTGGTTGTATCGAATTTCACGAATGGGCATCCGCGGGAATCAGCTATCGATCACTCAGCGTTGATCCCTAGCATCTCTTAGCGAGAGTCGTGCCAATCTGGCAACCATCTGATTTGTATGAGAATTTAAACTAAAAATAGAAAATATTTGCAGCCTTTGTTCACAGTTGACGATTCTGGTTTGTTTATATTGAACGGCATGTCGGGCGTAGCAGAGGCTACCGGGAGCGGCATTGGACCCGTTTGGCATTCAAGATTTGGCCTGATTTGATAGGGCAAAACAGCGCAGACCCGTAGCCTGAGGTGCTCTGCTCGCCCCTTACCGCTCAATCCGACACGGCGGCCACACCGGCCTCCAGTGAGGCGTCGCCTCACGTATCGAATATTTCAATATTTACCCCGAAGTAATATCGTTTGTTAAATGGTATTCGGATGTTTACGCTTGCCCCCAATGTTTTCAATACATAAGGAGTCGACGTGCAAAGAGACGAGACATTGGGTGTTGAGCGAACCGGAAATGCCGCCTTGCTTCGTGACATCCCCGTGGATGTCAAACGCTTAATCAGCGCCAAATCCTCGCGATTTTCCGCGCAACTGTTCAATATTGTCAGCGTTGTTTCCATCACCGCCAGCATCACGGCTCTTTTGGTGGGTCGCGTGCTGGCCAGCCACAAAATCGGCTTCCTTCCCTTTGTGCTGTCATTTCCCCCGTTGATGCTCTGGCTCGGGGCGTCGGTTTTCGTCTATGCCAGCATCGCCCATCACCCCAATGAGCGCACGCGCCAATATCATCGCTGGGCGGGTTATCGATTTTATGCGGTAACTGGCGCCATGGTGGTGTTCGGCCAGCCGATCTACGAACTATTGGGCGGATGGAACGGGCTGATGGGCGTGTGGGTGCTCATGTATGTGGTCGTGGTGCCCTGGGGGCTCTATGCCATCTGGAAAGCGGCCAGGGAAGACTGGCAGGACATGGCCATCGAGGTAGCCATCAATGAGTAGTTGAAACTGTTCCACTGCAACTTGAGACAAGCCTGGGTGATCATGTGGCCTTTTACGAGCGCATCGCCTTTACAGCGGGTGAAAATACCGGGCTGGAAAAGCTCGATCGCAAGTCCCACGAGCTTCCCTTTAAAACGTCTACGCTGACCGCGTCGGCTAATAGACGCCCTTTGAACTGGCTAGGTCCTGAACAGGCGATAAATTTTCTAAGGAAAAAAGCATGAACCTGCCGAATGGCAGGGTTATGGCCTTCGAGACATTCCAAGTGGACTTCTCTGGATTATCTGGTGGTGGAGACGAGGAGGATCGAACTCCCGACCTTCGCATTGCGAACGCGACGCTCTCCCAGCTGAGCTACGTCCCCAGTGCGGCGGATTATAGCCTCGTTTCTAGCGGCGCCGGAAGAGTCTCGCCAGGTTGTCCGGGAGGTTGGGCAGCAGGCGGGCGGCGAGCCAGCCGAGCAGGACGCCGCCGGTGTTGGCCAGCGCGTCGAGCACGTCGGGATCGCGATCCGGGGTGAGGCCTTGCAGCAGTTCGATGGCGGCGCCGAACAGCACGACGGCGAGCGCGAGCCGCCAGCGCCGTTCCACGACAAGTTGCGCCCACCAGAACATCAGCACGGCGTAGCCGGACAGGTGCACGATCTTGTCAGTGTGGCCGGCCTCGTTCAGCACGGGCGGCGTCAGCGACAGCACCAGGGCGGCGGCGACGCCGAGCCAGGCGAACGTCTTCCAGATGCGGACAATCATGCGCGCCGCAGCGACCAGCGCAGCATGATGATGCCGGCAATGATCATCGGCATCGACAGCCATTGCCCCATGGAGAGGCCGAATTGGAGCAGGCCGAGGAAGCTGTCGGGTTCGCGCGTGAACTCCATGAGGAAACGCAGGCTGCCATACCCGATCAGGAACACGCCGGAGACGGCGCCGACCGGACGCGGCTTGCGGGAATAGAGCCACAGGATGGCGAACAGCAGCAGGCCTTCGCCGGCAAATTCGTAGAGCTGGGACGGATGGCGCGGGATGCCGTCGCCTGCCTGGGGGAAGATCATGGCCCAGGGCAGGTCGGTGGCGCGTCCCCACAGTTCGCCGTTGATGAAGTTGCCGAGCCGGCCGGCGGCGAGCCCGAGCGGGACCAGCGGGGCGATGAAGTCGGTGACGGCGAGCCAGCGCAGCTTGTGGCGGTGGGCGAACAGCCCCATCGCGACGAGGACGCCGAGAAAGCCGCCATGGAAGCTCATGCCGCCTTCCCATACCTTGAAGATGTCGAGCGGGTGGGCGAAGTATTCTGCCGGCTTGTAGAACAGCACGTAGCCGAGCCGGCCGCCGAGGATGACGCCGAGCACACCGTAGAACAGCACGTCGTCGAGCATGGGCAGGGTCCATCCCGACCAGGGGCGATGCTTGATGCACCAGCGCCCGAGCAGGATGACCTGGATGAAGGCGACGAGATACATGAGGCCGTACCAGTGGATGGCGACGGGGCCGAGCTGCAGGGCGACGGGATCGAATTGTGGGGCGAGCATGGGGGCAGGATTCAGGGATCGGGATTCGGGGAGGTCAAAGCGCGGGTAAAATGGCTGGCTGATTATAGATTGCCTGAGTGACCAACATGCCTGACTATCGTTCCTGGACAACCACCCGTGGCCGCAACATGGCGGGAGCGCGCGCATTGTGGCGTGCCACCGGCATGAAGGACGGCGATTTCAACAAGCCGATCATCGCGATCGCCAACTCGTTCACCCAGTTCGTGCCGGGCCATGTGCACCTCAAGGACATGGGCCAGCTGGTGGCGCGCGAGATCGAGGCGGCGGGCGGCGTGGCCAAGGAATTCAACACCATCGCGGTGGACGACGGCATCGCCATGGGCCACGGCGGCATGCTGTATTCGCTGCCGAGCCGCGACCTGATCGCCGATTCCGTCGAGTACATGGTCAACGCCCACTGCGCCGACGCGCTGGTGTGCATCTCCAACTGCGACAAGATCACCCCCGGCATGCTGAACGCCGCGCTGCGGCTCAACATCCCGACCGTGTTCGTCTCCGGCGGGCCGATGGAGGCGGGCAAGGTGATCTGGGAATCCAAGACCATCAAGCTCGACCTGGTCGACGCCATGGTATCGGCGGCCGATCCCCAATTCAGCGACAAGCAGGTCAACGAACTCGAGCGCTCGGCCTGCCCGACCTGCGGCTCGTGCTCGGGCATGTTCACCGCCAACTCGATGAACTGCCTGACCGAGGCGCTGGGTCTCTCGCTTCCGGGCAACGGCTCGCTGCTGGCGACCCACGCCGACCGCAGGAACCTGTTTCTGGCCGCCGCACGGCTGGTCGTGAAGAACGCACGGCGCTATTACGAGGACGGCGACACCCGCGTGCTGCCGCGCGCGATCGCCAGCTTCGACGCGTTCGAGAACGCCATCGCGCTCGACATCGCCATGGGCGGTTCGACCAATACCGTGCTGCACCTGCTGGCCGCCGCGCACGAGGCCGGCGTCGACTTCACGATGGCTGACATCGACCGCATGAGCCGCCGCGTGCCGCACCTGTCGAAGGTTGCGCCGTCGATCCAGACCTACCACATGGAAGACGTGCATCGCGCCGGCGGCGTGATGGCGATTCTCGGCGAACTCGAGCGCGGCGGGCTGGTGCATCGCGATCTGCCCACCGTGCTGTGCAAGTCCATGGGAGAGCAGATCGATACCTACGACATTCGCCGCACCGCCAACAAGGACGTCAAGGACTACTTCCGCGCCGCGCCCGGCGGCGTGCCGACGCAGACCGCGTTCTCGCAGGATCGCCGCTTCGCCAGGCTTGACGATGATCGCGTGAACGGCTGCATCCACGACATCGAGCACGCCTACTCGAAGGACGGCGGGCTGGCGGTGCTGTACGGCAACCTCGCCGAGGACGGCTGCATCGTCAAGACGGCGGGCGTCGACGAGAGCATCTGGACCTTCTCCGGCCCGGCGCGCGTGTTCGAATCGCAGGACGCCGCGGTCGAGGCCATCCTCGGCGACCGGATCGTCGCCGGCGACGTGGTCGTGATCCGCTACGAAGGTCCGCGCGGCGGCCCCGGCATGCAGGAAATGCTGTACCCGACCTCGTACCTGAAATCCAAGGGTCTCGGCAAGGTCTGCGCGCTGATCACCGACGGCCGCTTCTCGGGCGGCACCTCGGGCCTGTCGATCGGCCATGCCTCGCCGGAAGCGGCCGAGGGCGGCACCATCGGCCTGGTGGAAGAGGGCGACCGCATCGAGATCGACATTCCCAAGCGCACGATCAGGGTCGCGGTGAGCGACGCCGAACTCGCACGCCGCCGTGCCGCGATGGACGCCAGGGGCGCGCAGGCCTGGAAGCCGGTCAACCGGGCGCGCGAAGTCTCGGCCGCGCTGCGCGCCTATGCGGCGATGGCGACGTCCGCCGCCTTCGGTGCGGTGCGCGACGTCAGTCTGGTCGAACATCCGACCGAGGCACAGGTGCATGCCGACCCGCTGGCGCGCTTCGCCATTCCCGGCCAGCTCAGTTTCCGTATTGGTGCCGGCGGGCTGACCTACGCCGACATCGACAATCATGGCGGCCGCGCCACCATTTGCCTGCAGGGCGCACACGTGGTGAGCTTCCGCCCCAAGTCGCAGCACACGCCGGTGGTGTGGGTGTCCGACGCCGCCAAGTTCGCGCCGGGCAAGTCCATCCGCGGCGGCGCGCCGGTGTGCTGGCCGTGGTTCGGCGCGCACGCCGGCGAGGCGTCGTTCCCTGCGCATGGCTTTGCCCGTACCGTGCCGTGGACGGTGACCGGCAGCCGCAAGCGCAACGACGCCAAGACCGAGATCACCCTCGAATTGCTGGACAACGAGCAGACCCGCGCGCAATGGCCGCATCCCACGCAGCTGACGCTGACGGTCATCGTCGGCGACAAGCTGGAACTGCATCTGGCCACCACCAATACGGGCAAGGCGCCGATCCAGGTCGGCGAAGCGCTGCATACCTACCTGCAGATCAGCGACATCGGCGCGGTGACGGTGAGTGGCCTCGAAGGCGCGACCTATCACGACAAGGTCGACAACTTTGCCACCAGGAAACAGAGCGGCGCCATTGGCTTCAACGGCGAAGTCGACCGGGTGTACGTCAATACGCCGGCCGACTGCGTGATCGAGGATGCCGGCCTCAAGCGCCGCATCCGCATCGCCAAGACCGGCTCGCAGTCGACCATCGTCTGGACGCCGTGGACCGAAAAGGCCGAGAAAATGGGCGACATGGGCCGCGGCAAATCCGGTGCCGGCTGGCGCGAAATGGTGTGCGTCGAATCGGCCAACGCGATGGACAACGTCGTCACCGTGGCGCCGGGCGATACGCACACGCTGACGGTCACCTATAGCGTGGAAGCGTTGTAAGCAGAAAAGGGGAAACCGGCATGCGCGTGATTCTTGTGGCCAATCCCAAGGGCGGTAGCGGCAAGACCACGCTGTCGACCAACCTCGCCGGCTATCTGGCGGCGCAGGGACGACACGTGGCCCTGCTCGATCTCGACCGCCAGAAGTCCGCCACCCACTGGCTGGCCATGCGCGACATGGCGCTGCCGGATATCGAGCTGATGCGCGAAGGCCAGAAGGCGGACAGCGACTGGCTGGTGATCGATTCGCCCGCCGGGCTGCACGGCAAGAACCTCGAGCGCGCGCTGAAGCTGGCGCACAAGGTGGCGGTGCCGATCGCGCCTTCGCTGTTCGACATCCGCGCCAGCCAGGATTTCCTCGCCGCGCTGCATGCCGAAAAGGCGGTGCGCAAGGGCCATGCCTTTGTCGGCGTGGTCGGCATGCGGGTCGACCCGCGCACCCGCGCCGGCGTCACGCTGGAGCAGTTCATGCAACAGCAGGATCTGCCGGTGCTGGCGCATCTGCGCAACACCCAGCATTACGTCAACGCCGCGTTCGAGGGCAAGAGCCTGTTCGACCTGCCGCACCACATCGCCGAGCGCGACGTGGAGCAGTGGCAGGGCCTGATCGACTGGCTGGACCGCTGATCACCGCCCTGTAGGCGCGGTGCCCAAGGAGGCCGCCCTCCCTCTATGCCCGTTCGCCCTGAGCCCTTCGACAAGGCTCTCCTGAGCAACGTCGAAGGGCTCAGCCTGAACGGTGCTAAGGCAGGCCTCCTGCAGGGAATCAGTGTGTGGTCGGTTTCATCAGGTTGACCACCTGCGGCTTGGCGACTTTACTGCCTGACGAGCATGTCCCGTCGACCGACACGCCCAGCTGTTGCTCGGCTTCGTTTATCAGGTTGATCACATCCACATAGAACTTGTCGTCCGCCATCATGCGTGCGGTGCGGCCGCCTTCGTTGGCAGCCAGCACGTCGGCGCCGTTGTTGATCAGCCATTCCACCACCGAGGCGTCGCCGCCGCCGGCCGCCAGCATCAGCGGGGTGATGCCGAAGAAGATGCGGTCGTCGAGCGAGGCGCCCGCGTCGTGCAGCACTTCGATGACCTCGACATAGCCGCGTTCGGTTTCGCCGTTGTAGGCCGCCTTGGCGAGCGCCGTCCAGCCTTGCGGCGACTTGGCATTGACGTCGGCGCCGGCCGCGATCAGCACCTGGGTAGCGGCGACATGGCCGCCGTGTGACGCATGCATCAGCGCGGTTTCGCCGGCCTCGTCGGTGGCAGCGTGATCGGCGCCTGCCTCGAGCAGTTTCTTGAGGTGCGCGGCATCGCCGGCCTTGGCGGCGGTGAACAGTTCTTGTGACATGGAGAGCTCCTGCTTTTGTTCGGGATTGCATCAAGCGTACAATTGTTGACTGATTTAATCAACTATTGGCCTGCGAGGTTTTTCCACCATGCCCAACCGTCTCGCCAGCGAACCCAGCCCCTACCTGTTGCAGCACGCCGACAACCCGGTCGACTGGTATCCGTGGGGCGAAGCGGCCCTGGACAAGGCGCGCCGCGAGGACAAGCCCATCCTGCTGTCGATCGGCTATTCGGCCTGCCACTGGTGCCACGTGATGGCACACGACTGCTTCGAGGACGCCGAGGTGGCGGCGGTGATGAACCGGCTGTTCGTCAACATCAAGGTCGACCGCGAGGAGAGGCCCGATCTCGACCAGATCTATCAGACGGCGCATCAGCTTTTGACCCAGCGCGGCGGCGGCTGGCCGCTGACGGTGTTCCTGACGCCCGACCAGACGCCGTTCTTCGCCGGCACCTATTTCCCCAAGACGCCGCGCTACCAGCTGCCTGGCTTCATCGACCTGATGGAAAACGTCGCGCGCGCCTGGCACGAACGGCGCGGCGAAGTACTGGCGCAGAACGAGGCGGTGCGTGCCGCGCTCGCGCAGCAGCAGCCGGATGCCGGCATGTCGCAGGCGCTGACCAATGCACCGTTGGCGGACGCCGTGCGCGATCTCGCGCAGGCCTTCGATCCGGTGTGGGGCGGCTTCTCGCGCGCGCCCAAGTTTCCGCGTCCCGGCGAGCTGTTCTTCCTGCTGCGTGAAGCGCAAAGGAGCGGCAATTCGCAGGCGCGCGAGATGGCGCTGTTCTCGCTGCGCAAGATGGCGTCGGGCGGGGTGGTCGACCAACTCGGCGGCGGCTTCTGCCGCTACTCGGTCGACGAGCAGTGGACCATCCCGCACTTCGAGAAGATGCTCTACGACAATGGTCCGCTGCTGCACCTGTATGCCGACGCCTGGGTGTTGACCGGCGAGACCTTGTTCAGGGACACCGCAGAAGGCATCGTCGACTGGCTGCTGCGCGAGATGCGCGCGCCGCAGGGGGGCTTCTATTCAGCGCTGGATGCCGACAGCGAAGGCCATGAAGGCAGGTTCTACGTGTGGACGCCCGAGGAGGTCCGTGCGCTGCTGTCGCCCGAGGCGTACGCCGTGGCGGCGCCGGTATATGGTTTCGACGGGCCGCCCAATTTCGAGAATGCATACTGGAATCCCGTCCTGGCGCGTCCGCTGAACGAGGTCGCGGCCGAGCTGGGCCTGTCCGATGAGACGGCCGTGGCACGTCTGGCGAGTGCGCGCGCCGAGCTGTTTGCCGCGCGCGAAATCCGCGTGCGTCCGGGATGCGACGACAAGCAGCTCACCAGCTGGAACGCGCTGATGATCGCCGGGCTGGCGCATGCCGGCCGGGTGATGGCGCGCCTCGACTGGGTCGATGCGGCGCAGGATGCGATCGGCTTCCTGCACCGGAACCTGTGGCGCGACGGGCGTCTGCTCGCCAGCACCAAGCACGGCGAAGCGCGTCTCAACGCCTATCTCGACGACTATGCCTTCCTGCTCGATGCACTGCTTGAAACGATGCAGGCCCGTTACCGCGAAGCCGACATGACGTGGGCGCGTGAACTTGCCGATGCGCTGCTGGCGCATTTCGAGGATGCCGAGGCGGGCGGCTTTTTCTTCACCAGCCACGACCACGAAGCGCTCATCACGCGTCCCAAGCCCGGCTACGACAATGCGACGCCGTCGGGCAATGGCGTCGCCGCGTTCGCCCTGCAGCGGCTCGGCCACCTGCTCGGCGAGGCGCGCTATCTCGACGCCAGCGCGCGCTGCCTGCGGTTGTTCCTCGCGCATCTGGGCCAGCAGCCGATCGCCTATCCGACGCTGCTGGCAGTGCTCGACGAGGCGCTGGTGCCGCCGCGCGTGATCCTGCTGCGCGGCCCCGAATCCGCCTTGGCCACGTGGGCGGCGGCGCTGACCCCGAAACTCGGTGCGCGGGACATGCTGCTGGTCCTGCCCAATGGCCTGAATCTGCCCGATGCGCTGGCGAAGCCGGAATCCGATCGGCCAGCAGCCTGGGTCTGCAGCGGCACAGCGTGCCAGGCGGCGGTCACCGAGCTTGCGGATATACCGCTATGAGGTGCTTTATCAGCATTTGCTGGTAGGAACCCATGGCCGCGCCTGCTATCAAACAGACAGTTGGTTCAGTTATCAGGAGCGATCATGAGTACTCATACCCAACCTGCCGTCTTCCACCCGCAGGCCGCGCGCATGAACTTGCCAGGCATCCGCAACGTGACGTTCGCGCAGCCCTTCCACTGGCTGCGCGCAGGCGCGCAGGACATGGCCAGGGCATGGCAGCTGAGCCTGTTCTACGGCGTGGTATTCGCGCTGCTGGGCTATGGCCTGGTGCATGCCGCCGAGGACAACCCGCATCTGGCGATGGCGCTGACCTCGGGTTTCCTGTTCATCGCGCCGGTGCTGGCGACGGTGTTTTATTGCGTGAGCCACCGGCTGGAACATCACCACAAGCTGCCCAATCTGTTCGTTCCCCTGCTGGCGTGGCGGGCCAATCCCGGATCGCTGGGGCTGTTCACCGTGATGCTGGTGTTCGTGCTGATCTCGTGGGAGCGCATTTCGGCCATACTGGTCGCGCTGTTCCTCAACGGATCGGGCATCAGCGGCTTGTCTGATCTGCTCAGCTTCAGCGCTGCCCGCGAACACGCCGATTTCTTCCTCGCTTACCTGGCGTTTGGCGGCGTACTGGCGCTAATGATGTTCAGTATTTCAGTCGTGTCGCTGCCGATGATGCTGCATCGCAAGGTCGATTTCGCCACGGCGCTTGTCACCAGCTTCATGACCACCCGGCTCAATTTTCCCGTGATGTTGCTGTGGGGTGCGATGATCGCGGGCCTGATCGTGATCGGCATGGCGACCGACTTCATTGCCATGGTGGTGATCTTCCCGTGGTTGGGACATGCCAGCTGGCATGCCTACCGTGAACTGGTCGAACGCGAATACCCTGAAGGGCATAAATGACAATGTGCCAGGGGACTTGGTAACAAATACTCAAGTCCTCTGCTTGCGTGGAAGGGGATTTTCCTTAATATTGCAGGCGCGAGATGCCTTGAACGCCAACCGACTTCCACGGAGACTGTAACGATGAACAAGTTGATGATGACCGCAGCGTCTGCTGCGCTGCTGCTGATGTCAGGCATGGCCTCCGCGGACGACCCGGCCGCAGCCATGTCGCTGGCGCAGAAGAATGCCTGCCTGTCCTGCCACGGCGTGGACAAGAAGATCGTTGGGCCCGCCTACAAGGATGTCGCCAAAAAATACGAGGGCGACAAGGGCGCGAAAGCCAGACTGGTCGCCAAGGTGAAGGCCGGCGGCAAGGGCGTGTGGGGCGAGATTCCCATGCCGCCGAATCCGCAGGTCAGCAACGAAGATGCAGAGAAGATCGTGTCCTGGATCCTGAGCCTGAAATAATCCGGTACTGTCTTCGCCAGCACAAGGCCGACGTTCGCGTCGGCCTTGTGCTTTCCGGCCCCGGAAAGCCGGCCGCTGCTGGCTTTATGGTATAAATCCCTCGTTTCAGTTTGATTGCGGGGAAGACCGAGATGACGGGGCATGGGCTGGCTTGGGTGGTGGTAGCGGCGGCACTGGTCGCGGGGTGTGGCGACAAGCCGCAGCAGAATGGCGACAGCCGGGTGGTGCTGATCGGCCAGGCTTCACCGCTCACCGGCCCGCAGGCGCATCTGGGCAAGGACAATGAAAACGGGGCGCGCCTGGCACTGGACGAAATCAATGCCGCCGGCCTCACGCTGGGCGGCAAGAAGGTCGTGCTCGAAATGAGGAGCGAGGACGATGCGGCCGATCCCAAGACCGCCACCACGGTGGCGCAGAAGCTGGTCGATGAAGGCGTGGCAGGCGTGATCGGCCACCTCAATTCGGGCGCCACGATTCCGGCCTCCAAGATTTATTTTGACAATGGCATTCCGCAGATTTCGCCGTCGGCCACCGCCGTGGCCTACACGACGTCCGGCTTCAAGACGGCATTTCGCGTGATGACCAACGATGCGCAGCAGGGAACCGTGCTGGGCGACTACGCGGTGACCAAGCTGGGGGCGAAGCGAATCGCCATCATCGACGACCGCACCGCCTACGGCCAGGGCCTGGCCGACGAAGTGGAGAAAGCCGTCAAGGCGGCCGGGGGCGAGGTGGTGGCGCGCGAATACACGTCCGACCGCTCGACCGACTTCAGGGCGATCCTCACCTCCATCAAGGGCAAGTCGCCTGACCTGGTGTTCTTCGGCGGGATGGATCCGCAGGCCGCGCCCATGATCAAGCAGATGAAACAGCTCGGCATGAAGGCGAAGTTCCTCGGCGGTGATGGCGCGCAGACGCCCAAGTTCATCGAGTTGGCCGGGGCTGCCGCCGAGGGGGCGATGGCATCCAACCCAGGCCTGCCGCTCGACGCGATGCCCGGCGGCAACGCATTCAAGGCCAAGTTCGAAGCCAAGTACGGCAAGATCCAGAACTATTCCCCCTATGCCTACGACGCCATGCACGTGCTGGTCGCCGCGATGAAGCGCGCGGATTCCAGCGATCCCGCCAAGTACCTGGCCGAGCTGCCGAAGACCGATTACCAGGGGGTGACCGGGCGTATCCGTTTCGATGCCAAGGGCGACCTCGCCGGCGGTGCCGTCACGCTGTATCAGGTGAAAGACGGCAAATGGCAGACGCTCGAAACCGTTCAAAGCGGCAAATGATCTGAGCTGAATTCAACCGGCCCCGGCGCGCCGCGCGCAAATGATGGACATCTTCCTGCAACAACTCATCAACGGCCTCGTGCTCGGCAGCGTCTACGCGCTGGTGGCATTGGGCTACACCATGGTGTACGGCATCCTGGAACTCATCAATTTCGCCCACGGCGAAATCACCATGATGGGGGCGATGGTGTCGCTGTCCGTGATCGGCGCGCTGGCGCTGGCGGCGCCCGGGCTGCCGGGGGTGCTGGTGCTGGGGGCGGGGCTGGTGGTGGCGATTCCGGTGTGCGTGGCGCTGGGCCTGCTGATCGAGCGTGTCGCCTATCGGCCCCTGCGTCAAGCACCGCGCCTGGCGCCGCTGATCACCGCGATCGGCGTGTCGATCATCCTGCAGAACGTCGCCATGCTGATCTGGGGCAAGCAGTACATCCCGTTCCCCGCCATCCTGCCGCAGGGGCGGCACACGGTCTACGGCGCGTCGATCACCGACGTGCAGATCGCCATCCTGCTGATGGCCACGGCCATCATGCTGATGCTGATCCTGGTGGTGCAGAAGACCCGGCTCGGCCGCGCCATGCGCGCCACCGCGCAATCGCGCCAGGTGGCGAGCCTGATGGGGGTGGACGTCAATCGCGTGATCGCCGCCACCTTCGCGATCGGCTCGGGACTGGCGGCGGTCGCCGGCGTCATGGTCAGCGCCTATTACGGCCTGGCGCACTATTACATGGGTTTCCTGCTCGGCCTCAAGGCCTTCTCGGCGGCCGTGCTGGGGGGCATCGGCAACCTGGGCGGGGCGATGCTGGGCGGCCTGCTGCTGGGCCTGATCGAATCCTTCGGCGCAGGCTATATCGGCGATCTGACCGGCGGCTTCCTCGGCAGCAACTACCAGGACGTGTTCGCGTTCTTCGTGCTGATCGCCGTCCTGGTGTTCCGCCCCTCCGGTCTGCTGGGCGCACGGGGTGTCGAGCGTGCCTAGCTTGAAGATAACGCTGCCGCGCTGGCTGGCCTTTTCCCTGCTGGCGCTGGGGCTGGCGCTGCTGCCGTTCCTGGTCGATGCCGGACTGGGACGCTCGTGGGTGCGACTGCTCGATCTCGCGCTGCTGTACGTCATTCTTGCACTGGGGCTCAACATCGTCGTCGGCTACGCCGGCCTGCTCGACCTCGGCTACGTCGCGTTCTATGCCCTCGGGGCTTATGTCTACGCCTGGCTCTCCAGCCCGCATTTCGGCCTGCACCTGCCGTTCTGGGCGGTCCTGCCGCTGGGCGCCGCGCTGGCTGCGCTGTTCGGCGTGCTGCTGGGCGCGCCCACCCTTCGGCTGCGCGGCGATTACCTCGCCATCGTCACGCTGGGCTTCGGCGAGATCATCCGAATTTTCCTGAACAACCTGAATGCGCCGGTCAACATCACCAACGGCCCGCAGGGCATCAACCTGATCGATCCGGTGCGCCTCGGCAGCTTCAGCCTGAGCCGGACGCATGAACTATTCGGCATTACCTTCACCGGCATCCATCTCACCTACTACCTGTTCCTGCTGTTCACGCTGATGGTGATCTTCATTTCGATGCGGCTGGAGGATTCGCGCATCGGGCGCGCCTGGGTCGCCATCCGCGAGGACGAGATCGCCGCCGCCGCGACCGGCATCAACACGCGCAACCTCAAGCTGCTGGCATTCGCCATGGGCGCCACCTTCGGCGGACTGGCGGGCGGCCTGTTCGCGAGCTTCCAGGGCTTCATCAGCCCCGAATCGTTCAATCTCATGGAGTCGATCATGATCCTGTGCATGATCGTGCTCGGCGGCATGGGCCATATCCCCGGCGTGATTTTCGGCGCGGTGGTGCTGACGCTGCTGCCCGAGGCGCTGCGCTACACCGGCGACTGGCAGAACGAGGTGTTCGGCCGGATCTACATCGACCCGGCGGATCTGCGCATGCTGCTGTTCGGCGTGGCGCTGGTCGCCGTCATGCTGTACCGCCCCGCCGGGCTACTGCCCTCGACGCGCCGCCGCCGCGAATTCGCGGATGCGAAGGGATGAGTCCCCTGCTGACCGTTTCCGGGGTGAGCAAGGCGTTCGGCGGGCTACAGGCGCTCTCCGACATTTCGCTGCAGGTGCACGCGGGCGAGATTTTCGGCCTCATCGGCCCCAACGGCGCGGGCAAGACCACCTTGTTCAATGCGCTCACCGGGCTGTATTCGACCGACCGCGGCGAGATCCGGCTGAACGGTTTTCGTCTCGACGGACGCAAGCCGCACCAGGTGCTTAAAGCGGGTCTGGCGCGCACCTTCCAGAACATCCGCCTGTTTGCCGAAATGACGGCGCTCGAAAACGTGCTGGTCGGCCGTCACGCACGCACCCGGAGCGGCGTCGTCGGCGCGGTGCTGCGTCTGCCCGCCACGCGTCGCGAAGAGGCCGAATCGCGCGAGCGTGCCCATGCGCTGCTGCAGCGTGTCGGCATCGCGCAGCACGCCCATCGCATGGCCAAGAATCTGTCCTACGGTGACCAGCGGCGGCTCGAAATCGCCCGCGCGCTGGCGACCGAGCCGACGCTGCTGGCGCTCGATGAGCCCGCCGCCGGCATGAATCCGGCCGAGCGTGCGGCGCTGCGCGAACTGCTGCTGCAACTGCAGGCCGACGGGCTGACGCTGCTGCTGATCGAGCATGACGTGAAGCTGGTGATGGGACTGTGCACCCGGCTGGCGGTGCTCGACTACGGCGTGAAAATCGCCGAGGGCACGCCCGACGTCGTCAGCCGCGATCCCAAGGTCATCGCGGCCTATCTCGGGGACGAAACCCTATGAGCGAGGCGCTGCTCGCGGTCAGCAACCTGTCGGTGGCATACGGCGGCATCAAGGCGGTGCGCGAACTGAGCCTGGTGGTGGCGCAGGGCGAAATGGTCTGCCTCATCGGCGCCAACGGCGCAGGCAAGACCACCACGCTCAAGGCCATCAGCGGCCTGCTTGCGCCGCAGGGCGGCGGCGTGCATTTCGACGGCCAGTCGATCACCCGGCTGCCGGCGCACGAAGTGGCGCGGCGCGGACTGGCGCTGGTGCCCGAAGGGCGCGGCGTGTTCCCGCGCATGTCGGTCGCCGAGAACCTGATGATGGGCGCCTACGCCCGCAATGACCGCGCGGCGATAGCGCGCGATCTCGAGCAGGTCTACGCGTTGCTGCCGCGCCTGACCGAACGCCGCGCCCAGCTCGCCGGGCTGCTGTCCGGCGGCGAGCAGCAGATGCTGGCGCTGGGACGCGCGATGATGGCGCGTCCGCGTCTGTTGCTGCTGGACGAGCCGAGCATGGGGCTGGCGCCTTTGATGGTGCAGGCTGTGTTCGACATCATTCGCCGGATTGCGGCAGACGGCGTGGCCGTGCTGTTGATCGAACAGAACGCGCACCTGGCGCTGAAGACCTGCGCGCGTGGCTATGTGCTGGAAAACGGGGCCGTCACGCTGAGCGGCCCGGCTGCCGAACTGGCCTCCGATCCGGCCGTGCGCCAGGCCTATCTGGGCGATTAGGGCAAGATCAGGGATGGTTTGACGTGAAGCGATGCAGCCGGCGCTCGGTCAGCACCGCGTCGAGCGGCATGTCCCACGGATCGTGCGGCAACGTTTCCATCCGCTGGCATTCGTAGGCGATGCCCACCAGCCGCGGCTTGCGCCACAGACGCCGATGCTGCATGAACGCCAGCGTCGCGTCGTAGTAGCCACCGCCCATTCCCAGCCGGTAGCCCTGGCTGTCGAACCCTACCAGCGGCATCAGCAGCAGGTCGAGCTGGCGCGCGCGCAAGGGGCGCGCGTCCAGCGGCTCGGGGATGCCGTAGCGGTTTGGCTGCATGCGCGTGTTGCGGCCCACGCGGCCGAAGCGCATCACCCGGCCGCGACGCGGCAGGATCGGCAGATAGCATTCGCGCTGCATGCACAGGGCCTGGTTGAGCAGGAGGTGGGCGTCGAACTCGCCGCCCTGCGGCAGATAGAAGCCGATGCGCTGCGCGCGCAGCAACAGTCCGTGGCGCAGCGCAAGGCGCAGGGAAGCGCGCGCGGCGTGCCTGCGCTCAGCCGGCTTGAACGCGCTGCGTGCGGCCTTGAGTTGACGTCTGAGGGTGGTTTTGTCCATCGAGAATAAGGGCTCCCCGCCTGTGCCGTGACTGGCTGCGGACTCTTGAACCTGGGTTCAAGACGGCCGCAATCAAAGGCGCTTTGGGCACATGAGACGTGTCACGCGCACACCCGCACCGGAATAGACCGCAGCCTTGCACGTATGCATTGGTTCAGAGAAATTGCAACCAGCCTCGAACACCGCAGGGAGCGTCCTTAGTGTATTCCATTTGGGATCGAAAAGGGTGCGGCTGCCCAACCGCACGGATGGGCCGGGACCGGGTTCTGGAATGGATCAGAAGAGCGTGTCCTGGTCTTCCAGCACGGAATCGAGCAGCGTGTTGTAGTGGGTCAGCCGGGTGCGCGCTTCCTCGACCAGGCCGCCGCCGCCCTGGGTCAGCAGGTCGTGCGCCAGGTTAAGGCCCGCCATGATGGCGATGCGCTCGGCGCCGATCACCTTGCTGCTGTCGCGGATCTCGCGCATTTTCTCGTCGAGATAATCGGCCGCCGCGATCAGGGCCGATTCCTCCTCGCGCGAACACGCCACCTTGTAGGCGCGGCCGAGAATATTGATTTCGATCGAGCGGGGTCCGGCCATCACACGTCCTCCGGCAAGCTGTCGAGCAGCGCATGCAGGCGCGTCCTGGCCGCATCCAGCCGGGTCGTCAGCTGTTTGTTGTCCTGCTGCGCGGTCAGCAACTGCTGGCGCAGGGCGATGTTTTCCCGCCGCAGCGTATGGCACAGCTCGGCCACCTGGCGGATCTTGGCTTCGAGAGTATCGAGTTCGGCGTGCATGGGCGGGACTATAGGGGGCGGCGTGCGGACGGTCAATCCGGACCGTATAATGCGCGCCTTCAGGTGCCGAGGCGGCCTTCCGCCGCCGAGGATAAACGGGAAACAGGTGCGCGGCCGCAAGCTGCCATGCCTGTGCTGCCCCCGCAACGGTAAGCGCTAAACGGTCCATCACACACGCCACTGGGTTCGCCCGGGAAGGCGATGGACTTAGGCGCGAGCCCGGATACCGGCCTGAGCCCTGACGCGATACTTGTCGCGCAGCGGATCGTGCAACGCGCCTGCGGGGAAGCGGGCGCCCCAACCGGAACTTCATCATGCGTCAAACCTCTCTTGCGTTCGCCCTGGGCGTCGTGTTTGCTTCCTCCGCGCACGCGGAAACCCTGCCTGAATTCGTAGGCGAAACCATCGTCGTGACCCCCACCCGCTTCCACGACCTGGCGAGTGATCGCGCAGTGAACGTCACCGTCGTCTCGCGCGAGGACATCGAACGCAGTCCCGCGCTGACCCTGCCCGAGATTCTCCAGGATTACGCCGGCATCGGCATGCGCGACCTGCTGGGCAACAACGCATCCGGCACCACGGTCGACATGCGGGGCTTCGGCGCCGCCGCCGGGCAGAATACGCTGGTGCTGGTGGACGGCGTCCGGCAGAACGATATCGACCTGTCCGGCGTGGTCTGGTCGGCCATTCCCCTGTCGGCCGTCGAGCGCATCGAGATCGTGCGCGGCGGCAACAGCGTCCTGCACGGGGCCGGCGCGGTAGGCGGCGTCATCAACATCATCACGCGCGCGCCGGCTGACAGAGCCCGCACCGCCACGGCCAGTGCGCGCTACGGCAGCTTCAATACCCGCAACCTCCAGGCGACCGGCAATCTGACCGGCGAAAACGTGGGCTTGACGCTGGCCACAAGCAACGACCGCTCCGATGGCTGGCGCGACAACAACCAGAACCGCCAGGACAGTTTCTACGGCAATGCGCGCTGGACACTCGACCGTGGCGAGATCGGCTTCAAGCTCGGCGCGGACAGTCAGGACCTGCGCTTGCCGGGTGCCCGTATTGTCGAACCGGACCAGAATCTGAACGAACTGGCCAGCAACCCCGAGGGCGCACAGACGCCGTACGACTGGTCGAAACGCGATGGCTGGCAGGCAGTGTTGAGCGGACAGTTCCAATTGCCGAAAGGCGAGATTGCGGCAGACCTGAATTACCGCAGCAAGGACCAGGAAGCCTACTTCTATTACGGCGGAAATCCTGATTACCGCAAAACTGCGCTCGACATGCTGAGCATCTCGCCGCGCATCAAGCTGCCGCTGCAGATCGGCGGACTGAAACACGATCTGATTCTGGGACTCGATCTGGACAGGTGGGACTACGCCCTGCGGACGTCCAATGATCCCGCCAACGTCGGCCAGCCGGTCAACCGGGTACAGGCCGAGCAGCGCAATACTGCGCTGTATGCGCAGGATAATGTGCGCCTGAACGAGTCGCTGACCTTGGCCGCAGGGGCCCGGATGGAATGGTTCCGCATCAGGGCTTCCGACCGCTATGACGCCGCCGCGCCCGGCAGTGCCTGGGGATCGGCGGCGCCTGCCGGCGGACAGGACGCGCGCGAGTCCGCCTGGGATCTGGGGCTGCGCTACCGCGTGACGCCGTTGCAGACGCTGTATGCCAAGCTGGATCGCAGTTTCCGCTTTGCGACCGTGGATGAAATTTACGAATATGCGCCGGACTTCAGCCGCGCTTTCCAGTTTCTCAAGCCGCAGACGGCGCTCGGTTCGGAACTGGGCTGGGAATACGGCACGGCCCGCCGCGGCGGGCGGGTGGCGCTCTACCATGCACGGGTCGACGACGAGATCCACCTGGATCCCTACAGCACCGGGGTCGGCAACACCAACCTGCCGCCGCTGCGCCGTTACGGCCTGGAGCTGGAAGGCCGCAGCAGCCTGGGTGCCGTCGACGTATCGGCGGCCTACACGCTGGCGTATGCCGAATTCACGGATGGCGTCTACAACGGGATTCCGCTGAAGGGCAATCGCGTTCCCCTGGTGCCCCGCCACAAGCTGGCCCTGAATGCCACCTGGAACCTCGATGCCGCGACCCGGCTGATCGCCGGTGCCCATTACGTCAGCAGCCAGTACATGGACAACGACGAGCCCAACACGCTGGGCGTGAAAATTCCCGCCTATACCGTGGCGGACGTCAAGATCGAGCACCGCGTCGGCAACTGGAAGCTCGCCGCCGCTATCAACAATGTGCTGGATGAGAAATACTACACATATGCCGTGCGCAGCCAATTCAATGCCGACCGCTATGCGGCCTATCCGCTGCCGGGGCGGCATGGATGGGCCAGTGTGGAATACCAGTTCAAATGACGGATCGGACCGGGTCTCGCAGTTGCCCGGTTGCCGTGACAGGAGGCATGGATGAGCGAAGCAGGACGCAATGACCGCCATGCGGCGCGCATGGCGCGCAAGAAGGCGGTGGTCGACGCCGCCATCGCCGCCGCCACCGACGAACGCGGGCTGCTGATCGTCATCACCGGCAACGGCAAGGGCAAGAGCACGTCGGCCTTCGGCACGATGGCGCGCGCGCTCGGCCACGGCATGAAGGTCGGCGTGGTGCAGTTCATCAAGAGCCGTACCGACACCGGCGAGGAGGCCTTCCTCGGCAGGCAGCCCGGCGTCGAATGGCACGTCACCGGCGACGGCTTCACCTGGGACACGCAGAACCGCGCGCAGGATATCGCTACCGCGCAGCGCGGCTGGGCCGTGGCCAAGCGGATGCTGGGCGATGCGTCGTACCAGCTGGTGGTGCTGGACGAGCTGACCTATCTGCTGAGCTACGGCTATCTTGATGCCGACGAAGTGCTGGATGCGCTGGCGAACCGGTCCCGCGACCAGCATGTGATCGTCACCGGGCGTGGTGCATCGGATGCGCTGATCGAACTGGCCGACACGGTGTCCGTCATCGCCGACGAAAAACATGCCTTCCGCGCCGGCGTCAAGGCACAGCGCGGCATCGATCTGTAATCACGCTGTAACCGTCTTGCCATACAACACGGGCTTTGCTTCTGGTGGAGTCTGCTGTGCGTATCCTGATGGTGTCCGACGTGTATTTCCCGCGCGTCAACGGCGTGTCCACGTCCATTCAAACCCTGCGTCAGGCGCTGGCCGGAGCGGGCCACAGCAGCGTGCTGGTGACGCCGCACTACCCGGCCGCGGCCGCCGAACCCGGCATCGTGCGGGTGCCGGGCTGGCAGATTCCGCGCGATCCGGAAGACAGGCTGATGCATCCGCGCGCACTCGCCGCTGCACTGGATGCGCTCGATCCCGCCGACTTCGACCTCGTCCACATCCATACTCCCTTCCTGGCGCATCGCGCCGGGGTGCGCTGGGCGCGCAAACATGGCCTGCCGTGCGTCGAGACCTACCACACGCTGTTCGAGGAGTACTTCCACCACTACCTGCCCTTCCTGCCGAAAAAGCTGCTGGCTGCGGCGGCGCGCATGATCTCGCGCAAGGAATGCGACGGCGTCACCGCGGTGATCGCGCCGTCGTCGGCGATGAAGCAGGCGCTGTTGACGTATGGCGTCAGCAGCCCTATCTACATCATTCCGACCGGCCTGCGGCTGGCGGATTTTTCCAATTGCGACGGCCCGGCGTTTCGTGCCCGTCACGACATCGCGCCGGAACGCCCGGTGATGGCCTACGTGGGGCGCGTGGCCTTCGAGAAGAACCTGGATTTCCTGCTGCAGGTGACCGATCAAGTACGCCGCAGCCTGCCCGACGTGCTGTTCGTCATCGCCGGCGAAGGTCCCGCGCGCGCGTCGCTGGAACGCGCCGTGGCGAAACGCGGGCTCGCCGGCAATGTGCGCTTCGTCGGCTACCTCGAACGCAGGACCGAGCTGCCGGCCTGCTACTGCGCGGCGGATGTCTTCGTCTTCGCGTCCAGGACCGAAACCCAGGGGCTGGTGCTGCTGGAATCGATGGCGCTCGGCGTGCCGGTGGTCGGCCTGGCCGAGATGGGCACCAAGGACGTGCTGCAGGAGGGCGCGGGCTGCCGCATCGCGCCCGACGATGTCGCAGGCTTCGCCCGGGTGCTGACACCGCTCTTAGCCGATCGCGCTACGGCGCAGGCGCTCGGCGCGTCCGGCAAGGCCTACGCCGCAGGCTGGAGCGAGGCGCGTATGGGCGAGGCCATCCTCGCGCTCTACCAGACCCTGCATGCGGGGGCTGTGGCCGGGACCGTACCCGCCCCGGCATAATGGCCGGGTGAACCCCGCACCCTACGTCGGGCGCTTTGCGCCGTCCCCCACCGGTCCCCTGCATGTCGGCTCGCTGGTCGCCGCCGTGGCGAGTTTTCTCGATGCCCGCGCGGCGGGCGGGCGCTGGCTGGTCCGCATGGAAGACCTCGACCGGCCGCGCTGCGAGCCCGGCGCGGCCGACACCATCCTTTGCCAGCTGGAAGCCTACGGCCTCGCCTGGGACGGTGCGGTGATCTATCAGTCGCAACGCGACGACGCCTACGCCGCGGCGCTGGATGCGCTGCGATCGCAGGGCGCCGTTTTTCCGTGCACCTGCACGCGCAGCCTGCTCGCGCAGGCCCCGCGCAATGCCGAGGGCGAGATCCTCTATCCGGGCACCTGTCGTCTGCATTCGGTCCCGCACATGGCGAAGCATGCATGGCGGGTGCGAGTCAAAGACGTGAGCATTCACTTCGTCGATCGCGTCCACGGCGCCTTGCAGCAGGATCTGGCGCAGGAGGTGGGAGACTTCATCGTCAAGCGTGCCGACGGGCTGTTCGCCTATCAGCTGGCCGTAGTGGTCGACGATGCCTTCCAGGACATCACCTACGTCGTGCGCGGCGCCGATCTGCTGTGGAATACGCCGCGCCAGATCTACCTGCAGACCCTGCTCGGCCTGCCGGCGCCGGCCTATGCGCACGTGCCGCTCGTCACCAACGCCGCCGGGCAGAAGCTGTCCAAGCAGACGCTCGCCCCGGCGCTGCCGGAACGCGGGCGGCGTGCCGTGCTGGCGCAGGCGCTGGCCGCACTTGGCCAGCCGCCCCCGCCCGAACTGGTGGGGGCCGGGCCGGACGAGTTGCTGGCCTGGGCTGCTGCCCGCTGGCGGATCGACAACGTGCCTTTGCATCCCGCCATTGCCAAGGCCATGTCCTGACCGGACAATCCCCTCACCGCTTACTGCTCACCGCTCATCCACCATGGCCCAACTCCCTTCCGCCGTCGAACAGGTCCTGCGCGTCCACGCTGCCTTCATCCACACCGTGGTCAACGCGCTGCGCGACCGCAGCCAGCTGCCCGACCTGGTGAAGCAGCTCGACGCCGCCGAGCAGGCCGGCTGGGCGCGGCTGGTCGGTGCGCTGCGCCACGTCATCAACGGCCGCCGCGATGCGTCGATCAAGCTCGGGCTGGACGAGGAGGACAGCATCCTGCTCGACGCCATCCTGCGTGGCCTCGACAACCCGGCAACCCTGCCGCCGCTGGATGTCCAGCCGGACGGCAGCAGCGCTGCCCCCGGGCTGGCCGCGCTCATCGATGCCTCGGCGCGCGGCGATGCGCAGGCGATGTCAGTGCTCGCCAACATGGCCGAACAGATGATGAAGGCGGGTGGCGACATGGCGCTCCTGGGCGGACGCATGCGCCGGCTCGTCAACGGCGAGCGCGACACCGACCAACTCGTCGCCGGCATGGGGCCGCTGGGACGCGAACTGCTGATCAGCCTGCTCGACGAACTGGCCAAACTGCGGCCGCAGTAGATTTCCTGGCCGGATGTCCCGTTTCACCGGGCCGTTGCGGGTTTGCGTTAACTTTGACAGCCCCTGTCCGCGTCAGCTAAAATGCGCGCCTTTTCGGCGGTCCTCAGCCGGAAAAGCAGTCTCAGGGTGATGTAGCTCAGTCGGTTAGAGCGACGGATTCATAATCCGTAGGTCGGTGGTTCAAGTCCACTCATCACCACCAGCTTCCTTTTCGTTGCCGCGCCGATCCGGGGCAGCAGCGAAATCCCAGCCCCCAGTCTATTCACTGTCCCGGCAAAATGATCCCAGCAACCGTAGTCGATCGCTTTCTACCTCGATCAAGACCGCACGAATGCAAAGCTTCGGGCCTTTCTGGCACTCCGCGGGCAGTGGGAAACGCTACGCACCCGCTGGCACGCCCGGCCGCGCGCCTGCCTTTGTCGCGCCTCCTTGCCTACCCTGGTAGGCTGCGTCGTTGCTTCGCGGCAGACACCCACCCAAACGCACCATCGGGTGCGTACGGCTACGGTTGCTAGGATCATGAAAAAAATCTACATCAAAACCTTCGGCTGTCAGATGAACGAGTACGACTCGGACAAGATGGCCGACGTGCTCAACGTCGCCGAAGGCCTGGTCCCGACCGACACGCCGGACGATGCAGACGTCATCCTGTTCAACACCTGCTCGGTGCGCGAAAAGGCGCAGGAGAAGGTGTTCCACGACCTCGGCCGCGTGCGTCACCTGAAGCAGGCCAACCCCAACCTCATCATCGGCGTCGGCGGCTGCGTGGCGAGCCAGGAAGGCGCCGCCATCGTGTCGCGCGCGCCCTTCGTCGACGTGGTGTTCGGCCCGCAGACGCTGCATCGCCTGCCCGAGCTGATTGCGAAGAAGCGCGAGACCGGCCGCGCCCAGGTCGATATCAGCTTTCCCGAAATCGAAAAATTCGACCATCTGCCGCCGGCGCGGGTCGAAGGGTCGTCGGCCTTCGTCTCGATCATGGAGGGCTGCTCCAAGTACTGCACCTTCTGCGTCGTGCCCTATACGCGCGGCGAGGAAGTCTCGCGCCCGTTCGACGACGTCATCGCCGAAGTGGCTGATCTTGCCGGACGCGGCGTCAAGGAAGTCACCCTGCTGGGGCAGAACGTCAACGCCTACCAGGGTGTGCTGCACGAAGGCGGCACCGCCGACTTCGCCTTCCTGCTGGAGATGGTGCACGAGATTCCCGGCATCGAGCGCATCCGTTACACCACCAGCCATCCGCGCGAAATGACGCAGCGCCTGATCGAGTGCTACGGCAAGCTGCCCAAGCTGGTGTCGCATCTTCATTTACCCGTGCAGTCCGGCTCCGACCGCATCCTCGCGGCGATGAAGCGCGGCCACACCGTTCTCGAATTCAAGTCCATCGTCCGCAAGCTGCGCGAGCAGCGCCCCGACCTGTGCCTGTCGTCGGACTTCATCGTCGGCTTCCCGGGCGAGACCGAGGCCGATTTCGAGGCGACGATGAAACTGATCCGCGAACTCGACTTCGACGCCAGCTTCTCCTTTATCTACAGCAAGCGTCCCGGCACGCCGGCGTCGGATTATCCCGACGACGTGACAGCCGAACTGAAGACGCAGCGGCTGATGAAGCTGCAGGCGCAGATCGAGACGCAGGCGCAGCGCGTGAACCAGGCCATGGTCGGCACCGTGCAGCGCGTGCTGGTCGAGGGCCACGCCCGCAAGAACGCCGACGAGCTTGCCGGCCGCACCGACAACAACCGCATCGTCAACTTCGCCGGCCAGCCGCGCCTGATCGGCCGCTTCGTCGACGTCACCATCACCCAGGCCCTGCCGCACAGCCTGCGCGGCGAAGTGGCGATCACCGAGAGCGAAACCGCTTGAAGACCGACATCGTTGAACTGCGGCTGGCCCCGGAAGACAACCGGCGGCTGGCCAACCTGTGCGGCCCGATGGACGAGAACCTGCGCCAGATCGAGGCGGCGTTCGACGTCACCATCGGTCGCCGCGGCTCGAGCTTCCGTTTCACGGGTGATTCCGCACAGGCCGAAAAGGGCGCGCAGGCGATCGAGCATTTCTACAATCGTGCGCATGATGAACTCTCGCTCGACGACATCCAGCTTGGCCTGGTCGAACTCACGCGCGGACGCGCCGACGAGGAAGGTCCCGCGCTGCGCACGCGCCGCGCCGACCTGCGCGCGCGCACGCCGCGCCAGGGCGAATACATCGAGCAGATCCGCAGCCACGACATCACCTTCGGCATCGGCCCGGCCGGTACCGGCAAGACCTATCTGGCCGTCGCCTGCGCGGTCGACGCGCTGGAGCGCGAGCAGGTCAAGCGCCTGGTGCTGACGCGGCCGGCGGTGGAAGCGGGCGAGCGGCTTGGCTTCCTGCCGGGCGACCTGACGCAGAAAGTCGACCCCTACCTGCGTCCGCTGTACGACGCGCTCTACGACCTGATGGGCTTCGACAAGGTGACGCGACTGATCGAGCGCCACGCCATCGAGGTGGCGCCGCTCGCCTTCATGCGCGGGCGCACGCTCAACCACGCCTTCATCATTCTCGACGAGGCGCAGAACACCACGCCCGAGCAGATGCAGATGTTCCTGACGCGCATCGGCTTCGGCGCGCGCGCGGTGGTGACCGGCGACCCGACGCAGATCGACCTGCCCAAGCACGTGAAGTCCGGCCTGATGGACGCCAACGACGTGCTCGAAGGGGTACGCGGCATCGCCTTCACGCATTTCCAGTCCGAGGACGTGGTACGCCACCCGCTGGTCGGCCGCATCGTCGACGCCTACGCCGCGCGCCGCGCGGAGACGGACAAGCATTGAGTGCTGAATTCAGCCTGTCGGTGCAGCTCGCCAGCGACGCCGACAACCTGCCGAGTCGCGCGCAGATCCGCCGCTGGGTCGCCGCCGCGCTGGAACACGCCGCCGAGATCACCGTGCGCATCGTCGACGCCGAGGAGGCGCAGGTGCTCAACCAGGGCTATCGCGACAAGGACTACGTTCCCAACGTGCTGACTTTCGAATACGGCGAGCTGCCTTTAAACAAATCAGGCGCCCGGGTACTCGGCGGCGACGTGGTCATCTGCGCGCCCGTGGTCGAGCGCGAGGCGCGCGAGCAGGGCAAGCCGCTCAAGGATCATTACGCGCACATGACGGTTCATGGCGTGCTGCATCTGCAGGGCTACGACCACATCGAGCCGGCCGACGCCGACATCATGGAATCGCGCGAAGCCGTTATACTGAAACGGTTTCGAATTCCCAATCCCTATCTTTCCTGACGCAAATGGAGTCCGACAGTAGTCCCCCCAAACCGAGCTTGCTCGAGCGCATCTCCCACTGGCTGATGCGCGAACCCGAAGACCGTGAACAGCTGATCGAGCTGCTGCACGGCGCCTATGAAAACAGCCTCATGGATGCCGACGCCCTGGCGATGATCGAGGGCGTGCTGCAGGTGTCCGAGATGCGCGTCGGCGAGATCATGATCCCGCGCGCGCAGATGGACGTCATCGACATCAACGATGCGCCCGAAGTGTTCATCCCGCACGTCATCGAAACCGCACACTCGCGCTTTCCGGTCATCGACAAGGACCGCGACGACGTCATCGGCATCCTGCTGGCGAAGGACCTGCTGCGGCACTACGCCGAATCCGACAGCGACATCCGCGGCATGCTGCGCCCCGCGGTGTTCATTCCGGAATCGAAGCGGCTCAACGTGCTGCTGAAGGAATTCCGCTCCAACCGCAACCACATCGCCATCGTCGTCGACGAATACGGCGGCGTGGCGGGGCTGGTGACGATCGAGGACGTGCTCGAGCAGATCGTCGGCGACATCGAGGACGAATACGACTTCGACGAGACCGAGGACAACATCATCCGCGAGAAGGAAGACGTGTTCCGCGTGAAGGCGGGCACCGAGATCGACGATTTCAACCAGACCCTGGGCGCGCATTTCTCCGACGAGGAATTCGACACCGTCGGCGGCCTCGTCGTCTCGCGCTTCGGCCACCTGCCCAAGCGCGGCGAGTCGGTCAAGTTCGACGGTTTCCTGTTCACCATCCTGCGTGCCGACAGCCGCCGGTTGCACGCGGTGCGCGTGGCGCGCCTGCCGCCGGAAGAGGACGCGCAGTTGCCGCTGGTCTGACCCCCGGTCCGTTCGCTCCGGGCTGGTCGACGCGGTGCACGCGTTTTGTCCGGGGGCTTCAATCTCAACGCTCCGGTCGGCCTGGGTCCTTCGACTGCGCTCAGGACACGCCTGTCGATGGGCTTCTCCAAGCAGGCTTGGGGCGAATTGTGGGAACGGGCGCAGGGTGCTTACAGCGAATGCTGGCGGTCGCCGCGCGCAAAGCCGGCCAGCGGCGCAAGCTCGCCCCTGGCCAGTCCGATCACCTTGAACAGTTCGCCCATCTCCGCAGGCGATACCAGCCGCTGTACCGCATTGGCCTGCGGCAGATAAGCCGCCGCGTCGCTTGGCGGCGTCTGCATCAAGAGTTCAGTGAGCCCGCACCCCAGCAGAAAACCCGCCTGGCTCGCATAGCCCGTGACGGCCAGTCCAGCGGCCATCCCCGCCCGCGCCACCGCGCTGAAATCGACGTGTGCGGTGAGATCGCACAGGCCCGGCAGATAAAACGGGTCGTCGAGCGCATGGTGGCGGAGATGCGCGCGCAGCGTGCCCATGTGGCGCTGCGGATGGTAGTACTCGGCGGCGGTGAAGCCATAGTCGATCATCAGGATCAGGCCGTGGTCGAGGGCGTGCGCGAGCGAGGCGATCAACGCATCGGCGGCGAGGCTGATCTCGGACAGATAGCCCGGTGGAAGATCCAGCGCCCCGGCGCGCGTGCGCAGCACCGGGTCGGCGATGGGCCGGTCCTGCCACGCGAAGCCTTCTCCATCCAGAATCACCCCGCGTACGCGGGGTTCGTTGTCCGTCCAGTGCACCAGTTCCACCGGCAGCGCGTCGAGCACCTCGTTGCCGAGGATCACCCCCCTGAAATGGCCGGGCAGCGCATCCAGCCACTGCACACGGCCGGCGAGATGCGGCAGCTTGCGTGCAATCGTTTCCTGCTGGCGCTGGCGCAGGTCGGCGCTCACGTCCAGGATGCAGTAGCGCGCCGGCAAGGCATCCAGCCGTTCCAGTTCGCCGAGCATGTCCGCCGCCAGCCGGCCGCTGCCGGCGCCGAGTTCCAGCACCTCGCCGCTGCTTTCAGCCAGCACCGGGGCGATCGCGTGCGCCAGCGTGCGGCCGAACAGCGGCGTCAGTTCGGGCGCGGTGACGAAGTCACCCGCCGCGCCGAATTTCGTCGCGCCGGCGGCGTAGTAGCCCAGCCCCGGCGCGTACAGCACGGCTTCCATGTAGCGCGAGAACGGCACCCAGCCGCCTGCCGCGTCGATCAGCGCGCGCAGGTGCGCGGTCACGCGCTGGCTGTGCGCAAGGGCGTCGGCGGAGGGAGCGGGCAGCATCGGGTTCATGGATAATGCGCAATCCAGGGACTATAAGGGTGAACCCCGATGCATGGCAAAGTCGTATTGATTACCGGCGGGGCCAGGCGTGTGGGCGCGGCCTCGGCGCGTCTGCTGCACGCGGCCGGCGCCAATCTGATGGTCCACTACCGCAGTTCGGCCGCCGAGGCGCGCGCGCTGCAGGACGAACTCAACGCCGTTCGTCCCGATTCGGTCGCGCTGATCCAGGCCGACCTGCACGACACCCAGGGCCTGCCGAGCCTGGTCCACCAGACCGTCTCCACCTTCGGCGGGCTCGATGTGCTGCTCAACAACGCATCGAGCTTCTATCCCACGCCGGTCGGCACCATCGTCGAGAAGGACTGGGTCGACCTCATGGGCAGCAACCTCAAGGCGCCGATGTTCCTGTCGCAGGCCGCCGCACCGGAACTGAAAAAGCGCCGCGGCTGCATCATCAACATCACCGACATCCACGCCGAGCGGCCGATGAAGAGCTACGTCGTCTATTCCGTCGCCAAGGCGGGTCTGGTGGGACTCACCAAGTCTCTGGCACGCGAGCTCGCGCCCGAGGTGCGCGTCAACGGCATCGCGCCGGGCCCGATCATGTGGCCCGAGGATGACGCGAATTTCGACGAGGTCTCGCGCCAGCGCATCGTCTCGCACACCATGCTGAAGCGTGCCGGCGATCCCCACGATATCGCGCTGGCGGTGCGCTTCTTCGCGATGGACACGCACTTCGTGACCGGACAGATCCTGGCGGTGGACGGCGGACGCAGCGCGAAACTTTGACGATGTCCCGGCCTGATGCGCAGCATGCTGCGGTGAACTGGACCGAGGCCGGCGAAGACCGGTCTGCCCGCTGGCGTTCCGAGGGCGGTGCGCCGCCCCCCAGGCGGGTCGTGGTCGCCGACGACACCCTCAAGGCGGATGCCGCCTATCGCCTGGCCAGCGAAGGCACAGCGCTGCTGTGGCGCGGCGACTTCCAGAACGCGCGCCAGCTGCTGCAGGCCATGGCGCGCCGCATCGACCGCAAGCCGCGCAAGCCCGCCACGTCGCCGACCGAGGCCTTCAACTTTCATCGCCAGGCGCAGTCCCAGCGCGCCCGCACCCTGGGCATGCTGCTGCTGCCGCTGGAGGCCGATTTCGGCATTCCCCTGCGGCGCGCGCCGAATGTGAAGGAAGCCTGCGCCGAAGCCTACGGCGCGGGCGAAGCGCCTTCGGTGGTGTCGCTGCGCGAACTGCTCGGCGTGATCGGCGCCCACGAGTGGCGCAAGAAAGGCGTGGACATCCCGGCGCTCGGCGCGCGCATCCACCCGCACTACGGCGTGTTTTCGCCGGTGCGCGGCGAGTACGTGCAGCTGGTCAACGAGGCGCCGCTGCCCTCGCCGGCACTCGCCTTCGACATCGGCACGGGAACCGGCGTGCTGGCGGCGCTGCTGGCCCGCCGCGGCATCAAGCATGTCGTCGCCATCGACCAGGACCCGCGCGCGCTGGCCTGCGCGCGCGACAACATCAAGCGACTGGGCCTGGCGGGACGGGTGGAGATCGTCGAGGCCGACCTGTTTCCCGAGGGCCGCGCGCCGCTTGTCGTCTGCAACCCGCCCTGGTTGCCCGCGCGCGCCAATTCGCCACTCGAACACGCGATCTACGATCCGGACAGCCGCATGCTGCGCGGCTTCCTGGACGGGCTGGCGGCGCACCTGGAGCCGGGCGGCGAAGGCTGGCTGATCCTGTCCGACCTGGCCGAACACCTGGGACTGCGCACGCGCGGGTGGCTGCTCGCCGCAATCGCCGCCGCCGGGCTGACGGTGGTGGCGCGGATCGATACCAGGCCCACACATCCGCGCGCCGCGGACGCCACCGACCCGCTGCACGCCGCGCGCGCGGCCGAGGTCACCTCGCTGTGGCGACTCGCGGCACGCAAGGCCTGAGCCTCTGTCCTAATCAACACATCGCATCAAGTTTCAAAGGAAACCGACCATGAACACCCGCCGCCATCTGTTTACGTCCGAATCCGTTTCGGAAGGCCACCCCGACAAGATCGCCGACCAGATTTCCGACGCCATCCTCGACGCGTTTCTGGCCGAGGAGCCCGAGGCCAAGGTCGCCTGCGAAACCCTCGTCGCCGACAACCTCGTAGTGGTTACCGGCGAGTTCAAGACCGTGCGCAAGGAACTGTTCGACGAGGTGCGCGGCCGTGCCGAGGCCATCGCCCGCCAGGTGTTGCGCGACATCGGCTACCGCGATGCCGAGACCGGAATCGACCCCGACGCCTGCGAAGTGCAGGTGCGCTTCAACCATCAGTCGATCCAGATTCACAAGGGCATCACGCTGGCCGGCGGCGACATCGGCGCCGGCGACCAGGGCCTGATGTTCGGCTATGCCTGCGATGAAACCCCCGACCTGATGCCCTACCCCCTGTGGCTGGCGCATCGCCTGGTGCAGAAGCAGGCCGAACTGCGCAAGTCCGGCGCCTTGCCGTGGCTGCGTCCCGATGCCAAGAGCCAGGTCACCGTCGCCTACGAAGGCCAGACAATGGCCGGCGTCGAAACCGTGATCATCTCCACCCAGATCGCACGCGACCTCGATCCCGCCTGGGTCGCTGCCGAAGTCGCGCGCGAAATCGTCGATCCGCTGGTGCCGGCCGAACTGCGCACGCCGACCTTCCGGCTGTGGGTCAACCCGGCCGGCCCGTTCGAGATCGGCGGCCCCAACGGCGACACCGGCCTGACCGGCCGCAAGATCATCGTCGACACCTATGGCGGCTCCTGCCCGCACGGCGGCGGCGCGTTTTCCGGCAAGGATCCCACCAAGGTCGACCGCTCGGCCGCCTACATGGCGCGCTACATCGCCAAGAACCTGGTGGCGGCCGGCCATGCGAAGAGGTGCCTGGTGCAGCTGGCCTATGCCATTGGCGTGGCCGAGCCGGTGTCGCTGCTGGTCGACACCTACGGCACCGGAACCGTCCCCGACGAACAGCTGGAAGACATGGTGCGCTGCAGCTTCAAGCTCACCCCGCGCGGCATCATCGACAGCCTCGACCTGCGCCGCCCGATCTATCGCAAGACCGCGGCCTACGGGCATTTCGGGCGGGCCGAGCCGGAATTCACCTGGGAGCGTGTGGACCAGGCGGAGACGCTGGCGGGATGGCGCGGCTGAACAGCCGGCGTCGTTTCCTCGGTACATGCGTGCTCATGGGCGCCGTCGCGACGCATCCAGGTTCCAGAAGCGCTCCATGGCAATGTAGGTATACGACGCCGACCAGCCGATCAGCAGCAGGCCGTTGAGCGCCTCCACCCCGGCGATCATCCGGATCTGACCGACCGGCGTGAGGTCGCCGAAGCCCAGCGAGGTATAGGTTTCCGCCGAGAAGTAGAGACAGCTTGCCAATGAATGGCCGGACGGCCCGCTGAGGGCGCCCACGCCGAAGTACTTCGTTAGGAAATAGATGGTCAGACCGTACAGGGCCATTTCCAGCGCATGGGCGACGAAGGCCGTCGAGATGACGACCAGCAGCTTGCTGCGGTTGGGAACGGCGAGCGAGGCCAGCCTGGCATTGAGACTGCTGAGCGCCTCGTAGTGGGTGACGGTGGTCAGGGCAAGAAGCAGGACGCAGGCGAGGGCAACGATGAACATAAGGATCGGTGTCGGCGGATAGGGACGCAACACGCGGCCGCGACCGCGCTGATTCTTGAGGCAAGCGTCCGGTCGAAAAATCAGTCCGGCGTTGCCATCCGTGAAAATCGGCGCGTCCGGGACGACCTGTTTACCGACGGAAAGGCGTGCTGAGTCCGAACCCGACCTGGCTGCTTGCGCACACCGGTGTTTGAACGCACCCGGCCTTCCGAGTTTCAGCCCTGCCGCTTATTTTGTGGCGTCCTGCCGCCGCACCGGCCGGGTATTATCCAGCCCTGCCGCCGGCCAAGGTTGCATGGCACCTGCTGCCGTCCGGGGCCGCTGTCGCGTATCGCAGACAGCTCCCGTTGTCAGGCCTCGATCAGCCCTGGCGCCGCTGGCTGCGGAACGTGGAACTGGAACGGATTTCCTCGAGTTCCGCCGCCTTCTCTTCGACCGCTTCGGACACCGGTGCCTGCGCGGCAGCGTCCGGCAGCTTGGCCAGGCTGGGGCCGGCTGCGTGCATCGCCATGTTGCCGGTGATGACGCCGCCCTCCTCGACCATCAGGGCCCCGTAGCGGATCGTGCCGTTGACGCGGCCGGTGGCGTACACCACCAGCCGCTTGCGGGCGGTCAGTTCGCCTTCGAAGGTGCCGCGCACCTCCGCCACGTCGATCTCGGCCTTGCCCGAGAACACGCCGCCCTCGGCGATACGGATATCGCGGCTGTTCATCGACGCTTCCACGCGGCCTTCCACCACCAGAATCTCGCAATCGGTGATCTCGGCGCCCTTCAGTTTGATGTTCGGGCCGACGATAAGCTTGCTGCCTTCCTCGTTGCGCGCGGACGTGAGGGCTTCCGGCGCCGCGTCCACCTTGACGGCCTCGGCAGGCCTGGGTGTTTCGGCCGGTTTGGCCGGGTAGCCCGTATGGCCCGTGCGGGCCGGGTCGGTGCGTGAGTTGCTGGCAGTGCCGGGGTGCATGAAGGATTTGAGCATGGTTAGGGTCTCTCTCTGTATCTGGGCAAAACGCTCTGGTGTGGTTGCGCCCGGAACTGGACGCAAGGGGGGAAGAGCAACAGGCGGGCCAGCACTGAAAACCTGTTGTTAAACAGTCAGGTAAGGAATCCGGCCAGACTTTCGGAAGGGAAAAACCGGCTGAACCGTCGCCCGATGGCGACATCGAATCCGGTGGCTTCGAGGAATATCCCGGCAAAACAAGAAGTTAGGCCGGATTGCGGCTGTCGCCGAATAACGACACATGGAACAGGTGCTTTGAATGACACGCGGCGAGTGTGGTTTACTTGGGAAATCGTCTACAGTCACGCGCGCAGCGCTACCCCGGAGACATCATGGCAACACCCCAATATCCGCCCGCCTGTCAGGTGCCAGCCTGATGCAAGCATGTCTCAAGCCACCGCGTGCGCCAACCGGAGAAACAGGCGCGCCGCCATGCCTCATCGAGAAAACAATGACCGCCAGGACGCAGCATGTCTGAACGGCACCCGCATATCCCCGGTGCCGGCACGGCATCCGGAAGCCTGGACGACAAGGCGGCCAAGGCAGTCAAAGGAGAACCTGCGTCGCCCCAGCGTGAGGCCGGCGTGCTTTCGCTGGACCAGATCAAGCTGGGCATCGGCGATACGATACAGCTGCAGTTCCAGTCCGATGTCGAACCGTCGCGCTGCTTCGTCACCCTGATCGGCTACCTGGAAGGCCAGAGCGTCATCGTGACCGCACCCATCATCAATGGCAGCCTGATGCTGGTTCGCGAAGGACAGGACTTCGTGGTCCGCCTGTTCAGCGGGAAGACGGCCTATGCCTTCACCTCGATGGCCAAGCGCGTCACCAACACCCCTTACCCGCACCTCCATCTCGCCTACCCCAAGGAGGTGCGCGGCCTGGTCGTGCGCAGCAGCTCGCGCGGGCGGATCAATATCATCTGCCATGCCACGTCCGAAGGGGGAAAGGGGCATGCGTGCGTTGCGCGCGACATCAGCATCGGCGGGACGCTGATCGCCGCCGGTGAAAAGATCGGCGACGTGGGCAGCCCGCTCACGCTCAAATTCCGCGTCCGGATCGGCGACGCCGAGCACACGCTCGTATTGAACTGCAGGATTCGTTCGGTCAACGCATCGCGCCCCACGGTGGATGAAAGACCCACCATCCTGCACGGACTGTCCTTCGAGGAAGTGAGCAGCCAGGACACCCTGGTCATCTCGGCCCTGCTCTACCAGAACATGGTCAGCGCACAGGAGGCGGAGGTTTAGGCCGCAGCGAATGGCGAAGCCCGTTTTAGTGGCCGCGCTCATTCCACCACGCGCACCGATCCCCGGCTGACGCTTTCGCCATCCCGCGGGCGAAGCGACCAGAACGACAGCGACGAGAGGATCGTCAGCCCGGCCAGCGTCAAAAAGGCATGGTGCAGCGCGGTCGTCACCGCCACGCGGTCGGTTTGCGGCAGGTCGCCCAGATACCAGCCGGCGATCAGCGAACCGCATGCCAGCCCGAAACTCATCGACATCTGCTGCAGCGAACTCGCGATCGTGCTGGCCATGCTCGAATCGGGCGTATCGATATCGGCGTAGGCCATCGAATTCATGCTGGTGAACTGCAGCGAGTTGAAGAAACCCATGGACAGGCCCAGCAGCACGATCAGCGCGACCGGCGTGGCCGGGTTCACCAGCGAGAAGAGACTGATCACGCAGCCGATCATCACCGTGTTCACGATCAGGATGCGGCGGTAGCCGAAGCGTGCCAGCACGCGCGGGGCGATGATTTTCATGCCCATGGCCGCCGCTGCGGTCGGCATCATCAGCAGGCCCGACTGCCATGCCGGCAGGCCCAGGCCGAGCTGGTAGAGCAGCGGCAGCAGGAACGGCATCCCGCCCACCCCCAGCCGCGTGACGAAGCCGCCTATCACCGAGATGCGAAAGGTGCGCACCCGGAACAGCCGCAGGCGCAACAGCGGGTGGGGCGTCTCGCGGGCATGCCATAAATACGCGGCCAGCAGGCTCACGCAAAGCAGCAGCAACACGGCTGCCGAGGTCGCGTCGATCCGGTGCTCGCCGAAGATTTCCAGCAGCCAGGACAGCAGCGCCGTCCCGCTGCCGAACAGCACCAGGCCGACGACATCCAGCGGACGCGGCGCGTCGCCGCGATAATCCGGCATATGGCGATGCGCCAGCCACAGCGCCAGCAGGCCCATCGGCACGTTGACGAAGAAGATGTAGCGCCAGGAGACCCAGTGCACGATCAGGCCGCCGACCGTGGGCCCGAGCAGCGGACCGATCAGCGCCGGGATGATGACGAAATTCATCGCCTGCAGCAGTTCCGATTTTGGGAACGTGCGGATGATCGCCAGCCGGCCCACCGGCATCATCATCGCCGCACCCACGCCCTGCAGAATGCGCGCCGCCACCAGCATCGGCGCGTTCAGCGCCAGGCCGCACAGAACCGAGGAAAAGGTGAAGAGCCCGACCGCGATGCTGAACACGCGCCGCGTGCCGTAGCGGTCCGCCATCCAGCCGCTCACCGGAATGCATACCGCCAGGCTCAGGATGTAGCTGGCCACCACCGCCTTCAGGCTCAGCGGCGTCACCTGCAGGCCCTCCGCGATCGCCGGCACCGCCGTGTTCACGATGGTGGTGTCGAGCTGCTCCATGAACAGCGCCACCGCCACGACCCAGGGCAGGTAGGTTTTGATGGTGAAGGGGGTCATCTCTAGAGGCCGGGGAGTTGAATAATGAACCGAGATCAAGCAGGAGCGAACTGGCCAGTATGGGCCGACCCAGGGAACCCATAAGGGGCCTTCGCACGGCCGGCTTGGCGCACAATGTATCGATTAATGCGATAGTAAGTGCCAATAATTATCATTTGATAAATGCTTCCTCGCCTCATATCCTGTGGCCGTACGTATCCGCATGTCTATCAATATCCACAGGAGCAGAAAATGAATGGCCTGATCGCGAACTTTCCCCCCGACGGCATTGTGACCGTGAACCGCGTCGTGCTCAAACCCGAATACAGCGTCGAGGACCTGCAGGAGCGCGTGGCCTTCCTCTGCGAAAACGTCAAGACCTATCATTCCGACACGGGCTTCGTCGGCGGCTTCGTCGCGCTGAATTCCGGGCAGGTGTCGAATGAAGGCTCGACCATCGGACAGGCGATCGAAAGCCCCATGAAAGGCCGCGAAGCGCTGATCGTGACGTTCTGGACGACCTTCGAACTCCACGAGCGCTCGCACAAGTCGGAGACCTTCCAGCCCCTGTTCCGGCGAGCGCTCGAACTATGCGAAAACGGCAACGAAGAAATCGCCTATGAGATGCTGTGGTCCGGCAAGGCCTACGATCCCGTGGAACTCGAAGCGGCGCGGCACGCCAAGGAGGCCTATCCCGCCAAGGTCTAGGGCCAGCGCGCGACAATTCTGCACTTCACATCAATGCAAAATCAGGGGCCTGACTCGGTGGGTAGATCGAGCCAGGCCCCTTTGATTTGCTAATCCTGTTGGGAGAACGCCTCAAGCCGTTGGGCAATGACTACGCCGCGCGATGTTGCTCAATGTACTCGCGCAAGGCTTCATCCATGCGCGATTGCCAGCCCGCCCCCGTGGACTTGAAATACGCCACGACCTCGGGGCTGTAGCGCACCGAAACCAGTAACTTCTTGTTGTCCGACTTGGGCCGACCGCGCAGCGTGCGCATCGGCACCATTTCCTTCAACTGCTTCGGCGTGAGCGGTTGCGCATCCCGATCGTTGCGGGCTGCCGCAGTGATCGCTTTGTCTTCTTCCACCGTGGGCATCGCCACGGCAGGGCGTTTAGATGGTTTGGACATAATGTTTCACCTCGCGACGATTGGCACGGCGCAGGCTGATGATCCTTCTCGCCCTGCCGCGATCAACAAAGGCCACGTAGTAGAGGATGCCGGTCTTCGGCGCGAGCGCGATCATGCGCGTCTCGCCGTATTCAATCCGTTCATCCACCCACACCAACGCGGCTTACCAATCGAGTTCGACCGCCAGTGCCAGCGAAACGCCATGCTTGTCCTGGTTCGCCACGTCCTTGGTCGGATCGAACTCGATGTGCATGGATTTAATGTAGCTACATTAAATTGACTGGTCAAGCCAAGCTAGTGCCGCTAGCAAACGCGACGGAAACCGTGGTCTGTCCCTGATTGTTACGCGAGCTATGATTTCAGCTCATTTGGGTCCTAAAGGCCCACCCTGATTAGATCGCCGACCTTCAGCCCCATGTTGCTGTTCCCAAGGTCCTTGCGGATGGCCTTGTACATTTCATCCATGGCTAGCAGTATATTCCCGCCAGACGTGGATACCGTTCGGAACTTGAGCCACGCCGCGATTACGCTGGGTGAGGCCCAAAGGATTAGCCCCCTGTTTAGCTTCATGAAATCGCTACGCAACCACTCGGGCAAATTCTGTTCGCTGAGCTTGTCCTGCGTGACCGTATCGTCTTGAAATTTTTCGACGATGTTAAAAAATGTGCTGTAAACCTCAATCTTGCTAGCGCGATGACTTTCCGCAATGTCCCGGCTCTTTGAGTGCCATTGGGCGTACCAGAGACCAAGTAAGCCAAGAGCTGCAGTTGTAAGGGCAGCAGCTACAGGTGTATCTAAGGACCTAAGCCACGAAATGACTGTGCCTAGTAACAGCCAGCCAATCACCGCCAACACAGTGATCATGAAGATACTGATAGCGAGTTGCTTCTTTCCCGTCGTTTTCTAAAGGTTATTCAACAGCAAAATTGTCCGCCCTGCTTAGCCTAGCCGCTTGTAGCTGCGATACCACTCCACCCACTTCCCAATCCCATATTCCAGCGTCGTAGCCGGTTTGAAACCCGTGTCGCGAATCAGGTCGTCGACGTCCGCGTAGGTCGCCTGCACGTCGCCGTCCTGCATCGGCAGGAAGTTCTTCTTCGCGGTCTGGCCGAGCGCGGCTTCGATGGTGCCGATGAAGTCCATCAGCTGCACCGGGGTGTGGTTGCCGATGTTGTAGATGCGGTAGGGTGCGTGGCTGGTGGCCGGGTCCGGGTGCTTGTGGTCGAAGTCGGGGTTGCCCTGCGGGATGCGGTCGAGCACTTTCACGGTGCCGTCGGCGATGTCGTCGATGTAGGTGAAGTCGCGCATCATGTCGCCGTGGTTGAAGACGTCGATGGTGCGGCCTTCAAGGATGGCTGAGGTAAAGAGCCACGGCGACATATCGGGCCGGCCCCACGGGCCGTAGACGGTGAAGTAGCGTAGCCCCGTGGTGGGCAGGCCGTAGAGGTGCGAGTAGGTGTGCGCCATCAGCTCGTTGGCCTTCTTGCTGGCGGCGTACAGGCTCACCGGGTGGTTGACCGGGTCGTGCACCGAGAACGGGATCTTGGTATTGGCGCCGTACACGCTCGACGAGCTGGCGTAGACGAAGTGCTTGATGCCGTGGTGGCGGCAGCCTTCGAGCAGGTTGGCGAAGCCGACGAGATTCGACTGCACGTAGGCGTGCGGATTCTTCAGCGAGTAGCGCACGCCGGCCTGCGCGGCGAGGTTGATGACGGCATCGAAGTGGCCTTTCTCGAACAGGTCTTCCATGACCATGCGGTCGGAGATGTCGTCCTTGACGAAGCGGAAGTTGGGGTAGGGCTTCAGCTGTTCGAGCCGGGCGAGCTTGAGCGCCGGATCGTAGTAGTCGTTGAGGCTGTCGATGCCGACGACCTCGTCGCCGCGCTTGAGCAGGATTTGCGCGACGTGCATGCCGATAAACCCGGCCGCGCCGGTGAGCAGGATTTTCATTGTTTTGCCTCCAGAGTGGCGTCGATTCTAGCACTCGCCCATTTACAATCCGGTGATGCCCACCCTGCGCCTGTTATTCGACTGGAGCCTGTATCGGCTGGCCCTGCTGCTGGCAGCGCCGCTGATTCCGTTGCGCCTGTTGTGGCGCGGGCGCCGCGAACGCGGTTATTTGAAGCACTGGGGCGAACGCCTGGCGCTCGGCCCAGTGCCGGCGACGGGCGCGCTGTGGATCCATGCGGTGTCGGTCGGCGAGATGCGCGCGGCGCAGCCGCTCATCCAGGCGCTGCGCGCCGCACACCCGGACGCGCCGCTGCTGCTCACCTGCATGACGCCGACCGGACGCGCCACCGCCGAAGCCCTGTACGGCGGCTTTGCCCGCATCGTCTACCTGCCCTACGATTACGCCGGTTCGATGCGCCGCTTCATGCGCCGCGCGCAGCCGCGCGTCGGCATCCTGATGGAAACCGAGTTGTGGCCCAACCTCATCCACACCGCCGCGCGCAGCAATGTCCCCGTGGTGCTGGCGAACGCACGGCTGTCGGAACGTTCAGCGCGCGGCTATGATCGGCTGCCCGCACTGACACGTGCGTGCCTGCAGCGGATTTCGGTGGTCGCCGCGCAGACCGACGCCGATGCCGCGCGCCTGCAAACGCTGGGCGCGCATGCTGTGCACGTCACCGGCAATCTCAAGTTCGACATCGCGCCGCCGGCCGCGCTGCTGGCGTGCGGCACGGCATGGAAGGCGAAATGGGGGCAGCGCCCGGTGCTGCTCGCGGCGAGCACGCGCGAGGGTGAGGAAACGCCGCTGCTGCGCGCGTTCGCCGAGGCTGCGCCGGTCGGGGTGTTGCTGGTATTGGTGCCGCGTCATCCGCAGCGCTTCGACGACGTGGCGGGGCTGATCGAGGCGGCGGGGCTGGCCTACCAGCGGCGCAGCGTGCTGGGCGATGCGCCGCTGAGTCCGAAAATTCGTGTGCTGCTGGGCGACAGCCTGGGCGAGCTGTTCGCGTACTACGCGGCCTGCGACGTGGCCTTCGTCGGCGGCAGCCTGATGCCGCTGGGCGGGCAGAACCTGATCGAGGCGGCGAGCGTGGGGCGGCCGGTGCTGGTGGGGCCGCACACTTTCAACTTCGAGGCGGCGACGCGGCTGGCGATCGAGGCCGGTGCGGCGCTGCGGGTGGACGATGCGGCGGCGTTGATGGCGAACGCCCTGACGCTGCTGGGCGATGCGTCGGCGCGTGCCCGCATGGGCGAGGCGGGGCTGGCCTTCGCTGCGCGTTATCGCGGCGCGGCGGAGCAGGTGGTAAAGCTTATTTCGCCGCTGGTTTCAGGTATTGGTCGATCCCGGCCAGGTCGGCCGGGCTGAGGCTACCCACTGCGGCCTTGAGCGACAGCCCGGACAGCAGGTAGGCATAGCGTGCACCGGCCAGGTCGCGGCGGGCGGAGAACACCTGCTGCTCGGCGTTCAGCACGTCGAGGCTGGTGCGCACGCCGACCTGCAGGCCGAGCTTGGTGGAGTCGAGCTGGGCCTGGGTGGAGGTGAGCGCCTGTTCCAGCGCCTTTACGCGGGCGACGCCGCTGCTGACGTTGAGCCAGGCCTGGCGCGCCTGCAGGCTGGCGTCGCGGGTGGCGGCCTCGAGATCCTGGCGCGCCTTTTCCTGGTTGGCGACGGCTTCGCGCACGCGTGAGCTGGTCAGCCCGCCCTGATAGATCGGCAGGTTGAGTTCGACGCCGACGGTGGCGACGCGCGTGTCCACCTGAAGGTTGCCGAAATTCTGGTTGTTGTTGACGGTGAAGCCGGCGACGGCATCGAGCGTGGGATAGTGGCCGGCGCGGTTGCGCTCCACTTCCTGGTCGGCGATGGTCTTGGCGATGCGCTGGATTTCGGTCTGCAGGTTGCCCTGCGCTGCGCGTGCGGCCCAGGTGTCGATGGATTCGGGTTCGATCTTGAGCTGGGCCGGCTCGACGAACGTGTCGAGTGCACCGGGCGGCTTGCCGATGAGTTTCTCCAGTGCGCGCAGGCGGATGGCGAGGGTGTTCTGCTCGGCGATTTCCTGGGCGACCGCCAGGTCGTAGCGCGCCTGCGCTTCGTGGGTATCGGTGATGGTGGCGGTGCCGACTTCGAAGTTGCGTTTGGCCGAGGCCAGCTGTTCGGTGATCGCGGCCTTCTGTGCCTCGATGAAGGCGATGGTGTCCTGCGACTGCAGCACGTCGAAATACGCCTGCGCGACGCGCAGGATCAGATCCTGCCCGGCGGCCTTGAACTGCATTTCGGCGATCCTGACCTGTTCCCTGGACTGTTCGTACTGCACCCAATTCTGTTTGCGGAACAGTGGCTGCGCGGCGTTGAGCGAATAGCCGTTGGAGGTGTACTGGGTATCGCCACCGGGAAAGGTGGAATGGAGATCGTTGTAACGCACGTTGCCGCCCACGCTGACGTTGGGCAGCAATCCTGCACGGCCCTGTACCGATTTTTCCTGCCCGGCCTGCCAGGCGGCGCGGGCAGCGGCATACTGCGCATCGTAGGCCTGCGCGTCCTGAAAGACGGCGGACAGGTTCTCGGCGTGGACGGCGGGCGCCAGCGCAAGGGCGAGGGCGAGTGACAGGGGCTTGAATCGCATGGTGGTCCAGTCCTGGGAAGGGTGTTCAGTAGCGCGGCATGGCCGGATCGACTTCGTCGGCCCAGGCGGCGACACCGCCCGAGAGATTGATGACGTCGCCGAACCCTGCCGTTTCCAGATAGCGCGCGGCATGGTAACTGCGTACGCCATGATGGCAGATGACGACGGTTTCGGCATCCCTGTTCAGTTCCGCCAGGCGCGCCGGCAGTTCGCGCATCGGGATCAGGATCGCGCCGGGCAGGCGGCACAGGTTCCATTCCCACGGCTCGCGCACGTCGAGCAGTACCGGCGTATGACCGGACTGGATGTGGGCGGCGAGTTCGGCGGGGCGAAACTGGCGCATGGCGGCGGGCTCAGAACACGAAGGCGGCGGGATGCGGTGCATTCAGCAGCGGCGCCACGCAGGTCTCGAACAAGGTGACGCTGCGCACGGCGCCGGGGGCGGTGCAGGTGATGAGCTGCGCCTGCATCACCGGCGCTTCGCCGGTGATCGCGAACAGGCGGCCGCCCGCGTGGAGGCGGCGGCGGAAGGCCTCGGACAGCAGCGGGGTCGAACCGGTGAGCACGATGACGTCGAAGCCGGCCTCGTCGGGCCAGTCGCGGGCGGCGTCGCCGTTGTGCAGCGTGGCGTTCTCGAAGCCGTGCGCGTGCAGCTTCTGCGTGGCGGCCGTGGTGAATTCGGGAACGATGTCGACCGACACCACCTCGGCCGCCTGGGATGCCAGCAGGGCGGTGAGGTAGCCACTGCCGGTGCCGACTTCCAGCACGCGATCGGTGGGGCGGATGACGAGTTCCTGGAGCGCACGCGCTTCCAGCCGGGGCGTCCACATCGACTGGCCGTGGCCGAGCGGGATTTCCATGTCGACGAAGGCCAGCGCACGGTGCGCCTCGGGTACGAAATCCTCGCGACGCACCTTGAACAGGAGGTCGAGCACGTTCTGATTCAGTACGTCCCAGGGGCGGATCTGCTGTTCCACCATGTTGTAGCGCGCCTGTTCCATGTCCATGCGGTGCCCTTGAATATCAATAAGTTAGATGGGGGATTGCCTTGCAATTATTCCACAATTCCGCTACCTTGAGCCGCTCGCCAGGGGTCTCCGGACGGCCGTTCGCCGAATGGAGTGAGACATACCCTTCGAACCTGATGCGGTTGAGACCGCCGTAGGGAGGCTGACAGGCCTCCTATAACTTTTACGTTTGGTGAGGCCTGCCCTGCAGCCTCCCCGATTTTCCCAGCGAGGCTGTTCGATGCCTCCTGATTTTTCCGGAGCGCCACATGAACGCCAATCCAAAATTCCTCGCTGCGACCGCGCACGTCGACGAAGCCGCCGTGCATCCGCTGCCCAATTCGCGCAAGATCTACGTGCAGGGCAGCCAGCCCGACATCCGCGTGCCGATGCGCGAAATTTCGCAGGCCGATACGCCGCTGATGTTCAGTGGCGAGAACGGCGCAGGCGGCGCGCACGCCGAACCGAACCCGCCGATTTTCGTCTACGACTGCTCGGGCCCTTATTCCGACCCGGCAGCGAAGATCGACATCCGTACCGGCCTGCCGGCGCTGCGCACGCGCTGGATCGAGGCGCGCGGCGACACCGAGGTGCTGGCCGACCTGAGTTCCGAATACGGCCGCCAGCAGGCCGCCAATCCCGAACTCGCGGCGATGCGCTTTCCCGGCCTGCACCGCACGCCGCGCCGTGCCAGGGCGGGCATGAACGTGACGCAGATGCACTACGCACGCCAGGGCATCATCACGCCGGAGATGGAGTTCATCGCCATCCGCGAGAACAACAACCGCGCCGCCTACCTCGAATCGCTGAAGGCGTCCGGCCCGCAGGGCGAGAAGCTCGCCGCGCTGATGGACCGCCAGCATCCCGGCCAGAACTTCGGCGCCAGCCTGCAGAACGAGATCACGCCCGAATTCGTGCGCAGCGAAATCGCGCGCGGCCGCGCCATCATCCCCAACAACATCAACCATCCGGAATCCGAGCCGATGATCATCGGCCGCAACTTCCTGGTGAAGATCAACGCCAACATCGGCAACTCCGCGCTGGGCTCCAGCATTCAGGAGGAAGTCGAGAAGATGACCTGGGCGATTCGCTGGGGTGGCGATACCGTGATGGATCTGTCGACCGGCAAGAACATCCACGAGACGCGCGAGTGGATCATCCGCAATTCGCCGGTGCCCATTGGAACGGTGCCGATCTACCAGGCGCTGGAAAAGGTCGACGGCAAGGCCGAGGAGCTGACCTGGGAAATGTTCCGCGACACGCTGATCGAGCAGGCCGAGCAGGGGGTCGACTACTTCACCATCCACGCCGGCGTGCTGCTGCGCTACGTGCCGATGACCGCCAACCGCATGACCGGCATCGTCTCGCGCGGCGGCTCGATCATGGCCAAGTGGTGCCTCGCGCATCACAAGGAGTCGTTCCTCTACACGAACTTCGAGGAGATCTGCGAAATCATGAAGGCCTACGACGTGGCCTTCTCGCTGGGCGATGGCCTGCGTCCGGGCTCGATCTACGACGCCAACGACGAAGCGCAGTTGTCCGAACTTCGCACCCTTGGCGAACTCACACAGGTGGCGTGGAAGCACGACGTGCAGGTGATGATCGAAGGCCCCGGCCACGTGCCGATGCAGCTGATCAAGGAGAACATGGACATCCAGCTGGAGGCCTGCTCCGAGGCGCCGTTCTACACCCTCGGCCCGCTGACCACCGACATCGCGCCCGGCTACGACCACATCACCAGCGGCATCGGCGCCGCCATGATCGGCTGGTACGGCACCGCGATGCTCTGCTACGTGACGCCGAAGGAGCACCTCGGCCTGCCGGACAAGGACGACGTCAAGGAAGGCATCATCACCTACAAGCTCGCCGCCCACGCCGCCGACCTCGCGAAGGGCCATCCCGGCGCGCAGATCCGCGACAACGCATTGAGCAAGGCGCGCTTCGAATTCCGCTGGGACGACCAGTTCAACCTCGGCCTCGACCCGGACAAGGCGAAGTCCTTCCACGACGAGACCCTGCCCAAGGAATCGGCCAAGGTCGCGCACTTCTGCTCGATGTGCGGCCCGCACTTCTGCTCGATGAAGATCACCCAGGACGTGCGCGAATACGCGGCGAAGGAAGGCCTCGACGAGGCCGCTGCGCTGGCCAAGGGGATGGAAGTGAAGGCGGTGGAGTTCGTCAAGCAGGGCGCCGAGGTCTATCGCAAGGTGTAATCCGCCGCGCGTATAATCCGCAGGCGCGCCAGGCCGGCGCGCCTTTTTTCATGTCCAGACCCTTGCCATGTCCGATCCCGCCATTCTGCTGCACGCCCTCATCCTCGGCATCGTCGAGGGGCTGACCGAGTTCCTGCCCGTGTCCAGCACGGGGCATCTGATCATTGTCGGGCAACTGCTCAATTTCAACGACGAGAAGGGCAAGGTATTCGAGATCGCGATCCAGTTCGCGGCGATCCTGGCGGTGGTGTGGGAATACCGGGCGCGCCTCGGGCACGCGCTGGTCAGCGTGACGACCGAACCGGCCTCGCAGCGGCTGGCGACCAACCTGATCGTGGCCTTCCTGCCTGCGGCGGTGCTGGGCTTCCTGTTCATCAAGCAGATCAAGTACTACCTGTTCAATCCGATCGTCGTCGCCTCCGCGCTGATCATCGGCGGCGTGCTCATCCTGTGGGCCGAGCGGCGCAAGCACGTCATTCGCGCCGAAACGGTCGACGACATGACCTGGCGCGATGCGCTGAAGGTGGGGTTTGCGCAGGCGCTGGCGATGATTCCCGGCACCTCGCGTTCGGGCGCGACCATCATCGGCGGCCTGTTTTTCGGCCTGTCGCGCAAGACGGCGACGGAGTTCTCGTTCTTCCTCGCGATCCCGACCATGTTCGCCGCGACGTTCTACGACGTCTTCAAGAACCGGGCGCTTTTCAGCGCGGACGACATCGGCCTGTTCGCGGTGGGAAGCATCGCTTCGTTCATCAGCGCGCTGCTGGCGGTGCGCGGTCTGATCCGTTTCGTCAGCCGCCATGATTTCACCGTGTTCGCCTGGTACCGCATCGTGTTCGGCGTGCTGGTGCTGCTGACGGCGTATACGGGATGGATCGACTGGGGCAGCGGGCACTGAGCCGGCAGCAGCCCTTGAACTCAGCCCGCCTTTGGCGGGTTTTTGTCGAGCTTGCGCTGCAGGGTGCGGCGGTGCATTTTCAGCGCGCGTGCGGTGGCCGAGATGTTGCCGTCGTGTTCGTTCAGCACCTTCTGGATATGTTCCCATTCCAGCCGTGCCACGGATAGCGGTTCGGGACTGACTTCCAGCGCGGCATCGGGCTGGTCGCGCATGAGGGCGGCGAGGATCTCGTCGGCGTCCGCCGGTTTCGCCAGGTAGTGTCGTGCGCCCAGGCGGACCGCCTCGACGGCGGTGGCGATGCTGGCGTAGCCGGTGAGTACGACGATGGCCGGCGCCGGGGAGCGCGCGGCCAGCGCGGCCACCACGGTCAGCCCGGAGTCGCCGGGTAGTTTCAGGTCGACGACGGCGTGGGTGGGCACGAAGGCATCGGCCACGGCCCGGGCTTCGGCAGCATCGTGTGCCTGGACCACCTCGGCCCCCCGCTTCTTCATGGCGCGCGCCAGGGCGCCGGCAAAATCGGCATCGTCTTCGACGATCAGCAGTTTCATGTTCATGACCTATTTCCAGGGCAGGGTGATGTGCACACGGGTGCCGCCGCCTTCGCGCTCGACCAGGGTGAGGCTGCCGCCCGCGCGCTCCAGCGTGGCGTGGGTGAGCGCCAGGCCCATGCCCCAGCCGCGCCCCGATGTGCTGTTGAACAGTACGCGTCCCGCCTGCGCCTTCTGTTCCGGAGAAAAGCCGGGACCGCGATCCGCGATATCGATCGCCAGCGCCTCCTGGCTGGCCGTGGCCTCGATTTCGACGGCACCGGGCGATACGTCGGCCGCGTTGTTCAGCACGTTCAGGATGGCCTGCTCCAGCCCCTCGGGCGGCGAGAAGTCACGGCGATCGTGCGGTGGCGTGAACGTGAGGTGCGCGTCAGGGCGCAGTACCTGCCAGCGCTCGACCAGGGCGGCAAGCCAGGCATCGACGGGCTGCGCAGCGGGCGCGCTGTCGCGGGCGCGTGCGGCAAGCTGGGTGAGGATCAGCTTGCAGGCCTGCGCCTGTTTTTCGAGCAGGCGGCAATCGGCCCCGATGTCGGGATCGTTGGCGAATTCGTTCGCGAGTTCGTGCGCGGTGGTCTGGATGGTGGCGAGCGGGGTGGCGAGTTCATGCGCCGCCAGCGCCGCCTGCGTGCCCAGTGCGACGATGCGCTCGTCGCGCAACTGCTTCTCGCGCAGCGTGGACAGCTCCTGGTCGCGCGTGCGCAGGGCCGCGTGCATGCGGGTGACGAAGAAGGCGATCAGTCCGGCGCTGATGATGAAGTTGAACCACATGCCGGCCAGATGCATGCCATAGGCGGCGATCGGGTCGGCGACCGCCAGCGGCTGGAAATAGAACAGCAGCAAGCCATAAAAGATCCCGGCCACCGCCGCCAGCAGCCAGACCCAGCGCGGATTCAGACTGACCGCGGCGATGACGACCGGCACCAGCATCAGCGAAACGAAGGGGTTGGTCACGCCGCCGCTGAAGAACACCAGCACGGCGAACGCGGTGAGATCGGCCAGCAGGTGCGCCAGAAACTCCATCTGGGTGGCGGGCATGTCCAGCCGCAGCCGCCATGCGGTGGTGAACGAGAACATCCCCATGAGGAACAGCACCACGCCCATCGGCAGCAGCGGCATCGGGATGCGCAGGCCCCAGTGGAGCCAGACGATTCCCAGCGCCCAGCCGGCGATCAGCGATATGCGCACCGCCAGGAGACGGCCCAGCAGCGCGCGCGCGGGCAGGGTGGACAACAGGGTGGAAGCGGTCTCTGACGGCATGGCGGCATTGTAATCCCCGCACCGCCGGGTACTGCGGGCTGCGGCAATTTGTCCAATTGCTCGTACCGGATGCCGCACGTAGAGTGTGTGTGGCGCCTTACCGCGCTCCAACCCAAGCCTGTCCCGCCTGCATGGCGGGATTTTTTTGTCGTGTCGTGTCGTGCGGCGCTGCGGGGGGTCTTGCCTTCAGGTTGGTAAATCAGCCGCTTCAAAAGCCTGTTCATCACACGAAAAAGCCCCGTGCATTGCACACGGGGCCCGGGTTTCCGGGGACGTAGAACGTCCCGTCGCACGTGCCTAGAACTGGACGCTCAACCCGGCATAGATCGAGCGGCCCATGCCGGGAACGGCGGTGCCCCAGGTCGGGACGCCAGTGTAGGTCTGGTTCGGTGGCATGGTGACGCCCTGGCCCACGTAGGCCCCGCCGAGCGGGTAGTAGTAAAGCCGGTCGAAGACGTTGTCGATGCCGAAATCGAGCCGGGCCTTTTTCCATGCATAGCTGCTGCGCAGGTTCAGCAAGGCGTAGGCGGGCGTGGCGATCTCGCTGCGGATGGCGGAGACGTCCGATTTCGCGTCGACCAGATGGACTTCCGCGGTGTTGCGCCAGCCCCTGAGCCGCTGCGTCACCGACAGCTTCGCGTTCAGCGGCATGATGTTGTAGAGGTTGTCGTCGGTCCCGCTCGAGGTCTTGCCGCGGACGTAGCTCAGGACACCGTTCGCGGTGAAATTGCCGTAGCCGGTGTTGCGGGCCAGCGGAAAATGGCCCGACACGTCGAAGCCGTAGAGCTGCGCGTCCTGGTTGGCGAACTTGAGGAAAACGAATTTGTCGGTGGCGGTGAGGTTCGTCCCGTTGCAGAAGGTGCCCATCGTCGCATTCGTGTCGGACGTTCCGCAGCGCCGGGCATTGATGTAGTCGTTGACATAGGTGTAGTAGGGCGTGACCTTCAGCTCCCAGTCCTGCTGTTCCGCGTCATGCCAGTTGAACGTCGCGCTCAGGGTATGGGCCGTTTCGGGCTTGAGGTCGGGATCGCCGACGTAGCCGTTGCCGTCGCCGGCGAGGTTGATCATGTTCATCGCCATGCCGCCCGTCGACCAGGTGTAGCGTTCGTAGAGGTTGGGCGAGCGGGTCTTGCGGGCGTAGCCGAACTCGATGGTCCGCGTTTTGGCAGGCGTATAGCGGGCGAGGGCGGTCAGGTCCCAGTTGTGGTCGGTCTTGCTGCGGTCGCTGGCGTTGAATGCGGCAGCGTCGCCTGCATAGGTGCCGCCGGTGCTGTAGCCCTGCACCGGCCCCGTGTCCATGCTGACCGTTTCGTGGCGCACCCCGAACAGGCTCAGCCACGTCGGGTTCCACTGCGCCTCCCATTCGGAAAACACGGCGTAGCGGTCGCGCTGGCCGTTGTTGATGTTCCAGAAGGTGTTCGGTGACATGCCGCCGGTTCCGGATGCCGGCCACCAGTCATCGAGGCGATAGCGCTGGTATTCGCCACCCACCCGCAGCAGGTCGCGCGTGGACAGGACGATGTCGCCCCTGACGGTCGCGCCGGTGTTCCTGCCCTCGGTGTTCATCGGCATGCCGGGGGCGTTGTTCTGGTACCAGAAGGCCTTGTCCTCCAGGAAGTTCATCTCGTGCTCGGTGTGCTCGCGATAGACGCGCGCCTCGAGCCGGCCCCAGTCGTATTTCCCCTTGTAGCGCAGGTTGACCTGGGTGCTCGTGTTGTCGGTCATGTCCATGCGCTGGTTCGGATAACCCTGATAGGGGATGTGCTGATACCCCAGCTTCAGATCGACCAGATGATTGTCATGGCGCAGCGCAAAGCCGAGCGACTGGTTGGTGGACTTGTACTGCGACGACCCGACTTCGTCGCCCGGCAGCCAGCGCGTCGAGTTGTAGAGAGACTGGGCGGTCTGGACATAGGCCAGTCCCGCCGGCTTGAAATCGCCGCCGGCGGTGTAGTTGTCAGATTGCGCGGTCGATCCGCTATAGGTGACGCTCAGGTTTTCGCCGGCAGCGGTCGCGGAGACGTTGGCGCCCATCGCGTTGCCGTTGCTGCGATAGAACGTGCCGGCCTCGCCCTTGAGCAGGGTGCCCTGGCCGGCGCCGGCGAATTCCGGTGCCGGAGAGTCCACTTGTATCGTGCCGCCGATGCTGTCGCCGCCCGAGCTGACCGGCGCGATGCCGGCAAACACCTTGACGGCGCCGACGCGGGTCGGGTCGATGTAGGAAAGCGGCGAATTCATGTGGTTGCCGCAGGCGGAAATCAGGTCCATGCCATCGACCTTGATGCGCAGCCGGTCGTCGGCCAGGCCATGGATCACCGGCAGGCTGGACACGCCGCCAGCACCCTGCAGACTGACACCGGGAATGTCGCGGAGCAGGGTGGCCGTGTCGCTGGTGGCGGCACGCATGGGCTGCAGCGTGGTGGTATCCAGTATTGTGGCGTCGGTACGGGTATCCATGGATTCCGGCGTCCCCACGACGACCACGGTCATGAGCGGCGTCTCCGGGAGAACGGGCGAGGCGTCGCTCTGGGCGGCGGCATTGTTCCAGATTGCCGACATGGCAAGAGACACGGCGAAGGGAAGGGGCTTTCTGGATAACAGCATGTTTTTCTCGGCGTTGTTGAAACTTTCCCAAGTCTATGGATGTCGCGCGCGCGCGAGAATGCGACATATCGTCGCAATCATCCTGGGGGCGTCCCCGATCGCCTGCCGTTCCGGCGATCCCGGCTGGCGCCCGCTGCCCGATGTTCTTCAGGCATGCCGCATCATGGCGGCCATCGGGTGTCGCGACGTGCCGGGAAAATGAAGGGCTTGCCGGAGCGCGGAGCCTGCGGCGATATGTCGCACTGCCGGGGATGGACAATTTGCTATCGTGCGGGCATCTGAGTTCACTGCATTGCGTGCCTGAATGAATCTCGCCCGGCAAACCGGACTCGCGCTGCCCCTGTTGCTGCTTCCGATGGCTGCGGCCGCCAGTTGCGGCTCGGCCTTCTGCACGATCAATACCGACTGGGATACGCAGGCGCCGTGGCAGGACAACGCCACACGCCTGGATCTGCGCATGGAATATATCCATCAGGACCAACTGCGTTCCGGAACGGACAAGACCACCGCCTCGGGCGCGATGGGCGAGCACGACGAAATCAAGACGTATAACCGGAATATGGTTGCCAGCCTGAGCCATGCCTTCAGCCCGTCCCTGGGGGTGACGCTGCAGGCGCCCCTGGTTTCGCGCAACCATTCCCATGTCTTCAACGGCGTCGGTGGCCCCGAGCCGGAAAGCTGGAATTTCACCCGGCTCGGCGATTTGCGCGTGCTGGCGCATCTGCGGCTGGACGATGCGCAGTCCGCGCACGGCCCGGCTTACGGTTTGATCGGCGGCGTCAAGCTGCCGACGGGCTCGACCAAGGTGCGCAATGCTGGTGGTGAGTTGGCGGAACGGTCATTGCAGCCAGGGTCCGGTTCCACCGATGTCATTGCAGGCGGATTCGTCTCGGGTCAACTCGCACGGGCAAGCTGGCATTCGCAACTGAACTGGCAGCATGCGGTCAGTGAACGACAGGAGTATCAGCCCGGCGACCATGTCGGACTCGATGCAGGGGTGACCTATCCGCTGGGCGCGGTGCACGCGCTCGCGCAGATCAACCTGCTCTGGCGCGGGCGCGATTCCGGCCTCAATGCCGAACCGGCTGACAGCGGCGGGAAATTCGTCTACTTTTCCCCTGGTATTGCCGTGCCGGTCGGCAGCGACGCACAGCTATACGGGCTGGTCCAGTTGCCGCTGTATCAGAATGTGAACGGTACGCAGCTGACGGCGGACTGGGCGGCGACCTTGGGTTTGACGATGCGTTTTTGATAGAAGAGGAAAGCGAAATGACACTTCATAAATGGATGATCGCAGCAGCTTTCGGTGTGGCAGCGCAGACCGCTTGGGCCGCCAATATCAGCGTGACCGATGCCTGGGCACGCGCCACCATGCCGGGCCAGCCCGTCAGCGGCGCCTACATGCAGATCCAGTCGGACGCCGATGCGCGCCTGGTCGGCGTCTCCAGCAGCGTCGTGCCGCGGGTGGAGGTGCACGAGATGAAAATGGACGGCGACATGATGCGCATGCGCGAAGTGAAGGCGATCGACCTGCCGAAGGGCAAGACCGTCTCGCTCGAGCCGGGCGGCTTCCATATCATGCTGATGGACCTCAAGAAGCCGATCGCCGCCGGCGACATGATCCCCCTTACGCTGGTGGTGGAGTCGGGCGGCAAGCAGCAGACTGTCGAAGTGAAGGCCGAGGCGCGTGCCGCGGGCGGCGCCATGCAGCATCAGCATCATTGAGTACGGGTGCCCCGATCCGCCCCCCGGCTTTTTATGCCCGTAAGGAGCCTGCGGGCAGGGTCGTGGCGCCGAGTATCGCGCCGCGCCTCCGCAGGTCTGCCAGCAGCTCGCCACCGGCCCGCAGGATGAGCGCGGGATCGGGATGGCGGCTCTCGGCGGCGATCCTCTCCAGGGCGTCGCGGCCGCTCAGGGTGCCGGGCTCCAGCAGCGCCAGCAGTCGCGCGGTAAAGGCGTTGATCTCGCTGAACTGAACCTGGTCGGCCGCATCGCGGAACACCAGCAGGCAGGTGTCCGCAGGCCGTACCTTGCGGCGCGGACCGATGCGATGGACCGGCCAGTCGTAGCGAAGATTGGCCAGCACCGGATTCACAACCGGGAAGCCGCCGAGCAGATCGCCCGCGGCGTCGATGTCGCGCTCGACGACGCGATCCGACACGGACAGCACCAGCTCGATCCATTCGTAGTGCGCCAGCGGGAGTGTCCACGGCGGGTAGGCGTCCGGCGCCGTCCACTCGTTCTGCAGGAACTGGATGAACTCGTCGGGAATCTGCCGGAAATAAGGCGTGCGGCAGCGGTGCGTGCTGTAGAACGCGCGCACCAGGCGCGCCCATCTACGTGCGCCGAGCACCTGCCGCAATACCGGAAAACACGCCAGCAGGAACCCCTCGATATTGTTGTAGAGCAGCGCGCCATAGACCTTCATGCGCCGCGCATCCACGCCGTCCGGGCGCGGGTTCTTCCCGGGGTCGCGGAGGTGGGCCGCGAAGGCGAGCTGGTAGCGCTGGAACTCAGGACGTTCGGGCGAGGGATTCATGCGTGCTGTGGGCGGCCTGAATGCGCGCGATATGTTCGACCTCGCGCACCAGATCGGTCAGCGGGGGGATGTTGAAGTCGCGTTCCAGCAGCGTGGGCGTGACACCGTGGAGGCGGTAGGTTTCATCGAGCAGCGACCATACCGGGTCGATCACATCGGCGCCGTGGGTATCGATGAGCAGGTCCGCGGCTTCGTGGTAATGCCCCGCCATGTGCAGGTACACGATGCGTTCGGTCGGCATGGCGCGGATGAATTCGAGCGGGTCGTAGCGGTGGTTCACGCTGTTCACGTAGACATTGTTGACGTCGAGGTGCAGGTCGCAGTCGGCTTCCTGCAGGACCGCGCGAATGAAGCCCGCTTCGTCCATCTCGGCGATCGGCGCCATGGTATAGAACGACGCGTTCTCGATGGCGATGCGGCGCTCCAGGATGTCCTGCGTGCGCCGGATGCGCGCAGCCACGTAGTGGACGGCTTCCTCCGTGAAGGGAATCGGCAGCAGGTCGTACAGATGCCCGTCGTCCGAGCAGTACGACAGATGTTCGGTATAAAGCGTGATGCGGTGCGTGTCCATGAACTGCCGCGTCTTGTGCAGCAGCAATTCGTCGAGCGGTGACGGGCCACCCAATGAGAGCGACAGGCCGTGGCAGACGAAAGGATGGCGTTCGGTAAAGCTGCGCAGCTCGCGGCCGTGCGCGCCGCCCATGTCGATCCAGTTCTCCGGAGCGATCTCGAAAAAATCGATGACGTCAGGGACCCGGGTTTTCAGCGCAGGAATGAGTTCGCGCCGAAAGCCCAGCCCCGCACCGGACAGGCGCAGGGTTTTCATGGCAATGACCTATTTCATGCCGCCGCACTTGCCTTCCATGGGCTTCCTGGCGCCGCATTTACCGCCGCCGCACGCGCCCTGCATCATCTTGCCCATTTCGGTGTTGTCGAGGACGCCATCCTTGTTGGCATCCATTGCGTCGAACATGGCCTCATGGGCCTTGATGAATTCTTCCCTGCTGATCTTGCCGTCCTTGTCAGCATCCATCATCGATGCGCCGCACCTGGCTTCGCCGGCTTTCATCGCACCGGCTTTCATGCCGCCGCACTTGCCCTCCATGGGTTTGACGGCGGCATTGTCGGCCACCTGGTAACCGCTCGACAGGCCGGACAGGGCGAAAGGGTTGTCTGCAGCAGACGCGAAGGGTGCGGCCGCCAGGCCGGCGACGAAGGCAGAGCCGGCAGCTGCGGCGAGCAGGGTTTTTTTCGACACGATTTTTCCTTACAAGATTAACGAACGTTCACGACAAACCCGGGGATTCCGGTTTCCTGCGCCATGCCCGGCATCGAGTCCGTTCCGCAATGGCGGCGCGATGCGCTCGATGGCCTCGTCACGAAGTCCCGGCGCGACATCGTCGACGCCTGCATCCGCATGACGTCATGGCCCGGCAGGCAGATGAAGGCACTTTAGAGGCTGTCGTGCAAAGGCGCAAGCCAGGCTCTTGAAAAGCAGGGTGGGCCGCCCCAGATCAGGAGTACCCGCAACATTTGTCGACCTGAAGGAGGACACGATGCCCAACATGACCCGCCACGATCCGTTCGAGACCGATTCCCTGGACACCCTGTTCCGCGGCTTTTTCCGCCCGGTGAAGATGGACAGGGAGTTGCCGCAGATCCGCATGGACGTGAAGGAAGATGAAAAAGGCTATGCCGTGCACGCCGATATTCCGGGCGTGAACAAGGAGGATATCCACATCTCCATCGACGGCAATAGCGTATCGATCAGCGCCGAGCTGAAAAAATACACCGAGCACAAGGACGGCGAGAGAGTGCTGCGCCGCGAGCGCCATGTCGGCCGTGTCAGCCGCAGCTTCGCGCTGGAGAACGAGGTCGACGAGACCAGCGCAAGCGCCCGCTATCAGGACGGCGTGCTGGAGCTGGTGCTGCCGAAGAAAGCGGCGGCTGCAGCCAGGCGCCTGGCGGTACAGTAAACCGTTTTTTTGCTCTGAAAGGCGGCCGCGCGCCGCCTTTTTATTGGCGTAAAATCCGCGCAATCACATACGGAGCCGCCATGACCCCCCTCCATACCGCCGCCGAGAAGGCCAGCATCCTGTCCGAGGCGCTGCCCTACATCCAGCGTTTCTACGACAAGACCATCGTCATCAAATACGGCGGCAACGCCATGACCGAGCGCCATCTGATGGAGGCCTTCGCCAAGGACGTGGTGCTGCTGAAGCTGGTGGGAATGAATCCGGTCGTGGTGCACGGCGGCGGCCCGCAGATCGCCGGCCTGCTGCAGCGCATCGGCAAGCAGAGCGAATTCATCCAGGGCATGCGGGTGACCGACGAGGAAACGCTGGATGTGGTGGAAATGGTGCTCGGCGGCCTGGTCAACCAGGACATCGTCACGCTGATCAACAAGCACGGCGGCCGCGCGGTGGGATTGACCGGCAAGGACGGCAATTTCATCCATGCCAAGAAAATGCTGGTGCGCAGCAAGGAAAAGGCCGACGAGATGCTCGACATCGGCCAGGTCGGCGAAATCACCGGCATCGACCCGGAAATCATCCAGGTCCTCGACGCGCGCGATTTCATCCCGGTGGTGGCGCCACTCGGTACCGACTCCGAGGGCAACGCCTATAACATCAATGCCGATGTCGCGGCCGGCAAGATCGCCGGCGTGCTGCAGGCGGAAAAGGTTATCTTCATGACCAACACGCCGGGCGTGCTCGACAAGCAGATGCAACTGCTGACCGGGCTGGTTCCACGCGAAGTCGACGAGCTGATCGCCGACGGCACGATCAGTGGCGGCATGATTCCCAAGGTCGGCTACGCGGTGGATGCGGTGAACAGCGGCGTCAAGACCGCACATATCATCGACGGCCGCGTCGAGCACGCCCTCCTGCTGGAAGTACTGACACCGGAAGGCGTCGGTACCTTGATCAAGCGGGCCTGACATGCGTTACTGGCTGATGAAATCCGAACCGAGCGACGTCAGCATCGACGACCTCGCCGCCATGCCCAAGCAGAGCGTCGCCTGGTATGGCGTACGCAACTATCAGGCGCGCAATTTCATGCGCGACCAGATGAAGCCCGGCGACAAGGTGCTGTTCTACCATTCGTCGTGCGCCGAGCCGGGCGTTGCCGGGCTGGCCGAAGTCAGCGTGCTGGCGTATCCCGATGCCACCCAGTTCGACCCCAAGAACAAGTACTTCGACCCCAAGGCGACGCCGGAGACGCCGCGCTGGTTCAACGTCGACGTCAAGCTGGTGAAGAAGACGCGGCTGATGCCCTTGTCCGAAATCCGCGGCTATCCCGAACTCGCCAACATGCGCATCCTGCAGAAGGGCAACCGTCTGTCGATCACCCCGGTCGACCCGGCCGAGTACGCCTTCATCGTCAAGCATCTGTGATGGTCGGGCCGGACCAGTTGGCGGCTTACGGCGGCCTGGCGCTGTTCGCCGCGTATGGCGGGCTCGGGCTGGTGGTTGGTTTTGTCGCCGGCCTGCTGGGCGTCGGCGGCGGCCTCATCATCGTGCCTGTGCTGATCATGCTGCTGCACGATCAGGGTCTGGCTGCCGGGATGGAGCCGCAGCTGGCGCTCGGCACCTCGCTAGCCTCCATTCTGTTCACCTCCGTGTCCAGCGTGCGTGCGCACCATCGCCGGGGGGCCGTCGAATGGCCGCTGGTAGGGCGCATCGCCCCGGGCATCGTGCTCGGCACGCTGGGCGGCGCGGCGCTGGCGGCACAGATGTCGGCCACGCTGCTGAAGGTGTTTTTCGTCGTATTCCTTTTTTACGCCGCCGTTCAGATGTGGCTGGACTTCAAGCCGGCCCCGCATCGCGGGCTGCCGGGACGCATCGGAACATCGCTGGCGGGTGGCGTGATCGGCTTGGTGTCGAGCTGGGTCGGCATCGGCGGCGGCACGCTTTCGGTGCCTTTCATGCTGTGGCACAACGTCCCGCTGCACCGGGCGATTGCCACGTCCGCGGCAATCGGCTTTCCGATCGCATTGGCCGGTGCGGCGGGCTATGTGCTGGGCGGCTGGACGGTGGGCGGCCTGCCCGCGGGCAGCCTCGGGTTTGTCTATCTGCCGGCGCTCGCCGGCATCGTTCTGGGCAGCGTGCTGACCGCGCCGCTGGGCGCGCGCACCGCCCATCGGCTGCCGGTGCGGCCGCTCAAGCGGGTTTTTGCCCTGCTTCTTCTTACGCTGGCGCTGCGCATGGTATGGGTGTTCTAGGCATTTCGCCGCAGCGCCCCGATGTTGCGTCCGGGCACAGGGCGCCCTACTAAATATGGCGTTTCATCGCGCGTAACGATTTCATGCTTGAGCAGCCGTAGCGCCCACGTTAGTCTTTCGACACATGCCGAAAATTCGCCGCATGATCGATCAACTACCTCCGTGGAGATACACATGGCATTCCTGCAAGCAGTTCGTACCTCGCTGCAACCGCAGCAAAACAATTACAGTCAACTGGCGACGTATTTCGACGAGAAAAACCAGGTCGCATGGGGGTATATGCAAGGGGAACCGCGTCCCTGTTTCACCCCCACCCTGTTGCGGGAGATGCTGGCCTGGTGGGGAAGCATGATCAACATGATCGATGATCCCGCCCAGACAGACGTGAAGTATTTCGTCCTGGCGTCGAACGTGCCCGATATTTACAACCTGGGCGGGGATCTGAATCTCTTCATGAAGCATATTGCCGCGCGAGACCGGGATGCGCTGTATCGCTACGCGATTTCCTGCATTGATTCCTCCTATGCGGTTCACCGGCATCTGAACCGGCCCAATGTGACGAGTATCGCCCTGGTTCAGGGCCAGGCACTGGGCGGAGGATTTGAGTGCGCCCTGGCAGCCAATGTGCTGATCGCCGAGCGGGGCGCGAAAATGGGCTTGCCGGAAATCCTGTTCAATCTGTTTCCCGGCATGGGCGCCTTGACCTACCTGGGTCGCCGGGTCGGACATCACCAGGCCGAAAAAATCATCCGCAGCGGCAAGCTCTATCTTGCTGAAGAACTGTACGAGATGGGCGTGGTGGATGTACTGGCCGAGCCGGGCGAGGGCGAAGCGGCAGTCTACGACTACATACGGCGCGAGGAGAAATCGCGCAACGGGATTCTGGCATTGCGTGCTGCGCGTGAGCTCAGTCAGCCTGCCCCGTACGAAGAACTCATCCGCATTACTGAAATTTGGGTGGACGCAGCACTGCGCCTGACGCCCAAGGATTTGCGGATGATGGAGCGACTGGTGAGCCGGCAGACCAGCAAGGTCGAGACAAGTGCCGTCGATGTTGGGCTGTCAAACGCTGTTCGCGCGTAGCTTGTTGGTCTGATAGGCCTCCAGGGCAGCCTGGGCGGCGGCGGTGGCATCCCGCACGGCCGCCAGTTTGTTGCATGCAAGGGGGGTCTCAAGCTCGAACGGCTTGATGCGTTCGGCTTCGGCGCATCGCTGCGCCAGCTGGTTGGCACCGACATCGCGGGCGCCACCCTTGAGCATGTGCAGCTGATCGTGCCACTGGCCATAATCCCGGACGCTCAGAGCACGTTCGATGTCGCGCAATGCGCGTGCGCTGTCTTCCTCGAAGCTGGACAGGAGATCCTCCACGAATCCCGGCCCCCCGAGCTGGGCGAGGTTGTCGAGCACCGATTCATCGAGTTCGTCCGTAGTCTCATGCATGTGAGCGGAAGAGATACCGGCGGTCTGCTGCGCGGGTTGCTCCGCCAGCTGGGCGATGACCTCGATCAGCTCGCGGCTGTTGACCGGCTTGGTCAGGAAGGTGTCGGCCCCTGCTTCCTCGCAGGCCGCCTGCGCCTCGCCCCGTGCATCGGCAGTCAGCATGACGATGGGCAAATGGCCGGTTTCCATGAAACGCCAGCGTTGCACCACCTCGGGGCCGGACAATTGCGGCATGTGCATGTCGAGGATGGCCAGGTCGAACGTCTGCTCGCCGGATTCGAGCATGGTCAGCGCTTCTTCGCCGTCATGCGCCAGAAAGGTCTTGTGTCCGGCACGTTCAAGCAGGCCGCGGATCACCCGCTGGTTGACCGGATTGTCTTCCGCCACCAGGATGTTCAGCCCCGTTGCGTGCTCTGCCTGCGCCTGCAGGTGACTGGCCAGCGATACCACATTGGATGGTGCGTCGTCGTGGCTGGTGACGGCATGGATGGCGTTGAACAGCAGGGTCGTGTTGACGGGGGTGCGCAGCACGGACGCATAGCCCTCGCGGAGCAACTGGGCATCGTGGGTCGGGGCGACGCGGGCGTCCGATTCGATCAGGATGATCGGCAGGGTCGCCAGGCTTGGGTCGTCGCGCAGCAGGTGCAGGAAGGCGGCCGGATCGCCCGGGAGGCTGCTGCGCTCCACCACCACCGCGCCCAGCGGCGTGCCACCCGACAGGTAGGCGGCCAGCTCGGCGGCCAGGCGGGTGGTGTTGTCCACGGCCAGGGTGTCGGCGCCCCAGGTGCGGATCACGCCCTGAATGCGGGTTGTGAGTTCGCTGCCTGCCAGGACCGCCACGCGCATCGGAGCGTCGAACTGCTCGGCCGCGGGACCGGACTGGCTGGTTTGCAGGGTAAACGGCAATTCGAACCAGAAGGTCGTGCCTTCCCCTTCGCGGCTGTGCAAGCCGATCTGGCCGCCGAGCGCTTCCACCAGTTGCTTGGCTATGGTGGTGCCCAGGCCGCTGCCGCCAAAGCGGCGCGTGATGCTCGGGTCCGCCTGGGTGAAGCTGTCGAATATGCGGGGGAGGGCTGCTTCCGAAATGCCTATGCCGGTATCGACGACCTCGAAGCGCAGGCGTTGCGGATTGGCCTGTCCGATCGGACGGATATAGATATCCACGCGTCCGTGCTCGGTAAACTTGATGGCGTTGCCGATCAGGTTGATGAGGACGTGGCGCAGGTGGCGTACATCGCCGTGCAGCTGGTACGGTGTTTGCGGTGCAATGTGCGACGCCAGTACCAGGCCCTTGCTCTGGGCCTGCGTGGTCATCATCGCGATGGTGCCGTTCACCAGGCGGTGCAGGTCGAAATCCTCTTCGTTCTTGGCAATGCGGCCGGCTTCGATGCGTGAAATGTCGAGCACGTTTTCGATCAGGTCAAGCAGCGTATTGGCCGATGCACGGATGATCTGGGCGAATTCCTTCTGTTCCTTGTCGAGCCGCGTTTCCGCCAGCAGGTCGGCGACGCCGATGACGCCGTTCAGCGGCGTGCGGAGCTCGTGGCTCATGTTGGCGAGGAAGCTGGATTTGGCCTGGTTGGCCTTGCGTTCGCGCTGGATGGCGGAATGGACCTGCTTCAGCAGCGACGCCGAATACAGCGGTACGGCAATCATGGATAGCAGGAATGCCACCCCGATGGACATGTGCTGGCTCCAGTAGGGCGAAAGGGCGAGGGCCAGCACAAAACCCGTAATCGCCATGGCGGTGGCGGCGTACAGGTAGGCGACGCCATATCGAAAGCCGTTGCCCAAAGTGACCCACAGATAAACCACCAGCATGGGGCTGCCGGCTTCTCCGGTGTAGGTCAGCAGGAATGAGCACGTAGAATAATCCAGCGCCATTGCGAGGATGCGGCGGGGGGGAGAAGCCTTCAGGCTGGACAGTGCGAGTGCAACGATCAGCAGGCTTAATCCTGTGAACAGAACGAGCGCAAACAAGGCGGTACTGCGGATGCTGTCATCGAGCGTCGCAAGACTGCTGGAGTAATAAACCAGAAAGATGATGCCGATGGCCACACGAATCAGCGCCTGCTGAGCTTCGGTATCCGGCCTGCTGCGGATCCGCTTGATAAGATGGTGCAGGAAACGGGGGGTCGACGTGTGGAACATGGCCTTCATGCGTTATCGTGCTTGTCGCCAAGCACGCGCATGATGGCGACGACGGCATCGATGCGCATTTCGAATGCGCGTACGCAGTCGGGATCAAAATGGTGCCCGCTTTCCGTCTGAACGTACTTCAGCGCGTCCTGGAACGACCAGGCGCGCTTGTAGGGGCGATCGGAGGTGAGCGCGTCGAACACGTCGGCTACGGCCACGATACGTGCCGAGAGCGGAATGTCTTCGCCCGCCAGGCCTTGCGGATAGCCGCTGCCGTCGAATTTTTCATGATGGCCGAGCGCGATGACCGCACCCATCTGCAGGTAGCGCGACGGGCTGTCGGCGAGAATCTCGTGGCCGATCAGCGGATGGCGGCGCATGATTTCCTGTTCTTCCGGGGTGTGGCGTCCGGGTTTGAGCAGGATCACGTCGGGGATGCCGATCTTGCCGATGTCATGCATGGGCGCAGCGGATTCGATCTCGTCGCATTCCATTGCGGTGAGCTTCAGTTCCTCGGCGATCAGACGCGCATATTTCGACATGCGGATGATGTGGTTGCCGGTTTCCTGGTCGCGGTATTCGCCTGCCTTGGCCAGTTTCATCAGGGTTTCGCGCTCGCGCGTGCGCACTTCGCGGGTGGCCTGCAGAACCTGGTCCTCCAGCCACTGGGCACGGTCCGCCACCAGTTTCTGGCTGCGCCGCAGTGCCAGCAGATTGAGGCAGCGGGCGCGGCATTCCTGCGGATCGATGGGGCGGGTGAGGAAATCGGTGGCGCCGTTCTCAAGCGCCTGATAACGGATCTGGCGGTCCTCGACCACGGTGACGATGATGATGGGAACGTCGGCCAGGCGACGTTCCGCACGGATGCGGCGGGTAAACTCGATGCCGTCCATGCCGGGCATGCGGTAATCAGTGATGATGAGGTCGGGCGTACCGCGCTGCATCTGCGTCAGCGCGTCGAGCGGATCCGCGTAGCTTTCCACGATCACCCCCGGTTCCAGCGTGCGGGCCAGGCCTTCCAGAAGGCTGCGCGCGGTGCTCCGGTCATCGACAATGACCACGCGCGCGGCCCCGCGAGGCCGCGGGTCGCGCTGCGGTGCTGATGAAGCGGAAGAGGGCACAATGCGCAACGACTTGGCAGTCACTTGAATTTACCTGGGTTGATAAAACGACGGTTTCGTAGAATTATCGGGCGAACGGGACATTAACTTTAACTCTGCAGAGGATCGAGATGAAGCAAAACATATGGATGGGCCTGCTGGGCGGTTTGACGGCCTTGTTCTCCCTGGTCGCGTTTGCGGAGCCGGTGGCCGATTATGCGCGCGAGAAAAAATGGGCCGACGAGGTGGTTCCGGGCGTGGTAGTGGGCGATCCCGTCTATCTGCAGACATCGCGCGGCCACCACAAGTTTCTTGCACTGTTCACGCCAGTCGAGGGCGACAAGGCCGCCATCGTCGTGCATGGCATGGGGATACACCCGGACTGGGGCATGGTCGGCACGCTGCGCACCGAACTGGCCGATCGCGGTTTCGCCACCCTGTCGATCCAGATGCCGGTATTGGCCGCGGACGCCAAGGGCGAGGCCTACCCGCCGACCTTCCCGGAAGCGGCCGAGCGCATTGCCCAGGCGGTCGATTTCCTCAAGGCGAAGGGCTACACGCAACTGGCCGTCGTTTCCCACAGCATGGGCTCGCGCATGAGCCTGGAATATTTCACCGGCACGCCCGATCCGGCGGTGAAGGCCTGGGCCAGCCTGGGCCCCTCGTTCAATGGCTATGACGGGCTGAAACTCCCGGTTCTCGACCTTTACGGCGACAACGACCTGCCGCCGGTGCGGCAAAATGCGGTCCAGCGCAAGCGCAGTCTGGTGGCGGGCACTTCACGTCAGGTGGTGATCCCTCATGCCGACCATTTCTACACCGGCCACGAGGGTGAAATGGTCGAGACCGTTGCGGCGTTTCTGAACGACACCCTGAAGTAGGCGCTCAAGCCAGCAGCCGCGTCATCGCCTCACGGTATTTCGCGCTGGTTTTTTCAACGATTTCGGCGGGCAGCGCCGGCCCCGGCGCCTGCTTGTTCCAGCCGCTGGCTTCCAGCCAGTCACGCACGAACTGCTTGTCGAAGCTGGGCGGGTTGCTTCCCGGCCGGTATTGATCGGCCGGCCAGAAGCGCGACGAATCCGGGGTCAGCGCCTCGTCGATCCATACCAGCCTGCCGGCTTCATCCAGCCCGAACTCGAACTTGGTATCGGCGATGATGATCCCGCGTGTGAGTGCATACTCCGCGGCAGCCTTATACAGGGCAAGGCTGATGTCGCGCACCTGGGTGGCCAGGTCCGCGCCGATCAGTTCGGCCATCTGCTCGAACGCGATGTTTTCGTCGTGCGCGCCGACCGCCGCCTTGGTCGACGGCGTGAAGATCGGTTCGGGCAGGCGGCCGGCCTGTTGCAGCCCGGCTGGCAGCGTGATGCCGCAGACCGACTGGCTGGCCTGGTATTCCTTCCAGCCTGATCCCACCAGATAGCCGCGCACGATGGCCTCGACCGGCAGCGCCTTGAGTTTCCTGACCACGATGGCGCGCCCGGCGACCTGGTCGCGCTCGTTTTCCGCGACCACGGATTCCGGCGCGATGTCCAGCGCCTGGCTCGGCACGATGGCTTTCAGCCTGTCGAACCAGAAGGCGGAGACTTTCGTCAGCACTTCGCCCTTGCCGGGAATGGGGGTCGGCATCACCACGTCGAAGGCCGACAGGCGGTCGGTGGTGACGATCAGCAGCTTGTCGTCGCCGACGGCGTAGATGTCGCGCACCTTGCCTGTGTGGATCAGCGGCAGGGAAGTGATGCGGGATTCGAGCAGCGGTGCGGACATGGCAGGCATATCGGGGTCAAAAGAGCCGGCATTATAGCCGCCGGCATAGAAGTCGCTGGCCTCGTACACGCCGCGCAGTTCGCGCAGCGCCACCAGCAGGACCGCCGCCAGCGGCACCGCCAGCAGCACGCCGACGAAGCCGAAGAGCTGGCCGAATGCCGCCAGCGCGAAAATCACCGCCACCGGGTGCAGGCCGACCCGTTCGCCGACCAGACGCGGCGTGATGACGTAGCTTTCCAGCACCTGTCCGGCGAGGTAGATGCCGGCGACCCAGGCCACGCCGGTCCAGTCGGTAAACTGCAGCAGCGCCACCAGCAGCGCCAGGATCACCCCGAGGCCGAAGCCGAGGAAGGGCACGAAGGACAGCACGCCGGTGAGTATGCCGATCGGCAACGCGTAATCCAGGCCCGCCGCCCACAGCGCGATGGCATAATACAGCGACAGGGTGGCCATCACCGACAGTTGCCCGCGCAGGAATTCGCCGATGACCGCGTCCATGTCGCGCGCAACACGGGTGACGGCCCCCAGCCAGCGGCGCGGCGCCAGTGCCGCCACCCGCGCCACCATCACGTCCCAGTCCCGCAGGAGATAGAACATCACGACCGGAATCAGCAGCAGATTGGCCAGCACGCCGACGATGGCGAGCGCGCCGGTCTGGAGCGAGGGCAGCCAGGCGCTGCCGTTCTGGGTGGCTTTCTCGGTGAGCCAGGTCTTCAGCGCGGCCAGGTTGAAGTCGATGCCGATGCCGAAGGTCTGCTGCAGCCAGGGCAGGAAGCGGGTCCGCAGCAGGTCGAGCGCGGCCGGCACGCGCTGGCTCAATTCGGCGAACTGTCCCTGGAACAGCGGCAGCGCCACCAGCAGCAGGGCGAGCAGCGCCAGCCCGGCCAGCACGATGACGATCGCCGTGCCGGTCGTGCGCGACAGCCCGCGTGTTTGCAGCCGGTCGACCAGCGGGTCGAACATGTAGGCCAGCAAGGCGCCGGCGAGGAAAGGCGTCAGGATGGGACCCAGCAGGTAGACCAGTCCGCCCGCGACGAGCATTGCCGCGAAGGCAAGCCAGGGGATGTTGCCGGGGAGGCCGGGGCGTCGGATCGGGTGCATAGGCGGTAAAATAGCGCACTTTTTGATTCTGGAGCCGGGTGTGTCTTCCATTTCCTACAAAGATGCCGGCGTCGATATCGACGCCGGCGATGCACTGGTCGAGCGCATCAAGCCGCTGGCCAGACGCACCATGCGTCCCGAAGTGCTGGCCGGCATCGGCGGTTTCGGCGCGCTGATCGAGATTTCCAAGAAATACCAGGAGCCGGTGCTGGTCTCCGGCACCGACGGTGTCGGCACCAAGCTCAAGCTGGCGTTCGAACTCAACCGCCACGACACCGTCGGCATCGATCTGGTGGCGATGAGCGTCAACGATATCCTGGTGCAGGGCGCCGAGCCGCTGTTCTTCCTCGACTATTTCGCCTGCGGCAAGCTCACGCTCGACACCGCCGAGGCGGTGATTGCCGGCATCGCCACCGGCTGCGAACAGGCTGGCTGCGCGCTGATCGGCGGCGAGACCGCCGAGATGCCCGGCATGTACGCGGAAGGCGAATACGATCTGGCCGGCTTCGCCGTCGGCGTGGTGGAAAAGAGCAAGGTCATCGGCGGCCAGACCATCGCCGCAGGTGACGTGGTGCTCGGACTGGCGTCTTCTGGCGCGCATTCCAACGGCTATTCGCTGATCCGCAAGCTGATCGACCTCAGTCATATCGGACTGAAGTCCGATTTTCACGGCCGCCCGTTCGCCGATGCGGTGATGGCGCCCACGCGGATCTACGTCAAGCCGCTGCTGGCGCTGATGGAAAAACTCAGCGTCAAGGGCATGGCGCACATCACCGGCGGCGGCATCACCGGCAACCTGCCGCGCTGCCTGCCGGAAGGCGTTGCCGCGCGCGTCGACCCGAATTCATGGACGCGTCCGCCGCTGTTCGACTGGCTGCAGCAGGCCGGCAACGTCGAGCCGGCCGAAATGCTGCGCACCTTCAACTGCGGCATCGGCATGTGCGTGGTCGTGGCCGCGACCGACGCGGCCGCGGCGATGGCGCATCTGCAGGAAAGCGGCGAAACGGTGTGGCAGATCGGTGAAATCATCGCGCGTCCGGACGGGGCGGAGCAGGTGATATATCAGTGACCTGTCGCGTCGTCGTGCTGCTGTCCGGGCGCGGCAGCAATTTCCGGGCGATCGTCGAGGCGCACTTGCCGATCGACATCGTTGCGGTCATCAGCAACCGGCCGCAGGCGGCAGGATTGGCGTATGCACGTGAGCGCGGCCTGCCCGCCGTCGCGCTCGATCACACCGAATATCCCGACCGCGCGGCCTTCGATGCGCTGCTGGCCGACGAAATCGAGCGTCATCGGCCCGACCTGGTGGTGCTGGCCGGCTACATGCGCATCCTCAGTCCGGCCTTCATCGAGCGCTTCGAGGGCCGTCTGCTGAATATCCATCCCTCGCTGCTGCCGATGTTCCCGGGGCTCAGGACGCACGAGCGCGCGCTCGCCGAGGGCGTGAAAATCCATGGCTGCACGGTGCATTTCGTCACCGCCCAGCTCGACCATGGCCCCATCGTCGTCCAGGCGGCCGTGCCGGTGCGGGCGGACGACACGCCGGACACGCTCGCGGCGCGCGTGCTGGCGCAGGAGCATCGCATCTATCCCCAGGCCATCCGCTGGTTTGCCGAGGGCCGGCTGGTCAATGTGCAGGGCCGCGTAAACTTGAAGGACGATCTGGCGTCACAGTCTGTGTTATCACCGGGAACGTGACCATGCTCAAGATCATTCTGCTCGCCGCCAGCCTCTTTGCGGGATCCGTCCAGGCGGCAGGTCCGTCCCGGATGAGCGTGGTGTACGACCTCTACCGCAATGGCATCAAGCTCGGCCAGGTGACCGATACCTTCACCCGCAGCGGCAACCGTTATGTCCTGGCCAGCGAAACGCGCGCCAGCGGCCCGCTCAAAATGCTGTGGCCGGGCAACATCCAACTTGAAAGCACGGGCGTGGTGACGCGTCAGGGCCTGCGTCCCCTGCAATTCCAGCACGCCCGCAGCGACGCCCCCAACAAGCTGGCGACCGCCCGGCTCGACTGGAAGTCGCGCAGCATCACCTACCAGTACAAGGGCGAGTCGCGCCAGCTGACTGGCCTGCAGGACGGCGCGCAGGACCAGTTGTCGCAGCTCTACCAGTTCATGTTCGCCCCCAGTCTTCCTGCCGACTACAGCGTGCAGGTCGTGAGTGGACGCGGCCTCAACGACTATCACTATGCGCGCAGCGATGGCGGGGCCATCCGGACGCCGCTGGGCGCGCTGGCGACCCAGCAATTCCAGCGCATCACGCAGAAGCCCGACGAAAAGGCCATCACCGTGTGGGTGGCGCCGGCGCGCAACAACCTGCCGGTGCAGGTCCGCGTCAGCGAGGATGGCGTCACGATCGAACAGCGCCTGGTGCGCGCCAGCGTCAAGGGTTGAGCGGGTGGGGCGCAGCGTTCGCCCATTGTGGTTGGCGCTGGTGATCTCGCTGCTGCTGCATGGCAGCCTGCTGGGTGGACTGGAATGGCGATTTCCGCACTGGACCTCGCCTCCCGAACCGCCGGTGATCGACGTGCAGCTTGCGCCGGCACTGCCTCCAGCCGCTGTCGCGGCGGTTTTGCCTTCCCCGCGTCGTCCGTCCGCGCACAAGCCGGCGATACCCCGGCCGGCGCCTTCTTCATCGCCACCCTCCGTGCCGTCTCCGCCCGAGCCTCCTGTCGAGGCGGCCGCGCCGGAAACGCCCGTCGATCCCGTCATCGCCGAGACGGCGGCCATCCCCGCCGCGCAGACCCCGGACGCCGCACCTGCCGAGCCCGTTCCTGCCGTGCCCTTGAACGCCCTGCCGCCGCGCCTCGACCTGCGGTTCGAGGTGCGCTACGGACTGGCATCGGGCGAGCAGACCCTGGTATGGGTGAACGACGGGGAGCACTACACGCTGACCAGCGTGGTGGGGGCGACCGGCCTGACCGGTCTGTTCTACCGTGGGCGCTTCGTGCAGACCAGCCGTGGCCGCATCACGCCGCACGGTTTGCAGCCGGAGGAGTTCTGGGACCAGCGCGGCGACAAACACAGCAGCGCGCGTTTCGATCCCGCGCAGGGCCAGCTCACGCTGATGCCGGAGAAAGGTGCGCCGCGTCACTTTGCCTATCACGGCGAGATACAGGATGCGCTCAGCCTGTTCTTCCAGTTTGCGCTGACTGCGCCGCCGCCAGCCGGACAGCGGCTGACCTATCAGGTGTTCAACGGCAAGAAGCTGCGCGACTATGCGTATGAAGTCCGCGGCGAGGACATGCTGGACACCGCGCTGGGGGCGCTGCGCACCCTGCATATTGCGCGGGTGGCCGACGACGACGGTCGCTTCGAGGCCTGGCTGGCGATCGACCGCCACTATCTTCCGGTACGCGTGCTGCGCAGCGACGACGCCGGCCGCGAAATGGAGCTGCGCGTGCAGTCGATCGCGCCCTGACAGGCCCGGCTACTTCGGCAGCCCGTCCACCTGCGCGTGCGGCTTGATGCCGCGCCGCTCGAATTCGCCCTGCCACACTTCCAGCGCATAGCGCACGTCGACGCTCGGGCAGTGCCGTGTCTCGCTGCGCGGCTGCATGTCGGCGAGGCTGACGATGCGACCGGCCCCGTCGATGAAGGCGATCGACAGCGGCAGCGGCGTGTCGCGCATCCAGAAGCAATAGCGTCCCGGCCGCTCGAATACGAACAGCATGCCGCTATCGGGGTGCAGGAAGGAGCGCCCCGTCAGGCCTCGCGTCCGCTCGCGCGGCGTGTCCGCGATTTCGACCTGGAACGCATGCGGGCCGATATGCAGGATCGGCTGCGCCGCTTCCGCGGCGGGTACGCAGCCGGCGAGCAGCAGCGCAAGCGCCTGAAGGGAGCGGGGGCGGGCGAATGCGCTAGAGCGCATCGCGCATCTGTTCGGCGAGCGCCAGCGCGGCATCTGCATCGGCGTCCAGCACGTTGAAATGCCCCATCTTGCGTCCCGGCCGGGCGGTCTGCTTGCCGTACAGGTGCAGCTTGATGTTGGGATGCGCCAGCAGCGTGTCCCAGTGCGGCCCGCCATCCTGCCAGCGGTCGCCGAGGATGTTGACCATCGCCACCGGCGACAGCAGGCGGGGGTCGCCCAGCGGCAGGCCGGCGAGCACGCGCACCTGCTGCTCGAACTGGTCGGTGACGCAGGCGTCGAGCGTGTAGTGGCCGGAGTTGTGCGGTCGCGGGGCGATTTCGTTGACCATCAGGCGGCCGTCGGCGACGAAGAACTCGACCGCCATGACGCCGACGTAGCCGAGCTTGGCGGCGATGTCCCGGGCCATTTCGCGGGCCTGCTGCGCGAGCGTATCGGGCACGCGGGCGGGGACGATGGAGACGTCGAGAATGCCGTTGTCGTGGCGGTTCTCGGCGACTGGGAACAGCACGCATTCGCCGGCGTCGCTGCGGGCGAGCACCACCGAGACTTCGCGTTCCAGCCTGACGAAGCCTTCGAGCACGCAGGGCTGCCCGCCGAATTCGCGGAACGCGGCACGCGCGTCTTCGGGCGTGTTGATGCGTGCCTGGCCCTTGCCGTCGTAGCCGAAGCGCGACACTTTCAGCAGCGCGGGCGTGCCGATATCCGCCAGCGCGGCATCGAGGTCGCCCTCGCTGTAGACCAGGGCGAACGGCGCGGTGGCGAAGCCGTTGCGGGCGAGCCAGGATTTTTCGTGGCTGCGGTCCTGCACGATGGCAACCGCATCCGCGCCGGGGGACACCCGGCAATGACTCGCCAGTTCGATCAGGCTCGTGGCAGGGACATTCTCGAATTCGGTGGTGACGGCGGCGCAGGTTTCGCCGAGCTGCTTCAGGGCGTCATGATCGGCGTAGTCGGCCTGCAGGTGCACATCGGCCATCTGGCCGGCGGGACTGGCGGCATCGGGGTCGAGCACCATGACCTTGTAGCCCATGGTGCGTGCGGCGATGGTGAACATGCGGCCGAGCTGGCCGCCGCCGAGGATGCCCAGCGTGGCACCCGGCAGGAGGGGCAGCGGCTTACTCGACATCGGGCAGGTCCATCGCCAGCACGGAGTCGGACTGGCTGCGCCGGAAATCGCCGAGCTGCCCGGCCAGTCCGCTGTCGTAACGGGCGATCAGCGCGGCGGCGAACAGCGCCGCGTTGGCCGCGCCGGCCTCGCCGATGGCGAAGGTGGCGACCGGAATGCCCTTGGGCATCTGCACGATGGAGAGCAGCGAGTCCATGCCCTTGAGGTATTTCGACGGCACCGGCACGCCGAGCACCGGCACGAGGGTCTTGGCGGCGAGCATGCCGGGCAGGTGGGCGGCGCCGCCGGCGCCCGCGATGATGGCCTTGAGGCCGCGCGCCTCGGCGCTGGCGGCATAGTCGTAGAGCAGATCCGGGGTGCGGTGCGCGGACACCACCCTGGTCTCGAAATGGATGCCCAGCTGCTTCAGCAGCATCGCCGCATGCTTCATCACCTCCCAGTCGCTGGAAGACCCCATCACCACACCCACCTGAGGCGCGTTCATCATGCCGACCCTTGCAATGCGAAAGGCGGCATTTTAACAGCGCTGCAGACGCATGGATTCCCTACAATGACGCCGCATATTCCGGAGACGACCATGCCCGCCGCGCTGCAAACCCTGATCCTGCTGACGTTTTCCAATGTCTTCATGACCTTTGCCTGGTATGCGCACCTGAAAGACATGGGCAACAAGCCCTGGATGGTCGCCGCGTTCGCCAGCTGGGGCATCGCCCTGTTCGAATATCTGCTGCAGGTGCCCGCCAACCGCATCGGCTACACCGTGATGAGTCTGCCGCAGCTGAAAATCATGCAGGAGGTGATCGCGCTGTCGGTGTTCATGCCGTTCGCCGTGCTCTACATGAAGGTGGAACTGAAGTGGGATTTCCTGTGGGCGGCGCTGTGCCTGGTCGGTGCGGTGTATTTCATGTTCCGCAGCCATCCCTGAGTCGCATGCATGAAAAAAGCCCCGCATGGCGGGGCTTTTGACGAAGCGGGCTGATTTATACGCAACCGGTCGGCTTCGGGGTGCCAGCGTAGCGGCCGGCCTGCTTGGCGGGGCCGAACGGGAACAGGTCGAACAGGAATTTCTTGTCACCCCATTCAGGGCCGAACTCTTCCTTCAGGCCCTTCTGCAGGAAACGCAGATTGGGCGCAGTGCCGTTCTGGGCGAACTGGTCGCGCATGTAGTGGATGACCTTCCAGTGGTCATCGCCCAGTTCCAGCTTGTCTTCCTTGGCCAGTTCGACCGCCAGTTCCTCGGACCAGTCTTCCAGGTTGACCAGATAGCCTTCGGGGTCGGTTTCGACCATTTTGCCGTTGATTTCACGTTGCATGATGCATGTCCTTGCGTTCAATAAAAGTCCAATGCAACACCATAGAATAACCCAGTAAACTAGTCAACTAATTTAAACGTGTACTTTCTATATTGCTTTCAGCGGGTTGATCGGCCTATTTGCGGGCGATTGTTCCGCCTGCCGCCTTATATCCTTCAATTCCGCCTTCGATGAAGCGCGCTTTCACGCCTGCGGCCTGCAGACGATCCACCACACTGTTCGATACGGTGCCGCCGCGTACGCAGTAGATCACCACGTCGAGCGTACGCGGGAGGGCACCGATCCAGGCATCGATCTTGTCGGGGTTTTTCCACAACGCGCCCGGGATGATCTCGTTGGACGCGACGTAATCGGCTTCGCGCCGCACGTCGAACACCAGCGTCGCGTCGGGATCGAGTTTCGCCGGCGGAATGCTGCGCGGCAGGTCCGGGCATTTGTCGGTCGGGCTGCTGCATCCGCAGCGTTTCAGGGGTTGAGCTGGGGGTTCCATGATGTCCTCACATAAAAAAATGAATGGGCCAGTCCGAGCAGGGCGCATACGCCGATCACCCACATGATATCGGCCTTGACCCGCCACAGGGCGATGAATGCCGCGAGGTTGAGGATGAAACCCGCCAATGCTGCGGTGATTCCGCTGAGTGGTGCGGGGACGGGGGCGGGTTGGCTGTTGTGTGCGGTGTCCAAGCAGTCGGCTTCAGGTCAAAGGATAGAAAACCAGTCTTGGACGGGCACCGTCTGGTGGATGCAAGCATCCTGACGCCGGGGGCTGGTACTCCGGCGGGGTAATCCTGGCGGAGTGTTGCTCAGGCCGGCGAATTCGCCGATCCCAGCACAAAGGTCTTGAATGCCTGCGCCACGGGCGACAGCCGCTTGTCGGTGCGATGCACGATGTACCAGTGGCGCATGATGGGAAAGCCCTCGACCGCTAGCACCGCCAGCCGTTTGAGCGCCAGTTCCATCTCCAGCGTCTGCAGCGACAGGATGCCCAGGCCGAGGCCGGCCTGCACCGCCTGCTTGATGGCCTCGTTGCTGCTCATTTCCATGCTGCTTCGGATTTCCAGCCCGCGGGCGGCGAAGAAGCGCTCCATCGCGCCACGGGTACCGGAACCCGCTTCGCGCACCAGGAAGGATTCGGACGCCAGGTCGCGCACGGAAATTTTCTTCTTCCCGACCAGCGGGTGGTCGGGGGGGGCGATGACGACCAGCGGGTTGTCCATGAAGCGGGTGGCTTCCAGGCCGAGCCCGTCCGGTACCTGCCCCATGATGGCGAGATCGATGCGGTTGCCGACGAGCTGGTCCAGCACGGCCGCCCGGTTGGAGACGTCCAGATGGATCCCCACCCCGGGATGGCGACCGCGGAAGCGGGCGAGGATATCGGTGGCGACGGCGTTCACTGTGGAGGTTGCGGCCATGTTGAGACGACCCGTGTCGACGCTCCTCAGCTGCGCAAGATTGTGCTGCAGGTCGTCGAGGCGGGCGGTGATCGCCTGGCTGGCGTGCAGCACCTCGAGACCAGCGTCGGTGAGGAAAATCTTTTTTCCCAGCTGCTCGGTAAGCGGCACACCCAGGATGGCCTCGATGCCCTTCACCTGCATGGAGACGGCGGGCTGCGACAGATGCAGCTCCTCGGCCGCCCGCGAGAACGACAGATGACGGGCGACTGCATCAAACACCCTGAATTGGCGTAGTGTCAGGCGGCGCATATATGTATAAGTCTAAATATATAGTTTTTATCAGAAGTATTGAATTTTAATTATATAAGTGCGTGCGTATAGTCCACCCCTGTCGGTTTCAGGGGCATTGGCTCCTGAAGCTTTGTTTATCTACCGCAGGAGTCATGCAATGGATCAATCCGCACGTTATGCCGACCTCAGCCTGAAAGAGGAAGACCTCATCAAGGGGGGCAAGCACATCCTCGTCGCCTACAAGATGAAGCCGAAGGCCGGCTACGGCTACCTGGAAGCGGCCGCCCACTTCGCTGCCGAGTCCTCGACCGGCACCAACGTCGAGGTCTGCACCACCGACGAGTTCACCAAGGGCGTCGACGCGCTGGTGTACTACATCGACGAAGCCACCGAAGACATGCGGATCGCCTACCCGATCGACCTGTTCGACCGCAACGTCACCGACGGCCGCATGATGATCGTCTCCTTCCTGACGCTGGTGATCGGCAACAACCAGGGCATGGGCGACATCGAGCACGCCAAGATCCATGACTTCTACGTTCCCGAGCGCGCCATCCAGCTGTTCGACGGCCCCGCCAAGGACATCTCCGACATGTGGCGCATCCTCGGCCGCCCGGTGGTGAACGGCGGCTACATCGCCGGCACCATCATCAAGCCGAAGCTGGGCCTGCGCCCCGAGCCCTTCGCCAATGCGGCCTACCAGTTCTGGCTGGGCGGCGACTTCATCAAGAACGACGAACCCCAGGGCAACCAGGTGTTCGCCCCGATGAAGAAGGTGATCCCGCTGGTGGCCGACGCCATGAAGCGCGCGCAGGACGAAACCGGCCAGCCCAAGCTGTTCTCCGCCAACATCACTGCGGACGACCACTATGAAATGTGCGCCCGCGCCGACTACATCCTGGAAACCTTCGGCCCCGACGCCGACAAGGTGGCCTTCCTGGTCGACGGTTTCGTCGGCGGCCCCGGCATGATCACCACGGCCCGCCGTCAGTACCCCAACCAGTACCTGCACTACCACCGCGCCGGCCACGGCATGATCACCTCGCCGTCCGCCAAGCGCGGCTACACCGCGTTCGTGCTGGCCAAGATCTCGCGTCTGCAGGGGGCTTCGGGCATCCACGTGGGCACCATGGGCTACGGCAAGATGGAAGGCGATGCCACCGACAAGCTGATCGCCTACATGATCGAGCGCGACGAGTGCCAGGGCCCGGTCTACTTCCAGAAGTGGTACGGCATGAAGCCCACCACCCCGATCATCTCCGGCGGCATGAACGCACTGCGCCTGCCCGGCTTCTTCGAGAACCTGGGTCACGGCAACGTCATCAACACCTCCGGCGGCGGTTCCTACGGCCACATCGACAGCCCGGCGGCCGGCGCGATCTCCCTGCGCCAGTCGTACGAGTGCTGGAAGGCCGGCGCCGACCCGATCGAGTGGGCCAAGGAGCACAAGGAATTCGCCCGCGCCTTCGAGTCCTTCCCGAGCGACGCCGACAAGCTGTTCCCGGGCTGGCGCGAAAAGCTGGGCGTGCACAAATAAGCAAGCAGGGATGGAAACGCATCCCCACGCGGGGCGGGTTTGAAGCGATCTCCTAGCCGCAGAGAACCGTCCCCGCGCTACACGCCCCCGGCTTACCGGGGGCGTTTTTTCTTCCGCAACGAGGAATGAAAATGAGCACAGACAAAGAGCAATACAAGGTTTCGCAGGAACCCTTCTACCAGCCGCAGAAGAACGAGGTCGCGCTGTACGAGGCCGCCTACCGCAACCGCCTGCCGGTGATGGTGAAAGGCCCGACCGGCTGCGGCAAGTCGCGTTTCGTCGAATACATGGCGTGGAAGCTCGGCAAGCCGCTGATCACCGTGGCCTGCAACGAGGACATGACCGCGTCCGACCTGGTGGGACGCTACCTGCTGGAAGCCAACGGCACCCGCTGGCTCGACGGCCCGCTCACCACCGCCGCGCGCATCGGCGCCATCTGCTACCTCGACGAAATCGTCGAGGCGCGCCAGGACACCACGGTGGTGATCCACCCGCTCACCGACCACCGCCGCACCCTGCCGCTCGACAAGAAGGGCGAGCTGATCCACGCGCATCCCGATTTCCAGCTGGTGATCTCCTACAATCCCGGCTACCAGACGCTGATGAAGGACCTCAAACAGTCGACCAAACAGCGCTTCACCGCCTTCGACTTCGACTACCCCGACGCCGCGCTGGAAGCGCAGATCGTGGCGAAGGAAACCGGCATGGACGAAGCCGTGGCGGCGAAGCTGGTGAAGATCGGCGGCGTGGCCCGCGGCCTGAAAGGGCATGGACTGGACGAAGGCATTTCGACGCGTCTCCTGGTGTACGCAGCGACGCTGATCAAGGACGGCGTGGACCCGCGTGACGCCTGCCGCATGGCGCTGGTGCGCCCGATCACCGACGACGCCGACATCCGTGAAACGCTCGATCACGCGATCGACGCCACGTTTGCGTAAGCCCGAACGTGAGTCCTGAAACCGCATACCAGCATCCCCTGATGGCGGCTTACTGGAAGCAGCTCGACACCCGTTTCCCGGAGGTGGGGGAGGTGTTCGACGACGTCATGGCCGAGGCCCTGGCCGTTCTCACTGCCGCGGGGCGCGATGCCTACCTCGAAGCGGGACGCGTCATCGGCAAGCTCGGGCGCGGCGTCGAGCCGATGCTGGCGTTCCTGGAAGAGTGGCCGTCCGCCGCGAAAGCAGTGGGCGAATCCGCGCTGCCGGCGGTGATGGCGCTGATCCAGCGCATGCAGAAGTCGCCCAACGGCCGTGCGATCACCCCCTTCCTGCAGACGCTGGCGCCGGTGGCCAGGCGCCTGCAGTCGCAGGAACAGTTGCAGCGCTACCTCGACATCACGCTCGACTTCATGGCGCGCACCACCGGCTCCATCCACGGCCACCACACCACCTTCCCCAGCCCGGGCCTGCCGGAGTTCTTCGCCCAGGCACCTAACCTGCTCAGCCAGCTGACGCTCGCCGGCCTGAAGAACTGGGTCGAATACGGCATCCGCAACTACGGCAACCATCCCGAGCGGCAGAAGGACTACTTCAGCCTGCAGTCGGCCGACGCACGCGCCGTGCTGCAGCGCGAGCGTCACGGAACGTTATTGGTGGACGTCGAGCGCAAGCTGGACCTGTACCTGCGCGGCCTGTGGCAGGACAGCGACCAGCTGGTGCCGTACTCCACCGCGTTCGACGAAATCCGCAAGCCGGTGCCGTATTACGACAAGCTCGGCATCCGCCTGCCGGACGTGTACGACGATGCGGGGGAAATCAGCGGCCTCGATCGCTACCGCGCCACGCTTGCCCACATCGTCGGCCACCGCCGCTGGTCCGAGGCGCAGGTTGCCGACAACTGGAGCCCGTTCCAGCGCATGGCGGTGGAGTTCTTCGAGGACTGCCGCATCGAGACGCTGCTGATCCGCGAGTATCCCGGACTGCGCAAATTGTTCCTCGCGCTGCATCCGAAGCCTTTGGAGGCCGCCTGCGATCCGGAGACCACCTCCTGCCTGCGCCACCGCATGGCGATGCTGTCGCGCGCGCTGCTCGATCCCGATCACGGCTATGCCGACGCCGACCTCAACGACTTTGTCGCGCGCTTTCATGGCGTCATGGAACAAGGCGAATCCTCCACCAAGGAGATCGCCGCGCTGGCCCTCTCCTATGTCGCCAGGACCCGCCGCCAGAGCGACCAGTTCGCCAGGGTACATTTCGACGACACCGTGGTCGACTACCGCGACGACAATCGACAGTTGTGGAAATTCATCGAGGCGGGCGACGAGGAGGAGGCCTTCGACGAGCCGCGCAGGATCGAGCCGCAGGAGGAAATCCGCGGCCTGCCGCCGCGCCACTACCCCGAATGGGACTACAACAGCCACACCTACCGCCCCGACTGGGTGAGCGTATACGAAGCGCTGCACCCCAGCGGCAATGCGGCGGACATCGACCGCCTGCTCGCCAAGCACGGCGCGCTCGCCAAGCAGCTGAAGAAGATGCTCGACCTGCTGAAACCGCAGGACAAGGTGCGCATTCGCTACCAGGAGGAGGGCAGCGAGCTTGATCTCGACGTCGCCATCCGCTCGCTGATCGACTTCAAGGGCGGCGCCACCCCCGACCCGCGCATCAACATGAGCCACCGCACAAACGGCCGCGACATCGCCGTCATGCTGCTGCTCGATCTGTCGGAATCGCTCAATGAAAAGGCGGGCGGAAGCGACCAGACCATCCTCGAACTCAGCCAGGAAGCCGTGTCGCTGCTGGCCTGGGCGATCGAGAAACTGGGCGACCCGTTCGCCATCGCCGGCTTCCACTCCAACACGCGCCACGACGTGCGCTATCTGCATATCAAGGGCTACGGCGAGCACTGGAACGACGACGTCAAGGCGCGCCTGGCCGCGATGGAGGCGGGCTACTCGACCCGCATGGGCGCCGCGATGCGCCATGCCGCGCACTATCTGGCCGCGCGTCCGGCCGACAAGAAGCTCATGCTCATCCTCACCGACGGCAAACCGTCCGACGTCGACGCCCATGACGAGCGCCTGCTCATCGAGGACGCCCGCCAGGCCGCCAAGGAACTCGATCAGCAAGGCATCTTTCCCTACTGCATCAGTCTCGATCCCAAGGCCGACGAATATGTGGCCGACATCTTCGGGCGCCAGTACACTGTCATCGATCACATCGAACGGCTGCCGGAGCGGCTGCCGCAACTCTTCATGGCACTCACCAAATAAGCAGCGTTCCCAGACGTGCTCTTCAATTCCTACCCGTTTCTTTTTCTTTTTCTGCCAGTCGCATTTTTTGGGTTTTTCCAGATAGGCCGATACAACCGGCCGCTTGCGGCGTTGTGGCTGTTCGCGGCGTCGCTGTTTTTCTACGGCTGGTGGAACCCGGCCTATGTCGGTCTCCTGCTGGGATCGATCCTGTTCAACTATGCGATCGGCATGGCGCTCTCCAGGGAGCATGCACGGGGCAATGCGAAGCGAAAAAAATGGATTCTGAGCCTGGGGATCGCCGCCGATCTGTGCCTGCTGGGATACTACAAATACGCCAATTTCTTTGTTGAAAACGTCGACGCCATTCTCGGCATGGGCTGGCAGGTCGGCCCCATTCTCCTGCCGCTCGGCATCTCCTTTTTCACCTTTACCCAGATTGCGTTTCTGGTGGATGCCTATCGCGGCGAAGTGAAGGAAGCCAACTTCATCCACTATGGCCTGTTCGTCACCTACTTTCCCCACCTGATCGCGGGACCGGTGCTGCACCACAAGGAGATGATGCCGCAGTTCGCACGCCCGGCCACCTACCGGGTGAACTGGGAAAACCTGTCGGTCGGGCTGAGCATCTTCAGCATCGGCCTGTTCAAGAAAGTGGTGCTGGCCGACGGCATCGCCCCGTCCGCCAGCCACGTGTTCGCCACGGCCGCCGACGGCGGGACCGTCGTCCTGCTGGAAGCGTGGGCCGGGGCGCTGGCCTATACCTTCCAGCTCTATTTTGATTTCTCCGGCTATTCCGACATGGCCATCGGCCTGTCGCGCCTGTTCGGCGTCACGCTGCCGCTCAACTTCCACTCGCCCTACAAGGCCGTCAACATCATCGAATTCTGGCGGCGCTGGCACATGACGCTGTCGCGCTTCCTGCGTGACTACCTGTACTTCCCGCTGGGCGGCAACCGCAAGGGCACGGCACGGCGCTACCTCAACCTGATGGCCACCATGCTGCTGGGCGGCCTGTGGCACGGGGCCGGCTGGACCTTCGTGATCTGGGGCGCCTTGCACGGCCTTTATCTGGCGATCAACCATGGCTGGCATCAGGTCCGCACGCGCATGGGGCACGACCTGAAGCGCAGCACCCGCCTGGGGCGACTTCTCGGCATGAGCCTGACTTTCCTGGTCGTCGTCATCGGCTGGGTATTCTTCCGCGCCGACAATCTCGACGCCGCGCTTGCGATTCTGCGCGGCATGGCCGGCCTCAACGGCGCCGGCCATGCCGGAAACGAGTTGCACGCCGATCTTGGGTGGATTGCCGCGCTGTGGGCGCTGGCCTGGCTGGCGCCCAATACCCAGCAGGTCATGGCAGCATTCCGGCCGGCGCTGGAGGACGTGCGCTACAGCGGTCGACTGGGCTGGCGGCCGAACACGCTATGGCTGGCCGGCATTGCCGTGGGCCTGCTGTATACCGTAACCGAAATGGGCAAGGTCAGTGAGTTCCTCTACTTCCAGTTCTAGGGCGCATCGTCGCTTCGCAATCTGGCTGCTTGGCCTGGTGCTGGTTCCCGTGGCGGTGCTGTTCGGTCTGAGTGCGAATCTGCAACCGCTCTATGGCGACCTGACGCGCGTGGGCTCATTCGCGGAAAACGACTTCGGCTGGAACACGCCGCAGCGGGTGTTCAAGCAACCCTTGTATGGAAGTGCGCCCTACGATCATTATTACGATGTGGTGGTCCTGGGCGATTCCTTTTCCACCCAGCGCCCCAACTCGCAGTGGCAGAACTACGTCGTGGCGGCCACGGGCTGGTCGGTGATCACGCTGGACATCAATAAAACGAATCTGGCGCAGGTTCTCGACAGTCCTGTCTTCCGGAAAACGCCGCCCAGGTTCTTCATTCTGGAGACCGTGGAGCGCGAACTGCCCCGGCGGCTGAAGAATGAACCGTCTTGTGATGCAAGCGACTTGCCCCGGCCAGTCCCTGTCGTGACTGGCGCCGCGTCAACGACCCATGCAGTCGGTATTCGTGCGCGTGAGCTCGACGGCTTGGTCACGCAGTTCGAGCGCGAGACTGGCTGGCGAGATATCAAGCTCGGCTATGTCCGGAACTATCTCTGGAAAGGCCTTCTGCGGACGCTATTCGGAACCGCATCCGGGAATGCGAAAAGGGTCGAGCTGAGCAGCAATGCACCGTTTTCCAGTTCAACCAGGGATGCGATGCTGGTGTTCAGGAACGACATCCGCAAAGCGCAATGGTGGCGCGAACTGGGTGTGCCCGAGATTGGCTGTCAAATCGGGAGAATGCGCGGGAAGGTCGAGGCCAATGGACAAACCCGCTTCGTTTTCATGGTCGCGCCCGACAAGCTGACCGCCTATGCCGACTTCCTGCGCGACAAGGATCTGCGCAAGCTCAGTCTCCTGGCGGAACTGGCCAGCAATCACCCGGACAGCATGCCGCGACTCGATATTGCGCTCGTCTCCGCCATCCGCAGGGGAGAGCAGGACGTCTACCTGCCCGATGACACCCACTGGGGTTCAGGCGGCGAGCAGATCGCAGCCGAAACGCTGCTTGGCTTTCTGCTGCAGCCCTGAAAAGCGGTTTGACGTGTGGCAACCCGAGCCTCGAATGCGTGGCGCGGGGCACCGCCAACGTCGTGACCGGGTTCCTTGGCGGCATGGGTGGCTGCGCGATGATCGGCCAGACATGATCAGCGTGAACAAGGTGAGTGTGCGAGGGCTCTCGCGGCCCATCGCGAAGGTATGCCAGCTGGTTTGGTAGGGTAAGCCAGCATGGTTGGCACCTTTGGTGCACATCAACAGGGCATCGCCCGCCATGGGACAGATGCTTCCAAGTCATTGAAAATCAAGCAGGGTTTTACAAGCCAGGGCGTTTTCGATATAATTATTTTGCGCAATACGATTTTGTGCAATTCAGTGTGCTGGTGATCCAGCGATGCAGGCGAGTTCACACGCGTCCTGAAAAGCAGGATGGCTCGCCGCCTGCGCCCGTGACTTAATCCGCCCGCCATGCCTGGCCCCGACGTCCCCGGAGGTGCGTCCGCCCCGCGTCCTGGTGCCTGTTGGCACGGCAGGGCATCTCAAGCCGCCAGGGAACGCGAAGCGCACCCTGTGCGACCTTCCAACGAGTGCGCTACGCAGTTGCACCGATTTTGGAGATTACATGTCAGACATGATTGAAGGTTTCGATTTGAACCCGTTTGCCGCTGCCCCGCACAGGCATTCGCCGCTCAGCTGCGCCGCAGTGCTGGGCGCCGGCGCCTGGGGCACGGCCCTGGCCAGCGCGTTGCAGCGCGGCGGTGTGCCGACCTGGTTGTGGGCACGCCGCGAGGAGGTCGCAGAGGCGATCCACACCCGTAACCATCACCCGGACTGTCTGCCGGGGATCGATCTGCCGTCCGGGCTCGGCGCCACCGCCGACATGGCGCATGCCGTGCACGGTGCACAACTGGTCATCATCGTCGTACCTTCGGCAGCCACGCGGGGTGTCGCCCGCCAGGCCGCACGCCTGATGGCGCCGGGTACGGTGGTCCTCACGGCCAGCAAGGGCATCGAGCAGGACAGCGGGGCGCTGATGACCCGGGTGCTGGACGAGGAACTTGGGAAGACCATGCTGACCGGATCGATCGGCGGGCCGAGCTTTGCCGACGAAGTGGCGGGCGGCAAGTCCACCCTGCTGACGCTGGCCATGCCGGCCTTGGCGCGCAGCCATCCCCGTTATCGGGATGCGCAACGCGTCGCGGGCGGCCTGATGCAGCAACTGGCTCAGACCGGTGTGGCGCTGGAGCTGACCGCCGACGTCATCGGGGCGCAGGTGGGTGGCGCGCTGAAGAACATGATCGCCATCGCCTGCGGCATGGCCATCGCGCAGGGCATGGGCGAAAACGCGCGGGCCGGCATCATCACGCGCGGGCTCGACGACATGCGTCGCCTCACTCAGGCGATGGGCGGCCGCGTCGAAACCCTGCTGGGTAGCAGCGGAGTGGGCGACCTGTTCCTCACCGCCGCTTCAGAACAATCGCGCAACACCCGCCTCGGGATGCGCCTCGGACAACCGGGCGCCGTGGCTGGGAGCGAACTGGGCGAACTGGCCGAAGGCGCCGTCAGCGTGATGTCGGTGCAGATCCTCGAACGTGAATTCGACCTGCGCCTGAACGTGGCCACCGCCGTGCGCGACGTCATACAGCAGCGCATTCCTCCCGCGCAGGCGCTGCAGCGCCTGTTGCACGATGCTGCGCCGAGCGTGGCCCAGCCCGTAGCGCGCATGCCTCGCCCACGCGCCAACAAGCCGGCAATCGGACGCGGCGTCGAGACGACGCGCCCGGCCGCACAACCCTGGGGCCTGAGCTATGCGTAACCCGGGCGGCAGCCAGCCGCAGACCATCCTCGCCACCGATCTGGACGGCACCTTTCTCGGCGGCAGCGCCGAGCAGCGCGCCGCCCTGTACGACTGGATCGCGCAGCGCCGCGACGAGATCGTGATGATTTTCGTCAGCGGACGCGGCATCGACTTCATGCGCGGACTGGCCGACGAGCTGCCGGTGCGGCCCGATCACATGGTCGGCGACGTCGGCACCAGCGTGGCCTGCGGCCCCGGGTACGACCCGCTGCCGCATCTGGAGCAGTGGCTTAACGCCAGCTGGCCGGCCGACGCGCATGCACGCATCGAGACGACCATGCAGCAGCACCCGGGGCTGAGCGAACAGCCGGTCGTCGGCGGCCGGCGCCGTTCCTATTACTACAAGGATCCCGCCCATGCCCATGCGGCCCGGCAGGATGTGACGAAGCTGGGCTTCGATGTCCTGATCTCGGACAACCTGTACTTCGACGTGCTGCCGCGCGGCGTGCAGAAGGGCCCGACCCTGCTGCGCACCCTGCAGGCGCTGAACCTGCCCGCGCACCGCACGCTGGTGGCCGGCGACACGCTCAACGACCTGTCCATGTTCGACACCGGGCTTGCCGGCGTGGCCGTGGGCAACCGCGAGGCCGCGCTCGACGCGGCCATCCAGCGACACGGCAACGTGTACCGCAGCCCGCAACCGGGCGCGGCCGGCGTGCTCGACGCCCTGCAACGCTTTCACCGAACGGAGGACTCCCATGGCTTCATCACTGGTCATCGTCTATCACAGGCAACCCTATGAGGAGCATGTCGAAGACGGCAAGACCGTCTTCAGGGAAAACGCCAGCCCGAACGGCATCGTGCCCGCGCTCAAGGGCTTCATCGGGCAGACCGAGCGCGCGAGCTGGGTCGCCTGGAAAAAATCCCCGGCCGGCAAGCCGGTCAGGTTCGAACGCCGCATCACCGTCGACGACAGCTACGGCAGCTACGAGGTGGTGCGCCTGCCGCTGACGAGCGAGCAGATCAGCCAGTTCTACCATGTCACCTCGAAAGAGGCGCTGTGGCCCATCCTCAACAGCTTTCCTGCGCTGTATTCCACCGAAAACTGCGACTGGTCCACCTTCCGCGAGGTCAACCGCCTGTTTGCCGAAGCGGCCTGCGAGGAAGCCGCGCCCGGCGCCGTGGTCTGGGTGCACGACTACAATCTGTGGCTGGTGCCGAAGTTCGTGCGCGAGCTGCGGCCCGATGTGCGCATCGCCTTTTTCCATCACACGCCGTTCCCGCCGGCAGATGTGTTCAACATCCTGCCGTGGCGCGACGAGATCATCGACAGCCTGCTGGCCTGCGATCTGGTGGGCTTCCATGTCCCGCGCTACGCGCGCAATTTCGTCGCCACCGTGCAGTCGCTGCGCACGCTGGACGAAGTGGTCGAACACGAGGTGTCCAGCGAATTGCGCGCCACCGGCACGGCGCTGTCCGAGCCGGTGGCGCCGGTGTCGATCACGCACGGCGGGCGGCAGATCCGGATCGACGCCTTCCCCATCGGCACGCACGCCGAACTGATCCGCAAGACGGTGCAGCAGGACGACAAGCTGGCGCAGGTCGCGCAGATCCGCCAGGACATTCCGCAGGAAAAGATCATCGTTTCCATCGGCCGCGTCGACTACGCCAAGGGCACGCGCGAAATGCTGCTGGCCTACGAACGCCTGCTGCAGCGCCGCCCCGAGCTGCACGGCAAGGTCAAGCTGCTGGTCACCGCCGTGGCGGCGGCCGACGGCATGCGTGCCTACAAGAAGGCGCAGCAGTCCATCGAGCAGCTGGTCGGCCGCATCAACGGCCATGTCGGCACCCTCTCGTGGCAGCCCATCCTGCTGTCGACCACGCCGATGCCGTTCGCCGACACGCTGTGCTACTACCGTGCCGCCGACATCTGCTGGATCACCCCGCTGCGCGACGGCCTCAACCTGGTCGCCAAGGAATTCATCGCCGCGCACGTCAACGAAAGCGGCGTGCTGGTGCTGTCTGAATTCGCCGGTGCGGCGGTCGAGCTGCAGGACGCCGTGCTGGTCAATCCCTACAGCCTCGTCCAGATGGACGCCGCCATCGACCGCGCGCTGGACATGCCGCGCGAGGAGCAGCGTGCGCGCATGCAGCGCATGGATGCGCTCATGGACCGCTACGACATCGGGCACTGGACCGGCCACGTGCTGGAATTGTTCAAGCAGCTGCGCGCGCAGCCCGACGAAAACCGCGCTGCGGCCTGACGGTTCGGAACGGGCATCGAAATCCGCCCCGTCACGCCCGCGTTTTCCGATCGACCCATGCCCCAGCCTCGCCGGCCGACCGGCGGGGGCGACACCGGATATTTCCAGAGGATTCCACCATGACCCTGCGCAACCAGGTCCAGCTGATCGCCTACCCCGACCGGATGGGCGCCAATCTGGCCGAGCTGTATACCCTCATCGACCGGCACTTCTCCAGGGCCATCGGCGGCGTTCACATCCTGCCGCCTTACCCGTCGAATGCCGACGGCGGATTTTCGCCGCTGACGCACAAGGAAATCGACCCAAAGTACGGCAACTGGGACGACATCGAAAGAATCTCGGCGCGTTTCGATCTCTGCCTCGATCTGACCCTGAACCATATCTCAGACGAATCCGAGGAGTTCAGGGACTTTGTCGCCAAGGGCTACGCCTCGGAATATGCCGATCTGTTCGTGCACGTCGACCAGATCGGCCCGATCTCGCCTGACGATCTCGCGCGCATCCACATCCGCAAGGAAAAGGAGCCATTCCGCGAAGTAAGCTTTGCCGATGGAACCAAAGGCCGCGTCTGGTGCACCTTCACCGAGCACCAGATCGACCTCAACTTCAACTCGCCCAAGACCTACGCGCTGATGGAGGATTACATCAAGTTCCTCACTGCGCGCGGCGTGAATCTGTTCCGCCTCGATGCGTTCGGCTACACCACCAAGAAGATCGGCACCAGCTGCTTCCTGGTCGAACCGGATGTCTACGACATCCTCAAGTGGATCGACGGCGTCGCGCGCGAGAACGGCGCCGAGACCCTGCCCGAGGTGCATGACCACGCCAGCTTCCAGTACGCCATCGCGCTGCACGGCATGCACCCCTACGGCTTCGCGCTGGCGCCTCTGCTGCTGTATTCGCTGTTCGACGCCAACAGCGTCTACCTCAAGCAGTGGCTGCGGATGTGCCCGCGCAACCAGCTCACCGTGCTCGACACGCATGACGGCATCTGCATTCCGGACGTCGAGGGGGTGCTGCCCAAGACCGAGATCCAGGCAGTGATCAGCAACGTCAGCCAGCGCTCGGCCGACCCCATCCTGCGCCGCTCCGCGGCCAACGTGCACAGCGTCGGCGCGATCTACCAGCTCACCTGCACCTACTACGACGCGCTCAAGCGCAACGATGACGCCTACATCGCCGCGCGCGCGATCCAGTTCTTCGCGCCGGGCATCCCGCAGGTCTACTACGTCGGTCTGCTCGCCGGCAGCAACGATCTGGAATTGATGGAGGCCACCGGCGAACAGCGTGACGTCAACCGTCATGCCTACAGCGCGGCCGAAGTCGACGAAGCCGTAAAGTCGTCCGTGGTGCGGCGTCTGCTCAAGCTGATGGAATTCCGCAGCAGCTATCCCGCATTCGACGGCGTGTTCCACCTGATGTATTCCAACGAAAGCAGCGTGGCGATGTGCTGGCGCCACGGCGAACTGCGCTGCGAACTGTTCGTCGACCTCAACTTCAAGAAGGCGACGATCAGCTACGTGGACGTGAAATCCAAGCGCTGGCTGAGCATTCACTGCTAGTCGCCCGCCGCATCGCGCGGCCGGGCGCTACCAGCGCAGCAGACGCCGCCCCAGCAGGGCGCCCGCCGCAGCGGGGATCAGCATGCCGAGCAGGTACCAGGTGCCGATGAACGGCGCCGCCATTTCCGGGCAGTGCAGGCAGTAGACCAGCCCGCCGATGGTGCCGGACAGCAGGCCGGCGGCGGCGCCGGCCTGCGGCAGGCGTGTCGGGGCCAGGCTGCGCATCACCCATAGCGTCGCGGCGAACATCGGCACCGACAGCATGGCGATGAGAAACGGGCAGACGGCCCAGGTCGCGCCCAGCATCAGGCCCATGCGCTCGCCCGGTTCGGCGTCGGCCAGCACATAAGCCGCCAGCGCCCACATCGCCATCACCGGCATCGCGAGCGCGATCAGCACGCGGTCAAGATGCGCGCCCGGCAGCGACAGCCGCACCACCGCCAGCAGGCTGGCCACGGCCAGCGACCCGACATAGCCGACCTTGGCCCAGAACATTGGCAGTTGCATCGCGTCCGCCAGGTCGGGGCGCACCCCGAGCAGGCCCAGCATCAGCAAGGCGGCCGCGACTATCCCCACGGCGATGGCGGCCGCATAACGACGCGCGGCGGCATGGCGCGGTACGCGGCCTTCTCCGGTTGCCAGCAACATCACCAGATCATCGGTTTTCATGATGTCCCTCGAATCAATGCGGCCAGTGCCTTCATGCCGCGGTGGACCCCGACCTTGATCGCCGACTCCGACATGCCGGTGCGCTGGGCGGCTTCCGCAACCGACAGGCCTTCGAGCTTGATATGGACGATCGGCAGCCGCTGCCGGTCGGGCAACTGGTCGAGCAGCCTGCCCAGGTCCCGGCGCGCCTCGGCGGCCTCGCTGTCGGCCGAGGAAAAAAAGTCCGTCTCGTCGTCGATCGGATCGGTGAGCGCCTCGTGGCTCGCGCGCCGGCGCAGCAGGTCGACGAGCTTGTGCTTGGCAATGGCGTGCACCCATGCCGTCAGGGGCTGGGCGGCGTCGTAGGTGTGACGCTTGTTGTGAATGGCGAGCAGAGATTCCTGCACGAGATCCTCCACCTCATCCGGCAAACGGGCCAGGCGTTTCCTGAAGTAGGCGCGCAGGTGCGTGCTCATTTCCGCGAGAAAAGCCTGGTAGGCGGGGGCCTCCCCTTCGAGTCCGCGAATCAGCAAATCCCTGAGTCGCACCTCGCTGGTGTTCATCCGACCCTTGTCTGTCATTCGTTGCATGGGGGCGTTTGGTTACAGGCCAGCGGAAATTTAAAGGTCGCCACGGTTCGCGGAAAATTTTGCCATGGGCTGTAACCAACTGCCCGTTCAGCACGAACTACCGATCATAACGCACGCAATCGGACAGCCGGGTCGATACGCGGACCCTCCCCCACCTCGAGGAGCCTTGAGCATGAATCTGGAATCGGTCTCTCTGACCACCGCCCTGCTTGCCACCACGCCGCCGGCCATCGCCTTCGTGCAGGACGGACGGTCCGGAGAGGTACTGCAGGCCCTGCGC
>CAZHKS010000005.1:0-221371 GCA_964533095.1 uncultured Thiobacillus sp. | reverse complement strand
GGCGAGGGGCGCCTGCCGCGCCACCAGCTGGCTGCCGATCGCCTCGCCCGCCGCCAGCCGCAGCAGCACGCGTTCCTCGCGGCCGCTGCAGATCACCGTATGCGCGCCGCTGCGCGCCGCGCGCTTGGCCGCGAGGATCTTGGTCAGCATGCCGCCGGTGCCGACGCTGCTGCCTGCCCCGCCCGCCATGCGCTCGAGCTCGGGATCGCCGGCGTGTGCGTCCATCACCAGCGTGGCGTCGGGATGCTTGCGCGGGTCGGCGGTATAGAGACCGGGCTGGTCGGTGAGGATGACGAGGCAGTCCGCCTCGATGAGATTGGTCACCAGCGCGCCGAGCGTGTCGTTGTCGCCCAGACGGATCTCGTCGGTGGCAACCGTGTCGTTCTCGTTGATGATCGGTACCACGCGCAGTTCCAGCAGCGTGCGCAGGGTGGTGCGTGCATTGAGATAGCGCGTACGGTCGGCCAGATCCTCATGGGTGAGCAGCACCTGCGCGGCATGCAGGCCGTGGGTGCGGAAAATCGATTCGTACGCCTGAACCAGCCCCATCTGGCCGACGGCGGCGGCGGCCTGCAATTCGTTGACGGCTTTCGGACGCTTCTTCCAGCCCAGCCGCGCGATGCCCTCGGCAATCGCGCCCGAGGATACCAGCACCACTTCCTTGCCCTGGGCGGTCAGCGCGGCAATCTGCTCGGCCCAGCGCGACAGCGCGGCATGGTCGAGGCCGCGCCCCTCCGCGGTGACCAGACTGGAACCGACCTTGACGACGATGCGCCGGGCGTGCCTCAGCACGGACTGCATCAGCGCACCCCGCGCCGCAATCGCTCCACAGCCTCCTTGGCATTCCGGACGTTGATGCCGTCGGGACAGAAATGGTCCTCGTACAGCGCTTTCCGATATGACAGCAGCGAGCGAAACTTGATGTCCTCCCAACCGGCGTTGCGCGCCCTGGACCAGGTGCCGTCCGGGTGGCCGTAGGCATACAGGCGGCGTTCGCCGGTTTCGCAGCGCATGCCTTCGTAGGATACGTTGCGTGCGCCGCCCGCCGCCTCGACCACCACGGTGTAGCGCACCACCTTGTCGGCGCCGACGCTGATCGATTCTGCGTCGACGAAGAATTTGTTGCGGGTCGCCGACGACACATTGAACGGAATCAGGTTGTCGGGCTTTGGATAGGGCGGCAACTGCGCCGCCACTTCGACCCAGGGTTTGTCCTGATCGAACTCATGGTCGAAATCCATCCATGAGGCATGGGCGACGAGGGGCAGGCACAGCAGCAGGGCGGGCAGGATTTTCATGCCCAGCATTTTATTGATTCAACGGCAGGATGTCTGCAAGAAAGATGGCCCGCCGGCGCGCCCGCAACCCGAAACCTCACAGTGCCTCAATCGAGCGGCTTGCGGATCCGTTCCGGTGCCGCGTAGCGGCACTGCCCCAGGGCGACGACCAGCGCAGGCACATCGCCCGCCGGCAGGGCCAGCGCATCCGCCAGCGCGTCAGCGTCATACCCGCCGATCGGACAGCTGCCGAGTCCCATGTGCGTCGCCTGCAGCAGCATCTGCGCCGCCGCAAAATTGCATTGCGCCTGCGCCCACTCCGCCATGGAACCGGATCGATAGAGCGATCGATAGGCGGAATGGATCGGTTCGGCATCCTGGCCGCGGGCTTCCGCGGCCAGGCGCGCGCGCACGTAATCAGAATCAGGTTCAAGCGCTGCCACCAGTGCCACGATTACGATCAGCGCCCCGGCAGTCGCCGCGGACGGCTGGTCGTGACAGGCCCGCGCAACCGCTGCCCGCCCTGTCTCGTCTGTCACCGCGATGAAACGCCAGGGTTCCAGGCCCAATGCAGAAGGTGCCAGCCGCCCCGCTTCCAGCACCAGTGCCATTTCATCTGCCGGGACCGGCTTGCCGGCGACGAATTCGTGGCAGGCATAGCGCTGTTGAATCGCATCGTTCAGTGTGTTCGGCATCGAGGCAACCTTATTGCGATGATGTATTAAACATAGGGCACGAACCGGATAGCGATAGCCATGCCCATGTTGCCGTTTGCAATCCTTCCGGGATATAGAAACCGCCCTGGGATACAATCCGGCTCACTTCATGGGTCCCGAAGCATCGAGATGTTACCTGCCTCCCTCAAGCGCTACGCCTGGCTCTCCATTGCCGCCGCCCTCGCCACCATCCTGCTCAAGGGCTGGGCCTGGTGGCTCACCGGCTCGGTCGGCCTGCTGTCCGACGCGCTCGAATCCTTCGTCAACCTGGCTGGCGCGATGATGGCGCTGGCCATGCTGTCGCTGGCATCCATGCCGGCAGACGACAACCATGCGCACGGGCACGGCAAGGCTGAGTATTTTTCCAGCGCGTTCGAAGGCTTTCTCATTCTCATCGCTGCGGCCGGCATCGGGTATGCGGCCATTGGGAGGCTGCTCAATCCGCAACCGCTCGAAGCCGTGGGGATCGGTCTGACGGTATCGGTGGTCGCGTCGGTCATCAATTTGATCACGTCGCGCATCCTCATGGATGTCGGCCGCAAATACAAATCCATCACCCTGGAAGCCGACGCACACCATCTGCTCACCGACGTCTGGACGTCGGTGGGCGTCATTGCGGGGGTCGGCCTGGTCTGGCTGACCGGCTGGCTGTGGCTCGATCCAGTAATCGCCCTGCTGGTGGCCATAAATATCGTGTGGACCGGGTGGCAACTGCTGCGGCGTTCAGCTGCGGGCCTGATGGACGTGTCCATCCCGGATGATGAAATCAAGGCGATCGAAAGCGTGCTGGACAGCTACCGTCAGCATGGACTGGAATTCCACGCCCTGCGTACCCGTCAGGCCGGCACGCGCGCCTTCATCTCCTTCCATCTGCTGGTGCCTGGCGCCTGGACTGTCCAGCGGGGGCATGACTGGTCGGAACGCATCGAGGCCGACATCCGCAAGATCCTGACACACGCCCACATCACTACACACCTTGAGCCGAAGGAAGATCCAGTCTCCCTGGCGGATCAGGTGCTGGACCGTCCGCCGGAATGAGCCGGTTGGCCACAGGCGGGATCAATCCCCCGCTTTCGTGAGGGAAGCCCCTCCACTACCCTGCCGTCCTGTGTCGCCATGCCTGAAAGGCCATGACATACGCTGCCAGATTGACACCCACGACAACACCCCCCAGCACCATCTGGATCGGCAAGCCCAGATTCTCGGGGTAAAGCACTGGCACCAGGTAACGTTCGACGAAGCCGCCGCTGTATGAGCCGCCGCCGCCACGAACACGCAAGTAATTCTCAAGCGGGGTCAGGGGACAAATTCCTCCGGTGAATTCGATATACGCACCCCATGCAGCGGCAGGCAGTTGCCACCACCCCAGCCTCGGCCAGCGCACCAGCAGAAACCCGCCTCCCACTACAAACGCGACAAAGAGCAGATGCATCATCACAAGTGCGTCTGCCAGGAGGGCATTCATCCCTCCCCCATGAGCCTTCCGTTTATTCCGTCTCTCATGTCACTTGACCGGCACGGTCTGCAAATATGCCGCCACATTTTCCACATCCTGCGGGGACAGATCGTGGGCGATGTTTTTCATGACTGCCCCCTCGGGACGAAGATCAGTCCGCTGAAAAACCAATAGCTGCTTCTTCAGATAGTCCGAATGCTGACCTGCTATGCGTGGAAACTTGCCGTTTCCCTGCCCATGATCTCCATGACATGCCGCACACATGGGAATGTTCTTGTCAGGCACCCCATTTTCAAAAATGGCTTTTCCGGCAGCAAGCTGTTTCTCACTCACATCTGATGATATCGCAACCAGTTTCCGGGACGAAAAATAAGCTGCCAATCCCCTGATCTGCTCATCCGTCAGACGATGGCTCAGCCCCCACATGTACTCGAAGCCGGCGGGATCGGATCGGCTGTGTCCACGGAAGCTTGTCAGCTGCTCAACCAGGTAGGGTTCGGTCTGGGCAGCCAGATTGGGGAAATTGGGTGAGACGGAATTGCCTTCCACGCCATGGCAGTTTGAGCACACCTGCATGGCAAGCGTCCTCGGTGGCGTGTTGGGATTCCCCACATCGCGGGATCGATCCAGGCTGGAGCATCCCATTCCCATACTTGAGAAGACGAGTGCCAACACAGTGTAAACGCCTGTTTTCATGATCGGGTTCCGGATTGTCTGAAGAAAGGACTTCCCTGGCGAAACCATGGGGCGTCAGTAAGCGCCCCATGCATAGATGAAAAGAGTGTCGTTGGCACTGGCATTACGGCCAAAGCCATCGTAATTGCTGCGGGTCCCGTTGAATTTCGTGTAATGCCAGTATTGAGCGCCAAGGCGGAGGTATTGCACGGGCGTCCAGAAAATCTCGGGGATCCAGACGGATACGTCGGGGCTTCCATTCAGATTGCCGGTCACGTCGCCCGGACCCGCCTGATAAAAGACGGCATCGGAAGTGCCTGTTATCTGGTCATATGAAAGGCTGGCGCCATACCTGGCCTGATAGACATAGGTTCCCTTGAGCTTGAGCTCTTTCAAGGTATCTGACGGATTGGACGCCACCGATGGGTCACCCCATTTTGTCTTCTCGTGCATGTAGCTGATTTGGGTCGTCACCGTATGGGGATCCAGTATGTATTGATACTGGCCATCCACCCCGACATCCTGATACCGGTCCGTGGGCATCGTGGTGTCATTGCCCTCGTGAATATCCGCTTCCAGACCCGAGGCGCCGATCATGAAGTTATGGGGGCCTATTTCCCTGCTGTAGGCAATGCGCAGGTAGGGATTGGCCCCCTGGAGCTTGGTTGCATCCGCATTGGTTCCAGGATGCAGGAAGGAGAACACGCCGTTGGCCGTCTTGTAGAGGGAAAACTCCCCATACAGATTCTGGTTCCAGTAGGCGTAGAGCCCTGCGCCGACAGATTCCTGCGCAAGGCCTCCGGCCAACAGGGGCGAGGCAGGCGGGCTCAGGGCAAACGCAGGTCCGACATAGGGATAGCCCCAGGCAGGCGTGCTGTTCCATACATCCTGCATCGACGGGTTGTTATTGGCGAAAGCGCCGACGATCAGATCGCTGGTGGGGGAGATGAAGCGGTCGGCATAACGGATCTCCGTATTGTCCGGACTCATGTGCCCTTTCCAGTTGCCCAGATCGTCCTGGTGATCGTATTTGGCATAGGTGGCCTGCGCAAAAAGTCCCAGGTTGTCGGTGATCTTGCCGGCGAGAAAAATACTCCCGAAATCAAACACGACATTTTTCTGCTTGGGAAAATCAGCCGAGTCCTTTGCCCCGGTCGAGTCATTCGGATTGCGGACTTTAGTGACATCAATGACGCCCATTGCCGAGAATGGAATGGTCCGGCTTCCGATGGTGTAGCCCGTCAGCTTGAACACTCGCCCATACGGGGTAAGCTCCGGGAACTGTCCGCCGGCATGACACGCCACGCAGTTCTGCCCGGTCTGTCTTGCAAAAGCCGGGAGCGCATGACTCGGGGTGGCCAGCCCCCCCCATAAAACCAGCGTGGCCAGCAAGGGAAGAATGCTTCGAGTGCGCAATAGGCGCCGCCAACTTGATTGAGTCGCCACGAGAATTCTCCCGATTCAAATGATGTTAATGGCAAGCACGCTTACCCCTGAGGGGAAGATTCAGCCCTGTCTACAAATGCTAGCCAATAAATCAAGATTATGGGAAGGCCCGATTAATAATTATTCATGGTGACGTTTTCAACTATTTATTCATCGCGATAGATGAAATCCCGCCTGAACGGATAGCTTGGCTGCGTGCCGTCGACAGCCTTGCCCGCCAGCACCTGCCACAATTCCATCCAGCCATGGTCGAAAGCATAGGCCGAGCCCGCCATGTAGATGCGCCAGATACGGTACTTCTGTTCGCCGATCAGGCGGCGGGCTTCGTCGGCGTTCGTCTCCAGTCGCGTCACCCAGTGCCACAGGGTCTTGCCGTAATGGGGACGCAGGTTCTCGGCGTCGAGACATTCGAGGCCGCCGCCTGCGGCGGCGCGCAGCACGTCGGAGACATGCACCAGCTCCCCTCCCGGGAACACATAGTCCTCGATGAATTCGGCGATGCCGCTGCCGAGGCCGCTGGCTTCGGGTTCAGACGTGGTGATGCCATGGTTGAGCACCAGTCCGCCCGGCTTCAGCAACGCATGGATCTTGTCGAAATAGGTGCGCAAATTGGGGCGGCCGACGTGCTCGAACATGCCCACGCTGGCGATCTTGTCGTAGCCGCCGTGTTCGGATACGTCGCGGTAGTCCATCCTGCGCACCTCGACGCGGCCGATGAGTCCGCGCGCCTCGATCTGCTCGCTGACGTAGGCATGCTGGTCGTCGGACAGGGTGATGCCGACCGCACGCACGCCGTAGCGCTCCGCCGCGTGCAGGATCAGTCCGCCCCAGCCGCATCCGATGTCGAGAAACTGCTCGTCGGACTTGAGGTCGAGCTTGCGGCAGATATGGTCGAGCTTGGCCTCCTGTGCCGCATCCAGGCTCATGTCCGGCGTCTTGAAATAGGCACAGGAATAGACGCGCTTCGTGTCCAGCCAGAGGCCGTAGAAGTCGTTGGATACATCGTAGTGGTACTGGATGTTCTTGCGGTCCTTGCTGCGGGTGTGGCGCCACCACTTCCAGCCGTCCGACCCGGTTTTCGGGGAACAGTCGCCCGCGTTGCACAGGCGGTCGCCGAGCGCGAGGATGTCGCGGACATCGCCTTCCAGGTCAAGCGCGCCCTCGACGTAGGCCCTGGCCAGCGCACCCAGGCTGGGGTCGGCCATGGCCTTGAGGCTGGCTGCCTGGTGCAGCCGCACCCGCACCGCGGCATCGGCGAGCGCTCCGACCTGCTCGCCATTCCACAATTCGACGACGAACGGCAGGCCGGATGCCTCCACCCGCCGCCGTACCTGATGAACCAGCAATTGATCCAGCATCACACCTCCTCGAAAGATGGCGGTGTGCAGTTGAATAGTTTTCCCGCCCGATTATGACTTTAGGACAAATCGATGACCAGTGCAGCGCGGGTGTGATCCGGCAGCGTCATGGAGTCCACGCTGTAGGCAGCGAGATCGATGCCCATGCGCAGGGCGGCTCCCGACTTGGCGGCGGCAATCGAGGTGGGATCGAGCTCGAAACGCAGGAAATGCACCGCCGAGGTCTTCTCCTCGTTCTCGCGCTGCATGTCTTCGTCGGCGATGGCGTACACGCGCGGCTGGTCGGTCACCTGCACCCATACACGATCCTCGATGCCTTTCAGCTTCGCCAGGGCGGCCTTGCGCGCGTCCGGATCGGAATACTGGATCATCATGGTGGCTTTCCAGTTGGTGCCGTCCGGGACCAGCGGGTTGTAGGCGTCGAGCTCGTCCTGGATGCCGGCCTCCTCGAAGGTGCGCTCGGCGCGCAGCATCTCCTGTATCTGGTAGCGCATGGTCTTCTCGTCTTCGAAGATCAGGGTGACGTGGTCACCCAGTTCGACCATGCGGCTCTTCTTGTGTGCCATGACCTCGGCGCGCATTTCGGGGCGTACCCTGGCGTAGCCCTCCAGGGTCATCAGGCTGTCACGGGTAATCTGCGGCATGTTGTTTTCTCCTTGCTGATAGCGTTTCAATCCAGGCCATAGGCGATGCGCAGCAGCGTGATCGGATGCTGTTTCTGCGCGGTGGACTCGCCCATTCCCTGCAGGATATGACGCGCGGCGATCGCGCAGTCGGAACTCACGTAATCGGCTTGCGGCTCGGCCATCTGGCGGAACACCGGCTTGCCGATCTTCATCGATTTGTCGAAGTACTCGCTCTTCACGCCCCAGGTACCGTCGTGGCCCGAACAGCGCTCGACCATCGTCACCTTGGCGCCGGCCAGTTGCAGCGCGTCGCGCGTCTTGTTGCCGATGTTCTGCACGCGCTGGTGGCACGGCACGTGATACGCCACCTTGCCGAGCGGGCTGGTGAAGTCGGTCTTCAGCAGGCCGTCGACGTTGCGCGCCATCAGGTATTCAAACGGATCCCACATCGCCTCTTTCACCGCCTGCACGTCGGCGTCGTCGGGGAACATCAGCGGCAGCTCCTGCTTGTACATCAGCGTGCACGAGGGCACCGGAGTGAGAATCGCACAGCCTTCGCGCGCCAGCTTCGCCAGATGCGGGATGTTGGTTTCCTTGAGTTTGGCCACGGCGTCGAGATCGCCCAGCTCCAGCTTGGGCATGCCGCAGCAGGCTTCCTTGTCCACCAGCACCGCAGGGATTTCGTTGTGCGCCAGCAGCTTCAGCAGATCATGGCCGATGCCGGGCTCGTTGTAGTTGACGTAGCAGGTCGAATAGATCGCCACCTTGCCGGGCGTGCGCTCGCCGGCCTTCACCGCGAAATCGCTGCGCGGTCTGGCCGTGGCGCGAAATTTTGCACTATCGTATTCGGGCAGCTGGCGGTCGGGGTGGATGTGCAGAACACTGCCCACCATCTTGCGGATCGGCTTGTTCTTCAGGCTGGCGTTCACCGCCTGCACCACCACCGGAATCGAGGCGAGCTTGCCCATCGCGTCGGTGCTGGACAGGAGCTTGTCGCGGAAGGTTGTGCCGCCCTTCCTGAACTTGACGGCCTTGGCACGCAGCATCACATGCGGAAAATCGATGTTCCACGGATGCGGCGGCACATAGGGGCATTTGGTCATGTAGCAGAGGTCGCACAGGTAGCACTCGTCGACCACCTTCATGTAGTCGGCCTTGGCGACACCATCCACTTCCATCGTCGAGGACTCGTCCACCAGATCGAACAGCGTAGGGAATGCTGTACACAGGGACACGCAGCGGCGACAGCCATGGCAGGCATCGAAAACACGCTCCAGTTCGTGGTTGAGCTTGTCCTCGTTGTAGAAATCCGGGTTTTTCCAGTCGATTGGGTGGCGTGTTGGGGCTTCGAGATTACCTTCGCGCGTACTCATGCGAACTCCAGTTTAGACTTGGTATAAATTGCACTATAGATTTAAAAAAAGCGGGCCGGATCCGACCCGCTTCTTGCATGGGCAGAATTACGCGCCCAGGGTGTCCAGGGTTTTCTGGAACTTGTTGGCGTGCGAACGCTCGGCCTTGGCCAGCGTCTCGAACCAGTCGGCGATTTCGTCGAAACCTTCGCTGCGTGCTTCCTTGGCCATACCGGGATACATATCGGTGTATTCGTGGGTTTCGCCGGCAACTGCGGTTTTCAGGTTGTCGGCGGTAGGGCCAAAAGGCATGCCGGTAGCGGGGTCGCCACACTTTTCCAGATACTCCAGGTGGCCGTGTGCGTGACCGGTTTCGCCTTCGGCAGTGGAGCGGAACACGGCGGCAACGTCGTTGTAGCCTTCCACGTCAGCCTTGGCTGCGAAATAGAGGTAACGGCGGTTGGCCTGTGATTCTCCGGCGAAGGCGGCTTTCAGATTGCCTTCGGTTTTCGATCCTTTGAGTTGCATAACCTGATCTCCTTTGTTTACATAGACATGCTTTGCAGCACTGGAATTTCCACCCCACTCGCAACACCCTAACCGTGTTACTTATAGCAGGCCTTCCTAGGGGTGAAATACGGTTTTTAGACTAAGTCTAATACCTGAACGAAGATTAAACCCGCTGCGATGACGCTGTCAACCTCGGCAGGTGCACGTGCGCCGCCCCCTTATTGAAAGCGACCCGGGGACAGCGGCATACAGCCACGGCCAGACCTTTATGCCTGGCAGGGTGCTAGCGGGTACACTCTCGATTCGACGGAGAGTTGCCATGAGCTTTGACAAAACCAAAACCGACGCCGAATGGCGCGCCGAACTGGACCCGGAGCAATACCGCGTGCTGCGCGAGCACGGGACCGAGCGGGCGTTCAGCGGCCAGTACTGGGACCACCATGAAAACGGCGAGTACCGCTGTGCCGCATGCGGCGAACCGCTGTTTTCATCCACGACCAAGTTCGATTCGGGTACCGGCTGGCCGAGCTTTTATGCGCCCCTGAATGCCGATGCAGTGGCCGAAAAAACCGACACGAGCCACGGCATGGTACGTGCCGAGGCATTGTGCCGGCGCTGCGGCTCGCATCTCGGCCATGTCTTTCCAGACGGCCCCGCCCCCACCGGCACGCGCTACTGCATCAACTCGGCGTCGCTGACCTTCCAGAAGAAACAGGATTGAGCCTTGCACATTTTTGACGCCCGAATTGCGGCGATCACCCCTGCCACGCCCAGCATACACGTCCTGCGCCTTGACATTCCCGATGCCGGCTTCCGGTTCCTGCCGGGACAGTGGGTCGATCTCAGCATCGACCTCGACGGCGCGGCGCACACCTCAGGGTATTCCATCACCACCTCGCCCATCCACCAGGACACGATCGAACTGGCGATCAAGGCCAGCGCGCGGCATCCGGTGGCACGCTGGGTGCACGAGCGCGCCCGGGTCGGCGACCCTGTTCGTGTAAGTCAGGGCCAGGGGCCGTTCGTCTTCCTGCCCGAGATGAGCGACAACGTGGTGCTGATCGGTGGTGGCGTGGGCGTCACGCCGCTCCTGTCCATCTTCCGCCACGTGCGCGACGCGGCCTTGTCGACCTGCGCACACCTGGTCTACAGCGTGTCGGACAGCAGTGAAATCCTGTTCCGCGACGAACTCGAATCGGCCGCCCGCTCACACGACAACCTGCACGTGAGCATCACCGTGACCCAGCCCGATTCCCGCTGGAACGGCCTCACCGGACGCATCGACCCGGTCAAGCTGCATGCGCTCGAGGTGCCGGACGACACGCTGTATTACCTGTGCGGCCCCAGGGGCATGGTCGAGGACATGAGCACCCTGCTGCACGACCTGGGCGTGCCGATGAACCGCATCATTTTCGAGAAGTGGTGGTAGGCCGATTCAACCATAAGGCTCACCTCACGATCTGTGTATGCTTGCCATTCAACCCGAACGGAGACTTTCCATGCGCTTTCTCCCCCTGCTCGCCGCGCTTGTTTTCAGCACCCCGGCACTGGCCGGCCCCAATGACGTCGTCCGTCCCTACCCGCCTCAACAAGTCGCCGCAGGAACCTACGTCATCCATGGCCCGCAAGGCGTGCCCTCCGCAGCCAACCAGAGCTTCATGAACAACCCGGCCTGGGTCATCACGAATGAAGGCGTCGTGGTGATCGATCCGGGCTCCAGCGTGCAGGTCGGCCGCATGGTGGTGGAACAGATCCGCAAGACGACCGACAAGCCGGTCACCCACGTATTCGACACCCACGTCCACGGCGACCACTGGCTCGGCAACCAGGCGATCCTGGAAGCATGGCCGAAGGCCACGTTCATCGCCCACCCCGACATGATCAAGCAGGCCAGGAACGGCGCCGATGCGTTCTGGATCAAGCTGATGTCGGACATGACCGGCGGCTACACCGACGGCACCCGCGCCGAGATCCCCACCGTCGAAGCGGCCGACGGCGAGGCATTCAGAATCGGCGGCAGGACCTTCCGCATCCACTCGTCGAACGACGCGCACAGCAAGACCGACCTGATGATCGAGATGGTGGAAGACCGCATCCTGTTCACCGCGGACAACGTCCTGAACCACCAGGTGATGAACCTGCGCGATGGCACGTTCAAAGGCGTGATGAAGGCGACCGACCGGGCGCTTGCCCTCGACATGGCCCTCTACGTTCCGGGACACGGCAAGACGGCCGACCGCAAGTTCGTCGAGGACCAGAAAGCCTATTTCGATACGCTGATGTCCGAGGTACGGCGCATGTACGACGAAGGCAGGAGCGATTACGAAATGAAGCCGGTCATCGCCGAGAAGCTCAAGGCCTACAGCGACTGGGCGGAATGGGATACCAATCTGGGCCAGCAGATCAGCCTGGCGATCCTCGAAATCGAACAGGAGTAACGACAGGGCGTGGCCACCTAGTGTGGCCGCCAAACGTGCTCAGTCCACCAGCCGGCTGACGCTGGCCACGTGGCCCTGCTGCCATTCCCCGTCCAGGCCGACCCATTCGACACGGTTGCCGAGCATGCGGACGATCCCGGGGCGGCGGTTGTTGCCGGTGTCGGAAAACTCGAAGCGGTAATCGCGCCTGAACTGCAGCTGGCCGCTGCCGTTGCGCGCCAGCCGGGTCCGGCTCAGGGCCACGCTGTCGTCGAGGAACTGCACCCCCGCATCACCGCAGGCGCGGCGCCCCACCGCGATGGCCTGTTCTCTCGCGTGCATGCCGGCGTACCAGTACCAGCCGGCCGCGCCCAACAGCCCCAGCAGCAGGATTTCCCCGCTCACTGCCCGGGGGTATCGGGTTTGACCGGGCTGCGGAACAGCGCCGCCACCTGCTTTTTAGGCGTCGGTCGCGTCAGGGCTGATGTATTGTCCGGGCGCGGCGCCTCGCTCGGCACATACGGCGCGTCGAACAGGGCATCGCGTGCGGCGGCAGGCTTGCTGCGCGGCGCGCTGCGTTCACGCTCGCCATGTCGCTCCGACCGCTCTGGCCGCTCCGACCGATCCGGGCGCGACGAACGCGGCTGGTAGGCCGGCACATCGGCCGCGCCCGGCTCGAAGCCGGGAACGATCACGGGTTCGAGGGTGCTGCCGATGAGTTTCTCGATGTCCCTGAGATAGCGCGTTTCCGATTCGCTCACCAGCGAGATCGCTTCGCCCAGCGCGCCGGCGCGGCCGGTACGGCCGATGCGGTGCACATAGTCCTCGGCGTTGTGCGGCAGGTCGTAATTGACGACGAAGGGCAGCGCCTCGATGTCGATGCCGCGCGCGGCGACGTCGGTGGCCACCAGCACGCGGATGGTGCCGGCCTTGAAGGCGTCGAGCGCCTTGATCCGTTCCTGCTGGGTCTTGTCGCCGTGGATGGCGTCGGCGTGGATGCCGGCCTTGTTGAGTTCGTTGGCGAGCCGGTTGCAGCCCAGCTTGGTCCCGGTGAACACCAGCACCTGCCGCAGGTCGCGGCTCTTGATCAGATGCGCGAGCAGCTGCCGCTTGCGCTCGTGGTGCACCGGATGCACCACCTGGGTGACCGTCACGGCCGTCGCGTTGCGCGCCACCTCGATGAAGGTCGGGGTGTTGAGGATGCTGTCGGCCAGCTTGCGGATTTCCTCCGGGAAGGTGGCCGAGAACATCATGTTCACCCGCTGCGCCGGCAGCAGCGCGACGATGCGCTTCAAGTCGGGCATGAAGCCCATGTCGAGCATGCGGTCGGCCTCGTCGAGCACCAGGGTGTTGACCTGGGAGAGCGAGAGCGTCTTGTTCTGCACGTGGTCAAGCAGACGTCCGGGCGTTGCCACGAGGATCTCGACGCCCGTCTTCAGGATCGGAATCTGGGTGTTGATGTTGACGCCGCCGTAGACCACCAGCGAACGCAGCGGCACATGCTTGGTGTAGGCCTGCACGGCCTCCTCGACCTGGATCGCCAGCTCGCGCGTGGGGGTGAGGATCAGCGCGCGGATCGGGTGCTTGGCCGGCGAGGTCCCGTTGTTGGCGAACGGCAGCAGGCGCTGGATCAGCGGCAGCGCGAAGGCCGCCGTCTTGCCGGTGCCGGTCTGCGCGGCGCCAAGGATGTCGCCGCCCTGCAGCGCCAGGGGAATCACCTGTTCCTGGATCGGTGTCGGGGTCGCGTAGCCCATTTCGTCGAGGGCACGCAGGATGTCGGGGGCAAGCCCGAGTTCGGCAAAAGTCGTCAAAGTCTGTCCAGTTAACTCTCTGGTTCGGTTAAATTCCTGGCCGGTCAGATCCGGATCCAGTCGAAACCCGCCGTCTGGCAGGCCACGCGTACATCCTCGTCTGCACAGTCCAGCACCTGCGCCAGCGCACGCTGCGCCAGCCCGGCCGTGTTGTTCTTGCGCGAAACGTGTGCGGCCATCACGCATTGCAGTGTGTCGTGCTTCAGCCTGTCCAGCAGGGCCGCCGCCTGGCCATTCTCCAGATGGCCGAAACGCCCGCCCACACGACGCTTGAGGCTCACGGGGTATGGTCCGTTTTCCAGCATCGCGGCATCGTGATTGCATTCCAGCACCAGTGCATCGACACCGGCCAGCATGGCCTCGATATGCGGCGTGCTGCAGCCGGTATCGGTCAGCACGCCGAGACGGCGGTTGCCGTCGCCGAACGCATACTGCACCGGCTCGCGCGCATCGTGCGGCACGGGAAACGGCTGGATCTCCAGATCGTCCACCGCAAATGCCGCATGGCTGTCGATCACCCGCACCGTCACGCCGTCGAGATCCTGCGCCATGGCCAGCGTGCCGGCGGTCAGCCACACCGGCAGCCTGTGCTTGCGCGCCAGCCGCCCCACCCCGCCGATATGATCGCTGTGCTCGTGGGTGACCACAATGCCGGCCAGGTCGGCAGCCTGCAAACCCAGTCGCGCCAACCGCGCCACGCTGTCGGCCAGACCGAAGCCACAATCCATCAGTACCCGGGTGGAGCCGGCCTCGACCACCAGGCCGTTGCCTTCGCTTCCGCTGCCCAGGCTGGCAAACCGCATTACAGCCGTCCCTGCATCACTTCAATTCTTTGTGCAGCAGGTTGATGATGCGGTTCTGCGTATTGACGTCTGCCTGCTTGCCATCGCTGCCCGTGACGCTGACCCGGCTCTTCTCGCCCGCTTCGCTGACCACGATCTGCAGTTGCGGCGAGGCTTTGCCCTTCTTGCTGCGCCAGAAGGCGAACTTGGCGAAGATGCCATCGTCGCGCTTGCTGGCATTGTCGATTTCGGGATCGATGTAGCGCACGTAGTAGACGCCCTTGGAGCGGTCGCGGTCTTCCACGGCAAAGCCGACGCGGTCGAGCGCAAGGCCGACACGGCGCCAGGCGCGGTCGAAGCCTTCATCCATTTCCAGCACCGGGGCGCCGGCTTCCTTGACGATACGCGCCATTTCCGGCGTCTGCTGCTTGGCCAGCATCGCATCGGCACGGCTCTTCTCCACCCCGAAGCGAAGCATCAGGCGACGCAGCATCTCGGCTTCGAGTTCGGGATTGGGCTGGCGCGGTTCCCAGACGGTCTTGTCCTTGCCCTCGGTGGCATAGACTTCCTTCATGCCACGGTGGCTGATGTAGATTTCCGTACCGTCCTTGCCCGTTTCGATCCGCGTGCGGAACTTGTCGCGCTCGGGGGTGGAATACAGGCCGTCGAGCACCTTGCCGAGCGTACGGCGGATCACGTCCTGCGGAATCTTGGCCCGGTTTTCCGCCCAGTCGGTCTCGATGATGCCGGTTTCAGGCGATTCCATATTGATGATGAAACCGTTCTCCTGCCAGAAATCCTTGATCACCGGCCACACCTGCTGGGGCGTTGCCTGAACCACCAGCCAGCGCTGGCTGCCGGCGCGCTCGATGCGGGCCTTCTCCTCGGTGGGCAGCAGGGTTTGCGCGCTGCTCGGCGTCGTCTTGCGCTCCTGGCTGTAGGTCGACAGGGTGGCGGACCCGCTGCCCTGGGCATCGGGAATCGCGTAGCGGTTATCCGTTGCCGGCGTCACCAGATCGGGCGGCACCTCCAGCGTCGGCGCTTTGCCGGCCGATTTGTAATCGATCTTCTTGGATTCCACGATGCCGCAACCTGCCAGAGCTACGGTAACCATCACAAACAGGGGCAATAAACGCATAAGGTGTCCTAAACGAAAGGCTTAAATCAAAGCGGCACGGCGCACTGCACCACGCTAGATCAGTCTGGCGTGACGCAGCGCGTCGCGCACAGTGTCATGCAATCCGGCGGACAGCGGCGTCAGGGGCAGGCGCAGCGCGGGTGAAATCAGTCCCAGCTCCGCACACGCCCACTTGACCGGAATCGGGTTGGCCTCGACGAACAGCTTGCTGTGCAGCGGCAGCAATGCATCGTTGAGTTCGCGCGCGCGCGCCAGGTTCCCGGCGAACGCCGCGGCGCACAGCTCGTGCATCAGCTTCGGCGCGACGTTGGCGGTGACCGAGATCACGCCATGGCCGCCGAGCAGCATGAAGGGCAGCGCCGAGGCGTCGTCGCCGGTGTACAGCGCAAAATCCTTGGGGGCGCGACGCAACAGGTCGGCGGCGCGTTCCATGCTGCCGGTCGCGTCCTTGATGCCGACGATGCCGGGCACCTCCGCCAGGCGCAGCGTCGTGTCGTTGGACAGATCGGTCACCGTGCGCCCCGGAACGTTATAGAGAATCAGCGGCAGGTCGACCGTTTCGGCGATCCTGCGGAAATGCTGGTAGAGACCTTCCTGGGTAGGCTTGTTGTAGTAGGGCACCACGGACAGGCCGGCCTGCGCGCCCGCAGCCCTGGCGCATTCGGTCAGCTCGATCGCCTCGGCGGTCGAATTCGCGCCGGTACCGGCGATCACCGGCACGCGCCCGGCCACCTGCTCGACGGTCGTGCGGATCAGCAGGCAGTGCTCGTCGTAGCTGACGGTGGGCGATTCGCCGGTGGTGCCGACGATGACGATGCCGTCCGACCCCTCGGCAATATGCCAGTCGATCAGGCGGCGCAGCGCATCGAGATCGAGCGCGCCGCCGACCGACATGGGAGTGACTATCGCAACCAGGCTTCCTCTGGCCTTAATCATTTCTGCCATCTTGTTTCCGCCGCTGTTATTTCAGACATGCGTCATTGTTCCTGACGATGTAACGATAAATTCCGCATTCTAATCCATCTGGTCGCGCCAGACTTCAGACTTCTTCTTCGCAGAGAACACTTTTCGCGATCGCCACCCGGCACCCTAGCTCTGGGGAGGGCGCGGATTATGCCAACGCCCGCCGGCGAGCAGCAGGTCGGCCTCGGCCGGGCCCCATGTGCCCGGTTCATAGGTACTGGCCGGATCGCGATGCGACAGCACGGGCTCCACCACGCGCCAGGCGGCCTCCACCGCATCCTGGCGGGCGAACAGCATGGCCTCGCCATCCATCGCGTCGCCCAGCAAGCGCTCGTAGGCGCTCATTTCATCCGGGTGGTTGTTGCAGACGTAGAGCTCGACGGGCCGCCCGACCATGCGATCGCCCGCATTCTTGGTGCGCGCACCCAGTGCAATGGACACGGTGGGCGACAGGCGCATGCGCAGGTAATTCGGGGCCAGCGGCCCTGCCTCGGACAGCGCAAACACGCGCTGCGGCGGAAGCTGGAACTCGGCCCGGATCTCGGTGGTGGTGAGCGGCAGATGCTTGCCGGTCCGCACGATAAAGGGGACGCCCGCCCAGCGCCAGGTATCCACGTAGAACCGCACGGCTGCATAGGTTTCAGTGTCGGAGCCATGCGCGACCCCCTTCTCCATCCGGTAGCCCTCGTACTGGCCGCGGACCACGTCGCCGGGTTCCAGCGGGCGGATGGCCTTCAGCAGCTTGGCCTGTTCGTCGCGCACCGCTTCCGCGCTGGTCCCCAGCGGCGGCTCCATGGCCAGCAGGGCGAGGATCTGCAGCAGGTGGTTCTGCAAGACGTCACGGATCGCGCCGACCGAGTCGTAAAAAAGCCCCCGTCCTGCCACGCCGAAATTTTCCGACATGGTGATCTGTATCTGCCGGATATGGTTGCGGTTCCAGATCGGTTCGAGAAAGGAATTGGCGAACCGGAAATACAGGATGTTCTGCACCGCCTCCTTCCCCAGATAGTGATCGATGCGGAAGATTCCTGATTCCGGCAGCGCTTCGTACAGCGTCGCATTGAGCGAGCGCGCCGACTCCAGATCGCGCCCGAAGGGTTTTTCCACCACCACGCGCGCGCCCTCCGTGCAGCCGGCAGAGGCCAGCCCGCGCACCACCACGGGAAACATGGCCGGCGGAATCGCGAAATAATGAAGCGGATGTTTCCGGTGCTCGAGGGCGCGACGCAAGGCCACGTACGTTTCCGGATCTTCGTAGTCGCCGTTGATATAGGTCAGCAGGCTGGCGAGATTGCGGAACACCGTCTCATCCAGCCCGCTGCCAAAACTGACGATGCCGTCATGGGCGTGGGCGCGCAGACGCTCGATATCCCATCCCGGCGAATGCGCCACGCACAGGATTGGCGGCAGCGTGCGGCCATGCCGCAGCATGTCGTGCAGCGCGGGAAAGATCTTGCGCCGGGCAAGATCGCCCGTGGCGCCGAACAGGACCAGGGCATCGGAGATCGGGGTTTCGGTCATGGCATAAAGCTCCAGTTTCGTTTCAGATCGACGTGACGGCCGGTACACTGGCGCGTCGGGGACACCATGTTCCGGGGCCTCATGCTCATCCGAGTCTGCCCAGCCATCCTGCCAGCTGTTCGATGCCCAGGCCGACGCCGCGTGAAAGCGCCGGCACCGCCACGATCCAGGCGGCCACCAGACCCAGTGCCGCCACGCCGAGCCCGACCGACATCATGTCCAGCCCCGGCGTGGTGCGGGCCACGATACCGAACGCCAGCTGGACCAGCAGCGCCAGGGCCAGCAAGGGCAAGGCGAGCTGCACGCCGGTGGCGAACAGCCAGCTGCCGGCTTCGGCCAGCTGGCGCAGGTCGGCCGCGGCCGGCAGGACGGCGACCGGCATGGCCGCAAAACTGTCGCGCAGCGCATGCACGATCAGCAGATGGCCGCTTGCCCCCAGGAACGCCATCGCCGCCAGCCAGCCAGCCAGGGCGCGCCAGGCGGCATCCGCCGGCGCGGCCTGCTCAGGGGTCAGAACCAGCAGGCCGCCGGTCGCGGTATGGCCTGTCCACACCAGCGCCGCGCTCACCGCCGCAAACACCAGCCACACGCAGAGCGCCAGCGCCGCGCCCCACGCGGCCTCCATGCCCAATGCGAGCATGCCCTGCACGGTGAACGGGCCGATTGTGCCGATCGCCAGGCCCGGTGCCAGCACGGCAGCCAGCAGGGCTGCCAGGGACAGCCGCAACAGAAGCGGCAGGCGGCCGACCAGCGGATCGAACACGGCCCAACCGGCAAGCCGCGCAAAGGCGAACAGCCACATCGACAGGCTCGCTTCGGTCAGCGGCATGCGGCGCTCATTCGACGAGGCCCGGGAAATCGGTCAGCATGCTGCGTGCGAACTCGACCAGCTGCCCGCCCATCCAGCTGCCCAGCAGTACCAGCACGAGCAGCACGACGATGAGCTTGGGCACGAAGGACAGCGTGGGTTCGAGAATCTGCGTGGCGGCCTGGAACAGGCTGATGGCGAATGCGGTCAGCAGACCCGCCAGCAGCACCGGCGCGGCAATCAGCATCACCAGCCAGAGCGCGTCGCGCGCAAGGCCCTCCATCAGAAAACACCGCCTTCCATCAGAAGCTCCCCAGCAGCGAACCGACCAGCAGATGCCAGCCGTCCACCGTAACGAACAGGAGCAGCTTCAGCGGCAGCGACACCAGCTGCGGCGGCAGCATGATCATGCCGAGTGCAGTCGTCACGGCGGCCACCACCAGATCGATCACGAGGAACGGCAGCACGACCATGAAGCCGATCTGGAAGGCGGTCTTGAGTTCGCTGGTGAGAAACGCCGGCGCCAGCGCGGCCAGCGGCACGCTGTCCGCCCGCTTCGGATCGATGCTTTTGTCGCCTTCGATGAACAGGCCGAGATCCTCGGCGCGGGTCTGCCGAAGCATGAAGCTCTTCAGCGGCGACGCGGCTTTTGCGGCGGCCTCGTTGAAGTTCAGCGCGCCGGCAAGGTACGGCTGGTAGGCCTCGGCATCGATGGTCTTCAGCGCGGGCGACATCACGAACACCGTCAGCAGCAACGCCAGCCCCATCAGCACCAGATTCGGCGGCGCGGTCGGGCTGCCCAGGCCCTGCCGCAGCAGGAACAGCACCACGGCGATGCGGGTGAAGGCAGTGAACGCCAGCAGCAGGGCAGGCAGGAACGGGAACAGCAGCAGCCAGGGGAGGCTCGCGCCCGGCACGCCGATCACCTGCCCGCCCGCCCCCGGCGTCACGCTCAGCAAGGGCACGCTGGCGTCCGCCGCCCAGGTCGGCGTACCAAGGCCGAGCACCAACAACAACAGCAACACCCTCGTCTTCATCGTGCACGCTCCTGCGTCGCTTCCGGTTTCGGCAGGGTGTGCAGCAGGCGCACATTGCCGCCGCCCACGCCCAGCAGCAGCCAGGTGTCGTCGACCTCGACCACCACCACGCGCTCGCGCGCGCCCACCGGTGTCGTCCCCACTACCTTGACCGCGCCCTGCGCGCCCATGCCCGGCATATAGCGCCGCACCAGCCAGGCGACCGCGACGAAGCCGCCGAGGATGAGCGTCAGGCTCAGCAGCACGATGAGCATGCCGCCCGCCGTATCGGTCGCCGCAAGCGCCCAGGATGGAACCAGCAGCAACGCAGTTGCCGCGATGAATCTAGCCATGCCGGATGACCTCCCGCGCCCAGCGCGTCATGTCGATTGTGGAATGCGGCAGCTGAACGGCGAGCGTTGCCTGTGTGAGACCGGTCGCGATGCGCCATGCAAGCGCATGCGGCAGCGCATCGTGCGGCGCATCCAGCCAGCTTTCCGCCAGCACGGCATCCAGGGTGCGGACGAGGCTGCCGGGAACGAAGGACAGGCCATCCGCGACGTCGCGACCGCCCAGGCGGCGCGTCAGCCACAGGGCGGCCAGCGCCGCCTCGGCCTGCCAGGCGGGCGACCCCGGCGCGGCCTCCGGTTCGGGCGCCGGCTGCGTCATCGCCTGGACCGGCAGACGCAGACGTGCGCTCAGAATGGCGGCAAGCTTGCGGGTCAGGCGCGTCTGCAACCCGTCGGACGGACGCAGCGGCGCCTTCAGGAAGGCGATCTCGTCAGGCGTGAGTTCGAGCAGCCGCATCAGCGCCCCCACATGCCCGCATCACGCCGATGCGTCAGTTCAACCAGTTCGTCGTGATCGCGCTGTTCGATGCGTCGCTGCTGGATGGCGGCCCGCGCCAGGTGGCGCTGTTCCAGCAGGCGCAGCGCCTTCACCCGCTGGTCGCTCTGGATCCATTCGGCCAGTCGCGCCTGCCAGTCGCGATGGGCCGCGTCGATGGCGGCTTGCGCAGCCTGCATTTCGGCCGCCTGGGCACATTGCAGCCGGTTCGTTTCCTGCAGTTGTGCCGCCGGCACCCCGCTGCGCAGTTCACCCGCCAGCTGTGCGATATGCGCGTCGCGCAGGGCCCGCAGCTGTACCTGCCTGCCGCGCGCGCGCAGCCACATGCCGTGCGCGAGCTTGACCCCGCGCGCCAGCGTTTCGCTGCGCCGCTCGGCCAGTTGCAGCACCCGCGCCAGCGCAAAAGGCTTCATCCGAGCACCTCATCCAGTCCGGCGCGCGCCGCGTCCATCGGCGCGCGTTCGCGCATGCCCTGCATCAGGTAGCCCTGCATCCTGGGGTACAGGCGGACACCTTCGTCCAGCACCAGGTCGGCGCCCGGCACATAGGCGCCGACCGCCAGCAGGTCGCGGCTGCGCATATAGCGCGAATAGAGATACTTGAAGCGGCGGGTGCGTTCCAGCGCCTCGTCGGAGAGCAGGTCTGGCTGCGCCCGGCTGATCGAGGCCTCGACGTCGATCGCCGGGTAATGCCCGGCGTCGGCGAGATCGCGCGAGAGCACGATATGGCCGTCGAGGATCGCGCGCGCCGCGTCGGCGATCGGATCCTGCTGGTCGTCGCCTTCCATCAGCACGGTGAAGAATGCCGTGATCGAGCCGCTGCCACTGCGGCCGTTGCCCGCGCGTTCGGCCAGCTGCGGCAGCTTGGCGAACACCGACGGCGGATAGCCCTTGGTCGCGGGCGGCTCGCCGATCGCCAGCGCCACCTCGCGCTGCGCCATCGCATAGCGGGTGAGCGAATCCATGATCAGCAGCACATGCCTGCCCTGATCACGAAAATACTCGGCGATCGACATCGCATACGCCGCGCCGTTCAGCCGCATCAGCGGCGGATGGTCGGCCGGCGCGGCCACCACCACCGCACGCGCCATGCCTTCGCTGCCAAGGATGCGGTCGATGAATTCCTTGACCTCGCGGCCGCGCTCGCCGATCAGTCCCACCACCACCACGTCGGCTTCGGTCATGCGCGCCATCATGCCGAGCAGCACGCTCTTGCCGACGCCGCTGCCCGCAAAGAGGCCAAGACGCTGCCCGCGTCCCACCGTCAGGAGGCCATTGATCGCGCGCACGCCGACGTCCAGCGTCTGCCTGATCGGCGCACGCTCCAGCGGATTAATCGGGCGGCTGTACAGCGGCACCCGGCGCTCCAGCATCAGCGGGCCGAGGCCGTCGAGCGGCCGGCCGGCACCATCCAGCACGCGCCCCAGCAGGCTGTCGCCCACCGGCACCTGGCGCACCCGGTCCTGCGCGCGGCGGCGGGGGATGTAGCGCATGCCGAGGCGCGGCGGCTGCGCCGCCAGCGGGTTGTCGGGGATCACCCGCGCGCCCGGCATCACGCCGTAGATGTCGGTCGCCGGCATGATGAACAGGCGGTCGCCGGCAAATCCGGCCACCTCCGCTTCGATACTCTGACCGCCGGGAATCTGGATGTGGCACTGGCTGCCTACAGGCATGCGCAGCCCGACCGCTTCCATCACCAGCCCGGATACCCGCGTCAGCCGTCCGCTGGTGGCGATCGGCGTCGCCCAGCTCACCGCACGGCGACAGTCGGCCAGGTATTCGCGCAAACGGACGGTGCGGTCCATCATTCGATCCAGTTCAAATTGCTGCCGAGCACCTGCACCACCTGGCGCCAGCGCGCCGGCAGCGTGGCGTCGAGATCGCCCTGCGCGGTTTCAATCAGGCAGCCGCCACGCACGATGCGCACATCCTCGACGATGCGCAGACGGTTCTTGTCGAGCACCTGATCGAGATGCGGACGCACCAGCGCGGCATCGTCCGGGTGGAGCAGCAGGCGCGCCTCGCGGCTGGTTTCCGCCATCTGCTTCAGCGCCATGTTGACCACATCGAGAATGCGTTCCGGCCGCGCCGCGAGTTCGCCCGCCACCACCTGGCGCGCGACGTCGAGCGCCAGCTCCAGCACCATGTCGGCAAGGCGGAAATCGAGATTGTCCAGCGTCGAGGAATAGCTTTCGGCCAGCTGCTTCATGCGTCCGCAGGCCTGTTCCCCTTCCACCCGCCCGGCGGCCAGGCCTTCGGCATACCCTTCGGCGCGCGCAGCCTCACGCAATGCCGCCAGCTCGGCCTCGAGATCGACCTCGGCGGGCGCGTCACCGCGGGCCGACGCCGCCAGTTCCACCACCTCCCACTGTTCGAAGGCGGTGGGCGTCTTCGGCTTCGTGTCGTCCGTGCTCATGCCGCTTCCTCCTCGGGGAACCGGATCGCACCTTCTGCCGCCAGCCGCCGCAGGCTCGCACCCGCCTCGTCCTGCGCAGCCTGGATCGCGGTCACCGGAACGGGGCCCAGCGTATCAAGATCGACGCGCATGCGCTGCGCAGCGGTCGGGCTCATCACGGCCGTCAGCGCATCGAGCACCTGCCCGTCGCTGCCCTTCAAGGCATGCAGCAGGGTACGCGCAGCGACGTTGCGCAGGAAGGTTTTGCGGTCGGCTTCTTGCAGCCGCGCCAGATCCTCGAACACGAGATTGCGGACACGCAGGCGCGCAGCCAGGTCGGCGTCGTTCCGGTCGAGCTGGCTCAGGGCAGCAGCGGCACTGCCCTCGCTCATCTGTCCCAGCAGGCCGGCTACCGCCGCCTCGCCCTGCGGCGGCGCAGCGGCTTCCAGGCTGGCGAGCCAGTCGTCAAGGTCGCCCAGCATGTCGGCGCTCGGCGCATCGCTGTGCGCCAGGGCCAGCAGGGTGTCTGCACGCGTCTTGCCCGGCAGCAACTCGAGCACCGCGGCGGCGACGTCGCGCGGGAGCTGCGCGCTCACCGCGGCGATCAGTTGGGGCGTCTGCGCCTCCAGCAGGCCGGCGATCTCCGCCGGCTCGCGCCAGGCCAGTTTTTCCAGCGCCTGCGCGCCCGATGCGCCCAGGCGTTCCAGGATGGCCTGCGCGCGCTCCGGACGAAAGGCCTGCCGGAGCGTCTCATCGAGAAAACGGCCGGTATCCGCCGCAAATCCGGTCTGCTCGGCGGCCTCGGCGGCGTAATCGTGCAGGATCGCACGCACGCGTTCGCGCGGCAGCACATCGAGCTCGCGCATGGCGCTGCCGAGCCGGCTGACTTCCAGCGGGCTCAGGTAACGAAAGACGGCGGCCGTGGCCTCCTCGCCCAGTGCGAGCAATAGCGCCGCGGATTTTTCGATGCCGGCCTGGCTCATGCGCGCATCCAGAGCTTGATGACATCCGCGGTCACGCGCGGATTGACCTGAACCTGGTTGCGGACACGCTCGAGCGCGGCGTCCAAATCCTCGATGGGCAGTTCGGGCTCGGTGGCAGGCATCCCGCGGCCGCGCCGCCATGCCGCCAGCGCGAGAAGTAACAGGATCGCCGCGCCCGCAACGAGCAGCCAGGGCTGAATGTCGAGGGACGTGGCTTTATCCGCCGGCGGGCTGACGGGCGGCATGTGGGGAATCGGCCGGGGCGCCTGCACCGGAGCGGCGGCAACGGCGGCTTCGGTCGGCGGGAGAGGGGTCGCTGCAGGCAGCGCATACACGTTCAGCGTGTCGCCGCGCGCCGGTACCAGCGCCAGCGCCTGGCGGGCCAGATTGCCGGCGCGGGCGAGCTCGTCGGCGCTCGCCTCGAAGCCCAGGATCACGATCGCGTTGACGCGCTGGATGCGGCCTTCCGGCGTATGCGTGGTACGCACGGTTTTTTCCAGCGGGCGCGTCCGGCCGCCCACCACGACGTTGCGCACCCGCTCCACCGTCTGCTCGACATCGCTATCCTCCAGTGTGGCCGTCACCTGCACGTTCACGCGATCCTTGCCGAGCCACGGCGTCAGCACGGCCAGCGCCCGCTGCGCCAGATCCTGCTCCAGTGCCCGCCGCGGCGACTGCACCACCTCGGGCGCCGCACCGCCCAGCAGGACGCCGCGCGGGTCGAGCACCTGCACCTCGGACCGCTTCAAGCGCGGCACGCTGGCCGCCACCAGGGTCTGGATCGTCGTCACCTGCTCGGTCGACAACTGCGCATTGGGACGCAGGCGAACCAGCACCGCGGCGGTGGCGGACGGCGCGTCACGCAGGAACGGCGAGACTTTGGGCAGGGCAAGGTGGACACGCGCCAGCTCGACCGTCTCGAGCGACTGGATCGAGCGTGCCAGATCGGTTTCGAGGGCGTGCTGATAGCGCTGCTGCTCCTCCAGCGACGAGGCGCCGAAGCGGGGCGCGCGGTCGGCCTCGTCCTGCGCGTCGGCATCCGACCGGGGCAGGCCGCGCGCGGCGAGGCGATAGCGGGCCGCGTGCAGCTGGTCGGCCGGCACCTCGATGCTGCCGTCGGCGGAAGACAGGTGATAGGGAATATTGAGCTGTTCGAGCGCGGCGATGACCTCGCCGCCCGCCCGATCGGAAAGCTGCGGATAGAGCACGCGATAGACCGGCGGATTGAGCCATACATAGGCCGCCGTCAGCGCCGCCAGCGGCAGCAGCACCACCAGGGCGAGCGTGAAGCGGCGCAACGGACTCGCCTCCGCGATCAGGTCGCGCAGGCTGCTCAGCCAGCCCGCCACTCGACGCACCTCGTCTGCATGGCCGGAATCTGCCGGGTCTGTAAGGGTTGGATCATCACGCGGGGGATTATAACCAGTCGGGCGTGGCCACAGCGCGCAAAACCACCTGCAATTGCCCGGCCCGCTCGCGGCCCTGGAACCACCAGATGCTCCCTTTCTTCACCGCCAGATCGCCCGCCTGCCCGGCGAGCAGCTGCATCGCCACCTGTCCCAGCGTGGGCTGGTGGCCGACGATCAATACCGGCCTCGCCGCGTCCGGCCAGGCCGCGGCGGCCAGCACGTCCTCCGCCCGGCGTCCCGGCGCCAAGGCCGACGCCTGCTCGTATTCGCGTCCCAGCGCCTGCGCAGTCTGCAGGGTGCGGGTGGCCGGGCTCACCAGTATCCTGATGTCCTGCGGCAGCCGCGGATTGAGCCAGTCGGCCATGCGCGACGCCTGCTTGCGGCCTTTGTCGGTGAGTTCGCGCTTGAGATCGGGGACCGTGTCATCGGCCTCGGCGTGTCGCCACAAAATGATTTCCATCCGGTTTCCTTTTTATTAATGTCTGGCTTGCGACGCATGCGGGAGTCCGTTGCACGGCGCGCTGTCTTATCCTCGAATCTACCAGTAAGGCTTCAATTCCAGCAGCGCGCGCGCCAGGCCGGCGGTCTCGCCGCCCGCTACCTCGACCTGTTTCGCCGCCAGCCAGCCGAGGGAAAAGTCCCCCATCTGGCCCGCCTCCCCACGTGTCGCCGCCAGCAGACCCGATGCGATATGCGCGTCGTTGGCCAGCCCCAGGCGCGCCTGGGCGGTGCGCAGCACGGCCAGATAACGCGCCTGCCGCCGCGCGCGTCCTGCGGAGTGACCCTCGAACAGGGTCTGGAAAAATTCGGCCGCATAACGCTGGCGCTTGATCGCGATGCGCAGGGCGTGGCGCTGGAGCGGCGACAACTGGTCGAATGCACGTGCGCCGCGAACAATGGGCCGATGGCCTTTCTGCAGCGCCCGGCGCGCCCAGGCATCGAGCGGCGAAAGCTGGACGAAACGCTGCGCTTCCGGCGCCCCACGCCAGCCGTGCCGCATCAGCCAGCGCTGCATCGCCAGCAACCAGGCGCCCGGGCGCGCCGCCCGGACGGCTTCCAGCATCGCTTCGCGCTGCGCGCCACGGTGCGCCTGCAGCGCCGCCATGCCACGCTGCCAGCCGTCCGGGTCCGGATAATGCGGCGCGATTGCCGGCAGGGTTTCGCCGCACAGCACGTCCCAGTCGCGCGCCGGACCGAGTGCCGCAGCCAGTCTGCGCAAGCCTTCCAGCAGGTCGGGGGGCAGCACGCAGACATTGCGGGCCAGCCTGGTCGCCGCACGCAGCCGCCGCAGCGCCACCCGCGCCTGATGCACATACTCGACATCGTCGAACGCCAGCACCCCCGGCAGATTGGCCTGGAACTGTGCCTGACACGCCTGGACGATCGCAGCGAAGCCGTCCTCCACGCTCATGCCGTCATCCAGCGCCAGCGGCGCGGATTTCACCGGCTCCGCCTCCACGCCGTGCGCCAGGCGCACGCCGCGCTCGGCCTTGCTGAGGTCGAACGGCAGACAATCGAACGCCGCGGCCCAGTCCAGCGCCAGCGCGAACAGCGCATCCTCCCGGCCGGCCTTAAGTTCGAGCTCGATCTCGCAGATCGGCTGGCTGCGTTCGCCTGCCACGACCTCGCCGACGTCCAGCGCGACCTCGATCTGCGCGCCGCCCTTGCCGGCAATCAGCCAGACGGTGCGGCGGAAATGTGTCTCGAACACCGGCACCAGGTGCGCACGCAGCGCCTCCGGCACATAGGCGCACGCCTCCGACGGAAAACGGTTCCAGTCCGGCGCCCCCCGGCCCACCGGCATCTCGTACTCGGCGCGCCGCGACAGCCCGCCCTGCCGCTCGCCCTCGGTCTTCAGCGTCTGCAGCCAGCGGCGCCCCACCCGCCGCACGCGCAAGGCCACGCCCTGCGCGCTCAAGGCGAAATCCGGCGTGTCGTAATAACGGGTAAGCATGGCCTGCTGCTCCGGCGCGGGTCGGCGCCGGGCCATCCGCTTCAGAAAGTCCGCAACCTGCTGCGGCGGCAGCGCCAGCTTGAGTTCGATTTCCATCGGCGGCGGCGTTGTCATATAACTGTCATGTCAGGGCTAACACGGGCGTTTATCATTGAAGCACACCACGAATAAATCCATCATGAATTTGCCCAGCCCCGATACCCTTATCAACCGCGAGCTCGGCATCCTCGCTTTCCAGCGCCGCGTGCTGGCCCAGGCCGACGACCCTTCCATGCCACTGCTGGAGCGACTGCGCTTCCTCTGCATCGTCTCGAGCAACCTGGACGAGTTCTTCGAAGTGCGCGTGGCCGGGCTCAAGGAACAGATCCGCGCCAACTCCACCCAGCGCTCGGCCGACGGCCTCACGCCGCGCCAGCAGTTCCGCGCGGTATCGGAGACGGCGCATGCGCTGGCCGCCCGGCAATACGAACTGTTCAACAAGGCGATCATCCCCGAACTGGCCGAGCACGGCGTCCGCTTCATCCGCCGCACGCACTGGGACGAAATCCAGGCGGCCTGGATTCGCGACTATTTCTTCCGCGAACTGATGCCGGTGCTCACCCCGGTCGGACTCGATCCCTCGCACCCCTTCCCGCGCGTGCTCAACAAGAGTCTCAACTTCGCCGTCGAGCTGTCCGGGCGCGACGCCTTCGGCCGCAACTCCGGCGCCGCCGTGGTGCAGGCGCCGCGCTCGCTGCCGCGCGTCATCCGCCTGCCGGAAGAAATCGCCGGCTGCGAATACGGCTTCGTGTTCCTGTCGTCGATCCTGCACGCCCACGTCGGCGAGCTGTTCGCCGGCATGACGGTGCAGGGCTGCTACCAGTTCCGCGTCACCCGCAACTCCGACCTCTTCGTCGACGACGAGGAAACCAAGAACCTGCGACAGGCGCTGCAGGGCGAGCTGCCGCAGCGCCACTTCGGCGCGGCTGTGCGGCTGGAAGTGGCCGACAACTGCTCGGCATCGATGGCGTCCTTCCTGCTGGCGCAGTTCGAGCTTGAAGCCGACGATCTCTACCAGGAACAGGGACCGGTCAATCTGGTGCGCCTGATGCAGGTGCCCGACTGGGTCGACCGGCCCGACCTCAAGTTCGCCCCCTTCGTCCCCGCCCTGCCCGCGCGGCTGGCCAAGGACGAGGACATCTTCGCGCAGATCCGCAAGGGCGACATCCTGCTGCACCACCCCTTCGAGTCCTTCCAGCCGGTGATCGACTTCATCGAGCAGGCCGCCGCCGACCCCCACGTCGTCGCCATGCGGCAGACGGTGTACCGCACCGGCACCGACTCCAAGCTGATGCAGGCGCTGATCCGCGCCGCGCAGTCGGGCAAGGAAGTCACCGTGGTGGTCGAGCTGATGGCGCGCTTCGACGAGGAAGCCAACATCAACTGGGCCGCCAAGCTGGAGGAAGTCGGCGCCCATGTCGTCTACGGCGTCGTCGGCCACAAGACCCACGCCAAGCTGGCGCTGGTCATCCGCCGCGAAGACGGCGAACTGCGCCGCTACGCCCACCTGGGCACCGGCAACTACCATGCCCGCACCGCGCGCCTGTACACCGACTTCGGCCTGCTGACCGCCGACGAGACGATCACTGCCGACGTCGGCAGCCTGTTCACCCAGATCACCGGGCTGGGCAAGGCCGGCAAGCTGAAACGCCTGTGGCAGTCGCCGTTCACCCTGCACAGCGAGGTCGTCGCCGCCATCAACCACGAGGCCGAACTGGCAGCCGCCGGCAAGCCCGCCGCCATCATCGCCAAGATGAACGCGCTGCTGGAGCCGCAGGTCATCGCCGCGCTCTACGCCGCCAGCCAGGCCGGGGTGAAGATCGATCTCATCATCCGCGGCGTGTGCGCGCTCAGGCCCGGCATTCCCGGGCTGTCCGAACACATCCGCGTGCGCTCGGTGGTCGGGCGCTTTCTCGAACACACGCGCATCTTCTATTTCAGGAACGGCGGCGACGAGAAGGTGTTCCTGTCGTCGGCCGACTGGATGGACCGCAACTTCTTCCGCCGCATCGAGACCGGTTTCCCCATCCTCAACCCCAAGCTGAAGAAACGCGTGATCGCCGAGGGCCTGAAGCCCTACCTGCGCGACAACGTGCAGGCCTGGGACATGCTGTCCGATGGCAGCTACCGCCGCCGCGCCAAGCGCCGTGCCAAGGCCTACAGCGCGCAGGTGGAATTGCTGGCGCTGTTGACGAAGCAGAAGTAAACGCGGCGGAGCTGTCCTCCGCCATCGTGCATACATGCCCTTCGACAGGCTCAGGGCGAACGGGCTAAAGAATTAAGCTTTGGCTTACACCTGACCTAACCACCGTTCGGGCTGAGCCTGTCGAAGCCTGTATCCACCCGGGTATGCCCTAGGCAAGACCCGTTCAGTGTTTCCCTTACACCCCGGCCCTTGAAACCCGCCACCCCCGCCCCCACTTCCCGTCCACCTTGTTTGTATTTGACGGGAGATAAAGGTATGTCCGCCACCACCAAAGAAACCCTGGGCTTCCAGGCCGAAGTCAAACAGCTGCTGCAGCTGATGATCCATTCCTTGTATTCCAACAAGGACATTTTCCTGCGCGAACTGATTTCCAACGCCTCCGACGCCGCCGACAAGCTGCGCTTCGAAGGGCTGTCGGATGGCGCGCTGTTCGAGAACGACCCCGACCTCAAGATCCGCGTCGCCTTCGACCGCGAGGCGCGCACGCTGACAATCTCCGACAACGGCATCGGCATGAGCCGGCAGGAAGTCATCGAGCACATCGGCACGATTGCAAAATCCGGCACCCGCGAATTCTTCTCGCAATTGTCAGGCGACCAGAAGAAGGACGCCGCGCTGATCGGCCAGTTCGGCGTCGGCTTCTATTCCGCCTTCATCGTCGCCGACCGCGTGACGCTGACCACCCGCCGCGCCGGCCTCACGTCCGAGCACGGCGTGCGCTGGGAATCCGAAGGCGCCGGCGACTACACGCTGGAAACCGTCGACAAGCCCACGCGCGGCACCGAGATCGTGCTGCATCTGCGCGAAGGCGAGGACGAATTCCTCTCCGACTGGAAGATCAAGTCGGTCATCCGCACCTATTCCGACCACATCACCCTGCCCATCGTGATGAAGAAGACGGAATGGAAGGACGGCGTCGAGACCCCCACCGACGAGGACGAGACCGTCAACAAGGCCTCCGCCCTGTGGGCGCGCGCCAAGAAGGACGTCACCGAAGACGAGTACAACGAGTTCTACAAGCACGTCGCCCACGACTTCGAGCCGCCGCTCGCCTGGTCGCACAACCGCGTCGAGGGCAAGCAGGAATACATCTCGCTGCTCTACGTGCCCTCGCACGCGCCGTTCGACCTGTGGGACCGCGAGAAGCGGCACGGCATCAAGCTCTACGTGCGCCGCGTCTTCATCATGGACGACGCCGAGCAGCTGATGCCGCAATACCTGCGCTTCGTCCGCGGCGTGATCGACTCGGCCGACCTGCCCTTGAACGTCTCGCGCGAAATCCTGCAGTCGAGCCGCGACATCGACGCCATCAAGAACGGCTCGGTGAAGAAGGTGCTGGGCCTGCTGGAAGACCTGGCCGAGAACCAGCCCGAGCAATACGCCAAGTTCTGGAACGCCTTCGGCAAGGTCATGAAGGAAGGCCCGGGCGAGGACTTCGCCAACAAGGGGAAGATCGCCGGCTTGCTGCGCTTCGCCTCCACGCATACCGACACCGACGCCCAGGTCGTCTCGCTCAAGGACTACATCGGCCGCATGAAGGAAGGCCAGAGCGCGATCTACTACATCACCGCCGACAGCTTCGCCGCCGCCCAGCACAGCCCGCACCTCGAAATCTTCCGCAAGAAAGGCATCGAGGTCCTGCTGCTGTCCGACCGCGTCGACGAATGGCTGACCGGCAACCTCACCGAGTTCGACGGCAAGCCGCTCAAGTCCGTCGCCAAGGGCGGCCTCGACCTCGGCGAGCTCGAAGACGAAGCCGAGAAGACCGCGCAGAAGGAAGCCGAGGACAACTTGAAGCCGCTGGTCGAGCGCATCAAGTCCACGCTCGGCGAGCGCGTCAAGGACGTCCGCGTCACTCACCGCCTCACCGACTCGCCGGCCTGCCTCGTCACCGGCGAAGGCGACATGAGCGCCAACCTCGAACGCCTCTTGAAGGCCGCCGGCCAGGCCGCACCCACGGTCAAGCCCACGCTGGAGATCAACCCGACCCACGCCCTCGTCACGCGGCTCAACAGCGAGTCCGACGAAGACCGGTTCAAGGACTGGGCCAACCTGCTGTTCGAGCAGGCCCTGCTGGCGGAAGGCGGCCAGCTCGACGATCCGGCCAGCTTCGTGCGGCGGTTGAATGGGTTGCTGGCGATGCAGCCGGGCTGATTAAGCCAAAAGGACGACGTTCGTGTTGATCGTGAGCCTGTCGAACGATCAAAGCACGAATGACCTTATCCGTCGTTCCGAGCGCGACTGAGCAATCAGTCGCGCTTTTTTATGCCGGCCCTTGATAACAGCCTTGCAATTCTGTATCCGATTGGATACATTGAAGCATGAACACCTTTCTGCGTTCAGGAGAGTTCGATGCCTGGCTTTCGGCCCTGAAGGACAAATTGGGACGCGCCCGGATCATCCACCACATCCGCTCCGCCGAACACGGCAACTTTGGCGACTGCGAACCGGTTGGCGAGGGCGTCTCCGAAATGCGCATCCACTTCGGGCCGGGCTATCGGGTCTACTACACCCGACGCGGCGAAGTGATCTATCTGCTTCTGCTGGGCGGCGACAAGTTCACGCAGAAGCGCGACATCAAACGCGCCATTGAAATGGCGCGTGCACTGGACAAGGAGTAAACCATGGCCAAATTTTCCACCTTCGACGCCGCCGACTATCTCGACAACGAGGAAACCATCGCGGAATACATCACCGCCGCACTGGATGACCCAAACCCCGATGTCTTCCTGACTGCCGTGCGCGACGTGGCCCGCGCCCGCGGCATGGCACAACTCGCCAAGGATGCTGGGCTGGGACGCGAAAGCCTGTACAAAGCGCTGACGCCCGGTGCCAAACCACGCTACGACACCATGCTCAAGCTGCTGCACGCACTAGGCGTCAAGCTGTCGGCTACGCCGGTTCATCAATGATGAAAGAAAATGGTGTCTGATCCCATTACTACTTTTCCCTGTGACCCCATTTCCCTGACCACTCCATGCGCACTTTTCTTTGGAAGCTATTCCAACCATATGAAGTTAAAGCCACAAAGCGAGCGTTCCTCAACTTCATGGGTTCCCATGACGGCTGGGCACGCCAACGCATCGAGGAAATTGTGGTTAGAAGAATTAATAGTTGTCCAGTCGAAGTAGTAGATGAGATCCGCCTAAATCATAAAACCCCACACCAAGTGGCCATCAGTATTCTTGGCCCTGCCCGCAGATCTTCTGCACAATGCCGCTTTTGCATCACAGGAGTTCCCCATGGCTTCGGGACAAATCCACATCGCCATCTTGAATCCCGGCGTCGAGATCACGCCGCTGCGGCTGCGTGGCTGGCTGCAGAAGGAGGCGGCGGTGATCAACAACCGCGCCAACCCGGGCGACGGGGCAATTCTGCGGCTGTTTCTCACCCGGCAGCTACGCTACGGTCTGCCCGGCAAGAAGCTCGACGCGATCCTTCAGGCGCTGACCGAAAAATATCCTGCCGTTCTGCGTATCGAGGTGCGGTTGATCGACGCGCCTCTGACTGCCGACGAGATGGCGGAACAGACCCGCATTGCCAACGCCGATCTTCAGAAACTCTTGCAGCGTGCGGAGGAATACGCCAAACGCAAGCAGGCCGAGGTATTGGATAACACGCGGCCCGCGCCGATCCAGTGGCATACGCTAAAAAGCGCGCTGGATTGAGCGAAGGGCGGAACGCGCAACCGGGAAAGCGACTTGCCATGCTGAAAAACGTAAAAACTAAAGGGGCCATGCTCAAATACTTATGCGCATAGACGGCACGCTTACAAAATGGAACGATGATCGCGGCTTTGGATTCATCACGCCCACTCAGGGCGGGCCGGAAGTCTTCGCCCACATCTCCGCCTTTCCCAGGGACGGTCAGCGGCCCCAGCTCAGTGAACGTCTTTCCTTCGAGATCGGCATCGGCAAGGACGGGAAGCAGCAGGCAAAGAGCATTGTGTGTCCCACCCCGCCCGACCGAAAAACCTTATCGCCTGAGCGAACCTGCTAAACGCCCCCACAAACCCGGTCTGCCGGGGCGGCTCATTCCGCTAGGATTGGTGATTGCCTTGGGCGCCTACGGTTATAACGAGTACACCCACCGCGCCGCGCCACAAACAGCATACGAAGCACCATCTCGCGAGACAGCAGCCCCCAGCTCCTTCCATTGCGACGGTCGAACCCATTGCTCGCAAATGACTTCTTTCGCAGAGGCGGAGTTTTTTCTGAATAATTGCCCAAACGTCAAAATGGATGGTGATTTCGATGGCGTACCGTGCGAACAACAGTTTTAAGAATCAAAGGGCCAGGTTCGAATTGATTTTTGACATGGAAATTATTCGCGCCTCGCCCCTTTAAATCATGTCTGTCATGCAACCAGGTAGCGCGTTCCGAACGGGCGCATACTCCACCTGCAAATCGTCTCATTTTTCAAGATGTCATCACTGGATACGCTGATCACCTACAAGGAGTTTTGCTATGTTGACTCAAGGAATCAAACCGGCACTTGGCGCCCTGTTGCTGCTGTCCACACTCACGGTTTATGCGGCACCCCTGGACATCAAACCAGGGCTGTGGGAAGTCAGCTCCAAAACGGATATGAATGGCTCCCCCATTCCCGCTGATGTCCTGAAACAAATGCCACCCGACCAGCGTGCAAAAATGATGGCGATGTTTAAAAACCGGAAAGCGGCCACGCATACGATTCAGTCATGCATCACCAAGGATGAATTGGACCGGCCATTCAAGGCACAGGATGAAGAAGCGAGCTGCAAGAGCACGGTTGTCACCGCAACCCCGACAAAAGCCGAATACAAAATCCAGTGTTCCGGCGGTGAAGCACATAGTGGCGTGATGAAGATCGAAGCCTTGTCGCGTGAAAGCATCAGGGGCACAACAATCATGCAGGTCAATTCCGGACAAGGCACCGTAGTCAACGAAATGACAGGCAAATGGATTTCTGCGAATTGCGGGAACGTGAAATGAAACCTGTGGGCATGACATGTTTCAATGAAACCTGATTGTGTCGGTCTGATTGTTGGTCTTGCACGCTAAGCACTACGGGGTCACAGAACAACGGGGGCTGGCCTTGCATTGCGAGGCCAGACCCCGACTTTCCTGTGCCAAAGCAATTCTTCATGCTAGCAATCAAGAAACTATCGCATGCTGAATCTAACACTTCTCTCTGGCCGACTGTCAGCCAGCAACGCTGTCTGCCGTCGGCTGAGCCATTCGACACCCAACGACAAGGATGCGCTGGCATCTTCGCTGTCATGATTAGGGCATCATGGCATGTAGCATCAGCAACACTTTGGAGAAAGATAGAGAGCCATGCATACGATACTAGGCGCCAACGGCGTTATTGCCCGGGAGCTTTCGCAAGCGCTGGCTGCGCATACGTCAGACATCCGGCAGGTGAGCCGGCATCCCCGCAAGGTCAACCCGACCGACGAAACATGCGTGGCCGATCTTCTGGATGCCCAGGCAACGGCCGATGCCGTGGCCGGCAGCCAGGTGGTGTATCTGGTGGCCGGCTTGAAATACGACGCGTCTGTCTGGCAGGCGCAATGGCCGCAGGTGATGCGCAATGCGATCGACGCCTGCAGGCAGCATGGCGCAAGCCTGGTGTTTTTCGACAACGTGTATGCCTATGGCCGGGTGGACGGCATGATGACGGAGGATACGCCCTTCAACCCGATCAGCCGGAAGGGCGAGGTCAGGGCCAGGATCGCGACGATGCTGCTGGACGAGATGCGCAGCGGCAACCTGCAGGCGATGATCGTGCGGTCGGCCGATTTCTATGGCCCCGGCGCCGTTCAGAGCTTTCCCCACGCGACGGTGTTCGAGCGCCTCAAGGCCGGCAAGACGCCGCAGTGGATCGGCAATCCGGATACCGTGCATACCTTTACGTATACGCCCGACGCCGGCCGGGCAGTCGCTGAACTGGCACGGTCGGCGGAGGCATACGGCCAGACGTGGCATCTGCCTACCACCAGGGAGCCGCTGACGGGCGCGGACTTCGTGCGCCTGGCATGCGATCTGGCGGGACGCCCGTTCAAGATGCAGGTCGCGCCCCGCTGGATGTTGAAGCTCATGGGCCTGTTCATGCCGGTGCTGCGTGAAAACGATGAAATGATGTATCAGTTCGAGTATGACTATCGCTTCGACAGCAGCAAGATCGAATCTGCATGGGGCCTGCAGGCGACGCCCTACCGCCAGGGAATCAGCACGTCGCTGGGCGCTGATGGCTGAAGGGCCCGGGCCACGGTGCCCCTTCCCGGTGGCTGTCAGGTCAATAATCAACGCAAATGATCGGAGTCAGTTCAGACCCCGTTTACTCAGGCGACCAGGATCAACCGCAGTTACCCGACTGGCTCACGTCGAGCCGGCCGGGCCGCAATGCTTGATTCCAGACCCGTTTTTGTTTTTGGTCTAAGATATGGAACTCCTAATATCTTCTCGTTCCATCTCTCGTCCCGCGCAAACCGGGCCGGGTTCATGCCACGCTGAAACCTGAATAACATCTGCTGAACTTGCGCAAAGGAAAATGATGCCCTCGAACGGAATAAACCCTGCAAGCCGCTACGGCAGCCTGACCATCGGTATCCACTGGATAATGGTGCTGCTGTTCATCGGCGTGTACGCAGCCGTCAATTTGCATGAGCTGTTCGAGAAAGGCAGTGCGCTGCGCGATGGGCTGATGACCTGGCACTTCATGCTCGGCCTGCTGGTGTTCGCACTGGTCTGGCTACGCCTGGCGGCGCGCCTGTCCGGTCCCACGCCCGCCATCGTCCCGGAGCCGCCGCGTCTGCAACTGCAATCTTCCAAGCTGTTGCATCTGGCGCTCTACCTGCTGATGATCGGCATGCCGTTGACCGGCTGGCTGATGCTGAGTGCCGCAGGAAAACCGATCCCCTTCTTCGGCCTGGAACTGCCTCCACTGATCGGCGAAAACAAGGATCTCTCAAAGCAGATCAAGGAATTGCATGAAACCGTGGGCACAACAGGCTATTTCCTCATCGGCCTGCACACCGTGGCTGCCTTGTATCACCACTACATCAAGCACGACAATACGCTGATGCGCATGCTTTTCGGACGGAAATAGGCCCGTTCGGCGCTGACGGCATCGGAAATTGCGGGTCACTGAACCCGTCCTTCGACATGCGAAGGATGGACGGCAAGCAGCCGTTTCGTGCGTGGTGCGCCCTTGGGCCCGGCTCAGGACAGGCTGCAGACGGGCAATCGGGGCCAACCCCTGTTTGCCCTGGCGGTCAAGGATCAACGGCAGCAGCCCGACCGTGGGCAATCCCGGTCTTGCGTTTAGACTTGGCCTGTCGTCTGCCTTGTTCGAACAGAAAAAAAGCAACAGGGCCTGCCCCCGCTTTATCTCCCTCAAGCAAAATGAAACCTGATTCATGACAACCGAAATGCTCCCCTTGCCTGAGCCCGAAGTGAACTGCTCAAACTGCAAGGCCTATTGCTGCAGGTTGGAAGTGATGCTGATTACCGACACCGCCGTACCCGATCATTTTGTGAAACTGGACCAGTGGGGCTGCCAGACCATGGCTCGCCTGGAAGATGGCTGGTGTGCGGCCCTCGACCGCAGCACATTCAAATGCACGATTTACGAAAACCGGCCATGGGTGTGCAGGGAGTACGAGATGGGAGAATACGAATGCAAGTCTGAGCGGGCGGCCAATCGGCCCATTGCAGGCCAATGAACGAAATCCGTCATCGCTTGTTTGCGGTCGCCGCCGCCTGCACGCTTGACGCCGACTTGCCTGGTCAACCCTGACCGGCTGCCGGCAGCTCATCCAGCTTTCACGGAGAAACGAACCGCCATGTTCAAAGGCATATTGATCGAGAAGGACGAGGTGGGTTATCGCGCCGCACTGACGGACCTCGACGAGGGGCGATTGCCCGAGGGCGATGTGACGGTGCGGGTGAGCCATTCGACGCTCAACTACAAGGACGCACTGGCCATCACCGGCAAGGGGCCGGTGGTGCGCGCGTTTCCGATGGTGCCCGGCATCGATCTGGCCGGCACGGTGGAACACTCGACACACCCCGATTACAAGGCGGGCGACGCGGTGATCCTGAATGGCTGGGGGGTGGGCGAAACGCATTGGGGCGGCCTTGCGCAGCAGGCGCGCGTGAACGGCAACTGGCTGGTGCCGTTGCCAGCGCAGTTCACGCCGCAGCAGGCGATGGCCATTGGCACCGCGGGCTATACCGCGATGCTGTGTGTAATGGCGCTGGAGCGGCATGGCGTGACGCCCGCACACGGGGAGATTCTCGTGACCGGCGCGGCAGGCGGCGTGGGCAGTGTGGCGACGGCGGTGCTGAGCCGGCTGGGTTTCAGCGTCGTCGCAGTGAGCGGCCGGCCGGCGGAAGCCGAATACCTCAAGCGCCTGGGTGCGGTGGAGGTGCTGGATCGTGCGGCGTTCGCGACGCCCGGCAAGCCTCTGGGCAAGGAGCGCTGGGCCGGCGCGGTGGATGTGGTCGGCAACCACACGCTGGCGAATGTCTGCGCGACGACCCGATACCGTGGGGTCGTCACGGCCTGCGGGCTGGCGGGCGGCATGGATTTTCCGGCCACGGTCGCCCCGTTCATTCTGCGCGGCGTGACGCTGGCGGGCATCGACAGCGTGATGTGCCCCCGGCCAGAGCGACTCGAGGCCTGGCAACACCTGGGCAGCGATCTCGATATTGCGAAGCTGGCCACGATCAGCCAGGAAGTCGGCCTGGCCGAGGTGATTCCCCTCGCGTCGAGGCTGCTCGACGGCGAGGTGCGGGGCCGGGTGATTGTCGACGTCAACCGTTGACTGGCACACTGCACCTCCATGAAAACCCTTTTCTCCCTGATCGAGTCCCCCTTTCACCCCGATTTCAGCGCCCTGTATCGGAAACTTGGCATTGCGGCGGAACGTTTCGACAGCGCCCGCAATCTCCACCGGGCGATGCAGAAGCAGCCGCCTGATTTCTTCGTGGGGGAGTTCATCTACGGCTGGGGCAACAATTACGCCGGCGCCAACGTCTCCAATCTGGACGTCACCATCCGGTCCCTGCAACGCTTTGCGCCGCAGGCGAAGACGATCGTGTTCATGCATCCGCGTGAAGAAGACCATATCGGCAAGCTGCTGGAACTGTTCCCCATCCATGCCGTGCTGACCTACCCGGTATCCGAGCAGGCGATGCAGGCGGCATTGGGCGTCCCGGTGTGAATTCCGTGTCGGCAATGTACCCGCGGCCTGACTGGGCATGTCCGCTGGCCATTCTCCAGCGAGATGGAATCCAATCCAGGCAGGCTGCCTGACAGACAGAGGCCAAACATGAAATACGTTGAGGTAATCGCCGACGCGGGCTGTACGGACACGGTTTCGGCCATCGCCGAAAAGCACGAGGTGGCCGACTACCGCGTGGGCACAGTGGGAGAAGACGGGCTGCAGCCGATGCGCCTGCTGGTGGCAGACGACAAGCTGCAACCTGTGCTGGATTCCCTGCAGACGCTGCTCGGCGTCCAGACTTCCGCCCGGATCGTGGTCCTGCCGGTTGAAATCGCTCTGCCCAAGCCCTCGGAAGAAGAACGCAAGGAAGAGGATGCGGCGACCGCTGCACGCGAATCCCTGTATGAAGGCGTTGAAAAAAATGCACGGCTGGACCTGAACTTCATAGTGCTGGTGTCGCTTTCAACCGTGGTGGCGGCGATCGGCCTCATCGAAAGCAACGTGGCGGTGGTGATCGGCGCCATGGTGATCGCCCCCCTGCTGGGCCCCAACCTGGCCTTGGGCCTGGGCACCGCCCTGGGAGATGTTTCCCTGATGCGAAAATCGGTGCTGACCGGCGCGGCTGGCATTGCTGTAGCCATTGCCCTGTCTGTCGGGATCGCCGCAATTTGGCCATTCGATCATTCAAGTCCGGAGCTTGCTTCGCGCACTCAGGTCGGGCTGGATTCGGTGGCGCTGGCACTGGCCTCGGGCGCCGCTGCGGCGCTGTCGCTGACCACCGGACTGTCGAGCGTGCTGGTGGGCGTGATGGTAGCAGTGGCCCTGCTTCCGCCTGCGGTCACGCTCGGACTGATGCTGGGCCATGGGGAATTCGACCTCGCCCTGGGTGCGGGCTTGTTGCTGGCCATCAACCTGGTGTGCGTGAACCTTGCATGCAAGCTGGTGTTCATGATCAAGGGCATCCACCCGCGCACGTGGATGGAAAAGGAAAAGGCGAAGCACGCCATGGTCGTTTACATACTGGGCTGGATCGTGACGCTGATCATCCTGATATTCTTCATCTACGGCCGCCGGGCGTTGATCGGCTAGCGACAGGATAACCAGCGACCGGCATCGGAAACACAATGGGCATCACCCCTTTCCAGGCGCTCGCCTGCCCGCTCGACGGCACCCCCCTGCATCGCCACGGCGCCGCCTGGCGCTGCATGTCCGGTCACAGTTTCGATATCGCCAGCCAGGGCTACACGAACCTGCTGCCGGTTCAGCACAAGCGCTCGCGCGACCCGGGCGACAGCAAGGAAATGATCGCGGCGCGGCGGCGCTTTCTGGCGGCCGGCTTTTACCAGCCGATTGCCGCGGCGGTGAGCCGCGCCGTGCTGGCCGATCTGCCCGCTGACAGAACAAGCAGCTGTCTCGATGCCGGCTGTGGCGAGGGCTATTACCTGCGCGAGCTGGCCGCCACGGTGCCGGACGAGCAAACACTGGCGATTCTGGGGCTGGATATTTCCAAGTGGGCGGTGCTGGCGGCGGCGAAGCAGGACAGGCGGCCCGGCTGGGTGGTGGGCAGCAACGCCCACCTGCCGGTGCTGCCGGCCACGCTCGATCGCGTGCTGTGCCTGTTCGGCTTCCCCGTGTATCCGGAGTTTGCCCGGGTGCTGAAGCCGGGTGGCCGCCTGCTGCAGGTCGACGCCGGGCCGGACCATCTGCGCGAACTGCGCGAGATCATCTATCCCAGCCTGAAGCCGGAACGCACGGCGGAGACGCCGACGCCGGCGGGCTTCAGCCGCCTGCCGACGCAGACGCTGCGCTTCACCATCGAACTGACCCATGCCGGGCAGATCGCCGACCTGCTGGCGATGACGCCGCATCTTTTCCGCGCCAGCGCCGAGGGCCGCACGGCGGCCACCGCGCTGACGGTGCTGTCGCTCAGCGTGGATGTGCGCCTCAAGTGTTTTGAACTCGGTCTGAGCTAGAAATCATCCTGGGCGCGAAAGGATTCCGCACCGGGATCATTCTGCCGTGCATGGTTATGAGCGGTTTCAGGCACTCGCAGGCCGAATTGCGGAGGATTCTTCAAATCCGATTGAAAAAAAGGCGGCTCTATGTTCGATAGCGCACGGAACCGGCGGACGTTCTAACTTAGCCTTGGTGAATGGGACAGCAAACATCTGGAAGCACGATTTCAAGATGCCCTTCGAATTTTTCTCGAACGCTCACATTCATAGGAACTTGATCATGCGCACACCGCCCTTACTCTTCAGCACGCTCGGCGCGATTTTGATGTCTGCCGGAGTTGTCTCTGCTCACGCGGCAGGAGGTCATTTTTACGATCCTTCCAACGCAGCCAGTTCAACCGGGAAAACGGTCGGCTACGAGCTTTTCAGGACGATCGGCTGCCCTGCCCGTGAGCTTCTCGGTACCCCTTGCCCGGTACCCACGGCGCCCTCGACGGTTGCTGCAGCGCCTGAGCCCACGCCAGCGCCGGCGCCAGTGCCCGCGCCGGCTTATATCGCACCCGCTGCCGCGCTTGCACCAGCTCACGTCGCGCCTGAACCCGCACCGGTGCCGCAGAAACTGGTGCTGGTGGGCGTGAATTTTGATTTCGACAAGGCCACCCTGCGTCAGGAAGACATCGCCATCATCGACAAGGATGTCGCCAAGTTGGAACAATGGGGCAATGTGGACATCGAAGTTGCAGGCCACACCGATAGCCGCGGCAGTGACCAATACAATATGGATCTGTCCCAGAAACGTGCTCAAACCATTCGCGATTACCTGATCAGCAAGGGCATTGCCGCAGGCCGCCTGACAGCCAAGGGTTATGGCGAATCCCAGCCGGTGGCCGACAATGCTGTTGATGACGGTCGCTTCCAGAACCGTCGTGTCGAACTGATCCAGATGAAGTGACAGCGTTCACGTTCTAGCCCATTACGGGGACTTCGGTCCCCGTAATTATTTGTTGTGGCGCCGAATCCTGCGGACATGACGCAGCATGGAGCCACGTCAGCCCGGCACATCGGTGTCTACCGAGGGAACCGTGTTTCATCAGCCTGGATTCCCAATGAAATCCGTGGACAATCGAACAAATCCGCGCGCCAATGGGGCCAAGCTCGAATCAGTTTCAACGGCTCGGCCTGCCGTGATGGTAGCTTTGCAAACATATGTCCTGAAACAGAACGGTCAGACTTCAATTTCACTCTGGCAATGCGAGACAAAGGTTTCCCCCCCATCGCCGACGCGCACGCGCGGGTGCTGATCCTCGGCAGCCTGCCCGGGCAGGCCTCGCTGCAGCGGCAGCAGTATTACGCCCAGCCTCGCAACGTATTCTGGAAGATCATGGGGCATCTGTTCGACGCCGGCCCGGACCTGCCCTACGCGGAACGCGGGCAACGCCTCGTCCAGAATGGAATCGCCCTGTGGGACATCTGCGCCGCCGCGCAACGACCGGGCAGCCTCGACGCCGCGATTGTGCATTCGAGCGTGGTACCGAATGATTTCGCTTCCTTCTTCGAAGACCATCCGGACATCGGCCTGGTCTGCTTCAACGGCGCCAGGGCCGCGGAGCTCTATCGGCGGCTCGTGCGGCCCGGCCTGCCTGCCGCACAACACGCCATCCGCACCGCAACGCTGCCCTCGACCAGCCCGGCCCATGCAGCCATGCCGTTCGAAGAGAAGCTGATGCGCTGGACGGCTGTGCTGCGAAATCTTAATGCGTCATACTTGAGTTTTTAGGGGCTGCATCAACTCGTGCGGCCACCGGACATTTACCCACTGAACCAATATGAGCAACACCCAGCCCACCAAGTTAGACGCCGCCCACTTCGACAGCAAGGCCCGCCAATGGGACGACAACCCGGTATTCCAGGAACGCGGGCTGAAGATCGCGCAGGCCATCCGGCAGACCGTGCCCCTCAACAGGAAAATGAGCGCGCTCGACTATGGCTGCGGCACCGGCCTGCTTTCGTTTCCCTTGAAGGACGAGCTCGGGACCATCCTGATGGCGGACAGTTCTGGCGGCATGCTCGACGTGGTGGCCGAGAAAATCGCTGTACAGGGCGTTCCCAACATGACGCCGATGAAGCTGGACCTGCTCGTCGATCCGGCGCCGGCGCAGCGCTTCGACCTGATCGCCACGTCGATGACGCTGCACCACGTGCCCGACACCGACCATATCCTGCGCATCTTCCACGACCTGCTGAACCCGGGCGGCTATCTATGCATCGCCGATCTGGACCAGGAGGACGGCTCGTTCCACGGCATCGAGGTCGACGTGCATCATGGCTTCGACCGCACCGGATTGGGCCAGCGTGCCGCACAGGCGGGGTTTGCCGCGGTGCGGTTCCAGACGGTATTCAGCATTGCCAAGGAACGCGAGACCGGGACGCAGGACTACCCGGTGTTCTTGATGACCGCACGGCGTGCGGCTGCGTAGCAGGGATGATGAAATGAGTTTCGAATACATGTTTTTCAACGAGGCCCTGCGCGACCGTTTCGTGGCGTTCGCGACGGGGAACGGCATCGCCAGCACGGTCCGGCAGGACGAGATCGACGGCTTTGTGGTCGAACTGCCGGACGACCTTGACGATGCGCTGGAGGAAACCATCGAAGCCGAGTACGACTCGCTGATGGAAGAACAGATGCTGCTCGCCGAATCGGACGCTGACCTGATCAGCCACCATGTCGCCGGCGTCAATGTGACGCTGTCGGACGGCACGACCCGCGCCGTCCGCATTTCGCCGCCGATCGCGCGCCGCCTGTTCGAGCATTTCTCGCCCGGGGAAGTCCACGAGATCGCGACAGCGATTGCAGAAAGCGTCGAGAATCCGGTCGACGGACCGCTCTGCCGCAAACCTTCAAAATAGCAAGCGTCAAAGTGAGCGGGCGGCCGACTGATTGAACGCCTGAACTGGCGTCGAAAAGGCAGAGACGCCGATTAAAAATGCCATATCCAGCCGCCAGACGGGCATGAACTGCGGATTGCCCTGGACCGTGGCCCGGAAATCGCCCCGACAGAACACTCGCACCTCCCGAAAATGAATCCGTCGTTACTCGTTCTGGGCATTTCGTTTGCCGTGGCGCTGGCCATGTCCGTGGTTCTGCTGGTCATTGCAAGGACCTATCCCGGGACTATTCGGGGCCTGCGCGAATGGAGCGTGAGCGCACTGCTCATCACGCTGTGCTTCCCGCTTTTTATCGCCCGGGGCCATATTCCGGACCTGTTCAGCATCGTCCTGGCCAACCTGACGCTATTGATTGCCCTCATGACGATGAACATCGGCAGCCGGAAGTTTGCAGGCGTGCCGCCGAAATTCGCCCGGGCGCTGCTGGTTCTGTTTGTACTCTCGTTCATTGCCCTGTTTGCCTGGTTCACGTACGTTCAACCCGATATCCGGATGCGCGTTGCGACCTCGGTCCTGTTCACGCTCATCGTGATTCTGGATCAGTTCTTTCTCGTCCTCGGAGGGCTGCCCGGAACGACGGGGCGCCATGTCCTGGTCTTTGCGCTGCTGCTCATGATCGGGTCGCGCATCGTTCGCCTGGGTGCGCTGATCCTCGGCTTCGATCCACCCACCGGCGTTTTCGACGCCGCGGCCCCGCAACTTGTCTATGTCGCGATCCCGGCCATCACGATCCCGCTGGGAGCGGTCAGTCTGATCATGCTCGCTTCCGAAAGGCACAGGCACGACCTGGAATTCATCAGCCGCCACGACGGCTTGACCCAGTGCCTCAACAAGAATGCCGCGATGGATGAGCTCGAACGGGAGATTGCACGTGTCAGGCAACGCGGCGGCAAACTGGCCATCATGCTGATCGATCTGGACAACTTCAAGGAAATCAACGACACCTACGGCCATCTCGAGGGCGACAGGATCCTGGTCGAGTTTTCAAGGCAGGCGAAGGCGTCTCTACGGGGATCGGACCAGCTCACGCGTTTTGGAGGAGATGAATTCATGGCCATTCTCCCTGACGCTGACCTTGAACAGGCCCTGCTGGTTGCGAACCGATTTCACGAAGCCGGAATGGCCAGCCAGTCTGTCACCTGGTCGGTCAGTATCGGCATATCAGCCTGGCTGGACAAGGACGACTCATTGAATGCCCTGCTGACGCGGGCCGACAAGGCCCTGTACAAATCCAAGGCGCTCGGCCGGAATCAAACGCAGTCCATCTGAAAACCCGACCACCCGTCCGCCCTGGCGACGACTTGGGTGACGCTTCCCGCATGGGCCCGGTCGTTCGACGCGCAAGGAATGCCGAATCCGGGATGCCGGAGGCTTTCCGCCTGACGGCAAAATGAACCGCCTATGTTCGCTGTCGTACAGAACCGGCAGGACTTATGGACCAGACTCGATAGCGGATTAGACACAACATCCAGCGAAACCATACGTACGGATTTCAGGATTCACACGCGTTTTTCTCGAACGCATTTCAAAAGGCGATGCATCATGCGCACAAGCCCTTTACTTGTCACTGACCGATTCGTTTCGATCCCCACGTACGGGGACTTCGCCCCCGTTTTTCTGTGGTGCACGCATGACACCTACAACAGCCAGGCCGCCGCATCACAGTGACTGGCCCGGCAAGGTCATGGCCTGTCGGCCAGAAGGATCGGACATCGATCCACCAGCGCAAGCCGTTGGAACGGGCACCGTCAATTTGCGAACCAAGCTGCCCCAACCGTGTCATATCCCGCATGGTCCCGCTCGCCGTTTCCTCGGCACATCACCCGAAAAATCCGGGTAATGAACAGGAACCAAAATCCAGGTATTGCAGTACAAATAAACCATACTGCAATGGTACAGACGTTAAAGTTTGCGCCACACCTGTCGTAATCAGGCCAGCCAGCCCACTCCGTAAGCAAGCCGCTGGCCATCTCTACAATCAGGAGATATGCCATGCGCAACATGCAATATCTGACTTCCAGACATCGGATAGGCGCCGCGGCAGTCATCTACATGGATCAGGTGCAGGACAAGCCTGAGATGGTGGTTGCCGAGGCGCTGGACGCACTGAAGGACATGGGAAACATCGTCTCCCATCACTGCTTCACCGAGCCTGAGAATTTGACCGAAGAGCGGATTGCGGCCTACGCCCTGGCGCTGATGCGCCTGCGCGAGTGCGCCAGCGCGGCGGGCTTGGGGCGTCTGGTGAATGCCTGCGATGCGCTCGCGGTGACGGTATCCCGGCTGATCGATGACCGGGGCTGTGCCTGCCGCGAAAAATGCGAGGCGCTGAGGCGATTTGTCGGGCATGCGAAGGCGATGATCCAGATGTCCGTTGACTATGCGGAGCGCTACACCCAGCCGGCAACCGATATCTGCACCATTCCCAACTAGGCAGGCATCGGGCGCAACGCGCGCGCCGCATTGCAGGACCATACGAGGCCCCCTGCCGGGCAGACTGGCGACTTAGGGTGGCGCCTTGCAGCAGGCTCGGCCGCCCCGCGCGGACACCCGCTGCCTCCATTATTTGACCCGCTTCAATTTCCGGTTCGTTTCGACCGGTACCGGCATCCTCGACACCACGTCCTCCATGGCATCGCTGACGGCAGCACGCAGCAGCGGATCCAGATTCTCGCGCCCCTGCAGGCCGATGGTCCTCGACACGCTCAAACCCGAAACCGGCACGGCCGCCAGGTCGTCCGGCACGAGGCTGCGCGGCGCCAGGGTAATCCACGCCCCGCTTCGAATCAGCCGGAATGCGAGTTCTTCGCGTTCGGCACGTGCGGCCACGCGCAGCGTCACGCCTGCCGCTCTTAACTGCGCCCGGCCCACGGAATCGAGTTCGCAGGTCGATCGGTGCACAAACGGGTGGTCGCCGAGATCGCGGATCGCAATCGGTCCGTCTACCCGGGCCAGGGGATGATCCGTCGCCGTCACGGCGACCAGGGGCTCACGCCAAAGCACCCGGGCGTTGGCCGCAAGATCGTCGACGTTCGTCCAGGCCAGGTCGATCCGCTCCTGCGCGAGCCAGCCGGCCACCTGATCGGCGGATCCCTCCCAAAGCTCCAGCTGCACATCCGGCGCCTGATTCGCAATCTCCTGAATCAGGCTGACCACCGCCACCTGCGGCAGGGTATCGAGGACACCCATCCGTACACGGCGCCGCGCTTCAGATTCGCCCAGAAACCCGGCGCGTGCGACATCGCATAGCCGGAGGATATCGAGCGCATGACGGTAGAAGCGGCGCCCTGCCGGCGTCAGGCGTAGCGGCCGGTTGGACGGAGCGGAACGCTCGAAGAGCGGCCGGCCAAGCGTCTGTTCCAGCGCCTTGAGTCCGGCCGATACGGACGGTTGCGACAGATGCAGCCGCTCGGCGGCCTTGATCACGCCGCCATAGTCCACCACGGCGGTCAGAAATCGGAGATGCTGGATTTTCATAATAGGATTTTTCTATTATCTTAAACAATAACAATTGATTATAAATATTTTTGCCGCGACCGTAGACTGCCGCCCGGATCCTCATGGAACGATTTTCATGCGGTCATTCATCGGAGGGAACATGAACAGCAAACTGTCTACGCTCGAGTATCTGAGGCAACAGCTCGACGGCTGCCTGCCTCGCGGCGCCACCACGGAGATGCGCTATCCCACGGCGATCTCGAGGCTTCTGGGGTTCAGGATCACGGCCATCGAAGTGGGCTATGCACAGGTCGAACTCGACGCGGATGCGGCTATCCACGGCAACCAGCAAGGCACCGTGCACGGCGGCACCTTGTGCGAACTGGCCGATGCGACCATCGGAACCGCACACTCGACGGCCATTGCAGCGGGCGAGAGCTTCGCCAGCATCGATCTCAGGATCAGCTTCTTCAGGCCCGTTTGGCGCTCGGTGCTGACCGCCACCGCGCGGCAGGTTCAGCATGGAAAGACCCTGACGCACTATGCATGCGAAATCGTCCGGGAAGACGGAAAGACGGTGGCGCACGCCATGAGCACGGTGATGACGCTACGTGGAGATCCCGCGGACGGGCGATAACATTCAAGGCATCACGAGGAGAGAGGACCACCGAGATGAAGAAAGTCATGATCGTGACCGGCGGCGGCCGCGGAATAGGCGCCGCGACGGCACAGCTTGCCGCGGCGCGCGGTTATGCCGTATGCGTGAACTACCGGCACAATCGGCCGGCCGCCGAGGCAGTCGTCGACGGGATCAGGGCAAACGGCGGCGAAGCCATCGCCGTGGCGGCCGACGTATCGCTGGAACCCGACGTGATACGTCTGTTTGAAACGGTCGATGCGCAGTGGGGGCCACTGACGGCGCTGGTCAACAATGCCGGGGTTCTGGAGACACAGACGCGCGTCGAGGACGTCGACGCCGCGCGCCTGCAGCGGATTTTCTCGGCGAATGTCGTCGGCTGTTTCCTCTGCGCACGCGAAGCGGTGAAGCGCATGTCCAGCAGGCACGGCGGGCGGGGCGGCGCCATCGTGAATGTGTCATCCGCGGCATCGCGTCTGGGCGCGGCAGGCGAATACGTGGATTACGCGGCGTCCAAGGGCGCGATCGACACGCTGACCATAGGCCTGTCGCGCGAAGTCGCGGCGGAAGGCATCCGGGTCAACGCGGTACGCCCTGCGTTCATCCATACCGACATGCATGCCAGCGGCGGCGAGCCCGGCCGTGTCGACCGCATCAAGGATTCCCTGCCCATGAAACGGGGCGGCCACCCAGGGGAAGTAGCCCACGCGATCGTCTGGCTGTTGTCCGACGAAGCATCCTATGCGACCGGAACATTCATCGACCTGGCAGGAGGCAAATAAACGGCGCTCCCCTGAAACGACGATTCGATACGCTGATCCGGCGAACGTGTGCCACACTGCAGCCATGAGCAAACCAAGCCTTTACCACATCCCCGTGTGCCCGTTCTGCCAGCGGGTGGACATCCTGCTGACGCTGAAAGGCCGCCGCGATGAAGTCGCCTTCGAGGTGATCGACATCACCCGGCCGCGGCCCGACTGGCTGCTGCAAAAAACCCGCGGCACCACGGCATTGCCGGTGCTGGAGACCGCCGACGGGCACATCATCAAGGAAAGCCTGGTCATCCTGCAGTATCTCGAGGACATCTACCCGGAACGCCCGGTCGCCCAGCGCGACCCCTACCGGCGTGCGGTGGAAAACATGCTCACGCGGATGGACACCGATTTTTTCAGTCAGGGCTACGGGTGGCTGATGAACCAGGATCCCGCACGCCGCGAAGCCCTGCGGGATGGCATGCTGAATCAGTATGCGCAGCTGAACGATTTCCTGCTGGCGCACGCGCCGTCCGGCCCCTTCCTGTTCGAGGAATTCGGTTGGGCGGAGGCCGTTTTCACGCCATTCTTCGAGCGGTTCTGGTTTCTCGAGTACTACGAGGATTTTACGCTGCCCGACGAGGCACGCTACGCGCGCGTACGCGAGTGGATCGATGCCTGCGTCGCGCATCCGGCCGCCCGGCAGACCACCCGGGAAGAAGTGGTCAAGCTCTATTACGACTATTCGAAGGGGGCCGGTAACGGCGCCCTGCTGCCAGGGCGGGCGAAATCGTCCCTGTCCCTGACGCCTGACTGGCGTGTCCGTCCCTGGCCCCCGAGGAACAAGTACGAGCACGACGCAGCCGATGCCGAGCTTGGCCTATAGGGCGCGTTACCGCACCGAACGATAGACGTCCCCTCTTTCAGGCTTGCTCAGCACCAGCTGCCAGAGCTGCCCCTGGCGGGAACGGAAAAACCCCGCGCAGCTCATCAAATAGTATTTCCACATGCGGTAGAAGCGCTTGCCGTATTTGGCTTCCAGGAAGGGCCAGGCGATGTCGAAGTTCTCCCACCAGGCCATCAGGGTGTGATCGTAATCCGGGCCGAAGTTATGCCAGTCCTCGATCAGGAAGCGGTTCTCCAGGCTGGATGCCATCTCCCTGGCCGACGGCAGCTTGCCGTTTGGAAAGATGTATTTGTCGATCCAGGCATCGGTCTTTGGCGCGGTGACGGCGTTGCCGATGGTGTGCAGCAGGAACAGTCCATCGTCCTTGAGCGCGCGATGCGCCGTGTCGAAATAGACACCGTAGTTTTTCGGGCCGACGTGCTCGAACATGCCCACTGAAACGATCTTGTCGTATTGTTCGGTGAGGTCGCGGTAGTCCATCAGTTCGATCGATACCGGCAGACCTTCGCAACGCGCCCGCGCAAGTTTCTGCTGCTCCTTCGAGATGGTGATGCCGACCACCTCGACACCGTAGTTTTCCGCGGCATAACGGGCCAGCCCGCCCCATCCGCAGCCGATTTCGAGCATGCGCTCGCCCGGCTTCAGTTCCAGCTTGCGGCAGATCATGTCGAGTTTTTTCAGTTGCGCATCCCGCAGTCCGGCCGCGTTGTGCCAGTAGGCGCAGGAATAGCTCATGGTGGGATCGAGCATGGCCTCGAACACGTCGTTGCCGATGTCATAGTGCTGTTCGCCCACCTGGAAGGCTCGCTGGCTGGATTGAAGGTTGAACAGGCTGTGGCGCAGAATTTCGCCCAGCAGGCGCAACTGCGACCAATGGTCGATTTTTTCTTCTACCCTGGCGCTCAGCAGGCGATGGAAAAGCTGGTCCAGACGCTCACAGTCCCACATCCCGTCCATGTAAGCCTCGCCGAAGCCAAGCGATCCCTTCGTCAGGACAAGATGGTAGACGCGCTCGTCGTATACCTGGATGTCCCATGGCGCGTCGCCATTGATCGTGACGCCGGCTTCGCCCGCCAGATTGCGGAGGACGGCGGGCGGCTCATGGAGTACCGGGACATTCCCCGCGGACTCCAACAACAGAGCGTCTTCTGTTTGCATCGAGGGCTCCCTTTCCAAAAACCTTGAGGCACCCAGAGTAATTTTTTGCCAACTATTTAACAAACGATTTTTTTATATCTTATATATCGTATATACCGATACATAAGATTCAAGCTGCCAGCGACCATGGCATCGGGCCGGATATTGAATACGCATCCGGGATGGGTGAGGACGATGGCCGGACAGCCTGACGGGCAACCAGGAGAACCATATCTGGCAAGGAATTCATAGGAAAACCCCTCGGCGGAGCGGCCGTGTCGGGAGCATCTCCCGCAGCAGGACATGACACCCCTATCGGGCGGCGGCAAGCAGGCCCTCGCAGGCGACATCGCCCGCGCCCGAAGCAGCATAAGATATATTTTTTATAATTCTTGCAGCATGCGCGATCACTCCGGCGCGGCCGGGCGCTATCGCCGGCGTCTCGTGCATGGCTGATTGTCCTGTGCCAGGGCGGCGTCTGGGCGACATCTAGGCAAACGGGTACTTGATGCCTGCCGCCTGCCAGTGTGCCGCCTCTTCCTCCAGTGCCCGCTGGGTGAGCGGGCGACTTTCCAGCCAGCCTTCGGGCAGGGTCAGACGGAAGCGTTTGCTGCTCACCTCAACCTTCACCTCGGGCAGATGCGGCTCGGCGCGATTGCGGCAGAGGATAACGGCCTGGCGCAGCAGCCATACCAGCAGACGCTCTTTGTCCGACACCGTACCGGCCGCAAAGGCCGGCAGCTTTGTCAGCGCACCGCGCTGGGCCCGTGCCAGCAGCGCCAGGCGCGCCTGGTCGGTGCGCGAGAAGCCGGGCATGTCGGCATTTTCCAGGATGTATCCGGAATGGCGGTGGTAGCCGCCGTGCGACACCATGAGTCCGATTTCGTGCAGGCGCGCGACCCAGTCGAGAAAGCGCACGTCGTTCTCGTCGCTGCCGCCACAGGCGTCCAGCAGTTTCATCGCCACCTGCCTGACACGCGCCGCCTGCCGGGCATCGATGTGATAGCGGCGCATGAATTCGTCCACCGTCGCCTCGCGCATGTCGTGCCGATGGAAGCGTCCCAGCAGGTCGTAGAGAATGCCTTCACGCATGGCCGTCTCGGCGACGTCCATCTGCTCGATTTCAAGCTCGGCAAACAATCCGGACATGATGGCGAAGCCACCGGCGATGACCGGGCGGCGATCGCGCGTCAGGCCGGGCAGTTCGAGCGCGTCGAGCTGCCCGGCCTTGATGAACTGGGCACGCAGCTGGGCGAGTCCGTCGGCGGTGATGCCGTGCGTCGACCAGCCGCTCTGTTCGAGGATTTCGCGCAGCGCCCGGGCGGTGCCGCTGGAACCCACCGCCTGCTGCCAGTTGCCCCGGGAAAAGGCTTTCGCGATGCGCTCGACCTCGACGCGGGCCGCCGTCTCCGCGGCTTTCAGCGCCGCCTTGTCGACGACGCCGCCGGCGAAAAAGCGCGAGGAGAAGTTGACGCAGCCCATGTGCAGGCTTTCGCGCTCGTGCGGCTTCAGCCCGTGGCCGATGATGAATTCGGTGGAGCCGCCGCCGATGTCGACGACCAGGCGGCGATCGGGCGACGCCGGCAGCGAATGGGCGACGCCCAGGTATATGAGCCGCGCTTCCTCGCGCCCCGCGACGATCTCGATCGGATGCCCGAGCGCAGCCTCGGCCTTGGCAATGAACTCGCCGGCATTCCTGGCGACGCGCAGCGCCGAGGTGCCGACGCAGCGGATCGCTTCGGGCGACAGGCCGCGCAGGCGTTCGCCGAAGCGGTGCAGGCAGTCCAGCGCGCGCGTCTGGGTGGCTTCGTCAAGCCGCTTGTCGGCACCGAGCCCGCCGGCCAGGCGTACGGTTTCCTTCAGCGAATCGAGCGGATAGAGCTGGTCGCCGGCGACCCGTGCCACTTCCAGGCGGAAGGAATTTGACCCGAGGTCGACGGCGGCGAGGGTATCGTAGGTTTTCATGCAGACTTGCCAAAAAAGAGATAGGCCATGCCGATGGCGGCGAGGATGCCGGCGACGTCGGCGACCAGCCCGCAGGTGACGGCGTGGCGCACGCGCTTGATGCCGACCGCGCCGAAGTACACCGCCAGCACGTAGAATGTCGTCTCGGTGCTGCCCTGCACGATGGAGGCGAGCCGTCCGGCGAAGGAATCCGCGCCGTGGGCCTGCATGGTGTCGATCATCATGGCACGTGCACCGCTGCCGGAAAACGGCTTCATCAGCGCGGTGGGCAATGCATCGACCCAGCGCGCGTCGAAGCCCAGCGCCAGCACGCCACTGCGCACGCCGTTCATCAGCAGGTCGAGCGTGCCGCTCGCACGGAACACGCCGATCGCCACCAGCATGGCGACAAGATACGGGATGATCGTGACAGCCGTGTTGAACCCTTCCTTGGCGCCCTCGACGAAGGCCTCGTAGGCGTTGACGCGACGCCATACCGCCATCAGCAGAAAGGTGACGATGAGACCGGACAGCACGACGTTGCTGAGGATGGCCGATTGCCGCGTCATCTCGGCCGCGTCGAGGCTGGAAAAGTAGGCGACCAGTCCGCCGATCAGCGCGGTGGCGCCGCCCAGGTACGCCATCGTGACGCGGTTCCACAGGTGCAGGCGCTGGAACAGGCCGGTGACCAGAATGCCGGTCAGGGTGCCGATGTAGGTGGTGATGAGCAGCGGCACGAAGACGTCGGTGGGATCGGCGGCGCCAAGCTGCGCGCGGAAGGTGAAGATCGTGACCGGCAGCAGCGTCACCGACGCGGTATTGATCACCAGGAACAGGATCTGCGCGTCGCTGGCGGTGTCGGGCGAGGGGTTGAGCTTCTGCAGCTCCTGCATCGCCTTGATGCCGAGCGGCGTCGCGGCGTTGTCCAGCCCCAGCATGTTGGCGCCCATGTTCATGGTCATCGCCCCGAGCGCGGGATGGTTGGGCGGCACGCCTGGAAACAGGCGGCGGAACAGCGGCGCCAGGCCGCGCGTCAGCACGTCGAGCATGCCGGCGCGCTCGCCGACCTTCATCACGCCCAGCCACAGCGCCATCACGCCGGTGAGGCCGAGGGCGATTTCAAACGCCGTCTTGCTGCTGTCGAACAGCGCCTTGACCAGCGCGGCAAACACCCCGGCGTCGCCGAGAAAAACCAGTTTGAACAGCGCGATCAGAAAGGCGACCAGGAAAAAGCCGACCCACAGCGCGTTGAGCATGAATTTGGAAGCCTAGGAAATCCAGCTGGCGATGACGACCAGCAGTCCGGCCACCAGCCAGATCACCAGTCCGCGCCAGATCATGCTGATGGCACTGTCGATGCAGTCGGCATCGGGCGCCTGGCCGGTACCCAGTTCGGGGCGCCACACGGTTTCATCGCCCACGTTGAGGCTTTGGCCCAGACGCACGCCCATGGCGCCGGCACCTGCGGCGAGCACCAGGCCTTCTTCGGGTTCCGGCCATCCCGGTGCCTGGGTGCGCCAGCAGAAAGTGGCGTCCTCGAAATTCCCGGCAATGGCATAGGTCAGTGCGGTCAGGCGCGACGGCAGCCAGTTGACGGCATGAAAAGCCTGTTGCGCGAACACGCCGAAACTGCCCTGCGTGTTCGTCCAGCGCCGCGTCAGGATCGAGGCGGTGCGGAACAGCACCGCGCCGACCGGTCCCAGTGGCACCAGCAGCACGAACCAGAACAGCACGCCGAACATCTGCCGCTGGCTGGCCGCCATCACCTGCTCGATGGTGACGCGCGCAATGTCATCGGCGCTGAACGCGCTGGTGTCGCCGCCGCGCCAGGCACCAAGCTGCTCGCGCGCCGTATCGAGTTCGCCGGCCCGCAGCAGGCGCGCTATGCGCTCGGCGTCATCGCTGAAATACTTGAAGCCCAGGGTGACGTACAACACGCCCACATTCCAAAGCCAGCCGAGAAACGGGCTGATGCTGCTGAGCAGGAAAAAGATCAGCCAGACGCCCATCAGCACCGGCACCACTGCCAGTGTCCAGGCAATCGCCCCATGGCTGTATTCGCCGGCATTGAGCTTGCGCTGCAGCCACTGGGTGAAAAGGGTGTAGCGCTGGTAATGCGACAAGGGCTGCCGCAGCGGACGCACGTGCTCGAGCACGATGGCGGCGAGAACGGAGAAGAACGCCATCAGCGGTTCATCTCCAGCGTAAAGACGCCGATCCGGTCGGCCTGGCCCGCCGGCCGATACAACTCGACCGTCGGCATGACGATGCCCTTGCCAAGCGGCTCCAGCATGTCGTCCAGCGCCTGGTAGGCCTTGGACGGCGCCAGCAGCACCGCCGCGTGTATCCGAGCTGAATAAACCGGGCGCCGTTCGATACGGCCTTCCTTCAGGCCCGCAGGGATCGCAGCGTCATCGGCCAGGGTGTAGCCCAGCTGCGCACGCACCTTGCCGTTGCCGGTGCGCGGATCGGTGAGGATTACGCTGATGGTGTCGCCCGCCGCCACTTTGGCGTCGGTGAACCGTTCCAGCGCGGTGCGCTGCGACTTGCGCATGTTGTTGATCGGGCCCTCGTAGTCGAGATAGGCATAACGATAGGGTCCAGCCTCGGTTTCGGTCACGCTGACAGAATTGAACCCGCCCCACCACCAGAACACCGCCACGATCGGCAATACGAATGCCAGCACAAAAGCCGGCCACTGTTTCTTGAACACGGATGAGACCCCCTTCTACAACGCGAGAAGATACCACAGCCAGGATGCATGCCCGATGGCGCCATGCCTGGTGCCCCCGCCTTCAAGTTCGCCTGTGAAATGGACGTAGATGAGGCATACGCTGCCGTGCTGTTCCGTCATGGTCGCCCCGACCGGATCCATCCGATCCTTGCGACACTGTTTACAGCGCACCTGCACCCTCTACACGCCTGGAAACCATGCCCAGTTCCGACGCCTTCGACGGCTTTCCGCATCTGGCAGACAAACCTGCCGGCGAGCGCGGCGGGCGACAGCAGCTGGCCTTGCTGGAAGCGAGCGTTGCCCGCCTGAACGATATCGTGCTCATCACGGAGGCCAACCCGTGCGACGAACCCGGACCGCGCATCGTGTTCGTCAATGACGCCTTCGAACGGCTCACCGGCTACCGGCGCGAGGAAGTTCTGGGAAAGTCGCCCCGCTTCCTGCAGGGTCCGCTGACCGACCGTGGCGTACTCGATCGCATCCGTGCCGCGCTGGAAACCCGCCAGCCGGTTCGCACCGAGCTGATCAACTACACCAAGGCCGGCGAGCCTGTCTGGATCGATCTCGACATCGTCCCGGTCACCGACGAGGATGGCCGGCACACCCATTTCGTGGCGGTGCAACGCGACATCACCGAGTACAAGCAGGCCCAGCAAGCACTGCGTGAAACCGAGGAGCGCTTCAAGACCGTCGCGCGCGTCACCTCCGACACCATCTGGGACTGGAATCTTGTTTCGGACCGCATCTGGTGGAGCGAAGGCATGCACAGCACATTCGGCCACGTGCCGGCCGACCTGCCCGCCGACAGCCGTTCCTGGACGCGGCATCTGCATCCCGACGATCATGACCGCGTACTGAATAGTGTCCGCCAGGTGATCGACAGCGGCGAAAGGAACTGGGCGGCCGAATACCGCTTCCAGCACAAGGATGGCCACTATGCCTACGTGCTGGACCGCGGATCCGTGATCCGCGACGGCAGCGGGCGCGCCATCCGCATGGTCGGCGGCATGACCGACCTCACCAGCCGCAATGAGGCGGAACTTGAACTGGCGCGTCTCAACCGCGCCCTGCGCCTGCGGAGCGCCTGCAACGAGGCCGTGATCCATGCCGTCGACGAGAACGGGCTGTTGAATGAAATCTGCCGTGTCGCCATCGATGTGGGCGGTTATCGCATGGCCTGGATCGGCTATGCGCAGGACGATGCCGAACAGTCGGTATTGCCCATTGCCCATGCCGGCTTGGGCGCCAGCTACCTGAAGGACATCCGGCTCAGCTGGTCCGCCGACCACGCTGTGGGCCGCGGACCGGTGGGCCAGGCCGTGCGCAGCAATCAGGCGGTGGTGGTCGAGAACCTGCAGCATGACCCCGATTTCGAGCCCTGGCGCGAAGCCGCTCTGCACCACGACTACCGCAGCATGGTGGTACTGCCCTTGCACGACGGGCAGCGTACCTATGGGGTATTTGCCCTGTACTCCCTCCAGGTGCGCAACATCGGCGCCGACGAGGTCCACCTGCTGCAGGAACTGACCGACGACCTGGCTTTCGCCATCGCCTCGCTGCGCAGCCGGCTCGAACAGGACCGGATGCAGGCCGCCGTGCTGAAGATTGCCGCCGGCGTTTCCGTCGATTCAGGCAATGCATTCTTCGAGGATCTGGTCAGCAACATGACCGCGGCGCTCGGCGCCGATGCCGGAGTCATCGCACGCATCCAGCCCGGCGAACCGGCGTCGGCGCGCACCGAAGTGGCGTTTGTCGACGGACGGATGATCCCCAATTTCACCTACCCGCTCACCGGCACGCCGTGTCAGTACCTCGGCGATGCGGTCAGTTACGTGATTCCCAGCCGCGCCAGCGAACTGTTCCCGTGTACCGCCGATTTGAGCGCACAACGCGCACAGGCCTATGTGGGGCACCGGCTTGAAAACTCGGCGGGTCAGCCGATCGGACAACTGTTCGTGCTGTTCAGCCATCCCTTGCAGGACACGGCCTTCATCACCTCGACCCTGCAGATCTTCGCCTCCCGCGTGGCCTCCGAACTGGAACGCCAGAATGCCGACGCGCATATCCGGCAACAGGCCTCGCTGCTCGACAAGGCGCAGGATGCCATCATCGTGCGCGGCCTCGATCATGTCGCCCGCTACTGGAACAAGGGTGCCGAACGCCTGTACGGCTGGACACGCGACGAAGCCATCGGCCGGTCGATCGAAACGCTGCTGTACGACGAGCCGGCGCCGTTTCGCGAGAGCATGCGCACGATGATGGAACAGGGCGAATGGAACGGCGAGATCACGCAGCGGCGCAAGGACGGCAGCACGCTCATCGTCGAAGCCCACTGGACCCTGTTGCGCGATGACCAGCAGGTGCCAGAGGCCATTCTGGCGATCAATACCGACATCACCCAGCGCAAGATAGCCGAGCGCGAGATCCAGCAACTGGCGTTCTATGATCACCTGACCGGCCTGCCCAATCGCCAGTTGCTGCGGGATCGCCTGCAGCATGCGCTGACGAACGAGGCGCGCCTGTCGAGCGTGGGCGCGCTGCTGTTCATCGACGTCGACAATTTCAAGACCCTGAACGATACGCTTGGGCACGCCATCGGCGACCTGTTCCTGCAGCAGCTTGCGCGACGCCTGCAGGCCTGCCTGCGCCAGGGTGACACGCTGGCTCGCCTGGGCGGCGACGAATTCGTGATCGTGCTGGAGAACCTCGCTGCAACCCCGCATGAAGCCGCCACGCTCGCCACCCGGGTGGGCGAGAAAGTGCTCGCCAGTTTCGCCTCGCCCTTCCATCTGTCCGAATATGTGCACCACAGCACGTCGAGCATCGGCATCACGCTCTTCAACGACCAGTCGGCCTCGCAGGACGAATTGCTGCGGCGTGCCGATCTTGCCATGTACCAGGCCAAGGCACATGGCCGCAATACCCTGCGCTTTTTCGACCCGGCCATGCAGGCGATCGCCGCCGCCCGTGCCGAACTGGAAGCCGATCTGCGGCACGCATTGCAGAACCATGCGTTCGAACTGCATTATCAGGCGCAGGTAGACAGCCTTGGACGTCTCTGCGGGGCCGAGGCGCTGCTGCGCTGGTATCACCCCGAGCGCGGCTGGATCGCCCCGGCCACCTTCATTCCGCTGGCCGAGGAAACCGGGCTCATCCTGCCGATCGGACTGCGCGTACTGGAAAGCGCCTGCCTGCAACTGGTGGCCTGGGCCGCGCTGCCGCACATGGCCTTGCTGAATCTGGCGGTGAACGTCAGCGCGCGCCAGTTCCGCCAGCAGGATTTCGTCTCCCAGGTTCTGCAGGTGATCGATCGCAGCGGTGCCGATCCGCGCCGGCTGAAACTGGAACTGACCGAAAGCCTGCTGGTGGACAACATGGAGGAAACCATCGTCAAGATGAGTGCGCTCAAGGCGCGCGGCATCGGCTTTTCGCTCGACGATTTCGGTACCGGTTATTCGTCGCTGGCGTATCTGAAGCGGCTGCCTCTGGACGAGATCAAGATCGACCAGTCGTTCGTGCGCGATGTCATGAGCGACCCCAACGATGCCTCCATTGCGCACAGCATCCTGGCCCTGGGACAGAGCCTGAATCTGGGCGTAGTGGCCGAAGGTGTGGAAACCGAGGCCCAGCACGCCTTTCTCGCCGGCCATGGCTGCCAGACCTACCAGGGTTTTCTATTCAACAGGCCCCAGCCGCCCGCCATCTTCGAGGCATGGGCGCACACGCAACCGGTGCGCCCTGCTCCAACTTCCTGATCCACATGACTATAATGCCGCCTGCCATGAGGAGGGGCCTGCCACCATGATTCGCCTGTTGTTCGCCTTGTTGCTGCTCAATCTGTTTCCCCTTGCCCATGCTGCCGACGAAATCACCGTGCCGATGAAGGCCATTCGCCTCGGCGCGCACAGCTACTTTGTGCAAGGCCAGCCCGGCGCGGCTTCCAGCGAAAATCAGGGCTTCATGTCCAACGCCGGGTTCGTCGTCACCCGTGACGGCGTGGTCGTTTTCGATACCCTCGCTTCGCCTCCCCTGGCCGAAAAGCTGCTCGGCCTGATCCGCACGATCACCCAGCAGCCCATCAAGCGGGTCATCGTCAGTCATTACCACGCCGACCATTTCTACGGCTTACAGGTCTTCAAGGCACAAGGCGCCGAGATCTGGGCACAGCGCGCCGCCGAAGGCGCGACCCGGACCCCGGAAGCGGCGCTGCGCCTGGCCCAGCGCAAGGAGGCCCTCTTCCCCTGGGTGGATGAGCACACCCGTCTGCTGGAGGCGGACCATTTCGTGGAGGGCGACACTGATTTCGAGCTGGGCGGCCTTCACTTCGCCCTGCGCCACGTCGGCCCGGCCCATACCAGCGAGGATCTCGCGATGCTGGTCAGGGAGGATGGCGTGCTCTACGCAGGCGACGTGGTGTTTCGCGGCCGTGTGCCGTTTGTCGGCGACGCCGACAGCCGCGCCTGGATGGCCGCGCTCGACAAGCTGATCGCGGTCCATCCCAGGGTGCTGGTTCCCGGCCACGGCGCGCCCTCGCGCACGCCACGCGCCGATCTCGTCTTCACCCGCGACTACCTTGGCTACCTGCGCACCAGCATGGGCGCGGCAGCCCGCAACCTCGTTCCCTTCGACGAAGCCTACGAACACACCGACTGGTCGAAATACCGCGCCATGCCGGCGTTCAACGAAGCCAACCGGGTGAATGCCTACAACCAGTATCTGCGGCTGGAGGCGGAAGGATCCGGCGAATAGCTCTCGACGGACAACAACCGGAGGCGCGCTCAGGGGCAATTTTTCCGCAAGCGCCCACCGTCCCGCGGACATGGACGGGACCGGATGGCCAACCACCCCATAAAGCGCGATAATGGAGTTTCATAAGAAAACCATATAAAACTTATCCTTCATGCTCTGCCCCCCCGAAGAACTCCTGCAAAAGAACCAGGCCTTGTCGAACACATGGCTGCGGTATCGGGCGGAACCGAGCTTCGAAAGCTTCGTGGAACTGGCGGTATCCATCAACAGCTTCACCGAATTCCTCATCGACAAGGGCATCACGGCATTGCACCATGCCAGCCACCAGCTGGAGCAGGTGACACTGGCGCTGTTCAACAAGGAGGTCGGTCATCCGCTGCCACAGGCCGCGCTGGACGACCTGAACGAGCGCGTGCAGGCCCTCGCGCGCATGACCCATGCCCACACCTCTGCAACCGCCAGCCTGGCCGAACATTGCCAGGACCCGCAACACCCGTCGTCCGCGTCCGTGCACATCGGCCAGACCTGGCTGATCGCGCACGACCGGTCAGCCTGGGCCGGTCTGGAGGCGCAGCTCGGCTACTTTGGCATGGCGGCCGGATTCATCACCTGGGAACAGGACTTGCCGGACAGTGCGGGTGTCGCCCCCCTGCTGCTGCTCGACATGAGCAGCCTGCCCGAGACCGAGTGGCGCGCCCGGATCCAGGCGCTGCGCCAACGATTCGAGATGGGGCAACTGATCTGTCTCGGGGTGCGCTCCAGTTTCGAGCCGCTGCAGCAGGCGCTGGGCGGGGGCTGCGACAGCTGCCTGCTGGAAGGCACGCCCCCGCATGCCATCATCGAGCACATCATGGAGCTGAACGAGCGGCACGAGCAGGAAGCCTACCGCGTGCTGATCGTGGAGGACTCCAAGACCGCCAGTCACCTGATCCGCCGCACGCTGCAGGAAAATCAGATCGTCTCCGAAATCGTCAACGATCCGCGCCAGACGCTCAACGCGATCAAGCAGTTCAACCCGGACCTGATCCTGATGGACATGTACATGCCCAACTGCACGGGCGTCGAGGTCGCACGCATCATCCGCCAGCACAACGAGTTCCTCAGCATGCCCATCGTCTACCTGTCCGGCGAAACCAACGTCGCCCTGCAGGTCGACGCCATGCGTCTGGGCGGCGACCACTTTCTCACCAAGCCGTTCAATCCGGTGTTCCTGAACACCATCGTCATGAGCAAGATCGAGCGCTACCGCGCGCTGCGCCGCTCGATGTACCACGACAGCCTGACCGGCCTGCTCAATCACTCGAGCGGCAAGAACACGCTCGACATGGTGCTGTCCGGGGTGGCGCACGAAGGCGGTTTCCTGTCCGTGGTGATGTTGGACATCGACCATTTCAAGCAGGTCAACGACACCTATGGCCACCCCGTCGGCGACCAGGTCATCCGCAGCCTGTCCTGGCTGCTGAAGCAGCGCCTGCGCAAGCACGACATCCTATGCCGCTACGGCGGCGAGGAATTCCTCATCGGCCTGCCGCATACCGACGCCGAAGAAGCCTACGCCATGGTGGATCACATCCGCCGCGATTTCGCCCAGATCCGGCACCCCTATCGCGACGCCCATTTCATGGCCTCCGCCAGCGGCGGCATCGCCACCTATCCGCTCCATCAGACCGGCGACGCGCTGATCAAGGCAGCGGACGAAGCGCTCTACCAGGCCAAGCGCGACGGCCGCAACTGCATCCGCAGCAGCGACGACTAGGACCTAGCCCAGGATCAATTTCAGCCCGATCAGGATCGTCACGATCTCGAACGACCGCTTGATCCACAGATTGCCCTTCCTGATGGCCATGTGGCTGCCGAGATAGCCGCCGAGGATCGAGCCAGCCAGCAGCGCCGGCATCCAGCCCCACGCCACGGTGCCGATCACCCCCAGTACCAGCGCGCCGGTACCGTTCCATGCCAGCCCGCAGAGGATCAGCGTATAGGCCACCGCACGGGTGTAATCGAGGCCGAACCAGCGGATCAGCCAGAGGGTGAGAAACAGCCCGGTGCCGCTGGTGATCGAGCCGTTGAGAAAGCCGACGAAGAAGAGTCCTGCCATGCCGCCGGCCAGCGCGGCGCCCTGCCGGTTTCTCGGCCGGTGCTCCATGCCGAGCGTGGGCTTGAACACCGAATACAGGCCGAGTCCCAGTGTCAGCACACCCAGTGCCAGGGTGGCGGCACGCTCCGGAACATGCAGGATCGTCAGCGCGCCCAGCACCACGCCTGGCAGCCCTGCGCCCAGGATGACCAGCGAGAAGCGGCGTTCGAGATGCGATTCCTTCAGGTGCCGGAGCGTGGCGCCAAGGCCGAGCGCCACGCTGGCGATCTTGTGCGTGGCCAGCGCCACGCCGAAGGGCAGCCCCAGGAAGATGAGAACGGGAAACTGGATCAGCCCGGCACCGCCGCCTGACAGTGCCGAGAAGAAATTGGCCGCCAGCGAGGCGGCGAACAAAATCAGCTGGTCGAGCGCGCTTATTGGACCGTGACCCCGATTTCGGCCGGCAGCCTGGCATAGACCAGCTTCAGGCCCGCCTCGGCGATGCGCTTCAGCAACTGGTCGGCCATCTCCGTGTCGACGAAAAATTCCACCACCACCGGCAACTCGCCCGCCAGTTCGAAAAATCCCGCGTCGTGCCGGCCGTGGCGGCCGAAACCGGCCAGTGCGCCAAATGCCGAGCCGCCGGCGACGCCGAGTTCCTGCGCGGCATCGAGCAGCCATTCATAGGTCAGTTTTCCATGATGACGGCAGGCCTCGGACACAAACACCTGCAGGCAGACAACGTTCATTTGAGCAACCTCATCGAATAAAACCCCAATCCGGTGGCAAGAAAGGAGCCGGTCATGTGGGTCAGGGCAATCAGGCCGCCGGTGAGCCACAGGCCACGCATCAACGCGGTGACGACTTCGGCGGAGAACGTGGAGAACGTGGTGAGTCCGCCGAGCAGGCCGGTGATCAGGAACAGGCGCGCTTCCGGCGGCAGGCCGGGATGTTCGGCGAACCAGGCGATGGCGAGGCCGATGCTGTAGCCGCCGACCAGGTTGGCGGCCAGCGTGCCCAGCGGCATCGAGGGGAACAGGGGATTGAGCCAGAGCCCCAGGCCCCAGCGCAGCCAGGCGCCGATGGCCGCGCCCAGGCCGATGGCGAGAAAGGCGGTCATGGCCGGGAAGGCATGCGGGGACAGGTCATGCCGCCATTCTAATGCAGACGATTCAATTCACGTCCGGCATCCAGATCATGCCCGTCTCTCCGGAATCGACCCCGAGCCGGCTCAGCAGGGGCGTGATCTGCCCGCGGCGATGCGTCTGGTGGTGGTACAAGTGTGTGAGCAAGGTGCCGAGCTGGAGCGATTTCGGCTGGCCCGTCATCAGGCCGATGGTGTCGATGCGGCGAGTTGAAATGGCAGGGAAGATCTGCCATGCGACCGATCCACAATTGGCCACGCCAGCGCCCCTGCTCAGGCGCGGCCTTACATCGCGTCCTTGATGATGCCGGTCAGCAGGTTTTCCACCTCGCCCAGCGCCTTTTTCAGCGCCGGATTCGAGGTGGGTCCGGGTTTGCGGTATGCCATGTAGACATGCTTGTCGTTCGGAATCGTGTACACCGACACGATGTACGGGCACATCACCATCGCGTGCGGATCGGCTTCCATCATCTCGCGTGAAATGGTGGCGCTGCAGAACTCGAACTGCTCGCCGTCCACGTACACCTGCCTGGTCGCGCCGACAGCTGTACCCGTGCGCGCCAGCATTTCGGCGATCTTGTTGGTGTGGTTGATCTTGAGGCCCTTGCCCTCGATCGCGAACTGAAGCGCATCGCGCACATCCTGGAATGTTCCCTGGGTCTTGAACAGGACGGTGTAATCCTCGGCGGCCATGGCCGAAAACGGCAGGCACACGACCGCGCATGCGGCGAGAAATCTTTTCATGGCACTCTCCTTTGCATTTCCGTATGTGATGATTTTCCGCTGCGTACGCGCGGACCGCAATGGTCGTTTGCTACACTCGCCGCATGGACACGCGACTCAAGGCAGACGGCCGCTTCTGGCTCACCCTGGACGGCAGGAACTTTCTCGGCCGCGGCCGTGTCGAGCTGCTGCAGCGCATCCGCGAAACCGGCTCGATTTCCAGGGCCGCCAAGTCGATGAAGATGAGCTACAAGGCCGCGTGGGACGCGGTGGATGCGATGAATTCTGCCTGGGGGAGCGCACTCGTCACGAGCGGCCCGGCCGGCAGCCAGCTCACGCCCGATGCCGAACAGCTCATCGCCGCCTATCAAAAAGCCGAGGCGCGACACGCAGCCTTCATGATGAAACTGGCGCAGGGCCTGCCCGGACGAAGCGCGTAAGCGTCCGGCCCGCAAGCGGCACAGGCCGGTACCTTATTTGGACGACGCCTCGTTCCGCCGCGCCTTGAGCTTGCGCCACAACGAAGCCCGGTTAATGCCGAGGATCTGCGCCGCCGCCGTCTGGTTGCCCTGCACTTCATCGAGCACCCGCGTGATGTAGGTTTGCTCCTGTTCCTCCAGCGTCGGCATACGTCCCTCGACCTTGTGGAAATCGACGCTGTCCCGTTTCTGAAGCGCCTCGGGAAGATGCACCACCTCGACGGTGTCGCCTTGCGTCATGGCCACCCCCCGCTCGATCAGGTTCTCCAGTTCGCGGACATTGCCGGGAAACGGATACTCCGCAAGCAGCGCCAACACTTCGCCGGAAATCCGCGTCACCGGCTTCTTCATCCGGCTCGCGTACTTGAGCAGGAAATGCTGCGCGAGCAGTGGAATGTCGCCCCTGCGCTGCGCGAGCGACGGGATGTCGAGATTCACCACATTCAGCCGGAAGAAGAGATCCTCGCGGAAACTGCCATTTTTGACCGCCTCGCCGACGTCACGGTTGGTGGCCGCCAGCACCCGGACGTCGCATTTCACCGGCCGCGTTCCACCCACCCGCAGCACTTCCTTTTCCTGCAGCACGCGCAGCAGCTTGACCTGCATGGACGGCGCCATTTCCGTCACCTCATCGAGAAACATCGTGCCGCCAGAGCTCACCTCGATCAGCCCTTTTTTCAACGCTGTGGCGCCGGTGAACGCGCCTTTCTCGTGACCGAACAGCTCGTTGGTCAGCAACTGCTCGCTGAATGCGCCGCAGTTGATCGCAACGTAGGGGCCGTCGGCCCGATCGCTGCACTTGTGAAGATATTTCGCAAACAGTTCCTTGCCGGTACCGCTCTCGCCCGTGATCAGCACGCTGCAGTCCGTCGGCGCGATCTGCCGCGCCATCTCCAGCAGGCGCTGCATGTCGGCATCCTGCGTGACGATGCCCTCGCCGTCGCGATACCCCTCGATTTCGCGGCGCAACGCGTCGTTCTCCCGGCGCAGGCGGACCTTCTCCAGCGCCTCGGCCACCACCTTGCGCACCTCGTCGAGACGGAACGGCTTGGCGATGTAGTAGAACGCTCCGTGTTTCAGCGCCTGCACGGCAGACTCCGCCGTTGCGTAGCCGGTAATGAAGATGACTTCCGCCTCCGGCTGCAGGTCCCGGCTTTTCCGCAGCACGTCCATGCCGTCCACGCCTTCCATTCGCAGATCGGTGAGGACCACATCGAAGCGCTGCGATTCCAGGAGTGCGATTGCGGCAGCGCCGCTCTGGCTGGCGGCGACCTGGTAGCCCGCTTTCTCCATCACGTGCTGGAGATTGCGCAGGGCGATTTCCTCGTCGTCCACGATCAACAGGCGTGCATCCATCATTGCGCTCCCTTCTCGTCACCGGCGGCCGTCGCAAGCAGATCCCCCTCCCCCCCTTGCGGCAGGCGGATGCAGAACGTGGCCCCTTTGCCAGGTTCGCTTCGCACGGCGATGCAGCCGCCATGCTCATCGACGATTTCGTACACCACGAACAATCCCAGCCCCATGCCATGGCCGACGTCCTTGGTGGTAAAGAACGGGTCGAAGATACGCGGCAGGAGATCCGGCGCGATGCCCGGACCATTGTCCGTCACGCTGATTTCCACCACGTCGCCGCTCCGCTCGCAGCCCTCTCCCAGGGCGGTGCCTTGCGGCGGCCCGCTGACATGCAGGGCCTGGGCGGAAATGAGGATCTGGCCTTCCGGACCCAGCCCCTCCATCGCATTGCGTATCAGGTTCACGAACACCTGCTGCAGGCGCTGCGCATCGGCCTGCACCTCCAGATCCTCCGGGATGGCCAGGCGCACGACCGATTTGGCCGACACTTCGCCGCGAACGAAGCCGACCGTCTGCGCAACCAGCGGCTTGAGCCGCACGATCTCCTTGCGAAACGCCCGCTCGCGGGAAAAATCGAGCAGCGAGCGGACGATGTGGCGCGCGCGCTCCGTCTGCTGGTCGATCTGCTCCAGGTACATCTTCTGCGTCGCCGCATCGCACTCGCCAGCCTCTTCCTGCAGGATCTGGCAGGAGGTCGAGATGTTCGACAACGGGTTGTTCAACTCATGGGCCACGCCGGAAAGCATGGTGCCCAGTGACGCCAGCCGCTCCGAGCGCATCAGCGATTTCTGCCGCAGGTCCAGTTCCTTCAGCATGTGGTTGAAGGCCGCGATGATGGACAGGATCTCGCGATCGTTCGAAGGCGCCGACAGGCTCTCGCGCCGGCTGGCGGAGATCGCCGCGACGCTGGCTTCCATCTCCTTCAGCGGCCGGACGACCCGCAGCGACAGCGCGCGGCCGATGAGCACGATCAGCAGGGCCATCGTCAGGATGACGCCCAGCAGCAGCGTGCGGAACGAGGCCAGGGTGGTCTGGATCTGGCGCCGTTCCGATCCCGCCATGTCCTCGGCGATGGCGACCAGTTCCTGTCCCGTGGCACGCACCCTGGGCTCCATTTCAAGCGGCGGCTGGTCGATGGCGGCGAACGCCGACATCTGGCGGTGATAGTCGTCGAGGAGCGTATGCAATTCATTCAGGCGGGCTTGCGTGGCAATCGCCGAGAAGTCCGCCCGGTTGGTCGTCAGCATGGACTGGGCAAGCTTGATGTAGGCGGCGTTTTCCTCAAGATCCGCACTCTGGTGATGAAGGAAATAGTTACGCTCGAAGCGGCGAATTTCCAGCACGGTATTGAATAGGTCGGTGGCGCGCTGCCCGAGAACCACCCGCGCTTCCAGCGTGCGCAGTTCCCCGACGAAAAACAGGGAGGCCACCAGAATGACAGCCGCCACCGCGTAATACCCCAGCGTGATTTTCCCCCGCAGGGAATGCCGCAGAAAAGCGCCACGGAAAACTGGCATCACGGATTCTTGCCTCAGCCGTTGTCGTATACGACGCCAAGTATAGTTGCATTTTGCAACAAATCAACAAGTGTGCAACAAGTCCCGACAGAGTTGATTTTTTAATTTAATTACATGAAGTTACGAAAAATCACCGGATTATTTTTGTTGCATTAGGCAACACGACGAATGATCCCGGATCTGGCGAAAACAATATATTTGTTTACAAACAAATAGTTACGTGAATGGCATGCAATATGCATTGTTAGGGGCAGTCTCAACAACATATTGCGAGAAAAAACCATGAACGTCATGACCAGAATCCTCAATGCCCTGGCCTTCGCCAACGTCGGCAACCAGAATGAATTCAATGTCCTGCTCCGTCAGGTCGATCTGTCATCCGCCTCGCAGCAGGCGTCGGCACAGAGCGGGCCGCTTTCCGCACGCTCCGACACGCCGTCAGCGGCGCACGGGATCCGGCACGCCCAGAGCGCATTGTAGACGCCCCGCCCTCCTTGCATGACTGCTGAATTGAACCGACGAAAACCGAGAGGATGGAATTGTTAGCCGAATTTGAAACAGATATCGTGGCGCTCCTGCTGAGCGCCCTCAGCGTTGTCGCGTACTACCTTTTTCTCAGCATGAAAGTGCGGGAAAACCCTACCTACACCATACACGGCGTCCATGAACTGGCGCGTCGACTGTGGGTGGCCAACATCATGCGCAACCCCGCCCTGGGCATCATGGGGGTGCAGACCCTGCGTAACTGGATCATGGGTTCGTCGCTCATGGCTTCCACCGCTGCCATCCTGATCATCGGTACGCTCACGCTGTCCGGCCAGGCCGAGAACATTACGCGCAGCTGGCACGTGCTCAGCATGACGAGCAGCCACGCCGCCGAATTGTGGATCGTCAAGGTCATGGCCCTGCTGATCACCTTCATCGTGGCTTTTTTTGCCTTTGCGATGTCGGTGCGACTCGCCAACCATGTGGTGTTCATGCTCAACGTCCCGGAATACGAGGCGCACCACAACCTGTCGCCCGAATCCGTGGCACGCCGCCTGCACCGTTCCGGCACCATGTTCTCCATCGGCATGCGCGCATTCCTGTTTGCCATCCCGCTGGTATTCTGGCTGTTTGGTCCCTACTTCCTGCTGGCCGCGTCGTTCGGCCTGGTCATCACGCTCTATCGACTCGACCGCAGCGAATCCGAAGGGGTGGCAGGCGCCGGCGCGGTAGTCAAGCAGACGACCGGCCCGGTCGTTTCCATGCACGCGACCAAGTACGCCAAGTAAACCCTTTTGGGCAGGGCGGTTCGGCTCTAAGGATCACCCTGCCCCGTTTCCGAAGCGGACCGATCAGGGACGCGTCCTGTAAAACGTCAACGGCGTGCTGTTCTTGGTGACCGCCGGTTTGAGTTTCCCCACCACGTGCATTTCGCACGGCTTGCAATCGAAGCGCAAAGTGAGCTTCTCGCTGCCGTTGATCAGCGTCAGTGGCGCCGCGCGCACCGTGCCCTGCACGCCGGTGACGCCCTTGGCCTGTTTGGGGCACAGTGAGAGCGAATAGCGCACGCAATGTTTGGTGATCATCAACGAGACCTCGCCTGCTTCCTCGTGGCTTTCGTACGCCGCGGCGATGATCTTGACGCCATGCCGGGCATAGAAGTCGCGCGCCTTGTGGTTGTAGACGTTGGCCAGATAGCTGAGGGTGTCTTCCGGATAGACCGCCGGTGGCTCGGCCGGCTGTGCGCGTGAGGGGCGAAGGTAGCCGGCGGCACGCGCCGCTTCCAGCGCGGCGACGGCGTCGCGGCGCAGGGCATTGATGAACGACGCGGGCACGAACCAGGGCTGAGCCCATTCCAGTGCGATACCCATTGCGGCGAACGGTGTGGCGCCCAGTTTGCCGAGGTGTTCACGCAGGGTGGCTTCGGCCTTGACCGCATCCTTGGCCGGTTCCCGGGCGTGCGCGGCATTTACCGTCACGCTGTTGCCATCTTCGTCCGTCAGCGTCAGTGAAAACCCCGTTTCAGTTTCCGCCAGCCGCATCCACACGCCGATTCGGCGCGTACTGGAGGTCTTGTCGAGCATGCGCATCCAGTTCATGTCGCGATTGCGGTTGACCGGCGTGCCGGCGCGCAGATCCTTGAAGCTTGCGATCGGGTCCTTCGGGAACACCCGCCACGCGCCCTCGCCTACTTTCTCGGCCCGGTTGATCGCGAGACCGGCCAGGTCCTTCTGCAAGGTGTAGTAGCACAGGCCGTCGCCGTTGTTGAGCACAGTGTCGTGCGAATCGGTATGCAGCTCGACCCATTTGTCGCCGACCTTGCTGACGTAGCCGATCGGCAAACCGGGATTTTTCGGCGTGTCGAACGCGCCGATATCGGCCTTGCGGCCGCCGACGAAGTAGTCGGTGAATTCGCGATTGAAGTTCTGGTTGGGATCGGGCGTGAAGGCAAAGGTGGTACGGCCGCTCGACGCGCGCGCGAACTCCGGGCGGCGCAAGAGGATGTCGTCGAGCAGCGTGCGGTAGTGGGCGGTGATGTTCTTCACGTAGCCCATGTCCTTGTAGCGGCCTTCGATCTTGAAGCTGCGGATGCCGGCGTCGATCAGCGCCTCGAGGTTGTCGCTCTGGTTGTTGTCCTTCATCGACAGCACGTGCTTGTCGTGCGCGACGATGCGGCCGTCCATGTCGGTGACCTGGTACGGCAGGCGGCAGGCCTGCGAGCAGTCGCCGCGGTTGGCGCTGCGCCCGGTGTGGGCGTGGCTGATGTAGCACTGGCCGCTGTAGGCGACGCACAGCGCGCCGTGGACGAAGAATTCCAGCGTGGTTTCCGGACGGGTGGCTGCGCGGATCGCGGCAACCTGTTTCAGATCGAGTTCGCGTGCCAGGACGATCTGCGACAGGCCCACATCCTGTAAAAAGCGGGCCTTTTCGGGCGTGCGGATATCGGTCTGGGTGCTGGCATGCAACTGGATCGGCGGCAGGTCGAGCTCCAGCAGACCCATGTCCTGGATGATAAGCGCGTCGACACCGGCCTCGTAAAGCTGCCAGACTTGTTGCCGGGCCGGCTCCAGTTCGTCGTCGCGCAGGATGGTGTTGAGCGTGACGAACACGCGCGCGTTGAAACGGTGGGCATGCGCCACCAGCCTCGCGATATCGGCGATCTCGTTGGAGGCCGCCGCACGTGCGCCGAAGGATGGGCCGCCGATGTACACCGCATCGGCGCCGTGATTGACGGCTTCGATGCCGATGTCGGCATCGCGCGCGGGCGCGAGCAGTTCGAGGTGATGGGGTTCCAAGGAAGGCGTTCCGACCAGCAAAACGCCATTTTAGTCTTTTTAGCGGATGGGGTCTCGACTCGCCACCTGCACGTAGGACTGCGCCTTGACCGCCTTCAATGCCAGGCTAAGCGTGATGTCGTTGCCGACGAGGAACGCGTACTTGCCCATGTTGAAGTCCGACCGTTTCACCGTCAGGGTCGCCTCGGCCCCGCAGATCTCCACCTTGAAGGTCGGATCCTGCATGCACTGGAAGCGGGTCACGGCGAGCGTGACCGGCCGGGTCACGCCCTTGATCGTCAGTTCGCCCGACAGACTCGATTCGCCGCCATTCAGGCTCATGTTTCCGGACCGGAAGGTGATCACCGGGTAGTTGGCGGTATCGAAGAAATCCGCCGACTGCATCTCCGCATCCAATGCGGCCTGGCCGGTGCTGACCGAGGTGGCGTCGATGCTCACCTCAGCCGACCCGGATCGCGCGTTGCGGTCGAGCACCACCGTGCCGCGGATCTTTTCGAAACGGCTCGTCTGACTCGCCAACCCCAGGTAGCGGTAGCTGAATTGCGAAATGGTTCGGCTGTTGTCGATGACATAGGTTTCGGGTTCGGCCTGGGCGGCAACGGCCCAGACAAGCAGCGCGGTCGAGATGACAAAACGTTTCACCTGATGCTCCTTCTGATTGAACATCCTGATTCATTCGTCTGGCCGCAAGGCGGCCGGGCCACCTCCTCCTTCCCGTTCGTCGTATTTTTCCGGGATGCGGGAGCAAGGCTTGCAACCGTTGTGCCTAGGTCATCGCCGCAGAAAAGAACATAAATGTTGAATAAAAACAGCTACTTGCAATCAAGCAGATGGCACAAAGCTTGCCGTTCGACGTGGATGGATGATGGAAAACCGACACGTTGCGGAAAATCGGAACGTGTCAAAGGCCCCCGGGCGCATCAGGGGGCGGTCGCGCAAGAGAAAAGAGGATGGGCGCGCCTCGGCAAGCAGACGCGCGGCAGCGACTCAGCCCGGCAGCACGTGGCGCCAGGCTTGACCGCTCAGTTGCGCAGGCTCATGCGCTGCAGGAACGGCTGACGCTCGATGAAGTGATGCTGCAGGGCTGCAGCCAGATGCAGGACGACCAGGGCGAGCATCGTGTAATTCAGCGCCTCGTGAACGTTCTCGAGCAGATGTCCCAGGGCCTTGTCCTTGCCGATCAGGTCGGGCAGCGGCAGCACGCCGAACCACACGGTCTGCACCCCCTTGGCCGAGCTCATCAGCCAGCCTGACACAGGCACGGCCAGGATCAGCACATACAACAGTCCGTGCACGATGGCGCTTGCGCGGCGCTGCCAGTCGACCACGATGGCCGGCAGCGGCGGCGGCGTGTGCGTCAGCCGCCACACCACACGCAAGGCCGCCAGCATGAACACGGTGACGCCAATCCACTTGTGGTAGCTGACGAGCTTGAGCTTTTCAGGCGACAGCGGCAGGTCCGCCATGTACAGACCCAGCGGAAACGCCACGAAGATCAGCAGGGCAATCAGCCAGTGCAGCACGATGGCGGGTGAGGAATAACGCATTGCGGAAGTCATGCAATCTCCTGTTTGAGGATGTGTCCAGGGTCTGCAAGGCAGCCAATCAGCGCTTGGCCTGGCAGACCCATTTCATTTAATGATGGGAAATCCTACTAGCTTTCTGCGTGATACGGGGGGCATCATACGCAGGATCCCAGTCTTTCAGCGACACGCCCCATGACGCCCCCCACCTCTCCGCAACTCAGTGTGTATTACGACGGCGGCTGCCCGGTCTGCACGCGCGAGATCGGCTTCTACCAGCGCCGTCGCGGTGCCGAATCCATTCGCTGGGTCAACCTGGCTGCATGTGATGACACTGGACTGGGGACGGATTTGAGTCGCGAAGCGGCCTATGCACGCCTGCATGCGCGCGGCCCGGATGGCCGTCTGGTGTCGGGTGCCCGCGCGTTTGCTGCGCTGTGGCAGGCACTGCCGGCGTTTCGCCTGGCCGGCCGCTTCGCCGCGCTGCCGGGCGTCGTACACCTGCTGGAATGGGGGTATCGGGGTTTTCTGAGGATACGCCCGTTGTGGCGCAGGAATACGACGGCGTGCCCGCTGCCGGGCGACAGAGAAATACGTTAAGTCAGGGGATGTCCCAGCGCGCCGCGGCCGCATCGTCGCTGGCGCGCGCATCGACCCAGCGTGCGCCTTCATCCGTTTCTTCCTTCTTCCAGAACGGTGCGCGGGTTTTCAGGAAATCCATGATGAATTCGCAGGCGGCAAAGGCCTCGCCGCGATGGCTGCCGGCCACGGCCACCAGCACGATGGGATCGCCCGGAAGCAGACGGCCGACACGGTGGATGACGGTCACGTCGAGCAGCGTCCAGCGTGCATTCGCTTCCTCGACCAGCGCGGCGAGGGCCTTCTCGGTCATGCCGGGATAGTGCTCCAGTGTCATCGCCTGCACGCCGCTGCCCTCGTTCATGTCGCGCGCCAGCCCGACAAAGCTGGCGATCGCCCCGATGTCGGTGCGGCCCCGGCTGATGGCGTCGACTTCGGCGCCCAGGTCGAAAGCCTCGGTCTGCACCGCGATTTTCATCAAACCAGCCTTCATCGTCTCAGCCTCCGGTGACCGGCGGAAAGATCGCGACTTCGGCCTTGTCCGTCAAGGCGGCATCGAACGCGACGATGTCCTGGTTGAGCGCCACCCGGAACGCCCGTCCCGCGGCCAGTTCTTCGGCCCATACGCCGCCGCGTGCCTGCAACTGGGCGACCAGGTCGGCGACGGTGGTGCCGGAAACATCCACGGCTTCCTCGGCGAGTCCGAAGCGCTCGCGCAGACGGGCGAAATACAGCACGCGCAGCTTCATGCGAGCAATTCCGAGAAGGGAATGAAACGCACCCAGTCGCCCTGCTGCACGCTCTGGCCGATCTCGATATCGACGAGCCCATCGGCCCATGCGCACGAGGTCAGCACACCCGAACTCTGGTTGGGATAGAGCGCGACACGGCCATTTTCCTGCATGCGTGCACGCAGGAATTCGCGCCGGACACCGGGTTTGCTCCAGGAAAAATCCGCCTTGACCGGGAACGCGCGATACAGGACCTCGCGGGCGCCCATGCGCTTCAGCAGGAACGGCCGCACGAACAGGCAGAAGGTGACGAAGGCCGACACCGGATTGCCCGGCAGGCCGATGAAGTCGGCATCGTCCACGCGCCCGTAGACGAGCGGCTTGCCGGGCTTCATCGCGACCTTCCACATTTCGACGCGACCGAGTTTTTCGACCGCGGCCTTCACATAGTCGGCCTCGCCCACCGAGACGCCGCCACTGGTGATGACGACGTCGGCAACGCTGGCCGCGCCCTGCAGTGCGGCCTCGGTCGCTTCCAGCGTGTCGGGCACGATGCCGAGATCGATCAGTTCGCAGCCGAGACCATTCACCAGTCCGGTCAGCGTGTAGCGGTTGGAGTTGTATATCTGGCCGGCGGCCAGCGGTTCGCCCGGCGTCACCAGTTCGTCCCCGGTGAAGAAGCACGCGACTTTCAGCCGCCGGAAGACCGGCAATGACGCCAGCCCGACCGACGCCGCCAGTCCCATTTCGACTGCACCGACACGGGTACCGGCAGCAAGCACCTGCGCACCGGCTTCGATGTCCTCGCCGGCATGGCGGATATTCTCGCCTGGCCGCGGCAGCGCGTTGATGACGACGCCGTCTCCCTCGACATGGCAGTATTCCTGCATCAGCACGGCATCTGCGCCAGGCGGAACCGGCGCGCCGGTAAAGATGCGCGCAGCCGTGCCCGGCTGCAGGACATCACCCACCGTACCGGCAGGAATGCGCTGCGACACGGGCAGCCTGACACCGGCCACGGCCACGTCGGCCACGCGCACGGCATAGCCGTCCATCGCGCTGTTGTCGAGCGGCGGCACGGTGATTGCGGAAGTCTGCGGTACCGCGAGCACACGGCCGCGCGCGGCTGTTACCGCGACAGTTTCGGTTTTGTCCACCCCGCGCGCACGTTCGAGCAGGGCGTCAAGCAATTGGTCGGCTTTGAGCATGATCCAGAATGAAATCCGTAAGTTGTTGAACAGCATCGATGTCGATGCGGGGAAACCCGTGGGGCGGCTCGACGTCGGCTGCCACCGCCAGAATATTCGCGTCGTCGGGAAACAGCCAGGGTTTGGCGGTCCCGGCACGGTGCACTTCCAGTTTGGGAATCGCCTCGCGCTTGTAGCCTTCGACCAGCACCAGGTCGCACGGCGGCAGGCTGGCCAGCAGGCCGTCAAACCGGGGCGGCGTGTCGCGATGCTCGCTCAGCACCGCCGTCCGGTGATCCGAGGCGAGCAGCACCGCTGCAGCACCCGCCGCGCGTGCGCGCCAGCTGTCCTTGCCGGGCCGGTCGATATCGAAGTCGTGGTGGGTATGCTTGATCACCGCAATCTTCAGGCCGCGCGCCGCCAGCAGCGGCAGCACGCGCTCGATCAGCGTGGTCTTGCCGCTGCCGCTATATCCTGCGATGCCGAACACTCTCATGTGCGCGTTGCCTATCCGCCTGAATAGGGTTATATTTTTCCATATATAACCCATTCCTGCCAGCCATCATCGCCGCCGCCATCATGAACGCAGCCGTTCTGACCGATCCGCAGGGCCTTGCCGACCAGTTCGGCCGCCGCATCGACTACGTGCGGCTGTCGGTGACGGACCGCTGCGACCTGCGCTGCAGCTACTGCATGCCGGAAGGCTTCAAGGGCTTCGAGGAGCCCGACCACTGGCTCAACTTCGACGAAATCGAACGCCTGATCGGCGCCTTTGCCCGGCTGGGCGTGCGCCGCATCCGACTGACCGGCGGCGAACCGCTGCTGCGCCGCGACATTGCCGGACTCGCCGGGCGCATCGCCGCCCTGCCCGGCATCGAGGATCTCTCGCTTTCCACCAACGCCACCCAGCTCGACAAACATGCCCGCGCGCTCAAGGCCGCCGGCGTGACGCGGCTCAATGTCAGCCTCGATTCGCTGCAGCAGGCGCGGGTGGAACGCATCAACGGACGCGATGTGCTCGTCCGGGTGATGGCCGGTCTCGCCGCGGCCCAGGATGCGGGCTTCGCGCCGATCAAGCTCAACATGGTGGCCCTGCGCGGCACCAACGACGACGAGATCGACGAGATGGTCGCCTTCTGCATGGAACGCGGTTTCGTGTTGCGCCTGATCGAGGCGATGCCGATGGGCGACACCGGCCGCAACGCCGAATACCTCGACCTGCAGCCGGTGAAGGAACGATTGCGCGCGCAATTCGACCTGATCGAGACCACCCTGCCCGGCGCCGGCCCCGCGCGCTACCTCGGCACGGCCGACGGCCGCTTCAACGTCGGCTTCATCACCCCGATCTCGCAGCATTTCTGCGAAACCTGCAACCGCATCCGCGTCGCCGTCGACGGCACCGCCTACATGTGCCTGGGGCAGGAGGAAAAATTCGAGTTCCGCCCGCTGCTGCGCGCCGGCTGTTCCGACGCCGAGCTCGACGCGGCGATCCTGCATGCGATCGATCTCAAGCCGGAACGCCACGAATTCCGCGAAGCGCCGCACAAGGTCCTGCGCTTCATGTCGATGACCGGCGGCTGAGTCCGTCTCAATCCGGGCTCACGGTACGAAAACCGGCGAAGGGATCGCGCCGTTCGGGCAGATAGAAATTGCGGAAACCGGGACGTCTGAGGGACGGATCGGTCACCGGTCCGCCGCCGCGCAGCTCCCCATGCGTGTGGAACCAGGGCTGCGAATAGTCGCGATAGGGATCGGGCGTGAAGCCCGGATACGGCACGAACGGGTCGCGCAGCCATTCCCACGCCTGGCCCCAGATGAATTGCGCCGTCCCCGTCGCGCGCAGCCACTGCCCTGCCGTGGGCAGACGCCGGCCGAGCCACGCCGCACAGGCCTCGGCCTCGTGACGGTTCACATGCAGCATGGGCGTATCGTCACGCAACGGCTGCCAGCGGTCGAAGCGGCGCACCTGCCAGATGCCCTGTTCCTGCCGCCAGTACAGGGGATGGCTGGCATCGCTGCTCACACGCCAGGCCCAGCCGGTCTCCGACCACAGCGCAGGGTTCCGGTAACCGCCCGCATCGACGAATTCCGCGAAGGCCGTCTCCGGGACCGGGCTCGCATCGATATCGAAGGCCGTGACCGGCACGGTGTGGCGCCATTTCTCGTTATCGAAAATGAAGCCCGCGGTAGGGCCGCTGCCATATTCCGCTTCACCCGCGGCGAACACCAGCCGCTGCGCAGACAGCGCATCCGTCGTGTCGGGCCGCACGGGCGGCGCATAGCCCAGATTCTGGAACGCCATCCACCACGCCTCGATATGCATCAACTCGTGATAGAGGGACAGTTCTGCGAAGTAGGCGAGATGGTCGTCGAATCCGCCGCGCAGGCGCGTGGCCACGGCAGCGCCAACCGCTTCCGCATAGCCGTCGACCGCCGCCGGCTGCAGCAGGGGCAGGTCCCAGCGGGTGGCGTGCGGCACACTGGAAGAATCGTACAGCGCGTCGGCGCCATCGAGCAGGCTGGGCCTGCACGAACCGTCAGGCTGCTCGCGCAGGCACCAGCGCTCCTGGAACCAGACGATATGCCCGTATTCCCACAACGGCGGATTCAGATGGCTGGCGCGCGGCCCCAGCCAGCCATCCGCAGGCAGTGCGTCGATGAGGGTGCGCAGCCGGCCGCGCGTCTGCGCCAGCCGGTCGAGGCATTGAGGCGCGGAATATCCGCTGACGGGTCGGGTTCGGTTCATGTTATATAAAGCAACTCTAGCCGCTTCATTCTAGGCGCCCACTCTCGACAGGCGAAATCGGACCATGAGCACTTCCCCTTCCAACGACCCCATCCGTCTGACCCAGTTCTCCCACGGCGGCGGCTGCGGCTGCAAGATCGCCCCGTCCGTGTTGCGCGACATTCTGGCCGACACGCCCTTCGCCTCCAACCTGGCAGCGGCCTACCCCGATCTGCTGGTGGGAATCGAGCACGGCGACGATGCCGCAGTCTACCGTCTGAACGACGAGCAGGCGATCGTGGCAACCACCGACTTCTTCATGCCCATCGTCGACGATCCTTTCGAGTTCGGCCGCATCGCCGCGACCAATGCGCTGTCGGATGTCTACGCCATGGGCGGGCGCCCGCTGTTTGCGCTGGCCATCGTCGGCATGCCGATCGGCAAGCTGCCCAACGAGGTCATCCGCCAGATCCTCGCCGGCGGCGAATCGGTGTGCAAGGCGGCCGGCATTCCCATCGCCGGCGGCCATTCGATCGACGCGCCCGAACCGATCTACGGCCTGGTCGGCATCGGCGTGGTGGACCCGCGCAAGGTCAAGCAGAACGGCGGCGGACAGGCCGGAGACTGCCTGATTCTCGGCAAGCCGCTGGGCGTTGGAATCTACAGCGCGGCACTGAAAAAGGGTCTGCTGAGTGCCGAACAGTATGCGGCGATGATCGCCGCCACCACCCAGCTCAACACCGCGGGCGCCGAGCTGGCCGATACCGCGGGCGTGCACGCGATGACCGACATCACCGGCTTCGGTCTGCTCGGCCACCTCCTCGAAATCACCCGTGCGTCAAAGCTGTCGGCCCAGGTCGAGCTGGGCCGGATGCCGCTGATGCCGGGCGTGGGCGAACTGGCACAGGGCGGCCACATCACCGGCGCCAGCGAGCGCAACTGGGCGAGCTACGGCAGCGAGGTAGCATTCGCGGACGGCATCGCCGACTGGCAGCGCGCCCTGCTCACCGACCCGCAGACCAGTGGCGGCCTTTTGGTGAGCTGTGCGCCGGCATCCAGGGAGGCCGTGCTCGACACCTTCCGCCGCCACGGCTTCGGGCATGCGGCGGAAATCGGCCGGCTGCAGGCCGGCAGCCACGTTACGGTCGCCCCCTGAGTGGCATTCACCTTCCAGGACTTCCCCGCCGCGCGCGACGATCTGCGCGCTGACGTGCTGGAAGGTCTCGCCGCACGCCCCAAGGCCATTCCGCCGAAGTACTTTTACGACGAGGCGGGTTGCCATCTGTTCGAGGTCATCTGTGCGCAGCCCGAATACGTGCTCAACCGGACCGAACAGGCGCTGATGGCCACCCACCTGACCGACATCGCCGCTGCCGTCGGCCCGGTTGACTGTGTCGTCGAGCCGGGCGCCGGCGACTGCACCAAGGTGCGCCGGCTGCTCGATGCCCTGCGCCCCGCCCATCTCGTCGTCCTGGACATCGCAGGCGCGCCGCTGGCCGAGGCCGCGCAAGCCCTGGCGGGCGACTATCCGGAACTCGCCGTCACCGCACTCGGCATGGATTTCATCCACGACCTGGAAGCGGCAGCGCCCTGGCTGCCGGCCGGGCGGCGACTCGTCTACTACCCCGGTTCCAGCATCGGCAACTTCCCGCCCGACGCGGCGACTGCGCTGCTCGCCCGCTTTCGCCGTCTGGCCGGCGAGGACGGCCGTCTGCTCATCGGCTTCGATCTCAAGAAGGACCCGCTGCGGCTGCATGCCGCCTACAACGACGCAGCCGGCATCACCGCCGCGTTCAACCTCAACCTTCTCGCACGCCTCAACCGCGAACTCGGCGCCGACTTCGATTTGGCGCGTTTCCGCCACTACGCCTTCTACAACCCGGTGGAAGGCCGCATCGAGATGCATCTCGTCAGCCTCGCCGAACAGGACGTGCGCGTCGCGGGCGAGTCCTTCCATTTCGCCCTGGGCGAAACATTGCACACCGAGCACTCCTACAAGTTCCGCTGCGACGAATTCGGCACGCTGGCACAACACGCAGGGTGGCAGCTGGCCGGCGAGTGGGAACGGGACGGCTTCGCGGTCCAGCTGTACAGCTAGGCGCTGGATCCGGGCAGCGCCTGCCTCGGTAACCCTGACGCCATACGGGTGGTTCCGCACCTGCCAGGACTTAGAATTCCGTCATGCCCAAACTTGAATCGCTGACCTTCGACAACGGCTTTGCCCGCCTGCCCGAAGCCTATTATTCGCGCGTCTGCCCGACGCCCGTTCCCGCACCCTATCTGGTCTGCTACAGCCCCGAAGCGCTGGCACTGCTCGATCTGGATACAAGCGAAATCACCCGGCCCGAGCTGATCGAAACGCTCGCGGGCAACCAGCTGCTGCCGGGCATGGACGCGCTCGCCGCACTGTATGCCGGGCATCAGTTCGGCCATTACGTGCCGCAGCTCGGCGACGGCCGCGCGATCCTGCTGGGCGAAGTCAAGAATGCTGCGGGCGAAGGCTGGGAGGTGCAGCTCAAGGGCGCCGGCCGCACCCCCTACTCGCGCGGCGGCGACGGCCGCGCGGTGCTGCGTTCGAGCATCCGCGAATTTCTCTGTTCCGAGGCCATGCACGCGCTCGGCATCCCCACCACCCGTGCGCTCTGCATCGTCGGCAGCGACCACCCGGTGTACCGCGAGGACGAGGAGACCGCCGCGCTGGTGACGCGGCTGGCCCCAAGCTTCGTGCGCTTCGGCTCGTTCGAGGTGTTCTACTACCGCAACCAGATCGAACCGATCAAACACCTGGCCGACTACGTCATCGCACGCTACTACCCCGAACTGGCCGGACTGCCCGACCCCTATCCCGAATTCCTGCGCCAGGTCACGCTGCGCACCGCCGATTTGATGGCGCAATGGCAGGCGGTCGGCTTCTCGCACGGGGTGATGAACACCGACAACATGTCCATCCTCGGCCTCACCCTCGACTACGGCCCGTTCGGCTTCCTCGACGCCTTCGATCCCGGCTATGTCTGCAACCATTCCGACAGCGGCGGGCGCTATGCCTTCGACCAGCAGCCAGACGTCGCGGCGTGGAACCTTACCAAGCTGGCGCAGGCGCTGGTGCCGCTGATGTCGGTGGAAACCGCATCCGGCGCGATCGGCGAGTATCCGCAGGCCTTCGGCAAGGCCTACCTCGAACGCATGGCCGCCAAATTCGGCCTGCCACAGGACGCGGACACCGTGCCGCTCATCATGGATGCCCTGCAGATACTGGCGGAAAACCATGTCGACTACACGATTTTCATGCGCAAGCTCTGCGATTTCGACAGCGCTCCAGGCGCGCCCAACCCGGCCCTGCGCGACCGCTTCCCCGACCATGCGGGCTTCGACGCCTGGGCGGCGCGCTATGCCGCCGCCCTGCGCCAACAGGGCCATGGCGACGCAGCTCGCAGCCAGGCGATGCGCGCGCTCAATCCCAAGTACATCCTGCGCAATCATCTGGCCGAAATCGCCATCCGCCGCGCCGCCGACGAACGCGACTACAGCGAGATCGACCGCCTGCACAGCGTGCTGGCGCATCCCTTCGACGAGCAGCCGGAACACGAGGCCTACGCTGCCGAACCGCCCGACTGGGCGAGGAAGATTGAGGTAAGCTGCTCGTCGTGAACCGCACCACTGCCCCGCTCGCCTGCCTGCTGACCCTGCTCCTGCTCGCCGCCTGCAGCAGCCCGGCCATCCAGCGCAAGGACGGCAGCAGCAGCGTACGCAGCTTCAGCCTGCGCGACCTGGCCAAGAGCGACGTCGACGAGGTCATCGAGATCCACCAGCAGGCCGCCCTCGACAGCCTCAGGACCCTGACGCTCAAGCTCTACCGCCGCAATCCGGGCGAATGGCGAAAATCCGGCCATGCCAGCGCCGATGCGGCGACTGCAGCCCTGTTCAGCCCTTTGTCCCACTGGCAGCTATCGCCGCTGCGGACCTTCGACTGGCAGACCAGCCTGCGCGACACCTGGCGCGAGGATTACCCGGGCGACCGGGTGAAGGCGCTGATGGAAGGGCTGCTGGTGATGCACATGGCGGCATTCGACCACCGCACCGAGTTCTACCTGCTGAGCGATGTCGACGCGCAGAAGCTCTACAACGCCGCGCGCAATACCGAGGCCATCGCCTGGAAACTCGGCACGGCCAGGAATCCGCGCGGCGAGCCCATGCTGCTGTCCAACGGCGTCGACGAAAACGGGGTGGCCAATCTCAGTTTCGAACGCGAATTCGGCAAGCTGATCGGCAACCAGGACACGCTGGCCAGGATCATCGAGGACAAGAGCAACCGCGCGATCCGATTCGGTGTCGTCAACCTCACCAGCCTGGCGTTCCTGCCGGTCTGACATGAGTGCCGATGCCTACGCCTATTGCGCCGCCCTGACGCGCGACCAGTGGGCCTGGGAATTCCTGCGCCGCAATCCCGACTACCGTTCCGACTACCGCCGCTTCATCGCGCTGTGGCAGGCGCTCGAGGCCGACTACGGCGCCCCGCCCAATCGCGATTTTTCGAAGTGGAAGCTCGACCCGCGCGCCTACGGCCCGCTGCCCGGCGATGCCGGACTGGACGCGCCCAGCGGCGAGCTGTGCGTGGTCGACGACGACCGCGTGCTGCTCGAATGCTGGATGGGCGCCAAATGGGGCTACTACAAATTTCCGCTCGACCCCGGGCGTGCCGCGCCCCCGGGTCCCGACGAACTCTCCTGGCGCCCGCCCCCGGCTCCCACACAGCGTCCGCCCGACGACGCATACCGCCTCGACATCCCGTTCGATCTCTCCCTGCCGCTGCCGGCGCAGCTGGAGGCAGCCAAGTTCCGTCTCGTCGGCCGCGCCGCCGAACTGCGCCGCCAGGGCCTGCCCGCGCCGATGACCGTGGAAAGCCAGCGCGCCCGCTGGACCCGCATGCTGCAACTGCTGGACACCGTGGCCGCGGGCGAACCAGGGGAAGAAAGCGATACCCGACTGCTGCGCGACGCGCAGGCCATGACGCGAGGCGGCTATCTGGACATCCTGCGCACGGGCTGAAGCCAACACAGCCGTGACCAGCCGGGCCGGCAGGCGTCTGTCGCCCATCCGGGTTTGGACCCGGGGCGGGTAATATGGGGCCTTTGCTTCGACCAGGCCTGCACCCGCATTGCATCGTGCCGATGAACCGACCACGCACTGAACACCGCGCCCGCCTTCCGCAAAGCCCCGACGTTGACCCCGCCCCGGGCACAGGCCCCCTGAATGTCCCTGCCCTGCAGGACTGCATCGCGCGCCATGCCACCGCCATCCCGGAACTGGCAGGCATCGCACGCCAAATGGATGGCCTGCGGGGACATGCCTCGTCGCCCGCCGACACGGCCGTCCTCGATGCCCTCATCGAGCTCTATGAACAGTGTTATCCCCTGCTGGAACAGGCCATGTGGTCGGGCGAGGGGGATTTTCATGCGCTGCTGGCGAGCTATCAGGCCCTGTTCCGCGAACAGGAATCGCTGATCCGGCAGCGTGGCAACGATCAGCGCCATCGCTTCATCCTCGCCATCCCCATCGCCGATCGCCCGCCCCACCTGCAGGCCTGCCTCGAAAGCATTTATCAGCTCTGCACGCTGTTCGACTATGGCGGCAAGGCCTCGGGCGTGTGGGACAGGATCCAGGTCATCGTCAGCGAAGACAGCCGCGACGCAGCCAACATCCGCCGCCATCAGGCGCTGGTGGCGGAATACCGGCAGAAAGGCCTGCAGGTCGTCCACTTCGGCCTGAACGAACAATACGAACTGCTGCACACCCTGCCCCCGCAGCAGCGCGACCAGCTGGGCCACCTGCTCACCACCCAGCCCCGCGACAGGTTCTATCTCAAGGGCCAGGCCGCCAACCGCAACCTCAGCTACCTGAAATTCCTGCAGCTGACCGAAGACAAGGCCAACACCCTGTATTACCTGGTGGACAGCGACCAGAGCTTTTGCGTGAACCGGGAAACCGCATCCGGCGAAGAGGCGGTCTACGCGCTGAACTACTTCCACGCCATCGACCGCATCTTCCGCAGCACCGGCACCCTCATGCTCACCGGCAAGATGGTCGGCGACCCGCCCGTGTCGCCGTCGGTGATGGCGGCGAATTTTCTCGACGACGTCACTGCCTTCTTCGCCCGCCTGGCCGGCCTGCGCGGCGAAGAGAATTGCCAGTTTCATGGCCATCCGGTACACAAACCCGGCGACGCCGCCTATCACGACATGGCGAAGCTGTTCGGCTTTGAAGACGGGCCCACGACCTATCCCTACGCATGCCGGCTTGCGGGCGCGCACGACAACGGCGCCTGCCTGGGCGATTTCGCACAGCGGCTCAACGCCTTCTTCTTCGGCGAGCACCTCACGCGCAAGACCTGGTTCGACTACGGCAGCGGATTCACCCAGCTCAGCCCCGCGCGGACGATCTACCCCGGCAACTACATCGTCAACTACGCCGGCCTCAAATACATCATCCCCTTCGGCCACCTGCGCCTGCGCATGTCCGGCCCCACCGCCGGGCGCCTGATCGCCGCCGAGATCGGCCCGCGCTTCGCCTCCTTCAACATGCCCAACCTGCACCGGCGCACCACCGAGGCCGGGCTCGCCGACGACTTCCGCCCCGGCGTGGAACTGGCCCGGCAAGGCATCGACCTGTCCAACGAGTTCGAGCGCCAGTTCTTTGGCGACCTGATGCTGTTTTCCACCGAAGAACTGGTGAAGCGGACGGATGTGAGCCAGCCCTTCGCCCACGATGCAGTCGAGCAAGTGATCAATCTGAAGGAAGCCGAACTCTTGGCGCTGTACCAGCAAAAGCACGACGCCATCGTCGACAGGAACCGGCAGCTGAACGACCTGGTTTTCAACGCCGGCCATTGGTGGCTGGATTCGGCCACGCTCGCCGAGGCACTGCAGCAGGTGCGCGCCTTCATCGACAACATCGACCGCAACTTTGGCGCGCACGCGCTGGCCTGGCGCCAGATCCAGTCCGCCGAGCACCGCGCCGCGCGCAAGCGCCAGATCATCGAGGCCTTGATGCACTACCGCGCCGAGCGCGATGCCTGGGACAGCCTCTTCTAATCCAGCAGCGAATCCGCCGCGTTTGCAATGATCTGCCGGCGGCATGCCGCGTAGGCCGCCTGCGCGGCGTTCAGCACATCCTCCGGGATGACGACATGCGAATAATCCGTCCGGGCTCGGTCGATACGTCCGCTCCGAACGCGTTCCGAGGTGTCGCCGCTGCGCGCCTTCCCCGTCTGGCTGAACACCTCATACCGCTCGCTCAACGGCGAATCCAGTTCCAGCCATGCCGTGAGCCGGGGCAACAGCTGCTCCGGCGCGCGTTGAAGCAACGCCGCATCGAAGTAGCAGTAAGGCCAATCGGTCGTCCGGCAAAAGTCGGCCAGCGCCTTGATCCGTGCAACGTAGTAGTTCGCCGCCTGCACCGGCGAGGCATACAGATCCGGGTCCGGCTTCTGCGCAAACAGATGCACGATGCTCCTGATCGTGTGTTCCGGCTCCGCCAGCGAAACCAGTATCTTGGTATCGGCACGCCCCAGCCGCTCGGGCTTCAACACATAGTCGTTGTGCAGCAGCTTGTCGAACAGGTAGCGGCTGTCTGGCTTGAGCGTATCACCTTGCCGGAACACCTCCAGCTGCCTATCCAGCGCAGATGCATCCTCATAGCTGAGGTGCATTTCATAGTAGCCATTGATCTGCGGGTGCGAGCCGAGGATATGCCCCGCCAGACTGGTGTAGGCGCGCATGTGGCTCAGGAGGAAGATTCGGGCGTAGGGGTCGGACAAGGGGTTTGCGGAATCAGAACTCACCGACGTGTCACCGCTCAACATGCAAGAGAACTTCAGGCCGCGCTCTTAAGCAAAGCGTGCTAAATAGCTGACAGGGTCTAGCCTGACTTTGTCATGGATGCGCCCGCTCAGATCAAACATTCTTGGCTGCTTTCTGAAATCGAACAGACGATAGAGATGGAACTGTTCCGAAAATGCAGCCGAAAATTCCGCCTCGTTACGGCTAATGAAAAACGGCGTCTCCTTTCCAAAGGCAGTGGTTTTCACCTCAATAAAACGCTCTCGTCCATTGGGCTCAAATGAGAGAACGTCAAAGCCAAGCCCGTCCCCTTTCGTTCTGGAAACTTGTTCCACCTTGTCACACAATTTTGGAAATCCAAGAGTTCTTAGCCGGCTGCGTTCGTAGGCAATCACGAATTCCTCTCCGGCAGAACCGAGCGAGCGATTTCGTGCTTCTCTAGCGAGATAGTCTCTTTGAATGCCCTTGCTACTTGCCGAGTAAAGCGCCCTTGGCTCGGAGACTTCAGTCCTTAGAGGCGGGGCTTCGACAACAAAATCTCCCTCAGGAACGAGCGGCATGACGGCGGGCTGCTCAGCCGCGCTGATGGCTGAACGGTCAAAAAGCTGATCCTGAGCAAGTCGATCTTGAATGACATCAAAGAGAATCGCTTGATAGTTCGAAAGCGGCTTGTAGCCGCTGATGTACGGGCAACCCAAATCAATCAGCACTGCGCTGATATTCTGATGCTTGCGCTCTATCGACGCTTCCGAGCGGCTACGAAGCTTTGTTTGAAGCATTCTCCGGTGCTCGCTTTTGTTGTACGCCTGCCCGGATAGTTCGAGCGTGAGCATATGCAAGTAATCCGAAACCGCTGCTTCGACTTCTTCACGAGACCATGCTTCCGGCGGTTGAGCCAAGGCGCCCCTCCTCTTGTTATCTAGGGAGATTCTCGCATAGCTCGGCGGCTTATCGACTGCGAGATGAGATGGCGCAAGGAAATGGAGCCGTGTCGGAAAAACTTACACCTGCCGCCGAGGTGCTCGGTCGCAAATTTATAAGCCTTTGAATTGCGGGCGTTGTCTGATCCGGGAATGTGTCTTGCATGTCATCCCGTCAGGATGGGTTCTTAACACCCAAACGGAAGGAGTGTAGATATGCGGAATAACCACAGCCCGGAAATGGTGGACGCGATCTCACGTTGGCTTCTCGCCTCGGTTCTGTTCCTTCTTTTCATGCTTGGCTGGCTGGGTGACAGCCTTTTGTGTGTGGTGATACGAAGGCCTGTGCTCTCGTTCCACGAGGTGTATGCCTCATGGAAAACCGCCTTCAGCCCGCGTGACGACAAGGCTATCAATTAGCGGAATCCTGCCGGCCGGTTGAATGGACGCACTGGCTGGCACCCTCAACCGGATTTGACGTCCGGCTGCAGTTCGATCAACCAGCATTCGATCAACGCTGCATTCAATCAACGCCGAATTTCAATCAACCAAACGGCGACGGCGGCTGCCAGATCCCATCCCAGGCCGACTGCGCCGACACGCGCACGCGCTCGGGCAGGCTCAGCTTGCGCTGGTAGCTGACGTGCAGCACCCTGCCCCGCTGGCAGGCGGCACGGATGATCTCGTCGCTGGTGGCGAGTTCGTCGACCAGCCCCAGTTCCAGTGCCTGGCTGCCGAGCCAGGCTTCGCCGGTGCCGACCTTGTCCATGTCGAGCTGGGCGCGGCGCTCATGCACGAATGCGCGGAAGCGCGCGTGGATTTCCTCCAGTTCCTCGCGCAGCTTGGCGCGGCCGGCTTCGGTGTTTTCGCCGAACAGGGTCACGGTGCGCTTGTATTGGCCGGCGGTGAACTGTTCCCAGTCGATGTCGCGCGCCTGCAGCCAGCGGTGGAAGTTGGGAATCTGCGCGATGACGCCGATGGAGCCGACGAGCGCGAAGGGCGAGGCGACGATGCGGTCGGCAGTGGCGGCCATGAGGTAGCCGCCGCTGGCGGCGACGGTGTCGACCATCACGGTGAGCGGCAGTTGGGCGTCGCGCAGCCGCAGCAGCTGGGCGGCGGCGAGGCCGTAGCGGTTGACCATGCCGCCCGGGCTTTCGAGCCGCAGCAGCACGTCGTCGCCCGGCCTGCCCACCTGCAGGATGGCGGTGATTTCCTCGCGCAGCGCAACGAAGGCCGAGGCGCGGATGTCGCCCTTGAAGTCGATGAGATAGCTGCACGGCCCGGCATCCGGCCCCTGCTGCCGCGCCTTGCGTTCGGCCTTGCGCTGCTTGAGCAGCGTCTTGTGCGCGGCCTTGGGCAGCCGCAGCGCCTCGATCTGGTCGCCGGCTGATTCCAGCTGGCGGTTGATGTCGGTGACCTGGATGGCGCCGGCGTGCCTGGCCTTGCGGCGCGAAAGCACGCCGATCCCGGCGACGAGGGCGACGGCGGCCAGCACGAGGGTGGCGGCTTCGGCGAGAAACAGTGCGTAGTGCGAGACGAAACTGTTCATCTGGGGACGGCCCGTTGAGGTGGCAGCGAGCCCGAGTCTAACCCAGCGGGGAACGGCTGGCACGCCTGCGCGGCAGCCCCGGCCCGGAAAATAAAAAGGGCCGCGATGCGGCCCTTTGATTCAGCTGAGACTGGCTCAGGCGAAGTTAGCTTCCGCAAACTTCCAGTTCACCAGGTTGTTGAGGAAGGTCTCGACGAACTTGGGACGCATGTTGCGGTAGTCGATGTAGTAGGCGTGTTCCCACACGTCGACGCACAGCAGGGGCTTGTCGGCGGTGGTCAGCGGGGTGCCGGCGGCGCCCATGTTGACGATGTCGACCGAACCGTCTGCCTTCTTCACCAGCCAGGTCCACCCGGAGCCGAAGTTGCCGACGGCGCTGGCCTGGAAGGCCTTCTTGAACTCGTCGAGCGAGCCCCATTTCTTGTTGATGGCGTCAGCCAGCGCGCCGCTCGGTGCGCCGCCGCCATTGGGCGACAGGCAGTTCCAGAAGAAGGTGTGGTTCGAAACCTGCGCGGCGTTGTTGTAGATGCCGCCGGCGGGCGCGCTCTTGACGATCTCCTCGAGCGACTTGCTCTCGAAGTCGGTGCCCTTGATCAGGTTGTTGAGGTTGGTCACGTAGGCCTGGTGGTGCTTGGCATAGTGGTATTCGAAGGTTTCCTTGGACATATGGGGCGCAAGCGCGTCCATGGCAAAAGGCAGTGCGGGCAAAGTGTGTTCCATAACTCTCTCCTGATATTGAACAAACAGTGAATGTAATGATAGAGCCTCCACCGAGCATTGCAGATTCCGCAACGAGAACATGGTTTAGGCCGCCGCAAAGAAAAAGGGCCGGCATGACCGACCCCGATTCCTTGATTTGATGGTCGGGGCGAGAAGATTCGAACTTCCGACCCCCTGCACCCCATGCAGGTGCGCTACCAGGCTGCGCTACGCCCCGACGAAGCCCGAGATTCTAACAGAGGAGCGGCGTTGCGCGGAAGCCCGTCAACCCAATATTTTCAGGATCGCGGCAATTTCTGCACGCAGCTTGCCGACTTCCGGGGACTTGATGGGTGCGGGCGTCGATTCATGCGGGGCATCGGCGTCATGCTCCAGGCGCTGGCGTGCGCCGCTGATGGTGAAGCCCTCTTCGTACAGCAGTTCGCGGATGCGACGGATCAGCAGGACTTCGTGGTGCTGGTAATAGCGACGGTTGCCGCGCCGCTTGACCGGGCGCAATTGGGTAAATTCCTGTTCCCAGTAACGCAGCACGTGCGCCTTGACGGCACACAGTTCGGATACTTCACCGATGGTGAAGTAGCGCTTGGCCGGGATCGGCGGCAGTTCACTCCGCGCTGGGCGTTCCAATTTGGGCGCCTTCAACTTGCGATTTGAGCTTCTGGCTGGCGTGGAAGGTCACCACGCGACGTGCGGAAATCGGCATTTCTTCGCCGGTTTTCGGGTTGCGACCGGGGCGCTGCGGTTTTTCGCGGCACTGGAAATTGCCGAAGCCGGACAGCTTGACGATGTCGCCCTTTTCGAGCGACAGGCGGATCTCATCGAAAAACGACTCGACGACATCCTTCGCCTCGCGTTTGTTCAAACCCACTTTTTCGAACAGCAGTTCGGCCAGATCAGCTTTGGTAAGGGTGGTCATACGTGTATCTTTGTCTGGGATGTCTGATGGAAAATCGCGTCAAGTACGCAGACTGGCATTGCACTGACGAAGCGCGGCACTGACCAGTTTTTGCACCGTATCCTCCACATCCTGATCCGTCAATGTTCGTTCAGTATCTTGCATAACTACCCGTATAGCAAGGCTTTTTTGGTTTTCCGACACGCCTTTTCCGCGGTAATCGTCGAATACCTCGATCGATTGCACCGAACCTGGCGCAACCTCGTGCAAAGCGGACAGCAATTCGCCGGCCGGGGTATGGGCGTCCAGCACGAATGCCAGATCGCGCCTCACCTGCGGGAAGCGCGACAGGCTGGCATGGCGCGGCAAATCGCGCAGGCTGAGCGCACGGCTGTCGAGTTCGAACAGCACCGGCGCAGCAGGCAGGTCGAACGCCTGCACCAGTCGCGGGTGCAGCGCACCGATCCAGCCGATGGCCCAGCCATCGGCCCACACCTCGGCGCACTGCCCGGGATGCAGGGCTGGATGCGCACCGCGGCGCGTGTCGAGCGGATGGCCGCAGAGGCGTTCGAGATCGCCCTTGAGGTCGAAGAAATCGACCCGGCGCGACGGCGCGCCCCATTGTTCGGGCAGCACATCGCCATACGACAGGCCGCCCAGTTTCATCGGCTGCTCGGCAAGCGATGCGTACACCCGCCCCAGTTCGAAAATGCGCACCCGCTCCTGCTGGCGGTTGAGGTTGTGGCGCAGCGTCTCGATCAAGCCGCTCCACAGGGTGGTGCGCATCGCCGACAGCTGGCTGGCGATGGGATTGGCAAGCGGCAACGGACGGGCGCCGGCATCCAGCGCCGTTTCCCAAGCCGGGTCGACGAAGCTGTAGGTGATGACTTCCTGGTAGTCCAGGTCGACCAGCATCTGGCGCAGCGTGTCGTCGGCCAGCACGGTCTCGTCCTGCGGCAGCATGCGCGACGGGGCGGCAGGCGGCTGCGCCGGAATGTTGTCGTAGCCAAACAGACGCACGGCTTCCTCGATCAGGTCTTCCTCGATCGCCAGATCGAAGCGGAAACTCGGCGGCGTGACGATGAGCCGGTCGTCCTGGCGTTCGACATGCGCACCGAGGGCAGCGAGATCGCGCGCCACCTGGTCGGCGTCCAGCTCGATGCCGGCGACGCGCTTGAGGCGCGCCAGGCGCAGCGTGATCGGATTCCGCTGCGGCAACCCGGCCGCAACCTCGGTAATGGGCCCGGCCTGGCCGCCGCAGATGTCGATCAGCAGTTCGGTCGCACGTTCCATCGCCCGGCGGGTCGCGCCAAAATCGACGCCGCGCTCGAAGCGGTGCGAGGAATCGGTGGACAGTCCCAGCCGGCGTGCGCGGCCCGCAATGGCCGTCGGGGCGAAGAAAGCGGCTTCGAGAAAGACGTCGACCGTGACGCGCTCGACGCTGGTCGGCAGCCCGCCCATGATGCCGGCCAGCGCCACCGGTCCGCCGGCATCGGCAATCACCAGCATGTCCGGGGCGAGTTCGGCGATCTGGCCGTTCAGCAGTTCCAGCTGTTCGCCTGCGCGCGCCATGCGCACCTCGACCCCGCCCTTGAGGCGCGACAGGGCGAAGGCATGCATCGGCTGGCCGAGTTCGAGCAGCACGTAGTTGGTAATGTCGACCGGTGCCAACAGCGGACGGATACCGCTGCGCTCCAGCCGCTCGGCCATCCAGCGCGGCGTGGCCGCCTGCGCATTGATGCCGCGCACCACGCGTCCCAGATAGAGCGGACAGGCCTCGCTGGCCAACACCTGGACCGGCATCGTGTCCTGGATGCGCGTGGCGACTTCCTGCACCTGCGGCAGCCGCACATCAGCGCCGGTGATCGCACCGACTTCCCGCGCCAGGCCCTGCATCGACAGGCAGTCCGCGCGGTTGGGCGTTAGCTTCAGGGTGATGAGCGTGTCGTCCAGATTGAGCCAGCTGCGGAAATCCTCGCCCACCGGCGCATCGTCGGGCAGCACCATCAGGCCATCCGCAGCACCTTCCAGCCCCAGTTCCCTGGTCGAGCACAGCATGCCGAAAGATTCGACCCCGCGCACCCTGGCCACCTTGATCCCGATCCCCGGCAGCTTCGCTCCCGGGCGTGCGCACGGCACCTTGAGTCCGGCCGCCGCATTGGGCGCACCGCACACGATGGTCACGGGCGCCGCTTCGCCCACATCCACCTGGCACACGCGCAGGCGATCGGCGTCGGGATGCTTTTCCGCGGACAGGATCTCGGCCACCACGACGTTGTTGAACGGCGGCGCGGCCGGCGTCAGCGCCTCCACTTCCAGACCCGCCATGGTCACGGCATGGGCAAGCTGCGCGGTATCCAGCGCGGGGTTGACGAGATTGCGCAGCCAGGATTCGGGAAATTGCATGATGAATGCGCTCTAATTAATTGAATTTCTTAAGGAAGCGAAGGTCGTTCTCGAAGAACATCCGCAGATCATCGACGCCGTAGCGCAGCATCGCGAGGCGCTCCACGCCCAGGCCAAAGGCGAAACCGACGAAGCGCTCGGTGTCGATGCCGACATGGTTGAAGACGTTCGGATGCACCATGCCGCAGCCCAGCACTTCCAGCCAGCCGGTGTGCGAGCACACGCGGCAGCCTTCGCCGCCGCACATCACGCAGCCGATGTCCATTTCGGCCGACGGCTCGGTGAACGGGAAGAACGAGGGACGGAAGCGCACCGGCAGGTCGTCGCGCTCGAAGAAATTGCGCATGAAGTCGGCGAGCACGCCCTTGAGGTCGGCGAACGACACCGATTCGTCGACCCACAGGCCCTCGACCTGGTGGAACATCGGCGTGTGCGTGACGTCGGAGTCGCAGCGATAGACACGGCCAGGTGCGATGATGCGCAGCGGCGGCTGGTGGGTCTGCATGTAGCGCACCTGCACTGGCGAGGTGTGGGTGCGCAACAGTTCGCCGCTCTGCAGGTAGAAGGTGTCGTGCATTGCGCGCGCCGGATGGTCCTCCGGGATGTTGAGCGCGGTGAAATTGTAGAAATCAGTCTCGATCTCGGGTCCGGTCGCCACCTCGAAGCCGATCGAGCGGAACAGCGCCTGGATGCGCGCCAGCGTACGCGACACCGGATGCAGGCCGCCGCGCGCCAGCCCGCGCCCCGGCAGGGTCACGTCCAGCGTTTCAGCCGCGAGCTGGCGATCCAGTTCGGCCTGCTGCAGCGCCTCGCGACGATCCTTGAGCGCCGCCTCCACCGCCTGCTTGGCTTCGTTGATGCGCGCACCAGCGGTCTTTCGCTCGTCGGCAGGCATCGCGCCCAGGCTTTTCAGCAGTTCGGTCAGCTGGCCGCTTTTGCCAAGATAGGCCGCCTTGACCTGCTCCAGCTTGGTCAGATCAGGGCTGGCATGGATCGCGTTGAGGGCGTCGGCAACGATTTCGTTGGGATTGCGCATGGCGGTTATCTTGAAAATCTCAAATTTGTCCACGAAGGACACGAAATTCCCGAATCAAAACAATCGGATCTTCGCACCGCTTCGTGTTCTTCGTGGATAAACATTTTGCTTTAGGACGGCACCAACAAAAAAAGGCCTTGCGGCCTTTTCTTGTTGTTTCGGTACCGCTTACGCAGCGAGCTTGGCCTTGACCTGCTCGACGATCTTGGCAAAGGCATCCTTGTCGAAGATCGCGATGTCGGACAGCACCTTGCGATCGATGCCGATTTCGGCGCGGGACAGGCCGTTCATGAACACGCTGTAGGTCAGGCCGTGCTGACGCGACGCGGCATTGATACGGGCAATCCACAGTGCGCGGAACTGGCGCTTGCGCTGACGACGGTCGCGGTACTGGTACTGACCGGCTTTCATCACCGCTTCATTGGCGACGCGGAATACGTTCTTGCGACGACCGCGATAGCCCTTGGCGGCATCGAGGATTTTCTTGTGGCTGGCGCGGGCGGTTACGCCCCGTTTGACGCGTGACATGCTTTCTCTCCTTTAAGCGTAGGGCAACATGCGCGCGATCGACTTGTGATCGCTGGCATTGACCGGTTCGGTACCGCGCAGCTGGCGCTTACGCTTGGTGCTCTTCTTGGTGAGAATGTGACGCATGAACGCGTGCGAGCGCTTGAACTTGCCGCTGCCCAGCGCACGGAACCGCTTGGCGGCGCCGCTCTTGCTCTTCATCTTAGGCATGATGCTTCCTTTTATCTCATGCGGCCAGGTGACCCCGCGACGCGGAATGCTTCACCTACCCGACTGCACGTATTGTGGCGTTTTTGGCCTTGGGGGCCCGAGAAACGCCGGTCTCGGAACTTAAATCTTTTTCTTCGGCGCCAGCATCATCACCAGCTGGCGGCCTTCCATCTTGGGGAACTGCTCGACCACCGCGAGTTCGGCCAGGTCGTTCGACACGCGCCGCAACTGTGCCATGCCGATTTCCTGGTGGGCCATCTCGCGACCCCGAAAACGCAATGTAATCTTGGTCTTATCGCCTTCTTCAAGAAACTTGATGAGGTTTCGAAGCTTGATCTGGTAATCGCCTTCGTCCGTACCCGGACGGAACTTGATTTCCTTGATCTGGACCTGTTTCTGCTTCAGCTTGGCTTCGTGCTGCTTCTTGCTTTCCTGGTACTTGAACTTGCCGTAGTCCATGATCTTGGCCACGGGCGGCTGTGCCGTCGGCGCAATTTCAACCAGATCCAGGTCCGCTTCTTCCGCCTGCCGCAGCGCATCGTAAATCTTCACAATGCCGAGCTGCTCGCCTTCCACACCGACCAACCGCACCTCAGGGGCTGTAATTTCACCATTGATGCGTGTCTGCTTCTTTTCTGTCGCGATGAGTCGTTCTCCAAATAAAAACCTGACGCCTGGCGCCGAGGCAAAAAGGTCAAACAAAAAACAAAGAAGGCGCGGGACAGAACCCCGACGCCTTGTTTGACCGCCGTTACTGGCGCGCCAGCGTTTCCGCTTTCAGGCGCGCAATCAAGTCATTCAAACCGAGCTGCCCCAGATCCTGGTTGCCGCGGGCGCGGACGGCGACCACGCCGGCCTCCATTTCCTTGTCGCCGACGACCACCTGATAAGGCAGCTTCTGCAAGCTATGTTCCCGGATTTTATAGGTAATTTTGTTATTACTCAAGTCCGACACCGCGCGGATGCCTGCCTCGCGCAGCGCCTGCACGACTTTCTGCGCGTATTCGGCCTGGCGTTCGCTGATATTCAGGACCATCACCTGCACCGGCGCCAGCCACAGCGGGAAGTTGCCGGCATGGTGCTCGATCAGGATGCCGATGAAGCGCTCCATCGATCCGAGGATCGCGCGATGCAGCATCACCGGCGGCTTGCGGCTGTTGTCCTCGTCGACGAACTCGGCGCCGAGGCGCACTGGCAGGTTGAAGTCGAGCTGGATGGTGCCGCACTGCCACAGGCGGCCGAGCGTGTCCTTCAGCGTGAATTCGATCTTGGGGCCATAGAACGCGCCCTCGCCCGGCTGCAGGTCATAGGCCAGCTTGTTCTTGTCGAGCGCCGCCGCCAGCGCGGCTTCGGCCTTGTCCCAGCTCTCGTCCGAGCCGACGCGCTTGTCGGGCCGGGTCGACAGCTTGACCAGCACGTCATTGAAGCCGAAGTCCGCATAGACCTTCTGCAGCATGACGATGAAGTCCGCCACCTCGGCCTCGATCTGGTCCTCGGTGCAGAAGATGTGCGCGTCGTCCTGGGTGAAGCCGCGCACGCGCATGATGCCGTGCAGTGCGCCCGAGGGTTCGTTACGGTGGCACGAGCCGAATTCGGCCAGGCGCAGCGGCAGGTCACGGTAGGAATGCAGGCCGCTGTTGAAGATCTGCACGTGGCCCGGGCAGTTCATCGGCTTGACCGCATAGTCGCGGTTTTCCGAGGACGTGGTAAACATGTTGTCGCGGTAGTTGTCCCAGTGGCCGGATTTCTCCCACAGGCTCTTGTCCATCACGGCCGGGGTGCGCACTTCCTGGTAACCGTATTCGACGAACTTCTGCCGCATGTACTGCTCGATCTGCTGCCACACGATCCAGCCCTTGGGGTGCCAGAACACCATGCCAGGCGCCTCGTCCTGCATGTGCAGCAGGTCGAGCTGCCTGGCGAGCCGGCGATGGTCGCGCTTCTCGGCCTCTTCCAGGCGGTGCAGGTAGGCCTCGAGGTCTTCCTTCTTCGCCCACGCCGTGCCGTAGATGCGCTGCAGCATCGGGTTCTTCGAATCGCCGCGCCAGTAGGCGCCGGCCAGTTTCATCAGCTTGAACGCGCGCGGCAGCTTGCCGGTGGACGGCAGGTGCGGGCCACGGCAGACGTCGAACCAGTCGCCCTGGCGATAGATCGAAAGCTCCTCGCCCTTGGGGATCACCTCGTCGATGATCTGCACCTTGTAGGTCTCGCCCAGGTCGGCGAACACCTTCATGGCCTCCTCGCGTTCCCACACCTCGCGCACGATGGGCAGATCGCGCTTGACGATCTCCTCCATGCGCTTTTCGATCGCCACCAGATCGTCCGGGGTAAACGGCTCCGCACGCGCGAAATCGTAGTAGAAGCCGTCCTCGATCGACGGACCGATCGTGACCTGGGTGCCCGGATACAGTTCCTGCACGGCCTGCGCCATGATGTGCGCGGCGTCGTGGCGAATCAGGTCGAGCGCCTCCGCGTCCTTGGCGGTGACGATGGCCAACTGTGCGTCCGCGTCGATCAGGTGACTGGTATCGACCAGCTTGCCGTTGACCTTGCCGGCGAGCGCCGCCTTGGCAAGTCCGGCACCGATACTGGATGCGACCTGCGCGACCGTGACCGGTCCGTCGAACGGGCGGACCGAACCATCGGGAAGCGTGACGTTGACCATTTCAGACTCCAGAAACGAAAAAAAGCGCGGACCGGCCGCGCTTTTGGGTATTACATTCAAAGATTGCAGTTGCCTGCGAACAGCTATGCGCCGGGTTGTTATCCAGTGACAGCTTGACTAGTTCGCGGTGACATTTCGCAACCTCCAGAGGTCATCCCGACCCGATAAATATTGGTAGGCGCGATTGGACTCGAACCAACGACCCCCACCATGTCAAGGTGGTGCTCTAACCAGCTGAGCTACGCGCCTGCAAAGGATTACAAAGCAATCCTTCAAAATCGTGATCAGATTTTGGCATATTTTTGGCAAATCTGACTACGAAAAATACAAACTTTTTTTGACAGCAAGAGTTTCTGCGACACACGCGGTGGCCAAAATCAAACTGCCTGCAAAAGAGCTGCGCATCATACCCTAGCGCCACCCCACTGCCAAGCCCTGTAGAGGTTGGTGCACACGAACCTGGGTAGCTCTCCCTACCCCATGCTGAAGTAGCATACCGATACACTGGGAGCTCGCACAACTTCAAACGCAAAGCGCGGGCGAACAAAACGGGCTATGGCTCGGTCTCCCTCGGCGGCGGTTTTCACGGTCTTGGCTTTATATATCTGGTAGGGCACCAGAAAGCCTTCGGCAATGGCGTCCTTGAGCTTGTAGGAGAAGGTGGGCTTGTCCACCTCGAAGAAGCGCAGCGTATCGCGCACGAAGAGCTTGTCCTCCTCGTCGGCGTTGAGGTCGTCGAGGTTGGCGACGCAGGGGGTGGCGGTCAGGCCGATCTGCACGCCGTCGAAGTGCTTGAGCACGCCGCTCCACTTGCCGTAGATGCTGCGGTGGCATTCGTCGGAGATGACGAGGTCGAAGTAGCCCGAGGAATACTCGCCGTAAATGTTCACCATGCTTTGCAGCGTGGTGATGGTGATGAGCTTCTCGTCCTGAAAGCGACGGCCCGCGCGCAGCACATAGGCGGGGTAGTCGGTTAGGTGCTCGGCGAAGGCATCCTCGGTCTGCTTGGCGAGCGGGATGCGGTCCACCAGAAACAGCACGCGGGTGATGGCGTTAGCCTCGAACAGGCGCTTGATGAGCGCGGCGGCGGTGCGAGTCTTGCCGGTGCCAGTGGCCATCTCGACCAGCAGCTTGCGGCGGCCCTGGACCATCTCCTTGCAGAGGGTGTCGATGCAGGCGTGCTGGTAGTGGCGTTCGACGATGCGGTTGTCGATGGGCACTTCGAACGGGTCGCGCTTGACCTGGGCGGTGGCGGCGCGGCGTTCGAGGTCGTCCTGTTTGAAGAAGGTCTTGACCGGGTGAGGGTAGGCTTCGCGCTGCCAGTCCCAGAAACGAATCTCCTGGCCGTTGGCGAGGAAGACATAGGGCACATTGAGCTGGCGAGCGTAGCTTTTGGCCTGCTCGGCGGCGTCGGTGGGATTGACGGAGAAGCGCTTGGCCTCGATGACGGCCAGGGATCGACCGTGGCGGTCGCAGAGGACATAGTCGGCGCGCGTGCCGTCCTCCAATACGACCTCATAGCGAACGCTATTGGTGTCCTGGGTGTTCCAACCTTGGTCGGCCAGTAGCGCGTCGATGACGACGCGCGAGAAGGCTTCGTTGCTCCCCATCCAATTCTTGTCCTGATTGTTTTGGGGATTCTAGCGCAGCCGGGCCTTACGCACGAGTTGTGTCAGGGGACCCCTTGTTTCTTCCTGCACAAAAACTCTAGTCTGCTGAAGGCCAAATCCTCATTGGATCGCCAGCGTCTTTATCAGGCGGCCAGGAAATTCCATAGCAAGCTCCACTGGGGAGGAAGCACATGGCAGCGGCAAGCCCCCCTTCATGTGTTCGATGATCGCGCCTCTGATCACCTCCAAGGCCTCCTCCTCGCTTGCTCCTGCCGCTGACAACCCGAAATCCGGACTGTATGCGGCGGTCTTTCCATCGCTGGCCTCGATCAGGATTGGATAGGCCTTCGGCGAAGATGCAGCCTTGCTCACATTATCCGAAATCTTCTTGGCGATGCCGGATGCGTAGTGCTGAGTCATGCGGCTGTCGTTGTGCCCGACTGCCAAGCGCAAACCATGTTCGCTCTGGATGCCGTTCTTCTGAGCCTGGCGATCCCCAAGGGGCTTAAGGTGCTGTTCCTCTATATGCCGAACGCTCTGCCCAGCCAATTCAGCTGCCGCCACCGGCGATGAAAGCGTCTCCAAGATGCGAGAAACATACTCATGCCGCAGGTCGTGGAATCGGAAGCCCTGGAGCCGTGCCCGCTCTCGGACTCGTTTGTAAACACTCCTAAAGCCGTCAGCGGTATAGCTGAACACTCGCCCGTTGGCGCTTTTGTCCTTCTCGCACTGGGCAAGAATTTCTCTCGCTTCGTCAGTCAGCGGAACCTTCCTGGGTTTCTTCGATTTCGTCTGTTCCGCCCGCAAGGCAATGAAATCCTCCCCGATCTGCGCCCATTCGATTGCAAGCACCTCCCCTCGCCGCATCCCGGTCGCCAAGGCCAGCGCCACAATCCGCAACATTTCAGGATTTCGGCAGGCGCGAAGCTCATTGAAGAGTCGCTCCTGAGCATCCTTCCCGAAATCCTCAAGCCTAACATCGCGTCGCTGGTCAGCCCCTTTTAGCTTCTTGGTGGTGTCGCGAGTATCGAAGGGATTTTCCGCTAGCGCCTTCGCCCCCTCCTCGTCGAGTTCGTGGAGCTCATTGAAGAAAGTGCGAAGAAAAGACACATCCCGTTTCACGGTCGAGAGGGACACCAGTTTTTGCCGCTCCTCGATATAGGAAGAGGCCGTCTTACGAGTGATTTCAGAAAGCGTTAGCGATCCGAATTCCCTGCGCAGGCCGGGGATGCCAGAGGCGACGATAGCCACCCGACCAGTCAATGGTTCCCCGTTTTTTCCGGTTGCGTTGCCAGCCTCGACCTTAACGCGTTTGATAACTTCCAATCGCGACATCTGCGTCGCCCACCATTTCTTTCTGGCTTCAGGGGCGCCGTCAGGTGGCTCTGGGTAATGCTTGGCGGCGTAGTGCTTGAAGTAGTCGCGAAGGCATAGCGGCCCGGTGAGAAAGTCCTTGATTCCGAGCGCGAGTGCTTGGCGCCGCATCGCCGCATCGTCCTGCTGTTCTTTGATCAGGGCTTGGCGCCCCTTCTCGCTTTTGCTGTCGGCCAGGAATTTTTCGGCGTCCTCCAAGGAGTCGAAAAGCTGATCGGCCTTAAAGTCGCGACGCTGGATGCGAACGCGGTAGCGGATGGATTTTGACTTGTCGGCGTTGCGCCAGTTGACGAGTTGAATGCCCCGGGGAAGTTTGGCCACACCCGCTCCTTTTGGCTATTTTTTGGCAAAAAAACTAGCGATTTTGAGCGATTTCGGCCTTTTTTCGGGTTTGAGCTATATATAAATCAATGACTTACAAAATAGCACTAACCATGTCAAGGTGGTGCTCTAACCAGCTGAGCTACGCGCCTAATGCGGGGCGCATCATAACCGAAAGGCCGCGCCGCTGTCGAGTCGGGGAAGCTTTTTTTCGTTTGCCCTGGCGGAAACGGTACATCTGTTCACGTAGTTGCCTTTAACACTGCGTTCACACTTGCTTCTTATGATGGGCACACATTCGTAACAAACCCGACTGGAAGTTCGCAATGCGTACCGCCCAACCCTGTATCCCGATTTCTTTGTCGCGCGGCTTCACCCTACTCGAGCTCCTGGTGGTGCTGGTGATCCTGGGTTTGCTGGCCGGCTATGTGGCGCCGAAGTATTTCGCCCAGATCGGCAAGTCGGAAGTGAAAACCGCCAAGGCGCAGATCGTCGCCCTGGAAAAAGCGCTCGACCAGTATCGGATCGACACCGGCCACTATCCCAACACCGAGCAGGGACTGGCTGCGTTGAATGCCAAGCCGGCGGACGAGCCGCACTGGGATGGCCCTTATCTGAAAAAGGCGGTGCCCAACGATCCCTGGGGCAAGCCGTATCAATACAAGATGCCCGGCGAACACGGTGAGGTGGATATCTTCTCCTTCGGCCGCGACGGCACGTCGGGCGGCAGCGGCGAAGACGCCGACATCGGGAACTGGTAAAGCCGCCTCATGCGTTATCGCATAAAAGCCTTGCATCCCGGCATGGGGGTGACGGCCACGACGGTGGAGGCGCTCGACGAGGCCGAGGCCGCCGCGCGGCTGCAGCGCGAGGGTGCGCAGGTGTTGTCCATCGTGGCCGAACGCGGCCGCTGGCTGGCGGGGCGCGGCGCGCGCTTTCCGCTGCTGCTGTTCACGCAGGAATTGATCGCGCTGCTGGAGGCGGGGTTGACGTTGACCGAGGCCCTGGAAACCCTGGGTGAGAAAGAGAGCCGGACCGAGTCGCGCCAGCTGATCGAACGCCTGCTCGCCACCATGCGCGAGGGCCGTCCGTTTTCGGCGGCGCTGGCCATGCAGGGCGAGGAGTTTCCGCCGCTGTATGCGGCCACCGTGCGCGCGGCGGAAAGCACGGGCGACCTCTCGCCGGCGCTGGCCCGCTATGTCGGCTACCAGAACCAGATCGACGCAGTGAAGAAGAAGGTCCTGTCGGCGTCGATCTATCCCCTGCTACTGATCGGCGTCGGCACGCTAGTGATCGGCTTTCTGCTCGGCTATGTGGTGCCGCGTTTTGCCTCGGTGTATGCCGACGCCGGGCGCGACCTGCCGTGGATGTCGAAGATGCTGCTGGCCTGGGGCGAAGCGGTCGAGGCGCACGGCGTCTGGATATTGCTGGGCGCGGCGACCGGGATTGCCGGTTTCATCCTGGCACTGGCGCAGCCCGCCACGCGTGCCGCCCTCACCCGTCTGGCCTGGCGCATCCCGGCGATCGGCGAACACCTGCGCACCTTCGAGCTGGCGCGCTTCTACCGCAGCCTCGGCATGCTGCTGACCGGCGGCATCCCGATCGTGTCGGCGCTCGGCATGGTGTCGGGCCTGCTCTCCGCGCATCTGCGCAGCGGCGCGGCGGTGGCGATGGAGGCGATGCGCCGCGGCGAATCCATCTCGGCGGCGTTCGCACAGGGCGAACTGACCACGCCGGTGGCCGCCCGGCTGTTGCGCGTCGGCGAGAAAAGCGGCCGCATGGGCGAGATGATGGAGCGCATCGCGATCTTCCACGACGAGGAGATGGCCCGCTGGGTGGACTGGTTCACCCGCCTGTTCGAACCGCTGCTGATGGTGTTCATCGGCCTGACGATCGGCGTGATCGTGGTGCTGCTCTACATGCCGATTTTCGATCTGGCGGGGTCGATCCAGTGAACGCGCCCCACCCTGCCCTCACGCCCGCCACGCTGGCCAGCCTGCGCCAGGAGGCGAATGCCGCCGGCCAGGCCGTCATGCTGCGCCTGCAGGAGCAGTTCGGCCTCGACGCCGATGCCACGCTGCACCTGCTGGCCGCCCACAGCCATCAGCCCGCGTTCGACATGGCCGCGCTGAATGCGCTGGCCGTCGACTTCGGCAAGCTGGGCTTCAATGAAGCCGCGCGGCGGCATTGCCTGGTCGCACGCGATGCCGAGGCGCAGCTGTGGCTGTTGCTGACCGATCCGTGGGACAGTGCCAGCCGCGCCTATGCCGGGCACGTGCTGGGCGCCCCGTTCAAGATCGGTCTTGCGCATCCGGCCGACCTGGCGGCACTGCTGTCGCGCCACGAGGAAGGCCTGCGCGCGATGGAAGGCGTGGGCGGCAGCGGCACGCAGGTGGCGCAGGATTCCGGCGCCGAGGCCTTGTCGTTCGCCAGCATCGCCGAGGACGCGAGCCCGGTCGTGCGACTGGTACGCTCGACGCTGTACGACGCACTGAAAGCCGGTGCCTCCGACATCCATCTGGAAACCGATGCACGTGGGTTGACGGTGAAATACCGCATCGACGGCGTGCTCTCGCACATCGCCCACGCGCCAGGCGTCGAGGTGGCCGAGCAGGCAGTGTCGCGGATCAAGGTCATGGCCGAGCTCGACATCGCCGAACGCCGGGTCCCGCAGGACGGTCGCTTCAAGGTGTCGATGCAGGGCCGCGAGGTCGACGTGCGGGTGTCGATCATGCCGAGCGTGTTCGGCGAGGACGCCGTGCTGCGGATCCTCGACCGGCAGGCCCTGTCGGAAGAACTCGCCGGGCTGACGCTGGAAGGCCTCGGCTACGCCGGTGCGACGCTGGCGCGCATCCGCAAGCTCGCGGCCGAGCCCTACGGCATGCTGCTGGTGACCGGACCTACAGGCTCCGGAAAGACCACCACGCTGTATGCGGCGATTTCCGAGATCAACCACGGCCGCGACAAGATCATCACCATCGAGGACCCGGTCGAATACCAGCTTCCGGGCGTGCTGCAGATTCCGGTCAACGAGAAGAAGGGACTGACGTTCGCGCGCGGCCTGCGCTCGATCCTGCGCCACGACCCGGACAAGATCATGGTCGGCGAGATCCGCGATGCCGACACCGCGCAGATCGCGGTGCAGTCCGCGCTGACGGGGCACCTGGTGTTCACCACCGTCCACGCCAACAACGTGTTCGACGTCATCGGCCGCTTCATCCACATGGGCGTCGACCCCTACAGCTTCGTCTCGGCGCTCAACGGCATCGTCGCGCAGCGCCTGTTGCGGGTGAATTGCCCGCACTGCGCGGCGCCGGCCACGCCGGATGACGATTTGCTGGAGCTATCCGGATTGACCCCCGACAAAACCCGCGACTACGCCTTCCACCAGGGCAGCGGCTGCGGCCACTGCCGCGGCAGCGGCTACAAGGGCCGCCGCGCCGTTGCCGAGATCCTGCTGCTGACCGACGAGTTGCGCGAACTGATCGTCGCGCGTGCGCCGATCGGCCAGATCAAGGAGGCCGCCGCGCGCGGCGGCACGCGCAGCCTGCGCGACGCCGCGCTGGCACTGGTGAAGTCGGGCGACACCACGCTGGAGGAGATCAACCGTGTCACGCTGGTCGGCTGATTCCCTGCGCATTGCGCTCGCCCCGGGCGAGGTGGCCTTGCTGCGCCCACGCGGCACGCTCGCCAGCCGCGTGCCCGCCACGGATGAACGCAGCGCGGCAGGCCTGTTGCCGCTGCTGGACGAGGCGCTCGCCGATCCGGATTGGCACGGCCGGCGGGTCGAGGTGGTGCTGTCGCAGCATTTCGTGCGCCACGTGCTGACGCCGCCGCCCGGCAAGGCGCTCTCCCGTGCCGAGGAACACGCACTGGCGGAGGCCAGCCTGCGCGACATCTACGGCGACGAGGCGCGCCAGTGGAATGTGCAGGTGTTCGGCCAGCCGCCGCAATACGGACTGGTCGGCGCCGCGGTGGACGCGACCTTCACCCGGCAGCTCGACGCCCTGTTGGCCCGCCATGGCTTCCGCGACGTGACGATACGCCCGCTCGCCAGCGTCGCCGCACAACACCTGCCGGGAAAATTCGCAGGCTGGTGGGCGCTGGCCGAACCCGGCTGGCTGACCCTGTTCGGCAGCGCGAACGGCGTGTGGCAACACATTTCCGGCCAGCCGGTCGACGATGACTGGGCCGAGGCCCTGCCCGACCTGATCGAACAGGAAGCCGCGTCGGCCATTCCGGCCTTCCCGTCCGCGGTCTGGGTCCAGGCCGTGGGCACGGGTCCGGTGCCGGCACCGGCTGCCGACACCGGGCACTGGCAGAGGCTGCCGCACGACCCGGACACCCGCGGCGCCCTGGCATTGGCAGGCATATAACGATGGCGCGGCTCGATTTCGACTTTCATCCGCGTCCCGTACGTCCCGGCGCTTTGGGCATCGTGCTGGCGCTGGCCGGCGTGGCCGCCATGGCCTGGGTCTGGATGAATCTGCAGACGGCGCACGCCACCGGGGCGGGGCTGGCAATGCAGATCGCCGCCCTCGAAAATAACCAGTCGCGCCCGGTTGCCCGACCCGTCAAGCACACGGACGACGTGGCCCAGCGCACCCGGGCACAGGTCTCGGCGCAGCTGGCCTATTCCTGGCAGCCTGCGTTCGAGGCGCTGGCGGCCGCGCGCAGCGGCAAGATCGCGCTGGTCTCGCTCGACGCGGTGCAGTCCACCGCGCGTCTGAAACTCGTGGCCGAAGCGCGGCATCTGGCCGATGCGATCGCCTTCATCGACGCACTGCAACAACAGCCGGGAATCCGGCGCGTCGAGCTGCTCCAGCACGAGCTGCAGGCCGACGATGCGCAGAAACCGCTGCGCTTCAACATCCTGGTGGAGCTGGGCACATGAACGGCTGGCTATGGCACCTGCGGCAATGGGGGCGCCGCCTGGGACCTGCCGGTCTGGCCGGCCTGGGTCTGCTGGCCGTTGCCTTGCTGCTGCAGACGATCCAGGTCGCGTCGCTGCAAAAGACGACCCGCACGCAGCAGGTCCGCCTGGCCGCGCTGCAACAGGCCGCCGCCCGGCGAGCTGCCGCGCCGCTGCCCCCCCCGCCTGCCAATCCGTTGTCCCTGTTGCCGCCGACAGGCGAAGCGGCGCAACTGATCGGCGAGCTGGAACGCCTGGCCCGCTTGCATGGGCTGGAACTGCCGCGCGGCCAATACAGCGTGTCGTCGCTGGCAGGCACCTCGCTGCAGCGCTGGCAGCTCGTCCTGCCGGTGAAGACGGCCTACCCCGACCTGCATGCCTTTCTCGCGACGGCGCTGGAACGCCTGCCCAACCTGACGCTGGACGAGGTGAAGCTGAAGCGCGAACGGATCGAATCCGCCGAGTTGCAGGCGGAACTGCGCATGAGCCTGTTCGTGGAGGCGGCGCCATGACCGACAAGACGCGGCGTTCTGTCCTGTTTGTCGCCCTGGCGGCGGTGGCCGCATGGTCCATCTGGCTGGCGATCAATGATCGATCGAACGGCAACGCAGACGACCGAATCGACGTGGCCGAGCCGACGGCGCATGCACCCCGCCCTGCCCGTGCAGCCCAGGCGCCGGCGCCTGTCGCAGTCCGGGCAAAGCCGCAGGAGGCCGAGCCACGGCTGGCCCTGTCGCGCGCCAACCTGTTTCCCGAACAGACCTGGTACGTCCCGCCCACGCCGCCGCCCCCGCCACCCTATGTCCCGCCGCCGCCTCCCCAGGCCCCAGCCCTGCCCTTCAGCTACATGGGACGCTGGCAGGAAGCCGGCCAGACCACGTACTACCTGGCGCGCGGCACCGCGCCGGTCAGTGTGCGCGCGGGCCAGGTGCTCGACGGCGTGTGGCGGCTCGAACCCGTGACCGGCGGCATGCTGAATTTCACTTACCTACCGCTGAACCAGACGCGCAGCCTGCGCACAGGAGATTGAGTTGCAACGCACCCATTATGTTTGCCTGTCCGCAGTATGCCTGGTGCTCGGCCTCGCCGGCTGCGCCAGCACGGGGCTGACCGAAGGCCGCAAGCTGATCGACGCCGGCCAGCCCGAGGCCGGCATCGCCCGGCTGCGCACAGGCATGGCTGAAGAACCCGACAATCTCGAACTCAAGGCCTACTACCATACCCAGCGCGAGCGCATCGCCAGCCAGCTGCTCACCCAGGCCCAGGCGGATCTCGATGCCGGACGCTTCGATGCGGCCGAAACCGCGCTGAACAAGGTACTGGCGATCCATCCCGAGAACCCGCGTGCGCATACCCTGCTGGACAACCTGGCCGCGGCGCGCCAGAACCAGACGCGCCTGCAGGCGGCAAACGAGGCGTTTGCAGCGGGCCGCCTCGACGAAGCGGAACAGGCTGCGCGCCTCATCCTCGCAGAGTCTCCCGGCCACGCCGGCGCGCAGGCGCTGCTGCAGCAGATCCAGGCTGCGCGCACACCGGACGAACTCAAGCTGCCGGAACTCGGGACTGCCTACCGCAAGCCGATCACGCTGGAGTTCCGCGATGCGCCGCTGCGCAGCGTGTTCGACATGATCTCGCGGCAGTCGGGCCTCAATTTCATTTTCGACAAGGACGTGCGGACGGACACCAAGGCCACGCTGTTTGCCCGCAACACGCCGATCGCCGATGCGGTGGACATGCTCCTGATGACCGGCCAGCTGGCCAAGAAAGTGGTCAACGCCAATACGCTGCTGATCTATCCCGACCAGCCGCAAAAACAGAAGGCCTACCAGGACCTGATGGTGAAGAGCTTCTACCTGGGCAATGCCGACGCCAAGGCCACCATGGCCATGCTGCGCACGCTGGTCAAGACGCGGGACATGTATGTCGACGACCGGCTGAATCTGCTGGTGATGCGCGACACGCCCGACGCCATCCGGCTTGCCGAGAAGCTGGTTTCGGTACAGGACCTGGCCGAGCCGGAAGTGATGCTCGACGTCGAGGTACTGGAGATCAAGCGCGGGCGGCTGCTCGACCTGGGCATCCAGTATCCCAACCAGTTTTCCCTGCTGAACACCATCACGACCGATACGGCCACCTCGTCGACGGTGGGTGCGCCGGTGGTGACCACCAACACCACGCTGTCGCCGCTGCCGCTGACCGTCGACAAGCTGCGCCACCTGACCGGTGCCGATATCACGATGAACACTCCGCAGGCAAACCTGAACAAGGTGGACAGCGACGTCAACATCCTGGCCAACCCGCGCATCCGCGTGAAGAACCGCGAAAAAGCCAAGATCCACATCGGCGACAAGGTGCCGGTCATCACCTCCAATACCACGTCGACCGGCGTGGTGTCGGAATCGGTGTCCTACCTGGACGTGGGCCTGAAGCTCGACGTCGAACCGACGGTGCTGATGCGCCAGGACGTGCAGATCAAGGTGGGGCTCGAAGTATCCAATATCGTGCGCGAAATCCGCAGCAACAACGGTACCCTCACCTACCAGATCGGCACCCGCAACGCAGGCACCACGCTGCGCCTGAGGGATGGCGAAACCCAGGTACTGGCCGGACTGATTTCGGACGAGGACCGCAGCAGCGCCAGCAAGATCCCCGGGCTAGGCGACCTGCCCTTGCTGGGGCGGTTGTTTTCCAACCATCACAACGAGCGCAACAAGACCGAGATCGTGCTGCTGATCACGCCGCGTGTGCTGCGCAGCGATTCCACCCGCCAGCCGGCACTGACCGAATTCCGCGGCGGCACCGAAAGCGACATCGGCGGTGGCGGCGCGAACCTGTCGTTCCGGCCCGGCGTGGACCGGCTGCCGCCTGTCCCGACGCCCCAGCCCGCCAGCATCCCTCAGGCTGAGCCGGCCGCCGAACCCGCGACGGCGCCGGATGCCGCACCCACGATCCCCGTCCCGCAGATTCCGCCGCCCCCGGCAGCGGACAACTAGGCATGGCGCGGCGCAGCAAGGGATTCAGCCTGATCGAGCTGATGGTCACCCTGGCCATCCTCGCGCTGCTCGCGAGCATGGCCGTGCCGTTCGCCCAGCTGGTGCAGCAGCGCCACAAGGAAACCGAATTGCGCGACGCGTTGCGGCAGGTCCGCACGGCGCTCGATGCCTACAGGCAGAGCGTCAAGGAAGGCCGCGTCGATTCGCCGGCCGACGGCAGCGGCTACCCGCCCGATCTTGACGTGCTGTGGCAGGGCGTGGCCGACAAGACCAAGCCGGATGCCACCAAGATCTATTTCCTCCGCCGCCTGCCGCGCGATCCGTTCTTCCCCGATGCGGCCGCCCCGCCGGCCGCCACCTGGGGCCTGCGCAGCTACGCCAGCCCGCCCGACACGCCCGCGCCGGGACGCGACGTGTTCGACGTGTATTCGCTGTCGCCCGCCACCGGCCTGAACGGCGTGCCGTATCGGGAATGGTGAAACCATGCTGAAACGGTTGCGACGCGGATTCACCCTGGTCGAGCTCATGGTCGTGATGGCCATCATCGCGCTCCTGCTGGCGCTGGCGCTGCCGCGCTATTTCAAGCACCTGGACATGTCCCGCGAAACCATCCTCAAGCAGGACCTCGCCGTCATGCGCGACGCCATCGACAAATACCATGGCGACACCGGCCGCTACCCGGACAGTCTCGACGCCCTGGTCAGCGCACGCTACCTGCGCTCGCTCCCTGTCGACCCGATCACCGAGCGACCCGACACCTGGCTGATCGTGGCGCCCTCGAGCGACGACGCCGGCGCGATGGTCGACATCAAGAGCGGCGCGCCGGGGACGGCGCACGACGGCAGTGCCTATGCCGACTGGTAAGCCTGCGCAATCCGGTTTCACCTATCTGTTCGTGCTGATGCTGATCGCGCTGATCGGCATGGGCCTGGCCGCCGCAGGCACCCTCTGGCACACCGATTCGCGACGCGAGCGCGAGGCCGACCTGCTGTTCATCGGCGACCAGTACCGCCAGGCCATCCGCAGCTATTACGAACTCGATCCCGCGCAGCCGCGCCTGCCGCAAAGCCTCGACGACCTGCTGGAAGACAACCGCCGTCCCAACGTCGTGCGGCACCTGCGCCGCGCCTGGCGCGACCCGTTGACCGGCCGCCCGTTTGTGCTGATCCGCGAACCCGGCACGCAGGGCATCGCCGGCGTGTACAGCCCGGCGTCGGGCCATCCTTTCAGGAATGCGGGGTTTGCAGCGAAAGACGAGGCGTTCAAGGATGCGAAGAGCTATGCCGAATGGCGCTTTGTTGTTGTGCTTTCGTCTCAGCCGCCCGGCCCGACGTCTGCACCCGATTCGCCTCAGCCCCGCCCAAAGCCGGGTTTCATCCCCGCCACGAGGGCAGGGGCGTAGCGCCATTGATGATCGGCGGATAAGTCGATCACGCCAACGGCCAACGTCGGACCATTTCGTAACACGCACCACCCGGTTCGGTAACAGACTTCACCAGCACGAATTCGCTCACCGGCCAGCCGATGGGCTTACATGCAGGGATTTCGCCGCCTGCCGCGTTGCGCAACAGCGTGACATGCGGCACATGCGGGCGGGCATCGACGGGAAAACCGACGGCCTGCAGGGCGGTATTCAGCGCGCCGACCAGTTCGAAGTGCTGCGGCGGCGTCTCGCTCGCGCCCAGCCAGCCGATGCGGTTGTGACGCCAGTAGCCGGCCTGGTCGAGGACCAGGTCGAACGCCTGCGCGTGAACAGTGTCGACGCAAGCGATCAGGGCCTCAAGTTGTTCGACCGGCGTGCTGCCGAGGAAGGCCAGGGTGAGATGCAGGGTGTCGGCGCGCATGCGCCGGCCGCCCCAGTGCTGGTGCAGCCATTTGCTTGTGCGGTTGAGTGCGGCGCGGGTGGCGTCGTCGGGCCACAGGGCGAAGAAGAGGCGCAGGGTGTCGGGCTTGGCCGAGCCTGATTCAGCTAGAACTGTTTCAGTCGGATCGGGTTCAGTCACGCACGATCAGGCACACCGCCTCGGCGGCGATGCCTTCGCCGCGTCCGGTGAAGCCGAGCTTTTCGGTGGTGGTCGCCTTGACGTTGACGCGGTCGAGGGCGATGCCGAGGTCGTCGGCGATGTGCGCCGTCATGCGCGCGATGTGCGGGGCCATTTTCGGCGCCTGGGCGATGATGGTGGCGTCGACGTTGCCGACGCGCCAGCCGCGTTGCTGCAGCTGTTCGGCGACGCGGCGCAGCAGGATGCGGCTGTCGATGCCGGCGAACGCGGCGTCGGTGTCCGGAAAATGACGCCCGATGTCGCCCAGCGCGGCCGCGCCCAGCAGTGCGTCGCAAATCGCATGCAGCAGCACGTCGGCATCGGAGTGGCCGGCGAGCCCCAGATCGTGGGGGATGTCGACGCCGCCGATGATGAGTTTGCGATTCTCGGCAAAGGCATGGACGTCGAAGCCGTGGCCGACCCGGATGTCATTCATTCAGCTTCCCCAGGATCAGGCCCGCCAGTTCCAGGTCCTGCGGATAGGTGACCTTGAGGTTGCGGCTGTCGGACTCGACCAGTCTGGGCTGCAGCCCGAGCTGCTCGATGGCCGAGGCTTCGTCGGTCATGTCGCTGCCTGCCGCCCTTAAGGCCTCGACGAGCGTGCCATGGCGGAACATTTGCGGGGTCTGCGCCTGCCACAGGCCGGCGCGCGGCACGGTGGCCTCGGCGCGTGGACCGGAAGCCGACCCGGCCGCGGCACGCTTGAGGGTGTCGGCAACCGGCACGGCAAGCAGGCCGCCCACGGGGTCATCCGTCACTTCATCCAGCAGCTTGCCCAGCATTTCGTCCGGCAAACAAGGACGTGCGGCGTCGTGCACCAGCACCCAGTCGTCCGGCGCACAGATTTTAGCGATCGCGTCGAGACCGTTCAGCACCGTCTCGGCGCGGGTGGCGCCGCCGCAGCGCAGCACCTCGATGCGCTCTTCCCAGCCCTGCCACGCGTAGTTGTTCCAGCGCTTGTCGGTGGGTGAAAGCACGACAAAAATCCTGGCGATACGGGGCTCGCGCGCCAGCACCATCATCGCGTGTGCAATCATCGGAACCGAATTGAGCGGCATGTACTGCTTTTCAATGCTCCCGCCCATGCGTGAGCCCGAGCCGGCCGCGGGAATCAGTGCGTAATACTTCATGCGTCGCCTCCGGGCGCCAGTACGTCACGGTTGCCGTTCGACTGCATCGCCGACACCAGACCGGCGCGCTCCATGTCCTCGATCATGCGCGCGGCACGGTTGTAGCCGATGCGCAGCTGGCGCTGCACCGACGAGATCGATGCGCGGCGCGACTTCAGCACATAGGCGACGGCCTGGTCGTACAGCGGGTCCGCCTCCGCGCCCGCCTCGCCGAATTCGCCGCCGCCCTCGCCGCCTTCCTCCGGCGACTCGAGCACGCCTTCGATGTATTCGGGTTCGCCAAGCGACTTCAGGTAATCGACGACGCGATGCACTTCGTTGTCCGACACGAAGGCGCCGTGCACGCGCTGCGGCAGGCCGGTGCCGGGCGGCAGATAGAGCATGTCGCCCTGCCCCAGGAGCGCCTCGGCACCCATCTGGTCGAGGATGGTGCGGGAGTCGATCTTGGACGACACCTGGAACGCGATGCGCGTCGGGATGTTGGCCTTGATGAGGCCGGTGATGACATCGACCGACGGCCGCTGGGTCGCCAGGATCAGGTGGATGCCGGCCGCGCGCGCCTTCTGCGCCAGCCGCGCGATCAGTTCCTCGACCTTCTTGCCGACCACCATCATCAGGTCGGCCAGTTCGTCGATCATGACCACGATCATCGGCATGGTTTCCAGCGGTTCGGGGTTGTCCGGCGTCAGGCTGAACGGGTGCGTCAGCGGCGTGCCCGCCTTCTTGGCGTCGCGTACTTTCTGGTTGTAGCCAGCCAGGTTGCGCACGCCGACCGCCGACATCAGCTTGTAGCGCCGCTCCATTTCGCCCACGCACCAGTTGAGCGCGCTGGCGGCCTGCTTCATGTCGGTGACCACCGGCGCCAGCAGGTGCGGGATGCCTTCGTAGATGGAAAGCTCGAGCATCTTGGGGTCGACCATGATCATGCGCACGGCGGACGGGTCGGATTTGTACACCAGTGACAAAATCATCGCGTTGACGCCGACCGACTTGCCCGAGCCGGTGGTGCCCGCGACCAGCAGGTGCGGCATTTTTCCCAGATCCGCCACCACCGGATTGCCGGCGATGTCCTTGCCGAGTGTGACCGTGAGCGGGCTCGCGCTGTCGTGGTAGGCCTTGGAGCCGAGGATTTCGGAGAGGCGCACGATCTGCCGCTTGGGATTGGGAATCTCCAGCCCCATGGTGTGCTTGCCCGGGATCGCCTCGACCACGCGGATGCTGATCACCGACAGCGTACGCGCCAGATCCTTGGCCAGGTTGACGATCTGGCTGCCCTTCACGCCCGTCGCCGGCTCGATCTCGTAACGCGTGATGACGGGGCCGGGCGAGGCCGACACCACCTTCACCTCGACGCCGAACTCGGCCAGCTTGCGCTCGATCATCAGCGAGGTGAATTCAAGCGCCTCGGGGCTGGCGGTCTCCACCGCCTCGTCGGCCGGATCGAGCAGATGCAGCGGCGGCAGCGGCGAATCCGGCAGGTCAGAGAACAGCGGCGCCTGCTTTTCGGTGACGGCGCGCTCGGACTGCGGCACTTCCCTGACCACCGGCTCGATGCGGATCGGCGGCGCCTCGACGCGCTTCTTCTTCTCCACCGACACTTTCGCTTCGCGTTTCTGCTGTGCCGCTTCGCCCAGCTTGCGGTCGCGGTAGGCCTGCCAGGTCTGGATCGACGTCCACCAAACCCATTCGACGCCCGCACCGGTACGCTCTGCCATGCTGAGCCAGGACACGCCGGTGAACAGGCTGAATCCGACCGCCATCAGCAGCAGCAGTACCAGCGAACCACCGGTGAATCCGAGCAGCGCGCCCGCTGCCGCGCCCAGGCCCGCGCCCAGCACGCCGCCATGCGCGTCCGGCAGCGTCACCGCCCAGTGCCAGGTGCGCAGCCACTCGATGCCGGTGCTGCCCAGCAGCAGCAAACCGAACCCGCCCAGCCTGAACCAGCGCTGCCGTCCGCCTGCCAGCGGGGTGTCATCGAGATGGCGGAAGGTATGAATGACATAGGCCGCCGCCAGCACCACCCACCACCAGGCCGACAGGCCGAACAGCATCAGCAGCAGATCTGACAGCCACGCGCCGACGCGTCCGCCCATATTGTGCAGCGGACCGCCGTCGCCAGTGGTGCTGAAGCCGGGGTCGGCCGCGTTGTGGGTGAGCAGGATGGCCGCCAGCAGCAGCGCGGCACAGCCCACCAGCAAGGCACGGGCTTCGCGCAGCAGACGCTGCATGCGGGGCGACAAGGGGGTCGAGGAACGGGAAGCGGGACGCGCCATGGGAACTTTAAGACCGAAAGTGGCCCTGATTATACCGGGCAGGCAGCATGGAAATGCCGTCGCCAAGATTGGTTAGAATAGTGTTCTTTCCCCCACGGCTGATTACAGACATGAGCACCGCACACCACAAACTCATCATTCTCGGTTCCGGCCCCGCCGGTTATTCGGCTGCGGTGTATGCCGCGCGCGCCAACCTCTCGCCCGTCGTCATCACCGGCATGCAGCAGGGCGGGCAGCTGATGACCACCACCGACGTCGACAACTGGCCGGCCGACGTCGACGGCGTGCAGGGCCCCGAGCTGATGGACCGCTTCCAGCGCCATGCCGAGCGCTTCAAGACCGAAATCATCTTCGACCAGATCCACACCGCCAAGCTGACCGAGAAACCCTTCACGCTGATCGGCGATTCGGGCACCTACACCTGCGATGCGCTGATCATCGCCACCGGCGCCTCGGCCATGTACCTCGGCCTGCCGTCCGAACAGGCCTTCATGGGCAAGGGCGTGTCGGGCTGCGCTACCTGCGACGGCTTCTTCTACAAGAACCAGGATGTGGCGGTCATCGGTGGCGGCAACACCGCGGTCGAAGAGGCGCTGTACCTGGCCAATATCGCGAAACACGTCACCGTGGTGCACCGCCGCGACACCTTCAAGTCCGAAAAAATCCTCGTCGACCATCTGATGGAGAAGGTCAAGGAAGGCAAGATCACGCTCGAACTCGACCACACCCTTGACGAAGTGCTGGGCGACAAGACCGGCGTCACCGGCATGCGCATCAAGAGCACCAAGGACGGTGCGACCAAGGACATCGCGCTGACCGGCATCTTCATCGCCATCGGCCACAAGCCCAACACCGGCATCTTCGAAGGCCAGCTCACGCTGGAGGGCGGCTACATCGTCACCAAGGGCGGCAACAAGGGCAACGCCACCGCCACCAACATCGAAGGGGTGTTCGCCGCCGGCGACGTGCAGGATCACATCTACCGCCAGGCCGTCACCAGCGCCGGCACCGGCTGCATGGCCGCGCTCGACGCCGAGCGCTACCTCGACGCACTGGGCAAGACCAAGTGAGATGAAACGCAGCCGCAGTGCGCTCGCGCCCGCCTCGTTCGAGGCGCTGGCACGTGTGCGCCGCGCGCTGCGCGAGCAGGCGGTCCAGCCCGCCACACTGCACCACCAGGCTCCGCATAAACCCAGCCCGCCGGCAGACGGCGCCATGCTGTTCCGCCGTGCCGTCGCCGACGCCGTTCCACTTCCCCCCGCGAACCGCGCCGATATCGCACGCCCGCGTCCCAAACCCATCGCCCACCAACGGCGGGCCGACGAGCAGCAAGTCCTGATCGACGCCCTGTCCGATCCGTGGGACTGGGAAGCCGCCGTTTCCACAGGCGAAGAAATGCTGTATTCGCGCCCAGGCGTCCCCACGGCCGCACTCAGGAAACTGCGACGCGGCGGCTGGGTCATTCGCGGCGAACTCGACCTGCACGGCCACACCGGCGACGAAGCCCGTATGGCGGTGGCCGCCTTTCTCAACCGCTGCATGCTCGAAGACCGGCGCTGCGTACGCATCATCCACGGCAAGGGCCATGGCTCGAAGAACCGCCTGCCGGTACTGAAAAACAAGGTGCGCCACTGGCTGATGCAGCGCGAGGACGTGCTTGCCTTCTGCCAGGCCCGCACCGTCGATGGCGGCGCCGGCGCCGTCATCGTGCTGCTCAAATCCTCGTCACGCTGAAAGAAAGAGAGACCCATCATGAGCGACCCCGTCATCACCGATTTCGAGTTGCCGTCCACCGGCACTACGCCTTTCAAGCTGTCCGACCATCGCGGCAAGAACGTCGTCGTCTATTTCTATCCCAAGGACAACACGTCGGGCTGCACCCTCGAAGGCCAGGAATTCCGCGACCTGTATGCCGATTTCGGCAAGGCCAATACGATCGTCGTCGGCATTTCGCGTGACAGCATCAAGTCGCACGAAGGCTTCAAGACCGAATTCGGCTTTCCGTTCGAACTGTTGTCCGACAAGGACGAAATCGTCTGCGAACAGTTCGGCGTGATGAAGCTGAAAAACATGTACGGCAAGCAAGTGCGCGGGGTCGAGCGCAGTACCTTCGTGTTCGATGTGAACGGCAAGCTGGTGAAGAGCTGGCGCGGACTGAAGGCGCCGGGGCATGCGGCGGAAGTGTTGGGGTTTGTGCAAACGCTTTGAGTGTGTGCCGCATTTGGCGCCGTTCGCCTGATGCATCAGCCGCTGGCTTCACTACTGTTGACAGCCCTTCGACGAGCTCAGGGCGAACGGTGCTGAGAATGTACAAGTTCAGGACGAACGGTGGTTAAGCACGCGGCAGCGTGCCCTACTCCACCACAGTCGGCGCAGCCACACTCCCCTTCCCCTCTGCCGCAAAAAACCGCTCCACCACGTCCAGCTTCCGCGTCCGCGTCATCGCCGGCAGCGCATTTAGCAGCAAGCGTCCATACGGCTTGTCCGCCAGCCGCGTATCGCAAATCATCAGCACCCCGCGATCGGTCTCGGTACGGATCAGACGTCCCGCCCCCTGCTTCAGACTGATCGCCGCGTGCGGCAACTGGTAATCCATGAACGGCTTGCCGCCGTTCCTCTCGGCCTGGGCGATGCGCGCGGCGACGACCGGGTCGTCGGGCGGCTGGAACGGGAGTTTGTCGATGATGACGACCGACAGCACGTCGCCGGGCATGTCGACGCCCTCCCAGAAACTCTGGCTACCCAGCAGCACGGCGTTGCCGGCTCTCTGGAAACGCGCGAGGAGTTCGTTCTTCGGTGCGTCGCCCTGCACCAGCAGCGGGTAGTCCCAGCCGCGAAACTTGAACGCATCGGTCAACAGGCCGCGCGCCTTGTCCAGCGCACGCAGGCTGGTGAACAGGATGAACGCGCGGCCGCGGCTGATTTCGAGTACGGGCAAGGCGGCATTGACGACGGCGTCGGTGAACTCGGGCGTGTTGGGCGCAGGCAGGCCTTGCGGCACATAGAGCACGCCCTGGCGCGGATAGTCGAAGGGGCTGTCGACGCACAGGGTCTCCGCTTCCTCGATGCCGAGCCGGGTTTTCAGGTGGGTGAAGTCGCCGCCGACCGACAACGTGGCCGAGGTGAGGATCCACGCCTGTGCGCGCTCGGTGAGCTTGGCACCGAACATCGCGCCGACCGACAGGGGCGTCGCGTGCAGCAGCAGCGAGCTCAGCGTGGTTTCGAGCCAGCGCACGCGCGGATGGTCGGGGTCATCGTCGCGCTGCCAGCTGGCCAGGGTGGCCTGTACTGCCTGCGCGCGCTCGAAGCAGTTCTTCAGATCGGCGTCGCGTTCGGCCTGGCTCTCCAGCAGCTTCGTCATCTCATTCAGCCCGGCGGACAGAGTCTTCAGGGCGGCCGGCCATTTATCGTAGCGCGCCAGCTCTGCGAATGTCGATTTGACGGGGTTCTGCGGAAACGCCAGGCGCAGGTCGCGCGTCGCCTTGGTCAGATCCTCCGCCGCCCGGCGCAGCGCCGGGAAGTCACCCGCCTTCACGGCCGCCTGCCGCTTGGTGTCCCCCGCGAGATCGAGCAACTGCGCGGTGGACAGCGTCTCGCCGAAGAACTGCGCGGCGGTTTCGGCGAGCTGGTGCGCTTCGTCGAGGATCACGGTGTTGCAGGCGGGCAGCAGTTCGGCGACACCCTCGTCCTTCAGCCACAGGTCGGCGAAGAAGAGATGGTGGTTGACCACTACGACTTCGGCCTCGAGCGCAGCCTTGCGCGCCGCCATCACGAAGCAGTCCTTGAAATGGCTGCACTCGCTGCCGATGCAGTTGTCGCGGCTGGAAACCGCGTAATGCCAGGCGGTGGCATCTTCGGGGATGCCTTCCGCCTCGGCGCGATCGCCGCTCGAACTGGTTTCGGCAAAGCGGGCGATCTTGGCAAGCCAGACGGGATCGTCGCGGTTGGCGAAGCGGCCGTCGGCGAGGTTGCGCTGCAAATGATGATGGCAGACGTAATTGGCGCGGCCCTTCAGCAGCGCCACCTTGACCGGCGATTTCAGTGCGCGCCGCGCCGCCGGCAGATCGCGATGAAACAGCTGGTCCTGCAAGGCTTTGGTGCCGGTGGAGATCACCACCTTGCCGCCCGACAGCAGGGCTGGAACCAGATAGGCCAGGGTCTTGCCGGTGCCGGTCCCCGCTTCGGCCAGCAGCACGCTGTTGCCGGCGACCGCGCGCTCGACCGCCTCGGCCATGGCCAGTTGCTGCGGACGCGCGCGCCAGCCGGGCAGGACTGCGGCACACGCACCATCGGAGGAAAACAAGTGTTTCAGATCAAACATTTCCGGGTCGGATTTCAAGGCGGAGTGTAACATTGGCCCCTGGCAGAGCCGCAGCGAGGGCTTCAGTTTCATTCGCTTTCTGCCGTTAAGCTTCCAGATTACGCCTATCCTGTCCTGCCATGCGTCTATTCCTGTTCTGCCTGCTGTTGTCGGCATTCCCGGTCGCAGCACACGCGGCCATCGTCCAGCAGGAAATGCGTCCCGGCATCCCCGCCAGTGCCGAATACCTGATCGGCGAACGCAACAAACCCGCCGTGCTGCTGCTGCACGGCTTTTTGCAGACACGCGACTTTTCCACCGTGACCACGCTGGCCCGCGGGCTGCAGGATGCGGGCTATACCGTCCTGTCGCCCACGCTCAGCCTGAACATTCCCAACCGCAGGCAGAGCCTGGCATGCGAAGCCATACACAAACACAGCATGGAGAACGACGTGGCCGAAATCGGCCGGTGGGTGGAGTGGCTGAGATCGCGCGGCCACCATTCCATCGTTCTGATCGGACACAGCTTCGGCAGCCTGCAGATGCTGGCCTATCTGAACAACCATCCGGATCCCGCAGTCAAGGCCTACATCGGCGCTTCGCTGGTCGAAGCGCAGATCGCCACCATGTCGCGTCAGGCCCTGATTTCGCAACTGGAAACCCGTATCCAGGACAAGCAGCGCACCCTGGTCACCCAGCCCCTGTCATTCTGCAGAAAATACACCTCGACTCCCGAGGATTTGCTGTCCTATGTGCGCTGGGACCAGCCTCGCCTGCTGACGGCCTTGAAGCAGGCACCCGTCAGCATCCTGCTCATCATGGGCGATGCGGACAACATGCTGGGGCAAGGCTGGCTCAAGGCCTTGCAGCACATCAATGTTCCCATGGCAATCGTGCACGGGGGAAGCCATTTCATGGATGGCGAGCACGAGTTCGATCTGCTGGACTATTCGCTCAAGTTCCTTGAAAACCTCCCGCAAGGCCATACCCGATGAAATGGCCTGACGCCATTTCCATCAAGCAGATTGCGCTCGCTTTCATTACCGGGCTACTGGTGCTGGTGAGCCTGATCGGAGGCTTTGCAGCCTATCAGACGCGCGAGGTCACCCACAGCCTGGAACAGCACAACCGGGACGCGGCAAAATCGGAAGTAACCGAGGCCGTTCGGCGTTTGTTGAGCCGGACGCAGGAACAGGCCGCCAGCCTGGCGAAATGGGACGAAACCCGGCAGCAGCTGGTGCTGCCCGAGTATTACACGTACTGGCGGGATCAGCGGGTCTATGAAAGCGGCATGCTGCCCAGCCGTTTTGTCCGGGTGGCGCTATACACCCCGTCCGGCTCGCTTCTGGCCCCAAGCCCGGCGAAAATCGGCCTGCCGGACAGGCTGCCCCCGGGCTTGCCGCAGCAGCAGCCCTCCAGCTGGCTGGCCGGCGAAGCAGACGCGACCGCGCTGTACTACGCTTTTCCCGTGTACATCGACGAACGGCAGCAATCCCTGCTCGGCTACGGCCTGATCCGGCTCGATTTCATGCCGGCCCTGCTGCAGCAATCCCTGCATTTCACGGACATCGCCAGCGTCAGCCTGACACTCGAGCAAGGCGAAACACTGCCAGCGTCCGAGCTGTTTTCAAGGTTGAAGTTCAGCGCCCGCCCGGACCCGGACCGGCTCCGGTTCCAGACCATCCTGTCGCGTACGCTGCTTGCGCTGTTCGTGCTCCTGATGGTGGCTGCGCTGCTCGGTTTCGCGGTTTACAACCGTCTTCTGGTGCGCCCGTTGCGCAGGCTTACGCAGGAAATCGAAGCCATGCAGTACGGCCGGTTCAACCCGCAGGCCTCGCGATCGCAGGCCATTCGCATCAGCGAACTCGAAAATGTCCGCCGCTCGCTGTATGACTACCAGTTGCAGTTGCGTGAACTGCACGGCTCGCTGGAAAACCAGAATCGCGAGTTCCATTCGCAGGCACGCCAGGATGCGCTCACCGGCTGCCACAACCGGCGCGCCTATGAAGAAGACTGGGAAAACTTCCGCCGCGAACTGAACAACACGCCACAGGGCGTCGCCTTCCTGCTGTTCGACTGCGACCGCTTCAAGACCATCAACGACACCTACGGCCACGCCAAGGGCGACCGCGTGCTCAGCATCATCGCCGATGCGCTGGTGATGGCGCTGCGCGCCAACGACCGCCTGTACCGCCTGGGCGGCGACGAATTCGCCACCTTCCTGTCGCGCACCACGCCGGCCCAGGCCAAGCAGATTGCACAGCGCTGCCAGAGCCTGCTGGATGCGTCGGCCTTCAGTGACCTGGGGATCAACGAGCCGGTCGGCATCAGCATCGGCATTGCCTTCTGCGCTGCGGGTCAGATCGAACACATCGACGACCTGCCCAAACAGGCCGACATCGCCATGTATACCGCGAAGCAGCCGGGGCGCACCCGCATCGCGCTGTATGGCGAGGATACCGAGCGCGCCTCGCAGACGCTGGTGGCCAGCCGCGAGACCAGCGCCCTGTTCCAGGCACTGGCCACGCCCGGCATGATCGAAATGCATTACCAGTCCATCCATTCCCTGCCCGGACGCAAGGTGGATTATTACGAGGCGCTGGCCCGCATCCGCTACCACGGCGACCTCATCCTGCCGGAGGCATTTCTGCCGGTCGTCAGCAGCCGCCGCCTGGAGGCCGGATTCGATCTCGCGGTACTGCATCAGATCGATGCCGACCTGTCGTCGCAGCAGCTGCCACCCGGAATCGGCGTATCGATCAACCTGTCCGCCCAGAGCATTTCCCATCCGGAAGTCGTTTCACAACTGCTCGAATTGTCGCGCCATAACGCCCGCCATCCGCTGATACTGGAGATCACGGAAACCTCACTCATCACGCAGATGGCCGAGGTACGCACCTATCTCGATCTGCTGCGCACGGTGAACTACCGCATCGCCATGGACGATTTCGGAACCGGCTATTCGCCCTTGCGCTATCTGGTCGATCTGCCGGTGGACGTGGTCAAGTTCGACATCTCGCTGGTCAACAAGCTGGGGCAGGACAACCGCGCCGGCCACGTGGTAGCCGACTTCGCCCGCATGATGAGCGACGCGGGGTATTCACTGGTTGCGGAAGGGGTGGAAACCGACGCTGTCCTGCACAAGGTCGAAAGTCTCGGCATCGCGCATGTGCAGGGCTATCTGCTGAGCAGGCCCTTGCCGCTGGCGGACATTGCCGCCGATCTCGCTGACCGGAAAGCGGGCGTCAACTGCGCCGCCTGATCCGGGGCATCAATGCTTGCCCGAGCGCCAGATGGAAAAAATGATCCACAGGCTGTTGAAAAATGCGATGAGGAATCCCAGCAGGCCGAAAAATGGCAGGCCGAACAGCTGAGGCCCGCCCCTCACCGTCATGATGATGCTGGAACCGACGACCAGCGAGGCCGTCAGGATGCCCATGGTCAGCCGGTTGCTGGCACGGTCCAGCTGATGGCCGAACTGGTCCAGCCGCTTCAGGTCGAGATCGACCTTGACTCTCCCCCGCCGCATATCCCTCAATAAGTGCCGCACGTCGCGCGGCACGTCGGCCAGCACCTCCAGCGTCTCGCGCACACTCTTGCGCCCGCGGGCGAGCAGGGCCTGGGGCGTGTAGCGCTGCTGGATGACGCGCTCCACGAAGGGCGTCACATGGTCGATCATGTGGAATTCGGGGTCGAGCTGCTGGCCCAGGCCTTCCAGCGTGATCAGCGTCTTGAACAGCAAGGTCAGATCGGCCGGCAGGAGCAGATTGTTGTCGCGCATGACCGCCGTGATGTCGTTCAGCAGCCCGCCGATCTTCACATCCTTCAGCTGCAGGTCGTCATAGCTCTGCAGCAGTTCCGCCACGTCGTAGGCCAGGCGGTCTTCATCGCCTACCGACTCGCCGCTCCAGTCGAGCAGGACCTGAAGCAGGCCCTGTTCGTCCTTGCGCGTCAGGGCGTGCAGCAGATCGACGATCTGGTTGCGGCGGGGATTGGTCAGCATGCCCACCATGCCGAAGTCGATCATGCCGATGCGGTTGCCGGGCAGGAACAGTACATTCCCGGGATGGGGATCGGCATGGAAATAGCCGTGCTCCAGCACCATGCGCAGCACGGCGTCGGCACCACGTGCCGCCAGCAGCCTGGGGTCGAGTCCCTGCGCACGCAGCTTGTCGGGGGCGACACCTATGATCCCGACAATCTCTTCCTGCACGTTGACGCGATCATTGGTGAATTCCCAATACACCTTGGGAATCTGCACCAGCGGCTCGTCGGAGAAATGGCGCGCGAACTGGTCGATGTTGCGCGCTTCCTTGGCCAGATCGAGCTCGCGATTCAACGAACGGCGGAACTGCGAAACAATCTGCACCGGGTCATAGCGGCGCGAATCCGGCACTTCGCTCTCCAGCAGTCTGGCGGCATGCTCCATGATGCGCAGATCGGCCTGGATCACCGCCTCGATGCCGGGGCGGCGCATCTTGACGACGACCCGTGTGCCGTCCTTGAGCGTGGCACGGTACACCTGGGCGATCGACGCTGCGGCCAGCGGCACCGAGTCGAATTCGGCAAAGACCTCGCCGGGTTCTCCCTTGATGGCCGCCACCAGATCGGGGTGCAGGATCTCGTAGGGGACCGCCGGCACCTGGCTGTGCAGCTTCTCGAATTCGGCGATCCAGTGCGGTGGGAACATGTCCACCCGTGTCGCCAGCACCTGCCCCAGCTTGACGAAGGTGGGCCCGAGCTCTTCCAGCGCCCGGCGGACGCGCACGGGCGCGTCGAGCTGGCTGATTTCGCTTGTACTGTGCCAGTGCAGCACCCGGCCGGCACGTTCCAGCACGCCGCTGATGCCGAGCACCCGCACCAGGTCGCCCCAGCCGTAGCGGATCATCACCGAGGCGATTTCATGCAGTCGCGGCAGGTCGCGCACGACCGAAAGGGTTTCCCAGAGCATCGTTGTTGTTTGGAATCAATAATGCCGAGAGTCTAGCCGAAGCCGCGCCCGGCCGCATTGTTGCGGCCGGGGATAAAACCGGTCAGGAACGCAGGCGTTCGCTTTGACGTTTGAGCGAATCAGACAAGGCGTCGAGGATGCCACTTGCCACCTGGGACAGGCGCTCGGTCGCCGTGCTGGCCGACTCGCTCAACCCGGCTCGCCCCGCTTCGGCACTTGCCTTCACGCCGTTCGCCAATTGCCGGAGCGCTTCGCGCGCCTCTTCGCCGGTGCGGGTGCCGCTGATTTTCAGGTGATCGACGAGATAGCCGAGTTCTTCCTTCAGCTTGCCGCCCGACTGGCTGGCGGCCTGCTTCAGGGCCTCGACCATCTGTGCCTCCAGGTCGCGGAGCTGCTCGAGACTGGCTTTCAGTTCGTTGTCCTTGAACGCCTTTCCCTGCGTAGCCGCCTCGCGCAAGGTGTAGGACGCCGCCTGTGCCGCACTGCCGACAGCCTCGTCCAGGCCGGCCATCGCCTGTTTGAGCCCTTCCTTCATTTCGCCGCCGCGCGAGGCCAGGCCGCTGCCCACCCCGGAGGAAATGGCAACGACCAGGTCACGTATGTCGTTCAATGCCATGCGCCGCTCATGCAACGCGCGCGCGGTCAGGTCACGCACGCGTTCGCGCAGGTCCGGCGCGGACGCGGCGGCCTCGGCCTCGTCGTGCAATTGCACAAGCTGCGTATGATCGGGGATACTCGTCTCGTTTGAAGCAGATGGGTTCGCATCGTTCATGGTGCTGTCCTCAGGGTCAAGATCGGCCAAACCCGGCCGTAGTTCCACTCCAACTATAGAGCAGATTGTTAATCGATGAAGCCCGTCCTGCTGTCCGCCATGCTGGCCGTCCTGCTCGCTCACCCCGCGCAGGCCGCGCAATCCGACGACATTTCCATGTATGCCGTCAGCCTGGTAGGCAGCCCGTATCGCCTCGGCGGAAACGCCCCCGACACCGGGCTCGATTGCAGCGGCCTGGTCGACCATGTCTTCCAGCAGATCGCCGGGATCCGCCTGCCGCACGACAGCCTGGCGATCAGCGAATCCACGCAACCGCTCGATCAGGCCGCACTCCAGCCCGGTGATCTGGTGTTCTTCAACACGCTCAACCGCCCGTTCTCCCATGTCGGCATCTATCTGGGCGATGACCGCTTCGTGCATGCCTCGAGTGGCCGCTCCGGCGCGGTCATGGTATCCAGGCTCGGCGACCGCTACTGGCGCGAACGGTTCGACGGCGCACGCCGTGTCGCCATGCCCGAGGAAAGCCCGTCGACAGTCGCCGTCTTCGAACCCGACCGCTGAATCCACCCGCCGCAGGACGAACAAATACCCCCTCCATTTTCGCAGCCGGCTTTCCCGCCGGAACGCCCAGAGCGTCCCGGTGGCACTCGCCTCACCACCGACCCTTCGGCGTAAAATCGGCTATCGAGCCGCCGCGTCCAGCACGCGGTGGCGTTTTGCCCTGAGTGACATCCCGATCATGCTTCCCTCACCTCTCCGCGGTCTGCTGTTCAATGTAGGACTGGGCTTCACCGCCGCCCTGATGCTGATGCTGGCCGTGATCGGCCTGGGCGTCACCCAGATGGCCCATCTCAACGGCGAGCTCGCCAACGTGGTGTCGGTCAACAACGTCAAGACACGTCTGGCCTCGCACATGCGCGACACGCTGCGCGACCGCGCAATGGTGATGCATAACATCGTGGTAACCATCGACCCGTGGGAAAAGGACGCGCTCTTCCTGCAGTTCCAGGAATATGGCGGGCGCTATTCCAAGGATCGCAGCCAGCTGCTGGCGATGCTGAAGTCGCCGGAAGAGAAGAAGCTGATGGCCGACCTGGATGCGATCACGGTGAGCAATCAGCCCGTCATGTTCAAAGTGGTCGAAGCCGCGCTCGATGAGAACAATTACGGCGCGCTGACTCTGCTGCAGAAAGAGGCCATTCCCCTGCAGAACCGGCTGGTCGAGGCACTCGACAACATGACCAGTCTGCAACGCAAGGAAAACGAGGCCGCGCTGGGAAAAACCTTCGTCGCCTACCAGGCCACGCGCAACCTGATGCTGGTGCTGGGTATTTCCGCCACCCTGCTCGCGTCTCTGGTTGCAGTGCTGGTGGGCCGCCGCATGTTGACGCAGACGCGCCAGCTGGAAGCGGAAAGAAGGAAATATCGAACCCTGTTCGAAACCAATTCAGACGCCGTCGTCATTCTCGACGAAAACGGCTTCACCGATTGCAACCCCGCCACGCTGACGCTGTTCGGCATGGACTCGGTCGCAGTTTTTCTCGACACCCCCATTTCACAGCTCGGCTTGGCGACCCAGGCGAACGGAATGAGTGCCCACGAACACGCCAGACAGGCGATCCTGCAGGCACGCAAAACGGGACATGCCGTGATGGAATGGATGGGCCGGCGTCATGACGGGGCGGTATTCCCGGCCGAAATCGCACTCCACGCCATGACGCTGGAAGACAAGCCGGTGATCCAGGCGATCATGCGCGACGTCTCCGAACGCCGTGCCGCGGAGGCGGCCAAGGAAGCGGCCCGTGAAGCGGCGGTACAAATGGCGCGTGCCAAATCGGAGTTCGTCGCCAACGTCAGCCACGAGATCCGTACCCCGATGCACGGCATCCTGGGCATGAGCGGGCTCCTGCTGAAAACCCCGCTCGACGGCCGCCAGCGCGAGTATGCCTCCACGCTGAAGAGCTCGGCTGAAAGCCTGCTCACCATCATCAACGACATTCTCGACTTCTCCAAGATCGAGGCGGGCAAACTCTCCATCGAGCAGGTCGCCTTCTCGCCGGTTGCGCTGGTGCAGGGCGTAGCGGCCCTGTTCCAGGCGCGCGCACTGGAGAAGAACCTGCAGTTGAAGCTGACCCTGCCCGAGCATGCGCCTGCCGCGCTGCTGGGCGACCCCACCCGCATCCGCCAGATCCTGCTCAATCTGGTCGACAACGCCATCAAGTTCACCCAGCAGGGCGAAGTCGAACTGCACGCATGCTTTGCAACGCGCGATGACGGCATCGGCTGCCAGTTCAGCGTGCGGGACAGCGGCATCGGCATGAGCAGCGAGACCCAGGCACGCCTGTTCCAGGCATTCTCGCAGGCAGACTCTTCGACCACGCGGCGTTACGGCGGCACTGGCCTGGGACTCGCGGTCAGCAGCCAGCTGGCCGGCCTGATGGGCGGCCAGCTGACTGTCGAGAGCGAAGCGGGCAAGGGAAGCTGCTTCACCCTGTCGCTCCAGCTTCCTGTCACCAGTCTGCCACTGGCCGAGCTCCCGGCGCAGCCTGCCGTCCAGCTGCAGGGCCGCATCCTGATGGTGGAGGATCATCCGGTTAACCAGAAGGTGCTGTCGCATCAGTTGCGTGAAATGGGGCTGCAGTATGGCTTGGCCGCGAGCGGCAACCAGGCCCTGGACCTGCTCGCGTCTGAAGACTTCGACCTGGTGCTGATGGACTGGCAAATGCCGGAGATGGACGGTCTGGAGGCGACCCGACTGATCCGGCAGATGGAGAGCGGCGCCCGGCGCATTCCGATCATCGCGCTGACGGCCAATGCCAGCACCGGTTTCCGTGAAGCCTGCCTGGCGGCAGGCGCGAACGACTACCTCAGCAAGCCCTACACCGAAGCGGCGCTGGCCGCGCTGCTGATGCAGTGGCTGCCGAAGTCTGTGCCGGCTGAGCTCCCCGACCCGCTGCTCGATCTGCCCGCCCTGCACGCGCGTTATCCCGGCAATCCGCAGTTGGTGCGTGATCTGGAATCGCTCTTCGTCTCAACCACCGAAGCCAGTCTGCACGCACTGAAGAACGGGATCGAGCAAGGCCAGACCGACCTTTGCCGCAAGGAAGCACACGCGCTCAAAGGCGCTGCCGCCAGCGTGATGGCCAATGCGGTATGCGAGCATGCCACACGCATCGAACGCTGCGTGCAAAACGGCGATTTCGCCGCTGCAGCATCCGAACTGGCCGCGCTGGAAGAGCGCTTTCGCGCCCAGGCACACGCCGCACGTTGACGCACGCCCTTGGGCGCGTAGGATAAAACTATCGTCGTCAGGAGACACGCCATGATGCGCTTCCTTCCATTCGTCCTTTCCTGGCTTTGCAGCCTGCCCGCGCTCGCCGCCGAGCCGTCCGCGGCCGCGCCTGCCCCGGGCGCGGCGACTGTGACGCAGACGGCGCCCGATCACAGCTGGATCGATGTCACGCCGACGCCGTACGGACCGATGCTGATGCAGCAGGCACCGCCGCCGCCCTATCGCGACTACCAGATGAACCGCGTCCTGACGCCCGAGGAAAAGGCACGCTGGCGGCAGATGGCCATGCCGATGATGGCGCACCTGATGCAGATGGACGCACGCGAGGCGATGAACTATTTCGCCGTCAAGTACAAGGCCAAGCCAGGCGTGTCGTTCGATCAGGTGGTCGAATCGATGATGCTGCGCGCCAACCAGGAGAACCTCAAGTTCGTCGGCCAGAACCTGATCTGGAAGGAGTTCAGGGCGGTGCTGCACGACGACAAGGCACCGCGCGTCGAAGTGTTCAGCTTCTGCGACATCGCCGTCGGGCGCGACCTGCTCAAGGTCATACCGGAAATCGTCGTGTTCCTGCCCTGTCGCATCGCGGTAATGGAGGATGCCGACAAGAACATCTGGGTGATGACGCTGGACTGGGACGTGACCTGGCTCGATCAGGCCGGCAAGCAGGCGGGCATCACGCCGGAACTGCGCAAGGGCGCAATGGCCATCCGCGAGAAGCTGGACAGCGTGATGCGTGCCGGTGCCGAGGGCGCGTTATAAGCACCGCGCATCGCCCACAAAAAATCTGAATGCCCGCCGCCGTCGCGGGATGGCACCATACGGAATTCGCACCTGTCGCGCACGACCGCATGCCCACGCCCGCCTCCCCGTACATCTCGCTTCCCGCGCTGGAACACGATTTCGCCGACGGCCTGGCCGTCATGCTGGACGCCCACCATGGCGTGGGCGTCTACATTCTCGTACTGGCCAATGCCGCCTACGACCCGAAGCTGTGGATGCGACTCTCTCCGGCCCTGTCGGTGCGCCATGCTGAACTTGTGGCAGTGCTCACGGACACGCTCAGACAGGGCCGAAAGCTGGCCGACCCGGAGGACGACGTGATGGTTTTCCTCAAGCTCCTCGCCATCGGCTTCGACCACCTTAAAACCATGGACAGCCGCCGCGCCGGGCCATGGGCATTGTCTTTCAATCCCATCCGCGCGCTGCGCCCGCCGCGCGTCAGCGGAATGAAATTCGAAACCCTGTTGCGTCCCTTCGATGAAGCCGGCTTTCATTTCAACAAGCCGTTTCTCGCGAAGGAGATCCTTTGGGAAGGCGAGCTTGCCGGCAAGTCGGCGCGCCTGCTGTACAACAAATTCCCCTTCGCCCGCCTGCACGGCCTGCTGGTGCCCGAGCCCCTGCGTCAGTTCCCGCAATATCTCACCCCAGAGCTGCACGGCTGGGCCTGGGACCTGTGCACGCAAACCGGCGTGTCCGGCCTCAGCCTCGGCTACAACAGCACCGGCGCCGGTGCCTCGGTCAACCATCTGCACTTCCAGAGTTTCGTACAGTCCCGGCCGCTGCCGGTGCAGGACGCACGCTTCGCCCACAACGGCGGCAGCGAGCCGTATCCGCTGCCTTGCCGGCGTTTCACCGATGCCGAAAGCGCGTGGCTCCACCTCGACCAATTGCACCAGCACGACACGCCCTACAACCTCATCTACGGCAAAGACTGCCTGCACCTCGTCGCACGCCTCCCCCAGGACAGCAGCAGGCTCGGGGCGCAAAGCCGCGGCTACGGCTGGAGCGAAATGGCCGGCGCCGTCACGCTGTTCAGCCGGGAAGGTTTCGAAAATTTGACCGCAGCGGAGTTTGAAGGGGAACTGGCAAGCTTTTCCCCCTGAGCCGGGTGCGCCGAGGCCTACAGTTCGATGACCTGGCCCTGCAATAATGCCTCCACGCCCCAGCCGGGCGCAGCTTCGCGCAGTTCGTTCATGATCGCCGACTCGTTGCCCGGCTTCAGATGCGTGATCCACACCTCGGGCCGCACGCTGAGCATCCGTAACTCTGCCGCCAGCGAGTCCGGCCAGTGGTGCTTCGATGCCCTGGCGATCTCGACGAGTTCGTTTTCGAACGAGGTCTCGATGATGAGATGGCGCAGGTCGGGAATGGCGTTGAGCGCCGCGACAAACGCATCGCTGTGGGTGGTGTCGCCACTGAATACCAGGCTGCCGGCTTGCGTAGCCACATGCAGCCCGCACGCCGGCACCACGTGGTTGACCGGCAACGGCCTGAACGTCCGTCCCTTCAGGGTGAACGCCTCGCCCAGGCCGAGCGGCGCGAAGCGCAGCCACGGCGCCTCCTCGCTCGGGATCCTGCGGAAATCCGGCCACAGCTGCCAGTTGAACAAATGCGTGGACAACACCTCCAGCACCTCGGGCAGCGCGTGCACCGTCAACGGACTGCCGCGCAGGTCGCCGACGCTGTCGAGCAGCAGCGGCAAGCCCAGCACGTGGTCGAGGTGCGCATGGGTGACGAAGACATGATCGATCGCCAGCAGCTGTTCGAAGTCGAGCGTGGTGAGGCCGCTGCCGGCATCGATCAGCACGTCGTCGTCGACCCTGAAGCAGGTGGTGTGACGCCCGCTGCCGATGCCGCCGCTGCAACCGAGGATGGTGAGTTTCATTTGGTGGTGTACACAAAAACGCCGTCCCAGTCAGCGGGCGGCGGAACAGCGCGGAAATGCGCGATGCGTTCGAGATAGATGTCGTGGAGCTTGCGCGGTGCACGGGCATTGAGCGCCTGCAGCGCCGCTTCGGCCGCATCCCATTCCTGTGCCTGGTAGTGCGCGAACGCCGCCTCGAAATCGGCGGCTTCCTGGCGCACCGGCTCGGCCAGACCGGCCTTGGGTCCCAGGGGTTCATAGATGGCCACCGGGGTTTCCTTGCCCTTGACGCGTACGTCGTCGACTTTCATGAAGGCGTGGTCGGGGTCGGCCTCGACCGTCGGCTGCGTGACCAGGATGCCGACGCCGTACTGCTTGGTGATGCCCTCCAGGCGTGAACCCAGATTCACCGCGTCGCCCATCACCGTGTACGACATGCGGAATTCAGAGCCCATGTTGCCGACGCTCATGCGACCGGTGTTGACGCCGATGCCGATCTTCACCTCCGGCCAGCCGTGTGCGGCGAATTCCTGATTCAATTGCACCAGGGCCGCCTGCATGTCGAATGCGGTCTGTACCGCACGGCTGGCGTGATCCGCGAGGTCCACCGGCGCGTTCCAGAAGGCCATGATGGCGTCGCCGATGTATTTGTCGATGGTGCCCCGATGCTGCTGGACGATGCGCGTCATGGTCGACAGATAGGCGTTCAGCACTTCGGCCAACTCGGTCGGCGGCAGTTTTTCCGAGAAATTGGTGAAGCCGCGGATATCGGAGAACAGCACGGTCATCTCGCGCGACTGGCCTTCCATCGTGTAATGCGCGGGGTTCCGGCTCATCTCGTCGGCCAGTTCGGGCGGAACGTACTGGCCGAACAGCTTGGTGATCTGACGCTTGCTGCGCGTCGCCGCAAAGAAACCGTAGGCAGTATTGAGCGCATAGAGGCCGAGCACCGTGAGCATCGGCGCCGCCATCGGAACCACCCAGAAACGCGACCAGGCCGCCGCATAGGCCGCCAGCAACAGCGCCAGCATCGCAATGCTCGTGAGCAGGCCAAGAATCGGGCCGAAGCGCAGCAGCACCGCAGTCAGCAAAATACCCAGCAACAGGACGGCGAGCAGCCGCGCATCGTCGGCCCACGGCGGCATGCTGCGTGTGGTGCCGTCGAGCATGCCGGCGATCAGGTGTGCATGAATCTCGACCCCCGGAAAGGCATTGGAAAACGGTGTCACGCGCAGGTCGGTCAGCCCCGGCGCGGTCGAGCCTACCAGCACGATGCGGTTTTCCAGCTGCGCCGGCGCCACCTTGCCCGCCAGCACCTGCGCAGCCGAAATGTAGGGGAACGGCGAACCGGCACGATACGGCACATACACCGTGCCGTTCGCGCTCAAGGACACGCGAATGCCGCCCACCTCGATCCAGGGTGTGCGGTATTGCCTTCCCAGCAGGCTGCTTTGCTCAACGCCTGCCGTCACGGGATCGCCGCCGAACGCCACCCGCAGGGTGGACGCCGACAGCGCCAGAAAGTAGCCCGCGCCAAACGGCGTAACCAGGCTCATCTGCCGCGCCGTTCCGTCGGCATCGGCCCGCATGTTGAAGAATCCCGCGCCCTGTGCGGCCTTCTGGAATGCAGCCAGATTCGCGCCATAACCGGTGGGCGGCGGCGTACCAGGCTGTAGCGGGTCGAATGCAGTGGCAGGCAGGGACGGCGGCGGCAGCATGCCGGTCTTGGCATCTCCGTAGCCCGAGGGAATGAAGTAATACCCCAGCGAGACCGGGCGCTCGGCGAGCGCCTTGGCAAAGCGGGCGTCGTAATTGAGATGAGGCGTGAGTTGTTGGAGCGCGATCTGGAAATCGCGACTGCCCGCCAGATCGCGTTGTGCCAGCTGCTTGAGGATCCCGAGGCCCGAACTCGTGTCCGGTTCGGCAAACACCACGTCGAACCCGACCGCCGCCACGCCGTAATGGTCGAACAACTGCTCGACCAGCGTGGTCATGGTGTTGCGGCTCCATGGCCAGCGCCCCACGCTTTTCAGGCTGGCCTCGTCGATGTCGAGGATGGCCACGCGATCGTCCATCCCTGCTGGCGCCGTGCGCTTCAGCCAGACGTCATACAGCCAGGCCTCGGCACGCTGCATGGGCGCGATATGGATCAGCCCGGCGACATGCGCCGCGATCAGCATGACGAACAGCGCGGACAGTCCCGCCTGCACCAGCCGGGACGGAATGCGTATCACCGGATACGGTAGAGGCGGCCGGGCAGGTCCTTGCCATGCACGGCATCGAGACGGCCGCCTACGGCCTCGCCCAGTTCAGCAAGGCGATCGGCCGGGTGCGGATGGGTCTTGTACAGCAGGCTGGTCCGGTTGTCCTTGGCAGGCAGCCCGGCCAGGTCCTGCAACACCTCGGGCAGACCCCAGGGGTCGTATCCGGCGCGCGCGGCAAACACGATGCCGACGCGATCAGCCTCGAATTCGGCGTTCTTGTCGAGCCCGCGCGCCATGATCTCGGCACCGTTGCCGATCAGGTTCTGCACCACCTGATCGCTGTCCTTCACCTTGTTGCTGGCAGCCTGCCCCAGCGCACCGATCAGGCTCGACTGCTTGAGTACCTTGAGATGATGCTTCAGCGTGACATGCGCGATTTCATGCGCCAGCACGCCGGCCAGCTCGGCCTCGTTTTCGAGGCGCTGATACAGGCCCTTGGTCACGAAGATGTAGCCGCCGGGCGCGGCAAACGCGTTGATGTCCTCGGTGTCGACGACACCGAAATGCCAGCTGATGTCCTTGCGTCCGCTTTGCAGCGCCACCCAGTTGCCGACCAGGTTGACGTAACGCTGGAGCTTGTCGTCGCGTACCAGCGGCACGGCGCCCAGGAGATTGCCCGCGATCTGCCTGCCGATGCGCGTTTCCTCTTCGGGCGAATAATCGCCGAACAGCGCAAACCCCAGCTGCCGCGCATCGATTTTCTGCTTGGCCTGCGGTGCGGGCGCCGCGGCACTTTTTGATGCATCAGGCGCGGGGGTCGTCTGGGCCGGCGCCGGTTGCGTCTTCTTGTCCTTGTTGAGTTCCTGGTTGATGCGCTCCTCGAGCAATTTGCCGAAGTCCAACCCCGATGCCACCCCGCTGAACGACACCAGCGAAATGGCCAGAACCATCAGTTTGAATTTCATCAGTTATCCTCCCATGGCGATGAAGTCCTGGCCGGCTGGGGCGCAGGCAACGCCGCCACGCTGGTCACAGTCAGCCCCGACTCGGCCGCAAAGCTGCGGGCCTGGGCGGGCGTCGCCTGCCAGGTGTTCAGCCGGGTCAGTTCCTCGCCATTGAACTTGGCCTGTTTCAGATCCTCGTCGTTCAGCCCGCGCAGGCCGGCCACGGCCACCACGCGGCTGGGATCGGATCGTGTCGTGGCTGCACCCACCACGTCGCCCAGCCCGGCGCCGCCCAGCCCGCCTGCCCCGGCGCGCACCGAGAGCAGCCGGATCCAGCCGGTCGACCTGCCCGAGGTCACGCGCAGCCAGCCCCCCTGTTTGGAAAGGATGTTGACGCTGGCGCCCTTGGGCACGCTCGCCGCCACCTTGGACGACGCGCTCGGCTGGCTGAAAAGCTTGTCATTGCGCAGGACCGTGCCCGGCGCGGCAAGCGCCGTGGCTGCCGCCAGGCACAGTGCCAGCGCAGTCGCCGGAATCAGGAATGTTTTCATCGTGTGTCGTCTCCGTCTGTCTGCGAAACTGTAGGGCCTGCCACCCGATGGCGCAAGCGCCGGCAATGGCGTTAAGATGCCGCGATGAATTTTCTCGCGGCCTCCATCGAATCGCTCGGCGCCAAGGTCGTCGGCTGGTTCACCGTCGGATATGGCATGTTCGTCTTTCTGGCCAGGGCCGCCCTGCTGCTGCTGGAACCTTCCACATGGAACCGCGCCACCTTTGACGTGGTGGTGAAGCAGGTCTACTTCACCGCGGTGCAGATCCTGCATGTCTTCCTCGGCTACGCGCTGGTCATTTCGTGGCTCATCATCACCATCATCCTGTCCACCGCACGCGACTTCGGACTCACCGAATTCGCCAGCGAAATGACCATCCGCGTTCTGGTGCTGGAACTGCTGCCCTTTCTGACGGCGCTGTTTGTCGCCCTGCGTTCGGGCAGCGCCATCAACACCGAAGTCGCGCTGATGCAGGTCAACAATGAATTGGATGCGCTGGAACACTGCAAGGTTCCGCCGATGCAGTTCGAGTTCCTGCCACGACTGGTCGGCGGGGTCGTGTCCGTCGTCACGCTGGCCGGCCTAGCCGGCCTGCTCGCCCTCCTGATGGGCTACCTCGCCATCTATGGCATGAACGTGTCCGGCTTCGAGCCGTATACCCGGACCATCGCGAAGATATTCGACTTCCAGATCGTGGTGGGCCTTGTCGCCAAGTGCGCGCTGTTCGGACTGGCGGTCACGCTGATCCCGGTCACCGCCGGCCTGGAGACGCCAAAGAAGCTCTTCATGGTGCCGGTGTCCGTGCTGCGCGGCATGATGCGCGTGTTCTTCGCCATCGTGGCGATCGAGGTGGTGTCATTAGCGCTCAAATACATCTGACCCCGTTCGATGACCGCATCGCCCTGATGGCGGCGGTCAACGCCCTCCCCGACGATGACGTGGCGCGCGTCGCGCTCGACCTGCCGCTGCGGGCGAATCTGTCGGCGCTCGACAACATCGCGCTGATCCCGCTTTACCAGCGCCATTACAGCGCCGCAGAATCGGGCCGGCTGGCACAGGACATGCTCGCCCAGCTTGGACATGCCGACATCGCATCGTTGCGCGACCCCGACATGACACCCGCGCAGCGCTTCACCACCAAACTGGCACGCGCGCTTGTCCTCAAGCGCCCGCGACTGGTCATCGACCGACCCGGCGCCATGCTTTACGATGTGCCCTATCCGGCCTTCATCCGGCAACTGGCGGCACAGGCGGAGATGTCGGGCACCTGGGAAATTTTCGACTTCAGCTGGAACCAGGCACTTTATCGAGAATGAACAAACTGCATTTCAAGGTCGGGCTGTTCGCCGCCGCATCGCTGCTGCTGGCAGGCGTTTTCATTGTCTACCTGCTGCATGCGCGCGGCTTCTTCGACAAGACCTTCCATCTGCAGCTGGCCGCAGCCAGCGCCGACGGCGTCGCGCCAGGCGTGCCGGTGGTGTTTTCCGGCATCGAGATCGGCAGCGTCACCGCCCTCGGCCTGAATGAAAACGGCGGCATCATCATCCGCACCGAATTTCTCGGCCGCAATGCCAGATGGCTGAAGGAAAACAGCAGCTTCACCCTCGACAAGCCCATCGTCGGCGGCGCGAAGATCCGTGTCGACTCGCCCGATCTCAGTGCGCCTTCGCTGCCCGACAACGCCACCATGCTGCTGCTCACCTCCGACATCAGCAAGGAGATCCCGGCGCTGGTCGAACGGGTCAAGGCGATCCTCGCCAACGTCGAACACCTGACCCGCAAGGATGGCGAGATCAACGCCACGCTGGCCAACGTCAAGACCGTGACCGGGCGCATGACCGGCGAATACGGTGTGCTCGAAGGCGTGCTCGGCAGCCCGGAAAAGGCCCGCGCAGTGACCGACTCGCTCGACAAGACCCGTGCCCTCGTCACCAGGCTCGACGCCATCGCCGCCAAGACCGATCAATGGCTGTTTGCCGATCAGGGCATCGCCGCGCAGACGCGGGAATCGCTGGCCCAGGTGCGGCTGATGCTGAACGATGCGCAGTCCAGCCTGAAGAAGGCCGACGCCGTGATGGCGAATGCCGTGGACATTTCCGCCAACGTCAAGGACGGCACGCAGAACATCGCCCAGTTGCGCGCCGAGATCGACGACGCCGTGCGCAAGGCCAACGACCTGGTCAACGAAATCAACAAGAAATGGCCATTTGCCCGCAATCCCGAGGTGAAACTGCCATGAAATCGCTGCTCGCCCTGGCCGGTCTGGCTCTGCTTGCCGCCTGTGGCAGCGGGGGACCGCCGCCGCCCGACTGGAAGACCGATTCGGCCGACCTCGTCGCGCGTTATCAGAAGTACGCCCTGCTCGGTGAAAACGCGCTGGCTGAGCGCTATTTCCAGCAGGCCGTTGCCGCCACCGGCGGCGCCGGCCGCGTCGCCGAGACGGCCCATCTATGGCTGGTGCGCTGCGGCATCCGCCGCGCCATGTTGATCGACGATGCCTGCACGGAGTACGCCGATCTGGCCCGCATTGCCCCGAACGCAGCGGACCAGGCCTACTACCGGTTCGTGACCCTGCACTGGGAGGGGCTCGACGCGTCCCTGCTGCCCCGTCAGCATCAGGATCTGCTGCGCGCAGCGGCCGGCAAGCGACCTGAAGCGCTCGCCAGGATAGACGACCCGCTGGCGCGCCTGCTCGACGCCAGCCTGCTGGTCATGCGTCAGGAAGCCGATGCCACCACTCTGGCCATTGCCACCGAAACCGCTTCGTCCCAGGGCTGGCGCCAGCCGCTGCTGACTTTCCTGAAACTCCAGCGGGAACAGGCGGCCGCCCAGGGCAATGCCGCTGAGCTGGCCGGGCTTGACCGGCGTATCCGGCTGGTGGAACAAAGCCTCTTTCCCGCCTCCAGATAAGTACTGGCTTGCCGCCATCGCGTACCGGCCAACGGGAATATCAGCGCCAGCCGGTTTGTCCGGACAGTGACCCTGCCCGGACCTGACGCCATGGGCACATAAAAAGGCCTTCACTCATTGACAAGCCTGCACGCGATGATTACCGTGCTTGCTCGGAGAATCGTTTCTTCGTGAAAAAACAAGCTGTAACCCGAGGCTAGCAGTAACCCCAATATTCAATAAGGAGGAGGTACCCATGAAATACACTTCGATCGCGCTGGCTGCCCTGGCCGTATTCGCCACCGCAGCACACGCAGCACCCGCCATGATGTCCGCCGAATGGACCGCTCAGGCTTGCGACGCCTGGAACAAGGACGCCACCCTGACGGGTGGCCTGGGCGAAAAATGGATCAAGAACGACAAGAGCCGCGGCTACAAGATCATTCACCTGTATCGCACCGAATGCGGCGAAGCGACGCAGACTGAAATGAAGATTGCGCCCAAGGACGGCAAGGCCATGTGCGTCTACGGCGGCGCGGTGCAAAATCACAACATGGACTATGCGGTCGACTACACGATGCATGCCACCACCGACCGCTGGGACGAAATGGGCGCAGGCGAGTACGGCCCGATGAAAGCCATGATGTTTGGCCGCCTCAAGTTCACCGGCCCGAAAATGGAAGCCATGAGCGTGATGGGCCCGTTCGAGGCCTTCCTGCGCTTGCCCGGCAAGATCCCGGGCGACAAGGCCTGCCCCGCCAAGTAATCGGGCAGCATCACAAAAAAGCCGGGAAATCTCCCGGCTTTTTTACGTCAGAGAACCGCGTGCAACCTAATGAACCGTTCCGGTTTGCACATCGAGCGGACGCCCGTTGCGGATTTCTTCCGGCGTGGCCTCGCGGATGTCCGTCACGTTCACCAGGCAGGTCACGTTCTGGCCGGCCAGTGATGGATTGCCATCCAGCGTGAGCTTGCCGTCCTCGATCGAGGTGACGTAAAAGACCTTGGTCTCGCCCGATGCATTTTCGAACAGGACTTCAGCACCAACGCGACGAAATTCCGGCGGCACATTCTCGATGTCGTCCACGAACACCAGGCTCTCGTCGCGCAGCCCGTATCCCTCCTCGGGCGACAAGGCGATCTCGATGCGATCGCCTATCTTGCGGCCGGCTACCGCCGATTCGATTGCAGGCAGAATGCCGCTGTTGGCACCCTGTACATAGCCCACCGGGATATCGTGCTGCTCGACGACCATCCCACGCGAATCCAGAATGGAATAGGTAATGTATACGAGTTTGTTTTGTGTCACGGTAACCATGCTGTCTCTTCCATCTTCATCGAATAAAGCGCCACGCCAGCGCCAGACTGTCTGACGTATCGCCTGCTTATGATACCTTCGAAGTTCACCCTACACATCGCCCGTCCATGAAACCGCTTAAACACCTGCCCGCCTGGAAGGCTCTGGAACAGCACTTCAAGGCCATGCGCACCTTCGACATGCGCGCCGCATTCCGCGAGGATGCCAGCCGTTTCGACCAGCTCTCGCTGCGCTGCGGAAACCTGCTGCTCGACTATTCGAAGAACCGTGTCACGCCCGACACCCTGGGCCTGCTGATGCAGCTCGCACGCGAGTCCGAGCTGGAAGGCATGCGCACCGCCATGTTCAGTGGCGAACGCATCAATTTCACCGAGAAGCGTGCAGTCCTGCACACGGCCCTGCGCGCACCGGTGCGCCCGCCGCTGGTGGTGGAAGGCGTCGATGTCGAGCGCGAAGTCGCCAAAGTGCTGAACCGCATGCAGCGTTTCGTCGAATCGATCCACAACGGCAGCTGGCGCGGCCATACCGGCAAGCCGATCCGCGACGTGGTAAACATCGGCATCGGCGGATCCGACCTCGGCCCCGCCATGGTGTGTCATGCGCTCGACCATTACGCGGTGGAAAGCGTGCGGGTGCATTTCGTCTCCAATCTCGATCCCGCGCACCTGGCCGGCACGCTGAAACAACTCGATCCCGAGACCACGCTGTTCATCGTCGCCTCGAAAACCTTCACCACGCTGGAAACCCTGGCCAACGCGAATTCGGCCAAGGCCTGGCTGCTGGCCGCGCTGCGCGCGCCAGCTGCGGTTGCACGGCATTTCGTCGCGCTGTCGACCAACGCGCAGGCGGTCGAGGCCTTCGGTATCGACCCCGACAACATGTTCATCTTCTGGGACTGGGTCGGCGGCCGTTATTCGCTGTGGTCGGCGATCGGCCTGTCGATCGCGCTGCAGATCGGCTGGGGCAATTTCCAGGCCCTGCTGGCCGGCGCGCACGCGATGGACATCCATTTCAGGGAAGCGCCGCTGGAAGCCAACATGCCGGTGATCCTCGGCATGCTGGGCATCTGGTACGCCAATTTCTGGGGTACCGACACCTATGGCATCTTCCCTTACGACCAGCGCCTGCGCCTGCTGGTGCCGTTCCTGCAGCAGCTCGACATGGAGTCGAACGGCAAGAACGTCAACCGCGCCAACCGCCGGGTCAACTACAACACCGGACCCATCGTGTGGGGCGCGCCCGGCACCAACGGCCAGCATGCGTTCTTCGAACTGGTCCATCAGGGCACGCGCCTGATTCCCACCGATTTCCTGGTGGCGGCGGTCAATTCCACGCCGCTGGCCGACCAGCATGAATGGCTGCTGGCCAACTGCCTGGCGCAGACCGAGGCCTTGCTCAAGGGCAAATCGCGCGCGGTGATCGAGGCCGAGCTGATCGCCCAGGGCATGAGCCGCGAAGACGCGAAAGCGCTCGCGCCGCACAAGGTCTTCCCCGGCAATCGCCCCAGCAACACCCTGCTCTACCAGAAGCTCGATCCGCACACGCTGGGCATGCTGATCGCCCTCTACGAGCACAAGGTCTTCGTGCAGGGCGTGATCTGGCAGATCAACAGCTTCGACCAGTGGGGCGTCGAGCTCGGCAAGCAGCTGGCGCCGCCTATCCGCGCCGCATTGAGTTCGGTGCGTGCGGTCGGCGAACACGACGGTTCCACCCAGGGGCTGATCGCCGACATCCGCCGGCGGCGCGGGCTCAGTACCTGACGCGCACGCGGTAGGTCAATGCCGTCCTGCCTTCCGCAGGGACCTTCACCTTCCATTCCGCGGTGCCGGATGCCGCCTTGGTGTGCGGCTGCGACTCGGAGACCATCGTCCAGTCGCCCGGCATCGGCTCGCGCACGGTGACGGTCACCGCCTCCGCCTTGGCGTTTTTCAGAACGATTTCATAGGCCGACTCGAACACATAGTTGAAGCGGCCGCTACCCGCCAGTTTCTGGAAGGCGGTCTGTTTCCTGTCCACGGTCACATCAAACGCTTCGCCCAGCTTCAGGCGCACGGTTTCGTTTTTCGGCGTGTGGTCGATGCGATCCTCGCCGACGAATTGCGCATTGCCCTGCCCGTCCCGCTTGTAGACGCGGATCACGCCCTTGGGCAAGGGCACGCCGAGGCCTTCGCCCTTGTTGTCAAACTCGACGAACACCCCGACCTTGATCTTCTGGCCGATTTCGCCGACTTGCCCAGAGTAATAGTAATCCGCGCCCTCGAGCAGGAACTCCTTCCTCACCGGCACCCGGCTCGCCGCCATCAGCGCGACCTGCTTGGTCTGGTTTTCCGCCAGCGTGGTGGGGCGCTGCAAGGTATAGAGGTGGTATTCGAACAGCGACTCCTGCCGCATGTCGGCAGCGTCGGCCACTTTCGCCGCCATCGCCATCGCCGCGCGCGGCATCGGCTGCGCCTCGCGCACCCGGTTGAGATCGCCCGCCACCAGCTGCAGCCGGGCGTTCGGATAGGCCGCGCCGCTCTGGTTGGTCAGCGTCACCCAGCCGTTGAGGTCGAGCCGGTCGTCATCGGCGTTCAGTTCGGCCACATAATCGGCCCGCCACGCCAGACCCGAGGTCAGATAGGACAGCTCCAGGTTCTGCTCCCCTGCGACCGGATTGACAAGCGAGATGACCAGCGTGGGCGTATCGCGCAGCGTGTCGGGCACGCCGGGAAACGCCAGCCGTCCCGGCACGCCGGTTTCAATGCGCCCATCGGCGAACTTGAGTACCACGCCGTTGTTGGTCGACAGGACGGTGGCGGTTTCCCGGGTTTCCACGTCGGTGCCGGGGTGCATGCGGATGACGCTGACCTCGCGTCCGACATATTTTTCGAGCAGCTTCTGCGGCGTCAGCAGGTCGAAATCGAAATTCTGCTCCTGCAGCCGGAATCCGGCCGGATTCGACAGATTGCGCAGCTGCGCCGTTTCCGGGCGCATCTGCGCCGATACTTCGCGCCATGCCAGCTGATTGAAGTCACGCCCCAGCCGGACCCGCCGCGCATCCTTCACCAGCGCCAGGTTGTCGTTGTAGATCGTGACCGCCACGCCGGTCTGGTCGGCCACGGTGCTGACGATTTCATCGCGCGGCGCGGTCCAGCCGACCTGCGCCGCGGCCATCAGGCCGGGCATCGCCAGGGCGAGCAGTTTTTTCTTCATCATGCGGATCTCCTCGGATTTTTTCCAGACTATATCCATGATGACGGAAGCACGCGAAAAATGCTTTGCGGCGCTAGAATGAACAAACCAACCCGCAGTGGACGACATGACTTCAGACACCTCCCCTCCATCGCGCATCGTCGGCGGTGGCATCAACACCAGCGAATCCGAACAGCCCGTGGTGGTGACCCAAATGCTCGGCATAGCCAGCAGCGACCCGGTGCGCGAAGACGCCCTGCGGGCGCGTTTCCTGTCATTTGATCCGCTGTTCGATGTCGCCTCCAATCTGGTGGCGCACCAGCTGGTACTGCGCGGCCGTGCCGCAGCCGCCGACGCCCCGCCCGAACTCCGCCAAATGGAAGAGGACATGTTGCTGACCGGCCTGTATTCCCTGACGCAGGACGGCCTGACCGGCGAACTGCCCCTGCTGGTGCGGATCAGCACGGGCATGCTGTTCAGCGAGGTGCCGCAGCAGCTCAATCACCGCCGGCTGATCTGGTGCGTGACCCTCGACAACGAGCAGCATCTGGCGCGCGCCCTGGCGCTGCAGGACTCAGGCCTGACGTTCTGTCCGACGCTCAACCCCAGGAACGCAGTCGTGCATGACAGCGCGAATGCCTGGCTCTACCTGGCCTGCAATGCCGACGACACGCCGCCGAACGTTGCTGCGCGCCTGATCGTGGACGGAACGCGGCATGCCCACGCCCAGACCCGCTGGCCCGGGAACACCTGGTTTCGCGGCGGTTTTTTTTCCGGCGACACCCAGCCCGCCGAAATCAGTCACGAACAGGCCATCCAGCTGGATCTGCTGGCCATCGCCCTGCGCGAATCGGTCGAAACCCTGGTGCAGTTCTTCCGTCTGAATCCCGACCTGGCGCCGCGTCTTCTGGCCATTGCCAACTCCCAGGCCGGCGGCTTGAGCCGGCCCGCCGAATCGACGGCCCATGCGCTGATCATGCTGGGACCGCAGCGCGCCAGTCGCGTGGCAGCCCTGCTGGCACTGGCGGGCAGACTGCCCACCGAATCCTCGCGCCACTATGCCATCACCGCACTTACGCGCGCGCTGTTCATGGGAAAGATCACCCGCCTGGGCGCCCCGGCCGAGAGTGCGGCCGCCGCATTCGAAATCGGCCTGCTGTCGACCGCCACCCACGCGCTGTCGCTGCCGGTGGAAACGCTGATCCGCAAGCTTGGCCTGTCTGCAACCAGCGCACGCGCGCTGAGCGCACACCCCTCGCCCGAAGGCGCCATGCTGCAGTTGACCTATGCCTGCGAAAACAACGACGTCGAGACCCTGGCTTCGTACGCGCAGCAGCTGGACATTCCGCTCCACCAGATCTCGGTAGCCTACCTGGATGCCCTGATCGCCGCATCGGAACTCGACGCCGCCCTGCATTGACAGCGTAAAATGGCGGTTTTTGCCTGTTCCCCGCGCCATGCACCCCACCCTGGTTTTCGACATTGAAACGATTCCCGACCTCGCCGGGTTCGCCGCGGTCAACGGCATCGACGAGACGGCGCTGCCGCAGGCCGAGCTCGCCGAAATGGCGCTGCTCGCCCGCCGCCAGAAAACCGGCGGCGATTTCATGCCGCATCACCTGCACCGCATCGTCGCCATTTCCTGCGTCCTCAGAAGCGGCGACCAGCTCAAGGTGTGGTCGCTCGGCGAACCGGACAGCAGCGAGGCCGAACTGATCCAGCGCTTCTTTGACGGCATCGAGCGCTACACCCCCCAGCTGGTCTCGTGGAACGGCGGCGGCTTCGACCTGCCGGTACTGCATTACCGCGCCCTGATTCATGGCGTGGCCGCAGCCCGCTACTGGGACTGGGGCGACGACGACAAGGAATTCAAATGGAACAGCTACCTGGGGCGCTACCACACCCGGCACCTGGACCTGATGGACGTGCTGGCGATGTACCAGCCGCGCGCCAACGCACCGCTCGACCAGATGGCCAAGCTGTGCGGCTTTCCCGGCAAGCTGGGAATGGACGGCTCGAAGGTGCTGGACGCCTTTCAGAACGGTGAAATCGACGCCATCCGCAACTACTGCGAAACCGACGTCATGAACACCTGGCTGGTCTACCTGCGCTTCCAGAAAATGCGCGGCACGCTGACCGAAGCAGCCTACGCGGCCGAGATCGAACTCGCACGCAGCACGGTGCAAGTCCATCCCGCCCCGCACTGGCAGGAATTCCTGGCGGCCTGGGCATGAACCCGGTCGTCGACATTCTTTCCCTCGACCACGAGGGACATGGCATCGCGCGCATCGACGGCAAGGTCACCTTCGTCGACGGTGCGCTGTCCGGGGAACGCGCGGAAATCGCCATCTACCGCAAACACGCCAAGTACAACTCGGCCAACGCCATCGCCATTCTCAAGGCCAGCGCGCAGCGTACCGAACCGCGTTGCCGCTACTTCGGACACTGCGGCGGCTGCTCGATGCAGCATCTGGAAGCCAGCGCGCAGGTTGCGGCCAAGCAGCGCGTGCTGGAAGACAACCTCGCCCGCATCGGCAAGGTCAAACCCGATGTCATGCTGTCCGCCCTGCATGGCCCGACCTGGGGCTACCGGACGCGCGCACGGCTGTCCGCGCGCTGGGTCGACAAGAAAGGCGGCGCGCTGGTCGGCTTCCGCGAGAAACGTTCCAGCTTCATCGCCGACATGGCAAGCTGCGAGGTGCTCACCCCGGAGGTCTCGGCGCTGATCCAGCCGCTGCGCGAACTGGTCGGGCAACTGTCGAACGCCGACCGCATTCCGCAGATCGAGGTGGCCGTCGGCGAGCATGTCATCGTGCTGGTGTTCCGTCTGCTCGAACCCTGGACCGACGACGATGCTGCCAAGGTGCGAACATTTGCCGAACGGCATCGCGTACAGATCTGGGAACAGGCCAAGGGTCCCGACACGGTTCGCCCGTTCTGGCCCGATATCGCCCCCGAGCTCAGCTACAGCCTGCCCGAATTCGGCCTGGTGATGCCGTTCAGGCCCACCGATTTCACCCAGGTCAACACCGCCATCAACCGCGCACTGGTCAGCCGCGCGCTGCGCCTGCTCGGCCCGCGACCGGGCGAACGCATCGCCGACCTATTCTGCGGACTGGGGAATTTCACCCTGCCCATCGCCCGCAGCGGCGCCGAAGTGATCGGCATCGAAGGCAGCCCCGAACTGGTCGCCCGCGCGCGCGCGAATGCCCTGCATAACAATTTGCCCAACGCCCGCTTCGAGGTCGACAACCTGTTCGAGATAACGCCGGAGAAGTTCGCCGCGCTGGGACATTTCGACAAGCTGCTGATCGACCCGCCGCGTTCCGGCGCCATCGAGGTCGTCAAATCGTTGCCGGACAGCGGCGCGCCGCGGCGCATCGTCTACGTCTCATGTGATCCTGCCACGCTGGCACGCGACGCCGAGGTGTTGTGCCACGTCAAGGGCTACCGGCTCGAAGCCGCCGGGGTCGCCAACATGTTTCCGCATACCGCGCATGTGGAGTCGATTGCACTGTTTGTGCGGTAATCCATTAAAATCGCGGGCTTAACTCACTTTCAACCATCATGGCACTCATCGTACAAAAATACGGCGGCACCTCGGTCGCCAACGTCGAACGCATCCGCGCAGTGGCGGAACGCGTCGCCAAGTTCAAAATGCTCGGGCATCAGGTTGTCGTCGTGCTTTCGGCCATGTCGGGCGAAACCAACCGCTTGATCGGGCTGGCCAAGCAGATTCAGGCGCAGCCTGACCCGCGCGAACTCGACATGCTGGTGTCCACCGGCGAGCAGGTCACCATCGCCCTGCTCGCCATGGCGCTGAAGGACCTGGGGCTCAAGGCCAGGAGCTACACCGGTTCGCAGGTGCGCATCCTCACCGACAACGCATTCACCAAGGCACGCATCCTCAGCATCGACGAGGCCAACATGCGGCGCGACCTGGATAGCGGCCATGTAGTCGTGGTCGCCGGATTCCAGGGCGTCGACGCCGACGGCAACATCACCACGCTCGGACGCGGTGGCTCCGACACCACCGGTGTCGCGCTGGCCGCCGCGCTGAAAGCCGACGAATGCCAGATCTATACCGACGTCGACGGCGTCTACACGACCGACCCGCGCATCGTGCCGGGGGCGCGCCGGCTGAAGACCATCACCTTCGAGGAAATGCTCGAAATGGCAAGCCTCGGTTCCAAGGTGCTGCAGATCCGCTCGGTCGAGTTCGCCGGCAAATACAAAGTCAAACTCCGCGTGCTGTCCAGCTTTCAGGACGAAGGCGACGGCACGCTCATCACCTTCGAGGAAAACGACAACATGGAACAGGCCATCATTTCCGGCATCGCCTTCAACCGCGACGAAGCCAAAATCACCGTCGTGGGCGTGCCCGACCATCCCGGCATCGCCTACCAGATTCTCGGCCCGGTCGCCGACGCCAACATCGACGTCGACATGATCGTGCAGAACGTCGGCCATGCGAACACCACCGATTTCACCTTCACCGTGCACCGCAACGATTTCGCCAAGGCCATGGACATCGTCAAGGCCACCGCCGCGACCATCGGCGCACGCGAGATCACCGGCGACGACAAGATCGCCAAGGTCTCGATCGTCGGCGTCGGCATGCGCTCGCACGTCGGCATCGCGCGCAAGATGTTCGAAACCCTGTCGAAGGAAAACATCAACCTGCAGATGATCTCCACCTCGGAAATCAAGATCTCGGTGGTGGTCGAGGACAAATACCTGGAACTTGCCGTACGTGCGCTGCATCAGGCCTTCGAACTTGAGAAGGCCCCCGCCTGAGGTGGCTTTCCGCCGCGCATTCCGCTACAATGCGCGGCGGTTCGGAGACGTGGCCGAGAGGTTGAAGGTACTCCCCTGCTAAGGGAGCATGCGGGCTTAAACCTGCATCGAGGGTTCGAATCCCTCCGTCTCCGCCATTCACTAGCATCTACGCGGTCTGCGCGGATGAATTAAAAATTACCCATCTTTGCACCCATCAATTTCAAAGTCCTTGGATTGGTGTGGAGAACGCTCGTCCTTGGACAGCGCCGACAGTCCGTGCGCACCGTTTTCAGGAAGCCCACCGGGCGGACGGGATGCTCGCAGGTGAACGCTGTTGATGGTTCAGGAAGAATTACTTACCGGTGACACTCCCCCAGGGGGAGTCAATCGTGTCTAAGGGCCGGGGGCTCCATGGTTGCGCCCGTAAATTTTTTCAAAAATTCCAGCCTAATTAAGCTGCAACATCTTATAGATTGACGCGATCCAGGCGGCCTGTTGCGCAGACGTGGATGATCACGCTCTTAATTTTAGCCGTCTGCTACCAGCACCATAGCAGCCGCCCCTCAATTATTCAGTAGTCACTCGCCAACGCTAGGCAGAGAATCAACTTCAGCGATCTATTAACGATACCAAGTGTTCGGGTCCATATTCTTTTGACGGTTCATTTCCTGTTTGTAGACTCCGCGTTCGTGTGCGTCTGTAGGTTGGTGTGTAATAAAACCAGGGATCTGCTGTTTCTGATAATCGCGTTTTGCCTCCATTCGTACGTCGAAATCCTGATTGGCTGAACCAACACCTTGGTTTGGTCCCGTGTTACTGGTTACCCCGGCAGCGTCATCTTGGTTTGTCCCGCATAAAGCGTCCACGGCCATTTTCTGCCTGGCGAACGCGACACTATTTGAGCGCCCCCCAGCCATATCCATTAGTCGGTTAATCGCCTTGTTACATTCGTCAACTTGCACCTGTGCATTTCTTCCCATGGCGCCACTCATTTCCTGGGCCGTCATTGACTCTGCTCTTGATTTGTTTATCGACGAAGCTTGCCTACCTGCAGCACTATTTTCAAATTGGATACTTCTATCGACTGGCAGCTGTGCCGCCTGTTTTTGGCAGGGGCTATCACTGTATGAAACTTTTCCCTTTGCATCTTTGCATTTGTACACTTCTGCCAACGAGGCATTTGGCAATAGCGCCATGCTAAACATCACCGCGATAAAGGCGATTACAACATGGGAATTTGGCGTACCGTACGAACGATTCAAATATCTGTTCATTTTCTGTTATCCATGTCCCAGTTATGTGCTTTGAAAAAATGATCGATGAAGTCTCGCCTGAACTGCGTTTCGTTGATTTCCCGTTGCGGTACGCGTCGAGGTTGCGCTCGAAGTTTTCAATCAGGGTTAATAAGGATTGTGGTGCGGGCATGGTTTACGCGTACGGGTTAGCGGGAAAAGTATGTATCGAACAGGAAAGCAACAAGCCTACTGTTGGCCACAGGCATATTTCCATCTACTCACATCCTGGCTTGTCACACCAGACCAGCCAGCGGAAGGGTCGGAATATGCTATTACCTGCCCGCCTCGCCCCATGTTTTGCGCGTAAGCACGAATGCTCCGGACCTTGATTTTACTTGTGCGGCAATCGTAGGAACTCAAAGCCAAAAAAGACTTATATGGATCACTCTGCTCATCCACAACTGCAGTCTCGTAGTCGACCAAGGACCACATATCAACTCGATCACCCATGCGACTTATGCTTGCTGAGTCAGCATAAACGTCAGCGTCCGCAAACTTTTCGACTAATACCCACCCAGATACAGCGCTAACGGTATCTTGAGCGAGGCCGGATGGAAGGTTGTGCGAAACATCATTAGCCACACCTAAGCCCGACGATGCCTGCTTGCCAGGAACGCTGGCTATTGTTGAAGGTTGCTGCGCAGGGATTACGATAGCCGCCAAGATACCCACAAGCGGTATGCCAACCGCCACCCAAATGACCCAAGCATGTGTTCCACCCACACCATGAAGGTGATTCAGTTGCGCCTGGTAGCCACCGGTCGCAAGTTTTGAGTTTGAAATTTTGCTTGTGACGTGACGGTGATAAAGCGAGTTCGCAAAAACTGCGAATAAAATAGCAAAGGCAAAAAATGCCAAGTCTATAAACGTGCCACGCCCGGACAAATTCCACAAAACAAAGGCGGCCAGGAAAACAAAAAACCAACCGTACATTTTCCGGTAAAGCGTCCAGGCGCCACCGACGAGGAACGCAGGCCAATTCCAACTTGCTTTGAGACCTGGCCCCTGCTGATCAAATTGCGCAAATTTGCGGAGGTAGTAGTTGGCGTTTTTCTCGCCAATGACAGCTTCATACAAACCCGTTACTCCAGCTCCCGATGTATGGGATGAATCGTTTGCTTTAGGTGTCTGTTTCACCTGTTCGGGTTGTGATGCCTCAGTAGTGATCTTGGAAGGTGGCACCCCTCCCAGCCTGTGACCGGTTGCTTCCTCTTGCGCCTCTTTCCACAGCCTCGCTTTGCGTTCATCCTCTGTTTCAAGTTTGCCGCCAGAATCCGAGGCTGCCCCCTGCCCTGCATCCTCGGTCTGGGGCTGGATTGCAGCAATTGGCGCAACCTGTGCCTGCACTTCGCCAGTTAGTTTTCTGACGCGGAGCGCGATGTAGCGGGCTTTTGTTTTATCTACATCGCCATCTGCATCGGCAAAAGCCCTAGCCCATGTCGCCTTATCGACTTGATTGGTTTCAAGCTCAACCGCAGCACGTTCATACGCGCTTTCTTCTTCCATCACGGCAATCCCCCTGATAGGGTCAAACGGGCGGCACCCAATACCGGCAATACTGACCCGCTGTTTCCCATTTACGTTTTCTGCGCCAACCCAATGCCAGTAGCACCGGGCTGATGTAGCGCCCCTGTGTACCCAGGGCACGTTCAAATTCGATCATACCCCAGGGACGCTGCCGTGCAATTTCCGGGACGGTGGCAAACCAGGTCAGGAAACGGTCGCGCAGGAGCATGCTCTTGGAACACGGCGAGTGTTCCCGCGACGAAATTTTAACCAACGTGTTTATGTAAGCGTTCATGTGTGGTGTTTGTTAATGGTTCCTGGCCAGGGCGACGATCACACGGGTGGTATCTTCAAGCCGATACTCGAACCGACCCGCCTCAAGGGAATCAAGCACCACTCGTGCCGAGCGGATCAGTAGCAGCCTTGCCCTGACAGCGAGTCTGGCATCAACCATTTCCCTAACCTGCTTTAGCTGACCTGTGTAAGGGACGCGAGCCTCGATCGCCAAGCTGCGCATCTCACCCCGAATCGCCTGGTATTCGTTTTCCAGCCCTACAGTGGGAATGCCCATTAAAGCAAGACCATGCAGGCCAGGCAGCACCCTGGGGTCCAGCGAAGTGCCCAGTGAGTCCATTTTCAGATAAGTCCGAAGGCTACGGCCCTGCTGATTTAAAGGATGGATACCAGCTAGCCACTCGGTAAGATCACTCAGGATCGGTGCACAGTTGTTTTCGAGAGCACGCTCAAAATGGTGCTGGGTGATTTCTGACCGATTGGCAGGCGCAATCTCAGCAAGGTGATCAATACGCGTGGGAAGGATGCCGCGACGCGGGTTGGTTTTAGGGGAGGCGGATTTTTTGAACAGCAGAATGTCAGCCATGGTTACGTTTCCTTGGGAAATTCACTTGCCACCATGTGGCAAAAGTCGGTGGTGGTTAGTGCCCGCACATACGTGGCAGGGCAGCATGGGCGGGAATTTTGGGTTTTCCAGTAAATCGCAACGAAAAAACTTTCAAGCGAATTAGCCGAAAATTGCCCAAATGCCGCCCTGCCCGCCCTGTGATCCACTGACATCAGCGAAGGCGCAGGCCAACATAGAAGCGTTTGCCGTTGCTCTTGGCTTCGATATGCCCACGCTCTGCCAGACGGCGCGTGAAACTGGCCTTGGAAATGGGCCGGATTCCATTTGCCTGACACCAGTGTTCATAGTTGGCGTACAGGACGGTCTGCTCGATGCGCGCACTCAGTTCGACCAAGCAATGATCTTCAAGAAATTCGCCGAGCAAGTCCGAATCCTTGCGATAACTGGCAACCTCCTGGCGGATGGTAGGGCTGAGCTGCAAGCCATCTTTTTTCCACATGAGCGCACCCTCGACCATCCATGCCAGGATGCCGTCCCTTTCATCAAGCAGCTTCGATTCAAGATCGGGATCGCGTTCGACAGCCTTGAATTGGCGCCGGAAAGGAATCAACACCAACCGCCGCCAGATACCCTCGTCGTCACCGGTGATGATGGGCTTATGATTGGTGCGCAGCCACGGGGTAAAGGTCGGGATGAACTCGAAGAATTCCTTGTGCAGAAACCGTGCGGAGATCGGTTCACGTCCAGCAAGCAGCTTGACGATCTGCTCGTCCAGCCGATCGCCTGATTGCAGTTCGTTGATAGAGACATAACGTGCGCCAGCCAAGGATGCCAAGTCATTGCGCGGACCAGCATCGCCATCCCGGCGCACGACAAGCAAAGACGATGGCGCCATGCGCCCGTAATCGCCCAGTATGGCGGACACCACATTGCCGAATACACTTTTGCCGTTGCTACCGTAGCCAAAGCAAATAAACAATACTTCTTCCGTGTTCTCGCCCGTGAGGGTGTAACCGAGAGCACGCTGGATGGTTTCGATGGTTGCGGCATCCCCCTGGAAAACCTGGTCAAGAAATGCCAGCCAGCGCGGACAAGTCATTCCCTGGTCAAAACTTGCATTGCACTGCTTGGTAATGAGCATGGAAGGATCATTCACCTCCAGCCCACCTGTGCGCAGGTTGACCACGCCATTACGCACGCCCAACAACCAAGAATCCTGGTCCAGTTCGTGAATACCAATAGCCATATCCGATTCGGTTGCCGCAAGCTTCAGCATGGCTTCGATCTTGGGCAGGTTATGGCTGCGCACGGCATGGGCAATCAAGCGCTCGCCCTTGTGTTGCTCGGTTTTCAGCAGCGTTTTTCCAACGTCCAACAAATGGTCGGCGACAGCCACTGCTGCTTGAACCTCTTCACCCTTTTCGCACCATTGCCACATGGTCAGCCCCCCGTCCATTTCAGCCACTTGCCGACACTGGGCACGTACTTCAGCTTGTTACGCCATAGGCGAGAAAAGGCACGGCCATTGAGCACATCGCCGTGTTGTTCATCAACCGCTAATGCCGGTGCACCCTGCGTGACAGATTGCAACTGGGTAAACGCCGCATTGAGGGTGCGCGCACGATAGTCCGGGCGTGTCTGCCACTTATCGCGGGCACCCAATCCGGATTGACTGAAAACCGCCTCTAAGATATTGATGCGTTCTTGTTCTGGGATGTCCGCCTGAACTGCACGGCGAGCGATACTGCCGGCCAGAGCCATGTCGGCTTCGCTTTGACTGGGGAAGCGCTGTTGCCAGGTGCCCTTCCACAGGAGGGGTTCATCCTGCGCACATTGCTCGGCCAGTTGCGCGACCGTTACGGGATTCACAGGAAACGCGCTGCTGGGTTCTGGGAACAGGGCTTGATGCCGAACTGCAGCATCAGGCGGAAAGGCTAGTTTGAGTTGCTCGGCAGTGTAGCGCCGTCCGGTTACCTTCAGCAGTTGCACCGTGGGTGTGTTGCCTACGCCACGGTTTTTCATGTGTTTGAAACCAGGCAAACGCAGCAACCGGCTGCAGTCGCTGGCAGCGGGGTCCGCACCGTAATCTTTAACCAGGCGTTTGTTAATGGCCTCGGTAGTGGGCGAGTCCATCATTTCGCCGTCGCTCAAAAGCCAATAACCGTGAAATTTCCCCGGGCTGCTTTGCACCAGGATAGTGGCGGGTACAGCTTTAAATGCGTTAATCAACTGACCGATGGCAACGCCGTCAAAATCCGCATGAATACCCCGCACCCGCTTGATGTTGGCTTTGCGACGCGGACCGTTAAATTCATTGACTGCGACGAAAACGCCCGCCCCTGTCTCGTTGCGGCGGGTAAGCTCCGGGACCAAGGCCAGCACCTCTGCCTTGGTCAAACCGGACCACTGTCCAGACAGTGGATCGGACAAAGCCTTGCTTGTGCCCTTCGGCCCATCCGTGTAAGTCTCGATAACGAAACAAGTGTCTGGCCGGGGGTCGAGTGCGGCGAGAAAATCGGCTGCACCCATGGTTACTGTTCCACCTTGACCATGGCGCGCGATTCGGCTTTTTTGGATTCAAGCCAAATGAGAATTTCCCTCTCGGACCAGACAGTTACTTTGGGACCAAGTTTGTAAGGGCGCGGGAAAGATGGATCGTGTTTAACACGTCGCCAGACCGTGGCGGGAGCCTGCCCGGTCAGGCTACAGACTAGGGGAATGCGGATCGCCCTGTCTGAAGTTTGCAATGTAGCTTTCATCTATGTCTCCATGCGGCGCGATATGCCGCGTGAGACAAGTAAAGCCCAGAAAAATGCTCATGTATTCTGCTAAAACCTCCTACTCGGAATGCGCCTATCGGCGCAGGATTCAAAGCGGTACCGTGTTTTTCTTTCGCGGTGGGCGCCCAGGTTTTCTTGCACCGAATATGCGCTGTAATATATGCCGCGCCTCCCGCTCGCTAAGTTTTATACTTCCACCTGCTTTATAGGTTCGACACAGCACACCCTGTTCGTAGAGCTGTTTAAGGACATCAGCGATTGTGCATCCGCCTTGCCTGAAAATATCTAGTGCTGCCTTGGCTATAAACCTGTCACGGTCAATGACAGCGCGTTTAGGCCCAGGTGTGAAATAGTCATCCAGGCGTTTGGTTTTTTGCTGCCAGTAATTCCTTTCTTTTTTGGATAGATGTGACTGGCTTAGCTTTCTGTTCGCCTCATCTAGCTCAATCGCGCACTCAAAAGCTTCACCAAAGGTTTTCACGCCGTACCGCCCATGCGCAGCGCGACCACTTCACCCACTACCCCGCGTGCCGTTCCGCAATACTTAGCCCAGTCGTCCATCAAACGACGACGTTTATCAAACAGATCACCACGCCGGTATGCTGCTTCCACCTTGTTGCCGATGGTGTGGGCCAGGGCCATTTCCACTACTTCTGATGGATAAGCGGTTTGCTCCGCAGCCCAGTCCCGGAAGGTTGAGCGAAAGCCGTGCGCAGTCAGGTCGCGTCGGCCCATTCGACGCAAGACAGCGGTTAGGCTCATGTTGGAAAGCTGGCCGCTCGTGCCGGGAAATACCAGTTCGGTACCGTCCAGGTGCGGCAGCTTGTTCAGGAGTGAAACAGCCTTGCTGGAGAGAGGCACGCGATGTTCCCGCTTGGCCTTCATGCGTTCTGCTGGAATGATCCAGACCCCCGCATTCAGATCAATCTCGTTCCAGGTAGCGCCGCGCACTTCACCTGAACGGGATGCACACAGGATGGCGAATTCAAGTGCCCTCGCCCCCATGCCATCCATCTTCGCCAGATCAGCCATGAAGCCGCCCAGCTCCGCGTAGGGCAACGCGGCATGGTGCGCCACCTGCTGGATCTTCGAGCGGGCGGCCAGAAGCTTGTCCAGGTGGCCTTTCCAGCGGGCGGGATTCTCGCCTTGCCGGTAGCCACGTACCGTGGCCCAGGACAAGATGTTTTCAATGCGCCCACGCAAGCGGCTGGCAGTTTCGGTCTTTGTTTTCCAGATAGGCTCCAGGACTTTCAGCACCAAGCCGGTGTCCACAGCAGCCACGTTCAAGTTACCGATGATGGGATTAGCGTAGGCATCAAGCGTATTGGCCCACTGTTGACGATGCTTGGCGTTTTTCCAACTGTCGCCATGGGCATCCAGATAAGCCGTGACGCATTGCGAGAAGGTCATCGCCTTGGCGCGCTCTGCCGCCAAGGTCGCGCGTTTGGCGCGGCGGTCCTCGATCGGGTCAATTCCCTGGTCCACCAATTCCCGTATCTGGCGCGCCTTCTCTCTTGCCCCTGCCAAGGTGACGTCCGGAAAGCCACCCAGACCCATATCCCGCCGTTTGCCTGCGATCATCTTGCGCAGAATCCACGAGCGCGCCCCTGCGCCGGATACCTGAAGGGCCAGGCCAGCGACGCCACCGACAAAGTGCATGCCCGCCTTGGACAACCTATTTACTTCTAGGGCGGATAATTCTTTGGCTTTTTTTCCCATCATCATACCCATCAACAAAGATGAGTTTTGATGATAGAAGGTGCGACGTGATGATGCAATGAATTTGACGGAATGCTAGACAAGATAAGGCATTGTGAGATACAGTGCGACAACTTGAGGTTAGGCGGACGCGGACTCCGTCTCCGCCAAATAATGATTGCAGACAGATTTCATCTGTCACAGATCGCCAAAACTGCGTATAATGCGCAACCTTCAAAGCGCCCGTAGCTCAGCTGGATAGAGTACTTGGCTACGAACCAAGGGGTCAGGAGTTCGAATCTCTTCGGGCGCACCATACAAAGCAAGAAGGGCTGATTTCAAAAAGGAATCAGCCCTTCTTGCTTTCCACAGGACCGTTTTTGCTACACGTAACTGCTACACGCAGGAGTGCAGGCAATGCGAGATCAAACCAATCGGATACGACGCGGAACACGTTCCGGCTCCCCTTAGCCCGGTCCATCAGGGCGATCCGCCTGTGGCGCCACACTATCCCCCTGCAAGCAGGCAGGCAATGTGGATCGGGTTCTCTGCATCGGCCCTGCGCAGGGCTTCGCCAGCGCCGGCCAACCGGTTTATGATTTCCCTCAATACTGCGGGAGATCTCTATGCGAATAGTCGCCCTGTTTTTCCTTTTCGCCACCCTTCCAGCCGCCGCTGAGTCGGAAATAACAGGCGTGGCCCACGTTGTCGACAGTGACACGATTCACGTCATCGCCGATAGCGGTCTGGCCAGGGTTCGCTTACGGGGCATGGCCGCGCCGGATAGCAATCATCCAGGTGGAAAAGAGGCAAAGGAATTCCTGGAACGGCAGGTTGAAGGCAAGCCTGTGCGCTGCGTGCTTGATGGCGACACCCTGCAAAATGGCGAAATCTGGATTTGCTACGCAGAGGGAAAAGATATCGCCGCGACTGTCATCAGGGCAGGATTGGCGAGGGATTGTCCCGCGTTTTCCGGTGGCCGGTATTGGTCGATTGAAAGGCCTGAAGCGCAGAAGCTTGTCTTGCCGGACGACTGCACCGCAGATGGGCCTGGATCAATGCGCAAACCAGCAGGAATTTCATTGCCGCACAATTCAGCCCGTCGCCGCTAGCGTCCACCGAGCCAATCCACCTGGATTCGTCATGTCAGCGGCCCAAAACGGCAGGCTACGTACAGGCCCAATACGGCGTGGCGATTTATCCTAGAATGCGGACTGTATTGATTTCCTAAATAGACGCCGTGCTCAAAAAAATAAAAGCCGGGGAACTGCAACAGGGGATGCATCTGCATGAATTGTGCGGTTCGTGGATGGAACACCCGTTCTGGCGAAGCAAATTCACCCTGACGAATCCCGAAGATATCCGGCGCATCCTCGATAGTGGCATCGCTGAGGTATGGATCGATACCGACAAGGGCCTGGATCTTCCCGACAAGCCCAAGGCCGAGGCCGAGCAGCCTGTCGCCGATTTGCTGATGGAAGCGGAGGTCGTACGGCACGTCAAGCCGTCCGGACCCGTGTCGATGAGCGAAGAACTCCAGCGGGCGGCCATGATCTGCGCCAGGGCCAAGAAGGCCGTGGTCTCCATGTTCCGCGAAGTACGCATGGGGAATGCCGTCAACGCCGGAGAGACCGCCGAACTGGTCGAGGAGATCTCGTCGTCGGTGATGCGCAACCCGGGCGCACTGATCAGCCTGGCGCGGCTCAAGACCGCAGACGACTACACCTACATGCACTCCGTCGCGGTTTGCGCACTGATGGTGTCACTGGCGCGTCAGCTTAAGCTTGACGAAAAGAGCGTGCGCGAAGCTGGCATGGCAGGTCTGATGCACGACCTGGGCAAGGCCCTGATGCCGATGGAGGTGCTCAACAAGCCGGGCAAGCTGACCGACGACGAGTTCCGCATCATCAAGAGCCATCCGGTCGAGGGGCACCGTTTGCTGATCGAGGGCAAAACAGCCAGCGACATCGTGCTCGACGTCTGTCTTCACCATCACGAGAAAGTCGACGGCAGCGGCTATCCCGATCGGATCACGGGCGACAACATCAGCCTCTTCGCCAAGATGGGCGCGATATGCGATGTCTACGATGCCATCACCTCCAACCGCCCCTACAAGGCAGGATGGGATCCTGCCGAATCCATCCGGAAAATGACCGAGTGGAGCACGGGGCACTTCGACGACCTCATCTTTCAGGCGTTCATCAAGAGTATAGGCATCTACCCGGTCGGCTCACTGGTGAAGCTCGGCTCCGGCCGACTGGCGGTCGTGGTCGAACAGTCGGAAAAGTCGCTGCTGGCGCCGCGCGTCAAGGCCTTTTTCTCGACCCGGTCGCAAACCTATATCGTGCCGGAGCTGATCGATCTCTCCCGCCCTGCCGTGACGGAAAAAATCGTCGGCCGTGAAGACGCGGCCCAGTGGGGAATCACGAATCTGGACGAACTCTGGGCAACCTGATCAGGCGCGACCTAGAGGTGCGGCGTGACGGGCGGCAGGACCGAGGCTGGCTCGGCCTCGACCGTGACGATCTCGAACTGCATGGCGGCGAGGTCCGCCATGATGTAGGTGGGCGGCGCGCCCACTCCGCCGACGGTTCCCGGGTTGACCAGCCAGGTGTGGCCGCCCTTGACGTTGGCAACCTGCGCGATGCTTGATTTGTGGTCATGGCCGCAGCACACCAGGTCGTAGTCGCCGGTGCAGGCGAGGGCCTGGGCATAGTGCGGATAGTGCACCAGGAACAGGTTGCGGTCGGCCAGGGTGAAGGCCGCGTCCTGGCCGTGGTAGCGGATCACGCTGTTGGGCTCGGCGGCCAGCCGCGTCATGTTGTAGAGGTCGCCGGTGTTGTTGCCATGAATGACGTGCACCGGCAGTTCGTATTTCTGCAGCACGCGCAACGTGGTCGGCGCGACCACGTCGCCGCAGTGCAGCACCGCTTCCGCTCCGTGCGCCTTGGCGTGCTCGACCGCCGCGCCAAGCAGGCGCCGGTTGTCGTGCGAATCGGAGAGGATGCAGACCTTCATCAGAACGCGGGCTTGTCCGCCGCGTTGCGGTAGCGCTCCACGCCGGCGAGTATCTCGGCGCGGGCGTCGTCGATGCCGACCCAGCCTTCGACCTTGACCCATTTGCCCTGTTCCAGATCCTTGTAGTGTTCGAAGAAGTGCGAGATTTGCGCCAGCAGCAGCGGCTGCAGGTCTTCGGGCTTGTTCACGCCCTTGTACAGACCACACAGCTTGTCGACCGGGACAGCCAGCAGTTTGGCATCCACGCCGGCTTCGTCGGTCATCTTCAACATGCCGACAGGGCGGCAACGCACCACCACGCCGGTGATCAGCGGAATCGGGGTGATCACCAGCACGTCGACCGGGTCGCCGTCTTCCGACAGGGTGTGCGGGATGTAGCCGTAGTTGCAGGGGTAGTGCATGGCGGTCGACATGAAACGGTCGACGAACATGGCGCCGGATTCCTTGTCCACTTCGTACTTGATCGGTTCGCCGTGGGCGGGTATTTCGATGATGACATTGAAATCGTCGGGCAGGCTGCGGCCGGAACTGACCTTGTTAAGACTCATGGCAGGGCACAAAAACAATGAAAGGCGCGCATTATACCCGCCCCTCCGCGCACCCGCTCCTTTCCGCCCGGCAACGGTCCCCCCTCTCCAAATGCGAAACCGGCTGCGAGGCGAGGTAATCCGTTCCTGACCCTATCAAGGAAAACCGAATGGGGTCGATTGATCAGGTAACTCATTCATTGTGCGTGCACCAGCCGAACTGCCATGTCCTTCCAAGTCTCCGTCGAGCCGTCCGGCCACGTTTTTTCGGTTGAGGGCAACGACACCCTGCTTGAAGCCGCGCTGCGTGCCGGCATCCCACTCAGCTACAGCTGCAGCAACGGCAATTGCGGAGACTGCAAGGCGCGCCTCGTATCAGGTGAACTGACCAGGCGGCATCCGCACGATTTCGCGCTCAAGGAAGCCGAAAAATCCAACGGCACCTTTCTGCTGTGTTCCTATTCCCCTGCCTCAGATGTGGTGATCGAGGCCGCCGTGGCCGGGGCGGACGACATCCCTCATCAAACCGTCACCGCGCGGGTCAAGTCGGTCGAAACGCTGAGTCCCTCGGTGGCGGCCCTGCATCTGATGCTGCCGCGCAGCCAGCGCCTGCGCTTTCTGGCCGGCCAGTCCGTGACGCTTGCAACGGCCGATGGCGCCGAAGGCACGTTCTACATTGCCAGTTGCCCGTGCGAGGACCGCCATGTCGAGCTGCACGTGCAGCGCGACGGCGGCGACTTCTCGACCCGGGTATTCGAATCGCTGCGCAAAGAAGACCCGATCCAGTTGAGCGGTCCGCACGGCCAGTTCGTGATGAAGCTGGATTCGCGCCGCCCGGTCCTGTTCGTTGCCTGGGACGACGCGTTTGCGCCGATCAAGAGCCTGATCCAGCATGCCATGTCACTGGACATCGCCGAAGCCATGTATCTTTACTGGGTGGCAGGCGACGAAGGCCATTATCAGGACAACCTCGGTCGCGCCTGGGCCGACGCCCTCGACGACTTTGTTTACCAGCCCATGCCGGCCTCCGATGCCTACGCCGACGTGGCCAGGTCCATCCTCTCCCGCCATGCCGACCTCCTGCGCGCCGACATTTACGCCGCCGGCCCGGAACCCTTCCTCACGGCCCTGCGTACCGGCGCACTGGCGCGGGGCCTGTCGCTGCTGGGCTGGCATCAGGAAATCTTCGTGCAAACGCAATCTGCGCAACACGCTGAAGCGGCCCTCGCCCGTGCTGTTTCGTAAGGGATCACCCGCCGCGCGGCTGCCGGGAGATCGTGCTGGCGCGCATCGCACCACCATTTCCGGGATAATCTTCTACTTTTTCCATGGCGTTCCTGTTTCCCCATCCCGCGCAACCGCCCCGCAGCCAGTCCGGCCTGGCGGGCGCAGCCGATGCGCTTTATCTGGCCGAACTCGCCCGCCAAGGCGGTACGCTGGTGGTGGTGTGCGCCAGCGCGTGGGATGCCAACCGGCTGGCTGAAGAGCTGCGCTGGTTCGATGCCGAACTCAGGATCTGCAATTTTCCCGACTGGGAAACGCTGCCCTACGACAGCTTTTCGCCCCACCCCGATCTGATCTCGGAGCGGCTGGCGACGCTGTACCAGATTTCGCGCGGCGAATTCGACATCGTCGTGGTGGCGTTGTCCACCGCGCTGTACCGGCTGGCGCCGCCGGCCTTCCTGGCCGCCCACACGTTTTTCCTGAAGCAGAAGGACATCCTCGACGAGCCGGCCTTCCGCGCGCAGATGGCACTGGGCGGCTACACCCATGTGAATCAGGTGTTCGCGCCGGGCGAATTCTCGATCCGCGGTGGGCTGATCGATCTCTTCCCGATGGGCAGCGCCCTGCCCTATCGCATCGACCTGTTCGACAACGAGGTCGAGACGCTGCGCGCGTTCGACGTCGACACCCAGCGCAGCATCTATCCGGTGAACGAGGTGAGGTTGCTGCCCGCGCGCGAGTTCCCGCTCGACGAGGCCGGCATCACCCGCTTCCGTCAGAACTTCCGCGAGCGCTTCGAGGGCGACCCCTCCAAATCCAAGCTCTACAAGGACGTCAGCAACGGCCTCGCGCCGGCCGGCATCGAATACTACCTGCCCCTGTTTTTCGATGGGACGGCGACGCTGTTCGACTATTTGCCCAAACACACCCGCTTCGTCAGCCACGGGGCGCTCGACCCGGCCGGGCAGGCGTTCTGGGCCGATGCGCAAAGCCGCCACCGCCTGCTGTCGGGCGACAAGGACCGTCCGCTGCTGCCGCCTGCCGAGCTGTTCCTGCCGACTGACACGTTCTTCAGCCTCGCCAAGACCTACGCGCGGCTCGACGTGGAACAGGCCGGCGAGGGTCTTGCACGCCCGTTGCCCCCAATTTCGGTGGACCGCCGCGAGGCGCACCCGGTCGCCAAGCTGCAGGGCTTCATCGACGGATTCAAGGGCACGACCCTGATCGTCGCGCCGTCGGCCGGGCGGCGCGAAACGCTGCACGAATACCTCGCCGAGCACGGGCTCGACGCGACATTGTGCGACAGTTGGAGCGCCTGCCAACCGTCAGACCGACGCATCCTGCTGACGCATGGACCGCTGGCCGAGGGCTTCGTCACGGCGGACGGCTCGCTCGCCGTCGTCACCGAAACCGAGCTCTACGCCATCCCGCCGAAAACCCGACGCGCGCGAGAGGCCCGCGCGACGCAGATCGACAACCTGCTGCGCGACCTGTCGGAGCTCAAGCCCGGCGACCCGGTGGTGCACGCGCAGTACGGCGTCGGCCAGTACCTCGGCCTGATCAACATGGACCTCGGCGACGGCGACACCGAGTTCCTGCAACTGGAATACGCCAAGGGCGACAAGCTCTACGTGCCGGTCGCCAACCTGCACCTGATCTCGCGCTACAGCGGCGCCGGCGAGGGCGCCGTCCCGCTGCACAAGCTCGGCACCGACCAATGGGAGAAGGCGCGCCGCCGCGCCATGCAGGCCGCGCGCGACACCGCCGCCGAACTGCTGAACCTGTATGTCCTGCGCGCCGCACGCGAAGGCCACGCGTTCAAGTTTTCGCCGCACGACTACGAGGCCTTCGCCGAAGGCTTCGGTTACGAGGAGACGCCCGACCAGGCGGCGGCGATCGCCGCGGTCATGGCCGACATGCAGGCAGGCAAGCCGATGGACCGGCTGGTATGCGGCGACGTCGGCTTCGGCAAGACCGAAGTCGCGCTGCGGGCCGCCTTCATGGCGGTGATGGGCGGCTACCAGGTGGCGGTGCTGGTGCCGACCACTTTGCTGGCCGAGCAGCACTTCAACAATTTCTCCGACCGTTTTTCCGCCTGGCCGGTGAAGCTCGCCGAGTTGTCGCGCTTTCGCAGCCCCAGGGAGCAAGCCGAGGCCCTGCAGGCGCTGAAGGACGGCAAGCTCGACATCGTCATCGGCACCCATCGTCTGATCCAGAAGGACGTCAAGTTCGCACGCCTGGGGCTGGTCATCATGGACGAGGAACACCGCTTCGGCGTGCGCCAGAAAGAACAGCTGAAGGCGCTGCGCGCCGAGGTGGACGTGCTGACGCTGACGGCGACGCCTATCCCGCGCACGCTGGCGATGTCGCTCGAAGGCATCCGAGATTTCTCGGTCATCGCCACCGCCCCCCAGAAACGGCTGGCAATCAAGACCTTCGTGCAGTCGTTCTCCGGCGGGCTGATCCGCGAGGCGGTGCTGCGCGAACTGAAACGCGGCGGCCAGGTGTACTTCCTGCACAACGAGGTCAGCACGATAGAAAACATGCGCGAACGGCTGGAAAAGCTGCTGCCGGAAGCGCGCATCCGCGTCGGCCACGGCCAGATGGGCGAGCGCGAACTGGAACAGGTGATCCGCGACTTCTACCAGCAGCGCTACGACATCCTGCTGTGCACCACGATTATCGAAACCGGCATCGACATCCCGACCGCCAACACCATCCTGATCAACCGCGCCGACAAGTTCGGGCTCGCCCAATTGCATCAACTCAGGGGCCGCGTCGGCCGCTCGCACCACCAGGCTTTTGCCTATCTGCTGGTCGAGGAAGACCGCACCTTGACACCCCAGGCGAAGAAACGCCTGGAAGCAATTCAGTTGATGGAGGAACTCGGCTCGGGCTTCCATCTCGCCATGCAGGATCTGGAGATCCGCGGCGCCGGCGAGGTGCTGGGCGAGAAACAGAGCGGCGAGATTCTCGAAGTCGGCTTCTCGCTCTACAACGACATGCTGGCCGACGCGGTGGCGAGCCTCAAGGCCGGCAAGGAACCCGACATGAACCAGCCGCTCGGCGTGGTGTCCGAGATCAACCTGCACCTGCCCGCGCTGCTGCCGGTGGACTACTGCCCCGACGTCCACGAGCGACTGGTGCTGTACAAGCGTTTGGCGAGCGTGCATGACACCGAAGAGCTCACCCAGTTGCAGGAGGAACTGGTCGACCGTTTCGGCCAGCTGCCTGATCCGGCGCGCGCGCTGCTCGACACCCACCGCCTGCGCCTCGCCGCACGGCCGCTCGGGATCATGAAGGTCGACGCCAACGCGGACAGCATCCTGCTGCAATTCGTGCAGCAGCCGCCGATCGATCCGGGCCGCATCATCGAGCTCATCCAGACCCGGCGCGACATCAAGCTGGCGGGCGAGAACCGCCTGCGCTGGCAGTTGCCGGCCGCAGGAAAGGCCGTCGCGCCGCCCGAGACGCGCGCCGCCAACGTCATCACGCTGTTCAACCTGTTGAAATAATTAACATAAATGAATCTGATTGTTCAGGGACACGACATCCCCACACCCAGCCTCAAGCAGCTCGCCAAACTGACGGGGGCGGCTGCCATCGAGGCGGTTTCGCCGACGGCATTCCGGCTGGTGGCGGCCGACGCCGGCCGGACCGCAGAAGCCGCCGCCTACTGCGAAGCGAATTCACTCGACTGCGGCTGGGTGCCGGCCGGACGACGCATCGGCGACTTCGGCCTGCTGGTGATGGACATGGATTCGACCCTGATCACCATCGAATGTATCGACGAGATCGCCGACATGCAGGGCCTGAAGCCGCAGGTCGCGGCGATTACCGAAGCCGCCATGCGCGGCGAGATCGATTTCGCTGAAAGCCTGCGCCGGCGCGTATCGCTGCTGGCAGGACTGGACCTGTCGGCCGTGCAGCGCGTCTACGACGAGCGTCTGCAACTGTCGCCAGGTGCCGAAATGCTGCTGGCGGCAGTGCGCGCGGCCGGGATCCGGACGCTCCTGGTATCGGGCGGCTTCACCTTCTTTACCGAACGGCTGCAATCCCGGCTGGGGCTGGACTACACCGCCGCCAATACCCTGGAAGTGGCCGACGGCAGGCTGACCGGCCGCGTCCTCGGCGACATCGTCGACGCCCAGGGCAAGGCCGACTGGCTCAATCGCGTGCGCACCGACCTGAATCTGGCCCACGGGCAGGTCATCGCCCTCGGCGACGGCGCCAACGACCTGAAAATGATGGCCGAGGCCGGGGTCAGCATCGCCTACCGCGCCAAACCGGTGGTGCGCGCACAGGCCTGCTACGCCCTGAATCAGGTGGGCCTGGACGGCGTGATCCCGCTACTCGGCGAAACCGGGAAAATCCGCTAAAGAAAATTCACGGGCCGCCGATAAACCATTGAGTGCCCAAGCAGTCATAAGATCGACCCCCCGCGACCAGGATCACCCGTGAAAATCGACAAGCGCATCACCCCTCCCGCCGCCAGCAAAGTGTCTTCCGCCAAGGGCAAAGGCGCCGGCAAAGCGTCTGCTCCCGCTGCGGGCGGCAGCGATTCGTTGACGCTGACCGAGTCAAGTACCCGCATCCGCTCGCTCGAATCCCAGCTGGCATCGGTCGATGTCACCGATGCGGGCAAGGTTGAGTCGGTCAAGGCCGCGCTGGCCAACGGCACCTTTGAGGTCGACGCCGAGGTGGTGGCCGACCGCCTGATCGACCATACCAAGGAAACCCTGCGCAAACGCCCGCGCAAGAAGTAATTCCCGTCCGGTTCGGGTGTTACTACGCAAATGACCCAAAACTGAAAAAACTCAGGTAACACCCTGGAACCGGCCGCTGTGCCGGTTTCTTTATTGTCGTATCGTCAACAGGATGAGCGACATGCGAAAGACACCCTCCTACCTCAAAGGCCTCGCCGAGACGCGAGCACGCGTTTCTGCCGACGTACGCAGGTATCAACAGCTGCACGATGAAATCGGCGAGGCGTTAGAAAAGGCTAAGGCCGAGCTCACGGCCTGCGACATGTTGATTCGCAAATACGACGAGCGCCTCAACCCGGAGCTCATCGAACCAATCAAGGCCTGGAAAGGCCGTTATGGGAAGCGTGGCGAACTCAAAGAGGCAATCCTGGGGACCCTCAAGGCAAGGGCTCCAGACTTCGTGACAACGGCAGAGCTAGTTTGGGAACTGCAGGTACGGTTTAGGCTGGACTTCATCAGCTGGCGTGACAAGGTCCACTGGGCCAGAAATATTGTCGGAAAGCAACTACGTAAGTTAGCTGAACAAGGCGTGATAGAGCGACTGCATGACCCAATGGCGAACACAGGAGAGGTCGGCAGTTGGCGGTGGAAAGGCGAAGGCTGTGAGTCCTTGGGGGCCTTGGCGGAGCTTGCCAAGTCGTCAGGGGTGTCTACGCGCAGAGAAGTGGAGCCCTATGAGCCTGAGGAAGAGCAGGTCGCAGACGACCTGCCTGTTTAGCTTGCTTACCGCACCCACACCGTCCACGCGAAAGTTTGCGGAGTATTCTGCAAGTCTCCGGCCAGAGCGTACCCTTGCGCTGTGGCTGATGGATGGCTAGGGCTGAAAGCCCAATCAAAACCGCGTATTCCGGCCCTATCAAAGGTTAGGGTGTTAAACCACTCGGGGTAGATAGTTAATAAAACATCGTCTGGGTCATGATACCCATATAAAGAAGTTCCGCTTCTAAAAATGTGGTAAGCCACGCCGGACTTAAGGCCTGTAACAAGAGTTTTTGCTATGTCTCCGGTTGTGTACTGGAAATTCACATAATCGACGTAAGTCGCAGTGTTATCTTTCCCGAACCCGACTTGGGTGTGGGCTGGAATTTGTGCCTGCGCCAAGCTGACCGAGCTGCCTGATACCTGGCCGGTCCAAACAACCGGCGAACCTTCGTACTGCCTGACCACCATCGTCCACCCGCCGCCGTTCGACGTCATGTCGCAGTACGCGCTGAACGGCGCTACCGCGCCCGCGCCATCTGGGTCAATCGTATAGTTCCCGCTAGGAGTGCCTGGCGCCGCAGCCAGCAAATCTTTGCAGCTGGCCGGATATTGGCCAGCCCCATTCAAGGCTATGCTGTGCGCCGGCCCGCTGGTGCCATTGGAGGAAAAATTAAGCGCCGCCGCCGCGCGTGGTCCGTCCCCGGAAGGGGTGAATCGGACTGTCATTGCACAGCTTCCGCCTACCGCAACCGACGTACACGTATTCCCCGTCAGCGCGTATTCCGCGGTGTTACCTGAAATAGCTGCGCCCGAAACCGTAAGCGGCCCGTTGCCAGTGTTTGTGATGGTAAAAACCTTGGAGGCCGAAACAGCATGAGCCGCCGGCGACAGCAGAGTAGCTAGGACTAATGCAGCGGCGAGTGAACGTAGGTTGAACATGAGTGTAAGCACCAAAAAACTGGGATAGTCCTCTGTATAGCTACCCCCCATTACCTCGGCACTCTCCCATTAACAGCAGCAACCGGATGTCTCCCCTTCGGTGGCCCGCTCGCCTTCGACGGCAGCGGCAACGGATGCACCAGTTCCACCTTGCGATGCCGGCCACGCGTGAAGCCGCGCCAGAACATCGACTCCCCGACATTCAGTGCCACGTTCATCGCCAGCCTCAGTTGCTGCCCGTTCGGCAGCCGGCGCGTGTCCGACCTAAATGCAATCTCCGCCGCATAGTCGAGCATGTATTTCGGCTCGATGTTGAGGTAGATGCCTTTCTCCGCCCTGTCGTAACGCCAGTTCAGCTCCTCGGCCTGATTGTTGTTCTCGCCGTTGGGCCCAATCAGCGTCTTGGCGTGTTCCACCGTGCGGTGTTCCTGGAACCGCTTGCCGGCCTCGGTGTACGCCGGCGAGCTGTCCGTGTTCAGATAGCTCTCCGGGATGGCGACAAACGACTTCATCACCGCCTCGGCCACTGGCGCCGTCTCCAGCAGGCCGACGGCCACACGTGTCGCGCATGCCCCCTTGCCGCGCTGTCCGAATCGCTTGCGAACAGTCATCAGGATGCGCCGGTCCTTCGGTAATCGCCCACCGAACTCCGGGTCCGTGCGGTCCCCTCGCTTGCGTTTCCTGGCGGCCTCACGCCCCGTCTGCGTAAGCATGGTGGAGGTAAGCTCCTTCACGTCGGCATCCGCTTCCACCGGCCGCGAGCCCTGCGGTCGGCCACGCTTCTCTGCAGCCCGCCGGCCCGACTGATGCGCCCCGTCCATCTCCAGGTCCCCGCCACCGAACGAATAGGCTACTATCGTGCACCACAGAAGAAGGTGCATCGAGGCCAAGCCACATCTATATCAAAGAGCGGCGCAACGGCGCTCGCCGTGAAAAAACTCCTTACGAAGCCCTCTATTTCTGGGTGAAGGCCTCCGGCGCTGTGCGGGTCACAGTTCCGGTAGGCAAGAGCAAAGGACTGACGGTTCAAGCCTGGCAATTGCAAGATGGCCGAATCGTTGACGCCACCTTGATAAGCGATGAGGACGTCGAGAGCCGGGAGTTCATGGAGCGGATTGCGGAAGCCTTGGTGAAGGACGAATCACCGGACAATCTGAAAAAGCTGGAAAAGAAGCTAAGGGACCGGGATAACCAGAAGTAAGGCTTCGCGAGGAATGGCGGGTCGCGTCAGGAGGCTGGTGACCACTAAATGCACAACCCCAATTAAAAACACTCTAACCCATTGATTCTAAATTGAATGGGTCATATGCGTAGTAACACCCTCCGGTTCCAAAAAGCCCGCAGCAGCAAACCGCGGGCTTTTGCTTTCCGGCTGGCATAAAATGCCGGGATCGAAATTGCTTCCTGGGTTCAGAATGAACGAAATCGTCCTATCCGTCACCGGCATGACATGCGGCGGCTGCGTCAACAGCGTGAACAAGGTCCTGACCGCCCTGCCCGGCGTGCAGAGCGCGGACGTCAGCCTGACGCCAGGTCAGGCGCGGGTGACCTACGATCCGGCCAGGGTCGACCGTGCCGCCATGGTGCGTGCCATCGTCGACGCGGGATTTGGCGTAAACGACTGATCTCGGCGCACGCCCTCCATCAGGCTTGACCGCACAGGTTTTCCAGCGGCTCGGGCTGGTGGACCCAGCTCCCCTGCACGTAGTCCACCCCCATCTGCCGCAACACCGCCAGGATCTGGTCTGATTCGACATATTCGGCCACGGTTTTCAGCCCCATCTGGTGGCCGATGCGGTGGATCGCCTCGACCATGGAACGGTCGATGGCATTGCCGGCAATGTCACGCACGAACGCGCCATCGATCTTGAGGTAGTCCACCTTCAGGTTCTTCAGATAGGTGAAGGACGACAGGCCGCTGCCAAAATCGTCCAGCGCGAAACTGCACCCGAACGCGCGCATCGCTTCGATGAACTCGTTGACGACGGCCAGATTGCCGATGGCGGCCGTTTCCGTGATCTCGAAACACAGATGCGGGCCGAAGGCCGGATTTTCGTCCAGACTGGCCAGCAGCATGCGGCGGAATGCCGGATCCTTCAGCGACGCGCCCGACAGGTTGACCGCGAACAGGCAATTCTGCTCGCGCTTGGCCGCCAGATAACGCTGGCACAGGCGCAGCGTTTCCTCGATCACCCAGGCGTCCAGTGCCGGCATGATCGAATAACGCTCGGCTGCCGGAATGAAGGCCATCGGCAGGATTTCGCTGCCATCGTCGTCGATCATGCGCAGCAGCAACTCGACATGGCGGACAGGCTCCACTACCGTATCGGTACGCCGGATCTCCTGCCACGACAAGCGCAGGCGATGCTCTTCCAGGGCTCTCTGGATGCGCGTCACCCACTGCATTTCCCCGCGGTGGCGCACCAGATCGGAATCGCGGCTTTCGTACAGGTGAATCTGGTTGCGCCCGCGGTCCTTGGCCACGTAGCACGCCGCGTCGGCCGCCGACATCAGGCTCGCTGCGGTGCCGCTGTCGGAATTGATCGCCACCATGCCCACGCTCATGCCGACCGAGAAGATGCGGTCGCCCCACTTGAAACGGAAACGCTGCACTTCGGCGCGGAAGGTATCCGCCACCTCCAGTGCATCCGATATGCTGCAATTCTCCAGCAGCAGCGCAAATTCGTCGCCGCCCAGGCGGGCCAGCGTGTCGCGTTCGCGCAGATTGCCTTTCAACAGCAGCGCCAGCTGGCGCAGCAGTTCGTCGCCCGCGGCATGGCCACAGGAATCGTTGATGACCTTGAACTGGTCGAGGTCCATGTAACACAACGCATGCTCCCGGCCCTGCTGCTGGGCCGACAGCAGTGTGCGTTCGAGGCGCTGTTCGAATTCGCGGCGATTGATCAAACCCGTCAGCGCATCGTGGCTGGCCTGGTAGACCAGGCGCGCCGTGGCCCGATCAATTTTTTCCTGCATCTGGTCCTGCATGGTCTGCAGATGAGCCGCCATATGATTGACGCCGCGCTGCAGCATCCCCAGTTCGGCTTGACCGCACACTTCGACACGTTCGTCCAGATGACCCTCGCCGATGCGGCTGACCGTATGGGTTAGCGACAGGATCGGACGGATGATCTGGCGCCCGATGCGCCAGGCGAGATACAGGCTGACCCCCAAACCTGCCAGCAGGATCGCCAGGCTGCGCAGGATGGACTCGCGCTGGCTCCGGATAGTGGCGCTTCGCGACACATCCAGCCCCACCCAGCCCAGCAGCCGGGTCTGGCTTCCCGGTTTCGCCGCGGTCTGACCGCCCGGATTGAAATCGTCGACCACCACCTCGGTACGCGTGATCGGCGCGTAGTAGACCAGCCGGTCCTTGTATTCAATCTGGTAGATATGATCAGCCGGCATGCGCTTTTCCACCGGGTTGTCCCATGTCCCCAGGCCGAACTGGGCCAGCCACTGGCCGTTCTCGGAAAACACCGCCACGCCGCGCACGTCCGGCTCGATCGCCGCTTTTTCGAGCAGCGTCTGCAATACGTCGATATTGCCCGATGCGACGCCATATTCGGTCGCCGGGGCCAACTGGCGTGCGATGGCCAGGGCACGGGTACGCAGGGACTGGTCGAGGTCGTCTATTTTTCCGGTGATGAGCTGGAACATCAGCAGGACGCCGACGATGGCTACTGGCACCATGGCCAGCCCGATGACACGTCCCCGTATGCCTAACAACCGTGTCATCAGTTTTTCCCTTCCAGACGTGTTTCCAGTTCGGCCTCGGAGGGCAAGGTGAATCCGAGCGAGCTTGCCACCTGATTATTGATTGAAACGCTGAAATAACTGGGATAAGCCGGAGGTGGCAGGCGCACCGTACTGCCCTGGATGGCACTACTGATCCACTCAGCTGCCTGACGGCCGATTTGCGCCGGGCTGGAATGCAGCGACAGCAACGCACCGGCCCGCGTCAGTGAACGCGAATAGCCCAGTACCGGATCGCGGTAGCGGTAGGACGTCAGAAAAAGGCTTTGTGCCGTGTTGCGGTTGAACACCAGCGGATCCGGCAGCGCCAGCAGCAAATCGGACTCCGACAATATGGTTTCCAGCGGGGTGATCAGACGTTCGTCAGCCGTCAGCGTGGCGTAGACCAGGCTGAGCCGCTGCGCACGCAATGCACTGTCCAGTTCGTTGACAACGCCGCTCTGCTCGGCACTCAACAGCACACCCACCCGCCTCACGTCCGGCAAGGCCAGCCGGATCAGGAGCGCCTGGCGCTCGAAGGGTTGATCGAGATAGATGGCCGACACGCCGCGACGGCCGCCGGCACCCAGGCGCGCGCGCCCTGACTTGAGATACCACGCGCGCGGCACCAGGATTGCCAGCACGGGCGGCCGCTCAGGCAGCGCGGCCAGCGCTTCTGCCGCCCCCACGCCTACCGCCACCGCAAGGCGCGCGTCAGCCAGCGCAGCAGGGGTCAGGCGCTCGGCATATATCCGGGTGGCCTCATGAGGGGAATCGTCCAGATAGGCGCGGATGACCTGATACACCTCCTGATAAGGTGCCGCATCCTCACTCAGCACCACCGCCACCCGTGCCGCGGCAGCCTGCGCCGACAAGGCGGCGAGGCAGACGCAGGCCAGCCCCAGCCGGATAATGTGCTGGAACGTGCACCATCTGGTCGCCTGCCCGGAAAACGTCAAACCGCCTCCTGCCCCTCAGCCCACAGGCATGCACCCTTGCTTTCCCCGGCGATGGCTTCGAGCAGGCTTGCGTGCGCGGCTAGTTCGTCAGGCGTCGCCGGCAACAGGATGGGCCTGGGGCGCACACGCGCGGCCACCTGGTCGGCCTGGGCACCACGCACTTCTTCCAGCCCGATCGACAGGCTTTCCTGGCCGCGCGTCAGCGCCAGATACACTGCCGCCAGCAGTTCGCAGTCGAGCAGGGCACCGTGCAAGGTGCGAGCGGTGTTGTCGACGCCATAGCGCTTGCACAACGCGTCCAGGTTGTTGCGCTGGCCGGGGTGCAGGGCCTTGGCCATCGCCAGGGTGTCGGTCACGCCGTCGCACCAGGTGGCCAGCAGCGGCATCTCGAGCAGCCGCAGTTCCATGTTGAGGAAACCGACGTCGAAGGGCGCGTTGTGGATGATGAGCTCCGCGCCCCGGATGAAGTCGACGAATTCCTGCGCGATGTCGGCAAAGCGCGACTTGTCCTGCAGAAATTCGGGGGTGATGCCGTGCACCTGCATGGCGCCGGCGTCGATGTCGCGGTCCGGGTTCACATAGCGGTGCAGGTGATTGCCAGTAAGCCGGCGGTTGACCATTTCCACCGCCGCCACCTCGATGATGCGATGTCCCTGGTTGGGGTCGAGGCCGGTGGTTTCGGTATCGAGGATGATTTGCCGCATGGTTTTTCGTATCAGTGTTGTTGTGCCTGCAGCACGCCCAGATTGGCCAGCGCGTCTGCACGTTCGTTTTCGGGATGGCCGGCGTGACCGCGCACCCATTTCCATTCGATGCGATGCAGCTGGCTCAATGCATCCAGTTGCAGCCACAGATCCTGGTTCTTCACCGGCTTGCCGTCGGCGGTACGCCAGTTGCGCCGCTTCCAGCCCGGCATCCACTCGCTGATGCCTTTCTGCACGTACTGCGAATCGGTATGGACTTCGACCGTGGACGGGCGCTTCAACGATTCCAGCGCGCGAATCACCGCCGTCATCTCCATGCGGTTGTTGGTGGTGTTGGGCTCGCCCCCGCTGATTTCCTTGCGGTGGCCGTTCGTCACCAGCAAAGCACCCCAGCCGCCCGTGCCGGGATTGCCCTTGCAGGCGCCATCGCTGTAGATATAAATGGTGTCAGCGTTCACGACGGACCCGATACTGTTTGAGATTGACCACCTTGGCGGCGGGCGACAACAGGCGTTGCGCCACCGGCGTCGTCCACTGCGGCAGGATGATGTTCATGCCCTGCACGCGCTTGACCGCCTGCAGGAAATACACGCCGCCGCCCATCGCCCACCAGCGATCGCCTGCAGGCTCCATGAAACGCAGGCGGCGCAGCCAGTTCTCGCGGTTGACCGGCGGACGGTAGCAGCACATGCTGCCCGCCGCCACCTCGAGCCCCAACAGCACCATCCAGTCCTTCACCCGCGAAATATTCAGGAAGCTGCCATTCCAGGGATAGCCGCGCTCGCTGCCCTGCAGCTTGCGCGCCAGCCCCCACAGGCTGCGCGGATTGAATCCGGCCAGCACCAGCCGGCCTTCCGGGCGCAGCACGCGCTCGGCTTCGCGCAGCACCTGGTGCGGGTTGGAACTGAATTCCAGCACATGCGGCAACAGCAGCAGGTCGAGTGATTGGCTCTCGAACGGCAGAAACATGGGATCGGCCCGCACCTGGGCAGGCGACTCGACCGCACACGTTACGCGCAGCGGGATGCGACTGTTGCGCAGAAAATCGATCTCCGGCAGTCCCACCTGCACCGCATTGAAGCCGAACACATCCGACACGGCATTGTCGAAATAGCGCTGTTCGCGAAACAGCAGGTGTCGCCCAAGCGGGGTTTCAAACCATCCTGCATTCAGCTTGGATAACATAGTCTTTTCTCCTGTCCGGCAGCCCCCATCATGTTGACACTCATTCCCCTGCCCGCGTTCGAAGACAACTACATCTGGGTGTGGCACGACGGCCATCACGCCGTCGCGGTGGACCCGGGCGATCCCGTTCCGCTGATCGCCTTCCTCGACGCCAAACAACTCGATCTGGGCGCCGTCCTGATCACCCATCATCACCGCGACCATACTGGCGGCAACGCCCTGCTGCGTCAACGCTACCAGTGCCCCATCTACGCGCCCGACAACCCGCGCATCCCGGCGGTCACCCACATCCTGCATGGCGGCGACTCGGTGGACATCGCAGGACCGGCTGTGCATTTCGACGTGCTGGCCACGCCGGGCCACACGCTCGACCACATCAGCTATGCCGGCCACGGCAGCCTGTTTTGCGGCGATACCGTATTCGGGTGCGGCTGCGGGAAACTGTTCGAAGGCACCCCCGCGATGATGGCCGCCAGCCTCGACGTCATTTTAGCGCTGCCGGATACTACCCGGGTCTGCTGCGCGCACGAATACACCCTGAGCAATATTGACTTTGCCAAGACCATCGACGGCGCTAATCCGGCGCTGCTTGAACGCGAGCGCTCAGACCGCGCCCTGCGTGCCGAGAATTCCCCCACCCTGCCCTCGACCCTCGCGCTGGAAAAAGCCACCAATCCCTTTCTGCGCTTTCATGCGCCGGACATGAAGGCCTTTGCCAGCCGTTACCTGCAGCGTCCCAACCCCACGCCAGCCGAAGTATTCGGCGCGATCCGCGCGGCCAGGGATGCGTGGGATGGTTGACCGTCCCGATCCAGCCCCTTAGGATGGAGCCTGTTGAGTACGGGAGACCGGCTTGCCCGGAATCAAATTGCCCGGAATCAAATCAAATATTCTCAGCCTGGCTGTCCTTGCTGCACTCTCCTTCCAGTCAGTGCATGCGGCGGAATCCGCCTCCGGCATCCAGACACTGGAATGGGGCAACATCGGCGACGCGCCCGATAACGCATCCTCGCCCGAAGCCGCCAGTCCTGACGATGTCTGGCAGCGCATTCGCAGCGGCTTCAAGATCGACGACGATACCGCCAGGAACCCGCTCGTCGCCATTCATGAATCCTGGTACGCCGCACGGCCGGATTACGTGCGCCGCATGATCGACCGTTCGCGCCGTTACCTGTTCCACATCGTGCAGGAAATCGACCGCCGTGCGATGCCGATGGAAATCGCCCTGCTGCCGATGGTCGAAAGCGCGTTCAATCCTGCGGCGGAATCGCCTTCCGCAGCTTCCGGCATCTGGCAGTTCATCCCGTCGACCGGCCGACTCTACGGACTCAGGCAGGACACCTGGTACGACGGCCGTCGCGATTTCACCGCGGCCACCAATGCCGCGCTGGATTACCTGGGCAAGCTCTATCTCGATTTCGGCGACTGGGAACTGGCGCTGGCCGCATACAACTGCGGCGAAGGCTGCGTCGCCCGCGCCATCGAGAGGAATGTCCAGCAGGGCCTGCCGACCGACTACGCCAGCCTGCCCCTGCCCAGCGAGACCCGGAATTACGTTCCCAAGCTCCTTGCCATCCGGAATCTGGTCAGCAATCCCGAACGCTACGGCATCGCCATCGACACGCTCCCCAACCAGCCCTACTTCAAGCAGGTCACCGTCCGGGCCGCCAGCATGGATGTCCGTTCCGCCGCGCGGCTGGCGGGCATAAGCAGCGATGAGTTCATCGCACTGAATCCGGCCTTTCCCCGCAAGCTCATCCGCTCCGACGCGCCCGTCAACCTGCTGGTTCCGGTCGCCAAGACCGACACCTTCGAGCGCAATCTGGAAACCGGAAGCTGGGATTCCTGGCAGCCTTACCCCGCACGCAAGGGCGAGCGCCCCGAGACCATTGCCAGGCGCTTCGGCGTCAGCCTCGCCAGCCTAGAAGAACACAACCAGTTCCATCTGAGACGCGGCAAGCTGGTGCGCGAACAGACCATCCTGGTGCCCGTCAGGAACCGCGGCGCGGTCGTGGCTCGCAACGACACTGCGCCGCCTTCCGCCTCCCTGCCGGGCCAGGTCGAAGTGCAACGTGGCGACACCCTTTACAGCATCGCCCGCCGCTACGGCCTGAACGTCGCCGAACTCGGCGATGCCAACCCCGGCCTCGATGGACGTCTAGCGGCCGGCCAGACCCTGCGTCTGCCTGCCGGGGCGCGGGCAAGTCCGCAACCTGCCGCCCTGCAGCCCGCTGCCTTCACGCCCCGCATCGCCCTGTCTTCCGCGGCAACCCGCTATATCGTCCAGCGGGGCGAAACGCTGAGCGCCATCGCCCGGCGTTTCGATGTCAGCCTGACGGATCTCAAGCTGTGGAACCCTGCTTTCAGGCAACGCAGCACGGTCCGCGCAGGCCAGACGGTGATCGTCAGAAGGCCCTGAACAACGCCGGCTCAGTCCGATTCGGGCGGCTCGTCCGATTTGTCGGACATCACCAGCGCCATCCCCACCGCAGCCAGCACCATCCATATCGCCGCGGCCCAGATGCCCAGCGCATCGGAGAGCGGCCCCATGAAAAGCAGGGTGAGCATCGCCACGGCCAGGATGCCGTTGCCAAGCCAGAAATTTCGACTGTGTTTGCCGTGATTCAATTGACACTCCGTTTCGGAAAACCTCAACCCTGCCCCGCCACCCAGTGGCAGCGCACCCAGTGTCCGCCGCCGAGATCGGTCCGTTCGGGATAGGTTTCCCGGCACACCTCGCTGGCATGCGGACAGCGTGGATGGAAATGACAGCCGACCGGCGGGTTGAGCGGCGAAGGCTGGTCGCCCGCCAGGCGGATGACGCCCTGCCCGCTGTGCGGCTCGATGCGCGGCACCGCACTGACCAGCGCCTGCGTGTAGGGATGACGCGGCGCGCGCAGCACGTCGGCCGCGGCACCGTGTTCCACGATGCGTCCGAGGTACATCACCGCAACATCGTGCGCCAGATAGTCCACCACGGCGAGGTTGTGCGTGATGAAAAGATAGGCCAGGCCCAGGTCGGTCTGCAGGTCTTTCAGCAGATTCAGTATCTGTGCCTGCACCGACACGTCGAGCGCACTGGTCGGCTCGTCGCAGATCACCAGCCGGGGCGACACCGCCAGCGCCCGGGCGATCGCAATGCGCTGCCGCTGCCCGCCGGAGAACGCATGCGGGTAGCGGCCGCCCGCATCGTCCGGCAGCCCGACCTGGTGCAGCAGCCGGGCCACCGCATCACGTCGTTCGCGGGCGGCCCCCACCCCGAGCGCGTCCATGCCTTCGAGCAGGATGTCCGCCACCCGCATGCGCGGATTGAGCGAACTGAAAGGATCCTGGAATACCATCTGCGCCTGCCGCCGCAGGGTGGGCACATTCTTCGCGGTGATGGTCTCGCCGCCCAGCTTGATGGTGCCCGCCGTCGGCTCGATCAGCCGCAGCAGTGCCTTGCCCACCGTCGTCTTGCCGCAGCCCGATTCGCCCACCAGCGCCAGCGTGCGGCCGGCCTGGATCGCCAGTTCCACATCGTCCACGGCGTGCACGTGACCCACCGTTCGCTGGATGAAGCCGCGCCGGATCGGGAAATGCACCTTCAGTCCCGCCACCTGCAGCAGAGGCTGCGGCGTGTGCTCCGAAACGGCGTGGGCGGCCGGCTCGCGTATGCTGCGTGTCGGCAGTTCACCCACCAGATGACAGCGCACCCGCTGCCCGTCCAGTTCCTGCCAGCCGGGCGATTCCTCGCGGCAGCGCGCGATGGCGAACGGGCAACGCGGCGCAAAGCGGCAGCCGTGTAATGGGCTGTCGAGCCGGGGCACCTGGCCGGCGATCGTGGTCAGCCGCCCGGCATCGCCCGGGCGGGGCAAGGCCTCGAACAGCATGCGGCTGTAGGGATGTTGCGGCGCCGCGAAGAATGCGTCGCGTGTGCCCTCCTCCAGCAACTCTCCGCCATACATCACGCCCACGCGGTCGGCGTTCTCGGCCACCACGCCGAGATCGTGCGTGATCAGCAGCATCCCCATCCGGCGCTCGGTGCGAAGATTGCGCAACACGTCGAGCACCTGGGCCTGGATGGTTACATCCAGCGCCGTCGTCGGTTCATCGGCGATGAGCAGGTCTGGCTCGCCCGCCAGCGCCATGGCGATCATCATCCGCTGGCGCAGGCCGCCCGAGAGTTCGAACGGATAGGTGTCGAGCCGCCGTGCCGCATCCGGCACGCCCACCGAGTCGAGCAGCGCACGGGCGGCGTTGCGCGCAGCCTGTCCGCCAAGGCCCTGATGCAGGGACAACGCCTCGCCGATCTGGTCGCCCACCTTGATGACGGGATTCAGCGCCAGCATCGGCTCCTGAAACACCATTGCCATCTGACCGCCGCGCACGCGCCGCATGTCGCGCTCGGGCAGGGCCAGTACATCGGTTCCGCCCAGCCGCACCGCACCCGACACGATGCGTCCGCCATCCGGCAATAACCTCATGAGTGATAACGCGGTCATCGACTTGCCGCAGCCGGACTCCCCGAGCAGGGCATAGGTTTCGCCTGCCTCGACGTGGAACGACACGCCGTCGACCACGCGCGCAGCGCCGATTCCGGTGACGAGCTTGTCGACCTGCAGCAGGGGCTTCATCGACGGCCCTCCAGGCGCGGGTCGAACGCATCGCGCACGCCGTCGGCAAACAGGTTGGCCGCCAGCACCAGGGTGAACATGAAGGCGAAGGCCGCTGCGAGCTGCCACCAGACGACCGGCTCGCGCGCAAGCTCGAGGCGTGCGCCATTGATCATGTTGCCCCAGCTGAACATGGAAGGATCGACCCCGACGCCGACATAGGACAGCACCGCCTCGGCCAGTACCAGGCCCGAAAAATCCAGCACGATCGCAATCAGCACGAGGTGGAACACGTTGGGGAAAATGTGGCGGCTGATGATGCGCGCATGCGACACGCCGAACGCCCTGGCTGCCTCGACATAATCGAGCGTGCGCAGCTTCAGCGATTCGCCGCGCAGCAAACGCGCCAGGCCGGTCCAGCTGGTCACGCCCATGATGAGGCACAGGGCCAGCAGACGAATGTCGGCGCGCGCCGCCGCCGTGTCAAAAACCTGAGGATTGGCTTCGATGGCGGCCTGCACGATGAGTACCGCCGCCGCGATCAGCAGCACGCCCGGGATCGAATTCAGCACGGTGTAGACATACTGGATGACGTCGTCCACCCAGCCCCGGAAATAGCCGGCCGCAATCCCCAGCACGATCGCGAGCGGCAGCGTGACCAGCGTGGTGAGCGTGCCGATCACCAGGCCGGTGCGGATGCTCTTGAGACTGATGTACAGCACATCCTGCCCGACCTTGTCGGTGCCGAAGACGTGATAGCCCGCTGCCAGATGAATCGTCACTGCCCCCAGCATCAGCAGCAGCGCCAGGGTCAGGACGACCGTCCGTCCAGGCCAGCCGAGATGGCCCGTTCCCCAGGCAGACAGCCACTCGCCGAAAACCATGCCGCGCTGGTGCGTCAGCCAGGCGGCAAGCAGGCCGAAAAGCAGCAGGCTGGCCGCCAGCCCCTGCGCCAGGCCGACCGCAATCCGCCGGACGATATCCGGCACACGTGCATCGGCCTGCTTCAGGTGTGCACCGCCGAATTTGAGGCGCGGGTAATCGCGCACGGTGGCGCCGTCGCGCTCGATGAATTCCTTGGCGTACAGCCGCATCGCCAGCGGCGCGGAATAGGTTTTTTCCTGCTGCGTGCGCAGCCTGCTCACCAGCGCATCGAATACGGACAGCACCTCGACCGAATATTGCGGCCGGTCGGGCGGGCTGTCGCCCAGCCGCTCGCGATAATGCAGCGAATCGAGCAGGCCGATGATGACGAACGCACCGAGCACCAGCGCCGCGCCCGTCGCCATCGGGCGCTTCGCCACGTTACGCCACGGCGCCCTGAGATGTTCATGGCGGCTGATGAACCACACCAGCGCCAGCACGGCCGCCAGCAGCGCGAAAATCAGCGTATCGGTCCACAGGACGACAGGCACGAAGTCGAGTTTTCCCGCGTTCATTGCAGCCGCACCCGCGGATCCACCCACGAATAGGAAATGTCGGTGAGGATCAGGCCGACGATATAGAGGAAGGACCCCAGAAACACCATCGCCCTCACCACCGCGAAATCCTGCGCCTGGATCGCATCGATCGTATAGCTGCCCAGTCCTGGAATGCCGAAGAAGGATTCGGTGATGAGACTTCCCATGAACAGCAGCGGCAATACCACCACCGCTCCCGTGAGGATCGGGATCATGCCGTTCTTGAGCACATGGCGGAACAGCACGCGCACTTCGCTCAGACCTTTTGCGCGTGCAGTGCGGACATAGTCCTTGCCGATCTCCTCGAGGAAGATCGTGCGATACCAGCGCGACCCGCTGCCGATTCCCGCCACCACGCTGACCAGCACAGGCAGCAGGATGAACCGGAAGCCGTCGATGCCGCCCGCGTAGCCCGAGATAGGCAACAGGTTCCACAGCTTGGCGATGAAGTACTGCCCCGCGATGATGTAGAACAGCCCCGAGATCGACATCAAGACCACGCACAGCACCACGCCCCACAGATCGAGATAGGTGGAGCGGAAGAACACCATCAGCAGGGCGAAGGTGATGTTGACCAGCAGGCCGATCACGAACACCGGCAGCGCGATCGCCAGGCTCGGTCCCATGCGGGTGCGGATCTCGTTGCCGATGTCGCGGCCGTCGTCGCCCTTGCCGAACCTGAACGCGAACATGGCTGCCGAATGCCGGAAGAAAAGCGTGTCGGTGAACTGCGCGCTGCCGCCCACCTGCGTGTTCAGCAATAGCGGCTTGTCGTAGCCGTGCTCGACCTTCCAGCGCTCGATCGCGTCCGGCGTCACGTGCTTGGCGCCGAGCTGCAGCCGCGCCATGTCGTCCGGCGTATTGACGACGAAGAACAGGGTGAAGGTCAGGAGGTTGACCCCGATCAGGATCGGGATGGCGTACAGCAGGCGGCGCAGGATGTAGGCGAACATCAGGCCGTCGTCCTTTCGCGCCGCCGCCAGGCCAGCACCGCCGGCGCGATGACGGCAACCAGCCCGCCTGCCAGCAGCGCGACCGGCCACACGACGGGGCGATTCCATTCGGCTCGCCGCGCAGCACGCAGATCCGGGTCGATGCGCCGGTACTTGAGGGTGTTGTTTGCCATCAGATTGGGTTTGACGTTATGCACCCAGCCGTGGGTGAGGCCGAAGGATTTCGGATAGAAGGAAAAGATCCATGGCGCATCGCGACGCACGATCGCGAGCATGGCATCGATCACACGCTGGCGCTCGGGTCCGTTGTCCATGTCCTTCATGCGCTCGAACAGGCGGTTGAATTCCGGGTTGTCGTAGTTGGCCGCATTTTCGCCGCCGGTGGCCACTTTCTTGTTCGGGCCATACAGCAGAAAGAAGAAGTTTTCCGGATCGGGATAGTCTGCGTTCCAGCCCCATTCGAACAGCTGGGCATTGCCCTTGCGCATCTTGTCCTGGAAACGGTTGAAATCGGTGCCGCGCACGACCAGCTGCACATTGAGCTTGTCGAGCTGCTTCTTCATCCAGTCGAGCCGAGACTTAGCGTCCGGGCCGCTTGCCATGGTGTCGAAATAGAGCACCAGCGGCTCGCCGGTCCTGGCATTGCGGCCATTGGGATAACCTGCCTCGGCCAGCAGTTTTCTCGCCACGTCGATCGAACGTCGCACGATCCTGTCGCCCCGCGCCTCGTAAACATACGGATTCAGTCCCGCCACGCCGTCGACATATCCGAACAGTCCTGGCGGAATCGGCCCCTGCGCCGGAATGCCGCGGCCGTTCAGGAAAATGGAAATGAACTCGTCGTAGTCGAATGCGATGGAAATCGCCTGCCGCAGCTTGCGGCGATCCTCCCCGAGACCGCCGACCACCGGGTCGAGCATGTTGAAGCCGACATACCAGACCGAAGCCGACACGCTGGTGACGAGACGGATGCCCTTGTCGCGCATGCTGTCGGTCAGTTGCGGATTGCTGCCCGCCGAGAACTGCACGGCCTGGTCGAAGCTGTCCGAACTGATGCCGGAGCTGTCGTAATAGCCCTGCAGGAACTTGCTCCAGTAGGGGATGGTTTCCTTCTCCAGGCTGAACACGGCCTCGTCCACGAACGGCAGCGGCTTGCCGGCATCTGCCAGCAGACCCGCCTGGCGATCTGCCGCATCACCCTCCGCAGGGTAGGTTTCGCCATGGAAGTAGGGGTTTCTCTTCAGCACCATGCGGCGGTTGGGATCATTCTCCGCCAGATAGTAGGCGCCGGTGCCGACCGGCTGCCAGTCGAGCGTGAGATTCCTGTCCGCCATGCCGGGCTGCGCGTAGAAGACATCCGCTTCCCACGGAACCGGCGCGAAAAAAGGCATCGCCAGCCAGTAGATGAACTGCGGGTATTTCCCCCTGACGTGGATCCGGTACGTATAGCGGTCCACCACTTCCGCGCCGGCGAACGGAAACGCGTTCAGGTTCAGCTCCGCATCGGGATGTGCCCTGGATGCCTTTTCCAGCGCGTCGCCGAGCGCTTTCAGGCCGACGATGTGCTCCGACATCAGCCCGAAGATCGGCGAACTCAGGCGGGGATTGGCCAGCCGCTTGATCTCGTAGACATAGTCGGCCGCGACGAGTTCGCGGGTACCCGTCTGCGGAAAATCGCTGATCTGCGACTTGTCCGCCACCGCGGCGGCATCCAGCGCATGATAGAGAAAGCGGCCCGTTGCATCGCGCGCAAAGGCCGGATGCGGCTGATAGCGGATGCCGGGGCGGATCCGGATTTCATACACGCTTTCGGCGATGGCTGCAGGAGGCGCATCGTCTGCAAGCGGTTTGCCGGCCGCGTCGAAATAGCGCGGCTTGGGCACGGCTTCGGCCGTCAAAGGGATCAGCGTATACGGGCGCTTGAGGAAATGGTATTGCAGCGGCGGTTCGTAAATCGGGCCGGTAAATACCGTTTCGGGCTCGCTGTAGGAGCGCGCCGGATCGAGATGCTTGGGCCGTTCGGAAAACGCGCTATACAACACGTTGGCGCGCGCATCACTGCCGGGATAAGGATTGTTCCAGTTGCCGGAGCAGCCTGCCATCAGGCTCAGGCCTAATGCAAGCAGACCCATCCTCAATAAATTCGCCCCGATGCGCACCATGACGCCAGTGTACCCAAGCGCGCCACCAACGTCAGCCGTTATAATCCGGGACTACTCAACTTATTTCTTCGAGACCATCATGGGATTTCTTGCAGGAAAACGCTTGCTGATCACCGGCGTGATATCCAACCGTTCCATCGCCTATGGCATTGCTGCGGCGTGCAAGCGCGAAGGTGCCGAACTGGCCTTCACCTACCAGGGTGATCGCATCAAGGATCGCGTGACCGAGTTTGCCAAGGAGTTCGGTTCCAGCCTGGTTTTCCCCTGCGATGTCGGCAGCGACGAGCAGATCGACGCACTGTTTGTCGAACTCGGCAAGCACTGGGACGGCTTCGACGGCCTGGTGCACTCGATCGCGTTTGCGCCGCGTGAGGCGCTGGCCGGCGACTACCTCGACTGCATCACCCGCGAAAACTTCCGCATTGCCCACGATATCAGCTCCTACAGCTTCGCGGCACTGGCCAAGGCCGCGCTGCCGATGATGGAGGGCCGCAAGGCGGCGCTGCTGACCCTGTCCTATCTGGGTGCGATCCGCTCCGTCCCCAACTACAACGTCATGGGCCTGGCCAAGGCCAGCCTGGAATCCAATGTGTATTACATGGCGCAAAGCCTGGGACCCAAGGGTATCCGCGTCAACGCGGTGTCGGCCGGGCCGATCAAGACGCTGGCCGCCAGTGGTATCGCCAATTTCGGCGAGAAGCTCGACCTCGTCGCCCAGAATGCGCCGCTCCGCCGCAACGTGACGATAGATGAGGTCGGCAATGCCGCGGCCTTCCTGCTCTCCGATCTGGCGTCCGGGATTACAGGCGAGATCACCTACGTCGACGCCGGCTTCAACTCGACCGCTGGCGCCGAATAGCCCGATCGACCGGCCCAACGAAAAAAACGCGCCCTATAGGCGCGTTTTTTTCGTTGCCACGCGGGCGCGTCATCTGCCCTCGATCGCATTCGGCTGGATTTTCACTTTCTGCCCAGCGGTGATCAGGGCCAGCATGGCCTTCATGTCCGCGCGTTGCTGCGCCTGGGTCACGCCGGACGAGACCGACGCCAGCATCGCGGGGTCGGGCGTAGCCGGCTCCACCACGCGGCTGATCCGTACGATTCGATACGCACCGTCGGGACGCGCAAAACCGGTATAAGCCGGCAGCTTGTCGGTATTCGCACGGAATACCGCCCTGATGCCTGCCGCATCCAGTTCGGCAAACGGCTGGCGTCCCACCACCTTGAAGGCCGACCAGTTCAAACCTGCCTCGTTGCCCGCCGCCAGCGTCTTGATGATCGCCTCGCCTTTCTGCGCCAGCAGCTTTGCGCTCTGCTCGGCGCGCAACCTGCTCTCGATCGCCGGCGACACTTCGGCCAGCGGACGCAGCCGGGCCGGACGATGATCGACCACCCGCGCTGCCACCAGCATGCCGGGCTGCACTTCGATCGCTTCGGTGTTCTGCTTCGACTTGATCGATTCCGGGCTGAACAGCGCAGCCGACAGGGTGGCGTTGTTGAACGGCGGCGGTGCCGTCTTGGCGCTCATCCAGTCGCTTTGCTTGACGCTGAGCTTGGTTGCTGAAGCGGCAGGCTGCAGCGACTGTGCGTTTTCGTAGACCAGATTGCCGAAGTTTTCGGCCATATCCGCAAAGATTTTTTGCGCCTGCTGCTTGCGCAGTTCATCAACGACTTCTGCATGCACCTCGCTCAGCGGGGCCACCTTGGCCGGCTGGATGCCATCCAGCCGGATGATGTGGTAGCCGAAATCGCTTTCGACCGGCCCGCGGATCTCGTGGGGCTTCATGCTGAACACGGCATCCTCGAACGGCTTGACCATCATGCCGCGCGCAAAGCTTCCCAGGCTGCCGTCCTGCGCCGCCGAACCCGGATCCTGCGACTCGGTGCGCGCCAGCTCGGCGAAGCGTTCCGGCGACTTTTGCAGAACCTGAGCCAGCTCGGTCGCCTTGGCCTTGGCCTTGGCACGGGTCGCCGCATCGGCGTTCTTATCCACCGCGATCAGGATATGGCTCGCGCTGCGCTGCTCGGGCCGGCCAAATTTCGCCGCGTTGGCCGCATAGTAGCCGGCCACTTCCTTGTCGCTCACCGCGATGCCGGCCGCCACGCTTGCCTTGTCCAGCACGAGATACTCGGCACGGATCTGCTCGGGCTCGGTAAATTCTGCCTTGTGGGCTGCGTAATCACGTTCCACGTCGGCCTGCGTCACCTTGACCTCCGAAGCCACTGCGGAAGCCGGCAGGTCGGCCCAGGCAATTTCACGCTGTTGCGACACCAGACGCGCAATCTGCGTCAGCGACGTGTTCGACGGGAAGGCCGCGAGCGTCACCGGACTGGTCACGACATCCAGCATGAAACCCTGGCGCAGTTCGTTTTCAAACTGGGCTGGCGTACGGCCATTCTGGCGCAGCACGGCCTCATAACGCTGCTGCGAAAACTTTCCGTCCTGCTGGAAAGCCGGTATCTGTGCAAGCACGGATGCTATGTACGCGTCGGGAGCCAGGAACTTGTTTTTTTGCGCATCCAGCAGCAACGCCTTGCGTTCAATCAGACTGTCGAGCACCTGTTTACGAAACTCGGCGCTTTCTGGAACGGCGGGATCGAACGCCGTGCCAAGCGCTTCGCGCATGCGATCGGTCTGCGTCTGGATTTCCCGCGTCAGTTCCTGACGCGAAATCCCCGCATCCCCGACCTCGGCGACCATGGCGCCACTTTTGTCGCCTCGCATATAGGAGTCCACGCCGAACAGGGCGAAGGTGATTGCGATCAAGGCCAGTATGACTTTGGCCAGCCAACCCTGTGCATGCTTGCGGATTGCTTCGAGCACGGTCTTTTACTCCGAAAAAAACGTCAGCGCGGATTTTCGCGCACTTTGCGTCTCGCGTCTCGCCCTGCAGCGATTAAATGTAGCGAGCCGAGAACCGACACGACAAAATCAATTCAAGGCGCTGAAATGAAAAAAAGGCGAACTTGCGTTCGCCTTTTCGGTGTTGGCGGAGTGGACGGGACTCGAACCCGCGACCCCCGGCGTGACAGGCCGGTATTCTAACCAACTGAACTACCACTCCCTTGCTGCACGAAAACCTCGTGCAGCTTAAAAATTTACTGCTGAATTTTTTCCCTACTGGTGGGTGCTGAGGGGCTCGAACCCCCGACATTCGCCGTGTAAAGGCGACGCTCTACCAGCTGAGCTAAGCACCCGACGAAGACCAAAATTGTACAATGTTTTTCTTGGTCTTGCCAAATGCTTTATGCATTTTTTAATTAGTTGATGGCGTCCTTCAGACCCTTGCCGGCGCGGAACTTCGGTACCTTCGCGGCCTTGATCTTGATGCTTGCACCGGTGCGCGGATTGCGGCCGGTACGCGCGGCACGCTTGCCAACATAGAAGCTGCCGAAACCTACCAGCGTCACCATATCGCCCTTCTTCAGCGCTTTCTTGACTGCCTCGACCGCTGCATCCAGTGCCCGGCCGGCGGCGGCCTTGGAAATGTCGGCCGAGTCGGCGATGGCATCAATCAATTCGGATTTGTTCACGTGTTGTCCCCTTCACTCAAGTGGCACAGGAAAACCCTGTGGCCGCTTTTATAGCAACCCGCAAAACCTTGTGTCAAGCGGTTTCCCGGGCAACGGGCAAAAAAATCCCGCGACTGGCGCGGGATTCGGACGGGTGGTCAAAAAATACCTAGTGTTTGAGCGCCGCTGCAGCAGTCTTGCCTTCTTCAGGCACGGCAATTGCCGGCGCGTCTGCTTCAGGTTCGTCCTGCAAAGGCTCGGGCGCATGCTCCAGTGCCAGTTCAAGAACCTGGTCGATCCACTTGACCGGATGGATGTCGAGCTTGTTCTTGATATTGTCCGGAATCTCGGTCAGGTCCTTGACGTTCTCCTGCGGGATCAGCACCGTCTTGATGCCGCCGCGATGCGCTGCCAGAAGTTTTTCCTTCAGGCCGCCGATCGGCAACACTTCGCCCCGCAGCGTGATCTCTCCTGTCATGGCGACGTCGGCACGCACCGGAATCCCGGTGAGGATCGACACCATCGAGGTGCAGATCGCAATGCCTGCGGACGGACCATCCTTCGGCGTCGCGCCTTCCGGCAGGTGGATGTGGATGTCGCGCTTCTGGTAGAAGTCCTCCTGAATGCCCAGCTTGCGCGCACGCGAACGCACCACGGACAGCGCAGCCTGGATCGACTCCTGCATCACTTCGCCAAGTTTGCCGGTGGTGGTCATCTTGCCGCGTCCAGGCAGCGAAACCGCCTCGATGGTCAGCAATTCGCCGCCTACCTCGGTCCAGGCCAGCCCCGTCACCTGTCCAACCTGGTTGTTCATTTCGGCAATGCCGAAGCTGAAACGCCGCACGCCGAGGTATTTCTCCAGATTGCGCGATGTGACCGAAATCCTGGTGCTCTGCTTCTTCATCAGCAGGGTCTTGACGGCCTTGCGGCAGACCTTGGAAATTTCACGCTCCAGGCTGCGCACGCCGGCTTCTCTCGTGTAGTAACGCACGATATCGCGTATGGCCGATTCGGCAATGGCAAGTTCGCCCTCCTTGATGCCATTGACCTTCAACTGCTTGGGCACCAGATAACGCTCGGCAATGTTGATCTTCTCGTCTTCGGTGTAACCCGACAGACGAATCACTTCCATCCGGTCCAGCAGGGGCGCGGGCAGATTGAGCGAGTTGGCGGTCGCGACGAACATCACGTCGGACAGGTCATATTCGACCTCGATGTAATGATCCTGGAAAGTGTGGTTCTGCTCGGGGTCGAGCACTTCCAGCAACGCCGACGACGGGTCACCGCGAAAATCCTGGCCCATCTTGTCGACTTCGTCCAGCAGGAACAGCGGATTCTTCACGCCGATCTTGGTCAGGCTTTGCAGGATCTTGCCCGGCATCGATCCGATGTAGGTACGGCGGTGGCCGCGAATCTCCGATTCGTCACGCACGCCGCCCAGCGCCATGCGCACGAACTTCCGGTTGGTCGCACGCGCGATGGACTGGCCCAGCGAGGTCTTGCCGACGCCAGGGGGGCCAACCAGACAAAGGATCGGTGCCTTCACCTTGTCGACACGCTGCTGCACCGCGAGGTACTCCAGAATCCGTTCCTTGACCTTGTCGAGGCCATAATGATCCTGGTCGAGGATTTTCTCGGCCTTTGCCAGATCCTTGCTGATCTTGGTCTTCTTCTTCCACGGCAGCCCGACCATCGCTTCGATGTAGCTGCGAATGACGGTGGCTTCGGCCGACATCGGCGACATCATTTTCAGCTTCTTCAGCTCGCCCATCGCCTTGGTTTCGGCCTCCCTGGACATGCTGGCAGCCTTGATGCGTTTTTCCAGCTCTTCCAGTTCGGCACCTTCCTCGATGTCGCCGAGTTCCTTCTGGATCGCCTTGACCTGTTCGTTCAGGTAGTACTCGCGCTGGCTCTTCTCCATCTGCCGCTTGACGCGACCACGGATGCGCTTTTCCACCTGCAGGATGTCGAGCTCGCCTTCCAGCAGGCCAAGCAGATGCTCGAGGCGCTTGTTGACGCCGATCATCTCCAGAACTTCCTGCTTCTGTTCCAGTTTCAGCGGCAGGTGGGCAACGATGGTATCGGCCAGACGGCCGCCTTCGTCGATCCCGGCCAGCGAGGTCAGGATTTCAGGCGGAATCTTCTTGTTCAGCTTGACGTACTGGTCGAACTGCGTCAGCAGGGCGCGACGCATCGCTTCCACTTCCACCAGTTCCTCGCCCTCGGCGGGCAGAATTTCTGCGCGTGCGGCCAGATGGGTCCCGGCATCGGTCACTTCCAGAACGCGGGCGCGCTGATTGCCCTCTACCAGCACCTTGACCGTGCCGTCGGGCAGCTTCAGCATCTGCAGGACGGTGGCCACGCTACCGGTATCGTAGAGATCTTCCGGCGTGGGGTCGTCCTGGGCGGCCGTTTTTTGCGCGACCAGCAGGATGCTCTTGCCGGACTCCATCGAGGTTTCCAGCGCCTTGATCGATTTGGGGCGGCCGACAAACAGCGGGATGACCATGTGGGGGAATACCACCACATCCCTAAGCGGCAACAGCGGCAGGTCGATCTGTTCCTTGGGTATGTTGTCGCTCATCATGATTCCTGGTAAGGGTTTTAAGGAAAGGATGCGCGGCACTCAACCACGCTCATCCATATTTGGGGGGCATAGTTTGGAATTCAAGATGGCTGAGAGGTTCCCCATCAGCCATTTTCAGGTCAGGCTCCGGCAGCCAGCGGCTGATCGTCCTGCTCGGAATAAATCAGCAAGGGCTTGCCGTCGCCACTGATCAGCCCGTTGTCGACCACCACCTTGCTCACGCCCTTGAGAGAGGGCAGGTCGTACATCGTATCGAGCAGCGAATGTTCTATGATCGAGCGCAAACCGCGCGCGCCGGTGCGACGTGCGAGCGCACGCTTTGCAATGGCGTTCAGTGCATCCTCGCGGAATTCGAGTTCGACACCTTCCATCTTGAAGAGCTTGACGAACTGTTTGGTCAAGGCATTCTTCGGCTCTGTCAGAATTTGCACCAGCGCGGCCTCATCGAGTTCGTCCAGGGTGGCAACGACCGGCAAACGCCCGACAAACTCGGGGATCAGGCCATATTTGATGAGATCTTCGGGTTCAACCTGATGCAGCAGTTCTACATCGCGCTTGGTCTCGTCGACATTCTTCACCTGTGCGCCGAAACCGATGCCGCCCTTTTCGGTGCGACCACGGATAACCTTCTCAAGTCCGCTGAACGCACCACCGCAGATGAACAGGATATTGCTGGTATCGACCTGCACGAATTCCTGGTTCGGATGCTTGCGCCCACCCTGCGGCGGCACCGAGGCGGTGGTGCCTTCGATCAGCTTCAACAGCGCCTGCTGCACGCCTTCGCCTGACACGTCGCGGGTGATCGAGGGGTTGTCGGCCTTGCGTGAAATCTTGTCGATTTCATCAATGTAAACAATGCCCTGCTTGGCCTTGTCGACGTCGTAATCGCATTTCTGCAGCAGCTTCTGGATGATGTTCTCGACATCCTCTCCGACATAGCCGGCCTCGGTCAGCGTGGTGGCATCGGCAATCACGAACGGCACGTTCAAAAGGCGCGCCAGCGTCTGTGCGAGCAAGGTCTTGCCCGAACCTGTAGGACCGATCAGCAGAATGTTGCTCTTGGCCAGTTCGACTTCGCCAGTAGCCGAATTGCTGCGCAGGCGCTTGTAGTGGTTGTAGACCGCCACCGCCAGTGCTTTCTTGGCCTGGCCCTGACCGATCACGTACTGATCAAGGATGCCGCTGATCTCGTGCGGCGTGGGCAGATCGGAACCCGAGCCCTTCTGGTTGTCGGCCTGCTGGATTTCCTCACGGATGATGTCGTTGCACAGCTCGACGCATTCATCGCAGATGAATACCGACGGCCCAGCAATCAGCTTGCGTACCTCGTGCTGGCTTTTGCCGCAGAAGGAGCAGTAAAGAAGTTTGTCGCCCGAGCCTTTGTCTGCCATGCCAGTTCCTTGCTTAATTGCCTGATGCCTCAATGCGGCTGGTCAGCACCTTGTCGACCAGCCCGTATTTCACCGAATCTTCCGCGCTCATGAAATTGTCGCGATCGGTGTCGCGATCGATCTCGTCAATACTCCGGCCGGTATGTTTGGCGAGCATCTCGTTGAGGCGGCCTTTCAGATAAAGGATCTCCTTGGCGTGGATCTCGATATCCGATGCCTGCCCCTGGAATCCCCCCAGCGGCTGGTGAATCATCACGCGCGAATTCGGCAGGCAGTAACGCTTGCCCTTGGCGCCCGCGGTCAGCAGGAACGCGCCCATGCTGGCAGCCTGGCCGATGCAGAGCGTGGACACATCCGGCTTGATGAACTGCATGGTGTCGTAGATCGCCAGACCGGCCGAAACCGATCCGCCGGGCGAGTTGATGTAGAAGTAGATGTCCTTGTCGGGATTTTCCGATTCGAGGAACAGCATCTGCGCCACGACCAGGTTGGCCGTGGCGTCGTTCACCGGGCCGACCAGGAAAATCACCCGCTCCTTCAGCAGGCGCGAATAGATGTCGTAGGCACGTTCGCCACGGCCGCTCTGTTCGACGACCATGGGCACCAACCCCAGACCCTGGGGCTCGAAGGAATTGCGTTCTAAATCAATGCGCATCAGGCACGTCCCATCAGTTCTTCAAAAGAGGTTGTCACGTCTTCCACTTGGGCCTGACCTGCGACCCATGCTACCACATTCTCTTCCAGTGCCAGGGACTCGATCTCCTGCATCCGTTCCGGGCTCTGGTAGTACCACTGCACCACCTGTTCCGGCTCCTCGTAGCTCTGCGCCTGCTCCTGGATCAGGCCGCGAATCTGCTCGGGCTGGGCTACCAGCTTGTGCGCCTGCACGATCTCGGCCAGGATCAGGCCCAGACGCACACGGCGTTCGGCCTGTCCAGTAAACATATCGGCACTCAGCTTCATGGTCTGAACCCCGCGCGATTGCATATCCGCTTCCGTCATTTTCATCAGGCGCTCGGCTTCCATCGCCACCAGGCTCTGCGGCAGATCCAGCGTGCTTTTCTGCAGCAGCAGCTCCATCGCCTGCTCTTTCAGCTTCGTCTGGACACGACGTTTCGCTTCGCGCTCCAGGTTGGACTTCACCTCGGCCTTGAGTTTTTCCACATCGCCGTCCTCGACGCCCAGTGCCCTGGCAAATTCCGCGTCAATCGGCGGCAGCACCGGAGCCTGCACGTCCTTGACCTGCACCTCGAAGTGCGCCACTTTGCCCGCAAGCTCCTTGGCGGCATACTCGGCGGGAAAGGTAAGGTCGAAGCCCTTGCTGTCTCCCGCCTTGAGCCCGGTCAGGCTCTGTTCGAAATCCTTCAGCAAACGGCCTTCCCCGATCACCGCGGCAAAATCTTCGCCCTTACCGCCTTCGAACGCCGCGCCGTCGACCGTACCCTGATAATCGAACTTGACCAAGTCACCTTCCGCAGCAACCCGATCGACGGATTCGAACGCGCGGCGTTGCTTCTGCAGAACCTCAAGTGTCTTGACCACATCGGCATCCATCAGGTTCACCAGAGGGCGGCTGATCTTGCCGCCGCTCAAGTCGTCGATCTTCACTTCAGGATAGACCTCAAAACTGGCACTGAAGGTCATTTCAGCTGCGTCACCCTGCCCGGCTTTCGGTTCGAACCGCGGATAACCCGCGATTTTCAACTGGTGGGCCTGCACCGCCTCGCCGAAACGCGTCTGCAGGGTTTCACCCAGCACTTCCTGTCGCACGCCGGGGCCGTGCTGACGCGTCACAGCACTCAGCGGCGCCTTGCCGGGACGAAAACCATCCATCTTGACGCTGCGTGCCAGACGCTTGAGGCGGTTTTGCACTTCGGTTTCCAGTTGCCCCATGGGCACACTGATGTCCAGGCGGCGGACCAGTCCTTCGAGAACTTCAAGATTTGCTTGCATCAAAATACTTCCTGGCTGAATTGAGGTTGGGTGAAGGGCAAAAGCTTGTGGTGCGAAAGGGGGGACTCGAACCCCCACGCCTTGCGGCGCTGGAACCTAAATCCAGTGCGTCTACCAATTCCGCCACTCTCGCGGCTTGGCCGCAAAACTATCAACCGATAAGTGTAATATAATCAAAGCGATGCTGTCACCCAAGCCCGCCCGGCATCCTGCCTAAGTCATTATTCCCATTCCGTTTTTTATTGCCGGTGCCGGTCGATCACTACGAAAACTTCCCTGTTGCGTCCTGGCTGCTGCCCAAACGGCTGCGGCGGCCGGTGGAGGCCATCTACCGCTTTGCCCGCAGCGCGGACGACATTGCCGATGAAGGCGACGCGTCACCGGCCGAACGGCTGGCCCAGCTTGCGACGTACCTCGGCGAACTGGACCGCATCGAGCGCGGCGAGACGCCGAACGACCCGATATTCGGGCCACTGGCCGCAGCGATTCGCGCATACGCCATCCCGCTTGCCCCGTTCCGTGATCTGTTGTCCGCGTTCGCGCAGGACGTGGAGAAAAAACGTTACGCCAACTTCGGTGAAGTCATGGATTACTGCCGCCGCTCGGCCAACCCGGTGGGGCGCCTGATGCTGCATCTGTACGGCGACCATGACCCGCGCCACATCGCCTATTCCGACGCCATCTGCAGCAGCCTGCAACTGATCAACTTCCTGCAGGACATCGCGGTCGATTACCGCAAAGACCGCATCTATCTGCCGCAGGACGAACTGGCCGCACACCACGTCGGCGAAACGCAGATCGCCCAGGGCGATGCACGCGGTTTGTGGCACATGATGATGCACAAGCAGATCGAGCGTACCCGGAAATTATTGCAGGCCGGCGCGCCGCTGGGGCGTGCGCTCAAAGGCCGCATCGGCATGGAGCTGCGTGTGACCATACTCGGCGGGGAAACCATCCTCAGAAAGCTGCACGCCGACCCTGGCTGCGTGTTCCACAATCGCCCCGTGCTGAACAAGAAGGACTGGATCATGATGCTCGGACGAGGACTGTTTTGAGCATGGACGTTCATCAGTACTGCCAGGAACGCGCCGCGGTCAGCGGCTCCAGCTTCTACTACAGCTTCGTTTTCCTGCCACCCGAGACACGGCGTGCGATCACTGCCTTTTACGCCCTGTGCCGCGAACTCGACGACATAGTAGATGAATGCCACGAGCCCCAGGTCGCGCTGGCCAAGCTCGAATGGTGGCGTGCAGAAATCGGCCGTTTCGCCAGCGGCATGCCGGAGCACCCGGCGACCCGGGCGCTCTACGACACCCCGCAAGGACAGGCCACTCCGCCGGCCCTGCTGCTCGAGATCGTCGACGGGATGGCGATGGATCTCGAGCATGCGCGCTATCCCGATTTCAAGTCGCTCAACCTCTACTGCTACCGTGTCGCCGGCGTAGTCGGCGAAATTGCGGCGGCGATATTCGACGGCACGCGCGGCCAGCACGACCGCGACATCCGCCGCTACGCCCACGAACTGGGGCTGGCGTTCCAGCTTACCAACATCATCCGCGATGTCGGCGAGGATGCACGGCGCGGGCGCATCTACCTGCCGCAGGACGAACTGGCGCGTTTCGGCGTGCACGAAGCCGATCTGCTGAACGGCCGCGACACGCCCGGATTCCAGGCCCTGATGCAGTTCCAGTACGAGCGTGCCCAGGCCTGTTACGACCGCGCCTTCGCCACGCTGCCCGTCGCTGCGCGGCGCGCGCAACGTCCCGGGCTGGTGATGGCGGCGATCTACCGCGCCCTGCTCGACGAAATCCGGCGTTCCGGATTCCCGGTCTTGCGCGCACGCGTCTCGCTCACGCCCTTGCGCAAGCTGTGGCTTGCCAGTACGACCTGGCTGTTTCCGGGATCGCGGTCTTGAATCAAGCCCGCGTCGCAGTCGTCGGTGGCGGCTGGGCCGGCTGTACGGCCGCCCTGACACTGGCCGAGGCCGGTGTGGCCGTCACGCTGCTCGAGTCCAGCCGCACGCTCGGCGGGCGCGCCCGGGCCGTCGAACTCGAAGGCCAGTCGCTCGACAACGGCCAGCACATCCTGCTCGGCGCGTATGAACACACGCTCCGGCTGATAGACCGCCTGCATCCGGCCGCAACGCAAAGCAGCCTGTGGCGCCTGCCGCTCACCCTCGACCAGCCGCCGGATTTCAGCCTCGCCTGCCCGCGCCTGCCTGCACCGCTGCACTTGCTGGCAGGTCTGCTCGGCGCCCGGGGCTTGAACTGGCACGACAAACTGGCCGCCGCACGCTGGGCGCATGCCTTGCTTGGCAACGCGGAGACGCCGGAGCAGCTGACCGTGAGCCAGCTTACCCAAGGCCAGCCGGAAAAGCTGCGCTCCCTGCTGTGGCATCCGCTGTGCGTGTCCGCGCTCAACACCCCTCCCGAGACGGCCAGCGCCCGTGTCTACCGCAGCGTGATCCGTGCCGCGTTCGGCGGGCGTTCCCATCACAGCGATCTGCTGCTGCCGCGCCGTGACCTGACGGCGTTGCTGCCTGCGCCTGCCGCTGCGCGCATCCTTGAACTGGGCGGCGAAGTCCGCCTGGGCTGCCGTGTAAGCACCCTCGATGCCGCTCGGGATGCCGTCACACTGGGCACGCATGACGGGACGTCCGTCTACAGCCACGTCCTCCTCGCCGTCGCCCCGCAGCACCTGCCCACGCTGGCCATGCAGGTACCCGCGCTTGAATCCGTCGGCCGTGCGGTGGCACGCTATCGATACCAGCCCATTGCCACGGCATACGTGCAATACGATCCGGCTTTTCGACTGCCTAGGCCAATGTTCGCGCTGGCGGACGGACCTGCACAGTTCGTATTCGATCGTGGCCAAAGCCACGGCCAGTCCGGCTTGCTGGCATTTGTGGCCAGCGCCGCGACGAATCTGTCCACAAACTGGATCGATCAGGTCGAAGCGCAATTGCGGCGGATCGTTCACCACGGTCCCGCACGCTGGCGCAGACGCATCATCGAAAAACAGGCAACCTATGGGTGCGTGCCAGGCATGGTGCGCCCTGACATACGTACCCCGCACCCGCGTATTTTCCTCGCGGGCGACTTCACTGCCGGCCCCTATCCCGCGACGCTCGAAAGTGCAACACAGAGCGGAGTACAATCGGCCGGCGCACTACTCGAACAGCTATGAAAGACTATCTCCCCCGTCCCGACCTCCTCGCAGACCGCGTCATTCTTGTCACCGGCGCCAGTTCCGGCCTCGGCCGCGCCGCCAGCCTGGCATTTGCGCGTCACGGCGCCACCGTCGCCCTGCTCGCACGCCATGAAGCCGAACTCGAAGCGGTATATGACGAAATCCTGGCCGCAGGCGGCCCCGAGCCCGCCATGTTTCCATATGACCTTGCAATAGCGGACGACCGCAGCCTGGAAACGCTCGCAGGCACCCTTGCGCATCACCTGAACCGGCTCGACGGCCTGCTGCACAGCGCGCACCAGTTCTACAGCCTCACGCCACTGAACCTGCAAACGCTGGAACAGTGGCAGACCCTGATGCGGGTCAACCTGATCGCGCCTTTTGCGCTGACACGTGCCTGCCTGCCGCTGCTTCAGCAGGCGCCGGACGCATCGGTCGTGTTCACCGGCGAAACCCATGGCCATCAGCCACGAGCCTACTGGGGCGGCTATGCAGTCGCCAAATCAGGCCTGGAAACGCTCACCCGCATCTGGGCCGACGAACTCAGTTCGGACGAGAACCTGCGCATCAACACGCTGATACCCGGCCAGGTGGCCACCACCTTGCGTGCCCGCACCCACCCCGGACTTGCACCGGACACCCTGCCCAGTGTCGACGACCTGATGCCGTGGTATCTGTATCTGATGGGAGCGGACAGCCGCGCGGTACGCGGACAGATCGTGGAATGCCAGACCTGACGTTCCCGCCATGATGAAAATCGGCCGTTACGAAATCCTCGACGAAATCGGCCAGGGAGCGATGGGTACGGTCTACCGGGCGCGCGATCCGCTGATCGAGCGGACGGTAGCCATCAAGACGGTGTCCATTGCACAGTTGCAGCAGGAAGGCACCGACGCCGAATCGCGTTTTCTGCGCGAAGCGCAAAGCGCCGGCCGCCTGTCACACCCCAACATCGTGACCATCTACGATGTGGGCGAAGCCGACGGCCTCGCCTATATCGCCATGGAATACCTGCCCGGCAGAACGCTGCGCGATCTCATGAACAAGGGGCCGATGCCCCTGGATCTGGCGCTCGACACCGCCATGCAGATGGCCGAAGCGCTGTCGTTTGCGCACGAGCACGGTGTCATCCACCGCGACATCAAGCCCGCCAACGTCGTCGTGACCGGAAAGCGCGGACTCATCAAGCTGACCGATTTCGGCATTGCCCATCTCGTCAACAGCGACCATACCCAGGCAGGGCAAATGCTCGGCTCGCCCCGCTACATGTCGCCGGAGCAGGCAATGGGGCGGGAAGTGGATGGGCGTTCCGATATTTTCTCGCTGGGTGCAGTCCTGTATGAAATGCTCACGGGCTGCTATGCCTTCGATGGAGACAGCCTGCCCTCGATCGTATACCGCGTCATCAACGAGGCGCCGGAGGCAGCAACGACACTGCGCCCGCAAATCCCCGACGGAGTGGCCGCCTTGCTGGACCACATGCTGAGCAAATCGCCGGATGCGCGGCCGGATGCACGCACCCTGGTTGGTGCCTTCCATGCCCTGACTCCGGCAGTCGTGCCCGCACCGGAACGACAGCCGCCGTCCAGCCGGGTGCCTAATGTATTGCGGGGGCTGGCCTTTGCCACGCCTGTCGTCATCTTCCTTATGATCGGACTCGGGATCATCGTTATCGAGCATTTTCTCGGAAAGCCGCAGGAGCCAGCGCCCATACCAGTGCAAAGCACCGTCCCATCGCAGGGCGGGACGGATGCTGATGCAGACAGACGATCATCGTCCCCGTCCGATGAAGCCGTTTCCGATGAGGCTGCCGACGCGCCCGTTCCCGCCAAACCGGACGCCTACCTCGCAGGCCTCGACAAAAAACTGGTCGAACTGCGGATCAAGCGCACCGTGCTCCTGCTGAAATACACCAGCGAGCACCCCGACGTGGTCCAGCTCGACCGCCAGCTCGAGCAACTGCGCATCGAGCGCAGAAAATACCTGCGGCAGAAACAGAAAAACTAGGCCGGCTACCAGTTTGTCTCGCGCTCTGCTGTCGCGGACACCTTATGAATGCTGAGATCGGCGCCATTGAACTCGGCTTCGGGATCCAGCCGCAGCCCTACGAACTGCTTCAGGACGCCGTACACCACAAAACTGCCGAGCGCGGCGACGGTTATCCCCCCCAGCGTGCCTATCAGCTGCGCCGCGAGACTGACACCACCAATTCCACCCAGTGCCTTGGCGCCGAAAATGCCGGCGGCAATCCCGCCCCACGCACCGCACAACCCATGCAGGGGCCATACGCCCAGCACGTCGTCGATTTTCCACTTGTTCTGCGTCACCATGAACATCCATACGAACAGTGCACCGGCGATCATCCCGGTGACCAAGGCTCCGAGTGGATGCATCAGGTCCGAGCCAGCGCACACTGCCACCAGACCTGCCAAGGGGCCGTTGTGGATGAAACCCGGGTCGTTGCGACCGATCACCAGTGCTGCCAGCGTACCTCCCACCATCGCCATCAGCGAATTTACCGCGACCAGCCCCGACACCGCCTCGATCAGTTGCGCCGACATGACATTGAAACCGAACCAGCCCACGGTCAGGATCCAGGCACCCAGCGCCAGAAAAGGAATATTGGACGGCGGGTGCGCGGAGATCATGCCGTCCTTGGTGTAACGGCCGCGTCGCGCCCCCAGCAGCAACACTGCGGGCAGAGCGATCCAGCCTCCGACGGCATGCACCACCACCGAACCGGCAAAGTCATGGAACCTGGCGCCGACGCTCGCCGCGAGCCAGTCCTGGATGCCGTAGTTGTCATTCCAGACGATGCCCTCGTAAAACGGGTAGACCAGCCCGACCAGCGCGAAGGTGGCCGCCATTTGCGGGCTGAAGCGTGCACGCTCGGCAATTCCGCCCGACACAATAGCCGGAATGGCCGCAGCAAATGTCAGCAGGAAAAAGAACCTGACCAGGTCGTAGCCGTTTTTCGCCGAGAGCACCTCGGCGCTGGAAAAGAAGCTGATTCCATAGGCAATGCTGTAGCCGATGAAGAAATAGGCAATGGTTGAAACCGCGAAATCCGTGAGGATCTTGACCAGTGCATTGACCTGGTTCTTTTTGCGTACGGTGCCCAGTTCAAGGAAGGCAAATCCCGCATGCATGGCCAACACCATGATGCCGCCCAACAATACGAACAACACATCACTGCCTGATTTCAATGCGTCCATGCACCGGCTCCAAAATAGAATGCCGGCTGATCAAAGCAAACAATGTTCCCGCACGACAAGACACTGATTTCAAAGGGAAAGCGTTTTAACAGGCAGATTAATATGCACCGATATCGTGCATTTCATAGAAGCATGCACCGCCAGAGTGCGTTACTTCGGCTTGCGTGAACCCTGTTCACTCTGCTCGGCCTCGATGCGGTCGAGTTCGTCATCCATGTCGGAATCGGACATCGGCTCATAATCCGGCCCGGATTCGGGGTTGGGTTTGCTGATCATGGCCGCGACGATGATTCCCAGTTCATAGAGCACCCACAGGGGCGTCGCCAGCATGAATTGCGAGATGACATCGGGCGGGGTGAAAATCGCGCCGATGACAAACGCCCCGACAATGACATACGGCCGGACTTCCCGCAGCTTGGCGACCGAGACCATGCCCATCTTCACGAGCAGTACCACCGCGATGGGGACCTCGAAGGTGATGCCGAACGCCATGAACATGGTCAGCACGAAATCGAGGTATTTCCCGATATCGGTCATCACCGCCACGCCCGTGGGCGTGACGCTGACGATGAAGTGGAATACGAGCGGAAACACCAGGAAATAGGCGAACGACATGCCCGTCACGAACAGGATGACGCTGGCGATCACCAGCGGCACGCCGATGCGCTTTTCATGCTGGTACAGACCCGGTGCCACAAAGGCCCAGGCCTGATAGAACACCCACGGCAGGGCCAGCAGGAAGGCAGCCATCATGGTGACCTTCATCGGCACAAAGAACGGTGTGGTGATTTCGGTGGCGATCATCTGCCCGCCCTTGGGCAGCGCCGCCAGCAAGGGTTTGGCGAGCAGCGCATAGATATCCTGCGCCCAGGGAAACAGGCAGATAAAGATGATCACTACGGCGAGTACCGCGCGCAGCAGCCGATCGCGCATTTCAATGAGATGCGAGATAAAGGTGTCTTCGGTATCGCTCATGCAGGTTTATCCGCGCTTTCGCCGTGTGCGCTTTCCACCGCAGCAGACGGCGCATGCCCGACATTCTGGTCCGGCTCATCCAGCGGCAGGCTTTGCTGCAGCACCTGCACCTCCGGCTCGACCTGTTTCCTGGCCGGCTCCGCCGTAACGGGAGGGGCGGCCTCGCCAGCGACGCTCGCCGTCACCGCCTGCGTGACGTTGTCCACCTCCTTGCGCAGAAAATCGTCGACCACCGTGGCCTGCTGCTCGACGCCGGACGCCGCCGACTCGACCGATTCCTTGAAACTCTGACCGGCACGGCGGATCTCGTCCAGCTGGATCTCATGACTGATATCCGATTTGACGGCCGCCACATAGCGCTGCAGCCGGCCATACAGATGGCCTGCGGTACGCGCGACCTTGGGCAGCCGCTCAGGTCCGATGACGATCAGCGCAACCACGCCGATGACGACCAGCTCAGAGAATCCGATATCGAACATATGAAGTAATCAGTGTCAGGATTCCGGGACATGTGACAAGCAGGTACAGCGAATGGCCTTGTACCTGCCGCATGCTCAGGAATGGTGTTTGTCCTTCACTTCGGCATCGATGGTGTGCCCGGTCTCATCCTTGTCGCTCAATTTGGGCGCATCTTCCTTCATGCCCTCCTTGAAGCCCTTGACCGCCCCCCCCAGGTCGCTGCCGATGTTGCGCAGCTTCTTGGTGCCGAAAATCAGCAGCACGATTACCAGAACGATCAACCAATGCCAAATGCTAAAGCTGCCCATGGAATGTCTCCTTTGATTTAACTCTGTCCGACGGGATCACCCCCGCCAAATACGTGAACGTGGATATGGAACACTTCCTGGCCACCGCCGCGCCCGGTATTGATCAGCGTCTTGAATCCGGCATCAAGACCCTGTTCCTTCGCCAGGCGCGGCGCCAGTAAAAGCATCTTGCCGAGGAGCGCCTGATGCTCGGATGCGCAATCGGACAGGGTCGCAATGTGCGTTTTCGGAATGATCAGAAAATGTACTCGCGCAAACGGGTGGATGTCATGAAAGGCCAGGACCTCGTCGTCTTCATAGACCTTGCTGCTCGGCAATTGTCCAGCCGAAATTTTGCAGAAAATGCAGTCACTCATGTCGATTCGCCTTTTCCACCAGCCCCGACAAGCCTTCGCGACGAGCCAGTTCATTCAGCACATCTGCCGGCTTCAGTCCCTTGTGCGCCAGCAGCACCAGGGTATGAAACCACAAATCGGCGACTTCGTAGATGATCTTTTCGGGCTGGCCGTCCTTCGCAGCCATCACGGTCTCGGTCGCTTCCTCGCCGATCTTTTTCAGGATGGCATCCGTGCCCCTGGCATACAGCTTGGCAACATAGGAGCTGTCGGGTGACGCCTGCTTGCGGGCTTCCAGTGTTTCGGCGAGACGGTCCAGGATGTCGTTCATTTGTGGTAGATCTCGTCAGGATTCTTCAGGACCGGCGCGGTAACCACCCAGCGGCCGCTTTCCAGCTTCTGGAAAAAGCACGAGCGCCGCCCCGTATGACAGGCAATGCCGCCGACCTGCTCGATTTTCAGCAAGACCACGTCATTGTCACAGTCGAGCCGGATTTCGCTGATGTTCTGCACATGGCCGGATTCCTCGCCCTTGCGCCACAACTTGTTGCGCGAACGCGACCAGTACACCCCGCGCAGCGTGCGCGCCGTTTCCTCCAGCGCTTCGCGGTTCATCCATGCCACCATGAGTATTTCGCCGCTGGCCGCGTCCTGGGCGATCGCCGGAACGAGACCGTTCGCATCCCATTTGACGGCGTCGAGCCAGTCGCTCACAGGCGCACCTCGATGCCGTGCTGCTTCATGAAGCGCTTGGCTTCATCCACGCCGTACTCGCCGAAGTGAAAGATGCTCGCCGCCAGCACGGCATCCGCACGGCCTTCCTTCACACCGTCGACCATGTGCTGCAGCGTGCCGACCCCCCCGCTGGCGATGATGGGAATATCGACCGCCCCGGAAATCGCCCGGGTCAGTTCCAGATCGAAGCCACTCTTGGTGCCGTCACGATCCATCGAGGTCAGCAGCAGTTCGCCCGCGCCCAGACTCTCCATTTTTTCCGCCCACTCGACAGCATCCAGCCCGGTGGCCGTGCGGCCGCCGTGGGTGAAGACCTCCCAATGATCGCCCACGCGTTTGGCATCGATCGCCACCACGATACACTGGCTGCCGTAACGGTCGGCCGCATCCTTCACCAGTTGCGGGTTGGTGACCGCAGAGGTGTTGATGCTGACCTTGTCGGCGCCGGCGTTGAGCAGACGCTGCACGTCGCCCACCGCACGTACGCCGCCGCCCACCGTCAGCGGAATGAACACTTCCGACGCGACCGCCTCGATGATGTGCAGGATCAGGTCGCGGTTGTCGCTGGACGCGGTGATGTCGAGGAAGGTCAGTTCGTCGGCGCCGGCCTCGTTGTAGCGGCGCGCGATTTCGACTGGGTCACCGGCGTCTTTCAACTCGACGAAATTGACGCCCTTGACCACGCGGCCGTTGGTGACGTCGAGACAGGGGATGATGCGCTTTGCCAGCATGGTTATCCTGTCGAGTCAGACCCCGAACACACCACCGGCCAGTTCGTCGGCGAGCTTCTGCGCCTCGGCGAAGTCGAGCGTACCCTGGTAGATCGCACGACCGGTGATCGCGCCGATGATGCCGTCCTTGGCGACGGCAGACAGTGCCCTGACGTCGTCGAGATTGGTCACGCCACCGCTGGCAATGACCGGAATCGACAGCGCCTGCGCCAGCCGCTGGGTAGCGTCCACGTTCACGCCCGTGAGCATGCCGTCACGACCAATATCGGTATAGATGACGGCCTCGACACCATAGCCTTCGAAGCGCTTGGCCAGATCGATCACATCGTGGCCGGTGATCTTGGACCAGCCTTCGACGGCGATCTTGCCATCCTTGGCATCCAGACCGACCATCACATGTCCCGGGAAAGCATCACAGGCCTCGTGCAGGAAGCCAGGATTTTTCACCGCGGCGGTACCGATGATGACGTAGCGCACGCCATCGTCGAGATAGCGTTCGATGGTGGCGAGGTCGCGAATGCCGCCGCCGAGCTGCACCGGCATCTCGTCGCCCACCGCATCGACGATCGAGCGAATCGCCACATCGTTGACCGGCTTTCCGGCAAATGCACCGTTCAGGTCGACCAGATGCAGGCGTCGCGCACCCAGCTCCTTCCAGTGGCGTGCTGTGGCAGCCGGGTCTTCGGAAAACACGGTGGCCTTGTCCATTTCGCCTTGTTCCAGGCGCACGCAGTGGCCGTCTTTAAGGTCGATCGCAGGAATAATTAACATGGCTGATCAGCAGGGTCGTACAGGAGAAAATTAGGCGCAGGCTGCGCCGGACATATCGCAGGCGGTATCGCGTTCGCCCGGATTCCAGGTTACAAAATTGCCCAGCAGGGTCAAGCCATCATTCTGGCTTTTTTCCGGATGGAACTGGACCGCAAAGATGTTCCCGCTCGCCACCGCACAGGTGAACGGAAACGGATAGTGCGAGAACCCGGCGATCACATCGGGCGCGGCCGGCTGCACAAAATAGCTGTGGACGAAGTAGAAGCGCGCGCCTTCCTCGATGCCTACCCAGAGGGGATGCGGGGCCGCCTGATGGACGTTGTTCCAGCCCATGTGCGGCACCTTGAGCTTGTTGCCGGCCTCGTCATGCATCGCCTCGTGCGGAAAGCGCTGCACCGTTCCGGGCAGGATGCCGAGGCAGGCGGTGTCGCCCTCCTCGCTGTGTTCGAACAGCACCTGCATGCCCATGCAGATACCCAGGAAAGGCTTGCTGCGGGCGGCGTCGATGATCGCCTGGCGCAGCCCGCGCGCATCGATCTCGCGCATGCAGTCTGGCGCGGCACCCTGCCCCGGAAATACCACGCGTCCTGCAGCCGCAATCACCGCAGGATCGGACGTCACCACCACGCTGGCCGCCGGCGCGACGTGCTCGATGGCCTTGGACACCGAACGCAGGTTGCCCATGCCGTAGTCGATGACCGCGATATCGACGCTCACAGCCCGACCTCCATGATTCGCGCTGCGATCATAGTGCACCTTTTGTCGACGGCAGCACGTCGCCCATGCGCGCATCCGCTTCCACCGCCATGCGCAGCGCACGGCCGAAGGCCTTGAAAATCGTTTCGGCCTGATGGTGCGCGTTGATGCCGCGCAGGTTGTCGATGTGCAGCGTGACACCCGCGTGGTTGATGAAACCGCGGAAGAATTCGAGGAACAGGTCGACATCGAATTCGCCGATGCGCGCCCGGGTGAAATCGACGTGGTATTCCAGCCCCGGCCGCCCCGACAGATCAATCACGACGCGCGACAGCGCCTCGTCCAGCGGCACATAGGCATGGCCGTAGCGGCGGATGCCCTTCTTGTCGCCGAGCGCCTGGGCGAAAGCCTGCCCCAGGGTGATGCCCGTGTCTTCCACCGTGTGATGCGCGTCGATATGCAGATCGCCCTTCGCCTGGATGTCGAGGTCGATCAGGCCATGGCGCGCGATCTGGTCGAGCATGTGATCGAGAAACGGCACGCCGGTGGCGAGTCTGGATACCCCAGTACCGTCGAGATTGAGGCTGACCGCGATCTGGGTTTCAAGGGTGTTGCGGGTGACTTGGGCGGTGCGCATGGCGTCGGGAAATAAGGCTGTAGAAGGATTCTAGCAGTTCACAATGGCTTTCAACGCGGCAAGCAGTGCGTCGCATTGCGAATCGGTGCCGACCGTGATGCGTAAAAACGGCGCAATGCGGGCCGGATTCCGGAAATGCCGCACGATGATGCTGCGCTCGCGCAGTGCAGCAGCCAATGCAGCGCCGTCCTGGGCCGGATGGCGAGCGAAGATGAAGTTGGCGGCCGACGGCAGCACCTCGAAGCCCATGGCCTCCATTTCGGTCACCAGCCGGCTGCGCGTCGCCACCACTTTTGCGCAAATGGACTCGAAATAGGCAGGGTCTTCCATCGAGGCCAGGGCACCCGCCTGGGCAAAGCGATCGAGCGGGTAGGAATTGAAGCTGTCCTTCACCCGGTTGAGCGCTTCGACCAGATGCGCCTGGCCAATGGCATAGCCAACGCGCAGACCCGCCAGCGCGTGCGATTTAGAAAGGGTACGCGTCACCAGCAAGTGCGGATGGTTGGCGACCAGGCTCACCGCGGAGTCCCCGCCGAAATCGATATAGGCCTCGTCGATCACCACCACCGAGTCCGGGTTGCCCGCCAGCAGGCGCTCAATCTCCGACAGCGCCAGCAATCGTCCGGTGGGGGCATTGGGATTGGGGAAAATCACGCCGCCATTGGGCGTCAGGTAATCGTCGACCCCGATCTCGAACGCGTCCGTGAGCGGTATCGTTCGATAGTCGATCTCGTACAGGCCGCAATAGACCGGATAAAAACTGTAGGTGATATCGGGAAATAGAATGGGCTGGCCATGCTTGAGCAAGGCCATGAAGGCATGTGCCAGCACCTCGTCGGAACCGTTGCCGACGAACACCTGATCGGCAGTCACGCCATGATATGCGGCGATTCCCGCACGCAGCCGATCCGAATTGGGATCGGGATAGAGGCGCAGCGTCTCCGCGGCTTCCGCGCGCACGGCATCGAGCACCCGTGGACTCGGCCCGTAGGGATTCTCGTTGGTATTGAGCTTGACCAGATTGGCCAGCTTCGGCTGCTCGCCCGGCACATAGGGCGTCAGGCCGTGCACCACGGCGCTCCAATAACGGCTCATTGGAATAGCGGGTCCATTGGATTATTTGTGCGTCAGGCGATACTCGGCGGAACGCGCGTGAGCCTGCAGGCCTTCGCCGTAGGCGAGCGTGGCGGCCATTCTTCCCAGTGTCTGGGCGCCAGCCTGCGAGACGTGGATCAGGCTGCTGCGCTTCTGGAAGTCATAGACGCCAAGCGGCGACGAGAACCGGGCGGTGCGCGAGGTCGGCAGCACGTGATTCGGTCCGGCGCAATAATCGCCCAGCGCCTCGCAGGTGTTCCTGCCCATGAAGATCGCGCCGGCGTGGCGAAGCTTGGGCAGCAACGCGCCGGGGTCGGCCACCGAGAGCTCGAGGTGCTCCGGCGCAACGGTGTTCGAAATCGCAGCTGCGTCGTCGAGGTCGCGCGTCTTGATCAGCGCGCCGCGGTTGGTGAGCGAGGTGCGGATCACTTCGCTGCGCGGCATCTCCCCGATCAGCTTGTCGATCGCCGCCGCCACCGCATCCAGATAGGCCGCGTCGGGCGACAGCAGGATGGACTGCGCCATCTCGTCGTGCTCGGCCTGGGAAAAGAGATCCATCGCCACCCATTCCGGCGGCGTACTGCCGTCGGCGATCACCAGGATTTCCGACGGGCCGGCGATCATGTCGATGCCCACGGTGCCGAACACGCGGCGCTTCGCCGCCGCCACATAGGCGTTGCCGGGCCCGACGATCTTGTCGACCTGCGGCACGGTTGCCGTGCCGTAAGCCAGCGCCGCCACCGCCTGCGCGCCGCCGATGGTGAACACGCGGTCGACCCCGGCGATCGCTGCGGCCGCCAGTACAAGCTGATTCTGTTCACCGCCGGGGGTGGGTACCACCATGATGAGTTCACCAACGCCGGCGACCTTGGCCGGGATCGCATTCATCAGCACCGATGACGGATAGGCGGCCTTGCCGCCCGGCACATAGAGGCCGACACGATCGAGCGGGGTGATCTTCTGCCCCAGCACGGTGCCGTCTTCCTCGGTATAGGTCCACGAACCCTGGATCTGCCTCTCGTGATAGCGGCGCACACGATCCGCGGCGGCCTCCAGTGCCTGTCGGGTGTCGTCAGGAAGCTGGTCGAGCGCGGATTGCAGTTGCGCCGCATTCAGTTCCAGGCTGGCCATGGACGCTGCCGGCAGGCGATCAAAGCGTTCGGTGTATTCGAGCACGGCCGCATCGCCCCGCGTCCTCACGTCGAGCAGGATTGCAGCGACCGTCTGCTCGATGGCGGCATCGGCGGCATCGTCGAATTGCAACAGTCGGGCAAGTCGCGCCTGAAAATCAGGCTCTACACTATCGAGGCGGGTGAGGGTAACCACGGAATTCCTGCTTCACAAAGACAAGGGCCGAAAGACTGATTCGGATTGTACCGGTTTTTGACGCTTCGCCGCGTTCCACCGGGGGTTTCCAGATGACACCCATACCCATTCCGGAAGTTAGACAAAGTCCAGATTGCTGTTTATCATAAGGTGCATGCATTACACGCGCGACAACATGGCCGGCCTTTTGCGTAGCCACGACATCAATCCGACCCATCAGCGGATCGAGATTGCGCACGCGCTGTTTTCGCGCCAGGAGCACCTGTCGGCCGATCAGGTGATGGCGATCGTCAACACCCGCCACTCGGAAACCTCCAAGGCCACGGTCTACAACACCCTCAAGCTGTTCCTGGAAAAAGGCCTGGTGCGCGAGGTCATCGTCGATCCCAGCAAGGTGTTTTTCGACCCCAACACCGGCCCGCACCATCATCTTTACGAAGTCGATACCGGCAAGCTGTCCGACATCGATGCCGAACATGTGCAGATTTCCGGCCTGCCGCCGTTGCCGCCTGGCATGGTGACCGAAGGCATCGACCTGATCGTGCGCGTACGCCGCAAGGCATAACCCCTTTCGCCCGTCGATGAAACGGGTTCACATCGCCCCTACCCTGCTCGACGCCCAACTGGTCGCCGACGCATTATCCAGCCTCGGCATTGCCAGCCATATCTTCAACGCCAACGCGGCCGGTGCGCTGGGCGAGGTCCCTTTTCTGCAGGCGCAGCCTGAAGTATGGGTCGAGGACGACACCCGGGAATGCCAGGCACGCGAGGTATTGGCGGATTTTCTGAACGTAAGGCCGGGCGCGGAGAAAATCTGCCCGCACTGCGGCGAACACAATCCCGGAAATTTTCTCAGTTGCTGGCAGTGCGGCGGCATGCTGCCCGACCAGTAGATCTGCGCAGCGTCAGGACGGCAGCAGGTCTTTCTTGATCGCGTCGAGATGCTCTTGATACTTGCGGGCGAAAATCCGTTCCAGTTCGTCGATCGCCTCAACGGCCGCCACGCCGTGCACGAGGTGGCGCGTCATCTGTGCCGAGGCCTCATGAAAGATCTGGTTGCGCTCCAGCATGGGATAGGTCTGCATCAGGCGCTGAATTGCCTTGACCACGTTTTCCTGCTCGGGCCGCGGGATGGGCAGCGGTTCGGCAGGCGGCGCTGCTGCGGTTTCCGCACCTTCCTTGCTGGCCAGGAATTCTGCGTAATCCAGCAAGGCCTCCTGCCGCGATTCCGACAGCGACCGGAATATCGAAACGAGACGCTTGCTGTCCCGCATCAGCGGCCGCGGCCCTTGACTGGGCGCTTCATGGGAACGACGTCGATGTTGCACTGCTGGAACTTGTTTTCGACGAAGCTGATGAAGGCATCCAGCAGCTTGCTGCGGAATTTTTCCGGCGCATACACCATGGAAAGCTCGCGCGTCAGCCTGGGCTTCAAGGGAATCGCAACCAGCGTACCGAGCTGGATTTCCTTGGTGACGGTAGACGCCGACATGATGGCGACGCCCAGGCCGGCTTCGACGGCTCCCTTGATCGCCTCACGGCTGCCAAGCTCCATTTCGATGTGCAGGTCATCGGGGTTGACGCCATTAACCTTGAAGAAATCGTCGACCACCTCGCGCGTGCCCGAACCGTGCTCGCGGGACACGTAGGGTTGCTCGCCGATGTCGTGTGCGTTCACGCTCGGCCGCGAAGCCAGCGAATGATTCGGCGAGCAAATCATCACCAGTTCGTCCTCGCAGCACGCCAGCGTGGTCAGGTTGGGATTGTGCGAAGGCGCCTCGATCAGGCCGACGTCAAGCGAATGATCGGCCACTTTTGCCGCAACCGTTTCCGAGTTGGCCACCGTGAGGCGCGCCTGCACCTGCGGGAAGCGCTCCTTGAACTCGCCCAGGATGCGCGGCAACTGGTATTCGGCAATGGTCGTGGAGGCGCCGATCATCAGGGGCCCCGTCACCTGCCCGGTCAGTTCGCCCACACGCGCTTCCATCTCGCCGGTCAAGGCCAGGATGCGCTCGGCATATCCAAGCACCAGATCGCCTGCGGGCGTCAGCGAGATCTTGCCGTGGCTGCGCTCGAACAGGCGGGTGTTGAAATGCTCTTCCAGTTGCTTGACCTGGAAGGTCACTGCAGGCTGCGTCATGTACAGGATATCGGCTGCCTTGGTGAAGCTGAGCTGCTTGGCGACGGTGTAGAATACTTGTAGTCTGCGGTCGGCCATTAAATCCCGTCCTTGGGTCAGAAAAGATTTTTATTCAACCACAAACCCGTCCGTGTTGAAACCATCCAATCACCAAGCTGTTGTAATGTCAGAATTTTCCTGTGCCCGCCTCCTTCTGGCGGACATGGCGTTGCGCCGACCGTAATCCGGGCCGTTCCCTCTTGAACCGCCCGTTTTACATCATCCTGCTGGCGCAGTTCCTTTCCGCCCTGGCCGACAATGCCCTGCTGTTCGCGGCGATCGGCCTGCTGGTTTTCTTCTCGGCGCCCGAATGGTATTCGCCGCTGCTGCAGACGGTATTCGTCGTTGCCTATATCGTGCTGGCTCCGCTGGTGGGGCCGTTCGCCGACGCGCTCCCCAAGGGGCGCGTCATGCTCATCGCCAATACGCTCAAATTCGCGGGCTGCCTGACCATGCTGGCGGGGCTGCATCCGCTGCTGGCCTATGCCATTGTCGGTGTCGGCGCCGCCATGTATTCGCCTGCCAAGTACGGCATCCTCACCGAACTGCTGCCCAGCGAAAAACTCGTCGTCGCCAACAGCTGGATGGAGGGCACCACGGTCGCCGCCATCGTGCTCGGCGCCATCATCGGGGGGGCGCTCATCAATCCGCATCTCGCCGAGCGTATCCTGGCCGGAATCGGACTCTCCGCCGTCGTCATTGCGCCGAAATTTGCCATCGTCGCCATCACCGGGCTCTATCTGGGCGCAGCGCTCGTCAACCTGCTCATCCCGCGTCTGCCGATCGACCACAAGCTTCCCAGTCGTTCGCCGCTGTATGTCCTGCATGATTTCGGGCACAGCTTCCTGCTCCTGTGGCGCGACCCGCTCGGCCAGGTATCGCTCGCCGTCACGACCCTGTTCTGGGGCGTCGGCGCCACCCTGCGCCTGCTCATCATCGCCTGGGCCGCGCTCAACCTGAAATACGGCCTCGACCAGGCGACCCAGCTCACCGCCGCCTCTGCATTCGGCATTGCCATCGGATCGATCCTGGCCGGAAAATTCGTCAGGCTGCAGCGCGCCATCAGCGTGCTGCCTGCCGGCATCCTGCTGGGCTTTGTGCCGATCGCACTGATCTGGGTGCACAGCCTCGTACCCGCCGTGCTGCTGCTGACGCTGGCGGGGATCCTCGCAGGGTATTTCGTGGTGCCGATGAATGCGCTGCTGCAGCATCGCGGGCATCTGCTCATGGGCGCCGGCCATTCCATCGCCCAGCAGAACTTCAACGAGAACATCAGCATCCTGCTGCTGACGGGCGCCTATGCCCTCATGGTGCGCGCCGACTGGCACATCCACACCATCGTCCTGGTGTTCGGCCTCTTCATAAGCAGCGTGATGGCTGCCATCTGGCTGCGTCACCGCAATGATGTCGTGCATTGAGCCCGGGCATCATCCGCACACCGCCAGTTCCATTCCGGCGAGCAAACCAAAAATGTCGGGGGCGGAAGCGTGGATCATCCCCGCTGTCCGGCGCCGCCGCCCTGTCTCGAATTCAGGGCTGAACTGAACCCGGCACGCCCTGCGACTTCACCACGCTCATCGCCCCCGCAATCAGCGAACTGAGGTCGGCCATGTTGGACGGCACGATCAGGGTGTTGCCGGTCTTGGCGATGCCCGAGAATGCCTCGACGTATTTCTCGGCGACCTTGAGATTCACTGCCTGGATACCGCCCGGCATCTCGATGGCGCGCGCAACGCGTGCAATCGCCTCGGCATTGGCGACGGCGATCGCCTTGATCGCCTCGGCCTCGCCCATGGCGACGTTGATGGCAGCCTGCTTGTCGCCTTCGGATTGCTGGATCGCGGCATTGCGTTCGCCGGTGGCAATGTTGATCTGCTCCTGCATGCGGCCTTCGGATGAGGCGATCAGCGCACGCTTCTCGCGTTCGGCGGTAATCTGCCGCTGCATGGCGTGGAGGATTTCCTTGGGCGGCGTCAGGTCCTTGATTTCATAACGCAGCACCTTGACGCCCCAGTTGGTCGAGGCTTCGTTCAGCGCCATCACCACGCCCCGGTTGATGTCGTCGCGTTCCTCGAAGGTGCGGTCCATTTCCATGCGGCCGATCAGCGAACGCAGGGTGGTCTGCGCCAACTGGGAAATCGCCGCGATATAGTCGCTGGCCCCATAGGACGCCATCTTGGGATCAGTGACCTGGAAGTAAAGAATGCCGTCAACCGACAACTGGGTGTTGTCGCGCGTAATGCAGATCTGGCTCGGCACATCGAGTGGAATTTCCTTTAACGAATGCTTGTAGGCAACGTTGTCGATGAACGGAATGACCAGATTGAGGCCGGGTACCAGCACCGCGTGGAATTTGCCCAGGCGTTCGACCACCCAGGCGTTCTGCTGCGGCACCACGCGCACGCCTTTGGCGACGACGATCGCGATGACGATGAGTATGACCAGTGCGACGATATCCATCTATTTTTCCCCTTGATTGCCCAGAACCAGCGTATTGCCCTTGATTGCGCGAATGACCAGCGAGCGTGTTCCGTCAACGCTGCTTGATTCGGCTTCGGCATCCCACAGCGCGCCGCGATATTTGACCTGGCCTCGATTGCCCTGCCAGGACTCGACCTGGACGGTCTGCCCGATATCCATATCCTCCGCGCTGAATTCAGGACGGTCTGTGCTGCGCTTCCAGCGGCGAAGCGCCAGCGTACCGAACACACCGATCAATGCGGCCGTCAGCAGCTGCGCCACAATGCCGGCGCCCAGCCAGGCCGCCACGCCTGCCACCGCGGCAGCCACCCCGTACACCAGCAGATAGAACGTGCCGCTGGTGAGTTCAACGCCCACCAGTACAGCTGCCAGAATCCACCACACTGCATAAGCCTGCATCTCGCCTCCTCACTTGTATCCACTGGGCACAATCACGGGCCGGTCCGGCAATTCGTCCGGATTATGCTTGCCGGGCGGGAAATGCGCACCCAGCAAGGTACTGATCTGCCGGATGCCATCGAGTACACCCCGCTCGAACTCGCCCTGCCTGAAAGACGTTTCCATTGCCTGGGCCACTGCGTCCCATGTGGCCGCATCCACCCGTGCGGCAATGCCGCGATCGGCAATGATTTCGATGTCGCGGTCGGCCAGCAGCAGATACACCAATACGCCACCGTTGTGTTCGGTGTCCCACACGCGCAGGAAGGAAAACGCCTCGATCGCGCGTTCGCGCCCAGTCATGCCGCGCCAGACCCAGGAGGCGGGCAGGCTGTTCTCGATAGCAAAACGGATCTCGCCGCCATGGCGCGTTTCGGATTCGCGGATCGCGGCCTCGATGGCATCGAGCGTGGCCCGCGGAAACGTGCGCCGCCATGCCCATGGCGGCATGAAAAGATGTCTGAGCCAGCGTTTGACATTCACCATGAACCGGATGCGCCTCCCCCGCCAAAACCGCCGCCCCCGCCACCCCATGAGCCCCTGCTGCCGCCGCCCCAGCCACCGCCGCCACTCGACCAGCCGCCGCCATGACGAAATCCCGATGCCACGCCGGCAAACACGAACACTGCGATGAACAGCAGCAAGGGCGTGAATCCCAGCAGGAGCGCACCGGCCACGCCGCTGCCCAGTGCAGCGATGCCGCCTGCTGCCGGACGGCTCATCAGGGCGGACAACAGCCAGCCCGCGACAATGCCGCCGACGATCAGAATGGCGAACCCCCCGTCCCCTTCACCCTGGCTGTGACCGGATGCGCTTGGCGGCGGCAGGGGCTCGCCCTCGATCAGCCGCATCAGCTGCTGCACGCCTGCATCGATGCCGCCATAGAAATCGCCCGCCTTGAAATAGGGGGTGATGGTTTCGGCGATCACGCGCTTGGCGATCGCATCGGGGATCGCGCCTTCGAGTCCGTAGCCGACCTCCAGCCGCAACGCACGATCGTCCTTAGCGACAATCAGGATCACGCCATCGTCGATTTTCTGGCGACCGATTTTCCATTGGTCCGCCACACGGATGCCGAACTGGGCGATGTCTTCAGGCTGGGTGGTAGGGACGATCAGTACCGCGATCTGGCTGCCTTTCTGTGCTTCGAAGGCGGCCAGTTTGCTTTCGAGTGAGGCGACCTGATTGGCACTGAGCGTAGCAGTCAGATCGGTCACGCGGCGTGACAGCTCGGGCACCGCTACTTGTGCCCAGGCGGACAGCGCAAATACCGCAAGCAGAAAACCGAACGCGAAGCGCGTCCGGAGCAGTCTGATCATGCCGGGCTCAGTTGCCGCCTGCAGGCGCAGGCGCACCGAAATCGACCTTGGGCGGCACGGCGATGGCCTTTTCGTTTTCGACCGTGAAGGTCGGCTTGGTCTTGTATCCGAACATCATCGCGGTCAGGTTGGACGGGAAGGAACGAACCGTCACGTTATAGGCTTTCACTGCAGCGATGTAGCGGTTGCGTGCGACGGTGATACGGTTCTCGGTGCCTTCGAGCTGTGCCTGCAGGTCGCGGAACAAACCATCTGCCTTCAACTGCGGGTAGTTCTCGGCGACCAGCAGCAGGCGCGAGAGTGCACCGGTGAGTTCGCCCTGTGCGGCGACGAATTTCTGGAATGCGGCCTCGTCGTTGATCAGATCGGGCGTTGCCTGGATCGATCCTACGCGAGCGCGCGCCTCGGTGACGCTGATGAACACATCCTTCTCGTGCGCCGCGTAGCCTTTCACCACGTTGACGAGGTTCGGCACCAGGTCGGCGCGGCGCTGGTACTGGTTCAGCACCTCGGCCCAGGTGGCCTTGATTTCCTCGTCGGAACTTTGCAGCGTGTTGTAGCCGCAGCCGGACAGGGCCAGCGCCATGCACCCTGCAAGCATCCACTTGAATGAATTGAGCCATTTGAACATCGTCATCTCCCGGGTTGATGGATTGTTTCAACGGAGCAGTCTACGCCACGCCCCACGTGGCAAACAGCGGGTCGGATTCCGTCAGCTTGTCGGCATAGCGGTCGTCCTTGGGGCGCCTGAGTCCGCGCTCGACATAGGTTTCCACCTTCCTGAAGCCGGCCTGCTTGATCAGCGTGCCGACCCAGGCCATGCGCTCCATCGGATGCAGCTGCGTCCACAGCCTGATCACCTTGGGCGGAAAATAGCGGTGCGACAAGGTCACCACGAACATGCCGCCCGGCTTCAAGACCCGCCTGGCCTCGGCAACGATCTTGTGCGGCTGCGTCAGGTATTCGAACGACACCGTGCACACCACGGCGTCGAAGCTGGCGTCGGGAAAAGGCAGCGTGGGGGCGGTGTTGATGTCCTTCACGATGCGCTCGGCAAGCTGCGGGTTGTCGTCGAGTTCCTCTGCATTGAGGCCCAGGCCCACCGCGGACTGCACCGTATCCGGCAGGTGCGAGCGCCAGCCCGCCATCAGGTCGAGTACCCGCGTGTTCTCCGGCAGCACGGTGCGGTACAGCGCCTGGATGCGGCGGGCGCACACGGCATCGACATGGGTGACCTTGCGGGCGACCGCATAGAACTCGGTATCGGGAAATTCATCCTCGCGGCTGAACGAATCGGGCCCCTCGAAATCGGTCGGCGTCTGCATCTGCGTTTCCATGCCGCTCCATTCGAGCAGTTGCTGCACCTTGCCGACCGGCTCGGTCGAGACATCGCTCTTGCCGCTGTCGATGCTGAAAATGCGGCCCTGCAGCGGATGGCTGAAGTTGGCGACGAAGCTGGACTCGTTCAGCTTCATCACGCGAAACATCGGGCCCGGTGCATCGTCCGCGTGGAGCAGCTGCGACGGATAGAAGCGGCCCAGCTTGAGCGGTGCGATGTCGCCGCGAAACACCTCGTTCGGCACCTCGTGCTCGATCTTCGGGCCGACATCGACCTGGGCATCGACCGGCGGCGTGTCGCCCGGCATCCACACGACCACCTGATGGCGGCCCAGATCGGAAAAATAATTGACGCGAAAGCGCAGCGCGGAGTGCAGAAGTTTCATTGTGGGTGAGCGGTAAGTGGTGAGCAGTGAGCGGTGAGCGGTTAAGCAGTGACGAAGGCTTGCATCGTGCGGCGCGCCAGGCACAGGTCCTCCCACGCGCGCGCCTTGTCGGGCAGATTGCGCAGCAGGTAAGCCGGATGATAGGTCACCACCAGCGGCACATTCTGGAACAGGTGAACGCGCCCGCGCAGGCGGCTGATCGCCTCGTCGGTATCGAGCAGGCTCTGCGCGGCAAAGCGCCCCAGCGCCAGGATGAGCCTGGGCTGGATGAGTTCGATCTGCGCGAGCAGGTAGGGCCGGCATGCGGCCACCTCGTCCGGCTCGGGGTTGCGGTTGCCGGGCGGGCGCGATTTCAGCACGTTGGTGATATAGACATTGTCGCCGCGCCTAAGACCGATCGCGGCGAGCATGGCGTCGAGCAGCTTGCCCGCCTGGCCAACGAACGGCTCGCCTATTCGATCCTCGTCCGCACCGGGCGCCTCGCCGACGATCAGCCAGTCGGCGTTGCGGTCGCCCACCCCGAGCACGCCCTGGATGCGCGTGGCAGACAGCTTGCAGGCCGCGCAACGGGCAACGGCGTCGGCGAGCTGATCCCACGTATAGGCTGACGGTACTTGAAGCGCAGCAGACGCGGCAGCCGGCGTCTCGCGCAACCGCCAGGCGGGGCCGATGCCCAGTTCATTGAACACCTCGTCACGGCTCAACACGTCAGATCCTTCTTCATGATGAGCGCATCCTCACGACCGTTGCGTGCCGGGTAGTAGCCGCGACGCACGGCCAGATCGGCGAAACCGCTGCTGTGGTACAGCGCGATGGCCGCTGCATTGGAGGTGCGCACCTCGAGAAACAGGCTTGCTGCCCGGTGGTCGCAGGCACGCGCCAGGCAGTGCTCGAGCAGGTCGCGCCCGAGGCCATGCCGGCGCCAGATCGGCGCAATGGTGAGATTGAGCAGATGGGCCTCGCCCGCCGCCGCCATCAATGCGTAATAGCCGATGATTTCACCTTCGGCCTCGCGCACCCACATGCTGTAGCCGGCGCTCAGAGAATCAGCGAAATTGCCCAGGCTCCATGGGTATTCGTAGCTGGCGAGCTCGATCCGGTGGATGCGCGGCAGGTCGGCCTCGGCCATCGGGCGCAGGTGGTGCGCAATTTCGAAGACAGCGCTCACGCGGAAGACCTCGCACGACGCTCTTCCACGGTAAGCGCCACCTTGTCGCGCAGGTAAAGCGGCGCGGCGAGTGCGGCGTCCAGGCCTTCGCCGCGCTCGAATGCGCGTGCGGCGAGCGGCGCCATCGCAGCGGCATCGGGCATCAGCGTGTCGTCGATGCGCACCAGTTTCGCAGACAGACGTGGACGCAGCACGTCGTCCAGGGCGACGAAGCCATTGCCGGCGCCGACCCAGTCGCCCGCCGCGGGAACTGCGACCGACTCGGGCAGCGCAAGCTGCGGCGGCGTCACGGTGCGCCACCCTGTGCCGTCGCGCTCGTACGCTGCCCAGTACACCTCGGCCATGCGCGCGTCGAGCACGGTCAACACCCTGTCTGCGCCCGTTTGCTCGGCGACGGATTCCAGCGTGGAGACGCCCGCCACCGGCAGGTCGGCACCGAACGCCAGGCCCTGCGTCACGGCGCAGGCAATGCGCAGGCCGGTAAACGAGCCGGGGCCCGCCCCGTAGCCGATGCCATCGAGCTGGCGCAGGCTGATGGCCGCCTCGCGCAGCAGTTCGTCCACCATCGGCAGCAACAGGCTGCTGTGCCGCTGTCCAGCCAGCACCCGCTTCGCCTGGATGCGGCCGTCCAGCCACAGCGCAGCCGAACACCATTCGGTGGAGGTATCGAGAACGAGCAGTTTCATCCGTGCGATTTTACCGGTTGCTGCAGATAATCAGGCGTTTCATGGCCCTGCCCGTCGGGTTGCACGGGTATCAGTATCTCGAAGCGCACCCGCGACCACGGGTCGCGCACATCGGACAGGCGGACAATGCGCGCGTCCAGAACCTGTCCCCGGTCGAGCAGACGCGCCACATCGGAGTTTTCGCGGCGCGGCACGTAGCCGATCATGTGGCCCCGCCACTCCACCCGCACCGCCTTGGCATCGTGGGGATTGTCCGGTTCGCGTCTCAGGACAAGCGCATCGCCCACCCGCATCTGCGGCCACAGCCGCTTGCCCGCGTGGTATTGGAACCCGGCGAGCGGAGAATCCTGCAGCAGGATATGCGCGGTGACCTGGGCGCAGAGCGGCAGCGACCACATCAAGGCCAGCAGGAACCACCAGGCGGCGCGATCAGCAGCCCGGGCGGATCGCATGGGTGCCGTGGCTGCGGGCGAGTGCACGCATCATGTCTGTTTCGTGATGTCGAACCGAAGAGCCGAACATTCTACTGAGAAATCCGCTGTCAAATCCGCACTGGCGGGCGGGATTCATGTTTAGTTTCATGACTGGACAAGCTGGCTTCGGCTTGAGGTAGGATGAATGCATTCCCATCCTTTTCGACAACGACCCCGATATATGCCGAGAAAAGCCGCCGCCCAGACCAAGCTGTTCGTATTGGACACCAACGTGCTGATGCACGACCCCACCAGCCTGTACCGCTTCGAGGAGCACGACGTCTACGTGCCGATCGCCACGCTGGAAGAACTCGACCAGCACAAGAAGGGGATGACAGAGGTGTCGCGCAACGCGCGCCAGGCCAGCCGCTTCATCGACGAGATCGTCAGCAAGCTCGACAGCATCGAAGAAGGCGTGCCGCTGGCAGAACACAGCCACAAGGCCGCCACCGGCAAGCTGTTCCTGCAGACCGAAGCGATCACCGGCGATATTCCGATGAGCCTGCCGACCAGCAAGGTCGACAACCAGATCCTCGGCGTCGTGCTGTTCCTGTCCCGCCACTATCCCAAGCGCCAGGTCATCCTGGTGTCGAAGGACATCAACATGCGCATCAAGGCGCGTGCGCTGGGTCTGCCGGCCGAGGACTACTTCAACGACAAGGTGCTGGAAGACACCGACCTGCTGTATGCCGGCCTGCGCGAGCTGCCCGCCAACTTCTGGGACACGCACGGCAAGGGCATGGAATCGTGGCAGGCCAACGGCCAGACCTATTACCGCATCAAGGGACCGCTGGTCGCCAGCCTGCTGCCGAACGAATTCGTCTTCCAGGAAGGCCCCAATCCGCTCTATGCCAAGGTTCTGAAGGTCGAGGGCAAGCAGGCGGAGATGGTCACGGTGCGCGACTTCAGCCACCACAAGAACAACGTCTGGGGCATCACCTCGCGCAACCGCGAGCAGAACTTCGCGCTCAATGTGCTGATGGATCCCGAGATCGACTTCGTCACCCTGCTCGGCCAGGCCGGCACCGGCAAGACCCTGCTCACGCTGGCCGCAGGCCTGGCCCAGGTGCTGGATAAAAAAATCTACACCGAAATCATCATGACCCGGGTGACCGTCCCGGTCGGCGAGGACATCGGCTTCCTGCCCGGCACCGAAGAGGAAAAAATGACGCCCTGGATGGGCGCGCTGGAAGACAACCTCGACGTGCTGAACAAGAGCGACGACGACGCCGGCGAATGGGGGCGCGCCGCCACCCAGGACCTGATCCGCTCGCGCATCAAGGTCAAGTCGCTGAACTTCATGCGCGGACGCACCTTCCTCAACAAGTTCCTGATCATCGACGAGGCGCAGAACCTCACGCCCAAGCAGATGAAAACCCTGATCACCCGCGCGGGTCCCGGGACCAAGGTGGTGTGCCTGGGCAACATCTCGCAGATCGACACGCCCTACCTCACTGAAGGCAGTTCCGGCCTCACCTACGTGGTCGACCATTTCAAGGGCTGGCCGCACAATGGTCATGTCACCCTGCAGCGGGGTGAACGTTCGCGCCTGGCAGACTATGCTGCAGAAGTGCTGTAATCCGAAACTTCCCAGGAGACGCACCATGCCCGCTTCAACTTCAGGACGCTGGATGATTCTCACCGCCGGCCTTGCCCTGACCCTGCCCGCCCATGCATTCGATTTTGGCGAAATGCTGAAGGGCGTGATCAGCAAACCCACCAGCCAGCCGTCGGCCGGTGGCGTCGATGCGCTCTCGAACACCGACATCAATGCCGGATTGAAGGAGGCGCTGACCCGCGGCGCCGACGCGGCCGTCGCCCAGCTCGGACAGAAAGACGGCTTTTTCGGCAACGCCGCGCTGAAAATCCCGCTGCCGCCCAGCCTGCAGAAAGCCGAAAAAGCCATGCGCATGTTCGGCATGGGCAAGCAGGCCGACGAGCTTGTGCTGTCGATGAACCGTGCCGCCGAGGCTGCAGTACCTGAAGCCAAGACCCTGCTGGTCGATGCCGTGAAGGACATGTCGCTGGAGGACGCCAGGGGCATCCTCACGGGCGGCCAAACCTCGGCCACTGATTTCTTCCGCAGGAAAACGGAGGCCAAGCTCGCCGAACGCTTTGAGCCCATCGTCAAGGCGAACACCGACAAGGTCGGCCTGGCCCAGCAGTACAACCAGTATGCCGGCATGGCGGCGCAATTCAACCTGGTCGACAAGAAGCAGGCCAATGTCGAGCAGTACGTCACGCAGCAGGCACTCGACCGGCTCTATACCCTGATCGGGGAGAAGGAGGCTGCGATCCGCGCCAATCCGCTGCAGGCCGGCAGCGAGCTGCTGAAAAAGGTCTTTGGCGCCGTCAGCGGCAAGTGACACGCCGTCGCAGCGACATGCCACGGATCATCCGGCACACCCTCTTGCAGGCCGTGACCTCCAGAACGAGAGCCTTCTGCCTGCTTGCCGGCTTGCTGTTCGGTCTGCCCGCCCAGGCATGGGAAGTCGGCGAGTTCAAGAACGGCATGAGCCGCAGCGAGGTCGAGCAGGCCCTCAAGACCTGGAATTTCGACAAGACCCTGGCGGTCGGAAACGACGGCCTGTTTGCCTACGACCTGCCCGGCAATCCGACCGGCCGCCGCTTTCTGTTCACGTTCTGCAACGGCAAGCTGGTGGCGTTCGACCAGGAAGTCGAGCCGGATTTCCGCCATTTCGTCACCATAGCGTCGAACTATTCCAACCTGTACGGCAACCCGCTCAAGGTCATTCCCTACTCCAGCGTCATCGCCAGTGGCGAAAAAAACCTGCTGGCGATGTTCTGGCGCAAGGGATCGGATTATCTGGGCCTCAAATACGTGCTGTACCCCGCCAGCGAACAACTCTCGATGAGCTTTCAGGTCGGCAACAACTGCTGGCAGGCACCGCGCTAGCCGTGCCTTGACGTTGCCTCAATCAACCGGCGCAACGTCAACTTTGCCTCCCCATCAAGGTGCGCATGTTGCAGTGTGGCCCTGACCGGTGCGCGTCTCGGCCGGGTAGTCCATTATTTCGTCGCCTTCAATCCCCTCTGAAATCGAGGGCCGCAAGTCAATCCTAAAGGATCTTGTTAACCTGAATGCCAGGCGGTCACATGGTTTTCCGCCCTTGCCAACTCAAGATCAGGTCAATTGTGCCGAAAGACACTCTACCGACCATGGATAAAATAGAAAATTGCGGAACGGGAATGCTCTGCCTGGCGCAATGCGATGTAGCACCAGACCGTGATCCCCTCAGCCACCAATCCTGCATGAAAAGACAAGCCTATATTGAGCCTACGATCCGCACCATTGCGGGCGGGTTCGTTGTTGTCTGTGGCGTGCTGATCTACTTGAAGCCGCAATGGACCTGGCTGTGGCTTTCCGTCCTGCTCTTCGTCGGCTTCAATTTGTTCCAGTCGGGTTTCACAAAATTCTGCATGATGGAGATCCTGCTGAAAAAATTGAGCTTCCGCAGCGAACTCGATGAAATCAGGCATTTAGGCCTGGCCAACGCAGAAGCGGAAGCAAGAGCAGCGTTCTATGACACGCTGGGATTGCTGAATGAAGTTGTCATCGAACTGGGTCAGGACGGCACACTGGTTTTCATGTCCGAGCACTGGCGTGAACTCCTTGGCGGCGACCAGCCGGACAACGCCCTCTTCCTGGATCGCCCATTTACCGGGTTCCTGCATGAAGAAGACAGGGCTACATTCGAACAACTGCTGCAAGCCCTGCTGAAAGAAAGCACGGGCACCATGAGCATGCGCTTTCGCATGCTGCGCGAAGATTTCCATGAACACTGGGTCGAGGGAAAGTTTGCCTTGTACCGGAAGCAGGAAACGGTACACGGGATTCGTGGCGTGCTGCGCGATGTAACCGAAGCGCACAAGCAGGAAAAGCGCATCAGCCACATGGCCATGCATGATGCCCTGACCAGCCTGCCCAACCGGGTGCATCTTGACGTTCGCATCAACGAGGAAATCAGACTGGCAGGCAATGCCCGCACGAAATTTTCCCTGCTGTTCATAGATCTGGACAATTTCAAGCAAATCAACGATTTGCATGGCCATAAAACCGGGGACCAGCTCCTGATCGATGTGGGCAACATCCTTCGTGCGAATCTGCGCGAAACGGACATGCTGGCCCGCTGGGGCGGCGATGAGTTTGTGGTGCTGCTACCCTTTTCCCAGGATCCGGAAATTGCACGCAAGCTTGCAAACGATCTGATGCGTGAATTGCAGCACAGCCTCGACAAGCTGTACAACGACACGGTCGTAACACTCAGTATCGGCATAGCGGTCTATCCCGATGACGCCACCACGGGGGAAGCGCTTCTGGTGCAGGCCGACAAGGCCCTGTTCTATGCGAAATCGCAAGGCCGAAACAACATCCAGATGTATGGCGACCTGCAGACCCAGGCCACGGGCTATGAAGACGTGGGCATGACGTCGCGCTTCGTGGCAGCAGTCAAACACGGCCTGCTTCAGGTTCACTATCAGCCGGTCATGGATGCCAACGACCCAAGATGCATAGTCGGCATGGAAGCGCTGGCGCGCTGGCATGACGATGAGTATGGCTGGGTGAGCCCGGCAAGCTTCATTCCCCTTGCGGAGAATCTGGGGCTCATCAATGAGGTGGGGCGACAGGTGCTGGAACAGGCACTGCATCACTTCAGCCAATGCAGCGGCGTTTCTGCCGGACTGAAATTGGCGGTGAATGTCTCGAAACGTCAATTGATGTCCGGGGATTTTTATCCAATGCTGCTTGGCATGGTGCAGCAATTCGGCTTATCCCCCGGACAGATCAAACTGGAAATTACCGAGAGCATTGCCCTGCAAGGTATCGAACTGGCCAAGGGCTATCTGCAAAAGCTCTCGGATGCAGGCTTCACCTTGTCGCTGGATGACTTCGGCACGGGATTTTCATCGCTATCCCATGTGCATGAACTTCCTTTCGACGAAATCAAGATTGATATTTCATTCGTGCGCCGCATCAAGACCCAGGAAGGACGAATCCTGGTCAAAACGATCGTGGAAATGGGGCACGCCATGCAACTGAGCCTGGTTGCCGAAGGTGTCGAAGACCATGAAACCGCGGTCATCCTCAAGGAAATGGGTGTGGAAATGCTGCAGGGCTATTACTTCAGCCGCCCCATGCCCAAGGAAAGCTGCGCCAGCTTCATCGCCAAGCTTTGACCGGGAATACGGCCATTGGCACAAATCGACATCCCTTGCCTTCGGCTAGGCTGTCAGCATCCCCTGGCGCGCAAACAACCATACCAGTCGGTGTGTCATGGCCCGGGCCGTTTCCAGCGTCTGGTCGCATCCTGCTTCGGCCAGCGCTTCCCGCAGGACGACCGAGAGTTCATCGAGCGTGCGGCTGCCATCCAGCAGGCCCAGCAGCATGCGTCCCGGCGCATCCAGGTCCAGCGTCATCTGGTGCGCACCACTCACCACCCAGCCGGGCGTCTGCGCCTGCAATCGCGCCAGGAGATGCGCGCGGGGCCGATCACCCGGTTCATCCGCATATGAATCGAAGGTCACGCCCGGCATCACGCCGTGCGCCATCACCAGAGAAAACAGGGCATTGCGAAAACCGGCCTCGTCGACGTGCCCGGCAATGCCATGGTCGCCCATCCCCTGCCTGACGGCGGCCAGCAAGTCTGCATACGTCAGGGCGGCAGGATAGGCCGCTGACAGGATCATTGCGCCCATTTTCATGGCGGGAGTCGCCACTGGAAAGGCATTGCCCGCGGCATTGATGAAGGCCTGCTCGCCCGCCGTCTCCAGATCGATCTCGTCATCGCTGTGCAGGTCTGCATAAAACGCAAGACCGCGCAGAGCCTCGGCCTGCGGCGGCCGGGCACACGGTGCATCGGCGCGCGCAATCAGTGCCCGACGAAAGCGGGTGGCGTGCGCCTCGTCGAGCGTATCCTCGGCGTCCAGCCAGCGTCCGGCCATGCCCTCGGGAGCCAGGCCCCAGGCATCTTCAAGCTCGACCACGGCGTGACGCGGCCCAGCTTCGCCGAGGTAGCGCAGTTCGTGAATCTCGAGCTGTGCGGCGAATTCGGCAAACCGCATCGGCCTGTTGAATTCGGCGAGGTATTCATGGAACAGGTAGGACGGCGAAGCTGATTTGAGATAGGCGATTTCCTTCAGCAGAACCGGATCGGTCCATTCAGCTTCCAGTTCGTCCAGTATCCGCAGCGCTTCCTCAAAACGTGCAGGTGCGGGCAACGCGGCAGAGGTGCGCTCGACCAGGGCCGCACGCAGGGGCTGGAGTGGCTCCCAGCCCGCCGCGACATTGAAACTGACATAGGCCACGCCTTGCGGCGTCAGATGCCGCCGGCAGGCATCGAGCAACGCCCCCTGAACGGCTGGCGGCACCCAGGAAAACACGCCATGCGCGATGATGTAATCGAATTCGCCCAGGTCCGCAGGCAACGCGGCAAGATCGCCATGCACGATGCATACGTTGGACAGGCCCAGGCGACGGATAAAATCAGCGCCCGCCTCCGCCTGTACGCGCGACAATTCCACGCCTACGCATTCGGCGTCGGGCCAGCGCCATGCCAGCGGAATCAGGTTGCCGCCTGAGGCACAGCCGAGTTCGAGGATGCGTGCCCGTGTCGGGTCGGGCGCATCGAAGCCATGCAGCGTCGCGACTGCAGTCAGGAAATCCGGCTGGGTTTCAGACAGGGGCAGGCTGTCGTAGGGCAGTTCGTCGTAGCTGGCGAGTGTTTCCATGACAGCGATTGTTCCAGCCTCGCCCGAGCCGCTCAAGCCCGATCAATGCCCGCGCGTGCCGGGTTTGGCCGAGAACAGGGCTGCCTGCGGACGCGGTTTGCGCGGCTGCGACTGGCTCGGCACGGCACGGTTGGGTGCGGGTTTGGCGCTGCCTGATGCGGACGTCCCCTGCGGCGCGCGTCCCGCTGCATTGCGATTGCCGGGTTGCGCCTGCCTTGAACCCTGTCCCTGGCGCTGTCCCGCGTTCTGCCCCTGACGCTGGCCACCGCGTCCTTGCGGCGGGCGCGGCGGGCGTTCGTCGGACATCAGTTCGGATTTGGGCGGCGGCGTGAAGCCTTCGACCTCGACCCGCACGATCGAGCGCTTGATCAGCTTCTCGATATCGCGCAGGTAGCCGATTTCCTCGTCGTCCACCAGCGACAGCGCCGAGCCGGTGGTTCCGGCGCGGCCGGTGCGGCCGATGCGGTGCACGTAGTCTTCCGGCACGTTGGGCAG
>CAZHKS010000004.1:218682-251688 GCA_964533095.1 uncultured Thiobacillus sp. | reverse complement strand
TCGAATGGACATCGACTGTCCGCGTCAGGTCGCCGGCGGCGACGCTCTCGGCCAGCTTCACGGCATGCCGGATCGGGGTCGTGATGGAACGTGTGATCAGCCAGGCAACCAGGCTGCCCAGAGCCAGCGACAAGGCCGTCATGGCAAGCATGAGCGTACGCGCACCGCTATAGGCCGCCTCGGCGTCGGCCACGGCCTGGGTGCTTTGCTGTTCCTGGAACCCGGCCATGTTTTCCAGCGCCTTGCTCCATTGGTCCTGTGCCGGACGAGCTTCACCGACCAGCACCTGTGTCGCCGCTATGGGATTGCCGAGCGCGAACTCCATCGCCTTGTCGAGCAGGGGATCGGTCTGCGCCCGCGCCGCGTCAATCCTGGCGAGCAGCGCCTTTTCCGCATCGCCCGCCACCATGGCCGTCAGCTTGCTGCTCGTCTCGGCATACCGCTTTCGCTGTGCACGGACACGCTGCGCTTCAGCGTCCATGGCACCGTCGTCCGTCAGCAGGACGAGGTCGCGGACCGAGATGGCTGCGGTCTGCAGGGCATCACGCATGGTACCGACCAGCCTGATCTTGACCATGTGGTCGCCGGTGACTTCATCGAGATGCGCCTGGATCTGCGACATGCGCATCAGGCCAAGCACCGCCATCAGCAGTGTCAAGGCCAGAACCAGGCCGAACCCGGCACTCATGCGGGCGCCGATTTTCATGTTTGCGAGTGACATTCCCTACCCATGTATAAGCAAGCGTTGGATTTCCTGAGCCGCCGCCTTCCGGATCGGGCGGTTTCGGATTTGAGGTGCGTCCGACATCAACGCCAGAAACTGAAGGCGCTGTGGGGAATGTATCTGCGCCATATGACAGACATGTGACTGCGCGCCGCCGGCAGCCTGCGCGCGACGGCCGACCCGATCGGGTCGGCGATCAGAACGGAGCGGGACTCTCGAACGCCAGGGACTCGCCGGTCAGCGGATGGGCGAAATGCAGGGAGCAGGCATGCAACAACAGACGTCCGGCCCGGGCCTGGACATCGGGCGGCGCGTAGAGCGCGTCACCGAGAATGGGATGCCCCAGTTCGCGCAGATGGACGCGCAACTGGTGCGAACGACCGGTGACGGGTTCGAGTTCGACACGGGTGCGTGTTCCGGCCTCGTCTGTTCCCAGCACGCGCCAGCGGGTGAGACTCGGTTTGCCGAGCTGGCGATCGACGACCCGCAAGGGGCGGTTCGGCCAGTCGACGATGATGGGGAGATCGATCAGACCCCAGCCTTCTGGCTGCGCCTCCAGCCGGCCGGCCACGACCGCGACATAGCGCTTCTTCACTTCGCGTGCGGCAAAGGCCTTGTTCAACGCGCGCTGCGCCGCCGGCCCGCGCGCCATCACTATCAACCCGGAGGTGGCCATGTCCAGGCGATGCACGATCAGGGCATCGGCAAAGCGGGCCTGCACCCGCGTGCTCAGGCAATCCTGCTTGTCGGCGCCTCGCCCTGGAACGGCCAGCAGGCCGCTCGGTTTGTCGATCACTAGCAAGGTGTCGTCGACGTAGAGAGGCTCGATGGCGGGCGTTCGCGTCAGGAGATTTGTCGAGAAATTTGACATCGCGCTTTCACGGCAATTTTCCGCAAGTGCCAAGTGATTGTTGGACAACGGACAAAACCCCATGGCCCATTACTTGCTTAGCCATTGCGGAAGTCAAATTGGCATCAACATCAATAAAAACCAAAGGGAGGATACGCATGAAGAAGATTGCGTGCATGCAGATTCTGGCTGCAACGTTGAGCTGGGCTGGCACTGCCAGTGCGACGCTGATCGACAGGGGGAACGGCATGATCTACGACAGCTTCCAGAATCTCACTTGGCTGCAGGATGCGAACTACGCAAAGACCAGCGGGTACGACAGCGACGGATTGATGAGCTGGGACGATGCGATGGCATGGGTGGAAAATCTGACTTACGGCGGTTATGACGATTGGCGTTTACCCCAACTCAACATCGTCAGTTCCGGGTTTGGCTTCTCCATTATCTTCAGCGAAATCCTACTTGGGCCATCAACCACCTTAGCAGCGGGGATTTGTTTTCAGCCTACCGTTCTCAATAACTCCAATCAAGGCAGCGCATGCGTGCCCGGCAACTCCCCTTTCTCGAATATTGGCTCTGTACCCTTTTGGTATGGCGCTGAAGATGGGAATGCCGCCTGGGCCAGCGATGTTGGCGGCTTCTTGTATCCAATTGCCCTTTATCCAAAATCCGAATCATTCCAGGCATGGGCAGTACGGGATGGAGACGTGGCAGGCGTACCCGAGCCACAGAGCCTCGCGCTGACTATCCTTGGGCTGGCATGCATGAGATATGCCATGCGCAAGCCAGCCAAGCGCCAGCACAACCAAGATTGATCAACCTTAGCCTTTCAACTGATCCAGCAACGCCATCGCCCACGCCACGCCGAAGCCATTGGCATCGCTCATCACCGCGCCCAGCCCGCCCTTGCAGCTGTGGCCAGACAGATCCATGTGCAGCCACGGCGTGTCGCCGACGAAGCGCGACAGGAAACGGGTGGCGAGGATGTGGTCGGCCTCGCCTTCCATGCTGCACTGCTTGACGTCGGCCACCGTCGAATCGAGGCTGCTGTCGTAATCCTCGGGGTAGGGAAAGACGACGATGCGCTCGCCACTGACCGTCGCCGCGCGTGAAGCCGAGTGCGCAAGCGCGCTGGACGTGGCGAACACGCCGGACATGCGGCTGCCGAGCGCGTAGTGCATGGAGCCGGTGAGCGTGGCGAAGTCGGCGATGAGGTCGGGCTTGCTCTTTGAGGCCAGCGTCAGCGTATCGGCCAGCACCATGCGGCCTTCGGCGTCGGTATGGACGACTTCGATGGTGGTGCCGTTCAAGGCTTTCACCACTTCGTTCTGCCGGTAGGCCTGGGGGCTGATGTGGTTTTCGGCCAGCGCGACCCAGCCATCCAGCGCAACCGGCAGCTTGAGTTTCGAGGCCGCGGCGAGAATGCCGAGCACCACCGCCGAACCGTTCATGTCCTCGTGCATGCCCTGCATGTATTTGGCCGGCTTGAGGTTGTGGCCGCCGGTGTCGAAGCAGATGCCCTTGCCGACGAACGCCACCTTCTTCGACTTGCTCTTTGCGCCCGCGCCCTTGTAGCTGATGCGCACGATCGCCGCATCTTTCGCCGGCGACCCCTGCGCCACCGCGCAGAAGGCACCCGCGCCCATCTTCTTCAGCTTGTCGAAGGCGTATTCCTCGACGGTCCAGCCGTACTGCTTGGCCAGTGCCTTGATGCGCTTGCGGTAGACGCCGGGGGTGAGCTCGTCCGGTCCCTGCACGGTGAGGCTGCGGGTCAGGAGGTTGCCCTCGGCCAGCGCCTGCACGCGGGCAAAGCCGTCGGCGGACTTGTGGCCGAACAGTTGCACGGATTTCACCACGGCATCGCTTTTGGATTTGCGCGACGGCAGCGGCACCGCATTGACCAGCGCGGCATACACCGCGGCCTCGGCGGCACGCGCCCTGAATGCCTCGTCGCCAAACGCCGCCAGCGTCAGCGACTTCGGGTGCTCGGCCAGCAACAGGGCCAGCGCCTTGCGACTCTGTTCGTGCGTCTCGAAGGTGCTGGCGTCGGCCTTGAGCATGACAAACACCGCGAGCGTGCCGCCGGCCAGCTGCACCGCCACCGGCGTCTTCGCCAGCGCGTCGGGCTTGAGATCGCGCCGCTTCATCACGGCCTTGAGTTCGGCACTGCCCGGGATATCGGGCAGGATTTTCGACACCGGCAGCAGCAGCAGCGCATGGCCCGCACTTTCCAGCGATTTGGCAGTGATTTCCTGTTTGTTTTCAGCGAGTTTAGGCAGCATGTCGGTTCCTTGGGGATGGCGTTTTCTTGATGGTTGGCGGGGTTTACCGGATAATTGCGCGTTTGAATTTTTCCGGCGCTTTTTCCGAGCCCATCCACCAAGGGTAACCGAATGAAGATTGAAGACAAGAAACGCGTGCTGCGCGAAATGGTGTTGCACCGCCGTTTTGAAGAGCGCTGCTATCAGGCCTATATCGAACGCAAGATCGGCGGCTTCCTCCACCTCTATCCCGGCCAGGAAGCCTGCTGCAACGGCGTGATGGAGGCGGCGCGCCCCGGCCACGACTACGTGATCACCGGTTACCGCGACCACGTCCACGCCATCAAGTGCGGCGCCGATCCGAAGGAAGTGATGGCCGAGCTGTATGGCAAGGAAACCGGATCAAGCAAGGGACGCGGCGGCTCGATGCACATCTTCGATGCCGACAAGCGCTTCATGGGCGGCTACGCACTGGTCGGCGGCCCCTTCCCGCTGGCGGCCGGCATCGCCAAGGCGATCCAGCTGAAGGGCGGCGACGAGATCGCCATCTGCTTCCTCGGCGATGCCGCCAACAACCAGGGCGTGTTCCACGAAACCCTGAACATGGCCGCACTGTGGAAGCTGCCGGTGCTGTTCGTGTGCGAAAACAACCTGTACGGCATCGGCACCTCGATCGAGCGCTCCACCGCCGTGGTGCACCAGCACAAGCGCGTGGCGGGCTACAACATCCCGGCAGCAGAGTGCGACGGCCAGGACATCGAGATCGTCTACGAGGCCGCGCGCAAGGCGGTCGATCACGTGCGTGCCGGCAACGGCCCCTACTTCCTCGAACTGATGACCTACCGCTATCGCGGCCACTCGATGTCCGACTCGCGCGGCTACCGCTCGCGCGAAGAGGAAGAGATGTGGAAGCAGCGCGATCCCATCTTCATCCTGCGCGACCGCCTGATCAAGGACGGCGCCATGACCATGGCCGAGTTCGAGGCACTGGAAAAGGACACCGACGCCTACATCGAGAACGAAGTCATCAAATTCGCCGAGGAATCGCCCGAACCGCGCGTCGAGGACCTCGAAAAATACGTATTCGCCGATCGCGCAACCCAGCTCCCGTGGCTCACGGGCAAGGCCGCTTAAGGTTTAAGGAAAAGACAGCATGGCAAACATCATGTACTGGGAAGCGATCCAGCGCGCCCACGACGAAGAAATGGCGCGCGACCCGCTCGTCATCTGCATGGGCGAAGACATCGGCGTGGCCGGCGGCACCTACAAGGCCACCAAGGGCCTGTACGAGAAATACGGCCCGCTGCGCGTGATGGACACCCCCATCTCCGAAGGCGGCTTCACCGGCCTCGGCATCGGCGCCTCCTTCCTCGGCGTGCGTCCCGTCATCGAGATCATGTCGGTCAACTTCGCCTGGCTGGCGATGGACCAGATGTTCAACTCCGCCGCCAAGGTGCGCTACATGTCGGGCGGCCAGCTGACCGCGCCGTGCGTGTTCCGCTCCGCCGGCGGCGCGGCGCACCAGCTCGGTGCGCAGCACTCGGCACGCATGGAAAAGGTGTTCATGGGCATCGCCGGCCTGCGCGTGGTGACGCCGTCCAACCCCAAGCAGGCCTACGGTCTGCTGAAGTCGGCGATCCGTTGCGACGACCCCGTGTTCATCAACGAACACGAACTCATGTACAACATGAAGGGCGAGGTCCCGGACGGCGAATATTTCATGCCGCTGGAAGGGTCGGAAGTCACGCGCTCGGGCACCGACGTGACGCTCTTCGGCTACAACATCTCGGTGCACTGGTGTCTCAAGGCCGCCGAGATCCTCGACAAGCAATACGGCATCTCGGCCGAGGTCGTCGACCTCTATTCGCTGTCGCCGCTGGACCGCGCAGGCATCAAGGCATCGGTCAGCAAGACCCACCGCGCCGTCATCGCCGAAGAAGACGAAGCGCCGGTCGGCGTCGGCTCCGAAGTCATCGCCATCATCAACGAAGAGTGCTTCTTCGAACTGGATGCCGCGCCGGTGCGCGTGCATTCGGCACTGGTGCCACAACCCTACAACCACACGCTGGAAAAAGCGGCGATCCCGGATCACGAGGATGTGGTCAAGGCTGTTCTGAAACTGTTCGGAAAAGCGTAAAAAACCTTTTTGTCCACTAAGGACGCGAAGGGCCGCGAAGTCATCATCCATAAGGTTTTCTTCGTGTCTCTTCGCGTCCTTCGCGGATAAACAAAGAATTAGGAACCAAGCATGTCCCAACACTATGCGATAACCATGCCCCAGCTCTCGGACACCATGACCGAGGGCGTGGTCGTCACCTGGGAAAAGCAGCCGGGCGACAAGGTCGAACGCGGCGACATCGTCGCCACGGTCGAGACCGACAAGGCCATCATGGACGTCGAAGTGTTCAAGGCCGGCTATCTGGCCGGCCCGCTGGCCAACGTCGGCGCGACCATCGCCGTCGGCGCGGCGCTCGGCTACATCACCGACACCGCAGGCGACGTGGCGATTGCCGCCGACGAAGTGGTGGAAGAACAGGCGCAGACCGAGATGATCCCGCACCACGCCGGCACGCCGATCGTGATGCCGCAGCTCTCGGACACCATGACCGAGGGCGTGGTCGTCACCTGGGAAAAACAGCCGGGCGACGTCATCAAGCGCGGCGACATCGTCGCCACGGTCGAGACCGACAAGGCCATCATGGACGTCGAGGTGTTCCAGGAAGGCTTCCTCTCCGGCCCGATCGCCGACGTCGGCAGCGTGGTCGAGGTCGGCCACCCGATGGCCTTCATCGTCGACGATGCCGCCAAGGCCAACGATACCGGCGTCACCATCAGCGCCGACCACAAGGTCCGGGACACCCACAAGGTGGCCCCGCCCTCGGCCGACAGGCCGGCGCACATCCCCACCCCCAAGACCGCGCCTGCGCAGATCTCGGCAGCCGGCAACATGCCGCCGGTGGCGCGCCCGCAAGGCCGCCAGGCCAGCCCCTATGCGCGCAAGGTGGCGGCGCAACTGGGCGTGAATCTCACCGGCCTGGCCGGCACCGGACCGTCCGGCGTGATCGTCTCCGCCGACGTGGCGCGTGCGCGCCCCTCGATGCAGGAAGTCGCCCACTCGCTGCCGCAGGTCGACGTGCCCGGCCAGGGCCGCGCAATGACCTCGATGGAAAAAGCCGTGAGCCACGCGATGACGGCCTCGCTCACGCTGCCGACCTTCAACGTCACGGTGAACATCGACACGGCCGCGCTGACCGCCGCCGCCAAGGCCAGGAAAGTCTCGGTGACGGTGGCGATCGCCAAGGCCTGTTCGGTGGCGATGGCGAAATTCCCGCGCATGAACTGGGCCTACCAGCCGGTCGACAAGCTGGTCGAGCGCAGCAATCACGACTTCGGCGTGGCGGTGATGTCGAACGACGGCGGCCTGGTCGTGCCGATCCTGCATGGCATCGAGAAGAAGCCGCTGGAAACGCTGCAAGGCGACTGGACCGGCCTGGTCGAACGCGCCCGCGTGCGCAAGCTGGCGCCGGCCGAGTATTCCAATCCCACCTTCACCATTTCCAACATGGGCATGCTGGGCGTGTCGCACTTCACCGCGATCCCCACCCCCGGCATTTCCGCGATACTGGCGATCGCCGCCAATGGTCCGCAGGGCACCCCGTTCACCATCACCGGTGATCACCGCGTTCTGAACGGCGCCGATGTCGCGCTGTATCTGGCCACGCTGAAGCAGACCATCGAGGCGCCCGACGCCTGGCTGGGCGCAGCCGGCGCCATTGCGGCTGAAACCGTCTCCGGCACGGCCGCAACCATCAGCGCGCCGGTCTCACCCATCCCCGAAGGCAACTGGGACGTGCCCGTGGTGGTGGTCGGCGGCGGCCCTGGCGGCGAGGATTGCGCGCGCGACCTGGCCGACCACGGCATCAAGGTGATGATGGTCAACAACGAGCCCTTCCCCGGCGGCGAATGCCTGTGGCGCGGCTGCATCCCGTCCAAGGCATGGCGCGCCGCGGCCGACGTCATCCGCAACCGCGTGCACGACGCCGAGATGGGCGTCGACGGCACCAACACGCCCAAGCTCAACTGGAAACAGGTCGAGAAGCATCGCCGCTGGGTGCAGACCAGCCGCGGCGACATGGCGCTGAAAGCCGACAAGGGAATGAAGATCGACGTGCGCGAAGGCTTCGGCGAATTTGTCGACGCCCACACGCTGAAGATCACGCCGGTCGAAGGCGAGCCGTATACCGTCAGCTTCGGCGCCGCAGTCATCGCCACCGGCGCCCCTGCCTTCGTGCCGCCGATTCCCGGCGCACGCGAGAACCTGGCGACCGGCGGCGTGGTCACTTCCGACACCATCTGGAATCTATCCGCGCCTCCGAAGAAACTCGGCATCGTCGGCGGCGGCGTCATCGGCGTGGAAATGGCGCAGATCTTCCGCGACTTCGGCACCGAGGTGCTGATGCTGGAACGCCATGACCGCATCCTCGCCGAAATCGAGGAGGAAATCGGCAAGGTCCTGATCGCCTCGCTGGAAAAGGAAATCACCGTCGTCACCGGCGCCGACATCAAGGAAGCCAGCGGCAAGCCCGGCGCGATGACGCTGCGCTATGCCGACAAGGACGGCGTCGAATCCGTGTTCGACTGCGACGTCATCCTGATGGCGACCGGCAAGCGTCCCGATACGAGCAAGCTGAATCTGGACAAGGTCGGGGTCGAACTCGACGGCGCGGCGATCAAGGTCAACACGCGTTGCCAGACCAGTGCGCCGCACATCTACGCGGTCGGCGACGTCATCGGCGGCTACATGCTCGCCCACACCGCCGCCACCCAGGGCCGCGTCGCCGCCGACAATCTGTTGGGCCATGGCAGCGAATACGACCAGGACAAGGATTGCGGCGTCACCTTCTCGCGCCCGCAGGCCGGCTTCGTCGGCCTCTCCGTGGCGCAGGCCAAGGCCAGGGGCATCGACGCGGTGGAAGCCAAGATGCCGATGAGCATCGACGCCAAGGCGATGATCACCGGCGAGACCGAGGGCATGATCAAGCTGGTGGCCGACAAGGTCACGGGCCGCATCATCGGCGTGCACTACCTGGCCGACCACACCGACACCCTGATCGGCATCGGCGTGATGATGGTGGCCGGCGATATGACGTTGAACCAGGTCGCCAAGGCGATCTTCCCGCACCCGACGCAGACCGAGCTGTTCGGTGAACTGGCGCGGCGGCTGCTGAACCGCCTGCGGCGCACGGCGAAGAAGTAAAACCTGCCCCGCAACCTACAGAAAGGGCCGCGCATGCGGCCCTTTTAATTTCCGGCTGGACGGCGAAAGCCCCTCTTCGAAGCCAGCCGGTCTGCCGCCTGCCAAACCGCCAGGCTCGTCCCGGGCAGCGGGCCGGAATGTCGAATTTCTTCCGTTCGCGCCGAAAGTTCAACAGAAAATGTTCATGCAACGACGGCGCCAGGCCATAAGACGATGATTATCAAGCGCCTCGTGGTTCGGCACAATTCATGCACAGGCCTTTTCCTGAAAAAGACCATGAATTGAGGCTGCAATGAAAATCCATAATCTCCTGCCGATAGCGGCTTTGATCGGTTCCCTGATGGCGAGTCAACCGGCCCTGGCAGGGGCCATTCTTACGTCCTATGCGGGTTCGGCCGATTTCGGCGGCGCGTCGGTAGGTTACCGTACAGGCTCGGTCGCGCCCAACCCCAACTCGGCGATCAATCTTGTCGGCGTCAGCATTGGCGGGGACAGTTTCACCACCAAAGACCTTGGCCATGATTTCTCCAGTACGGGCCAATTCAACGCGTGGTGTGTCGATATCTATCACTGGATGATCGGCGGCAGCGTTTCGTACAACGTGGCCACCGCCAGCGATCTTGCCAGCGTGCTGGATGGTCTGCGCCCGGGCGGGCCAAGTGGTGCCACGCGGGTCAACCAGCTCACGCGCCTGGCCAATGAGGTATACAGCAGCGTCGATACCAGGCTGGAGTCCGCGGCCTTTCAGCTGGCTGTCTGGGAAATCGCTTACGGAACGCCTGACAACGGAATCTATCGGGTCGATACGACAGACCCGGGTTTCCGCGTGAACCAGGGCACAGTGGATTCAGACTTCGGCAAGCTGGCCAATGCGTGGCTGCTCAATCTGGACACGGCCCCCTTTAGCGGTCCGGGAACCTGGACGCTCACTTATCTGAACGACGGCACGTCCAACAGGACGCAGGACGTCGTTGTTTTCACGGATCCGCCTGCCGGTGTGCCCGAGCCTGCCTCCATCGCGCTGCTTGGCCTCGGCCTGGGCGCCCTCGGATTTGTCCGGCGCAAGGGCGCGTAAGCTCGGCGACCTTCACGCCGACCCTGCCGTGGCATTCGGATTTTTTTACACTCCGGCGGACGCCCCGCGACATCCCGTTGTTTGACTCAATAACCGCTTTAATAAACCCTATTCCCGTCAGCCACTTATCGATATCGCAGCAACACGGGAACAATATTTGCATATGCAGTCCAAGGATGTTGCCGGCAGTTCGAATGGCAGCAGCAAAAAAGATCCGCCATAAGGCGGGCCAAGGTTGTGCGTGAACGCATTTTATGCGACCAGCCCACTGGACTGCCCGTGTTCAGTGGGCTTGGGGCTCCATGGCATCCGGCTGCACGCGCAAAAATGGGGCCGCTCCGGGCCCCTTTCGTCATTCGCGCCAAAAGCCTCCGTCAGCCGAAGATCCCCTTGAAGAACAGGCGAATGCTGTCCCAGATGCGGCGGAAGAAGCCGCCTTCATCCACGTTCTCCAGCGCGACCACGTCGGCCTGCCTGACCACCTTGTCGCCCTGGCGGATTTCGACCTTGCCGATGACGTCGCCCTGCTTCACCGGGGCGATCAGGGTAGGCTTCAGCACGAGCTGGGTGGTGAGTTTAGCCGCCTCGCCACGGGCCACCGTAGCGGCCAGGTCGGCGTTCACGCCGGCCTTGACGGTGCGCGCAGCGCCTTTCCAGACCGGTGCCGCGGCCAGCACGTCGCCCTTCTTGTTGAACACCTTGGTCTCGAAGAAGCGGAAGCCGTAGCCCAGCAGCTTGGCGGTTTCGGTGGCGCGCGCGGCTTCGCTGTCGGTGCCGAAGACGACGGCGATCAGGCGTTCGCCGCTCTTCTGTGCCGAGGCCACCATGCAGTAGCCGGCTTCCTCGGTGTGCCCCGTCTTCAGACCATCGACGCCTTCGACGCGCCACAGCAGGAGATTGCGGTTGGGCTGGTGGATCCCGTTCCAGGTGAAATCCTTCTGCGCGTAGATGGCGTAGTGGGCCGGGTCCGCATAAATGATGGCGCGCGCCAGGATGGCCATGTCGCGGGCACTCGAATAATGGCCGGGGTTGGGCAGGCCCGTGGCGTCCATGAAGTGGGTGTCCTTCATGCCGAGCCGCTTGGCTTCCGCGTTCATCATCGCGGCGAAGGCCGTCTCGTCGCCGGCGATATGCTCGGCCAGCGCCACGCTGGCGTCGTTGCCCGACTGGATGATGATGCCGTGGAACAGGTCGTTGACCGAGACCTGGTTACCCACCTTGACGAACATCTTGGAGCCGCCCGTGCGCCAGGCCTTTTCGCTGATGGTGACCATGTCGTTTTCATGCAGCCGGCCTTGCTTGATTTCCTGCGTCGCGATGTAGGCGGTCATCAGCTTGGTCAGGCTGGCGGGCGGCAGGTGCAGTTCGCCCTGATGGTCGACCAGGATGTTGCCGCTGGCGGCATCCATCAGGACCCAGGACTTGGCGGCCAGTTCGGGCGGCGGCGGAATGATGGGCGCGCCCCAGACGGCCGGGGCGATCAATACGCTGAAAAACAATACGAGTCGTTGCAGAAAGAACGGGGTAGTCATGGATTTTTCGATGGGTGAGAAAACGGTTGGCATTGGACCAGAGAGACCCGCGTACGCGCGGGTAGTTCAGGATAACATCGCCCGCCCGCTCTGCGGCAGCCGGTTGGCGCCACCCTGTTAAACTCGCGACATGTCGAGACTGCCCTGAATCCACATGGCCGCGCCCGGAACCCACCGCCTCACCCGCCAGATCGTGATCGCGATGCTCGCGGGGATCGTGCTGGGCGTCGTCGTCAATCAACTGGGAACGGCCCCCTGGGTGCAGCTGGCGCTGGTCGACGGCCTGCTGTATGTGGTCGGCTCGGTTTTCGTGGCGGCATTGAAGATGATGGTGGTGCCGCTGGTCTTCGTGTCGCTGGTTGCGGGCGTCACGTCGCTCTCCGACCTCAATGCGCTGGGGCGCATCGGCATCAAGGCGCTGGCGCTGTACCTGACCACGACGGCGATCGCCGTCACGCTCGCGCTGACGCTGGCGAGCCTTGTCGGGCCGGGCCGGGGCTTCGATGCCGGCAGCACGGCCGCCACCTTCACCGGCAAGCCGGCGCCGCCGCTCACCCAGGTGCTGATCGACATGGTACCGACCAACCCGGTCGCGGCCATGGCCGAGGGCAATATGCTGCAGATCATCGTGTTCGCGCTGCTGTTCGGCGTGGCAGTGACGATGTCGGGCGCGCGCGGCAGGCACGTGCTCAACTTCTTCAGCGATCTCGACGTCGTCATCATGCACATGGTCGAGTGGATCATGCGGCTCGCCCCCTATGGTGTCTTCGCGCTGATCACCCGCACCTTCGCGACCCAGGGGCTGGACATCCTCCTGCCGCTCGCCGCCTATTTCCTCACCCTGACCGGCGCGCTGGCCATCCAGGTCTTCGGCATCTACCCCCTGCTGCTGAAGCTGCTGGCATCGCTCAACCCGCTCACCTTCCTGAGGAAGATGCGCGATCCGGCGGCGTTCGCCTTTTCCACCGCCAGTTCCGGGGCGACCATTCCGGTCACGCTGCGCACGGTGGAGTACAAGATGGGCGTGAAGAACAGCGTCGCCTCGTTCACCGTGCCGATGGGCGCCACCATCAACATGGACGGTACCGCCATGATGCAGGGTGTGGCCACCGTGTTCATCGCCAACGTATACGGCATCGACCTCGGCATTACCGACTTCCTGCTGGTGGTGCTGACCGCCACGCTGGCGTCGATCGGCACCGCCGCCATTCCCGCGGTCGGCCTGGTCACGCTCACCATGGTGCTCGGCCAGGTGGGCCTGCCGGTCGAAGGCATCGCGCTCATCATCGGCGTCGACCGCCTGCTCGACATGATGCGCACCGTGACCAACGTCACCGGCGACTGTGCGGTGAGCTGCATCATTGCCAAGAGCGAAAACGCGCTCGACCAGGCCGTGTTCGACGACCCGGCAGCCGGTTCGGTCGAGGCGGCCACTCATCGTCCCCTTTCCTCCCATCCGGCTTCCTGAACCATGCTCTATCCGCTGATCCGCCCCGCCCTCTTCTCGCTCGACCCCGAGGATGCGCACGGCTTCACCCTTGCCGGCCTTGACGTTGCGCATGCGCTGGGCTTGCTGAAACTGTTGCCGCGCGCCACCGGCAAGCCCGTGCACGTGATGGGCATCGACTTCCCCAACGCAGTCGGTCTTGCCGCCGGAATGGACAAGGATGGCGCGCACATCAACGCGCTGGCAGGCCTGGGCTTCGGCTTTCTCGAGATCGGCACGGTCACGCCGCGTCCGCAGTCGGGCAACCCGAAGCCGCGCCTGTTCCGCCTGCCCGCAGCCGAGGCCATCATCAACCGCATGGGCTTCAACAACCTCGGCGTGGACAATCTGGTCAAAAACGTCGAGTCGAGCGGGTTCAAGGGCGTGCTCGGGATCAACATCGGCAAGAACAAGGACACGCCGAACGATCATGCGGTCGACGATTACCTGAGCTGCCTCGACAGGGTCTATGCGCATGCACGCTACGTGGCGGTGAACATCTCCTCGCCCAACACGCAGAACCTGCGCGAACTGCAGAAGGACGAGGCGCTCGACGCGCTGCTGTCGGCAATCAAGCTGCGCCAGTCCGAACTCGCGCAGCAACACGGCAAATACGTCCCGATCGCGCTGAAGATCGCCCCCGACCTCGACGACGCGCAGATCGCCGCGATCGCCGCCCTGCTGATGATGCACCGCATCGACGCGGTGATCGCCACCAACACCACCATCGCGCGCGATGCCGTCGCCGGGCTGCCCAATGCGGCGGAGACCGGCGGCCTGTCGGGCGCACCGGTGCGCGCGGCGTCCACCCGGGTGGTACGCGAGCTGGCGCGTCACCTGAAGAACGAAGTGCCGATCATCGGCGTCGGCGGCATCCTGTCGGGCGACGATGCGCGCGAAAAAATCGACGCCGGCGCATCGCTGGTGCAGCTGTATTCCGGCCTGATCTACCGCGGCCCGGAGCTGGTGCGCGAATGCGTGCAGCGGCTCGCCTGACGCCCATGCGGTTTGCCTGGGCCATCCTCGCCGCATGGCTGCTGCATGCCGGCGCGTCCGCCGCGCCGCCGGAACCGGTCCTCGCCAGCTTCCCGCAGCCCGGCCTCGGCGCCGACCAGCTGGGCGTGATCGTCAACGACGACGACCCCGACAGCGTGGCGATCACCGCGTATTATCGGGAAAAGCGCAACATCCCCGCGGCCAACCTGATCCATGTGCGCTTCAGGCCTGGACGCAGCACGCTCCCGCGCGAGGAGTTCGACAAGCTCAAGCGCCTCGTCGACCGCAAGACACCAAGGAATGTGCAGGCCTATGCGCTGACCTGGGCGCAGCCCTACCGGGTGGACTGCATGTCGATCACGTCCGCCTTCGCCTTCGGGTTCGACCCCGCCTGGTGCGCCAGCACTTGCCAGCCCACGCAGACCAGCCCGTATTTCAACAGCAGCGTGGCGCGCCCCCAGGCCGTCTATCGCATGCGCCCGACCATGAGCCTGGCTGCCGCCAGCGTGGCCGAAGCCAAAAAGCTGATCGACCGCGGCGTGGCGTCCGACGGCAGCAATCCGGCCGGCACCGCCTATCTCGTCAGCACTCACGACAAGAATCGCAACGTGCGTGCCGCCGGATACGCAAGCGTGCGCGCGCTGATGCAGGCCATCATTCCGACCGAGATCGTCGAGGCCGACGCACTCGAAAACAGGCCCGACGTGATGTTCTACTTCACCGGACTGGCGCAGGTTCCCGCAATCGACAGCAACCGCTTTCTGCCCGGCGCCGTTGCCGACCACCTCACCTCGGCCGGCGGGGAACTGTTCGGCGGGGGCCAGATGAGCAGCCTGCGCTGGCTGGAAGCCGGCGCCACCGGCAGCTACGGCGCCGTCGTCGAACCGTGCAATTTCCCCTCCAAGTTTCCGGTCCCCGGCATCGTCATGGCGCACTACCTGCAGGGTGAAACGCTGATCGAGGCCTACTGGAAAAGCGTGCAGATGCCGGGACAGGGAATATTCATCGGCGAGCCGCTGGCGCGTCCGTTTGCCGGCATCACCCGCGAAGCCGGCGGCGGTTTGAATTTTTCGGCGCGTCTGTTCGCGCCCGGACTCTACGACGTGCAGGCCGCCCCCTCGATGATCGGCCCCTACCGCAGCGTCGGCCGGCTGCCCGTCGCCTGGGGCACGCGCCAGATCAGGCTCGATCACGCCCCGCCTGCGTACTACCGCTTCGAACGCCACACCGATTCCGCACCGGCGCAATAAGCTGCCACTACTGGCGCGCGGCGGCTTTGGCTATGCTGCAAGCTATCCATCTGCGCGAGGCCCACCATGCACATCGGCATTCCCAAGGAAATCAAGAACCACGAATACCGGGTGGCACTCACTCCCGAGGGCGCACGCATGCTGACCGAGGCCGGACACCGGGTCAGCATCGAGACGGGCGCCGGCGCCACCATCGGATTCGACGACGCGGCCTATCGCGCCGCCGGTGCCACCGTCACCGCCACGCCCGCCGAGGTCTACGCGGCCGACCTGCTGGTCAAGGTGAAGGAGCCGCAGGCAGACGAAGTGAAGCTGCTGCGCAGCGGACAACTGCTGTTCTGCTATCTGCACCTGGCGGCTGCGCCGGCACTCGCGCGCGAACTGCTGGCATGCGGTGTGACGGCGATTGCCTACGAAACCGTGGGCAGCGCGGCCGGCGGGCTGCCGCTCCTGCAGCCGATGTCGGACATCGCAGGACGGCTTGCGCCGCAGATGGGCGCGCTGGGACTGCACACCGCCCACGGCGGCAACGGCAGGCTGATCAGCGGCATGCCCGGAGTGCCGCCCGCGCACGTGGTCATCCTCGGCGCCGGCACGGTTGGCATGAGCGCCGCGCGCACGGCTGTCGGGCTGGGCGCGCGCGTCACGCTGCTCGACCGCCAGTCCGGCAAGCTCGCGCATGCGGAAACGCTGTTCGGGGCGCGGGTGGAAACACGCTTTTCCTCACCCGAAGCGATTGCCGGCTGCCTCGCGCAGACCGACATCGTCATCGGTGCCGCGCAGATTCCGGGACGCCATGCGCCGCGCCTGATCAGCCGCGAACGATTGAAGCAGTTGCCGCCCGGGTCCGTGCTGGTGGACGTCGCCATCGATCAGGGCGGCGTCGCCGAAACCTCGCGCCCCACCACCCACAGCGCACCTTTCTACATCGCCGAAGGCATCGTCCATTATTGCGTCACCAACATGCCCGGCGCGGTGGCGCGCACCGCCACCGACGCGCTCACCCATGCCACCCTGCCCTATGTCCAGGCACTGGCCGCCGAAGGCCTGGCTGCACTGGAAAAAGATGCCGGGTTGAAAGCAGGCCTGCAGGTTTACGCTGGAACCATCACCCACGCCGGGCTGGCGCAGGATCTGGGATTCGGCTGATTCAGCCTGCCGGCGCAACAGGCGGCATGGCCAGCCGCTCGTGTCCGAGCACGCTGAGGTCGGCGGCGAGGCGGTAGACCAGCGGCACCCCGGACGGAATCTCCACCCGCTCCATCGTCACCGCATCCAGCGCATCCAGATGCATCACCAGCCCGCGCAGCGTATTGCCGTGACTCACCACGAGCAGCCGCCGCCCCGCACGCAACTTCGGCAGCAGCACTTCGTTCCAGTACGGCAGCATGCGCTGCTGGCAGTCGCGCAGGCTCTCGCTGGCCGGCAAGTCGCCGGGGGCCAGCGCGGCATACAACGGATCGAAGCGCGGATGGCGCGGGTCATCGGGATCGAGCGGCGGCGGCGGTTCGAAGTAGCCGCGCCACCAGCGACGCGATGCCGCCTCGCCCCAGGTCGCGAAGATCTCGCGCTTGTTCATGCCCTGCAGCGCGCCGTAATGCCGCTCGTTCAGTCGCCAGGTCGTGAACAGCGGCACCTCGGGCGTGCCCATCGCGGCCAGCAGCGCCGCGACAGTCTGGCGGGTGCGCTGCAGTACCGAGCCGTGCACCTCGTCGAAGACAAATCCCGCCTGTGCCAGCCGCCGTCCTGCCGCGGCCGCCTCGGCCAAGCCGGTTTCGGTCAGGGGAATGTCGGTCCAGCCGGTGAAGCGATCGGAGAGATTCCATTCGCTGTGGCCATGACGGAACAGCACGATCCAGGGCGCCGGCGCATTCATTCGGGCGGCTCCGTCAGCACGTCGTGCAAGTGGTGGCGGTCGCCCCAGGCGTCCAGATGCCAGCCATGGCCGTCGAAGTGGAACCAGTTGAGCGCGCAGTTGGGAATCGCGAAATCGCGCGGCGTATCCAGCGGGCGGCCGGTGGCGCGGCGGTAGATCACGTCGAGCACGCCGCTGTGGCTGACCGCCGCGATCGTCTGGCCGTCGTGATGCCGCACCAGCCAGTCGACCGCCTCGCTCACCCGTCCGGCAAAACTGCGCAGCGATTCGCCCGTCTCGAAATCGTAGTCGAGATCGCGCGCCACATAGTGCGCGTAGGCCTGCGGATAGCGCTCGGCGCCCTCCGCGGCGGTCAACCCCTGAAACAGCCCGAAATGCCGCTCGCGCAATTGCGGCAGGCACTTCACTTCCAGATCCTCGCGCTGCGCCAGCACCTGGGCCGTCTCCAGCGCCCGCGCAAGGTCGCTGCTGTAGACCGCGTTGAAGCGGTGGTGCGCCGCATTGAACGCCATCGCCAGCGCTTGCGCCCGCCCGGTCTCGTTGAGCGGAATATCGGTGTGGCCCTGGATGCGTTTCTCTACGTTCCACGCGGTTTCGCCATGGCGGATGACGCAGAGGCGGGCCTGGACCAGTTTGGCAGCGTGGTGCATGGAAAGCAGATGGGTTAAGTGGACAGTTTAAATCTGGCATAAAACCCGAACAGCGTCAGCAGGACGGTGATACCTGTAACAGCACGACGCTTGCAGCGCCCCGTAGATTGCACGACACTAACGTCACATAACAAGAATCTGCAACACCGGACCCGCGGAGAAAAAATCAACAAGCGAACCGGCACGATTGAGCAAACTCGACGAAATCTATCGCCTGCACCGCCTGCTGGATGGGCGACGCACCGGCATATCGCGCGCCGTACTCATCGGCGAGCATGGTTTCGCCCGTTCCACCCTCGCCCGCCTGATCGCCGACCTGCGCGACAAGCTCGGCGCGCCACTCGTCCATGACCCCGACCGTGGCGGCTACCGTTACGACACCGCCGACGCCCGCCATCTCATGCCCGGCCTGTGGTTCACCGCCGACGAACTGCTCGCCCTCGTCACCCTGAAACACCTGCTCGCCAGCCTCGAGCCCGGCCTGCTCGACGACCATCTGCGTCCGCTGCAAAGCCGCATCGATTCCCTGCTGTCCGGCCAGCATCTGGGCGCCGGCCAGGCCTTGCAACGCATCCGCCTGCTCAGCATGGCCGCCCGGCGCAAGAATCCGCACCATTTCCAGACCATCGCCGGCGCCGTGCTGCAGCGCCAGCGGCTCCGGATCGACTACTACGCGCGCGATCGCGACACCACCAGCAGCCGCGAAATCTCGCCGCAACGCCTCGCCCACTACCGCGACAACTGGTACCTCGACGCCTGGTGCCACGACAAGAAAGGCCTGCGCATCTTCGCCGTCGAATGCATCCGCGCCGTCGATCCGCTGACCAAACCCGCCAAGACCATCGCCGAATCCACGTTGAACCGCGAGCTCGCCAGCAGCTATGGCATCTTTGCAGGCACGCCCCGCGCCACCGCCGTGCTCGTGTTCACCGTCCAGCGCGCCCGCTGGGTCGCCGAAGAAACCTGGCATCCGCAACAGCAAGGCTGTTGGCTGGATGACGGGCGCTTTGAATTGCGTATCCCGTATTCGGACGACCGTGAACTGCTGATGGACATCCTGAAGTACGGGCCTGACGTCGAAGTGGTGGAGCCCGAAGACCTGCGCGAGGCCATCAAAAAACTGCTGGAGTCGGCTGCGGGCCAATATTGGCGAGGAGAAACGCGAGGCTCAGGTTCTGGGCCTGGGGATGGGTAGCATGACGGCCATGGATAAACGCCTTCCAATCGCACATGCCGCCAAGGATTTTGACGGCAATTGGCGACCGCCTCACGATCTGACCGACCATCTGAATGAAGTCGGCGCACTAGCCGCCGAATTCGCCCGAACATTCGGTTCGGACTGGGCTCAGCTCGCCGGGCGCTGGCACGATCTGGGCAAGTATCGGCAGCGTTTCCAGAATTACATCCGACTTGCCAGTGGCTTCGAGGCAGACGCCCACATCAAGGGCGAATCAGGTAAAGCACCGCACTCGACCGCGGGCGCATTGCTGGCATGCGACCGCTTCGGCCCGGCCGGCCGCGTGCTGGCGTATGTGATTGCTGGGCATCATGCCGGATTGTCGGATTGGTTCGGCGGGCTGGATGCACGGCTGGAAGCCACCGCCAGCCGCGATGAACTCAATGAAGCCTTGGCTGAAAGCCCACCCGCCGAATTGCTCGATCCAGGCAATTTCAAGCCTGATTTACAAGCCATCCCCGGCGGTAAGAACGGCTTCGCACTATGGGTACGCATGTTGTTCTCTGCCCTGGTCGATGCCGACTTTCTCGACACTGAGCGTTACATGGACCCTCAACGCTTCGCGCAGCGCAACCAGTGGCCCACGTTGCAGGCGCTGGTACCGCTGTTCGAGACCCACATGCGGGCGCTCGCTGCACGCGTCCAACCCACGCCCGTCAATATACTGCGCGCTGACATTCTGGCTCAGTGCCGTGCAAAGGCCGCGCTGACCCCCGGCCTGTTTTCGCTGACCGTACCAACCGGCGGCGGCAAAACACTCTCCGGCATGGCCTTCGCGCTGGAACATGCCCAGGCACATGACAAGCGCCGCATCATCCACGTCATCCCCTACACCAGCATCATCGAACAGACGGCCGACATCTTCCGCGCCATCTTCGGTGAGACGGTCATCGAGCACCACAGCAACGCCGAATCCGAGCCCGGCCGCGAAAACAGCGCCAGCCGCCTCGCCTGTGAAAACTGGGACGCACCCATTGTCGTCACTACCAACGTGCAGTTCTTCGAGTCGCTGTTTGCTGCACGCACCTCGCGCTGTCGCAAGCTGCACAACCTGGTCGACTCGGTGGTCATCCTCGACGAAGCGCAGCTGCTGCCACCGGAATTCCTGCAGCCCATCCTCGATGTACTCAATCTCCTGACTCGCTATTACGGCGTCAGCGTCGTCTTGTCCACGGCCACGCAACCTGCCCTGAGCACTCGCGAATACTTCGACGCCCGCCAGAACCTGCGCGGCCTCGACAACGTGCGTGAAATCATCGACGACCCTGACGCGCTCTACACTGCGCTGGAACGCGTCGAAGTACGCCTGCCTGCGGATTGGCACACGCCAACCGATTGGCCGACACTGGCGGCAGAATTGGATGATCATGATTCCGTGCTTGCCATCGTCAATACCCGCAAGGATGCGCGCGCCCTCTGGGAGAAGATGCCTCAAGGCACGTTGCATCTGTCTGCGCTGATGTGCGGCGCGCACCGCTCGCAGGTCATTTCCGACATCAAGACACGCTTGAAAAACAGCGTGCCGACGCGCGTCATCAGCACACAGCTGGTCGAAGCAGGCGTCGATGTGGATTTCCCCGTCGTGTACCGCGCGGTTGCAGGGCTTGATTCCATCGCCCAGGCGGCTGGGCGATGCAACCGTGAAGGCCGTCTGGCAGAAAAAGGCGAGGTCGTCGTCTTCATTCCACTCAAACCCGCACCTCGCGGATTGCTGCTGACAGGTGAGAACGCCTGCAGAAACGTGCTGCACGGCGTGACCGGGAAACCGTTGACCCGCGCCCGCTTTGCCGCGTATTTCGAACGCTTGTACTACGACTGCAAGCTCGACAAGGAGGGGATTTGTGACCTGTTGGAAGTTGGGGGCGGCACACTCGCCGTCAATTTCAGAAGTGCCGCCGACAAATTCCGTCTGATTGCAGACGAAGACAGCGTGCCCATCGTCGTGTGCTATCGGGGCACGGATGGGCAGGACGACAGCATAGACAAATGGCTAGCCACATTGCGCAAGAACGGTCCGGAACGCTGGCTGATGCGCAAGCTGCAGCGCTATACCGTCAACCTGCGTCGCAACGAGGCCTTGCCATTGCTGAATCAGGGGGACATTGAGGAGATCATGCCCGGCCTCTTCGTACAGGTAAGTGATTGGCTCTACGACAGCAATTTAGGATTGATACGGGAAGGCCAACCAATTGAAGTTAAGAGGTGGATTGTATGAGTTTGGGGGAATGCGGGGGTTGGCCCCCCGCACTACGTATGCCCAGAGTCACCCGACTCAGTCTTAGTTTCAATCCGCGCCTTTCAAGGCAGGCGCATAATAACACACCCGACACACTCTTAGAACTTTGTTATACTGCCGCAGCGTCAGGGCAATGCAACAGGGGAAAACATGGATTGGGTGGGAATTCTTCGAGAGTTGCGGTTATTGGCAATGCAACTTCCGACAGATCGCTTTTACGCGCTCTACGGCTTACTGGCTATCGTTGTTTTTTGTTACGCCACCCGCTGGGTCTGGCGTCGTTCCAAACAATAAATCTGGGGTAATCATGAAAACCTACTGCCTGGAGTTCTCCGGCCCCTACGCCTGCTTCACCCGCCCGGAAATGAAGGTCGAGCGGGTGAGCTACGACGTGATGACGCCATCCGCCGCGCGCGCCTGCTTCGAGGCGATTCTCTGGAAACCGGCGATCCGCTGGCATGTGCGCAAGATCGAAGTGCTGCGCCCCATCCGCTGGATCAACCTGCGGCGCAACGAGGTGGCCAGCGTGGTATCAACCCGCAACGTTGAGACAGCAATGAAATCGGGCAAGGGTGGTCTTGGTCTCTACATCGAGGAAGACCGCCAGCAGCGCGCCGGCCTGTTTCTGCGCGACGTGACCTACCGGGTGCACGCCGATCTGGAGTTTCTCGCCGAGTGCGACCCGCAGGCGAATGCCGCCAAGTACCACGAAATGTTCGAACGCCGGGCCGGCAAGGGCCAGTGCGTCAACCAGCCCTATCTCGGCTGCCGCGAATTCGCCGCTGCCTTCCGCTTGGTGGCCAAGCCTGATGACGAAGCCGCGCCCATCGATGAGACGCGCGAACTGGGCTTCATGCTGCACGACCTGGATTTTTCTCACCCAGCCGACCCGCAGCCGCGCTTTTTCCGTGCACGGCTGGAAAACGGCGCGGTGGCTGTCCCAGCCTGGGACAGCGAGGAGGTGCAGGGATGATTCTGCAAGCGCTCGACGCCTACTACCGCCGCAAGCAGGCCGACCCCGACCCGACCCAACGCTTGCCGAGCTTTGGCTTGGAAGACAAAGAAATTCCTTTTGTGCTGGAAATCGACGCCACTGGGAAACTTGTCAACTTGGCCGATACCCGCAGCGGGGATGGTAAGAAGAAAACCGGCCAGCGTTTTCTAGTTCCTCAAGGCGTGAAAAAAACTTCGGGGGTGGCGGCGAACCTATTGTGGGACACAACTGAGTACGTTCTGGGTATCGACACGCGTGGCAAACCCGAGCGCGTGTCTGAGCAGCACGCGGCTTTTTGCACCCGAATCGAAGCCCTGCCCAAAGCGGCACGCGAAGACGCAGGTATTCGTGCCGTGCTGGCTTTTCTCGATGGCTTCCGTCCGGAAATTCTTGATGGCTCGCCCGCGCTTGCAGACATCCGGGTTGGCAATCCTGTCATGAGCTTTCGCCTGCACGGCGATCTGGCGCTAGTTTGCCAGCGCCCCGCAGTGGTAGCCGCAACGGCGGGGCAACCCGAAGAATCACCTGACGGCGTGTGCTTGGTCAGTGGCGCGCCAGCGGCCATCGAACGCCTGCATCCGGCGATTAAAGGCGTATGGGGTGCACAAACCTCGGGGGCAAACATCGTGTCGTTCAATCTCGACGCGTTCAATTCTTACGGCAAGGCACAGGGCGCAAATGCACCCTTGGGTAAGGCAGCGGTATTCGCTTATACCACTGCGCTCAACCACCTGCTTGGTCGTGACTCTCGCCAACGTATCCAGGTCGGCGATACCTCGACGGTATTCTGGGCCGAGGAGCCCCACGACCTTGAAAACGCGATGGTCGATCTGTTCGGCGAGCCGCCCAAGGACAACCCGGACAGGAACGTCGATGCGGTGAAAGCCCTGTATTCCGCCGTCGAGACTGGCAAGTTCTCGGTCGGCAAGCTGGAGACGCGCTTTCATGTGCTGGGCCTCGCCCCCAACGCCGCGCGCATCAGCATCCGATTCTGGGAAACCGCCACCGCTTTTGAACTGGCCCGCCGCATCAAGCAGCATTTCGACGATCTGGCCGTCGTCCACGCCGACTACGAGCCAGAACACCTTTCGCTGTTCCGCCTGCTCACCGGGCTGGCTCTGCTCAACAAGGCCGACAACATTCCCCCCAACCTGGGCGGCGAAGTCATGCGCGCCATTCTTGAAGGCCTGCCCTACCCGGCGGCCATGTTCAATCTGGCCGTTTCACGCTGCCGAGCCGAACAAAAGCCGACATACGCCCGCGCTGCCACCATCAAAGCCAGCCTCAACCGCTGGATACGCTTTCGCAAAACTCAAGAAAAGGAGTTCCTGCCCATGCTCGACTTGTCCAATCCCAATCCGGCCTACCGGCTAGGGCGGCTATTCGCCGCGCTGGAAAAAATCCAGGAGGAAGCCAGCCCCGGACTCAATGCAACGATCCGCGACCGTTATTACGGTGCTGCATCAAGCACGCCGGTTTCAGTCTTCACCACGCTGCTGCGCCTGAAGAACCACCACATAGGCAAGCTCTCGCCCGGCCGCGCTACGCAAATGGAAAAGTTGCTCGGCGAAATCCTTGGAGAAGTATCAGACTTTCCCCGCCAGCTTGCCTTACAGGATCAGGGCCGCTTCGCCCTCGGCTACTACCACCAGCGCCAAGCCTTCTTCACCAAATCCACTCCGGAGGAAAAACAATGAGCCTGACCAACCGCTACGACTTCGTACTGCTATTCGATGTGAAGGACGGAAACCCCAATGGCGACCCTGACGCCGGCAACCTGCCACGCCTGGATGCCGAAACCGGCCATGGTCTGGTCACTGATGTGTCGCTCAAACGCAAGGTGCGTAACTTCGTTGGACTGGTCAAAAATGAGCAACCGCCTTACGAGATTTACGTGAAGGAAAAGGCCATCCTCAACAAGACCCACGAGCGCGCCTACGAAGGCATTGGTAAAGCGGATTTGCTGAAGGGCGACGACAAGAAACGCAAGGGTGGCGATGCCGTCGGTGAAGCACGCGACTGGATGTGCAAGAATTTTTTCGACGTACGCACCTTCGGCGCAGTCATGTCTACTGGCGTTAACTGCGGTCAAGTGCGCGGGCCGGTGCAGCTGACATTCGCGCGCTCGGTCGACCCCATCATCGCTCAGGAGCATTCGATCACCCGCATGGCCGTGGCGACCGAGGCCGAAGCCGAAAAGCAAGACGGTGACAACCGCACTATGGGCCGCAAGCACACCGTGCCTTACGGCCTCTACGCCGCACACGGCTTCGTTTCCAGCTTTCTCGCCAAACAGACAGGTTTCTCGGACGAGGATCTGGAATTGTTGTGGCAGTCGCTCGCACAGATGTTCGAGCATGACCGCTCAGCCGCACGTGGCGAAATGGCAACCCGTGGTCTCTATGTATTCAAGCACGATTCGGAGTTGGGCAATGCGCCGGCGCATGCGCTGTTCGAGCGGATTCAGCCGCGCATGAAAGACGGCGTGACCGTACCACGCAGTTTCGCGGACTATGAGGTGACGGTAAACGAGACGGCTATGCCGTCAGGCGTGACCTTGATGCGCAAGGCTTAAAGGCTACCGCCGCCCCGCCCAATACCCCGGGCGGCGGCTGTGGTGGGCCACCGCGACGATAGTGATAGCAACAGAGGTGGCGCGATAAATCAGACTGTAAGGGTAATCGTGCAAGTTGAAGCGCCGGCAGGCATGTTTGATCCCAACGCCCAGTTCCGGGTATTCGAGCAAACGCTCTGCGGCTTGCATGACGGCGTTATGGAAATCCTGCGCAATATTGAGGCCGCCTTCGTCACGGTAATATCTGATGGCTTCGCGAAGCTCGGTACGAGCTTCGCGAAGCCATAGAAGTCTCAATTGCTCGCCTTCTTCAACATTTCATCAATTTCCGCCACGACTTGCTCATGCGGAATCAACACGGCAGTACCCGCATCGATTTCCGCCACGCGCCGGGCGATCTCTTCGTCCCAGGCCTTGGCGACGGCTTCGGGCGTATCTTCCGCCGGCCCTTCCAGGCTGACGATCAGTCGGTGGATGAGTTCGCCGCGCTCTTGTGGAGAAAGCTGCAAGGCCTGGTTTTCAAGCTCTTTCAAAATCGCTGCCATGACCAACTCCTTTAAATATGGCCTGGATGAAATGGTAGCACTCGCGGCATGACCGAGACAGACCCGATTCCCCTCTCCGCGCTCCAGCACTGGGCCTATTGTCCGCGACAGTGCGGGCTGATTCATCTGGAGCAGGCGTTCGCCGACAATATCCACACGGCGCGTGGACAGGCGGTGCACCATCTGGTCGATACGCCCGGCTACGAAACCAAGGCAGGCGTGCGTATTGAACGAGCGCTTCCGTTGTGGAGCGATCGCCTCAATCTCATCGGAAAGGCCGATCTGGTCGAGTTCCATCCCGACGGCACGGTGTTCCCCGTAGAGTTCAAGCATGGTGCCAAGCGGCAAAAGCTGCACGATGACCTGCAGCTCGCTGCGCAGGCGATGTGTCTGGAAGACATGCTCGGCCGGCCGGTGGAGAAGGGCGCGATCTTCCACGCCAGCAGCCACCGGCGGCGCGAGGTGGCAATCACCCCCGCACTGCGGCAACTGGTCATCGAAACGGCCGAGGCGATCCGTGCCATGCTTGCATCCGGCAGGTTGCCGCCACCGGTAAACGATGCGCGCTGCAAGGAATGTTCGCTGAAGGACATTTGTCAGCCTGAAGCCGTTGCCGACCATACCCGGCAAAGCATGCTGAAACGCAATCTCTTCAACCCCGAGGAATAAATTGCATACCATCCAGAACACGCTGTACGTCATGACGCCCCAGGCCTACGCCCACCTGGAAAATTCCACAGTGCGCATCGACGTCGAACGCGAAAAGAAGCTCCAGGTGCCGCTGCACCATGTCGGCGGGTTGGTTTGCTTCGGCAACGTCATGGTCTCGCCTGCGCTCATGCACCGTTTGGCCGACGAGGGAAAATCGCTGGTCCTTCTGGACGATTCGGGCCGCTTCAAAGCCCGGCTCGAAGGCCCGGTCTCCGGCAATATCCTGCTGCGCCAGACCCAGCACCGCACTGCGGGCGACGCTGCGGTCATGCTCGAACTCGCTCGCGCCTGCGTGGCCGGCAAGCTGAAGAACAGCCGCAGCGTATTGCTGCGCGGTGCGCGCGAAGCAGAAGACGAATCCGAGGCTGCTCGACTTTCCCGCACCGCCGACAATCTGGCCGCCTCGCTGCGTGCCGCAGCCATTGCCGGCACGCTGGACGAACTGCGCGGTGTTGAAGGAGAAGCCGCACGCGGTTACTTCGAGGTGCTCAATCTCATCGTCAAACCCGCGTACCGCGCCGCCTTCCAGCTCAACGGACGCACCCGCCGTCCGCCGCTCGACCGTTTCAACGCGCTGATCTCGTTTCTCTACGCCATGCTTATGAACGACTGTCGTTCGGCCCTCGAAGCCTGCGGTCTCGATCCGCAGCTTGGCTTTCTGCACGCCGTGCGTCCGGGCCGGGCCGCTCTTGCACTGGATTTGCAGGAAGAGTTCCGTGCCATCCTGTGCGACCGACTGGCGCTCACCCTCATCAACCGGGGACAAATCGGAGAAAATGATTTCGACCTGCGCGAGGGTGGCGCAGTCATGCTCAACGATCGGGGCCGCCGTACTGTCGTCACCGCCTGGCAGGATCGCAAACAAGAAGAGATCACGCACCCCCTCACCGAGTCCAGACTGCCGTTTGCTCTGCTGCCCTTCATCCAGGCCCGTTTCATGGCGCGCGCCCTGCGCGGAGAAATGGAAAGCTACCTGCCGTTTCTGGCCAAATAACCATGCTCATCATCGTCACCTACGACGTATCCACGGAAACCTCCGCCGGGCGAAAACGTTTGCGCCGCATCGCCAAGGCTTGCGAACGTGTCGGCCAGCGAGTCCAAAAATCTGTCTTCGAATGCACCATCAACGAAATGCAATTCGAGCAATTCGAACGCGAACTTCTTGCCGAGATCGACCTGAACCAGGACAACCTGCGCTTTTACCGCATCACCGAGCCGGTCGAACTGCGTATCAAGCAACATGGCTGTTTCCGCTCAGTGGATTTCGAAGGCCCTCTCGTCGTATGACGCGCGAACCCCTATCGACGAACCAGACCCCACCGTTTCGCGCGCTCGATAACTCCTTGTTCTTTAACAATCAGGAATCCGTCACTACCTCAATGCCCTCGTCCCGCATTGTCTCGCGCCGCAGGTTCGCGCAAACTGACACTGCTTCGCTATGCAAACAACAAGTTGCCGTAGAGGAGCATCGCCCGGCCTCACGGCCGGGCGCGGATTGAAACGTCAGAAAATACGCCTTGCGCTCGCGCAACGATTCGCATCGCCCGGCCTCACGGCCGGGCGCGGATTGAAACTCGCGCATACGATACCCCATACCCGTGGTTGACGGCATCGCCCGGCCTCACGGCCGGGCGCGGATTGAAACCAATGTGTGAGATGAAGTGCCCCGCTTTGCTCGGGCATCGCCCGGCCTCACGGCCGGGCGCGGATTGAAACCGGGTAGATGAACTGCAGGCCGCATACGTGGCCCTTGCATCGCCCGGCCTCACGGCCGGGCGCGGATTGAAACCACCTGAAGTACCGCTCGCACCCCGGGGGCGTATAGCATCGCCCGGCCTCACGGCCGGGCGCGGATTGAAACACAATGTCGGTGATCTGGCTTCCCCCTGTTTCTACGCATCGCCCGGCCTCACGGCCGGGCGCGGATTGAAACTTTGTTCCTGGCGCTGACCAAGCCCCAGCCGTAAGGCATCGCCCGGCCTCACGGCCGGGCGCGGATTGAAACCAGGAGCATGAACACCAGCTCAGCCGCCGCGTCCGCGCATCGCCCGGCCTCACGGCCGGGCGCGGATTGAAACTTGGCCGTAGCGATGGCGCTCTTGATGTGTCCCTGGCATCGCCCGGCCTCACGGCCGGGCGCGGATTGAAACAATACACACCACGGTGGGAGCAGGTTCCAGCGGGGGCATCGCCCGGCCTCACGGCCGGGCGCGGATTGAAACCAAACATGCCCCGGTTAAGGGGCATGGGTTTACTGCATCGCCCGGCCTCACGGCCGGGCGCGGATTGAAACCTGCCCGATCTGGCGCATGAGCCGCTTGTGATGGCGCATCGCCCGGCCTCACGGCCGGGCGCGGATTGAAACTATCCAGACACGGCCACACGATACGCGAACGCTTGCATCGCCCGGCCTCACGGCCGGGCGCGGATTGAAACATGTCAATCATGGGCGAGTTCTACAGCGACGAGGGCATCGCCCGGCCTCACGGCCGGGCGCGGATTGAAACAAGCACCCGGCGCAGGACGTGGCGTACTACCTGCCGGCATCGCCCGGCCTCACGGCCGGGCGCGGATTGAAACCCTGTGGGGGCTGCTGCGGGACGGTAATAACGCCGCATCGCCCGGCCTCACGGCCGGGCGCGGATTGAAACTATCCAGACACGGCCACACGATACGCGAACGCTTTGCATCGCCCGGCCTCACGGCCGGGCGCGGATTGAAACGCACCGGCTCGGCGGCGCATGATAAGTATGGGAGGTTGCATCGCCCGGCCTCACGGCCGGGCGCGGATTGAAACAAGCAAGCAGCTGTCGAAATAGGCCAAAAGGCGGCGCATCGCCCGGCCTCACGGCCGGGCGCGGATTGAAACGTTTTCCAGCGGATCGCCGTGACGCCAAGCACCAGCATCGCCCGGCCTCACGGCCGGGCGCGGATTGAAACACGCTGGAAAACTGCGTGTTGATGAACTGCATGTGCATCGCCCGGCCTCACGGCCGGGCGCGGATTGAAACTGTCCGGTAGCAATGGCCCCGATCCCATCATCGGCATCGCCCGGCCTCACGGCCGGGCGCGGATTGAAACTGGTGGCCGATCGGCACGGTGATGGGCTTGGGGCGCATCGCCCGGCCTCACGGCCGGGCGCGGATTGAAACACCTCGTCTGTGGCCATCGAACAGAACAAAGTCAGCATCGCCCGGCCTCACGGCCGGGCGCGGATTGAAACGCATTAAATATGAACACACCTGAGGGGTATGGCTACGCATCGCCCGGCCTCACGGCCGGGCGCGGATTGAAACACAAATATATCGAGAAGTTTGGCGTTCAACCGGTGCATCGCCCGGCCTCACGGCCGGGCGCGGATTGAAACAAGAGTACGGAGGCAGTACCAACGATTGACTCATGCATCGCCCGGCCTCACGGCCGGGCGCGGATTGAAACATCCAGACCACTACGCCGAGCACGCACAACGTCGCATCGCCCGGCCTCACGGCCGGGCGCGGATTGAAACCGTTCGAGCGAGGCATGCAGATCGAGGCGGTGCGGCATCGCCCGGCCTCACGGCCGGGCGCGGATTGAAACCCCTAGATCATTGCGGGTTGAGAAGCTGGATCAGGCATCGCCCGGCCTCACGGCCGGGCGCGGATTGAAACAAGCTGCCGATCGGCCGAACTGCCGGCCGCCTGGGCATCGCCCGGCCTCACGGCCGGGCGCGGATTGAAACAGGCCGTTGTAACCGCCATGCAGGAAAAGGATGTGCATCGCCCGGCCTCACGGCCGGGCGCGGATTGAAACGCCATGCGCTCATAGAGCGTGCGCAGGCTCCACGGCGCATCGCCCGGCCTCACGGCCGGGCGCGGATTGAAACGTCAACGCCACTGACCAGTTCCCGGCCTTTGTCGCATCGCCCGGCCTCACGGCCGGGCGCGGATTGAAACTTTCCGGTGCCGTTGCATTTTGGGCAGGGCTTGTGCATCGCCCGGCCTCACGGCCGGGCGCGGATTGAAACAGCAAGACCTTGTAATCCTGCTTGTCGATCACCTGCATCGCCCGGCCTCACGGCCGGGCGCGGATTGAAACCGACGACGCCCTGGCGGATGGTGTTGGCGTCGTCGCATCGCCCGGCCTCACGGCCGGGCGCGGATTGAAACTCCGGCACCGCTGATGGTGCTGATGCCGACGCTGGGCATCGCCCGGCCTCACGGCCGGGCGCGGATTGAAACTCCAACGCCTCTAGGCCTTGCCCGGTGAACTCCAGGGCATCGCCCGGCCTCACGGCCGGGCGCGGATTGAAACTCGCGCATACGACTACCAATACCCGTGGTTGACGGCATCGCCCGGCCTCACGGCCGGGCGCGGATTGAAACTCGCAGATCCTGCGCGGAAACGTGCCAAACCTAGAGCATCGCCCGGCCTCACGGCCGGGCGCGGATTGAAACAAGCGGCACAAGTACCTGCGCGTGACCGTCAAGGGCGCATCGCCCGGCCTCACGGCCGGGCGCGGATTGAAACAATATTCGGAATCCTGTTGCCGTACTGCTCCAGTTGCATCGCCCGGCCTCACGGCCGGGCGCGGATTGAAACAGAAGTTCGTCCAATATCAATCAGCACGTCAACTGCATCGCCCGGCCTCACGGCCGGGCGCGGATTGAAACCGCATCAAGTACCTGAACGACCCCGCAGAGATTGAGCATCGCCCGGCCTCACGGCCGGGCGCGGATTGAAACCTCGATGAGGGCTTTAACTTCCGGGTCGTTGCGGGCATCGCCCGGCCTCACGGCCGGGCGCGGATTGAAACTTCGCACGCGTGATTCCGTCGAGCCACGGCAGATCGCATCGCCCGGCCTCACGGCCGGGCGCGGATTGAAACAATGACTTAGCGGTGGTTTGCCCGTGGTTTTTGCGCATCGCCCGGCCTCACGGCCGGGCGCGGATTGAAACCGTTTCCTCCTGTGCCGGCGCAAGGCCGGTTACGGCATCGCCCGGCCTCACGGCCGGGCGCGGATTGAAACAGGTTTCGACTTACGGAAAGACTATCCCGCAGGCGCATCGCCCGGCCTCACGGCCGGGCGCGGATTGAAACAAGGACTGGCTTGACTATCAGGACGGCGGGCACGGCGCATCGCCCGGCCTCACGGCCGGGCGCGGATTGAAACACGCTTGCCCGTGCGCTGGCTGCTGAACAAGCCGCGCATCGCCCGGCCTCACGGCCGGGCGCGGATTGAAACTATAACGCCACGGCACGCACGATTGACGGCCTAGTGCATCGCCCGGCCTCACGGCCGGGCGCGGATTGAAACTTGTTGTGCCTCCAGACAGCGGCAGAATCGGTGTCGCATCGCCCGGCCTCACGGCCGGGCGCGGATTGAAACTATGCGCCGAACGTGATAACTGCCGTTCCGCCTGGGCATCGCCCGGCCTCACGGCCGGGCGCGGATTGAAACCAGCCGATGCCGTATGCGGTTGCCTTGTCCGACGCCGCATCGCCCGGCCTCACGGCCGGGCGCGGATTGAAACCAGGACGTGACGCAGGCGACCTTCGGCGTGCCCAAGCATCGCCCGGCCTCACGGCCGGGCGCGGATTGAAACGGTTGTCGATGAACTGGACACGCTGAAGCAGACGGGCATCGCCCGGCCTCACGGCCGGGCGCGGATTGAAACAATCTTTGGCGGAAGCAGCAGCGGGGATGCTGGAGCATCGCCCGGCCTCACGGCCGGGCGCGGATTGAAACCGCCAAAGATTGAACCGATGGCCTGCGACATCCAGGCATCGCCCGGCCTCACGGCCGGGCGCGGATTGAAACATCTGAAAAACGGCTGCGCCTTGATCCGCTCGATCGCATCGCCCGGCCTCACGGCCGGGCGCGGATTGAAACATGTTGCGCCGGAAGGAAATAGACCGCACCGGCCGCATCGCCCGGCCTCACGGCCGGGCGCGGATTGAAACCTCATGCACGTTTCCTCCGCATCAGCCTCGGGTGGCATCGCCCGGCCTCACGGCCGGGCGCGGATTGAAACTGTACCGCGATGTCGTTGTGGGCGGGGCCGAACACGCATCGCCCGGCCTCACGGCCGGGCGCGGATTGAAACGGATTGCCATAGGCGTCGAGCGGCATGCCTGCACCGCATCGCCCGGCCTCACGGCCGGGCGCGGATTGAAACTTCCGGCGTCAGGTACTTGCTGTAGATGCTTCCTGCATCGCCCGGCCTCACGGCCGGGCGCGGATTGAAACCACGAAACCCGCAGCTGGCGTGCCGACTTCGCGTGCATCGCCCGGCCTCACGGCCGGGCGCGGATTGAAACTTCGTGGTGGTGGACGACGGCACCGGGGCCCCGGGGCATCGCCCGGCCTCACGGCCGGGCGCGGATTGAAACGACTTGGAGTCGATGAAGCTCATCACCTTGGTCAGCATCGCCCGGCCTCACGGCCGGGCGCGGATTGAAACCGCTTGCCAATATGGGCGTGTCGTCGGTTGTCGCCGCATCGCCCGGCCTCACGGCCGGGCGCGGATTGAAACCTCCAGCGCCGTGGCCTCAACAGCGCCGCTACCAGCGCATCGCCCGGCCTCACGGCCGGGCGCGGATTGAAACGACGCCACGCTGCTCGATTACCGCACCAGGCAGGGGCATCGCCCGGCCTCACGGCCGGGCGCGGATTGAAACTTCTTTTCGGGCAGGAACATGCCCAGCAGGCCGGTGCATCGCCCGGCCTCACGGCCGGGCGCGGATTGAAACTTCTTTTCGGGCAGGAAC
>CAZHKS010000004.1:0-218582 GCA_964533095.1 uncultured Thiobacillus sp. | reverse complement strand
ATGCCCAGCAGGCCGGGCATCGCCCGGCCTCACGGCCGGGCGCGGATTGAAACTTCGACGACGTAGGTCAGGCGGCCGGCGGCCAGGGGCATCGCCCGGCCTCACGGCCGGGCGCGGATTGAAACACGCTTGACGAAGGTTGATTTTCCCGAACCGCTGGCGCATCGCCCGGCCTCACGGCCGGGCGCGGATTGAAACTTTCCAAAGGCCGATTCAGCAGCAGCCATGCCTCGCATCGCCCGGCCTCACGGCCGGGCGCGGATTGAAACCGCATATTTCTCGCAGTCGCCCTCGAAGCCCTTGGCATCGCCCGGCCTCACGGCCGGGCGCGGATTGAAACCACTGCACGTCTATCGTCCAGTCATCCCACTGGTGCATCGCCCGGCCTCACGGCCGGGCGCGGATTGAAACCCTTGAGCGTTTTGTTGGGGGCTGATGCCATGAAAGCATCGCCCGGCCTCACGGCCGGGCGCGGATTGAAACAACGATGATTTCGTAGACACCGTACTGACCGCTCGCATCGCCCGGCCTCACGGCCGGGCGCGGATTGAAACCCGCAAGGGATAACCATGGCACTTACAACCGCACGCATCGCCCGGCCTCACGGCCGGGCGCGGATTGAAACGGTTGACCCGTCCAACGCTAACGGTTGTTCTCTGGCATCGCCCGGCCTCACGGCCGGGCGCGGATTGAAACATGTCAATCATGGGCGAGTTCTACAGCGACGAGGCGCATCGCCCGGCCTCACGGCCGGGCGCGGATTGAAACAACCATGTCCGATTGGGACAAGGCGCTGAACACTTGGCATCGCCCGGCCTCACGGCCGGGCGCGGATTGAAACATCCACATGGCCTTCGACGTGACTTTGTACCCGGGCATCGCCCGGCCTCACGGCCGGGCGCGGATTGAAACCGGCAGCCGTCACATAAGCGCCGACGATCACGCCGGCATCGCCCGGCCTCACGGCCGGGCGCGGATTGAAACCCGTTCCGCCCTCGGCATCCTCGGCAGGGTTTCGGCATCGCCCGGCCTCACGGCCGGGCGCGGATTGAAACTTCTTCGGTTGCGGCCTTGGCGATTCTGCTGTCCTTGCATCGCCCGGCCTCACGGCCGGGCGCGGATTGAAACCTTGAGCCATCCGAGCCAGTCGGCCAGATCGGCGGCATCGCCCGGCCTCACGGCCGGGCGCGGATTGAAACACGGTGGCGGTGAGATCGATCATGGCTGCCTGTCGCATCGCCCGGCCTCACGGCCGGGCGCGGATTGAAACCGCTCGACACCAGGTTTTTGTGGTTGGCGTGGAAGCATCGCCCGGCCTCACGGCCGGGCGCGGATTGAAACTGTCAGCTGCATGCCGCGCGCCGCCAGCTCGCGCATGCATCGCCCGGCCTCACGGCCGGGCGCGGATTGAAACATCGACACCCAGGACACCTGGCTCGACTGCCATATGGCATCGCCCGGCCTCACGGCCGGGCGCGGATTGAAACTATCGGTTGATGGTTGTTGTTGACGACTTCGGGCGCATCGCCCGGCCTCACGGCCGGGCGCGGATTGAAACAGGTTGAGCATTGAGGGGCTGGCAAGAGACGCTAAGGCATCGCCCGGCCTCACGGCCGGGCGCGGATTGAAACCGCTGGAGACGGGCGTGAGCTATTTCAGACTCGCGCATCGCCCGGCCTCACGGCCGGGCGCGGATTGAAACCCATGTCGATCTCGGTGATGCGCTCGGCTTCGTCCGCATCGCCCGGCCTCACGGCCGGGCGCGGATTGAAACGATCCGATCGCTCGAGGTGACATGGGGCGATGAAGCATCGCCCGGCCTCACGGCCGGGCGCGGATTGAAACTGGCTGGTCATCGCGGCCATTGCCCTGCTGATGTCGCATCGCCCGGCCTCACGGCCGGGCGCGGATTGAAACCTCACGGGTGACGGTGTGACGGCCAGGGGCCGGAGCATCGCCCGGCCTCACGGCCGGGCGCGGATTGAAACACGGCATTGCCTTTCCGATTTCGGCAGCAGCGCGGAGCATCGCCCGGCCTCACGGCCGGGCGCGGATTGAAACTGTCATATAACCAGTCAGAGTGTCCGCTAACCTGAGCATCGCCCGGCCTCACGGCCGGGCGCGGATTGAAACTACCCTCGGCCAACGTGTCGCACATGCGATCGAAGGCATCGCCCGGCCTCACGGCCGGGCGCGGATTGAAACGTCTCCGGGCTGGGTGCGGTGCAGGTGATGCGCGAGCATCGCCCGGCCTCACGGCCGGGCGCGGATTGAAACATCCTCATTCAGACAGGGGTCATCCAATGAACAACGCATCGCCCGGCCTCACGGCCGGGCGCGGATTGAAACTGCCGTGGTGATTCCGCATCGGCGGCGGGTTTAAGCATCGCCCGGCCTCACGGCCGGGCGCGGATTGAAACACGATGGGCGAGCGGTCGGGCGTCATCGTGGTGAGGCATCGCCCGGCCTCACGGCCGGGCGCGGATTGAAACCGACCGTCGGCCCGATGGTCGCGCGTGCCATCACGCATCGCCCGGCCTCACGGCCGGGCGCGGATTGAAACAGATATTTCGCTCGATACCAATTCGATCATCGAGGCATCGCCCGGCCTCACGGCCGGGCGCGGATTGAAACATAGCGCCCCTGTCAGCCGATGTCCATGATCGATGCATCGCCCGGCCTCACGGCCGGGCGCGGATTGAAACATCTATGGCGACATCGGCGAGTCGTGGTTCGGCGAGCATCGCCCGGCCTCACGGCCGGGCGCGGATTGAAACCGATGAAGCCCGTCAAACGGGTATTTATGGATGGCGCATCGCCCGGCCTCACGGCCGGGCGCGGATTGAAACATTGATCTGCTCCCTCGTATTCCTTGGTGAATTCGGCATCGCCCGGCCTCACGGCCGGGCGCGGATTGAAACCAGGTACGGCACTGCACAACATAAACAGCACGCTTGCATCGCCCGGCCTCACGGCCGGGCGCGGATTGAAACTGGCTGACCTACGGAATGGGCGGCAAGGTGCTGTTGCATCGCCCGGCCTCACGGCCGGGCGCGGATTGAAACGGCGCGGCGTCCCCGGTGGTCAACGACACCATCGGCATCGCCCGGCCTCACGGCCGGGCGCGGATTGAAACCCGCGCTACAAGCTGATGCTGGTCTCTACCCCGACGCATCGCCCGGCCTCACGGCCGGGCGCGGATTGAAACCTCGACCCGCGGCATCCGCTGCGGTTCGATGCGCGCATCGCCCGGCCTCACGGCCGGGCGCGGATTGAAACTTTCCGGTGCCGTTGCATTTTGGGCAGGGCTTGTGCATCGCCCGGCCTCACGGCCGGGCGCGGATTGAAACGTTCCAGACGTGCAAATACTGCTGCACTGGCACTGCATCGCCCGGCCTCACGGCCGGGCGCGGATTGAAACACCGACAAATCCGGCGCCATCGCCTGTTGCGAGGGCATCGCCCGGCCTCACGGCCGGGCGCGGATTGAAACATCAAAGCCACGCTGGCAGGGATTGGCCTGTACCGCATCGCCCGGCCTCACGGCCGGGCGCGGATTGAAACAGGGCTTCAGCGTTTTCCATGCCATCAGCACGGCGCATCGCCCGGCCTCACGGCCGGGCGCGGATTGAAACAACGCGGTCATCATCCAGTCGACCACCGCGCAGACCGCATCGCCCGGCCTCACGGCCGGGCGCGGATTGAAACTCGGCGGCGGCGCGGCAAAGCCTGTTATCCCCGACGCATCGCCCGGCCTCACGGCCGGGCGCGGATTGAAACACCTATACGGCCGCGTTCATTTTCGGGCTCAGCGGCATCGCCCGGCCTCACGGCCGGGCGCGGATTGAAACGGCTACGCGGTCGCCTTGTCGGGCGATGGCCTGGTGGCATCGCCCGGCCTCACGGCCGGGCGCGGATTGAAACCTCGTCTGGCATGGGTGTATCCATGCTGGCCAGCGCATCGCCCGGCCTCACGGCCGGGCGCGGATTGAAACTCGTGCAGGCGTGCCAGGTCGACCCGGATCGCGGCATCGCCCGGCCTCACGGCCGGGCGCGGATTGAAACTCATGACGCCCCGGCGGATGGTTTCGATCCTGCAGGCATCGCCCGGCCTCACGGCCGGGCGCGGATTGAAACACGCAGCAGATGACCGGCGAGGATCTGCTGAAGGCGCATCGCCCGGCCTCACGGCCGGGCGCGGATTGAAACATCCAGGTACTTCGCCACATGAACCGGGCGAATATCGCATCGCCCGGCCTCACGGCCGGGCGCGGATTGAAACGCGGAACAGCGCGGCGGCCTGGCGGTCGCCGGTCTGCATCGCCCGGCCTCACGGCCGGGCGCGGATTGAAACTTTCAGCAGCAGAAGGCCGGCGCCGGTCTTGCGGTGCATCGCCCGGCCTCACGGCCGGGCGCGGATTGAAACAACTTCCTGCGCGGAAAGTTCGAGTTTCGCCACAAGCATCGCCCGGCCTCACGGCCGGGCGCGGATTGAAACCGTCCGGGATGAAGGCAGACTACGGTGGTACCCAGCATCGCCCGGCCTCACGGCCGGGCGCGGATTGAAACCACCAATTGCGGAAAATCGCCATCTGCGCATCGGTGCATCGTCCGGCCTCACGGCCGGGCGCGGATTGAAACTATCTGTCGGCGGAATCGAGCTACGGCGAATCGCGCATCGCCCGGCCTCACGGCCGGGCGCGGATTGAAACGCATTATGGCTATGACGTCGCGCTGTCGGACGACGGCATCGCCCGGCCTCACGGCCGGGCGCGGATTGAAAATGAAATTACCCCCACATTCGCTGCAATACTTGATGCATATCAATTGCACGCGAACTGGGCTATACAGGATTCAAATCTGACATAAAAACAGGGATGCGTCTGTTTCGCAGTTAAACAACACATGACCGGCCGATTGATTCTCAGCCGCGTGCGACAACTTGACACACATATATAAATCGATATATTTATCCTCATATGCGAAACGCATCACCAAATTCGCATGTACTAATCAAGTCATCAATCACGGGAGACGTGTATGGAAGCGACAACCTACAACTACAAGGTCGTCCGCCAGTTCGCCATCATGACGGTGGTGTGGGGGATCGTCGGTATGCTGGTCGGGCTCATCCTGGCCTCGCAACTGATCTGGCCGGACCTGACCTTCGGCATCGAATGGCTTTCATATGGCCGCCTCAGACCACTGCATACCAATGCGGTGATCTTCGCCTTCGGCGGCTCGGCAATGTTCGCGGTGTCGTACTACATCGTGCAGCGCACCTGCCAGGTCAGGCTGTGGGCCGAGAAGCTGGCCGCATTCACCTTCTGGGGCTGGACGGCCGTGATCGTGCTGGCTGCCGTCACGCTGCCGCTCGGCATCACCACCTCCAAGGAATACGCCGAACTCGAATGGCCGATCGACCTGCTGATCACGGTAGTGTGGGTGTCCTACGCAGTGGTGTTCTTCGGTACCATCATGAAGCGCAAGACCAAGCACATCTATGTGTCGAACTGGTTCTTCGGCGCCTACATCCTGGTGATCGCGCTGCTGCATCTCGTCAACAGTGCCGAACTGCCCTGGATCCTGGGCGGCAGCACGAGCGACTGGTACAAGTCCTACTCCGCCTACGCCGGCGTGCAGGATGCGATGGTGCAGTGGTGGTACGGCCATAACGCAGTGGGCTTCTTCCTCACCACCGCCTTCCTCGGCATGATGTACTACTTCATTCCCAAGCAGGCCGGCCGCCCGATCTACTCGTACCGCCTGTCGGTGGTCCACTTCTGGTCGCTCAACTTCATCTACATGTGGGCCGGCCCGCACCACCTGCAGTACACCGCGCTGCCCGACTGGGCGCAGTCGCTCGGCATGGTGTTCTCGCTGATGCTGCTGGCACCAAGCTGGGGAGGCATGATGAACGGCATCATGACCCTGTCCGGCGCCTGGCACAAACTGCGCACCGACCCCATCCTCAAGTTCATGGTGACCGCGCTGTCGTTCTACGGCATGTCGACCTTCGAAGGCCCGATGATGTCGATCAAGACGGTCAACGCATTGAGCCACTACACCGAGTGGACCATCGGCCACGTGCATTCCGGCGCACTGGGCTGGGTGGCGATGATCACCATCGGCTCCATGTATTACCTGATTCCGCGCCTGTTCGGCCGCGAATCGATGTACAGCACCAAGCTCATCGAATGGCATTTCTGGTTCTCCACCATCGGCGTGGTGCTGTACATCGCCTCGATGTGGATCGCCGGCGTGGCGCAGGGATTGATGTGGCGTGCAGCGAACCCCGACGGCACGCTGACCTACAGCTTCGCCCAGGTGGTCGCCACCATGCATCCGTTCTACGGCATCCGTCTCGCGGGCGGGACACTGTTCTTCAGCGGCATGCTGATGATGGCCTGGAACGTCTGGCAGACCGTACGCGCCGGGCGCGTCGTGAATGACGCCCCCATCCCGCAAGCCGTCCACGCCTAAACAGGAGACCGAACATGATTACGCATGAAAGCATAGAAAAGAACCTCGGTCTGCTGATCGTGCTGACCATCCTCATCGTCAGCGTCGGCGGCCTGGTGCAGATCGTGCCGCTGTTCTTCCAGACCTCCACCACCACACCGGTCGAAGGCCTGAAGCCCTACACGGCACTGCAGCTGATGGGGCGCGACATCTACATCCGCGAAGGCTGCGTCGGCTGCCATTCGCAGATGATCCGCCCGTTCCGCGCCGAGACCGAACGCTACGGCCACTATTCGGTGGCGGGCGAGTATGTCTACGACCGTCCCTTCCTGTGGGGCTCCAAGCGCACCGGTCCCGATCTGGCACGTGTCGGCGGCCGTTATTCGGACGCCTGGCAGGTCGCGCACCTGATGAACCCGCGCGACGTGGTGCCGGAATCCATCATGCCCGCCTACCCCTGGCTTGACCGTCCGCTCAAGGACACCGGCATCCAGGCCAAGATGCGCACACTGGACATCGTCGGCCACGGCTATACCGAGCAGGAAATCGCCGAAGCGCCCGCGGCGCTCCAGGGCAAGACCGAGCTTGATGCCGTCATCGCCTACCTGCAGGTGCTGGGCACCCACGCCCCGAAGAACTGAGACCGGGGCATGGACAGCGGAACCCTCAGCGGCATCATCACGGCGATCTTCGTCATCGTGTTCATCGGCATCGTCTGGTGGGCCTTCAGCTCGCGCAACAAGCAGCGCTTCGAAGAGGACGCCAATCTGCCTTTCGAGGATGACGACGACACGCCCGCCAAACAAGGAGACAAGCAATGAGCGATTTCACAAGCGGCTTCTGGCCGATCTACATCAGCGTCCTGACCCTGGTGAGCATCCTTGGCACCTGGATATTTCTCAAGTCGCAGACCACCCGCAGGTTCGCGCCCGGCGAGAAGGCCGAACTCATGGAACACACCTGGGACGGCGACCTGCAGGATTTCAACAATCCGCTGCCGCGCTGGTGGCTGGGGCTGTTCTACGGCACCATGATTTTCGGGCTGGGCTACCTGGCCCTGTGGCCGGGACTGGGCAATTTCGCCGGCTTGCTGGGCTGGACCTCCCGGGGGGAATACCAGGCCGAGGTGAAGGCTGCCGAAGCCAGGTTCCAGCCGATGTATGCCGGCTTCATGAAGCAGGATGTCGCCACCGTGGCAGCCGACCCGAACGCACGCGCCATCGGCAAGCACCTGTTCCTGACCTACTGCTCGCAATGCCACGGCTCCGATGCCATGGGCGCCAAAGGCTTCCCCAACCTGACCGACAACGACTGGCTCTATGGCGGCGAACCCGACACCATCGTGGCCACCATCACCAACGGCCGCGCCGGGGTGATGCCGGCATGGGAACCGATTCTCGGTGCGGAAGGCGTCAAGCAGGTGGCCAACTACGTGCTCTCGCTGTCCGGCCGCAAGCATGACGCCGCCCTGGCCGAGGCAGGCAAGGCGAAATTCGCCGAGAACTGCGCCGCCTGCCATATGCCCGACGGCACCGGCATGAAGGCCCTGGGTGCGCCCAACCTCACCGACAAGGTGTGGCTGTATGGCGGCAGCGAGGCCACGATCATCGAGACCATCAGCAAGGGACGCAACGGCGTCATGCCTTCCCTGAATCAGACGCTCGGCACGACCTCCAACAAGGAGGCCAAGCTGCATCTGCTGGCGGCCTACGTGTATGGACTGTCGCAGCAGAAGTGAGTGGCAAGCGGTAAGTGGTAAGTAGTAAGTGGTGAGTGGTATTCGCCGGACAAACCGGCGAGCCGCTTGAGCGTATTGTTGCAGTACGTTGAAGCGGCTCAGACTTTCCACGGAAACGCAGTGACCAACGACAAGCAATCTACCGCATCCGATGCGGCGACCGAGCAGCAGCTCTACGCGATCCGGCAAAAAATCCAGCCGCGCGCGGTGCATGGCGTATTCGCCAACTGGCGCATCGCGCTGGTACTGCTGACCCAGACGCTCTACTACGGCATGCCCTGGCTGCAATGGGACCACCGCCAGGCGGTGCTGTTCGACCTGGCCGCGCGCAAGTTCTATATCTTCGGCCTGGTGTTCTGGCCGCAGGATTTCGTCTACCTCACCGGCCTGCTGATCCTCTCGGCGCTCTCGCTGTTCCTGTTCACCGCAGTGGCCGGGCGGCTGTGGTGCGGCTACGCCTGCCCGCAGACCGTCTACACGGAAATCTTCATGTGGGTGGAAAACTGGCTGGAGGGCGACCACCTCGCGCGCAGAAAGCTCGACCAGTCGCCGTGGAACGCCAGCAAGCTGAAGAAGCGCGGCCTCAAGCACCTTGTGTGGTTCGTGATCGCGCTGTGGACGGGCTTCACCTTCGTCGGCTATTTCACCCCGATCCAGACGCTGGCTGCCGAGACGATTCAAGCCAACCTTGGACCGTGGGAAACCTTCTGGATCCTGTTCTACGCCTTTGCCACCTGGGGCAACGCCGGTTTCATGCGCGAGCAGGTCTGCAAGTACATGTGCCCGTACGCGCGCTTCCAGAGCGTGATGTTCGATTCCGATACGCTGACCGTGACCTACGACAGTTCCCTCGGCGAACCGCGCGGCCCGCGCAGCAAGAAGGCCGATTACAAGGCGTCCGGGCTCGGCGCCTGCGTCGACTGCAACGTCTGCGTACAGGTCTGTCCCACCGGCATCGACATCCGCAACGGCCTGCAATACGAGTGCATCGGCTGTGCCGCCTGCATCGACGGCTGCGACCAGATCATGGACAAGATGGGCTATCCGCGCGGGCTGATCCGCTACACCACGGAAAACGTGGTGAAAGGAAAATACCCCGACACCGGTATCGTCAGGCACGTCCTGCGTCCGCGCACCATCATCTACACCGTACTGCTGACCGTCATCACCGGCGCCTTCGTCTTCAGCCTCACCACCCGGGTGCCGCTGCGCGTCGACGTGGTACGCGACCGCGTGGCGCTGTCGAAGGAAACCGACGAAGGCATGATCGAGAACGTCTATCGCCTGCAGATCATCAACAAGGACGGCCAGCCGCACCGCTACACGATCCAGGCGCAGGGCATCAACGGCCTGCAGGTCTCGACTGCCAGCCAGGACATCGCGGCCGCCCCGCTGCAGACCATCGATATTCCGGTGAGCCTGACGGCCGACCCGGCCGAGCTGAAGGGCCGTTCGATCGCGGTGACGTTCACCATTCAGGCCACCGACGATCCGCGCATCCGCAACGAAGTCGCCACCAAATTCTTCAACAGGTGATTGCCATGACGAATCCTTCCCTGCACGCCAAGCCCTGGTATCGCGAACCCTGGCCGTGGTTCCTCATGAGCCTGCCCGCCACCGCGGTCGTCGCCGGGCTCACCACCGCGTGGATCGCCGTCCAAAGCGCCGACGGCCTGGTGGTGGGGGATTATTACAAGGAAGGGCTCGCCATCAACCAGACGCTGGAACGCGACGACGCGGCGCACGCGCTGGGGCTCACGGCCACCCTGAAAAGCGAGGATGGCGCGATGACGCTGACTCTGGCCGGGCACCTGAAGGCGTATCCCGAGGAGCTGATCCTCACCCTGGCGCATCCGACCCACCAGGGCATGGACCATACGCTCACCCTGCATCATGCAGGCGGCGGCCACTATCGCGCCGCGCTTCCCGCCATGCCGGCGGGCAAGTGGCACGCGCAACTGATCGACGCCGCATCCACCTGGCGCCTCGCCGGCGTGCTGCATTCCCCGTTCCAGCAAGCTGTCACCTTGTCATCCGACGACAGCATCGTTCATCAATCAAAGGGAGACTGAAATGGACGTCGTACTCAACCTGCTGTTTAGCAGCCCGATCGGCCTGCTGAGCCTGTTTACCATCCTCTTCATCATCGGCATGGCGATCTACCTGATGGTCTGGTACAAGCGCAAGATGAACAACCCCGAAGAATGACGCCCATCCAGACGAGGAGCACGCCATGATGCAGCGCCTGATCCACATCCTGTGGCCGTCCTTCCTTGTCGCCGGCGTGGCCGACATCCTCTTCACCACGCTGTTCGACCCGCTGCAGATCATGTATCACGGCGAGGCGGTGATCGAACAGCGCCTCGCCGCCTATACCATCGGCTTCTTCGTGTTCTGGCTGCTGGGCATTGCGTCCAGCGCCATGACCTGCTATTTCCAGCGCGGCGCGGACGAAATCAACCGCTGCCCGCTGCCGCCGCGCAAGCGGCCCGAAGGCTGTCCCAAGCGCGACGACGGAACAGGCTGCTGCTGACTTCCGGAACTCTGCGGCCTTGTGCCATGCGGCAAGGCCATACCGGAGTCAGGCAGTGCGTGAATAACGGGGCTGCGTGCCGGCGTTTTCCTTCAGGTAGCGGTCGAAGCACATGCCGATGTTGCGCAGGAACAGCCGCCCGCGCGGCGTGACGCTGATCCGGTCAGTCGCAACCGTGACCAGACCGTCGTCGGCGAGCGGGCACAGATCGCTCAGCGCATCAGCGAAATAGTCGGTGAAAACGATGCTCCACTCCCGCCCGAAGGCGGCGAAATCGAGTTCCAGATCGCACATCACCCGGGTGATCGCATCGCGGCGGATCTGGTCGTCGCGCGTGAGCCTGAGGCCGCGCTCGACGGCCAGGCCGGTCGCTGCGATGCGCTCCTGGTAGCGCTTGAGATTCTTGTCGTTCTGCATGTACACGTCAGCCGTCTGGCTGATGCTGGACACGCCGAACGCCAGGATGTCGCTGTCCTTGTGCGTGGTGTAGCCCTGGAAATTTCGCCATAGCGTCTTGTTCTGCTGCGCGCGCACCAGTTCGTCGTCCGGCCGGGCAAAGTGGTCGAGGCCGATATTGACGTAGCCCACCGCGCCCAGCATCTCGTTCACCGCCTGCTGTAGGCCCAGACGCGTCGCTGAATCCGGCAGGTCCTCTTCCTTGATCAGGCGCTGATGCTTCTTCAGCCATGGCACGTGGGCGTACGCAAACACCGCCAGGCGATCCGGCGACCACTCGGTGACCTGTTCCAGCGTGCGGCGGAAGCTGGCGACCGTCTGCTTCGGCAGTCCCACGATCAGGTCCAGATTGATGCTGGAAAAACCCAGCTCGCGCGACCAGTCGAGCACCTGCTGGATCAGGGTCTGCGACTGGATGCGGTTGACGGCCTGCTGCACCGCAGGATCCATGTCCTGTACGCCGAACGAGACGCGATTGAAGCCGGATTCGCGCAAGGCCACCAGATGCTCGCGCGTCAGTTCGCGCGGGTCGATCTCGCAGCTGATCTCGGCATCAGCTGCCAGGGTGAAATGCTGGCGCATCATCCCCATCAGGCGGCGAATATCGCCGGGATTCAGGTAGGTGGGCGTGCCGCCGCCCCAGTGCAGCTGGTGGACCGTTCGCGTCGGATCCACCTGTTGCGCCGTGCGCGCCATTTCCTGGTCGAGATAGGCCAGGTAGGGCTGGGTCTTGCTGTAGTCGCGCGTCGCCACCATGTTGCAGCCGCAAAAGTGGCAGAGCGTGTCGCAGAATGGAATGTGGGCGTACAACGACAGCCCGCGGTCGGCGGGCGCCGCGGTCAGTTCCTGAATCCAGTCCGCCTCGGTGAAGTCGGTATGGAAGTACGGCGCAGTCGGGTAGGACGTGTAGCGTGGGCCGGGTACGCTGTATTTCTGGAGCAGCTCCAGAGTGGTCGAGGTCATGGTGAGCCCCACATCAGATAACGCTGTCCTTTTATCATAGCGCAGGCACGAAATCCAGCACCCCCGGCTGGGGCGCCCGCCGGGTTTTGCGGTAAAGTTCGGGCTGACAAAGCCGATGGTCAGTATGCGTACATGCCCGGAAACCCCATGTCATCCTCTCCGCCGTTGCCTCTCGTCCGCTTCCTGCTGCTGCTCGCGCTGATGTTCGGTACCGCAGCCGTCCGCGCCGACGACGCCTCCGATCTGGCGCAAAAGGTCTTCGACCGCCCCAATGGACGCGACCTCACCACGCTTGGCCGCATGGTGCTCACCGAGAAAGGCCGCGCACCGCGCATCCGCGAACTGGTCACCTATCGCCTCGACAGGGCGCGCGGCGAAACCGCCAACCTGATCCGCTTTCTCGACCCGGAAGATATCGCGGGAACCGGCCTGCTCAGCATCGACAAGGCCGATGGCAGCACCGACCAGTGGCTGTACCTGCCCGCGCTCGACCGGGTGCGGCGCATTTCCAGCGAACGCAAGGGCGGGCGCTTCGTCGGTTCCGATCTCTATTTCGAGGACCTGCAGGAACGCAAGCCGTCGAAGGACCGCCATCGCCTGCTCGGCAGGCAGCTCGAAAACGGCATCCTCTGCGACGTGCTCGAGAGCATCCCGCTCGATCCCGACGACTCGGTGTACAAAAAGCGCATCAGCTGGATCGACCCTGCCACCGCGATTCCGCAGCGCGTGGACTATTTCGAGCAGAACGGCAACACACCCAGCAAGCGCTGGCTGCTGCGCAGCAAAAAGCGCACCCAGGGCTACTGGACGCTCACCGACAGCCGCATGATCGACCTGGAAAACGGGCACGAAACCCGGCTGGTGATCGATACGGCGCTGTACGACCAGAAGCTGCCTGCCAAACTCTTCACCTCGCAAGCCCTTGCCGACGAAAGCCTGGAATCGGAATACCGCCCATGAAAAACCTGTTGCTGACCCTGAGCCTGTCGCTCGCCGCCCTGCCTGTGCTCATCCCTGCCACCGCACATGCCGCCGACGAGCTGCCGCCGCCGCGCGCCATTGCCCAGGATGCGCCGGACGACCTGCCGCCGCCCCGCACCGCGACGCGCAAGCCGCGTCCGCTGCACGCCGAGGCGGCGCCTGTCGACGCCGCGCCTGCCGCGGGCGCAGCCGCTGCAGAGGCCGATCTGCCGCCCCCCCCTGTCCGCAGTCGCAAGCCGAGGGCACACGGCTTCCAGCCCACGTTCAAGGTCGGCATCGATGACCTGCTGCTGGAGGCAGGCAGCCTGCCCGACGCACCCGAGGCCGACACCTATTCCACCCTGCGCACCAGCGCCTACGTCCTGTGGCAGCCCAGTCTCAACTGGGAGTTCCGCGCCGGGGCGCGACTCGACGGCATGACGCAGGACGGCGGCCTGGCCAGCCATCGCGAACTGCTGGCCGACTATGGCGACACCTATGTCCGCTACCGCAGCGGCGACACCCGCCTGACGCTTGGCGCGCAGACCATCATCTGGGGACGTGTCGACGAAATCCCGCTGGCCGACCGCGTCAGCCGGGTCGACCTGAGCCGCTTTGTCCTCGACGACCTGGCCGATCGCCGCCGCGCACAACCTGCGGCACGCTGGGAGCAGAATTTCGGCGACTACAAGCTGGATGCGGTGTGGCTGCCGGTGTTCCGCGCCGCGCAACTGCCGGACGCGGCCAGCATCTGGAGCCCGGTCAACCGCACCACCGGCCGGATCATCGGCATCGATCCGGCGCTCACCACGCCCTGGTTGAGTGCCGCGCGCATCGACGAGGACGAGCATGGCAGCGGCGGCGGCGCCCTGCGACTCACCAAGACCGGAGATCCTTTCGATTTCGGCGTGACGCTGGCACGCACCCGGCAGTCGCTGCCGTATTACCGGCTCGACCTCGCCGCGCTCAGGCTCACCGCCGTGCATCCGTTCAACACCTTCGCCGGTGCCGACATGGAACTCGAGCACAACGGCCTCACCTGGCGCATGGAAGCCGGCTATACGGATAACGTGCCGGTGACCCTGCCCACCACGGCGATGGACACCACGCATTCGCTCGACTGGATAGGCGCCCTGGAATTCTTCCCCGGCGGCGCCGACACCCGCATCAACCTGCAACTGGTCGCGCACGCCCTGCAGACCGATCGCAGCATCCTCGAACTGAAGGAGTATTACGGCGCCAATGGCGAGGTCGAAACGAGCTTCGGCCAGGGACGCTGGAAAGCGGGGATGCGTTTTGCCAGCGGCTTCAACGTGCGCGACGTCTACCTCAGCCCCAAGCTCAGCTACGTGGGCTGGGAGCCGTACGAACTCTACGTCGCCGCGCATTACTTCGACGGCGAAGCCCGCACCCTGGGAGGCTTCCACCAGGATCATTCGCTGATCACGCTGGGCCTGCGTACCAAGTTCTGATCGGGACCGGCGCATGAAGCAGCTGAAACCCTGGCTCGATGGCCGCCGCATGCTGCCGCCCTGGCTGGCACTGGCCATCCTGCTCGGGATCCAGCTGATCTCGATACCGTTCCTGCTGAAGCTGCATTTCAACAACGCACCGGACATCTACTCGCCGCCCGATTCACCCACCATCCTGCTGCGCGAGTCGCTGTTCAAGGAATTCCCAAACGACGAAGCCGTCATCGCCCTGTTCGAGGGCGACAACCTGTACACCCCGGCGTTTCTCGCCGCACTCGACCGCACCGCGAAAAAAATGGCGACGCTTCCCGGTGTCGACCGGGTACTGACGCTGACCACGGTGGAGCACGTCGACGCAACCGACGACGGTTTCGCGGTATCCCTGCTGGTCGACCCGAAACATTTGGCCGAGCGCACGCCAGCACAATGGAAGGCCCGCGTGCTCGGAGATCCCATTGCTCCCGGACTGATCGCCTCGCGCGATGGCCGTGCCGTGGCGCTGGTGGTGCGCCCGAAATTCCTGAAGGAAAGCCTCGCCCGCCGCGACATCGAGAACGCGCTCGAGTCGACCATCTCCGCCGAGAAGCTTGATGCCTATCACACCGCCACCGCCGGCACGGTGGCGCAGACAGTCGCCGAATTGCGTTCACTCTGGCGCGACAGTGCGATCTTCATTCCGCTCACCTTCGTCATCGGCATGGCACTGTTGTGGTGGGTCGTCGGTCGCATACGCCCGGTCGTGATAGGCGCGCTGGCCATGGGCATGGTGGTGTCGGCCAGCGTGGCCGGGCTGGTGGTATTCGACCAGCCCTACACCCCGATCACCGCGATGATCCCCACCCTGATGGCGGCCTATACCACCGCCACGCTGCTGCACCTGTACGCCGCCATCCAGCGCGGCCGCATCGCGCTGCTGCCGCGCCGTCAACGCATCGCCCGCGCGCTGAAGGAAACCTTCGTGCCCGGCCTGTTCAACATCCTGACCACCGGCGCGGGAATGCTGAGCATGCTGTGGGTGAACATTCCCCCGGTCCAGACATTTGGCCTGTCGGGTGCCATCGGCACGCTCATGGTGTTCCTCGTGGTCTTCATCCTGGTGCCACCCATCCTGCTGAAGTGGGATACGCCGCGCTGGCCGCGCCGCCGTTCGGGCCTGGCGCATGCCCGCCGGATCGCGGCTGTGGTGGCCGTATTCAGCCTGAGGCACGCTAAAGCCGTGCTGATCACCACCGTACTGCTGGTGCTGGCAAGCATTCCGCTGGTGATGCAGGTCAAGGTCGAATCCAACATCCTCGAATTCTTCGCGCCCGACCACCCTCTCAGCCGCGGCACCGCACGGGTCGAAAGCAAGCTGTCTGGCGTCACCGGGCTGGAAATCGTCCTCACCGGCGAGGGGCGCGACAGCCTGAAAGACCCCGCCCGCCTGGCCCAGATCAAGGCCCTGCAGACCTGGCTGGAGCAGCAGCCCGAAATCGACCGCAGCCTCTCGCTGGTCAACGTGCTGGAGGAAATGAACCGGGCCTTCAGCGGCGACGCGCCCGGCGTGGATGCGCTGCCGACCAGCCGCAAGCTGGTCGAACAGCTGCTGCTCATCTACGACGGCCGGGACATGTACGAACTCGTCAACCACGAATTCCAGCGCGGCCGCATCGCGCTCAGCCTCAACGTGCACGGAGCAAACGAAACGGGCCAGGTGATCGACCGGATCCGCGCGCGCCTTGCCGCCCATCCCATCGAAGGGACGCACTACGCCATCGCCGGATTCGGCCAGTTGTTCGTGGACCAGACGGATCGCATCGTCAACGGCCAGATCAAGAGCTTCACCTCCTCCTTCCTGCAGATCCTGTTGCTGATGGCCTTCCTGTTCCGCTCGTTCAAGGCCGGCCTGATCTGCCTGATCCCCAACCTGGCGCCGCTGTTCTTCATTTTTGTGGTGATGGGCGTTACGGGCATTGCACTCGACGTCGCCACCGTGCTGATTGCCGGCATCATCCTAGGCATCACCGTGGACGACACCATTCATCTGTATCACGGTTATCTGCACCGCCTCAAGCATGGCGCCAACCCGGTGTTCGCCATCATCCGCAGCGTGGAAAGCTCGGGCCGCGCGGTGATTGCCATCTCGGTGGTGCTGATCGCGCAGTTCAGCCTCCTGGGGCTGTCCGATTACCGGCCCACGGCCCACTTCGGCACGCTGTGCGCCGTCGGCCTGTTTGCCGGTCAGGTGTTCGAATTGCTGCTGATGCCCGCGCTGCTCGGCATGCAGCTGCGCAAGCCCGGCCGGGCCGTCACGGCACGGTGAGCTTGAGTGCGCCGAACTCGTCGTTGAACAGGCCCACCTCGTCGCCCGACGCGAACTGCCAGCCTTCCAGATGGCCGAAATCGGTGCGCGACCGGGGCTCGAGGTCGAGCTTGAAACGGCGTGCCGTCGAGAGTGTGGGATTGCGCACGGCAAGGATCACGGTGAGATAGCGGTCGCTGGTGTTCTCGATTTCCGCCACCAGCCCCTTGCCCAGCATCGACGAGCGGAATCCGACCACGACCGGCAAGGCCGGCTTGGCCGCGACAGCCGCCGTCTGTGCATCGGTTTCCTTGTAGGTCAGCTGTGCCTTCAGTTGCTCGATTTCGCGCAGACTCTCGGTCAGCTGGTTGCGCGTCTCGATCAGATAGCGCTCGCTCTGCTGGCGCGTCTCGACCTCCCTGGACAAGCGACGCTTCACATCGCCCAGGTCGACGTTGAGCATGAAGGCATACAGCGCCAGACCGAACACCAGCAACAGCAGCAGGACATTCAGGCCGATCGACACGAACAGCCCGCGGCGCTTCGGCTGACCTGGCGAGGGCGTCCCCTTATCCTCGTCCATGCTCAGCCGGTGTTGCGCATCCCGGAAGCGATGGCGTTGATCGAGCGCATCAGCGGCGTCAGCCACGATTCCTGTTCGGCATCCCACACGCTCTCGGAACGGTAGCGTTTCAGCATGCGAACCTGGATGTGGTTGATGGGGTCGATGTAGGGACGGCGGCGCGACAGCGACAAGGCGAGGGACTGATTGTCTTCCAGCAGGACCTCAATCTGTGCGACCTGCATGACACCCTCCACCGTCAGCGCGAACTCGTCAGCAACCGAACGGTAGATCGTCATGGTATTGGAGTGGTCGCACAGGCGCGCGTATTCCTCGGAAATCTCCATGTCGGCCTTGGTCAGTGACATCTGCACGTTGGACAGCAGGCTGCGGAAGAACGGCCACTCGCGATACATGGTCCGCAGGTGCTCGAGCCCCGCCGGATCGGCCTCGATGAAACCTTTCAGTGCGGTGCCGATCCCGTACCATGCGGGCAGCGTATGGCGCGACTGGGCCCAGCCGAACACCCACGGGATGGCGCGTATCGACGCGAGCGAGCGATCGGCCTTCTTGCGGTGCGACGGGCGGCTGCCCATGTTGAGCAGGCCGATTTCGGTGACGGGCGTGCTCTCGTAGAAATAATCGATGAAACCCGGCATGCCGATCAGCGCGCGGTAGGCCTTCTCGCCCGACGCGGCGATATCGCTCATCCAGTCGAGGTATTCCTGCGGATAGCGCACCTCGCTCTGTGCGAGCGCCGTGGCGCTGGCCTTGAGCAGGCCGGTGACGCCCATGCCGATTTCGTAACTGGCCGTTTCGGGATTGCTGTACTTGTAATACAGCATCTCGCCCTGCTCGGTGAACTTGATTTCGCCGTTCACGGTGCCGGGCGGCTGCGACAGGATCGCCTCGTGGGTCGGGCCGCCGCCGCGACCCACCGTACCGCCTCGGCCATGGAAGAGACGGCATTCGACGCCGTAATGCTGGGTCAGCGCGATGATGGAAAGCTGCGCCTGGTAGAGATTCCAGTTCGACGCCAGGATGCCGCCGTCCTTGCACGAATCCGAGTAGCCGAGCATGACCTCCTGATGGTTGCCGTTGGCCGCCACCAGCGCGCGATACACCTTGTTCGTCAGCAACTGGTCGAGGATATCCTCGCTGCGTTGCAGGTCGTCCACCGTCTCGAACAGGGGTGCGACCTGGATACGGCAGAACCAGTCGCGGCCGTTGTGGCCGCACAGGCCAACCAGCCGCGCCAGCAGCATGACTTCCATCACGTGCGATGCGGTATGCGTCATCGAGATCACATAGGTTCCGAAGACCTCGTCGCCCACTTCGATCTGCAGCTTGGCCATGCGCCGGAACACCGCGAGCGCCTCCCGCGCCTCGTCGTCCAGTGCGCCATCGCTGATCTCGATCAGATCGATATGGCCGATCCAGGCCGCCAGCCGCTGCAACCGATCGGCCTCGGACGCGGCGGCATAATCGAAATCGGGGTCGATCTGCTTCAGAATCGCCACCACCGTACGCGTGTGGACGGTCGATTCCTGGCGGATGTCGAGCTGCAGCAGATGGAAGCCGAAGCTCTCGACCAGCCGGATCAGCGCCTGCAAGTCATGCATGGCGACGATGCGGTCGCCGTGGCTGATCAGCGAGTCGCGCACCAGATAGAGATCGTCGAGGAAGGCCGCGGCATTCTCGTAGGCCAGATGCGAGGTGAAGCTCGGCACGTCGGCCAGGCACTGGTGGACGTAGGACAGATTGGCATCCAGTCGCGCCAGCATCATCGCCGCCATGCGGCGGTAGGGCTCGCGGCTGTAGATCTGCACCGCGGTGCCGCGGAACACCTGTTCGCCGAACTCGACCTCGTACTCGCCCAGCCGCTCCAGGAAGGCGGCCGATGGCGTGCACCAGCCGCTGCTGTGGGTAAGCGTCTGCCGCAGGTCGAGCACGCGCGCCCGGTATTCGTTTAGCGCCGCCTTCATCTGCGTGTGCACCGTCCATTCCGTGACTTCCGCCGTCACGAAGGGATTGCCGTCACGGTCGCCCCCGATCCACGAACCGAAGCGGATAAAACTCGGTACCTTGACCAGCGCGCCGCCGTCGGCGTTCACGCCAAAATGCTTGCGCAGCGCTTTCTCGAAATAGTAATACGCCTTCGGCACCGCCTCGAACAGGCTTTCCCGAACGTAATAGAGGCCATTGCGCACTTCGTCGCGTACTTCGAGCTTGGCGGTGCGCAGTTCGTCGGTGCGCCACATCACCTGGATTTCGGCAGCCAGCTGGGCTTCCAGCTCGCGCTGGTCGTTCACGCCCAGCGTGGGGCTGTAGAGCTGGTCGCAGATCAGGAACACCCGGCGCATACCCTCCATGACCGCGCGGCGGCGCGCTTCGGTCGGGTGGGCGGTAAACACCGGCGCGTAGTGCATACGGTTGACCATGTCCTGCAACGTGCCCGCCGAAACGCCCTGCGCCTTGAGATCGGCCAGGGTACGGTCGAACGAGCCCTCCCACAGCGCCATGCCGTGCGACAGCAGGCGGCGGCGGTTGCGGTGGGCGAAGCTCTCCTCCGCCACGTTGACCAGCTTGAAATAGCTGGAGAAGGCGCGCACCACCAGTTCGACCTTGGCGGCCGGCATGGCATCGATCATCGTCATCAGTTCGGTGCGGCGCTGCTGGTCCTCTTGCTGATGCAGTTCGGCAAAACCGCGGCGCAGGGTTTCCACCGCCTCGAACACGTCTTCGCCGGCGAACTGCAACAAGACCTGGCCGAGCAGCGTGCCCAGCAGCCTGACCTGCGCACGCAGATCGTCATCCGTCAGAAGGTTTTCGGGTGCATTCATGGCAGGAAATTAATGCCCGGCACAGCGGGATTGAAAACGACAAAGCCGGCTATTTTCGCATAGTCGGCGCCCATCACCCAACCGCGCGCCGCGCATTGCGGAACATCCGCAGCCACGGACCTGCGCCGGCCATGCCGTCAGGCCGCCAAGACAACTGCGCGGCGCGGTATACGCGCTCCGGATGCGGCATCAGGATGCTGAAGCGGCCGTCGGCCGTGGTGAAGCCGGTCACCCCTCCGGCCGAGCCGTTGGGGTTGAGCGGATAGATCTCGGTCGGCGCGCCATGGTGGTCGACATAGCGCAGCGTCGCCACGGCCTGCACCGCATGCGCCGCCTCGCGGAAAACGACCTGCCCTTCACCGTGCGACACCACGATCGGCATCGTCGAGCCGGCCATGTCGGCGAAGAAGATCGACGGCGAGGCCAGCACCTCGACCTGCGCGAAGCGCGCCTCGAACTGTTCCGACAGGTTGCGCTCGAAGCGCGGCCAGGCGGCAGCACCGGGGATCAGGTCATGCAGCTGGCTCATCATCTGGCAACCGTTGCACACGCCCAGTGCGAAACTGTCGGCTCGCCCGAAGAACGCCGAGAATTCATCGCGGGCACGCGGATTGAACAGGATGGATTTGGCCCAGCCGCCACCCGCGCCCAATACATCGCCATAGCTGAAGCCGCCGCAGGCAACCAGTCCGCTGAAGTCGCCCAGGCTGACCCGGCCGGACAGAATGTCGCTCATATGCACGTCGACGGGCGCAAAGCCGGCGGCATCGAATGCAGCGGCCATCTCGACCTGGCCGTTGACGCCCTGCTCGCGCAGCACCGCCACGCGCGGGCGCTTGCCGCGGGCGATGAAGGGGGCGGCGATGTCGTCGTCCACATCGAAAGTCAACGCATAGCGCAGGCCCGGATCGGCAGCATCGGCGTTGCGCGCGAATTCCTGCTCGGCACACGCCGGGTTGTCGCGCAGCTTCGCCATTTCATAACTCGTACGCGCCCAGGCACGTTGCAGGTCGATGCGCGCCTCGTCGAGGATCACCCGCTCCTCGCGCAACACCCGCACGCGGTCGAGTGCATTGACCTGGCCGATGATGTAGAACTCGCCGCGCAGCCCGGCGTCGAAAAAGGCCTGCATCACGGCCTGCGTATCGCTGCGGCGGATCTGCAATACCGCACCGGCCTCCTCGTTGAACAGCACGTTGAAGATGCGCGTGGAATACCCCGGCTCGCCCAGTTTTTCCGGTTCCGGCCGGCCCTCGTCCTCGACTTCGTGGCGGATCTGGTCGAGGCACAGTTCGTCGATGTCGAGGTCCACGCCGCAGTGCCCGGCGAACGCCATCTCGGCCAGCGCAACCAGCAGGCCGCCGTCGGAGCGGTCATGGTAGGCCAGCAGTCTGCCGGCCGCGTTCAGGGCCTGCACCGTGTCGAAGAAGGCGCCCAGCGCCGCGGCCGTCGGCGCGTCCGGGCAGCGGTCGCCCACCTGCTTGTAGGCCTGGGCAAGGCTCGACCCGCCGAGACGGTTCCTGCCCAGTCCCAGATCGATCAGCACGAGATCGGTGTCACCGGCGTCGGTGCGCAGCTGCGGCGTCAGGTGCCGCATCGCATCGGGCGTGGTGGCGAAGGCGGAAATCACCAGCGAGACCGGCGACGTCACGGCCTTTTTCTCGCCACCGGCTTCCCACACGGTCTTCATGCTCATCGAGTCCTTGCCGACCGGGATGGATACACCCAGTGCCTGGCAATACTGCGAAACCGCCGCCACGGTATCGAACAGCGCCGCGTCCTCGCCGGGATGGCCGGCCGGCGCCATCCAGTTGGCCGACAGCTTGACGCTGCCCAGGCCATCGACCCGTGCGGCCGCCAGGTTGGTGATCGCCTCGACGATCGCCATGCGGCCCGACGCCGGCGCGTCGATCAGCGCCAGCGGCGCCTTCTCGCCGATGGAGAAGGCCTCGCCCTGCGTCGTCTGATAACCGGCCAGCGTGATTGCACAGTCGGCGACAGGAATCTGCCACGGGCCCACGCACTGGTCGCGCGCGGTGAGGCCGCCGACGCTGCGGTCGCCGATGGCGATCAGGAACATCTTCGACGCCACCCCCGGCAGCGACAGCACGCGATAGACCGCGTCCTTGAGGTCGATGCCTTCGAGCACCAACGGTGCAGGCACGGCCGCCTGGTGCACGACATCGCGCGTCATCTTGGGCGGCTTGCCGAGGATCACGTCCAGGCTCACGTCGACCGGGGCATTCTTGAAGTGGCTGTCGGACACCAGCAGATGGTTTTCTTCCGTGGCCTCGCCCAGCACCGCGAACGGGCAACGTTCGCGCTCGCAGATCGCGCGGAATTCTTCGAGGCGCCCTGGCGGGATCGCCAGCACATAGCGTTCCTGCGCTTCGTTGCACCAGATCTCGCGCGGCGACATGCCGGATTCTTCCGACGGCGCGGCGCGCAGCTCGAAGCGCCCGCCGCGGCCGCCGCCGTGCACCAGCTCGGGCAGCGCGTTCGACAGGCCGCCGGCGCCGACGTCGTGGATCGACAGGATCGGATTCGCCTCGCCGAGCTGCCAGCAGCGGTCGATGACTTCCTGCGCACGCCGCTCCATTTCGGGGTTGCCGCGCTGCACCGAATCGAAATCGAGATCGGCGGCGTTGGCACCGGTGTCCATCGACGAAGCCGCGCCGCCACCGAGGCCGATCAGCATGCCTGGGCCGCCCAGCTGGATCAGCAGTGTGCCGGTGGGCAGCAGCTTCTTGTCGACGTGGTCGGCGCGGATGCTGCCGACGCCGCCCGCCAGCATGATGGGCTTGTGATAGCCGCGACGCTGCCCGGCCACGGTTTCCTCGAAGGTGCGGAAATAGCCCGCCAGATTGGGACGGCCGAATTCGTTGTTGAACGCCGCCGCGCCGATCGGGCCTTCGAGCATGATCACGAGCGGGGTGACGATGCGTTCGGGCTTGCCGTACGCGTCGGTTTCCCAGGGCTGGACGTAGCCGGGAATATTCAGGTTGGAGACCGAAAACCCGCACAACCCGGCCTTGGGCTTGGAGCCGATGCCTGTCGCGCCCTCGTCGCGGATCTCGCCGCCGCTGCCGGTGGCCGCCCCCGGAAACGGCGAAATCGCCGTCGGGTGGTTGTGCGTCTCCACCTTCATCAGCACGTGGGTGAGTTCGCTGCTGTAGGCATAGCTGCCGTCGGCGCGCGGATAGAAACGCTCGATCTGCGCGCCCTCGATGACGGAGGAGTTGTCCGAGTACGCCACCACCGTGCCCTCGGGATGCGCAGCATGGGTATCACGGATCATGCCGAACAAAGACTTGGCCTGCGCTTCGCCGTCGATCACCCAGGCGGCGTTGAAGATCTTGTGGCGGCAGTGTTCGGAATTGGCCTGCGCGAACATCATCAGTTCGACATCGGTCGGATTGCGCCCGATGCGGGTGAAGTTGTCGACCAGGTAGTCGACCTCGTCGTCCGACAGGGCGAGGCCCAGCGCACGGTTGGCTGCTTCCAGCGCGTCGCGGCCGCCCGCCGTCACGTCAACCGCGGTCAGTTCGCGCGGCGCCACGTGCTGGAACAGCGCGTGCGCGGCGTCCAGCGAATCCATCACGGTTTCGGTCATGCGGTCGTGCAGCAACGGCAGCAATGCCGCCAGCGCCTGGACCGGCAGCGCGGCACCCTGTGCATCATGCAGGCGGTAGGCCACGCCGCGCTCGATGCGGCGCAACTGGGTGATCCCGCTGTTCCTGAGAATATCCGTCGCCTTGGACGACCAGGGCGAAATCGTTCCCGGACGCGGCGTGACGAGAATCTGTACGTCGTCAGCCGACGGACTCCCGGCCGGCGTGCCGTAGTCCAGTGTTTTGGCCAGCTGCTGCGCGGCCGCCGCATCCAGATCGGCCTCCAGCTCCAGGAAATGCCAGTAGCGTGCGTTCACCTCGCCCAGCGTCACGCCGAGACGGGCGGCTTCCTGGCGGATTTTTTCGAGACGAAAGGCGGACAGCGCGGCGCTGCCGGGGAGCGATACGATGGAAGACATGTGCGTCTTTGCAAACGGGCAAAGACGCTATTTTAGCCGATCGGGGCGCTTCTCCGGGCGGGCGGGCGGGCGAACGCCTGCCTGTTTCTGCCAGATTTCGAGGCACGCAAGTCCGCAGAAATGGTGGACATAGTCCTGCGCATCCGCCACTTTTACCTCATCGGCAGGAATTTCCTTCAGGCAGACTTCACAACTGAAAACCGTGCAGCTTTCCTCGTCGGTGCAATGTGCCACCAACGCACCAGCCGGGTTGCGATGACGGGTATCCATAAAACCGCTCCCCACACTACGGGACGCTTCAAGTGTAGGCAGTGGCAGTGCACATGCAAGCAAGCCGCCGTGCAGACCAGCCCGCCCGGCATCGCCCGGCGCCGCGGCCAGGGTTAAGATGCATCGAACGCACTCTTCCAGGTTCCCGCCGCATGCCGATCGCACCGCTTTCACTTGTCTCGCCGCCGCTGTTCAGCGCCGCCGATATCCGCGCAATCGACCGGAACTGGGCGAACGCCCATCCGGACAGCCCGCTGATGGACAGGGCGGGCGCAGTCGCCGCCGAACTGGCGGGCACGCTGGCCAGCGAATCGGGCGAGCCGGTCCTGATCCTCGCCGGTCCGGGCAACAACGGCGGCGACGCACTGGTCGCCGCACGCCACCTCGCAGCGCAGGGTGCGCGCGTGATCGTCGTCAGCCGCGCCGACCCTGCCCGGCTGCCGTCCGACGCCGCACGCGCCTGGGCAGCCTGGAGTGAAACCGGCGGCGCCGTCCTCGCGGACATTCCGCCGTCGCAACGATACGGCCTGGTCATCGACGGCCTGTTCGGGGTTGGCCTGGCGCGCGACATCACCGCTACGGAAGCGCACTGGGTTGCACAAGCCAATGCCATGGCCTGCCCCAGGCTGGCGCTCGACGTGCCGAGCGGGCTCGACAGCGACAGCGGAACCGTTCACGGCTGCGCCGTGCGCGCCGACCATACGCTCACGTTTCTCGGCCTCAAGCCCGGCCTGCTCACCGCCGACGGACCGGACTACGCAGGCGAACTGCATCTCGACACGCTCGGCATCGATCCGGCGATGCTGCACGCCCCGGCGGGCAACGCGCTGACCCTGCTGGAAAACCGCCATCGCCTGCCCGCGCGCGCGCGCAACAGCCACAAGGGCCTGTACGGCCACGTCGGCATCATCGGCGGCGATGCCGGCATGGTAGGCGCCAGCCTGATCGCAGGGCGCGCCGCGCTGCAGTATGGCGCGGGACGCGTCACGCTCGGTGTGCTCGACGAACGCATCGCGGTCGACTACGCCGAACCGCGGCTGATGTTTGCCGATCCGGACAGGCTGACGGCTGCGCTGTTGAGCGTGCTGGCGGTCGGCCCCGGGCTGGGCCAGAGCACGCGCGCGCATGTCCTGCTGGAAGCCGCGCTCCTGGCGCCCTGCCCGCTGGTGCTGGATGCCGACGCGCTGAACCTGCTGGCCGGCGACCCCGAGCTGGCCAGACAGGCTGCCAGCCGCATTCATCCCACCCTGCTCACGCCCCACCCCGGTGAAGCCGCGCGTCTGCTTGGCGTGGGCGGGGTGGAGATCCAGGCGAACCGCATCGAGGCGGCCCGCACGCTGAGCCAGACCTATCGCGCAGTGGTCGCGCTGAAAGGTGCGGGCACCGTCATCGCGCACCCGGACGGACGCTATGCCATCAATACCACGGGGGGCCCGTGGCTCGCCCAGGCCGGCTCCGGCGACCGTCTCACCGGCATGGCGGCCGCGCTGCTGGGCCAGGGCATGGCGGCGGGCGACGCGCTCGAAGCCGCCGTGTGGCTGCATGGCAGCGATCTTCCCTGAGCCCTACGCCTTCAGCAGCGACTGGATGATCCTGTCCAGCCCGGCCAGTGCAGCGTCGGGCGAGGCATCGAATTGCGCCCGCACGATCGCGCCGTCGATCGCCAGCGCCACCGCCTGAGCATTCTTTGCGCGCTGCCGTGATTGCGGCAGCACGGCGGCAATCGCGGCGGTCATGTCCTGTTTGTGGCTGCGCGTGATCTCGATGACGTCCGGCAGCGCACCGGCCAGTTCGCCGACGCTGTTGAGGAAGGCACAGCCGCGATAGTGCGTGTCGCGAAACCATTCCCCCATGGCAGGCACGATCGCATCGGGCCTGCCGCCATGGCGTGCCAGCGCCTCTGTGAACCACGCCATCCAGCGCGCGTGCCGATACGCCAGATACGCGCGTATCAGATCGTTCTTGCTTGGAAAGTGCCGGTAGAAGGTGACCTTGGTCACGCCGGACTCGGCAATGATGCGATCGATGCCGGTCGCACGCACGCCGCCCCGGTAGAAGAGTTCGTGCGCGGTATGCAGGATGCGCTCGCGCGCACTGGACGGCGCGTCGCCCCGATCGCCTTGGATGCTCATGCGCCCATTGTAGACAGATTAGTCTACACGGCCTAGACTGCATCGATGTAGACAGACCTGTCTACGTTTAACCAAGGAGCAGAAATGGAAAGCAAGCCGCCGCTACCTCCCTTTACCGAGGAAACCGCTGCCGCCAAGGTACGCATGGCCGAAGACGCCTGGAATTCGCGCGACCCCGCGCGCGTCTCGATGGTCTACACCGAAGATACCCGCTGGCGAAACCGCGCCGAGTTCCCGGTCGGACGCGAGAATGTCCGCCAGTTTCTCGAACGCAAATGGGCGCGCGAACTCGACTACAGGCTGATCAAGGAGTTGTGGGCCTGCACCGGTAACCGCATCGCCGTCCGCTTCGCCTACGAATGGCATGACGATTCGGGGCAGTGGTATCGCTCGTACGGCAACGAGAACTGGGAGTTCAACGAGCAGGGCTACATGATGCGTCGCTTCGCGAGCATCAACGATTTGCCCATCAAGGAATCGGAGCGCAAGTTCTTCTGGCCCCTCGGTCGCCGCCCGGACGACCACCCCGGCCTGAGCGACCTGGGGCTTTGAGACGGATCTCCAGGCGGCTTCGCCCGGAGATCAGCAGATGCGCGACTTGAGATAGCTGCCGAAGTCCTCGCTGACTTCGCTGTGCTTGAGCGCGTATTCCACCGTGGCCTGCAGGTAGCCGAGCTTGCTGCCGCAGTCGTAGCGAGTGCCGTCGAAAGCATAGGCCAGCACCTGCTGTTCCTTCAGCAGGGCGGCAATGGCGTCAGTGAGCTGCAGTTCGCCGCCGGCACCGGGCGTGAGCTGCTGGATGTGATGGAAGATGCGCGGGGTGAGGATGTAGCGACCGACCACGGCCAGGTCGGAGGGCGCATCCGCCGGCTTGGGCTTCTCGACGATGGCGTTCACCCGCGACACGCGCTCGGCCATGGGGCTGGCGTCGACGATGCCGTAGGACGCAGTTTCCTCGGGCGCGACCTGCTGCACGCCGAGCACCGAGCACTGGTAATAGTCGTATTGATCGACCATCTGCTTCATGACCGCCGGGCTGCCGTCGATCAAATCGTCGGCGAGGATGACGGCGAAGGGCTCGTTGCCTATCACCGGCTGCGCGCACAGCACGGCATGGCCGAGCCCCAGCGCTTCGGCCTGGCGGATGTAGATGAAGTTGACGCCGGCCGGGCGGATCGACTGCACCAGTTCCAGGTCACGGTTCTTGCCGCGCGCAGCCAGTTCGGTCTCCAGTTCGTAGGCCTTGTCGAAGTGATCCTCGACCGTGCGCTTGGTGCGGCTGCTGATGAAGATGATGTCGGTGATGCCGGCGTCCATCGCCTCTTCAACCGCATACTGGATCAGCGGCTTGTCGACGATGGGAAGCATTTCCTTGGGGCTGGCCTTGGTGGCCGGCAGAAACCGGGTGCCAAGTCCGGCGACTGGAAATACGGCTTTCTTTACTTGTTGCATGGCTCTTCCCTGTTCGTTCCTGGTTCAGAAATCAAAACGGTGCTGCTCGTTATCGTTGTTCGATGCCAGCAAGGACAGCAGCCCGGCCTCGTCGAGTATCGCCACGCCGAGTTCCTGCGCCTTCGCCAGCTTGCTGCCGGCTTCCTCGCCTGCCACCACATAGTCCGTTTTCTTCGACACCGATCCTGCCACCTTGCCGCCTGCAGCCTCGATCTTCTCTTTCGCCACATCGCGCGTCAGCGTCGGCAGCGTGCCGGTCAGCACCAGCGTCTTGCCCGCTAGGATACCAGCCGATGCTTGCGCGCCGGATGTTTCGGTCCAGTGTACGCCTGCGTCGCGCAGCCTGCCGACCACCTCGATGTTGTGCGGCTCGGCAAAAAACTGGACGATGGACTGCGCCACGATGGGACCGACGTCACGCACGGCCAGCAGATCGGCCTCGCTTGCGGCAAGCAGCTTGTCCAGCGAACCGAAATGCTTCGCCAGGTCCTTGGCAGTGGCCTCTCCGACATTGCGGATGCCCAGCGCGAAAATGAATCGCGCCAGCGTGGTGGCCTTGCTGGCCTCGATCGCCGCCAGCAGATTGGCCGCCGATTTCTCGGCCATGCGCTCCAGTCCGGCGAGCGTATCGAGACTCAGGCCATACACATCGGCGGGCGTGTGCACGAGGCCGCGTTCGACAAGCTGATCGACCAGCTTGTCGCCCAGCCCCTCGATATCCATCGCGCGCCGGCCCGCAAAATGCAGCAGGGCCTGCTTGCGCTGCGCCGGACAGTAGAGGCCGCCGGTGCAGCGCGCCGCCGCCTCGCCTTCCAGCCGCACCACGTGCGAGCCGCAAACGGGGCAGACGGGATAGCTTTGCAGGATGTTGAAGCGCGGCGGTTCCGGCACGGACCGCCGCTCGATCACTGCGGCGACGACTTCGGGAATGACGTCGCCGGCGCGCCGCACGATGACGGTGTCGCCTACGCGCACGTCCTTGCGATCGATCTCATCCTGATTATGTAGCGTGGCATTGGTCACCGTCACGCCGCCGACGAACACCGGTGCCAGGCGCGCCACCGGCGTCAGCGCACCGGTGCGCCCGACCTGCACGTCGATGCCGAGCACCGTGGTGAGCTGTTCCTGCGCCGGATACTTGTGCGCCACCGCCCAGCGCGGCTCGCGCGTGACGAAGCCGAGTTCGCGCTGCAGGTCGAGGCGGTTGACCTTGTAGACCACGCCGTCGATGTCGAACGGCAACTGGTCACGACGTGCCGCGATGTCGTCGTGGAAAGCGATCAGCGCCGCCGCCCCCTGTCCGGTGATGCGCTCGGCGCACACCGGCACCCCCAGCTTTTCCAGCGCGTCGAGGGTGGCGCTGTGGGTGGGCGGCAACGTCCAGCCCTGCACCTCGCCCAGGCCGTAGGCAAAGAACGACAGCGGACGCTGTGCCGCAAGCCTGGGGTCGAGCTGTCGGATGCTGCCCGCCGCGCCGTTGCGCGGATTGACCAGGGTGGGTTTGCCGGCCTCGCGCTGCTTCGCGTTGTAGCGCTCGAAATCGTCGCGCCGCATGTACACCTCGCCGCGCACCTCCAGCACGGGCGGCGGCGATCCGGCCTTCAGCCGCAGCGGGATCGCGTGGAGGGTGCGGATGTTCTGGGTGACGTCCTCGCCGGTCTCGCCGTCGCCGCGGGTGGCGGCCTGAACCAGTACGCCGTGTTCGTAGCGCAGGTTGATCGCCAGGCCGTCGAATTTCAGTTCGGCCGCATAGTCGACCGGCGGATCGCTTTCACCCAGTCCCAGTTCCTTGCGCACCCGGGCATCGAAGGACTGCGCACCGCTCGCCTCGGTATCGGTCTCGGTACGGATCGACAGCATCGGCACCACGTGGCGCACCGGTGCAAAGCCGTCGAGCGGCTTGCCGCCGACACGCCGGGTAGGCGAATCGGGGGTGGCGAGTTCGGGATGTTCGGCTTCAAGCGCCTGCAGCTCGCGGAACAGCCGGTCGTATTCCGCGTCGGGAATGGTCGGCTGGTCAAGGACATAGTACGCGTGGTTGTGTCGCTCGATCTCCTGGCGCAGTGCAGCCGCACGCGCCAGCAAGTCAGTGGACATCAGGAGAACAGACGCAGCGACCGCCGGGACCCGGATGGCACGCCGCGCGCTTCCATGCGCTCGTAAATATGCATGAGCTGGGTGCGGATCTTTTCGATGCCTGTGTCAGTCAGCGGACGCAGGTTGTCGTCCACCAGGATGCCGCCGGTTTCATTGGCAAGCCTGCGGCCGAACGAGACCATGCCGTCGAACACTTTCAGGCCGTCCGGCACGCGCGGCACGTCGAACTGCAGGGTGACGCCCTGTGAGGTCTGGCCCTCAACCGCCTCGACCGCAAACGGCTCGGCATCGTGGTTGCAGAGGGCGTAAAGCGGCTCGCCGCGGCTGTCGAGCAGCTGGAACACGCCGTCCCCGCCCAACACCATGCCGCTGCTTTCCGCCTCGCGCACGATACGCGTCAGGTTCACCGCACCCTCGCCGCGTGCCACCACGTTGAGGCCGATGAGGACATCGACATCGACGCAGAAACGATCGATGGCCTGGGCACGCTCGAGCGCATCGACCATATCGTCGCAGGCGATGCGCAGGCCGTGCGTCTGGGCCATCGTTTGCAGCATGTCGCACAGGGCGACGAGCTGCTCCTCCTGCACCGCACCGTTGCGGTCGGCCAGCTGCATGGTGACCGCCACCTGCTGATAGCGCGCGTCGCGCCACGGCTGAACCTCTTCCCATGCCGTCGCCCCGACCGGCAGGCCGAGCCAGCGTACCGCCTTGCCCAGTGTCCTAGTCTGATTGCAGGCATCGGCGAACACTCCCGCCATCGCGCCATCGCAGCCGATACGTGCACGGTATTCGATCAGTTCGTCGTAGGGGACCGGCGATGCGGGGGGCGAACTCGCGGGACGTCGATCGGCGGAGGCAGGACGCATGGCTGCCTCTGGTTCAACTGGCGCAACATCCGCCTCCGCCGACGGCAGGCCGGCATCGTGCGGCTCTTGGAGAAGGGGCTCGCCATCACCATCGAAATCCGCTTCCCGCATGACCGGTTCGACCCGTTCATGCGCAGTACGGGGCATGGCGTCCTCCTGCATCAATGCATCGGCCACCGGCATTTGAAAGGCCGCATTCGCCTGCTTGCGAAAGCGGCGCTCCTGGGCCCAGTTGAATATCAGCACTGCCGCCACGACAGCCACACCGACGATCAACAAGCCGATTTGCAAATCACTCATTCGTTTTTCCCGACTGAACGGATTGGGCAGGCACGATCCGGACGAACCATTCATCCGGTGCCACCATGCCCAGATCATTGCGCGCGCGTTCTTCAATCGCATCGCGTCCCTGCTTGAGGTCGTTAAGCTCGGCCAGCAGGCTTGCATTGCGGCTTTCCAGACGCTGATTCAGTGCCAGCTGGACATCGATTTTCTGCGCACCCTCGCGCACCCTCAGCCAGCCGCCCTCGCCCAGCCAAAGCGGATATTGCAGCAGTGCGACCGCGATGACCAGCACCCAGGTCAGCCCCTGGCTGCGGATGCGCGCGGCCAGCCTGGCTGCGGAAAAATCAGCCGCGCTGGCGGAAAGCATCGCGTCCGGGGTAGCTCGCCGTGTCGCCGAGTTCTTCCTCGATGCGCAGCAGCTGGTTGTACTTGGCCATGCGGTCGGAACGCGACAGCGAGCCGGTCTTGATCTGGCGCGCGTTGGTCGCGACCGCCAGGTCAGCGATCGTGGTGTCCTCGGTCTCGCCCGAACGGTGCGAAATCACCGACGTATAGCCTGCCTGCTTGGCCATCTCGATCGCCTGGAAGGTTTCCGACAGGGTGCCGATCTGGTTGACCTTGATCAGGATCGAATTGGCGATGCCTTTTTCGATGCCTTCCTTCAGGATCTTGGTATTGGTCACGAAGAGATCGTCGCCCACCAGCTGCACGCGCTTGCCGAGCTTGTCGGTCAGCAGCTTCCAGCCGTCCCAGTCGCCCTCGGCCATGCCGTCCTCGATGCTGATGACGGGATATTTGTCGCACCAGGCCGCCAGATAGTCGGTCAGTTCGGCTGAAGTCAGCTGCAGGCCTTCGGACTCGAGGTGGTAGCGGCCGTCCTTGTGGAACTCGGATGCGGCGCAGTCGACGCCGATGGCGACGTCGATGCCGGGCTGCAGGCCGGCTTTCTCGATCGCCTGCACGATCAGCTTCAGCGCCGCCTCGTGCGACGCCAGGTTGGGCGCAAAGCCGCCTTCGTCACCCACGGTCGTCGCCATGCCCGCGTCGTCCAGCAGCTTCTTCAGCGCGTGAAAAACTTCGGCGCCGTAGCGCAGCGCTTCGCGGAAGCTCGGCGCGCCGACCGGGATGATCATGAATTCCTGCATGTCGATGTTGTTGTTGGCGTGCGCGCCGCCGTTGATGATGTTCATCATCGGAACCGGCATCGCCATCGGTGCGGCACCGCCAAGATAACGGTACAGCGGCAGCCCGGCCTGCTCGGCGGCGGCGCGGGCGCACGCCATCGACACCGCCAGCAGCGCATTGGCGCCAAGACGCGACTTGTTCTCGGTGCCGTCCAGGTCGATCATGGTCTGGTCGATGAACGCCTGGTCTTCGACATCCAGCCCGATGATGGCTTCGCAGATTTCGGTATTGACGTGCTCGACGGCCTTCAGCACGCCCTTGCCGAGGTAGCGCGACTTGTCGCCGTCACGCAGTTCGATCGCCTCGCGGCTGCCGGTCGATGCGCCCGAGGGCACGGCGGCGCGCCCCAGCACGCCGGATTCCAGCAGGACATCGACTTCGACAGTGGGATTGCCGCGGGAATCGAGAATTTCCCGGGCGATGACATCAATAATTGCGCTCACTTGCTTTTCCTTAATTCATATCCCCGCGTCCTTCGCGGATCAGGTTTTCATCAACTTGTGTTCAATAAACCCGCGCTGTTTCACCAGCGCGTCGATTTCCTTCAGCGTTTCCAGCAGTTCCTTCATCATGCCGAGCGGCCACGCGTTGGGGCCGTCGGACAGGGCCTTTTCCGGGTTCGGGTGCGTCTCGGCGAACACGCCTGCCACGCCAGTGGCCACCGCGGCACGCGCCAGAACCGGCACGAACTCGCGCTGGCCGCCGCTCGACGTACCCTGCCCGCCCGGCTGCTGCACCGAGTGGGTGGCGTCGAACACGACCGGACAGCCAGTGCCGCGCATGATCGCCAGGCCGCGCATATCGGACACCAGCGTGTTGTAGCCGAAACTCACACCACGCTCGCATACCATGATCTGCTCGTTGCCGACCGCGCGCGCCTTGTCGACCACGTTCTGCATGTCCCACGGCGCGAGGAACTGGCCTTTCTTGATGTTGACCGGCCGACCGGCGCGCGCGACGTTCTGGATGAAGTTGGTCTGGCGACACAGGAAGGCCGGCGTCTGCAGGACGTCGACCACCGCCGCCACTTCGTTCAGCGGCGTGTCCTCGTGCACGTCGGTCAGTACCGGCACGCCGATCTTCGCCTTCACGTCCGACAGGATGCGCAGGCCCTCCTCCAGGCCGAGCCCCCGGAAGGACTGGGTCGACGAGCGGTTGGCCTTGTCGAAGGACGATTTGTAAATGAACGGAATATCCAGCGACGCGCACAGTTCCTTCAGCTGTCCGGCGGTGTCCATTGCCAGCTGTTCGGATTCGATCACGCAGGGACCGGAAATCAGGAACAGCGGCTGATCGAGCCCGGCCTCGAAGTGACACAGCTTCATTTGGCGTGCTCCTGTTGACGCGCCAGCGCAGCTTGCACGAACGCAATGAACAAGGGATGGCCGTTGCGCGGGTTGCTGGTGAACTCGGGGTGGAACTGGCAGCCGACGAACCAGGGATGCACCGAGGTGGGCAGCTCGACCATTTCGCACAGGTCGGTGCCTGGCGCGCGCCCGGCGACGACGAGGCCCTTGGCTTCGAGTTCGGCCAGCAGGGTATTGTTGACTTCGTAGCGATGGCGGTGGCGCTCGACGATGCTGGCCGCGCCGTAGATCTCGCGTGCCAGCGTGCCCTCCTTGAGTTCGCACGGCTGGCCGCCGAGGCGCATGGTGCCGCCCAGGTCGGATTGCTCGCTGCGTTTCTCGACCTGGCCGCCGCGATCCAGCCATTCGGTAATGAGGCCGATCACCGGGTGCGTGGTGGCCGGCTCGAACTCGGTCGACTGCGCGTCCGCCATGCCGGCGACGTCGCGCGCGAACTCGACCACCGCGAGCTGCATGCCGAGGCAAATGCCCAGGTACGGCACCTTGTTCTCGCGCGCGTAGCGGATAGCTGCGATCTTGCCTTCGACGCCGCGCTTGCCGAAGCCGCCGGGCACCAGGATCGCGTCCATGTCCTTGAGGCAGTCGATGCCGTTTTTCTCGATCTGCTCGGAGTCGATGTAATGAATCTTCACCTTGCTGCGGGTATGCATGCCGGCATGGATCATCGCTTCCGACAGCGATTTGTACGATTCGGTGAGATCGACGTATTTGCCGACGAAGGCGATGTTGACGGTGTGCTGCGGGTTCTCCAGCGAATGCACCAGATTTTTCCATACGCTCAAATCGGCCGCGCGCGCCAGGATGTTCAGCTTGTGGCAGACGATCTCGTCGAGCATCTGGTCATGCAGCATCGCCGGGATCTTGTAGATCGAATCGGCGTCCAGCACCTGGATCACCGCTTCGGGCCGCACGTTGGTGAAGAGCGCAATTTTCCGCCGTTCATCGACCGGAATTTCACGGTCGGCACGGCACAGCAGGATGTCGGGCTGGATGCCGATCTCGCGCAGTTCCTTGACGCTGTGCTGGGTCGGCTTGGTCTTCAGTTCGCCCGCAGTGGGAATGTAGGGCAGCAGGGTCAGGTGGATGAAGCAGGTGTTTTCCGGGCCATCCTCGAAGCCCATCTGGCGGATCGCTTCCAGGAAGGGCAGCGATTCGATGTCGCCCACCGTACCGCCGATTTCCACCATCGCCACGTCCGCGCCCTTGGCGCCTTCGCGGATGGAATGCTTGATTTCATCGGTTATGTGCGGGATGACCTGCACGGTGCCGCCGAGGTAGTCGCCGCGGCGCTCCTTGTCGATCACCGACTTGTAGATCTGTCCGGTGGTGAAATTGTTGCGCTTGCTCATCCGGGCGCTGGAAAAGCGCTCGTAATGGCCCAGGTCGAGGTCGGTTTCCGCGCCGTCGTCGGTGACGAACACCTCGCCGTGCTGGAACGGGCTCATGGTGCCGGGATCGACGTTGATGTACGGATCGAGCTTTAACAGGGTGACACGGATACCGCGCGATTCGAGCAGCGCAGCGAGCGAGGCGGAGGCGATCCCTTTCCCGAGGGAAGAAACCACTCCGCCGGTGACAAACACATACTTCGTCATTTTATAAGCGGGGGCGGGTGATGGCGGATTCTACTCCATCGCGGGTGACGGCTCAATGACGGACCGGCTCAATGACTTGCCAGGCGCCGCCAGGTCGCCGCCACCGTGTCGGGATTGAGCGAAATCGAGCCGATCCCCTGTTCGACCAGCCAGTCGGCCAGATCGGGATGGTCGCTTGGCCCCTGGCCGCAGATGCCGACGTATTTGTCCAGCCGCCTGCAGACGGCGATGGCTTCGGCCAGCAGCTTCTTCACCGCCGGGTTGCGCTCGTCGAAGCCGCCGGCCACCAGGCCGGAATCGCGGTCGATTCCCAACGTCAGCTGGGTGAGGTCGTTGCTGCCGATGGAAAAGCCGTCGACATACTGCAGGAAATCCTCGGCCAGGAGCACGTTGGACGGGATCTCGCACATCATGATCAGCCGCAGGCCGTTCTCGCCGCGCTTCAGGCCGTTATCGGCCAGCAGCCCGGCCACTGCCGCGCATTCCTCCACCGTGCGCACGAAGGGGATCATGACCTCGACGCTGGAAAAGCCCAGCGTCTCGCGCACCTTCTTCAGCGCCTGGCATTCCAGCTCGAACGCAGGACGGAACATCTTCGACACGTAACGCGCCGCGCCGCGCAGCCCCAGCATGGGGTTTTCCTCCTTCGGCTCGTAGCGTTCGCCGCCCACGAGGTTGGCGTATTCGTTGGACTTGAAATCCGACATGCGAACGATCACCGGCCGCGGCCAGAACGCGGCCGCCAGCGTGGCGATGCCCTCGGCGAGCTTGTCCACATAGAAGGACACCGGGTCGGCATAGCCGGCCGTGCGCCGGTCGATCTCGTCGCGCAGGTCCGGCGTCTGGCCGGCATAGTCGAGCAGCGCCAGAGGGTGCACGCCGATCATGCGGGCAATGATGAACTCCAGCCGCGCGAGACCGATGCCGTGATTGGGTATCTGGGCGAACTCGAAGGCCCGCTCGGGGTTGCCGACGTTCATCATCAGCTTGACCGGCGGCTCGGCCAAGGTTTCGCTTGCCAGCGTCTCCACCTCGAACGCCAGCTTGCCGGCATAGACTTTGCCGGTGTCGCCCTCGGCGCACGACACGGTCACCAGTTCGTCGTCCTTCAGCACCGTGGTCGCATTGCCGGCGCCGACCACCGCGGGAATACCCAGTTCGCGCGCGACGATGGCGGCGTGGCAGGTGCGCCCGCCGCGGTTGGTGACGATGGCCGCCGCACGCTTCATCACCGGTTCCCAGTCGGGGTCGGTCATGTCGGTGACCAGGATGTCGCCCGGCTGCACGCGGTTCATTTCCGCCGGACTGGCGATCAGCCGCACGGCGCCGGCGCCGATCTTCTGGCCGATCGCGCGTCCGCTGATACGCACTTCGCCCGTGCCTTTCAGGACATAGCGCTCGATATTGCCGGCACTGCGCGCCTTCACGGTTTCCGGGCGTGCCTGCACGATGAACAGTTCGCCGGTCTCGCCGTCCTTCGCCCATTCCACGTCCATCGGGCGGCCGTAATGCTGCTCGATCTGCATCGCCTGGCGGGCCAGTTCCAGCACCTCGGTGTCGTTCAGCGCGAACTTGCTCCGCAGGTCGGGGGGGGTGTCCTCGATCACGGTCGCGCCGTCGCGCCACACCATGCGGGTGGCTTTTTCACCGAGTTCGCGCCGCACCACCGCGGGAAAGCCCTGCGCCAGCATCGGCTTGTGCACGTAGAACTCGTCCGGATTCACCGATCCCTGCACCACCGTCTCGCCCAGGCCGTAGGCCGCGGTGATGAACACGACGTCGCGGAATCCGGATTCGGTATCCAGGGTGAACAGCACGCCTGAGCAGGCGATGTCGGAACGCACCATGCGCTGGATGCCGGCGGACAGCGCCACCCCGGCATGGGCAAAGCCATGGTGCACACGGTAGGCGATCGCCCGATCGTTATAGAGCGAAGCGAACACCTTTTTCACGTACAGCAGCAGCGCATCCGCGCCCTGCACGTGCAGATAGGTTTCCTGCTGGCCGGCGAACGAGGCATCGGGCAGATCCTCGGCCGTGGCCGACGAGCGCACCGCCACCGACACGTTGTCGCCGAGCGCCGCATATGACGTACGCAGGCCTGCCTCCAGCGTGGGTGGCAGACTGGCGGCCTCCACCCAGGCACGGATCTCCGCGCCGGCCTGCGCCAGCGCCGTCACATCCGCGACGTCGAGTGCCGCCAGGCGTGCGTCGATACGCGCGCGCAGGTCGTTGTGATCGAGAAAGTCCCAGAATGCCTGGGACGTGGTGGCAAAACCGCCCGGCACCTTGACCCCTGCGCCGGACAGATGGCGGATCATCTCGCCGAGCGACGCATTCTTGCCGCCCACCAGGGGCACATCCGCCATCGACAGGGCATCCAGCGGCACAATATAGTCAGCAGACATAGGTGAACTCCATGAACAATTACAGCGTTTTTTGCGTCTCCGACCACACCGGGGTGACGGTCGAGTCCGTCGCCAAAAGCGTACTGGCGCAGTTTCCTCGGCTTGAGTTTAGCCTGATTACGCTGCCCTTCGTCGACAGCGCGGAGAAAGCCCACGCCGCCGCGGCGCGCATTGCCGCCACACCCCGCGCGCTGACGTTCTCCACCCTGACCGACCCCGCGCTGCGCACGCCGTTCCGCCAGGCCGGCCTCAATCTGTTCGACGTGTTCGACCTGATCGCCCCGGCCGTCGAAGCGGCGCTCGGCCAGATCGCCACCCCCAGCGGCGGGCATACCCACGGCATGGCACCCGACTACGAGGCACGCATGGACGCCGTCAACTTTGCGCTCAATCTGGACGACGGCCTCAACCCCGAACGGCTCGGCCAGGCCGATCTGGTCCTGGTCGGCGTCTCGCGCGTCGGCAAAACCCCCACCGCGCTTTATCTGGCCCTGCAATATGGCCTGCGCGCCGCCAACTACCCGCTCACGCCGGACGATCTCGAACAGGACGACCTGCCGCCCTGCCTGAAAGCCCACCTGCCCAGGCTGCGCGGCCTCACCCTGTCGCCCGAGCGTCTGGCCGCCATCCGCCAGGCACGCTACCCTGACAGCCGCTACGCCAGCCTGGCGCAATGCCGCATGGAGCTCGAGGCAGCCGAGACTTTCTTCACGCGCCACGCGCTCCCCGTCGTCGACACCACCCGCATGTCGGTGGAGGAAATCGCCGCGCGCCTGCGGCAATCCTGAACTTCGGCACCCGGGCCTGGCAACCCGCCCTCAAGTTTTCTGTCATTCGCCCGATTGAACAGACGACCGGCGCCGGTTCGTGCACAGTCCGGCCCGCTTATTGCCCAACCCCAGGAGTTCCCCCGATGTATTGCCTCTGTCTGCGCATCTGTTCATACGCCACGAAGGTGCCGGCCTGTCCGCCCCGGCCTACTCCACAGCACTGACGGCCGGTTCGGCGTGTTCCCCCCCGCAAAAACGGGAATCAGCGCAAGCCGGTTCCTTGTCCCTGCTTGCGCATGCGAACGCACGATGCGCGGCGGCCCGGCTCGGCCGGACAATCCGTATCCGCATGCAGGCCATGTTTTTTCCGTTTTCCGCATGGAAAGCCGGCAGCTTGAACACCCTGGCCGCTAACCCCGACAGCACGTCTGCGCCAGCAGCGGACCACTCCGCGCTTCCCGCGGCCTGGCGGCGCGTTCTGCTGGCAGGATTTGTCGCGCAATTGCTGCTGATCCTGTTCGTCACCACCCTCGGCCTGCAGCAGCTCCGGATGACTGCCGACGCGCTCAGCACGGTTGTCGATGTCCACATGCGCAAGCTGAACCTCACCAAGACGATGATGGCCGCCGCACGCGAGCGCACGCTCTGCCTGTTCAGGCTGTCCACGAGTCACGATCCGTTCGAGCGCGATGACCTGTTCATCCAGTTCAACCAGCACGGCGCGGAGTTCGCCGATGCACGCATGGCGCTGCTAAACATGCCGCTGAGTGCGCGCGAACGCGAACTCATTGCCTTGCAGGGGCACCTGACCGGCATCGCCCGACCGATGCAGGATCAGCTCGTCGAGGGGCTGCACAGCGATTCAGACCGGAAAGCCGAAGAGCAGCTTCTCGGCAGCGCCATCCCGGCCCAGAACAATGTTCTCGACGTGCTCTCGCTGCTCGACGCCGAGACGCAGCAACTCGCCCGGGAAGCCAGCCGCAAGGCGTACCTGGCTCACGACGTGGCGCGATTCTGGATGTCGCTCCTGTCCGGAATCGCCCTGTTGCTGGCCATCTTCGTCGCAGCAGCAGTCATGATCCACACCAGGCGGGCCGGCCGCGAACGCCAGCACCTTGCCACGCACGATGCCCTCACCGGCCTGCCCAACCGCATGCTGTTCATGGATCGTCTGGGCCAGTCGCTGGCGCGCGCCCAACGCCGCAATATGCTGGTAGGCGTGATATTCATCGACCTGGACCACTTCAAGCGCGTCAACGACACCCTCGGGCACGCCGGCGGCGATGCGCTCATTTGCGAGACCGCCCGGCGCCTGCGAGCGGCCACGCGCGCCGAGGATATCGTGGCCAGGCTGGACGGCGACGAATTCGGCATGGCCATCGAAGCCACCCGGATCGGCCACATCCTGCAAACCGTGGAAAAGATTCTCGGGGCTGCGAGCGGGTCCTACCGGATCGCCGGACGCGAGATCTTCTCCAGCTGCAGCATCGGCGTCAGCGTTTATCCGAATGACGGCAGGAACGGCAGCAGTCTGCTCAGACAGGCCGATACGGCGGCCTTTACCGCCAAAAACGGCGGCAGGAACCGCTTCCAGCTCTACGATGCGGCCATGAACACCATGGCGGCGGAAAGGTTGCAACTGGAAACCGAGCTGCACTACGCCCTGGCACGGAACGAATTCCTGTTCCACTACCAGCCCAAGCTCAATTTGGAAACCGGACGCATCCAGGGCGTCGAGGCACTGATCCGCTGGAACCACCCGGACAAGGGCCTGCTGAGTCCGGCGGCATTTCTGGAGCAGCTGGAAGAAAACGGCGGCATCGTCAAGATCGGCCGCACGCTCCTGGAATCGGCCTGCCGCCAGACGGTGCGCTGGCATGCTGCCGGCTTCGCCGGTCTGAATGTCGCCGTCAACGTCTCCAGCAAGGAGTTCTCGCACGACAGCCTGGTTGAAGCTGTCCGCGCCGCCCTGCAGCAGTCTGGCCTGCCACCGCAATTCCTGCATCTCGAACTGACCGAAGGCATATTCATGCAGGACATCGATGCCGCCGTGGCCCGGATTCTGGCCTTGAAGGCGCTGGGCGTGGCCGTGGCGATCGACGACTTCGGAACCGGGTATTCGTCACTGGCCCACCTCAAGCGGTTCCCGCTCGACGTCCTCAAAATCGACCGTTATTTCGTCCGGGACATCCAGCACTCCCCGGTCAACGAAGCGCTCGTCAGTTCGATTCTTGCCCTGTGCCGGGGGCTGAATCTCGGCACCGTCGCCGAAGGCGTGGAGACCCGGGAACAGCTCGACATCCTGCGCAAGCTCGGCTGCCGCATCGTGCAAGGCTATTTCATCAGCCGGCCCGTGCCGGCAGAGCAGATTGCCGCGCTGCTGGATCGCGACTGGCTGCAGGAATTCGAGGCAGCCTGAAAAGCTGCCTGACGGCAGCGCGGCAAAGCCGGCCGCCGCCGCACGCCTGGCAAACGATTTTCAGGATATTTTGATCCCCTACCGCTAAAGAAACGCCAATCGGCGCCGACTCAGCAAGGGCGAACCCCTCGCAAATGGAGTGTGGATCATGCCCGACGGCTATCTGGTAATCACCGGCGTCCAGGAAAACGGAAAGAAATTCCGCCCGTCGGACTGGGCCGAACGCCTGTCGTCGACGCTGGCCAGCGTTCATCCCGACAACCGCCTGCACTATTCATCGGGTGTCCAGCCCTGCATCATCGAAGGCGAATACTGCCTGGTCGTCGCACGCTGGCTGGAAACCGCCAATCCCGCGGCCTACAGCTTCGTCATAGGGTTTGCCCAGGCAAACCAGTTGCGAATCCAGATGGATCGCCGCAGCGGCGAGCGCGCCTTGCAATGCGGAAACTGACACGACGTTAGCGCGCCCTCTGCCGGGCCGCCTCGAACACCGCCACCGCCAGGGCCGCGGCGGCATTCAGGGATTCGATCTTTCCCGGCATCGGGATGCGTATCGCCGCGCTCGCGGCTTCGCACACCGCCTGCGACAAGCCTGCCCCTTCGTTGCCCACGACCAGGGCAAGCGCTCCGGTCAGCGTGCGTTCATACAGGTTGCCGTCCTCGGCCAGCGCGAGCGCGAGGCTCTCCCCTTCAAAGCCCGCCAGCCATTCCACGATATCGACATTGCTCATGAGCGGCAGCACGAACTGCGCACCCTGCCCGCCGCGCAGCGCCTTGGGCGACCACGGGTCATGGCAGCCGTTCGACAGCACCGCCAGCGTGGCGCCCGCCGCCGCGCCGGTGCGCAGCATGGAACCGAGATTGCCTGGGTCCTGGATGTCTTCCAGCACGATGACGAGCGGCGTGGCCGCGATGGGCGGCGGAACGAGCCAGGCGGCCTCGGCGAGCATGCCGGTCGGCGTGGCGACCGGCGAGAGCTCCGCGAACAGCGCATCGGGCAGCTCGATGGCCTTGGCCTGCGGGCATTGCCCGGAAAATCCTTCGAACCGGCCGGCATCGAACGACGCCGCGCGCACCAGCGTATGCGGCTGGCCGCCGGCGTCGAGGTAGGCCGCCAGCAGATGCTCGCCATCGAGCAGGGTCATCCTGGCCTCGCGGCGCGCGCGGGCTGACTCGGCAAGCTTTTTCAGCCGCTTGAAGAGAGGGTTGTCGCGCGAGGAAATGGCGGTTGCGGTCATGCCCCGGATTATCCGCGATTCCCCTGATGAGGCGTAAACTCGCGCCATGCGCATCGCCCTCATCACGCCCTATGGCCGCGAGCATCGCAACGGCAACTGGCACACGGCCGCACGCTGGACCCGTTTCCTGCGCGAAGCGGGCCATACGGTGCGGCTGCAGGTGGAATGGGACGGCCGTCCGGTCGACCTGATGCTGGCGCTGCACGCACGGCGCAGCTTTGCCTCGATCCGCGCCTTCGCCGAGCGCTTTCCGAGCCGGCCGCTGCTGCTGGCGCTGACCGGTACCGACCTCTACCGCGACATCCACGAGGACGCCGACGCCCAGCAGGCGCTCGAACTCGCGCACCGCATCCTCGTGCTGCAGGAACGCGGCCCCGACGAGCTGGCCGCACACCTGGCCGCCAAGACGCGGGTGATCTACCAGTCGGCGCCCGACATCGCCCGCCGGCCTTCGCCGCCGGACACCTTCGAGGTGCTGGTGATCGGCCACCTGCGCGCGGAAAAGGACCCCTTCCGCGCAGCGCTGGCAACTGCCTATCTGCCAGAGCACTCGCACATCCAGGTCACCCATCTGGGCAGCGCCCTGTCCGAGGACATGACCGAGACGGCCGAACTGGCGCAAAGCAAGCTGCCGCGCTGGCACTGGGCCGGCGATGTACCGCACGCGACCGTACTGAAACGCCTGGCGCGCGCACGCCTCATGGTCATCAGTTCGGTGATGGAAGGCGGCGCCAACGTGATCTGCGAGGCGCTGGCGGCCGGGGTGCCGGTGCTGGCCTCGCACATGCCGGGCAACGTCGGCATGCTGGGCGAGGATTACCCCGGCTATTTTCCGGTGGGCGACGAACAGCAACTGGCCAGGCTGATGACCATGGCCGAGAGTGACCCGGCGTTCTATGCCGACCTGCAGCGCCATGCCCACGCCCGCCGCGGGATGATGCGCCCGGAGCAGGAAGCCAGCCGTCTGCGGCAGGCTGTAGCAGAATTCGAGCAATGCGCGGTCTAGCCGCACCGGCCCCACGCTTCAGCCCTCGTCGAAAATCACCCCGAACATGCGCGCCTGTTTGGCCTTGCTCAGGCCTCGCCACACCCGCACCGCCTCGCGCGCGACGCGTTCGTCGCCCGTGACCGAATACTCGACCACCAGCGCGCGCCAGACGTCGGCCAGGCGCGGATCGATGGCCTGCAGCTTTTGCAGCGCCTGCGTCACTCCTGCCTCCCCTTTCGTCAGGTAAAACGTCAGCCCCAGGTTGCGCCAGGCCTGGATGTAGTCGGGATCGATCTCCACCGCCGCGCGATAGGACAGCATCGCCTCACGCGGGCGTCCGCTGTCGCGCCAGGCATTGCCGAGGTTGTTGCGGGCCTGTACATCGCCCGGCGCGAGGCGAAGGTTGTTCCGATACGCCGCGATCGCCTCGTCGAAGCGCCCCAGTTCGCCCAATGCGCGTCCCTGGACGAACCAGGCCAGGGGATTCCTCGCATCGGCCCGGGCCCAGTCCTGCCCCCACGCCAGCAGGCCCGGCCAGTCGCCGCCGCGTTCCAGGGCCCGCGCCTGCCGCACCCACTCGGCCTGCGGCCGGGCCGCCAGTGCAGCCTGGCCGCCCTCGAGACCGAACGTCTCGGCGGCCGTCACCGGCCCCGCCGGCACAAGGCAGGACAACCATACAAGCAGGGCGGCACGACTGGGCATGAGGCAGAACGCGCGGACGCTTGCGGCCGCGACAAGGAACTCGACCCGATTCATTTTACGCCGCGCCGGATGCATCGCTTATGCTGTCGCCTGTCCTGAACAGAGCCCTCCCATGCACGCCACCGAACACTTCATCCCCGGCAAGGACGCCTCGCTCGAAGCGTCGATCGCCACCCTGCAGTCCCGACTCGAGGGGCTCGGCTTCCACATCGAGGAACGCTCCTGGCTCAACCCGGTGGAAGGCGTCTGGTCGGTGCACATCCGCGACCGCGACTGCCCGCTGCTGTTCACCAACGGCAAGGGTGCCTCGGAACTGGCCGCGCGGGCGAGCGCACTGGGCGAATACTTCGAGCGGCTGTCGACCAATTATTTCTGGACCCACTTCTACCTGGGCGAGACGCTCGCCCAGCGCAGCTATGTCCACCATCCCGACGAACGCTGGTTTGTTCCTGAAAGCGACGCCTGGCCCGAAGGCCTGCTCACCCCCGAACTACACGCCTTCTACAACCCCGACGCCGGCGTGCGCGCCGGCCAGCTGATCGACCTCAATTCCGGCAACGCCGAACGCGGCATCTGCGCCATCCCCTACCAGCGCCTGCGCGACGGCGAGACCGTGTATTTCCCGGTTAACCTCATCGGCAACCTCTATGTCAGCAACGGCATGTCGGCCGGCAACACGCTGAAGGAGGCGCGCACCCAGGCGCTGGCCGAAATCTTCGAGCGCCACATCAAGTTCCGCATCATCGAGGAAGGCCTGTGCCTGCCCGACGTGCCCGAAGACGTCATCGAGCGCTACCCGCGCATCGCCGCCGGCATCCGCGGCCTGCGCGAAGCCGGCTTCGGCATCCTGGTGAAGGATGCCTCGCTCGGCGGCCGATACCCGGTGATGAACGTCACCCTGCTGCATCCCCACGATCAGGGCTGCTTCGCCAGCTTCGGCGCACACCCGCGCTTCGAAGTCGCACTGGAACGCGCGCTGACTGAATTATTGCAAGGCCGCGCGCTCGAATCGCTGGAAGGTTTTCCAGCGCCCGGCTTCGACCAGGCCGAGATCGCCGACCCGCAGAACCTGGAAATCCACTTCGTCGATTCCAGCGGCGTGATTTCCTGGCAGTTCCTGCGTGACACCCCCGACTTCGACTTCGTCGACTGGAATTTCGGCACCACGACCGAAGAGGACTACGCGTGGTCGGTCGACGCGCTGCACGCCGAAGGCCGCGAGATCTACATCGCCGATTTCGAACATCTCGGCGTCTACGCCTGCCGCATCCTGGTGCCGGGCGTGTCCGAGATCTACCCGGTCGAGGAACTCGAATTCGAGAACAACAGCGTCGGCAACCTGATTCGCCCGGCGCTGTCTCGCCTGCCCGAGCTCAGCGACGACGAATGCGCCGAGCTGCTCGACCTCATGGTCGACCTGGAGCTGGCCGACGACCGCCTGGTCACCGTGCTGATCGGCCTCGCCCCCGACGCCGATTCGCCGTGGACCGACCTGCGCGTCGGCGAGTTGAAGCTGCTGCTCGCGCTCGCCCTCGGCGACGACGAAGCCATCCGCGAAGGCTGCACCTGGATCGCCCAGTACGGCCAGCGCAGCGACGCGCGCCTCAAGGTCTACCGCTGCATCGCCGACCTCGTCCAGCTCGACGACCCCAGTCCCTTCGAACCCGCACTTGCCCTGATGTATGGCCGCGAGACGCTGGAACAGGCGTTCGCGCTGTTCAACCAGGACGAGCGCTTCTTCGGGCTAACGAAACTGGGTAGCAACTTCGAAGGCAGCGCGATCCACCAGCGCCTGCTGGACGCATATCGCAAGGTGCGCGGCTGATTTGTGGTTAGGGCAACAACCCGGATCGAACCTCACCACCGTTCGCCCTGAGCCTGTCGAAGGGCCTGGCCGCACCCTTAAAACCATGCGGCCACACAGACAACCCCATTCATGAAAATACCCAAGCGCCTCGAACCCCTGCTCGAAGACGGTCTCATCGACGGCGTCGTGCGCCAGCTCATGAGCGGCAAGGAGGCCATGGTCTTCGTCGTGCGTTGCGGCGACGAGATCCGCTGCGCCAAGGTCTACAAGGAAGCCAACAAGCGCAGCTTTCGCCAGGCCGTCGACTACACCGAAAACCGCAAGACCAAGAACAGCCGCCAGGCGCGCGCCATGGCCAAGGGCAGCAAGTATGGCCGCGAGATGCAGGAAGCCGCCTGGCAAAGCGCCGAGGTCGACGCGCTGTACCGGCTCGCCGCCGCCGGCGTGCGCGTGCCCACGCCATACAACTTCCATGAAGGCGTCCTGCTGATGGAACTGGTGGCCGACTTGGAGGGCAACGCCGCGCCCCGTCTCAACGACGTGTCGTTCACCGAAGCCGAAGCCCTCGCCCACCACCACACCCTGATCGGGGAGGTCGTGCGCATGCTGTGCGCCGGCGTCGTCCACGGCGACCTGTCCGAGTTCAACATCCTCGTCGGTGCCGACGGCCCGGTGATCATCGACCTGCCGCAGGCGGTCGACGCCGCCGGCAACAACCACGCCCAAGCCATGCTGGCGCTCGACGTGAACAACCTGCGAACCTATTTCGGCCAGTTCGCGCCGTCGTTATTGGACACGCAATACGCCGAGGAAATCTGGGCGCTGTACGAACACGGCAAGTTGCACCCCGAGACCGAACTCACCGGCCTGTATGAATGCACCCTGCGGGAGGTTGATCTGGAAGGCGTGATGCGGGAGATTGACGACACGCTCAAGGAAGAGGAGGCGCGCCTGTTGCGTCTGCAGGAACTGGGGTGAAACACTTCTATTCGGCTAGATAGTCCTGCTCGAAAAAAGTCTAACAACAAAGGCGACGGAGCTGGAATGAGCGGCCCGGACGTTATTCGAAGCTGGTCCCTTTAGTTGCTTTGTGATCTCACCCGTAACCGAATAATCAAATCGCAGGTTGATCTGCCAAGCCCAGCACCCGCTGCGATTGTCCATCGTATGAAATCGGGCTGCACGTTGGGCTTCATTCCATTCAGCCAAAACTACGTGGGCGGCACATTAAGATGTGATTTGATAAATTCAGTCACAACCTCATCGACATGAACAAAATCTGTACCCTTTGACTTAACGAACCAATATTTCACAGAAACATCTGGGCTGATTTGTCGTTCGACTGTATAAATCGCACCCCACCCGTCCCAATCGACCTGTACCCACTGGTTATCTTTGGCTTTAAACAAGTAATAGGTGCTGAAGCCTTTGGGGTCACTGACTGAGTCCCCACTTAGAAAAACCTGATATTCGCCCTTTGTTCCATTCCGATACACTGCACCCGGCCTATTAGGGTCAAAATGGTCGCTATGGGCTTGCTCGATTGTTAACTCAGCATAACTTTTCCGGCTATGACCCAACAAAATATTGACGGTCATATCCGATGCATCCACCTTATTCACGGTGGGTTGCATACTTGGATATTGACAGTCAAATTGCGCGAATCCAGAAGTAACCTTCTTAGCCATGTAGGCAGCAGGCAACTCAAGCGTGGCAGTTGTATCACCATCACGTAACACGATGGACTCAATACGATTCATGTCTTTTGGCTCGCTGCAACCTGGCTGAGCAAGTACACCAGCCATCAGCGCGCAGCACATGAAAAATACGTTTAGATGTTTTTTCATGTGTAAGGTTTTACCCTAAATCCACATTCATTTGTCGCGATCCGAAATCTCCAGACCTGGACGCGGCCTTGAATGTCAGACATGACCTCCAAACAACATGGCTCAGGCGCCCCGTTGCCGCACCGTCTCATACAAACACAGCGCCGCCGACACCGACACGTTGAGGCTTTCCACCGTGCCGCCGATCGGGATGCGCGCGACCTGGTCGCAGCTCTGCTTGACCAGGCGGCGGATGCCGGCGCCCTCGGCGCCGAGCACCCAGGCGATGCCGGTCTTGGCGTCGATGCCGGACAGGGGCTGCTCGCCGTCCATGTCGGCGGCGATGACCCAGATGTTGTGTTCCTTCAAATCCTCGATCGTGCGCGCGAGGTTGGTGACCATGATGTAGGGCACGGTTTCGGCGGCGCCGGAGGCGACTTTTTCCACCGTGGCATTGACGCCGACGGCGTTGTCCTTGGGCGCGATGACGGCGTGCACGCCGAATGCGTCCGCCGAGCGCAGAATCGCGCCGAGGTTGTGCGGGTCGGTGACGCCGTCGAGGATGACCAGCAGCGGCGGGCCCTGGATGTTTTCCAGCACCTCGTCGAGCGACTGCGTCAGCGCCACCGGCTTGACGCGCGCGACCACGCCCTGGTGCTTGGCGGCCTTGCCGACCAGGCGGGTCAAACGATCCGCCTCGACCTGCGCCAGCTTGACGCCGTTGTCCCTGGCCTGATGCACCAGGTCGCGCGCACGCGCGTCGCGCCGGGTCAGGTCGAGGTAGATTTCGAATATGCCCGCGGGGTCCTGGCGCAGACGGGCCAGGACGGGGTGAAAGCCGTAGATGAGTTTTTCTGCGGCGTGTTTGTCGGCGGACTTCTCGCTCATTTCTGCTTGCTACCCGACCTGGATTTGGCGGATCGAGGCTTGGAGGATTTCTTTTCCGACGCCGAGTGCGCGAATGCGCGCTGCATGTCGAGGGCGGAGTTTTCCTGCTCGACCAGGCTGAAGTCGATCTTGCTGGTCTCGATGTCGGCGCGCATCACCTTGATGCGCACGCGGTCGCCCAGGCGATATTTTTTCCCGGTCCGCTCGCCCAGCATCATGTGCTTGGCCTGGTCGTAGTGGAAGTAGTCCTGGCCGAGTTCGGAGACATGGACGAGGCCCTCGATGAAGATATCGTCGATCGCGACGAACATGCCGAAGCTGGTCACCGCGCTCACGGTGCCGTTGTACTCGTCGCCGATGCGGTCCTGCATGAAGTAGGTCTTCAGCCAGGCGTCGACGTCGCGGGTGGCGTCGTCGGCGCGGCGCTCGGTCATCGAGCAGTGGGCGCCGACTTCCGCCAGCCCCTTGGCGGGCAGCTTCTCGCCAAGCAGCACGGCCTTGATGCCGCGGTGCACCAGCAGGTCGGGATAGCGGCGGATCGGCGAGGTGAAGTGGGTGTAGGCCTCGTAGGCCAGGCCGAAGTGGCCCTTGTTGTCGGGGCTGTAGACCGCCTGCCTGAGCGAGCGCAGCATCACGGTCTGCAGCAGGCCGTGGTCGGGACGGTCCTTGATCTTCTCCAGCAGCGCGGCGTAGTCCTTGGCGTGCGGCTTGTCGCCGCCACCGAGGTCGAGGCCGAATTCGGCGAGGAAGCCGCGCAGCGCGGCGAGCTTCTCCGGCGTCGGGCCTTCGTGGACGCGGAACAGCGCGGGCTGCTTGTTCTCGTGCAGGAAATCCGAGGCGCAGACGTTGGCCGCCAGCATGCATTCCTCGATGATGCGGTGGGCGTCGTTGCGGACCACCGGCACGATCTCCTTGATCTTGCCCTGGTCGTCGAAAATGATCTGCGTCTCGGTCGAGCCGAAGTCGATCGCGCCGCGCTTGGCGCGCGCCTTCAGCAGCGTGCGGAACAGCTTGTCGAGCGCTTCCAGGTGCGGCATCAGCGCGGCGTGCTTCTTCTCCGGCTTGGCGGCGCCGGAGAGCCAGTCCCACACCTGGTTGTAGGTCAGGCGCGCGTGCGAATGGATCACCGCCGGGTAGAAGCGGTATTCCTTGACGCTGCCCGCGGTGGTGATGCGCATGTCGCACACCATGGACAGGCGGTCGACTTCCGGGTTGAGCGAGCAAAGGCCGTTGGACAGCGCCTCCGGCAGCATGGGGATGACGCGGCGCGGGAAATACACCGAGTTGCCGCGGTTGAAGCCTTCGCTGTCGAGCGCATCCCTGGGCTTGACGTAATGGCTGACGTCGGCGATCGCCACGACCAGGCGGTAGCCGCTGCGGCCGAGCGGTTCGCAGTAGACGGCGTCGTCGAAGTCGCGCGCGGTTTCGCCGTCGATGGTGACGAGCGGCAGGTGGCGGATGTCCTCGCGGCCGTCCATATCCTTCTTCTGCACCTTGCCCGGCAGCCTGGATGCCTGCGCCTCGACGTCCGGCGGGAACACGTAGGGCAGGTCGTGCTTGCGCAGCGCGATCTCGATTTCCATGCCGGGGCCGGTGTAGCTGCCCAGGATCTCGGACACGCGGCCGACGGCTTCATTGTGCGCGCCGGGCTGGGTGACGATTTCCACCGTGACCACCTGGCCGGACTTGGCCTTGCCCGCGTTTTCGGCGGGAACGAGGATGTCCTGGTTGATGCGGCGGTTCTCCGCAATCAGGAAGCCGACGCCGCCTTCGAGGTAGTAGCGACCGACGATGAACTGGTTGACGTGCTCCAGCACCTCGACGATCTTGGCCTCGCGCCGGCCGCGCTTGTCGAAGCCGGCGACGCGCACCAGCACCTTGTCGCCGTGCAGCACGCGGTGCATTTCCTTGGGCGACATGTACAGATCGTCGCCGCCCTCCTCCGGCACCACGAAGCCGAAGCCGTCCGGGTGGCCTTCGACACGGCCCTTGATCAGGTCGAGCTTGTCCGGCAGGCACAGCTGGCGCTTGCGGTTGAGCATCAACTGGCCGTCGCGCTGCATCGCGCCGAGTCGGCGCTGGAACAGGTCGCGTTCGGCCTCGGTGATCTGCAACTGCTCGGTAAAGGCATCCACATCGACCGGACAGCCGGCCTCGGTGATCAGCTGCAGGATGTATTCGCGGCTCGGCAGCGGCGATTCGTAGCGCTCGACTTCACGCTCGTAGAAGGGATCGGCCAGACGGATCGCAGGGATCTTGTGCTTGCCTGCGCGGCTGCGGGATTTATTTGAAGTCATCTTCGTTGACAATTTATTCTCTGCTCTCTAAAATGCGCGCCTTCATTGCCCAGATGGCGGAATTGGTAGACGCACTAGGTTCAGGTCCTAGCGGTGGCAACACTGTGGAGGTTCGAGTCCTCTTCTGGGCACCAAACGCTGCAAGCAAAAAGCCGACCTCGTGTCGGCTTTTTGCTTTTGTGCTGCCTATTCTAGTCATCAAACCTCGTAGGGGTGGCGGCGCACGATCGTTTCAATGCGGTCCGGGCCGGTCGACACCACGTCCACCGGAACTTCGCACAGGGACTCCATCCGCTTCAGGTAGGTCTGCGCCTTCTGCGGCAGCTTGTCGAACTCCTGCACGCCCACGGTCGAATCGCTCCAGCCCGGCAGGTCCTCGTAGATCGGCTCGACGTGAGAAATCGATTCGGCGCCCACCGGCAGGATGTCGCAGGTCTCGCCGTCGATCTTGTAGCCCACGCACACGCGCACGGTTTCCAGCCCGTCCAGCACGTCGAGCTTGGTCACGCACAGGCCTGTCACGCCGTTGATCTGGATCGAACGCTTGAGCGCGGCGGCGTCGAACCAGCCGCAGCGGCGCGCCCGCCCGGTAGTGGCGCCGAATTCGTGCCCCTTCTCGCCGAGATACTGGCCGATATCGTCGAACAGTTCGGTCGGGAACGGCCCCGAGCCCACGCGCGTGGTGTAGGCCTTGGTGATGCCGAGGACGTAGTGCAGCGTGTTCGGGCCGACGCCGGCGCCGGTGGCGGCGCCGCCGGCGGTGCAGTTGGACGAGGTGACGAACGGGTAGGTGCCGTGGTCGATGTCGAGCAGCGTGCCCTGCGCGCCTTCGAACAGCAGGTTCTCGCCCGCCTTGTTGGCTTCGTAGAGGCTGCGCGGAACGTCGGCCACCATCGGCTTGAGGCGCTCGGCCAGCGCCATCATTTCGTCGAGCGACTGGTTGAAGTCGACCACGTCGGCCTTGTAATAGTTCTTCAGCATGAAGTTGTGGTGGTCGAGCACCTCGCCCAGCTTGGCGGCGAACCGTTCGCGGTGGAACAGGTCCTGCAGGCGCAGCGCGCGGCGCGCCACCTTGTCTTCGTAGGCAGGCCCGATGCCGCGCCCGGTGGTGCCGATCTTGCCGGCGCCCTTGGCGATTTCGCGCGCGCGGTCGAGGGCGACGTGGTGCGGCATGATGAGCGGACACGCCTCGCTGAGCTTGAGGCGGCTCGCCACGTCGACGCCGGCGGCCATCAGCATGTCCATTTCCTCGATCAGCGCGGTCGGCGACAGCACGACGCCGTTGCCGATGTAGCAGGTGACGTTGTCGCGCAGGATGCCGGACGGGATCAGGTGCAGAACGGTTTTCTTGCCTGCCACGACCAGCGTGTGGCCTGCATTGTGGCCGCCCTGGAAGCGCACCACGCCCTGTGCGCGGTCGGTCAGCCAGTCGACGATCTTGCCTTTGCCTTCATCGCCCCACTGGGTGCCGATGACGACGACGTTTTTTGCTGCCATGGTGCAATCTCCCTGTTTATTGTGTATCCGAGCCGGCGAAGGCCAACTCGCGCAAATCCAGACTGAAACCGGTGGCCGGGCGCGCCCGGCCGAATACCCGCCCCACCTCGTCGTAGCGCCCGCCCTGCGCGATCGCATGGCTGCGTCCGCCGGTGTAGGCGGCAAACACGACCCCGCTGTGGTAGCCATAGCCGCGCAGCTCGGCCAGGTCGTAGGCCGCTTCGACATGCACGAGGCCACGGTCGATCACCTCCAGGGTGTCCAGCGCGGCCTGCACCGATGCCAGTTGCGGCAATCGCGCGCGCGCCTCGGCCAGCACGCTGCGGTCGCCATACAGCAGCGGCAGGGCGGCAAAGGCATCGCGCAGCGAAGCCTGCAGGCCTGCCGTCAGCACCGCCACGGCGCTGCTGTCCTTGGCCTGCAGCGCGCCGAACAGCTGATGCTCGATCCCGCTGGAGAGGCCGGCTTCCTGCGCCAGCGCACGGTAGACGCCGACGTGGCCGATGTCGAGCTGCAGCGTTTTCACGCCGCAGGCCGCAAGGCCCTGCAGCATCAGGGTGAGGATTTCGAGGTCCGCTTCGGCGCCGGCTTCACCGTACAGCTCCGCACCGATCTGGATCGGTTCCCGCGAGCGATGGAAGCCGTCCGACTGGGTGTGCAGCACGCTGCCCGCATAGCACAGGCGATTCACTGCGTTGGCCGCCAGCAGGTGCGCGTCGATGCGCGCCACCTGCGGCGTGATGTCGGCACGCACGCCCATCAGGCGTCCGGACAGCTGGTCGACCAGCTTGAAGGTCTTGAGGTCGAGATCGGCGCCGACGCCGGTCAGCAGCGAATCGACGTATTCCATCAACGGCGGGATCACCAGCTGGTAGCCGCGGCTGCGGAACAGGTCGAGCAGCGCACGCCGCATGTCTTCCATGCGCCAGGCCTGTGGCGGCAATACATCCTCGACGTTTTCGGGCAATAGCCAGGCAGTCATTTCAATTCAGCATCGTCAACAAAAAAACGCCGCCCACGATCGAGGCAGCGCCGATAAAACGCAATTGGCCGTCCCGGAGTTCCAGCAATCTGCTGAACCCCTCGCGCCACCAGGCGGGCGCGGCGAACGGCAGGGCACCCTCGATCACCAGCAGCAGGCCAATCGCAGCAAGCCAGTCAGCACCCGTCATTTACCACCGGCGGCCCGCGGATTCTTCATGTACTTGAAGAAGTCGGCGCTGGGATCAAGCACCATCACGTCGCTCTTGTTCTTGAAGCTTTCGCGATAGGCCTGCATGCTGCGATAGAAGGCATAGAACTCCGGGTTCTTGTCATACGAAGCGGCGTAGATCGCCGAGGCCTTGGCATCACCCTCGCCCTTGACACGCTGGGCATCGCGATACGCTTCGGCGACGATCACCTGCTTCTGACGGTCGGCATCGGCCTTGATCTTTTCGGCTTCCGCCGCACCGGTCGAGCGCAGTTCGTTGGCCACCTGCTTGCGTTCGGCCTCCATCCGGCGGTAGACGTTTTCCGACACGCTTTCCGGCAGGTCGACCCGCTTGATGCGCACGTCGACCACCTGCACGCCGATCGAGCGCGCGTCCTGGTCGGCCTTGGTACGGATGAGGTTCATGACTGCATCGCGCTGCCCCGAGACGACATCGTGGATCGTGCGCTTGCCGAACTCGGCCCGCAAGCCGTCGTTCACCGTCTGGTTCAGGCGGATCTGCGCACGTGTTTCGTCGCCGCCGACCGAGACATAAAACTGCCGGGCATCGATCACGCGCCATTTGATGTACGAATCCACCAGCACGTTCTTCTTTTCGGAGGTGATGAAGCGCTCGGGCTCCCCTGCATCAAGGGTGAGGATGCGCGTATCGAAATAACGCACGTTCTGCACCAGCGGCAGCTTGAAATACAGACCCGGCTTCTTTTTCACCGAGACCACTTCACCCAGCTGGAACACGAGGGCATTCTGGCGCTGATCGACAGTGAACGTGCTGCCGCTCAAGATCACCAGCAGCACGACCAGCCCGATCAGGATGGGGGCGATATTCTTGTTCATGGCCGATCCTCCCGGTCACGGCTGCGCAAGGCATCGCGCGAGCGTACATCCATGGGGGCAGGCGCCGTCGTGGTCGCAGCGACGGGCGGCTGCAGCAAGGCATCCGACGCACTGCTGTTGGACTGGTTGACGATCTGCTGCAATTTGTCGAGCGGCAGATACAGGAGGCTGTTGCCGCCTTTCTGGTCAATCACCACTTTGCTGGTGTTGTTCATCACGGTCTGCATGGTGTCGAGATACATACGCTGGCGTGTCACCTGCGGTGCCTTCTGATATTCGGTCACGATTTGCGCAAAGCGGCTGGCTTCACCTTCCGCATTGGCGATCACCGCCTGCTTGTAGCCTGCAGCCTCTTCCTTCAGGCGCGAGGCCAGGCCGGTCGCACGGGGCACCACATCGTTGGAATAGGCTTCCGCCTCGTTCTTCAGGCGCTCGCGATCCTGGCCTGCCTTGACCGCGTCATCGAACGCGGCCTGCACCTGCTCGGGCGGCTGGATGTTCTGCAGGGTGACCTGGCTGATGCTGATGCCGGTCTTGTAGCGGTCGAGAATCTGCTGCATCAGCACCTTCGCACGCGTGGCGATTTCGGCACGCCCTTCATACAGCACAAAATCCATCTTGTTCTTGCCGACGATTTCGCGCATCGCGGTTTCGGCCACCTGCAGCACCGTATCTTCGGGCGCACGGTTGACGAACAGGTATTCCTCGGGATCCTTCAGGATATACTGCACCGCGAACTGCAGGTCGATGATGTTCTCGTCATCGGTCAGCATCAGCGACTCGCGCAGCACCTTGCTCTTGACGTTGTTGCGGTAGCCGACTTCAACGGTACGCACCTGGTCGATGTTGACGATTTCGCGCGACTCGATTGGCCACGGCAGATGCCAGCGCGGCCCCGGCTCGGTCGTCTCGATATATTTACCGAAGCGCAACACCACGCCGCGCTGACCGGTGTCGACGATATAGAATCCGCTCGCCACCCACACCAGCGCCAGCGCGCCGATCAGCAGGCCGAGCAGGTTGCCGCCACCCGCACCGCCTGCAGGAAACCCGCCACCGCCGTCGGTATTCCGGTTGCCGAACATGCCACTGAGGCGCTGGTTCAGGCGCCGCCAGAGTTCGTCCAGGTCGGGCGGTCCGCCGTTTTTGTTGCGGTTACCGTTGTTGCCCCATTGCGGGTCGTTCCAGGCCATATCGTTAAGTTAGTTACGCAGAGAGAGCTGTGGATTGGAGGGTGTCTTCGTCCGGTGCACCGGCTTGGTCCTGAACGCACTCGGCGATCAGGATTTCTGACAGGGCATCGCGTAAAAGTTCAAGCCCAGCGCCGGTTTGCGCGGACACATATACGCTTTGCAGTTTACCATATTCGTCCCGACCCACTCCCGGCGCAACGCCCGTCAGGTCGAGCTTGTTGTAGATCCGGAGCTGCGGAACCGCATCCGCCCCGATTTCCGACAGCACCTTGTCGACCGCCTCGATCTGGCGCTCGCGTCCGGGGCTGGCGGAATCGATCACGTGCAGCAGCAGATCGGCTTCGGCCGTGGCCTCCAGCGTGGCCCGGAAAGCGGCCACCAGGTCATGCGGCAGGCGGGTGATGAAGCCGACGGTATCCGAGAGCACCACTTCGCCGCTCGCCGGCTCGCCGCCGGCAGATTCAGCCAGGCGGGGCAGGTATATCTTGCGCGTGGTGGTATCCAGCGTGGCAAACAGCTGGTCGGCCGCGTAGGCGCCGGCACGTGTCAGCGCATTGAACAGCGTGGATTTCCCGGCATTGGTGTAACCGACCAGTGCAACCGACAATACGTGCTGGCGCGCGCGCGAACGCCTTTGGGTGCGGCGCTGCTTACCCAGTTTGGCGAGCCGGTCGCGCAAAGCCTTGACCCGCACCCCGATCAGGCGACGGTCGGTTTCCAGCTGCTTTTCACCCGGGCCGCGCATGCCGACTCCTCCACGCTGACGCTCAAGGTGGGTCCACCCGCGCACCAGCCGGGTCGACAAATGCTGCAACTGCGCCAGTTCGACCTGCAGCTTGCCCTCGGCACTGTGCGCACGGCGCGCGAAGATGTCCAGAATCAGCGTGACGCGATCGACGACCCGGCAATGCACGCGACGCTCCAGGTTGCGCTCCTGTGCGGGCGACAGTTCGTGATTGAAGATGACGACGTCGGCTTCGGTGGCGGCGACCAGCGCGGCGATTTCGTCGGCCTTGCCGCTCCCCACGAACAGCGCGGCATCCGGGCGGCTGCGCTTGCCCAGCACCTCGCCCAGGATGTCGAGCCCGGCGCCGCCCGCCAGCAATCTCAGCTCGGCCACGCTCTCGGCAAAGTCCGGCGTCCCGAAATCGATCGCCACCAGGATGACGCGTTCGCCGCCCGCGTGCCGTTCAAACAACGGGACACCCCGGATTGGCGCCAGGACGGACGGCGGTCATTGATGGGACAAGGCGATAAAACAAGGGATTCACAATGGCAGGTGTTCAGGATAGGCGTGGGTAGGCTTGGATGTCGCGCCCCAACCCACAAACAGGCAAGGAAACCTGATTCTAGACCCTATCACGCCAACTGGGGACGCCCAAAATGCCATCCCTGCCCGTAATCCACGCCCATTTCGGTCAGGATGCGTGCGGTTTCGCCATCCTCGACATGCTCGGCCACGGTCAGCACGCCCTCCTTGCGCGCGAAATTCGCCAGGCTCTCGACGATGCCCGCCACCTTGCGGTCCTTGAGCAGGTTCGATACCAGCCAGCCTTCGATTTTCAGGAAGCTGACCGGCAGGTGCGCCAGATAGAGATAGGAGGAATAGCCGCTGCCGAAATCGTCCAGCGCGAGGCGGAAGCCGAAGTCGATGAAGGGCTTCAGGTCGGCGCGCAGTTTTTCCAGGCTGACGATGCGCTGGCGTTCGGTCAACTCCAGCACGATGGGCTTGACCGGCCCCAGCATCGCGCTGCAGGTCTGGCAATAATTCATGGCATTCTCGAGCATTTCCTCGACCAGGTCGCGTCGTGCCAGAAACTGCGGCGAGACGTTCACGAAATGGGCAAAATCGGTCGGCCCGCCTTCGTTCATGCGCACCACGCAGCGCTGCATCACATTACGGGTCACCTGCCGGTCGACTTCGGCCATCAGACCAAGGCCCTCGGCCATATCGACGAAATCCTTGGCCTCGACGATTTCGCCGGTTGCGGTCTCGATGCGTGCGAGCGCCTCGTCTGCAACGGCCGCCCCGCTCTGCAGGTCGACGATGACCTGAGAGGCATACCGCACCCGCTGTTCTGCCAGCGTCTGCCGCAACAATGCCCCGTTCCATGGAAAAAGCGTTCGCGTGGCGGCAACCTGGACCTGGTCGCGCCCCTCCGCCTTGGCCCGATACAGGGCCATATCGATTTCTTCCAGCATCGGCAGGATATCGCCGTCGTTCGGGCCGAAGGCTGCCACACCTGCCGAGAAACTCAGTGAAATGGGGCCCACGGCCGTCTGGACCGGGGTCGAACGTGTCAGGCTGGCCAATCGCTCCAGAATGGCTGTCGCATCCTGCGCCGAACTGCCATGCAGGACAAACAGGAATTCTTCGCCCCCCCAGCGCGCCACCCAGTCGCCCTCGCGCAAGCCGGCCTCGAATCGGCGCGCCACCGCTTTGAGCACTTCGTCGCCCACGGCATGGCCATAGCGGTCGTTCACCATCTTGAAATGGTCGAGATCGACCAGGGCGAGAGCAAAACCCTGGCCGTCACGTGAGGCACGGGCCCTTTCCTTTTGCAGGCGTTCCTCGGCCGCGCGTCGGTTGGGCAATCCGGTCAGCGGATCGGTCAGGGCAATGCGTTGCAGCAGGTCTTTTTGTGCGGATTGATGCAGGGCATTGCCGAGCCAGTCGGCGATGAGATCCATATAGGCGATATCGACCGCGTCGGGCGGCGATTCGCTGCGCCTGCGCAGGAAAGCCAGCACCCAGCGGGCCTCGCTGCCGGCCGATACCGGAAGACCTGAATAGGTACGCATCCCGAACCCGGTCACCAGGATATCCTGCGCATGAAGCGGATGCGCGGCCAGATCCTTGATATGGTAGGGCGTCCGGCTTTTGTGGACGAGGTAGCAGAGCGCCGCCTCCGCCGGAAGCACCGTACCTTCCGGAAACACGCCCAGGCGATCGCTGACATAGCGCGCGGTGTAGTTCTCTCCGAATTCACCGAGCACCACCAGGTCCATGTCCAGCACCTTGGCCGCCATGTCCAGCATGGCGCGAATGCGCTCGGGATCCGAAAGCCCGCTCTGCACCGACAGCTTCCACAGTGCGTTCAGGCGATCGACATGCTGTCTGCCCTGGCTCGCGGTCAGCGTGTGCGCATCGGATTCGTTGACTGGCAGCATGGGTTGCCGTTGGGCTTGCTAACAAATTGTCGTTTTATCCTACAGCATTTCTTGCAACTCCACCGCGCGCAGACGCTCGGCTGCCTGTTCCGGATTGATCGTGTTGACGAACAGTCCGGAACCCAGCTCGAATCCGGTGGGAATCGAGGTGCGCGGGCAGATTTCCAGGTGCCAGTGGTAGCTCGGCGCATGCGCGCTCCGCCGGGCATCGTGCGGCACGGAGTGCAGGAAGAAGTTGTACTGCGCGCCGCCGATGACGGCGTCCAGCCGCGCCATGGTGCGCTTCATCACGCGCGCCAGGTCAGCCATGTCCTCGCCGCGCACGTCGAGAAAATCGGCCTGGTGCGCCAGCGGCAGGATGTGCACCTCCCACTCGTAGCGGCTGGCAAACGGCTTGATGGCGATGAATTTCTCGCCGCGCTCGACGACATACTGGCCGACGTTGATCTTGCGCCGCACTGCGCCGGAAGCGCGGTCGTATATGGTCGCCTCGAAGGTCAGGGCTTCGTCGATCAGTGCGCAGAAGATGCAATGGTGGTGCTTGGCGTAGTGTGCGGCGCTGTTCCGCACCTCGGCGTCGACGTTTTCCGGCACCACCGGCATCGCGATCACCTGGCTGTGCGTATGCGGGATCGACGCGCCGGCCGCCGGGCCGAAGTTCTTGAACACCAGCACGTATTTCAGCCGGTCGTCCGACTCGAACAGCTGCCGCATGCGCGTCTGGTAGACGCCAAACAGCGCCGCCAGATGGGACTCGGCCATTTCGTGCACGGCGATGCCATGTTCATTGTGATCGATGATGACTTCGTGCCGCCCGTAACCGTCGATGGTCTGCTGCAGGCCGAAGTTGAAGCCGGCCTGTTCGCGGTCATCGCCCAGCACCGGATAGAGGTTCTCGACCATGCGAATCTGCCAGTCGCCCTCCAGCGGCCAGCGCATGATCACCGGCGGGGTCTTGTGCTCGTTGCCGCGGCAGAACGGGCAGGTCTCGACGTGCTTGCGGGTATCGCGCGGCGCCAGCTCCTCGGCCTTTTTCGGACGCATGCTGCGCGCGGTGGCGACCAGCACCGATTCGCTCGGCACGATGGGGTTGATGCGGATTTCGCGGACTTCACCATGATCGGGGGTGTTCGTATCTGACATGCGGCTTTTCCTCCACTGGCAAGCATAAATCAGCCGGCGCGCGCGATCGGTTCATAATTCTTATGCACCCTGTCATGCTTTTTATCCCCTCACGTGCCAGGGGCTTGCGTTGACGAAGCGGAAAGCGGCGCCGACAATGAGGAATCTTTGCTGGTTTTCCGGAGTATCCCCATGGACGAAAAAGCCCTGCACGACGAGCAGCGCCTCATGCGCATGATGCGCAAGACCCTCACCTCCATCGTGCGCGACACCGCACCGCGCGACGGCAATCCCAGCCCCCTGACCGAGGCGACCGTGCTCGGCATCAAGGATTGCCTGATGGTGATTTCCAGCCGCGAAACCGAACTTGCCCAGCTGACCGGCCGTACCCTGGACGAGCGTCCGCGCTTCACCGACGAGACGCCGACCAGCCACGCCGTCAAGGTCAGCAGCATCCCGAAGAAGACTCACTAGGCATGCCCCAAGCCACCAGCCTGTTCACCGATGTCGAATCGAAAGTCGTCGGCACCACGGCTGTGGTGATCTATTCGCCCTCGGGCAGGAAACGCCAGCGTTTCCCCGAGGGCGTGGTCGAGGTCTATCCCAGCGAAGACGAAGCACTGGCGCACGCCGACCCCGCCAGGCACCGTCGCGCGGCGATCGCCAGCGGCCCCTCGCGTTCATCAGAAGGTTTCAGGCTGTTCTATCTGGTGCGCTGGCTCGACTGAGCCTGCGGATGGAACCTGCGTGTGCGCGGCTCAGGTTGAGCCGTATACCTTGCGCCGCACCCGCTTCTTGCGCCGCATCCGTGTCGCTTCGCTTTCGGTCAGCGGTGCGCGTTTCTTGCCTTCGAACGGATTCTTCCCCTCATCCTCCTTGACCTGGATTCTGAGCGGCGTGCCCTGCAGCTTGAACGCCTTGCGGAAACTGCTTTCCAGGTAGCGCTTGTAGTCGTCGCGCAGGCCTTCCAGTGCGTTGCCGTGCAGCACGATGACCGGCGGATTCTTGCCGCCCTGGTGAGCGTAGCGCGGCTTGGGGCGGAACAGGCCGTTCTTGGGCGGCGCGTGCTGTTCCACGGCCATCTCCAGCACCCGCGTCAGCTTGGGCGTCGACATCTTGAGGAAGGCTGCGGCGTGCGCCGCCTCGACATCCTTCAGCAGCGTGTCCAGGCCCTTGCTCTTCAATGCCGAGATGTAGTTGAAGCGTGCGAAATCGAGGAAAGCCAGCTTGCGGCCGATGTCGCGCTTGATGTCGTCGCGCTGCTCGATGGACAGGCCGTCCCACTTGTTCACCGCGACCACCAGCGCGCGCCCGGTTTCCAGCACGAAACCGGCGAGATGCGCGTCCTGCTCGGAAATGTTCTCGCGTGCGTCGAGCACCAGCACCACCACGTTGGCATCCTCGATCGCCTGCAGGGTCTTGATGACGGAGAATTTTTCCACCGTCTCGAACACCTTGCCGCGGCGGCGCACGCCGGCAGTGTCGATCAGGATGTAGGGCTTGCCGTCGCGTTCAAACTCGACGTAGATCGAGTCGCGCGTGGTACCGGGCTGGTCGAACGCGATGACGCGCTCCTCGCCCACCAGCGCGTTGACCAGCGTCGACTTGCCGACGTTGGGACGCCCCACCAGCGCGATCTTGGGCACGCCGAAGTCGTCGGCCTGCGCTTCTTCCTCGGGAAACGGCGCCAGCGCCTCGGCCACCAGGTCGGCGATGCCGTCGCCATGGGCGCCGGAAATCGCCAGCGGCTCGCCCAGCGCGAGTTCGTGAAACTCCGCCGCGACCACCGCGCGATTCATGCCCTCGGCCTTGTTGACCGCCAGAAAGACCGGACACGCTGCGCGGCGCAGGCGGTCGGCGATGACCTTGTCCTGCGGCGTCAGGCCCGCCCGGCCATCGACCATGAAGATGATGGCATCGGCTTCGTCGATGGCCTGCAGCGTCTGGCGCGCCATTTCGGCCATGATGCCATCCTTGGCCACCGGCTCCAGGCCGCCGGTGTCGACCACCAGGTAGGGTTTGCCGCCGATGCGGCCGCGCCCGTAGTGGCGGTCGCGCGTCATCCCCGGCAGGTCGTGCACCAGGGCGTCACGCGTGCCGGTGAGGCGGTTGAACAAGGTGGACTTGCCGACGTTGGGGCGCCCGACAAGAACCAGAGTGGGAAGCATGATTATCCTTGCTGACGCGCCGGCACGGCCGGCGCGGCGTGTTGTTTACTTGAGCCGGAACGCGACGACGCTGCCTTTGGCCGTCTCCACCGCAAAGCCCGGTCCGATGTCCACGGGCGCCGAATGCACGCCGCTGTCGACCCTGGCGCGTGCCACGAAGCTGCCGTCCTCGGCCGACAGCACATGCACATAGCCCTCGCCATCGGCCACCACGACCCAGGCACCCAGTGCCAGCGGCGCGGTCACTTCGCGGCGTGCCAGCTTGTCCTGCCGCCAGCCGGCACTCCCGCGGGTTTTATCGTAGGCTGTCACGGCATCCTTGTCGTCGGTCACGTAGACGTTGCGCTCGTCCATTGCGAGCCCGCTGTTGCTGGAAGTGTCGCGTGCCCACAGCAATTCTCCGTTGCGGCGGTCGAAGCAGGCCACCCGTCCCTGATAGGCGACCGCGCAAACCTGGCGTTCATCCACGACAGGATTGCCCATCACGTCGGCCACCCGCTCGAGTTCGGTCGCCCCGCGCGGCAGCGCCACCGTGGCCTCCCACAACTGTGCGCCGTTGGCGGCATTGAGCGCGACCAGCTTGCCGCCGGGGAACCCGATGTAGAGCACGTCGTCGCGCACGACCATGCCGCCCGACCCGCGCAGGCTCAATACCGGCAGGTTGCGGGTATACAGCCATTTGCGGCTGCCGTCGGCCACGGCAAGGCCCTGCACGCGGCCATCGCCGGTGCGGGCGATGATGCTGTCGCCCACGACCAGCACCTGGCCGGCCACTTCGCTCGACAAAACCGCTTTCCAGCGTACCTGGCCGCTGGCCCGGTCCAGCGCCAGCAATTCGCCCTTGCTGCTGCCTGCCAGCACCAGCCCCTGCCCCGCGCTGGCGCCGGCCGAAAGCCTGGCGCCGGTATCGGTTTTCCATACCGTGTTGCCATTGGCTACCGCAATGCGCACGACCCGGTTTCCGCCTGCCGCGAACACATCGTCGCCTTCGACCTGCGGGCGGAACAGGTAACCGCCGGTGTCCCCCGTCTCGGCTTTCCATGCTTCGCTGAGGCTGGCAGTGGGCTTGAATTCAACCAGTTCTGCTGGTTTGGCCTTGGCCGGGCCATGGCCAAACCAGCCACCCACCGTGCTGGTCATCGAACCTACGGTGCTGCACCCTGACATAGCCAGCGCCAGGCCGGCGACGATCATCCGCATCTTCACTTGCTTTCTCCTCCCAGGGCATCGAGCTTCAGTTCGACAATGCTGCGAAAGGGGTTGTCCTTCTCCATCTTGCCGAACGCCGCCTGATACGCCGCGCGCGCCTCGTCCTTTTTGCCCTGTGCCATCAGCACGTCGCCCCGCAGGTCCTCGAAACGAAAGGCGAATGCGTCACTGTGCGAGCCCGACAGGGTCTTCAGCGCAGCGTCATATTGCTTCTGGTCGAGTTGCACGCCCGCCAGGTGCAGGCGCGCCAGATCCTTGACCGCGGGCTCCTTGCTGTTGGCCACCGCCCATTCCAGCTGGCCCTGGGCGCTTTTCAGATCCTTGTTCATGACATTGAGCTTGGCCAGCAGCAGCGCGGCACGCGGGGCATACGCCGTGCCCTTGTACTGTTCGATCAGCATCGCGCCGGCCTCGCGCGCGCCCTTGGCGTCGTTCGCCGCCAGCGACTGCGTGAGCTTTTCATACACGGTTGCCGCTTCCAGGCTCTGCGTCACCGTGTGGTTCTGCCAGTAGCGCCAGCCGGCGACTGCCGCAAGCAGCACGGCCAGCCCGATCATCGCCAGGCTGCCCCAGCGTTTCCACCAGGCTTTCAGTTCGTCCAGCCGTTCCTGTTCGTCGAGATCGTAGGTTGCCATGCGCTATGCCTTTTGAGTTGATGCGTCTTGAATGATTTGAATCGCCCGCGCCACCTCGACGCGGGCCTGTTCCGTCGCGTCGCGCAGCGGCTTCAGCGTCACCTGCTGTGCGGCCGTCTCGTCGTCGCCGATGATCACCGCATAGCGTGCGCGGCTGGCATCGGCCTTTTTCATCTGCGACTTGAAGCTGCCGCCGCCGCAATGCAGCACGGCGGCGAGCCCTGCGCTGCGCAGTGTACCCGCCACCTTCCAGGCAAAGGCCTGCGCGGCCTCGCCGGCGTGGACGATATAGGCATCCGGCACCGGTGTCGCAATGGTCTGGCCGCCCGCCTCGATCAGCGAAAGCAGCCGCTCGATACCCATGGCGAAACCGGCGGCGGGCGCCGGCTTGCCGCCCAGCTGCTCGATCAGGCCGTCGTAGCGTCCGCCGGCGCACACCGTGCCCTGCGCGCCGAGCTGGTCGGTCACCCATTCGAACACGGTGCGGTTGTAGTAATCCAGCCCGCGCACCAGCCTCGGATTGATCTCGAAGGCGATATCGTTCGCGCGCAGCAGCGTCTGCACGGCCTCGAAATGCGCCAGCGCCTCGTCCTCGAGCTCGTTCATCAGCTTGGGGGCTGCGTCATTCAGCGCCTGCATCGCCGGATTCTTGCTGTCGAGTATGCGCAGCGGGTTGCTGTGCAGGCGGCGCTTCGCATCCTCGTCGAGTTCGTCCTGATGCGACGCGTAATAGGCGATCAGTTTCTCGCGGTGCCGCTGCCGCGCGGCGTGGTCGCCCAGGGTATTGAGCTGCAGCGTCGGCGCGATGCCCAGTTCCTTCCACAGGTCGGCGCACATCACGATCAGTTCGGCATCGGTGTCCGGCCCGGCAAAGCCCAGCGCCTCGACGCCGACCTGGTGAAACTGCCGGTAGCGCCCCTTCTGCGGGCGTTCATGGCGGAACATCGGGCCGGCATACCACAGGCGCTTGCCGCCGTCGTACAGCAGGTTGTGCTGGATCACCGCCCGCACCGACGACGCCGTGCCTTCCGGACGCAGCGTCAGCGATTCGCCGTTGAGCTCGTCGACGAAGGTGTACATCTCCTTCTCGACGATGTCGGTGACCTCGCCGATGGCGCGCTTGAACAGTCCGGTGTGCTCGAGGATGGGCGTGCGCATCTCGCGGTAGCCGTAGCGCCGCAGCCAGTCGCGCACGATCGCCTCGAAGCCCTGCCAGGTGTCGGTGACATCGGGCAGGCAGTCGTTCATGCCGCGCACGGATTGAATGTTGTTGCTCATAAATTAATCAACTGAAATGCATTTCACGCAGCGTAATGGCTGCGTACGTAGTCCTCGACGATCGCCTGGAAATCGGCGGCGATGCGGTCGCCTTTCAGCGTCACGGTCTTTTCGCCGTCGACATACACCGGCGCAACCGGTACTTCGCCTGTGCCGGGCAGCGAGATGCCGATATTGGCGTGCTTGGATTCGCCGGGGCCGTTGACCACGCAGCCCATCACCGCCACCTGCATCGATTCGACGCCGGGATACTGGCTGCGCCACAGCGGCATCTGGGTGCGCAGGTAGGTTTCGATGTCCTGTGCCAGTTCCTGGAACACGGTCGACGTGGTACGGCCGCAGCCGGGGCAGGCGGTAACCTGCGGGGTGAAGGCGCGCAGCCCCAGCGCCTGCAGGATTTCCTGGCCGACCCGGACTTCCTGGGTACGTTCGCCGCCCGGCTCGGGTGTCAGGGAAATCCGGATGGTATCGCCAATGCCTTCCTGCAGCAGCACGGACAAGGCGGCGGTCGAGGCGACGATGCCCTTGCTGCCCATGCCGGCCTCGGTCAGGCCCAGATGCAGCGGATAGTCGCATTGCGACGCCAGATCGCGGTACACCGAAATCAGGTCCTGCACCCGGCTCATCTTGCAAGAGAGGATGATTTTGTCGCCACGAAGGCCCAGTTCCTCGGCCTTCCTGGCCGATTCCAGTGCAGAGGCGACCATCGCACGCCGCATCACCACCTCGGCGTCCTCCGGCTGCGCCAGACGCGCGTTGTCGTCCATCATGCGCGCTGCCAGCGCCTGGTCGAGACTGCCCCAGTTGACGCCGATGCGCACCGGCTTGTCATGGCGGCAGGCCACCTCGATCAGCGTGGCAAACTGCTCGTCGCGCTTGTTGCCGCGCCCGATGTTGCCGGGGTTGATGCGCAGCTTGGCCAAGGCTTCGGCGCACTCGGGCACCTGGGTCAAGAGCTTGTGGCCGTTGAAATGGAAATCGCCGATCAGCGGCACGCGACACCCCAGCACGTCGAGGCGTTCGCGGATGCGCGGGACCGCAGCGGCGGCCTCCAGCGTATTGACGGTCAACCGCACCAGTTCGGAACCGGCCTCGGCAAGCGCCTGCACCTGGCGCACCGTGGCGGTGACATCGACGGTATCGGTGTTGGTCATCGACTGCACCACCACGGGCGCATCGCCACCGACCAGTACGGAACCGACCCGCACCTGACGGGTGGGGCGACGGGCAATCTGAGACATCATTCTTCCAGCGTGAAGCGGGCAACCGTCACGTCAACAAAGGGTTTCAGGTCGATCGGGCGGCCGTTGTACGTCAGCTGCACTTGCGAGGCGTTGCCGATCACCACATCGAAGGGCGGCTGGCCGCGGACATCCGCACTGCTGCCTGCCGGATTGAGCTGGCGCAGCAGCATGCGGCCGCTGGCATCCTTGATCTCGGTCCAGGATTTATCCCCGAACTCGAGATGCAGCACGCTGCCACTCTCCGCCGGCTCGGGCTGCGCGGGCGTTTCTACCTCTGGCGGCGCCGGGGTCGCCGATGGAGTGGGTGGCGCCGACGGGGGGGCGGGGGGGGCGGCAGCCTCTGTCGGCACTGCAGCAGGCGCTGTTGCCGCAACCGGAGCAGGATGCGATTGCAGCGCTGGCGGAGCCTGGACCTGAGTGTCGGAACCCTCTCCCCCGTCGCTGTTGAGCCACATGTAGAGCGCTACCGGCACGGCCACCGCCAGCAGCAGGCCGAACAGCGACAGGATCAACCATGGGGACGTCAGCCAGGAATGCGGCGGAGACGGTTCGGCCGGAGCGACCTCAGCCGGCTCGGCCGGGGCGCCATCCATGCGTGCCAGCAGCGGCTCGGGGGCAAGCCCCAGCAGACGGGCGTAGTTCCGCACGAATCCGCGAGCAAACACGGGCTGGCCCAGGCTCTCGAAATCATCCCGTTCCATCGCCTCGACCTGGCGATGCATCAGGCGCAGGCGCAGGGCGGCATCCTCCAGCGTGACGCCCTGCGCTTCGCGCGCGTCACGCAGCATCTGACCAACCGATGCCAGCCCGCTCTCGCTCACTCGAAATGCCCTGCCAGCAATTGCTGCGTCTCGGTCGAATCGGGAAAGCGCTTGCGCAGCTGCAGGGCATAGGCAGCCTCCTGTGCACGGTCGCCCAGCTTGCGTTCCAGCCGCACGCCCAGCCACAGGCTTTCCGCTGTCGGCGGCGCCAGTTCGTCATGACGGCCCAGCAGGCGCTGCGCCTCCGTCAGCCGGCCCTGGCGGAAATGCAGGCCCGCCAGCTTGAGCACCGTGTTGGGGCTGTCGGGTTGCAGCTTGAGCGCCTTCGCCAGATTGGCTTCGGCCAGGGCGATATCGCCCTTCTTTTCGGCGCACAAACCGGCATTGGTCATGGCCAGTTCGGGCTGCGTATACAAAGGGTTTCGAATAGCGGCGCTGAATTGCGCCAGGCCTTCATCGTAGCGGCCGCGGGTACAGAGAAACCAGCCGTAGTTGTTGTGCGCGTTGGAATCGTTGCGATCGAGTTCAATGGCGTGACGGAAGTTGTCCTCGGCCAGCTTGTCCTCGGCCAGATCCATGTAGATCATGCCGTAGACGTTGTAGGCCGGGCCATAGCGATTGTCGGCCGTGATCGCCTTGCGCAACTCGTCGAGCGCGACCTTGTACTGGGTACGCGCGACATAGGCGCCGGCCAGATCCGTGAATGCACGGGCACGTTCGCGGCTCTGGCTGTCAGCCTCGCTGGCGGCCACACCGCCGCCCCCATCCACCGGCTGCGCAGCGCAACCCGCCAGCAATGCCGCTGCAACCAGTACGCCTGCCCATTTCTTCACGCTGCCTCCTTGTGCATTCGTTTCATGACACGCCCGCTCTTGTCAGCGACTTTCCCCGCCAGCTGCCCGCAGGCCGCATCGATATCGTCGCCGCGCGTCTTGCGCGTGGTCACCACATAATCCGCATCCTGCAGGATCTGGCGGAACGCCCGCATCGATTCCGCACGAGGCTTTTCGTAGCCCGAATCCGGGAACGGGTTGAAAGGAATGAGATTGAACTTGCACGGCACGTCGCGCGTCAGCTCGATCAACTGGCGCGCATGCTCGGGCTGGTCGTTCACGCCGGCCAGCATCACGTATTCGAAGGTGATGAAGTCGCGCGGCGCATGCACCAGGTAGCGACGGCAGGCCGCCATCAGTTCGCGCAGCGGATACTTCCTGTTGATCGGCACGATCTGGTCGCGCAGGGCATCGTTGGGCGCATGCAGGCTTACCGCCAGCGCCACCGGACAGCGCTCGGCGAGGCGGTCCATCGCCGGCACCAGGCCGGATGTGGATACCGTCACCCGCCGCCGCGACAGGCCGTAGGCGTGGTCGTCAAGCATGATGCCGAGCGCGGTCACCACGTTCTCGAAGTTCGCCAGCGGCTCGCCCATGCCCATCATCACCACGTTGGTCACCGGTCGATCGGAAATCTCGCCGGTGGTGCGATTCGGCTCGGTCTTGAGGCTGTGGTGAGCCACCCACAACTGGCCGATGATCTCGGCCACCGTCAGGTTGCGGTTGAACCCCTGCCGCCCGGTCGAGCAGAAGGTGCACTCCAGCGCGCAGCCGACCTGCGACGACACGCACAGCGTGCCGCGATCGTCTTCGGGTATGAACACGGTTTCGATGCCGTTGGCGACCCCCACATCAAACAGCCACTTGCGCGTGCCATCCGCCGAAGTATGGGCATAGTTGATCGCCGGCACCTGCACCACCGCCTGCTGCTGCAGTTTCTCGCGCAGGCTCTTGGCAATGTCGGTCATCTGCGCGAAATCGGCCACCCCGGACTGGTGCATCCAGTGGAACACCTGACGGGCGCGAAACGGCTTTTCGCCGAGTTCGGTGAACCAGGCGGTCAGTCCTTCCAGATCGAAATCGAGCAGATTCTGCGGCATGCGTAGGGTTTAGCGACCCGCGTAGACTTCGCTGGCCGGGAAGAAATAGGCGATTTCGATCGCCGCGGTTTCCGGCGCGTCGGAGCCGTGCACGGCATTGGCGTCGATGCTCGCTGCGAAGTCGGCGCGGATGGTGCCGGCTTCGGCCTTCTTAGGGTCGGTCGCGCCCATCAGCGCGCGGTTCTTGGCGATCGCGTCTTCGCCTTCCAGGACCTGCAGCACCACCGGGCCCGACACCATGAAGTCGACCAGATCCTTGAAGAACGGACGGTCCTTGTGCACGGCGTAGAAGCCTTCGGCTTCCTGGCGCGACAGATGCTTCATCTTCGACGCCACGACCTTGAGGCCATTGCTCTCGAAACGGCTGACGATCTTGCCGATCACGTTCTTGGCGACGGCATCGGGTTTGATGATGGAAAAAGTGCGCTGAACAGCCATGTATATGCTCCAGACAAAGACAAAAGAGAAAAAACGGGAAAAAAGGTTCAAAAAACCATGAAAATCAGCCCGCTAGAATAACATGGGCCACCCCGGACTGTCTTGTCCTGCCGGCAAAAGGCGGTTTTACCGGGTTGGCAAGCGGCCCCATGCTGCGCCCCGGCAAATCAGGGGGCGACGTGCGGCACCACCCCGGCTTCGCCAGGGGCGGCGCTCAGTTCGGCATCGAGGCCGATTCCCGCCGCCCACACCAGCTGTCCGTCGCACCACATCAGCGGCAGGCGCTCGCGCTGCCAGGGCGGGATCGCGTGCTCCTGCAACAGGTTCTTCAGACTGCGCCGCGGGCCGCCTGCATGCAGCCGCAGGTGCTCTCCGCCGGTCCGCACCCCGAGCGTGACGTTGCCCGCTGTCAACACGTCCTGCCTGAGCCCCGCTCCGGTAGACCGCTCCATGCGCACGCTGACCCCGGCGGCCGGCACCCAGATTGCCGCCTCGCCCTGCCAGCGAACCGGCCCTGCCGGAAGCGGTGGCGCCGGGACCACATAGGCGCCACCGCGGTAGCGCCACAGCTCCATTTGTCCGAGGTTGATCCGCACCCGCGCATCCGCATGCGCATCCCGTAGTTGATGCAGTGCCTCGTCGAGCCGCCGCAGGCTGGGCATGGCCTGGCCATGCTGCCCGATGAAGTGGCGCAGCAGGTTGCGCGCCCTCGCTGCCGACAGGCGTGCCAGCACGCCGCAGTCGAGGCGGTCGCCGGCAATGGCCTCGCGCGCGTCCAGCCGCGCCAGGTCGTCCAGCAATTCGGCAGCGTCGGCCTGCAGCGCTGCAGCGCGCGCCAACGTGCGGGCGGCACCCGGAAAATGCTGCGCCAGCAGCGGCATCACCTGCTGGCGCAGCGCGTTGCGGCGATAGCGGGTATCCAGATTGCTCTCGTCCTCGACCCACGCGAGGCCCTGGGCCTGCGCCTCACACAGCAGGTCCGCCCGTGCCGCGTTCAGCAACGGCCGCAACTGGCCCGCCTGCCAGCCGGGCCGTCTTTGCATCACGGCCATGGCCGCCAGGCCTTTCGGTCCGGCGCCGCGCAGCAACTGCAGCAACAGCGTCTCGGCCTGATCGTCCCGGTGATGCGCCGTCAGAAGGAAATCCGCGTCCAGTGCGGCAAAAATGTTCTGGCGCTCGCGCCGCGCAGCCGCCTCGATGCCGGCCGGGTCGTCGCGCGCGATCTGTACGCGATGAATGGTCAATTCGATGTCATGCGTTGTGCACAGCCGCTCGCAAAAACCGGCCCACTCGTCGGCATGCGGCGACAGGCCGTGATGGACATGCACGGCCTGCAGCTGAAACGGGTGTCGATCGCGCAACGGCAGAAGGGCATGCAGCAGGACGACCGAATCCAGCCCGCCCGATAGCGCCAGCGTCAACCGTGCATGCGGGGGGACGTGGCGGGCGAACGCGTCCGCCACCTCTGCGGCAAGCGCCTTATTTGATGGGGGTTTCCTTGAAACTGCCATATGCCCGCAGACGCTGGTAGCGCGTATCCAGCAGGGCGTCGAGCGGCTGTTTGCGCAATTCGGCGAGCGTATCGGTCAGCGCGCGGCGCATCGACTGGAACATGGCGTCCCAGTCGCGCTGCGCACCGCCGAGCGGCTCCTCGACGATGCGATCGACCAGCCCGTTGGCTTTCAGACGGTCGGCGGTAATGCCCAGCGTTTCGGCGGCGACGGACGCCTTGTCGGCGCTTTTCCACAAAATCGAGGCGCAGCCTTCCGGCGAGATCACCGAATAGGTGGAGTATTGCAGGATCAGCATGCGGTCGCCGACGCCGATCGCCAGCGCGCCGCCCGAGCCGCCTTCGCCGACGATGGTGCAGACGATCGGCGTCTTCAGTTCGGCCATCACGTACAGGTTGCGCGCGATCGCCTCGGACTGTCCGCGTTCCTCGGCGCCGATGCCGGGATAGGCGCCGGGCGTGTCGATGAAGGTGAATATCGGCAGCGAGAACTTTTCGGCGAGGCGCATCAGCCGCAGGGCCTTGCGATAGCCCTCTGGACGCGGCATGCCGAAATTGCGGTAGATCTTTTCCTTGGTGTCGCGGCCCTTCTGGTGGCCGATCACCATCACCGGCTCGCCGTTGAAGCGGGCCATGCCGCCAACGATCGCGGCATCGTCGGCGTAGGCGCGATCGCCGTGCAGTTCGACGAAATCGGTGAACAGCCCCTGCACGTAATCGAGCGTATACGGCCGTTGCGGATGGCGTGCCACCTGCGACACCTGCCAGGCATTGAGCTTGGCGTAAATGTCCTTGGTCAGCGTCTGGCTCTTCTTCTGCAGGCGGCGGATTTCTTCCGAAATATCCAGCGCGGAATCGTCCTGCACGAAGCGCAGTTCTTCGATCTTGGCTTCGAGCTCCGCAATCGGCTGCTCGAAATCGAGGAAAGTGGTTTTCATCGGCGGTCTTTAATCAAGCTGTCACAGAAACAGGTCAGCCGGGCATTCTAGCAGCCCGGCGCCTTTTGCCATCCGATTCCCGACGCCATGCGGCTCAATGATGGTGATGACCATGCGCGCCATGCGCGTGACGATGCGCCACCTCATCCGCCGTCGCCGCACGCACGTCGGCCACGGCGCACTGGAAATGCACCGCCTGGCCCGCATAGGGGTGATTGCCGTCGACCACTACCTTGTCTTCGGCGACGTCGGTCACGGTGTAGAGCATTTCCTCGCTGCCGTCGACCGGAGAGCCGACGAACTGCATGCCGACTTCGATATCGGCGGGAAAGGACTCGCGCGGCTCCAGCCGCACCAGATCCTCCTCGAACTCGCCGAAGGCATCGGCAGGCTGCAGCTTGAGGTCGACGGTGTCGCCGACGGCCTTGCCTTCCAGCGCCTGTTCCACCAGCGGAAAAATGTTGTCGTAGCCGCCGTGCAGGTAGCTGACCGGCTCGTCGCTTTCCTCCAGCAGCTTGCCGTCCATATCCTTGACGATATAGGTGATGGTGACCACGGTGTCCTTGCCAATATTCACTTGAGTTCCTTTACCAGTTGAAGCACTTCCGCCGCATGGCCGCGGCTGGAAACGCCATACAGGGCGTGACGGATGACGCCCTGTTTGTCGATGATGAAGGTGGAGCGCACCATGCTCTTGCGCATGACGCCGTCCACTTCCTTGTCCTGCAGCACGCCATATGCCGTGCTGGTAGCCTGCTCCTTGTCGGCCAGCAGTCGCACGCTGATGCCGTGCTTGTCGCGAAACTCGCCATGCTTGATGCAGTCGTCGCGCGAAACGCCGAGCACGGCGGCACCCGATTTGGCAAAATCGTCTTCCAGTTCGGAAAACTCGATCGCCTCGGTCGTGCAGCCCGGTGTGTCGTCGCGCACATAGAAATACAGCACGAGCGTCTTGCCCCGTAACTGGGACAGCTCGACGATATTCATGTCCGCGTCGGGATTGGAAAAATCCGGCGCCCGATCTCCTGCTTTCAGCATGGGTAACTCCGCCTTAGTGTCTTTCCGGCAGCATTCTAACAGCCCTGCAGGTGACGCATCGCTATAATCGCGTCATGATGACTGCCCTGCTTGGCGGCTTGAGCCCCGCCCGTTTCCTGCGCGATGTGTGGCACAAGCGTCCGCTTCTGATCCGCAATGCCGTGCCCGGCTTCGGTGGGCTCCTGACGCCGGGCGAGATGCAGCAACTGGCCTGTCGCGACGATGTGGAGTCGCGTTTGATCCAGGGCAGCGGCACGCAATGGCAGCTCGACCACGGCCCGTTCAGGAAAAGCGATTTCAGGCGCCTGCCCAAGGCCGACTGGACGCTGCTGGTGCAATCTCTCAACCATGTCCTGCCCGAGGCGGATGCGCTGCTGGCGCATTTCGATTTCATCCCGCATGCGCGGCTCGACGACCTGATGGTGAGCTACGCCGTCCCTGGCGGCAGCGTGGGCCCGCATTTTGACTCCTACGACGTCTTCCTGCTGCAGGGCCAGGGGCACCGCCGCTGGCAGATCAGCACGCAAACCGACCTGGCGCTGCTGGACAACGCGCCACTCAAGATCCTGCGCCACTTCGAAGTGGAGGACGAATGGCTGCTCGGCCCCGGCGACATGCTCTACCTGCCGCCGCACGTCGCGCATTACGGCGTCGCCGAAGATGCCTGCATGACCTATTCGATCGGCTTTCGCGCGCCCACGACCGAGGAACTGGCGCAGGGCTTCCTGATGCACCTGCAGGACTCGCTCGCGCTGGCAGGCCGCTACGCCGACCCGGACCTGCGCCGGCAGGTGCACCCTGGCGAAATCGGCCGCGCGATGCTGGAGCAGATCGAGGGCATGATCGCCAAGATCAAATGGAGCAAGCGCGACGTCGCCGAATTCGCCGGACGCTACCTGTCCGAACCCAAGCCAAACGTGTTCTTTGACGCGCCGGACGCGCCGCTCGGCCTTGCCGCATTCGGCAAGCAGGCGAACAGGCACGGCGTCGCGCTCAACCCCAAATCGCGCCTGCTGTTCGCCGGAAAACGCTTTTTCATCAACGGCGAGGCGTTCACGCCCGCGGCGGACGAAACCACCGCGCTACGGCAACTGGCCGACCAGCGCCATCTCGCGCCGCCCCTGCCGGCCGCCCTGCGCGAACGCTTTTACGACTGGTATGAAGCCGGCTGGCTGGAGATCGACACCCCATGAACACCTTTGAAACGCCCTCGGAATTCCGTGCTGCATTCGACACGCTGATGGCGGCCACGCACCGCCAGCTGCGCGTGTACGATCACGACCTGGATCTGCTGGACATCGACGACGCGCCTCGCCTCGCAGCCCTGCGCGCACTGTGCGTGGCGGGTGGCGGGCGCCGCATCGAACTGTTGCTCGATGACATCAGCCGCGTCGCACGCGGCCATCCCCGCCTGATGCAGCTGGTGCGGGATTTCGGCCATGTCCTAGAAATCCGTCAGGCAGATCCCGACGCACCGCATCCCGACCAGGCGTTTGTGCTGGCCGACCGCCACGGCGTGCTGCTGCGCGCCGACAAGGCTGCGGTGCACGGCACGCTGCACTTGGACGATCCAGCCACAGCGACAGCGCTGCACCAGAGCTTCGAAGGCATGTGGCAACGTTCCCCGGCCAGCGTGTCTGCGACGACGCTCGGCTTGTAGGCTAGAGTCTGCCCAGCCAGTCCAGTTCAGACTCGCTGAAACCGGCCTGGCGGCGTGCCGCCAGATTGAACGGCGGCTTCAGGGGCGGCGCGTCGTAATCGACCAGCAACTGCCGGAACGTTGCGTCGGGCTGAAGGCCGCGTGCCGCGCATAACCAACCGAACCAGCGGCTGCCGATGGCAACGTGGCCGATCTCGTCGCGTTCGATGACGGCGAGAATCTCGACCATGCGGGTATCATTGACGGCCCGGAGCTTGTCGACGATGAGCGGCGTAGCGTCCAGCCCGCGCGCTTCCAGCACGCGCGGCACCAGCGCCATGCGCACCAGTGGGTCGTGCGCGGTTTTCAGCGCCATGTCCCACAGACCGTTGTGCGCAGGGAAATCGCCATAGGCATAGCCCAGCGTTGCGAGATGCGCGTTAAGCAGTTCGAAATGCCGCGCCTCCTCCTCCGCCACCGAGAGCCAGTCGGTGTAATACTGCGGCGGCATGCCGGAAAAGCGATGGGCGGCATCGAGCGCCAGATTGATCGCATTGAACTCGATGTGCGCCAGCGCATGAACGAGCGCAGCCCGGCCAGCCAAGGTGGAGGCGCGACGGCGCGGCACCCGCTGCGGCGGGATCAGTTCTGGTTTTTCAGGCTGCCCGGGCTGGTCGATTGGGATGCGCACGGCCGCGGCCGCAAGATCGATCCCGCCCGCCACCCAGTCGGTATGCAGCGCGTGCACGCAAGCCACCTTGTCCGCCGGCCGATCCAGCGTCAGGCACGCCTCCAGACGCTGCGGCAACGGGTCTAGCGCCGGTCCACCCACCGGATACCCACCAGCGCGATGGTCAGGAAAATCAGCAGCGGCAGGACGGACACCATGACCACCGGCCAGTCGTTCAGCAGGCCCAGATGGCCGAACAGACGACTCAGCAGATGGAAGCCGAGTCCCGCCAGAATGCCGATGAAAATCTTGCCGCTGGCCCCGCCGCTGCGCGGCCCCTGGATCGCAAACGGCATGGCGATCAGCATCATGATAGGGATGACTAAAGGGCCGATGAACTTCGACCACAGGGCGAGTTCGTAGCGCGTGGCTTTCTGGCCGTTTTCCTTGAGGTGCGAGATGTAGCGCCACAGGGAGCGTGCCGACATCTGCTCCGGTGCGATCAGCAGTACGCTGAGGATGTCTGGGGTGAGCACGGACTCCCAGTCCTGGTGTGCGTTTCGGGTTGCGTGTATGCCGTCCGCGTCAAAGCGGGTTTCCACCACCTGTTGCAGGTCCCAGGTCTGACCGGCGCGCCAGTGGGCCTCTTTGGCCGCACGGATCCAGTCGAGACGGCCGGCGGAATCGAACCCGTAAATCTCGATATCGCGCAGGGTGTTGTCGGGCATCACCTCGCGCACATTGATGAACGCGTTGCGATCCTTGACCCACAGGCCGGAACGGAACTGCTGCGCCACCATGGAATGTGTGGCCAGCAATTTGTAGCGTTGCGCCGCCTGCTCCGACCACGGCGCGATGTATTCGCCGATGACCAGCACCAGCAGCGACAACACCACACCGATGACACTGAAATAACCGGCCACGCGCCAGTTCGACAGACCCGACACGCGCATCACCGCGTATTCGGAATTGCCCACCAGACGCGACAATGCGAACAGCGTCCCGATCAATGCCGCCACCGGCAGGATTTCATACAGATGCCCGGGAACATTGAGCATCACCACTACGGCAGCCTGGCCAAGGCTGTAATTGTTGCGTCCCAGGCTGCCAAGCTCCTGAATCACGTCAAAAAACGCAAACAGCACCAGCAGCGCCAGCAGCACGAAGCCCGACGCAAACAGGATCTGCCCGCTCAGATAGCGCGCCAGGAGTCTCATGCGCCCCTCCCGCGCGGCGCAAATTGACGGGCCCGCAGATAGAAAAGCCCTGTCAGGGCGAACAGCATCACCAGATGCGGCGCCACCATTCCAGCCCACGGGTTGAGCGTGCCCTGGCCCACCCAGGCCTGCGACAGCGACAGGAGGTTGTTGTAGACGAAGTACAGCAGCAGCGCAATCATCAGTCCGTAAGAGCGCCGAGCCCGCGTGTTGACGAAACTGAGCGGTATGGCCATGACGGCGAGGATGAGCGCCGAGAATGGCACGCCTACCCGCCACAGCAATTCGGCCCGCGCCGGAGGCGACGGATCCGCCAGCAATTCGCTAAGCGGCGCCTGGCGGATGCCCGTTTCCTTGCCGCCGACCGGGACCGGATCGAGCCGCATCCAGTAGCGTTCGAACTGCACGATGCGGTAGTCGAGGTGGCCGGGCGTGCCTTCATAGCGGCGACCATCCTTGAACACCAGATAGCGCGACCCATCAGGCATCTCCGTGTGGCTGCCTTCGCGCGCCACCACCAGGCCGAGTTGGCCGTCGATGCGCGACTGCATGAAGACGTTGCGCACAATGCCGGTCAGCGGGTTCAGCGACTCAACGTAGTAGACACGCTGGCCTGCGCTGGATTCGGCGAACATGCCCGGGGCAATCAGGGAACTTTCGCTGCGGCTGCGCAGATCCTGGCGATATTCGAATTTCTTGGTCTGTGCCCAGGGATTGAGCACCAGCGTGATCAGCAGGATGACCAGCGAAAATGGCACGGCGAACGCCAGTACCGGCCGCATCCATTGTGTGAGCGACAGGCCGGCGTTGAACCAGATCACCATTTCGCTGTCTCGCCACATGCGCGACAGGGGCAGCAGCACCCCGGCAAACAGCGCGATCGTCATCAATACCGGCAGAAAGAACAGCAGCGAGAAGCCGAGGAAAGAGAAAACGGCTTCGCTGGCGAGTTCGCCGCGTGCCACGTCACCGAGGAGACGGATGAACAGCACCACCATCGCGATCGCAATCAGCACCGTCAGCACGGCGCCGGTGGTCAGCGCCATCTCGCGGGTCAGCGCGCGGCGATAGAGCATGGGGATATCCGGGTGTCGTTCGTGTTGAGAACGGGCTTTTGACATTCCACCGCACCCGCGCCAATAATCGCCCCATGGGCAACGCCGCGTTTTGGCGTATCGGCAAATTGTATTTTTTTGAGCACGGACATGGAAAACAAGGAAATCGAACTCGAATTTAGCATAAAAAGCGGCTCCCCCGAAAAGCAGCGCACCGCCTGTGTCGTCGTCGGCGTGTTCGAGAGCCGCAAGCTGTCGGGCCCGGCAATCGACATCGACCGCGCCAGCGACGGCTACCTGTCCGAGATCCTGCGCGGCGGCGACATGGAAGGCAAGTCGGGTAGCACGCTGCTGCTGCACAGGGTCCCCAACATTCTGGCCGACCGTGTCCTGCTGGTCGGCCTCGGCAAGGAACGCGACTTCCACGAAAAGGCCTATCGCGACGCCATCGCCTGCGCAGTACGCACCCTGCGCGACACCGGTTCGATGGAAGCCTCCATCACGCTCAGCGAAATCCCTGTGAAGAAACGCGACGTCACCTGGAACATCGAACAGGCCGTGATCAGCGCCCACGACGCGCTGTACCGCTTCGAGCGCATGAAGAGCAAATCCAACGAGGCGCGCCGCCCGCTCAAGCGCGTGATCTTCGCCGTGTCGCGACGCGGCGAGCTGAAATATGGCGAGACCGGCCTTGCGCGCGGCCTGGCCATCGCCCATGGCATCGGTCTGGCCAAGGATCTCGGCAATACGCCATCCAATATCTGTACGCCGGAATATCTGGCCGCCGAGGCGAAGAAGGTGGCGAAGGCCCATGGCTTCGGCTGCGAGATCCTCGATTACGCCGCCTGCGACAAACTTGGCATGGGCTCCTTCCTGTCGGTCGGCAAGGGCAGCGACAAGCCGCCGCGCTTCATCGTGCTGAAGCATGACGGCGGCAAGAAAGGCGACAAGCCCGTGGTACTGGTCGGCAAGGCGGTCACCTTCGACGCCGGCGGCATTTCGCTGAAACCGCCGGCCGAAATGGACGAGATGAATTACGACATGAGCGGCGGCGGCGCGGTCATCGGCGCCTTTCGCGCCATCGGCGAACTGGGATTGCCGCTCAACGTCGTCGGTCTCATCCCCGCCTGCGAAAACATGCCCGATGCGAATGCCAACAAGCCGGGCGACATCGTGACCTCGATGTCCGGCCAGACCATCGAAATCCTCAACACCGACGCCGAAGGCCGCCTGATCCTGTGCGACGCGCTGACCTATGCGGAGCGCTTCGAGCCCGACGCGGTAGTCGACCTGGCGACACTGACCGGCGCCTGCGTGATCGCCCTCGGTGCGCACCCCAGCGCGCTCTACAGCAACCACGACCCGCTGGCGCGCGAGATCGAACACGCCGCAGACCATGCCTGGGATCGTGTCTGGCGCATGCCGCTGTGGGACGACTATCAGGAGCAATTGAAGAGCAGCCTCGCCGACATGGCCAATATCGGCGGACGCCCCGCCGGCTCGATCACCGCAGCCTGCTTCCTGTCGCGCTTCGCCAGGAAATACCATTGGGCGCACCTCGACATCGCCGGCACCGCATGGAAAGGTGGACGTGAAAAAGGCTCGACCGGACGCCCGGTGTCGCTGCTGGTGCACTTTCTCCTGAACCGCGCCCAGAAGTAATCCTGCCGCCATGACCGAGATCACCTTCTACACCTTTGCCGACAACCCGCTCGACGTCGCCCGGCGCGTCGCCGCCAAGGCGTACGGCCAGGGCAGGCAGGTGATGATTTATGCCCCGGATGCGGCCATGGCGGATACCATCGACCGCCTGCTGTGGACTGCGCCCGCGCTGGGTTTCGTGCCGCACTGCCGCGACAGCGACGCGCTGGCGAACGAAACCCCGGTTCTGATCGGCGCCAATGCCGACGCCTTGCGTCAGGCGGACGTGATGATCAACCTGCATCATGAGCAGCCGCCCGCTTTCGCCCGTTTCGAACGCCTGGTCGAAATCATCGGCCAGGACGACGATGGACGCGAACGGGGTCGCGCGCGCTACCGCTTTTATCAGGCGCGCGGCTACGCCCTGAAGACCCATGACCTGCGCCAGCACGCCGGATAGAAGGTGCCCATGAGCGATAGCCCACCGCCTGGAAAACTGGACACCTTGAGCAAGATGGACGCATTGCTGAAAAAGCATCGCGGCGGCGGCGAGGGCGGACGGGAGGAGATCATCCCCAGCCCCCCTGTCTCAGCACAGGCCACCCCGCCCGGCGCCTGGCTGCCGGTCCTGACGCAGGTGATCGAGCGTGGCACACCCCCCGCCGTTTCAGCGCCAGCCGAAACGCCCATCGTCAATTCGCCCGCCCCGCCTCCGCCCGCCCAGCTCGAGGCGCCTGCTGCCGAAACGCCGCCTGCTGCCGTGAGCGACACCCTGGCCGAGCAGTTGATGAGCGAACTGGCGCCCCGCCTGTCCGAAGTGATGGAAAAAAAGGTCGCCGCCGAACTGCGCAAGAACATCGACCAGACCGTATCCAGCCTGCTCAGTCAGCTCGACGTCAACGTGCGGGAAATCGTGCGCGAGGCTATCGCCGAGAAACTCAGGAAGCCACGCGATCCCTCGGCCTGAACCCGCATCTCCAGCGACAATCCGGGAACTTGTCCCCTGGTTTTTTGGGACGTCCCCGGGTTTTTGGGACTTGTCCCAAGGCTTTTTTGGGATAATGGCGGCTTTGCGCGCACGCCATGGAACTCGCCAAATCCTTCGAACCGGCTGACATCGAAAAACGCTGGTACGCCCAGTGGGAAAGCGCCGGCTATTTCAAGGCCGGCGACACGCCCGATGCCCCCGCCTACTGCATCATGCTGCCGCCGCCGAATGTGACCGGCACGCTGCACATGGGTCACGCCTTCCAGCACACCCTGATGGACGCACTGACCCGCTACCACCGCATGGCGGGCGACAACACGCTGTGGCAGCCGGGCACCGACCACGCCGGCATCGCCACGCAGATCGTGGTGGAACGCCAGCTCGACGCACAAGGTGTCTCGCGCCACGACCTCGGACGCGAAAAATTCCTCGAGAAAGTCTGGGACTGGAAGGAACATTCCGGTTCCACCATCACCCGCCAGATGCGCCGCCTCGGCACCAGCCCCGACTGGAGCCGCGAGCGCTTCACCATGGACGCGGGCCTGTCGAAAGCCGTTACCGAGGTATTCGTGCGCCTCTACCGCGAAGGCCTGATCTATCGTGGCAAACGGCTGGTGAACTGGGATCCTGTGCTCGGCACGGCGGTGTCCGACCTCGAAGTGGCCAGCACCGAGGAAGACGGCTTCATCTGGGAAATCAACTATCCGCTCGAAGATGGCAGCGGTCACCTGACCGTGGCCACCACGCGCCCGGAAACCCTGCTCGGCGACACCGCCGTCGCCGTGCATCCCGAGGACGAGCGGTACGCCCATCTGATCGGCAAGCATGTGCGCCTGCCGATCGCCGAGCGCAGCATCCCCGTCATTGCCGACGACTACGTGGACCGCGAGTTCGGCACCGGCGTGGTCAAGATCACGCCGGCGCACGATTTCAACGACTGGCAGGTGGGCCAGCGCCACAAACTGGTGGCGATCAGCGTGCTGACGCTCGACGCGAAAATGAACGACGTCTGCCCGACCGAATACCAGGGCCTCGACCGCTACGACGCGCGCCAGAAGCTGCTCGACGCACTGCAGGCGAAAGGCCTGCTGGTCTCGGCCAAACCGCACAAGCTGATGATCCCGCGCGGCGACCGCACCCACGCGGTGATCGAGCCGATGCTCACCGACCAGTGGTTCATGAGCATGGAAGGCCTGGCGAAACAGGGCCTCGCCGCAGTCGATTCCGGCGACCTCAAGTTCGTTCCGGAGAACTGGACCACCACCTATCGCCAGTGGCTGGAAAACATCCAGGACTGGTGCGTGTCGCGCCAGTTGTGGTGGGGCCACCGCATCCCGGCCTGGTATGACGCCGACGGCAATTTCTACGTCGCACACACTGAAGAAGAGGCGAGAAAGCAGGCCGGCGGGCGTGAACTGGCGCAGGACAACGATGTCCTCGACACCTGGTTCTCGTCCGCACTGTGGCCGTTCTCGACGCTCGGCTGGCCCGAACAGACGCCGGAGCTGGAACGCTACCTGCCGACCTCGGTACTGGTCACCGGCTTCGACATCATCTTCTTCTGGGTTGCCCGCATGGTGATGATGTCGCTGCACTTCACCGGCAAGGTGCCGTTCCGCGAGGTCTACGTGACCGGTCTGGTGCGCGACTCCGAAGGCCAGAAGATGAGCAAGTCGAAGGGCAACGTGCTCGACCCTATCGACCTCATCGACGGCATCGCGGTCAACGACCTGGTCGCCAAGCGCACCCAGGGCCTGATGAATCCCAAGCAGGCCGCCGGCATCGAGAAGCGCACCCGCAAGGAGTTCCCGGACGGCATCGCCCCCTACGGCACCGATGCCCTGCGCTTCACCTTCGCCAGCCTCGCCACCCACGGCCGCGACATCAAATTTGATCTTCAACGCGCCGAGGGCTACCGCAACTTCTGCAACAAGCTGTGGAACGCCACCCGCTTCGCGCTGATGAACCTCGAAGACCACGACTGCGGACAGGACGCCAGCCAGCCAATGGATTTCTCGGACGCCGACCGCTGGATCGCCGCGCGCCTGCAGCAGGCCATCGGCGACGTGCGCGAGGCCTTCGCGGCCTACCGCTTCGACCAGGCCGCGCGCGCGGTCTACGAATTCGTGTGGGACGAATACTGCGACTGGTACCTGGAACTCGCCAAGGTGCAGCTGAACAACGGTACGCCGGAACAGCAGCGCGCCACGCGCAGGACGCTGGCCACGGTACTCGAAGCCACGCTGCGCCTCGCCCACCCTATCATCCCCTTCATCACCGAAGAGCTGTGGCAGAAGGTGGCGCCGCTCGCTGGCGTCACCGGCGACAGCATCATGCTCGCCGCCTATCCGCAGGCCGACGACGCGCAACGCCACCCCGACAGCGTCACGCGCATCCAGTTGCTGAAAGAGCTGGTCAACGCCTGCCGCACCCTGCGTGGCGAGATGAACCTGTCGCCCGCGCAGCGCGTGCCGCTGGTGATCGAAGGCGACGACGCCGTGATCGGTGCACTGGCGCCCTACATCAGCGCGCTCGGCAAGCTCAGCGAAGTGAGCGCCGTCTCCGCGCTTGCAGATGCCGACGCCCCCGTCGCGCTGGTCGGCGACATGCGGCTGATGCTGGTGGTGGAAATCAACAAGGACGAAGAGCGCGCCCGCCTGGCCAAGGAAATCGCCCGCATCCAGGGCGAAATCAAAAAGGCCGAAGCCAAGCTCGCCAACCCCAGCTTCGTCGACAAGGCACCTGCGGCCGTCGTGCAGCAGGAGCAGGCGCGTCTGGCCGACTTCACGGCCATGCTGCAAAAGCTGGAGGCGCAGCACGCACGGCTGGGTTGATTGCTGCTACCAGGACAACAAAAAGCGCGGCTGAGGCCGCGCTTTTTGTTGCTTCTATGTGTTCAGGTATGCACGCCACTTCAAATCCACATAAAAAAAGCCGAGGTCGAAACCCCGGCTCGCATCAAGCAAAAAACTGCCGGAAATTACATCTTCCAGCTGTACTGGACGCCCAACGAATCCTGGTACATCTGGATTTTCTCGGTACCGTCACCCAAAAAGTTCGCGCCAGTCACATCGTTCTTGAACGCGTGCATGTACGCCATGGTCAGTTCGTTGCCCGACGCCAGAGTGTAGGTGAAGCCCAGCGTGGCGTGATCCTGAACAACGCCCGGTGCAAGGATATTGAAGGTCACGTCCCTCGACTGAATCGGATTGTCGGTGTGGTTGTAGCCAGCACGCAGGGTCAGTTGCTGGCTGTACTTATACTCGACACCGAGTTTCCACACGTCGACGTCCTGCCAGCCAAACCCAGGACCATTGTTGGCGCCAAGCAGCGCTCCGGTATTACTGGGATTGTTGATCGATTTCACGCCCGAGTAGTTGATGCGCTGATAGTCAAGTGCCAGTTTGACAGCGGGCATCACGTCCCAGGCAACGCCGAGGTTGTAATTCTCGGGAATATCAAAGTCGCCCTGCTCAGCGAACAATCCTTTGTATTTGGAGAACTCGTTGAAGTTCATCTTCGAAGCGTAGGCTGCTCCGATGCTGAAGGTGGAAGTCAGCTTGCCCATGTAGCCGATGCGGACGCCGTAGCCAAACGAGTCATCATAGCCACGGTTAGTAAGGTTGTTCGCGTCGGAAGAGAAACCCATGTTCCCAAATAGCTGCAGGCCAGAAGCTTTGAAGCGCTGGTAGCCAATGAGCGGCGAGATGCCGATCGAATGATTCGGGGCAACCTTGTAAGCTGCAGTCGGTGCGACAATCAACTGCATCAGATCGACGCCCAACTTGCCGCTGCCACCCAGCAGGTTGGAACCATTCGCGAATGCCGGATAGTTGGTGTTCATACCGCCATTCCCGTACACGGTTACGCCCAGCGCCAGGTCGTTGTTGACCATGCGGTTATAACCGAATTCCGGGATCAGGAAGTACTTCGAGTCACTATCAGAGGTGCCATTCGGAAGCATCCCCGCACCCGTGCGGCTCGCCTCACGACGCGGGCTGAACAGGTCGACGCCCAGGTCCAGGCGGTTGCCCACAAAGGCTGCAGCGGCAGGGTTATTGGCGCCAAAGAAGGCGTCGTCGGACGTGGCAGTGGCTGCACCGCCCATGCCTTTGGCTTTCATGCCGTAGCCGTGGGAAAAGTAGCCGTCGGTAGCGAAGGCGCTGCCGGCCAGACCGGCCAGCGCCATGAATGCGAATACGCGGGTGAATTTCATTGTTGTCTCCTATGGGCAAAATTACGACAGATCAGCCTATTGAATGGCCTGCCCCGAAGGCTACGCGTGCACTGGGGCTTAGACAAGCCAGCGGTGCCGGCAAGCCGAACAATCTGTATCAAATGTGGTACAAAAGACACAAAAAAAGAGCCGAATCAACTCGGCTCTTTTTTCATCGTTCGGCAATGTGCTTCAGATGCTGTCTTTAAATGAACAGGCAAATGTCAGTTTCACCGGCGAATTCAAAGAAGGTAGCAGCACCGCCGTACTCGAGGCCGTCGATGAAGTCGGAATGTTCGAAGCCGAACAGTTCGACGGTCATCTGGCAGGCAATGAATTTGACTTCGGCTTCCTGGCACAGCTCGCGCAGGTCAGGGATGGTGGCCACGCCGTTGTTGGCGATGGTCTGCTTCATCAGGGCCGTTGCCACGTTTTCATAGCCGGGGATGAGCGACTGGATGGCGTTGGGCATGTTCCAGTTGATGCTCTTGAACCATTTCGGGCCAAAAGGCATCTTCATCGGCATGCCGGGGTTGCCCAGCGGACTCACTTTCAGGACAGACAGATCCTTGCGGACGAGCTGGAGGCCGTAGAAGGTGAAGAAAATCTGGGTTTCGTAACCCAGCGCAGCCGCCGTCGAGGCCAGGATGAACGGGGGATAAGCCCAGTCCAGGGTGCCCTTGGTGGCGATGATGGCCATTTTTTTGGTATCCATGCTCTCTCTCCTGTTTCGTTTAAAAAAACAGCGCCGTGTGTTCCTTTGAACAGACGGCGCCGGTTTGGTTTCTTATTATTTTTTCTTCATGAAGAAGGTGAACTCGCCGCCTGCCTCGGCAGTGGACAGGAGTTCGTTGCCGGTCTGCTTGGCGAAGGCCGCGAAGTCCTTGACCGAACCCGGGTCGGTCGACAGGATTTTCAGGACCTGACCGCTGGCGACTTCAGCCAGAGCTTTCTTGGCGCGCAGAATGGGCAGGGGACAGTTCAGACCGCGTGCATCGAGTTCTTTATCGAAATTCATGTTGTTCTCCTTACATTAAATCCATTAAATCAGCATGTACCAAAAAACGCTGCGGTACCTTAAACCAGAAGTTCCCCTATTGCAACCGAAATCGCGGCGCAATAGGAAAATCCGGCCATTGGCTAGGGTTCATCGTTAGCGCGGCTGGCTCAATGCGTTGCCCGAACGCGCCCACGCCATGATTCCGCCGGCCAGGTTGTGCATGTTGTCGTAGCCCTTCGAGGCCATGAACGCGCACGCCTGCGCGGAGCGGGCGCCCGACCGGCAGTAGATCACGACCGGCTTGTCCTGGGGAATGTCCGCCGCGCGCAGGGGCAGCAGATGCAGCGGAATGTGGATGGCGCCATCGATCACGCCCTGCGCCACTTCGGCTTCGGTGCGTACATCGATCAGATGGGCGCCCTTGGTGGAGATTTCGGCCACGTAGGCGGGATCGACTTCCTTGAATCCTGACAGTCCGAACATAGGGGTCATACTCCTGCAACGTAAAAATTAGAATTTTCTAATATACCCCAAAGCAGGGCACGCGCCAAGCCTGCCCCCCGTTCTCAACAGCGCTGCGCGCCATGGTACAGGTTCACAACGTGGCGCGCTTCCGCGAAAAACAGCCAGCGCTCGACCGCTGCGCCAGCAATCCCCGCACAGGCCGCGACGACGGCAGCCGCCGGCCCGCCCTGCTCGTTGAAGACCCACACCAGCATCAGGCCGGGCAGCACGAACCCAAGTCCGAACACCACGGCCTTGAGCAGGCCCGCCTTCTGGCGGGCGATCTGGAAGCCGAATTCCTGGGTGAGGAAGGTGCCATGGGTATGACCGGTATCCAGCAGCTTGACCTTGGCTCGCGTAAGGCCCGTGGCGGTATTGATGGTGGGCGTGAGGCCCGGGCTGCGTATCCAGAAATAGTAGATCGCCTTCAGCACCGCGGCGATCGAGACGATCAGCGCCGACATCGCGATATAGGGGGTGGTATCGAGGCCGGCCATGACCGCCCCGAGCAGCAGCAGCAGGCTGCCGCTGGCGTAGCCCAGTGCCAGGTAATTAGCCGGTACCAGCGGGGTATTCCACTGGCGGATGGTTTTCAGGCAGGCGTAGATCATGCCGGTGGAGAACACCGTGATCCAGGCCAGCACGGCCGACACGAAACCCGCGGTTTCACGCAGCCACTGGGGTGCATCGAACCAGATGCTGGCCAGGTAAAGCAGTGCCAGCGGCATGAAGACCACTGCAAATACGCCTTCGCGCGACAGCCACGAGGTGCGGAAGCGGCTGAAGGCGCGCCAGGCATTTTTCGGGTTGGCCAGGTGGAAGGTGGACGACAGCAGGCCAAACACGATCAGGCCCATCGCGATGACGCCGCCGATGACCAGTTGCACAGGTGTGAAGCCACCACCGAGCTTGAAGGTATCGGAGATGAACAGCAGCGAGAACAGGCCAAAGCCGGCACCCGACGCCACGGTGAAGAAGATGACTGAAAATGCTGGATGCATGATGTTTTCCTAATTAATCAGTATCCAGCATTTCGGCGGAGACTAACCTTCAGGGTATGTCGAAACCAAAAAGCGGGATGCATGGATTCTCCTGGCTTTATGTATGGGGCAGCGCGACTTAGCGGCGCACCAGTTTGTTGGCGAACTGCTTGATGCTTTCCTTCAGGCCGCCCTTGGGCTGGGTGTCGACCGGAATCACCGGCTTGCGGCGCGGCGGCAGGTAGGTGTTGGTCGGGTTGTAGTTGAGTTCGGGCATCAGCGGGAAGCCGCCCCGCTCACGAACCGTGCGCGACACCGCCGAATCGGGATCGTCGAAGTCGCCGAACATGCGGGCATGCGCCGGGCAGGTCAGCACGCAGGAAGGCTGGCGCTCCTCGACCGGCAGTTCCTGGTCGTAGATGCGATCGACGCACAGGGTGCACTTCTTCATCGTGCCGCTGGAGCGATCGAGTTCACGCGCGCCGTACGGGCAGGCCCACGAGCAGTAGTTGCAGCCCATGCACTTGTCCTGGTCGATCAGCACGATGCCGTCTTCGGCGCGCTTGTACGAGGCGCCGGTCGGGCACACGGTGACGCAGTCGGCGTCCTCGCAGTGCATGCACGACATCGGGAAGTTGACGGTCTTGTTGTTCGGATACTCGTCCATTTCGTAATGGCGGATCCGGTTGAACCACACGCCCGACGGCTCGGCGCCGTAGGGCTGGTAGTCGGACAACGGGCCGATGGTGCCGGAGGCGTTCCATTCCTTGCAGGCGATGGCGCAGGCATGGCAGCCCACGCACACGTCGAGGTCGATGACCAATCCAAGTCTCATGTTGTGCTCGCTTTATTTATATCAGTGCTGCTCTGTTCTGCTGCTCAGTTCTTTTCGTGGCTGCGCGCGTCGTAGCGCAACACGTCGGGACGCTCATAGCGCTCGTCGCCCGGCAGCGCCTTCAGTGCATCAAACTGCGGCCAGGAACCGGTCTCTCCCGGCGCGGCCTTCCAGATCTTCACACGCAGGTCGAACCACGCGGCCTGGCCGGTGACCGGGTCGGAGTTGGTGACGCGGCGCTCGCCCGCCTTTTCCGGCAGCAGTTCGGAAATCAGGTGGTTGAGCAGGAAACCCTTGGTCGCTTCCGACGCGTTTTCCTTCAGTCCCCAGGCGCCCTTCTGCTTGCCGATGGCGTTCCAGGTCCAGATGGTGTCTTCCTGGGTGCCTTCCATGGTCTTGACCTGGCAGCGGATCTTGCCGTTGTGCGACTCGACCCAGATCCAGTCGAAGTCCTTGATGCCCATTTCGGCGGCCTTGCGCGCATTCATGTACATGTAGTTCTGCGCCATGATCTGGCGCAGCCACACGTTCTGCGAGTCCCACGAGTGGTACATGAACATGGGACGCTGGGTCAGGGCGAAGAAGGGGTATTCGTCCTTGTCGACGCGCTGCTGCTCGAGCGGCTCGTACCACATCGGCAGCGGGTCGAAGTACTTCACCAGCCGCTCGCGGTCGACCTGGTTGTTGGGCTGCGGGCCGTCGTATAGGCCCTGCCCCGCCAGGCGGAACTTCTGCAGCGGCTCGGAATAGAACTGCATGATGATGGGCTCGACCTTGCCGACGAAGCCGACATCCGCCGCCACCTCCAGGTAGTCCTTGTTGGCGTAGCGCATGTACTTCTGGTTGTCGGGCCAGTGGTGCGCGAAGAAGCTCTGGTTCTCGATGTACTTTTCCCACTGGTTCGGGTTCGGCTCGCCCTTGAGCGACTGGGTGCCGTCCTTGCCGCGCCAGCCGGCCAGGAAACCCACGCCCGGCGAGCGTTCGAAATTGACGATGAAGTCGGGATAATCCTTGAACTTGCGCGTGCCGTCCGGCTTGGTGAACGCCGGGAATTTCAGGCGCGAGGCCAGCTCGACCATGACTTCCTGCCACGGGCGCACGTCGCGGTCGAGCTTGACCAGCGGGTAGCGGATCGCGTCGGCCGCCGCATCCGGCTCGGAAATCGGCCGGTCGAGCAGCGAAATGCAGTCGTGCCGCTCGAGGTAGGTGGTATCCGGCAGGATCAGGTCGGCGAAGTTGGTCATCTCCGAATGGAAGGCGTCGATCACCACCAGGAACGGGATCTTGTACTGGCCGGGCTCTTCAGGATCCCTGGCGCGCAGCATGTCCTGGATGTTGGCCGTGTTCATGGTCGAGTTCCACGCCATGTTGGCCATGAACAGGATCAGCGTGTCGAGCGCATAGGGATCATGGTTGGTCGCATTGGTGATCACCATGTGCATCAGGCCGTGCGAGGCGATCGGCACTTCCCACGAATAGGCCTTGTCGATGCGCAGCGGGTTGCCGAACTCGTCGATCACCAGGTCTTCCGGGCGCGTCGGGAAGCCCAGCGGCGGACGCGACAGCGGCGTGTTCGGCGCGTTGATGATGTCGATGTTGTTTTCCGGCAGCTGGTGCGGCGGAATCGGCTTCGGATACGGCGCCCGGGCGCGGAAGTTGCCCGGCGCGTCGAGCGCGCCCAGCAGCATCTGGATCATGTGGATCGCGCGGCAGGAATGGAAGCCGTTGGAGTGCGCGGCAATCCCGCGCATGGCGTACATGGCGACCGGGCGGCCCACGACCTTGTCATGCTTGCGGCCCCACACGTCGGTCCACTCGATCGGCAGCTCGACCGTCTCCTGGAACGCGACGTGCGCCATTTCCAGGGCAATGCGTTCGATGGTCTCGGCCGGCAGGCCGCATTCGAGCGCCACGTTTTCCGGCGCATAGCGCGCATCGAGATAACGCTCGACCATCATCGACATCACGGTCTTGACGCGGCGACCGTCCGGCGCCACGAATTCTCCGAACAGCGCGGGGGCGATGTCGCCGTCAATACCGTTCCTGAACGCTTCCTTGTCGATGTCCCAGATCAGCGGATGGTCGTTTTCGTCGCGCAGGAACAGGCCGTCGCCCTTCTGGCCCGGGGTCTGCACCACCAGCCAGGAGGCGTTGGTGTAGCGCACCAGGAATTCGTAGTCGAATTTTTCGTGCTTCAGCAGCACATGCACCATCGACATGGCCAGCAGGCCGTCCATGCCGGGCTTGATCGGCAGCCATTCGTCGGCGATCGCCGAGTAGCCTGTGCGCACCGGGTTGACGGTGACGAACTTGCCGCCACGGCGCTTGAGCTTTTCCAGACCGATCTTGATCGGGTTGGACGAGTGGTCTTCTGCCACGCCCCACATCAGGAAATACTTGGCGTAGTCCCAGTCCGGCGCGCCGAATTCCCAGAAGGAAAAACCGATGGAATAGAGGCCGGCCGCCGCCATGTTGACCGAACAGAAACCGCCGTGCGCAGACCAGTTGGGCGTGCCGAACTGCTGCGCCCACAGGCCGGTCAGCGCCTGCATCTGGTCGCGACCGGTGAAGAAACCAAGCTTCGACGGGTCGGTCGAGCGGATCTCTTCAAGGCGGTCGGTCAGGATATCGAGCGCCTGATCCCAGGAAATCGCCTCGTAGATGCCTTCGCCGCGCTCGGTGCCCGGCTTGCGCATCAGGGGCTGGGTCAGCTTGGCGGTCGAATACTGCTTCATGATCCCGGCCGATCCCTTGGCGCACAGCACGCCCTGGTTGGTGGGATGGTTGCGGTTGCCCTGGATGAAACGGACCTTGTTGTCCTCCAGCGTCACCTTGATGCCGCAGCGGCAGGCGCACATGTAACACGTGGTGTACTTGATTTCCTGCGCGTCGTGGTTTTCGAGCTTGATCTTGGCGTTCATGCGGTCTCTAGATTCAAAATTGTCCCGGCGGCTCCTCTTCAGGAGTCGCATTTCCCTACCCGGATATAACACTAGGTGACTGCTGGAAGCAGCGCCAGCGCATCGGCACTGGATGCTGCGGGGACGGCTTTATATTAAAAATTCCGAATATTGTTATTTTGCACGGCAAAGCCCTCGCATGGCAAGCAAAAAGGCTGATGCCTCCATAAGGTTCGCCAATAAAAAACCCTTATTTATTGAGGACTTGCGCATCTTTATTTCTCCTGACTCGAATGTGCCGGCATGCCGGCCAGCATAGACTCAATCACGGCCAGCGCCTCCCCCTGGTCCCACTCGGTCGGCCCGGTCAGCACATGGCGTATCCGTCCCTCGGCATCCAGAATGAAGGTGGTAGGCAGCGCGAACACTTTCCAGCGCCGCGTGTTGCTGCTGTCGGCGTCCAGCAGCACGGTAAAACCCAGCTTCATTTTCGACAGATAGGCCTTCACCTCATCCGCCGTTTCCGCGCTGGACATCGCGACGACCTCCAGCGGGCGCCCTGCCATGCGGGTCCGCAGACGTTCCAGCGACGGCATTTCACGCTGACAGGGCGGGCACCACGTGGCCCAGAAATTGAGCACCACCACTCTGCCACGGTACTCGTCCAGGGATTTGGGCGCCCCGGCAAGATCATACGCTTTCAGAGCGGGAGCCGGCAGGGCTGCGCGCGTCTCGAAGCCGGCCGCCCCCGCGCCGGAGATCCAGAACAGCCCCATGGCCAGCACGGATAAAACACGTTTTACTTGCATCCCCATATATCCAGTTGGTGCAGCAGCATGGCATCCATGCGGCGGCTTTCGGCGATTTCAAAATCTGTCGGCGCTTCGCGCGTCCAGTACCCCTCGCGCAGATTGTCCAGCACCGCGTCGCTCACGGCCGCGCCATGCTGCGCCAGATGCCCCAGCAGGCCTGGCAGCCATGGCGTGGCCGCCGAACGGCGGGGTTGCAGCACGCGCACACGCACACCGGAGAGGTCGCCCAGGTCGAGATAACCCGGTTCGGCCAGGGGCTCTGCCGTCGTATAGAGATTCGGGTGCATCAGCACCACGCACAGCCTGCTCCGCTGTGCCGGTTCAAGCGCGGCCGCCGCCCGCAACACCGGCACGGCCGCACGCGCCACGGCAAAAACCGCCACCTCCCGCTTGCCGCTCGTCTGCGCGGCGCGCAGCCAGTCCGCCACTTCCTGCACCGGCAGCGCTTCCATGCTGCTCGGGATCTGCGGCAAAAAATAGGCGCTGGCGGGGTCGAGCGACCAGACCTCGACACCTTGCGCGGCCAGTTGCCGTGCGGCCGCAAGTTCTGGTTCGCTGCGTCCGCGCTCGGAACTCACCCAGAGCAGCAGACGCTGGCCGTCGGCCGGAAATGCCTGATAGTCCGGCATGCCGGCATGCGCAGCACACGCGCACAGCCACAACCCGGACAGGAAAATCCTGAAACAGCGCATACGATCGCCCAATCGACTCCAGCGGGTATCTTGCCGCAGCAAACGCGCGGCAAAAAGATGACGATATGACTAGGCGCGCCAATGACCGGAGCGTCCGCCCTGCTTTTCCAGCAGCCGGATAGCCTCCATGCGCATGCCGCGGTCGACCGCCTTGCACATGTCGTATATCGTCAGCAGCGCGACGCTGACGCCCGTCAGGGCCTCCATTTCCACCCCGGTCTTGCCGACGGTTTCGGCGGTCACCGTGCAGGCGATCCACGATCCGGCGACGTCATGCTCGAATTCGACGCCGACCCTGGTCAACGCAATCGGATGGCAGAGCGGAATCAGTTCGGCGGTACGCTTGGTCGCCTGGATCGCCGCGATGCGGGCGATGCCAAGCACGTCGCCCTTGGCCGCCTGGCCGCCGAGAATGCGCGACAGCGTATCGGGTAACATGTGGATGCGCCCATTTGCCACGGCAATGCGCCGGGTCTCGTCCTTGTCCGCAACGTCGACCATGACGGCGCGGCCGCGTTCATCAAAGTGGGTGAATTCGCTCATATACAGGAACCTTGTAGACAATCCGCGCATCCTAATCGAAATGCAGTCGACCGCCGCCATTCTCCTCCGCCCATGCTACGCACCCTCCTTGCCCTGACACTGGCCATCCAGCCGGCGATGGCGGTTGACCTGCCCGATCTGGGCGAGGTTTCACGCCAGTACTTCTCGGACCAGGAAGAACAGACCCTGGGACGCACCATCATGCGCGACGTGTATGCCGACCCGCGTTATCTGGACGACCCGGAAATCGAGAACTACCTCAACCAGCTCGGCTACAAGCTGGTTTCGGTCAGTCCGCGCAACCAGCGCAGCTTCACGTTTTTCGTCGTCGACGATCCCACCATCAACGCCTTTGCCATGCCGGGTGGCAACATTGGCGTCCACACCGGGCTGCTGCTCGCGGCGCAAAGCGAGTCCGAACTGGCGAGCGTGATCGCGCACGAAATCGCACACGTCACCCAGGATCACCTCGCCCGCATGGTCGCCGCACAAAGCCAGAGCTACTGGCCAACCATGGCCGCCCTTGCGCTGGCGCTGCTGGCGTCGCGTTCCAACCCCAATGTGGCGAGCGCGGCCATCGCCTCGACCCAGGCCTATTCGATCCAGAACCAGCTCAATTACAGCCGCGACTACGAGCGCGAAGCCGATCGCCTGGGCTACGACATGCTGACCCGGTCAGGCTTCGACCCCCACGCCATGAGCGAGTTTTTCGAGCGGCTGCAACGCGCCAACCGCTTTTACGATACCAGTGCTCCGGCCTATCTACGCACCCACCCGCTCACCAGCGACCGCATCGCCGACATGGAAGCACGCAGCGAATCGGCACCTTATCGCCAAGTACAGGACAGCCTCGACTTCCAGCTCGTGCGCGCCCGCCTGCGCGCACAGGAAAACACGCCGAACGACGCCGTGCTCGCAGCGCGCAGCATCCTCGCGGAAAAGCGCTACAGCAACGAGACCGCGGCCCGCTACGAGTTGATCAGCGCACTGTTGCGCGCGCGTCAGTTCAAGGAAGCCGAAACCGAGGTGCAAAAACTGCCGGCCGGCAAGAACGCCGACCCGATGCTCCTACAACTGGCCGCCTACACCGCGCTCACTGCAGGCAACACGACACTTGCCTTGCAGCGCTACCGTAGCGCCAGCGAGGCCTATCCTGGCTACCGCCCCTTGCAGTATGGCTATATAAACGCCCTGCTGACAGCGGGACGCAACCGCGACGCGCTGACGCTGGCCGAGAAGCAGTTGTCCCTCTATCCGCTCGACCGCCGCCTGTGGCGGCTCTCTGCCCAGGCCCACGCGCAGCTCGGACAACGCCTGCTGAGCCACAGCGCCCAGGCCGAGGCAGATGCCTTGAGCGGCAATCTGGTCGCCGCCATCGAACAAATCAATCTCGGGCTCAAGGCAGGTGACGGGAATTTTCACGAGATGTCTGCTGCCGAAGCGCGGCGGCGCGAATGGCAGGAGGCCGAAAAATCACAGCGCAAAAAATAGCCTTGCACTGCGCAAAGCCATATTTGGCGCCGCTGGTAGGAATTTACCCTGTGATTTGGCCGTAAAAACTCCCGCATGGCCTTGCATGGCAAAAAGCAATTCCACTATGCTTCGTTCCATCCGTTACTGGATAGCGTCTACATGCACGGCACTTCCAGGCAGAAGACGCTTTCACCATCAAGTCAAAAACGAGGAGGATGACCATGCGAAAGTTGCATCAGCTAATCACGGCATGCGCTTTGGGCGCAATCACGCTGACGGGCAGCGCGTTCGCCGCCGATGCCGCCAAGGAACTCACTGGCAAGCAGATTGCGTTCGACAAGAAAAAGGGCAACTGCCTGGCCTGCCATGCCATGCCCACTGTGCCTGATGCGGAGTCTGCAGGCGCGTACGGTCCGCCCCTGATCGCCATGAGTGCGCGCTATCCCGACAAGGCCAAGCTGCGCGCCCAGATCTGGGATGCGACCGTTGCCAATCCTTCCAGCAGCATGATTCCGTTCGGCAAGCACGGCGTGTTGAGTGAAGCTGAAATCGATAAAGTGACCGACTTCGTGTACGGTCTGTAATTACCCGTTGCATTGTTCAATCAGGAGATATGCCCAATGAATGCACTTCGTAGAAACGTACTGAAAGGCGCCGCTGGCGCAGGCACCGTGGCCGTGGCCGTGGCCGCCGGCCTGCTGAAGCCCACCCAGGCCCTGGCGGGCGTCCCGCGTAGCGCCTTTGAGGCCAAGAATGTCGGCGACGCGCTGAAAAACATGGGTGCGAACGCCCCGATCGATTCCAAGGACATCACCATCAAGGCCCCGGACATCGCCGAAAACGGCGCCGTGGTGCCGGTGGAAGTGACCAGCGGAATCGCCGGCACCTCCTCCATCGCCATCATGGCCGAAAAGAATGCAACCCCCCTGGTCGCGGACTTCAACCTGATGGGCGGCGCCGAAGGCTATGTTTCGACCCGCATCAAAATGGGGCAAACCTCGCTGGTTCGCGCCGTGGTGATGGCAGGCGGCAAATCCTACACGGCTGCCAAGGAAGTCAAGGTCACCATCGGCGGCTGCGGCGGTTAATCTCCCCGCCACCGGGCTTGTCGAATTGAATCCCCCCTGGGGGCGAACATTTTTAGGAAAGGAAAGCCAAATGGCTGAACCGATGCGTATCCGTGCCACGATGGCAGGCGATGTTGCCGATGTCAAAGTGTTGATGAATCACCCGATGGAAACCGGCCTGCGTAAAGACGCCAAGACCGGCCAGTTGATCCCGGCCCACTACATCACCGACGTGACGGCCACCGTCAACGGCACCCAGGTTCTGGATGCCGGCCTCTCCGGTGGCGTCTCCAAGAACCCCTACCTGGGATTCCGGGTCAAGGGGCCGAAAAAAGGCGACAAGGTCGTCGTCAGCTGGGCCGACAACAAAGGCGACAAAAATAGCGCCGAAGCCATTATCGGCTGAGTCGGGTAACACTCGAGCGGGGCGCCAGGCCCCGCTTTCGCTTCAATCATCAGGTTTCTGGAGGACGGCATGAAACAACAAATCATCATGAAACTGCTGACAGGGATGGCGGGCCTGGGCATTGCGCTGGGCGCCGCTACGGCACACGCCTCGCCCGAACAGGACAAGCAGGACCTCATCAAGTACTTCACATCCAAATACCCCAACGTCAAGGTCGAGGACTACGTCTACGGCGCGCTGGCTTTCGATCCCGACAGCAAGGCGCAATACGACGCCATCATGGAATTCCCGCCCTTCGACTCGCAGATCGAAGCGGGCCGCAAGATGTGGGAGACCCCCTTCAAGAACGGCAAGACCTATGCCGACTGCCTCCCCAATGGCGGCAAGCAGATCGCCGGCAACTATCCCATGTTCGACGAAGCCAAGGGCAAGGTCGTGACGCTGGAAAACGTGATCAACGACTGCCGAGTGGCGAATGGCGAGGCGCCTTTCAAGCTCAGCGATTCAAATACCATCGGTGTTCTGACTTCCTACATGCGGACCTTGTCCGACGGCATGATCATGAACATCAAGGTCCAGGGTCCCAAAGCCATGGCCGCGTATGACGACGGCAAGAAAACCTTCTACAGCCGCAAGGGTCAGCTCAACTTTGCCTGCGCCAGCTGCCACGTGCAGAACGCCGGTGTTCGCCTGCGCTCGGAGCTGATCTCGCCGGTTGTCGGTCAGGCAGTTCACTGGCCGGTATTCCGCGGCGGCGACAAGCTGGTGACGCTGCAGGATCGGTATACAGGTTGCTTCAAGCAGGTTCGCGCCGTGCCGCCTGCTGAAGACAGCGCAACGATGAACAACCTGGAATACTTCCACTCGGCAATGTCGAACGGCCTGCCGATGAAGGCCTCGGTGTTCCGCAAGTAAGCTTCAGCACGACACGAAAAAGCCCGGGAAGCCGGGCTTTTTTATTATGTCTGTCCCATCCGGGCATGAGCGGGAGCTACTATTTACGGGCGGCATGCGTGAACCGACAATACCGGCAACCTATCCCTTCATCCCCGAGGTAAACCCCATGCACATGAACCGTCGCGAGTTCCTCCAACTACTCGCAGTCGCCGCAGCGTCCGGCATGGCGCTGGACAGCAAGTCCGTATTGGCTGGCGGAAAAATACCGTCCAATTTCTACGATGTGCCGCGTCACGGCAACGTCTCGCTGCTGCATTTCACCGACTGCCATGCCCAGTTGCTGCCAATCTGGTTCCGTGAGCCCAACGTCAACCTGGGCATCGGCAGCGCGCTGGGCAAGGCGCCGCATCTGGTCGGCCAGAATCTTCTGAAGCACTACGGCATCCAGCCCGGCAGTGCCGAGGCCCACGCATTCACCTACCTCGACTTCATCGAAGCCGCCAAGGTCTACGGCAAGGTCGGCGGTTTCGCCCACCTGAAAACCCTGGTCGACAAGCTGCGCGCGCAGCGTCCCGGCGCGTTGCTGCTTGACGGCGGCGATACCTGGCAAGGCTCCGCCACCTCGCTGTGGACGGATGCGCAGGACATGGTCGACGCCTGCATCGCGCTGGGCGTCGACATCATGACGCCGCATTGGGAATCGACCTTCGGCGCGGATCGCGTGGTGGAAATCGTCAACAAGGACTTCAAGAAGGCCGGCATCGAGTTTGTCGCACAGAACATCGTCACCAACGACTTCGGCGACCAGGTGTTCAAGCCCTATGTCATGAAGGAACAAAATGGTGTGAAGGTCGCCGTCATCGGCCAGGCCTTCCCCTACACGCCGATTGCCAACCCGCGCTACATGGTGCCCGACTGGAGCTTCGGCATCCGTGACGACAGCATGCAGAAAAGGGTGGACGAGGCGCGCACCAAGGGTGCGCAGGTGGTCGTGGTGCTGTCGCACAACGGCATGGACGTCGACCTCAAGATGGCCAGCCGCGTCACCGGCATCGACGCCATCTTCGGCGGCCATACGCACGACGGCGTGCCGCAGCCGGTCAAGGTCAAGAACGCCAAGGGCATCACCCTGGTGACCAATGCCGGCTCCAACGGCAAGTTCCTCGGCGTGATGGATTTCGAAGTGAAGGGCAAGCGCGTGGAGAGCTTCAAGTACCGCCTGCTGCCGGTGTTCTCCAACCTGCTGCCGGCCGACCCGGCGATGGACGCCTACATCAAGCAGGTGCGCGCGCCCTACGAGTCGAAGCTGAACGAGAAGCTCGCCGTTTCCGACGACTTCCTGTATCGCCGCGGCAACTTCAACGGCACCTGGGACCAGCTACTGGTCGACGCGCTGATGGACGTGAAAGGCGCGGATGCGGCCTTCTCGCCCGGCTTCCGCTGGGGGACCACCCTGCTGCCGGGCGACGACATCACGATGGAACGCCTGATGGATCAGACCGCGATCACCTACCCGCAAACCACGCTCACCAGCATGACAGGCGAGACGATCAAGACCATCATGGAAGACGTCTGCGACAATCTGTTCAATGCCGACCCCTATTACCAGCAGGGCGGCGACATGGTGCGCGTGGGCGGCATCGAGTACACGGTCAGCCCGAACCAGACCATCGGCAAGCGGATCAGCAACATGACCATCAAGGGCAAGCCGGTCGATGCCAGGAAGACCTACAAGGTCGCAGGGTGGGCGCCGGTCGGCGAAGGTGTCGCCGGCGAACCGATCTGGGAGGTCGTCGCCACCTACCTGCGCGACAAGAAGGTGATCAAGGGCCTGAAGCTGAACGAGCCGAAAATCGTCGGCGTCGGCAAATCCAACCCGGGCATCGCCGACTATGACGGGGGGGTGTCTTGAACCGTATTGGTCCACGGCAGTAAAAAAGGGGCACAAGCCCCTTTTTTTTCGCCTGCGATACATGCACCTCAGCCGTGTGGCCGAGTAGCGATCTCGCTGGCGGAATGCCCGATCCGATGAACCGGGTGGCTGGTCCTGCATCCCGACATGCACCGCTCGCCGGGCATGCGGGCCGTGGCAGATGAAATCGTGGCAATTTTCGCAGCCCGTGCGCTGACGCATCAGGCGGAGTAAAGGCTGGCCGCTCGTCATCGCCTTTCATAGCCCTGTGTCATTCCAGTCCGTCGCGTATCGCCCGCGGACCGGCGAATATTCTCCTTTACTTAACATTCATTCAATATGTATATTTAAAACTGGTTGCCGGCCTTGCCATGGGCGACCCGGTCCAAAGCACGACCGGCGATGCGACGCCCGGCGCTACAAGGCCGCCATGCAAGGCTTGTCGAATATCTCTGATTTTTTCCAGGAAAGAGTGAACATGAAAACCGAAACCCTCCATATCATCGGACCTGCCAGCACCGACGCGGCGGAACGTGCCGGCGCCAGGCTGAAGGCAATTCCCGGCGTGCACGACGTGTCGTTTCTCGACGCCCCGGCGCGCCTGTATGCCCGCATCGACGACAGCACGACGACGCGAGCGCAATTGGTGGCGGTGCTCGCCGAGGCAGGCGTGCTCGTCGAAGAAAAGCCGTCCCCGCATGCGAACGGGAGTTGTTGCGGCGGTTGTGGCAGCTAGGGCCGCGGAGGCGTCGCCCACAGGGCGGCCCATCCCGCAGGCCCCAGGGCCTTCAGCGTCTCGATGTTGCGTTCGTAAATCGTCTCGGCCTCGGGAAACGCCGCCACCGCACGCGCGATGCTCGCCTCGCGCAGCAGATGCAGGATGGGAAATGGCGCACGATTGGTGTAGTTGCCCATGTCGTCTGACTCCGTGCCCTCGAACTGGAATTGCGGGTGGAAGCTGGCGATCTGGATCACGCCTTCCAGCCCGTGCTCACCCACCGCCGCCTCGGCGAGCTGCATGAAATCGTTGAAATCGAGAAAATCCGGCAGCAGTGTGGGGTGGATCAGCAGTGTCGTATCGACTTTTTCGGGATCGGCCGCGGCCAGAAAATCCAGTTCGCGATCGAGATCTTCCAGCAAGCCGTCCAGGTGCGGGGCTGTGCTGACCACGTAGCGCACCTGGTTTTTCACATAGACCGCCTTGGCGAACGGACACAGGTTCAGTCCGATTACCGCCTTCTCTATCCACTGTCGCGTTGCCGCGACAACTGCCTCGTTGTCCATTTTCCCTGCCCAAGGTGCCTGCAAGGGCAGAACTTTAACGGATACAATGCTTTATTGTCCGACGTTCACGCACGACGCCACCAAAACCATGAAAAGCAGCGCCATCCGCCAGAGTTTCCTCGACTTCTTCGCCTCCAAGGGCCACACCATCGTCCCCTCCAGCCCGCTGGTGCCGGGCAACGACCCCACCCTGCTGTTCACCAACGCCGGCATGGTGCAGTTCAAGGACGTGTTCACCGGCCAGGACCAGCGCGCCTACACCCGCGCGGTGTCGTCGCAGCGCTGCGTGCGGGCGGGCGGCAAGCACAACGACCTGGAGAACGTCGGCTATACCGCGCGCCACCACACTTTCTTCGAGATGCTGGGCAACTTCAGCTTCGGTGATTATTTCAAGCAGGATGCGATCAAGTACGCGTGGGAATTCCTCACCGACATCCTGAAACTGCCGACCGACAAGCTCTGGGTCACGGTCTACGCCGAGGACGACGAAGCCTACGACATCTGGGCCAGCGACATCGGCGTGCCGAAGGCGCGCATCGTCCGCATCGGCGACAACAAGGGTACGCGCTACGCCAGCGACAACTTCTGGGCGATGGGCGACACCGGCCCCTGCGGCCCCTGCACCGAGATCTTCTACGACCATGGCCCCGACGTGGCCGGCGGCCCCCCGGGATCGCCCGACGAGGACGGCGACCGCTATATCGAGATCTGGAACAACGTGTTCATGCAGTTCAACCGTGACGAAGCGGGGACGATGCATCCGCTGCCCAAGCCCTCGGTCGACACCGGCATGGGACTGGAGCGCATCTCGGCCGTGATGCAGCACGTGCACTCCAACTACGACATCGACCTGTTCCAGGCACTGATCGCCGCCGCCGCGCGCGAAACGAACACGAGCGACCTCGCGAACAACTCGCTCAAGGTCATCGCCGACCACATCCGCGCCTGTTCCTTCCTCATCGTCGACGGCGTCATTCCCGGCAACGAAGGCCGCGGCTACGTGCTGCGCCGCATCATCCGCCGCGCCATCCGCCACGGCTACAAACTCGGCGCGCGTGCCGCCTTCTTCTATCGCATCGTGCCCGACCTGGTCGCGGCGATGGGCGAGGCCTACCCCGAACTGGCCAAGGCGCAGGATCGCGTGATGGACATCCTGCGACTGGAGGAGGAACGCTTCTTCGAGACCATCGAGCACGGCATGGGCATCCTCGAAACGACGCTGAAGACGCTTCCCGCCGGCAGTACCTTCGACGGCGAGCTGGCGTTCAAGCTGCACGACACCTATGGTTTTCCCCTGGACCTCACCGCCGACATCTGCCGCGAGGCCAACGTCAGCGTGGACACCGCAGCCTTTGATGCCGCCATGGCGCGGCAAAAGGCGCAGGCGCGCGCCGCCGGCAAGTTCAAGCTCGGCGCCGGCCTCGAGTATTCGGGCGAAGCGACCACCTTCCACGGCTACGACACGCTGACACACGACGGCAGCGTCCTTGCGCTGTACAAGGATGGGGTGGCAGTCAACCAACTCAACGAAGGCGAACTTGGCGTGGTGGTGCTCGACCACACGCCCTTCTACGCCGAATCCGGCGGGCAGGTCGGCGACCGTGGCGCACTGCAGAGCACCAGCGGCCAGTTCGAGGTGGAAGACACGCAGAAAATCCAGGCGCAGGTGTTTGGTCATCACGGCGTGGTGAAGACCGGCTCGCTGGCGGTCGGCGACACCGTGCTCGCGCGTGTCGACGAGGAAGCGCGCGCCCGCACCATGCGCAACCACTCGGTCACCCACCTGATGCACAAGGCGCTGCGGGAGGTGCTGGGCGAGCACGTGCAGCAGAAGGGGTCGCTGGTGGACAGCGAAAAAACCCGTTTCGACTTCGTGCAGCCGAATCCGATGACCGACGCGCAGATCCGCGAGGTGGAAGCGCGCGTCAACGCAGAAATCCTTGCCAATACCGCGACGCAGGCGCGCGTGATGCGGATCGAGGACGCGCAGAAGACCGGCGCCATGATGCTGTTCGGCGAGAAATACGGCGATGAGGTGCGGGTCCTCGACATCGGCAGTTCGCGCGAGCTGTGCGGCGGCACCCACGTCACGCGCACCGGCGACATCGGCGCCTTCAAGATCCTTCTGGAAACCGGCGTTGCGGCGGGCATCCGTCGCGTGGAGGCGACCACCGGGACCGGCGTGCTGGCCTACCTCGGCGAAACCGAAAGGAACCTCGGCACCATCGCGCAACTGATCAAGGCCACGCCGGCCGAGGCCGCCGAGCGCGTAACGCAGTTGATGGAACACAGCCGGGCGCTGGAAAAGGAACTCGAGCGCCTGAAATCAAAGCTCGCGTCGAGCCAGGGCGACGACCTGGCGCAGCAGGCCACCGATGTCGCCGGCGTGCGCGTGCTGGCGGCGCAGCTCGACGGCGTCGACGCCAGGGCGCTGCGCGAAACCGCCGACAAGCTGCGCGACAAGCTGAAATCCTGCGCGCTGGTGCTGGGGACGGTGGCCGAAGGCAAGGTCAGCCTGATCGCCGCGGTGACACCCGACGTCACCGGCAGGATCAAGGCGGGCGAGCTGGTGAACTTCGTCGCCACCCAGGTCGGCGGCAAGGGCGGCGGCAAACCGGACATGGCGATGGCGGGCGGCACTGAACCAGGGAAGCTGCCGGGTGCGCTCGCCTCGGTCCAGGCCTGGATACAGGACAAGCTGGGATGATCGGCCGGCCAGGTACAGAATTTGCTATTACAGCCGTAAAGTGAATACGTATTCCCCCAACAGCCTGACACTATGACCACACTGGCCGATAAATTTGCATCGGGAATCGCCCGACTCACGCCTTTCGGCAAACGGAACGACGACCCGCTGGTCAATATCAAGACCGCGTCCCGCTGGGTCGAGAGCCTGCCCATCGGCGACGCGTTCAAGTGCCAGGAAGCCATTCTCAATGCGCTCAAGCGCTTCAACGAGAATTCAACGCTATACACGAAAGATCGCCTGGCCATCTTCATGCTGCTGGACGAAAAGTCGCGCGACCTGCAGGACACGCTGGTGCGCCAGTACCTGCGCAATCCGCGCATGTCGCGTCCGGTCGAAAGCCAGCTCTGGCATGCCGTGTACGGCCTCTACTGGGAAATCGCGCGCGGCTATCACACCTTCGTGCTTCATCTCGCGCGCACGGCCGGCAGGGTGCCGCACGAAGGTTCGATCCCCCTGATCACCCTGCGTGCCATCCGCACCTTTGGCCAGTTGCTGAAATGGCGTTCCATACGCTATCTGCCGGCAGGCGAGAAGCTCTGGCTGCGGCTGCACAACCTGTATCGCATCGCCGAGACCGAGGGCTTTAACCGGCATATTCAGCGGGCGTATGCCGATGACACGGCGGACTGCTGTTGCGAAACCGCCTACCTGCATATCATGATGCTGAATCTGGCCCATTCCGGCACGCTCTATCCACGACAACTCGATCAGGCCGACCGCTGGCTGTGCGGCTGGCACGACATGCTCCAGCTGGATAGCCGGCTCGACACCAGCGTCCATAATTTCGTGGTCGACCTGTCGGCAGACCACGGCCCGCGCCGCGTGCGCAAACCCGACACCGACAAGCCGCTGCGATTCTGGGCGACGGCAGACCTGCTGCAAAAGCTGCAGGAACTGCACACCGCCCTGCATGAAGGCGTCCTCCCGGCGCAGCTTGGCCTGACAGAAACCGCGCGCACGGCCGAAAGCATTGAACTGATCGAGCACCTGCAACGTCAGTGGGCGTCTCTGTCCACGCGCGAGCAGCGGCGTGCGCCGCGCGAGTCGATCAAGCGGCTGGTCGACGTCACCCACGGCCTCAGTTCCATCATCGGCCAGATCAAGGCTGCCGATGCACCGGCGAGCATCTCGCCCTACGGCACCGGGCTCAATTACAACGAGGCCGACGATGTGCAGGTGTACGGCTTCATCACCGACCGTACGCGCGAACGCGTCTCACAAATGACGTTGCCGGCCACCCAGCATTCGCCCGACGTCGAGCGCTGGGTCATGCACGACGAAAGCGAATTCGGATATGGCGCCATCGTGGAATCACGCGACAAGGACTGGCTGCGCGTGGGGGCGCTGATAGGCATCAAGTCGCACGATGTCCGCGACTGGCAGATCGGCATCGTGCGCCGCCTGTCCCGCCTCAACGACGACACCAGTTCGGTGGGCATCGAGACCCTGGCCGAAAAACCCACCCTGGCCATGCTGTACGATACCGTCACGTCGGGATATACCGTCAACGGCTTCGACAACAGCGGCGCCAGCCTGCCCCACCCCAGCCTGTTGCTGGGCGGTGAGCGGGAGACCCTCCTCATCGACCCGATCCACTATACGCTCGGCAAGGTGTTCCAGATCCATGGCACGCCGGAACGCAAGTTCATTGCCCTGGGCAACCCGGTTGAACGCAGCGAAGGCTGGACACGCGTCACCGTCGAGCCGGTGAACAGCTGAGCCTCCCTCAAGTCCGACTCTTTCCGCGCCGCTAACGCCTACTCGCGTGTGGCGCGCGCCCTGCTCCTGTGCGCGCCCTGGTTTAACTTTCACCGGGTCTCTGGCACAATCGTCGAAAATCCGACACGCACGCGCAACAATACTTTCCTGTACGCAGAGACAGATGCGCTTTCGGTACCAATCGACCTGGAGGACATGTGGTCCAAACCAACAAACCTAGCCTGCTGATCGTCGATGACGATCCGCTGATCTCCGACACGCTCACGTATGTTCTGAGCAAGGACTTCGACATCTCCGCCGCCGAATCGCGCGCGCAGGTGAAAAGCCTGATGATGCAGCTGGACGAGCCGCCGCAGCTGGCCCTGGTCGATCTGGGCCTGCCGCCGCAGCCGCACAAGCCCGACGAAGGGTTCGCCCTGATCGCTGATCTTCTCAGCGTCTCCCCCAGCATCAAGATCCTGGTCCTCTCCGGCCAGAGCGACGAGGCCAACGCGCGCCACGCGCGTGCCCTCGGGGCAATCGACTTCGTCGCCAAGCCGTGTGAACCCGAGCGGCTGAAATCCCTGCTGTTCAATGCCCTGCTGGTGCAGGACGCCGAACGCAGCGCCGACAAGGTCCCTGCACCGGTGAAGGATTCCGGCATCGTCGGCGACAGCCCTGCGATGGACAAGCTGCGCGAGCAGATCAAGCAATATGCGGCAGCGCCCTTCCCGGTGCTGATCGAGGGCGAATCCGGCAGCGGCAAGGAACGCGTCGCCTCCAGCCTGCACCAGTTGTCGCCACGCTCGCACAAGCCCTACCTGGCCCTCAACTGCGCGGCAATTTCGCCGACCCTGGTCGAGCCCACCCTGTTCGGCTACGCCAAGGGCGCGTTCACCGGCGCCACCAGCGCGCGCGCCGGTTATTTCGAGGAGGCCGAGAACGGCACCCTGTTCCTCGACGAAATCGGCGAACTGCCGCTGGAATTGCAGGCCAAGCTGCTGCGTGTGCTGGAAAACGGCGAATACCAGCGCGTCGGCGAAACCCAGCCGCGCTTTTCCAATGCCCGCGTGGTGACCGCCACCAACCGCGACCTGCGCGCCGAGATCAAGGCAGGCCGCTTCCGCGCCGACCTCTACCACCGGCTGTCGGTGTTTTCCATCGCCGTGCCGCCGTTGCGCGAAATGGGGCAGGACAAGCTCACCCTGCTCAACCATTTCCGCGATTTCTACGCACGCGAAGCCAAGAGCCAGTCGTTTCAGCTCGACACGCGCGCGCAGCAGATGTGGGAGGACTATCACTTCCCCGGCAACGTGCGCGAACTGCGCAATATCGCCATCCGCCTGACCACCAAATACCCCGGCATGACGGTCAACGCGCAGCAACTGGAGGCCGAACTTGATACCGACCAGGCCTACCCGCAGGAAATCCCGCTGGCCAGCGACAGCAAGGCGCTGATCGAACTGGCGCGCAAGCAACTGCAGACGCTGGCCAATTTCAACCTCGACGTCACCCTGCGCCAGTGGGAAAAGGCCTACGTCGAAGCCGCGCTCAGCATGACCCACGGCAATCTGTCGCAGGCCGCCAAGCTGCTCGGCATCAACCGCACCACGCTATACAGCCGTATGCAAACGTACGGAACCGAATAAACCGTCACTGTGTACCTTGACTATTTCGGTCTGAAAGAAGCGCCCTTCCGCATCACGCCGAATACCGAGTACTGGTATGCCGGCGGCCAGCGGGGGGAAATGCTCGCCGCGCTGCTGTATGCGATCAACCAGGGTGAGGGAATCATCAAGGTGGTCGGCGAAGTCGGCAGCGGAAAGACCATGCTGTGCCGCAAGCTGGCCGCCCAGTTGCCCGCCGGGGTCGACAGCGTCTATCTCGGCAATCCCACCCTGTCGCCCGATGACATGCTGGCGGCCATCCTGGCCGACCTGGGCATCGACACGCCCGAAAGTGGCCGGCAGGCACGACTGGCGCAACTCAACGCCGCGCTGCTGGCACGCCACGAAGCCGGCCGGCGCGTGGTGGTGTTCGTCGAGGAAGCCCAGGGTATCGCGCTCGACAACCTCGAGTTCCTGCGGCTGCTGACCAATCTGGAAACGGCCACCGACAAGCTGCTGCAGATCGTGTTGTTCGGCCAGCCCGAGCTCGATGCGCAGCTGGCCGATCCGCGCATCCGCCAGTTGAAGGACCGCATCACCCTGAGCCTGAACCTCTCCCCGCTGACCGAATCCGAGGTCGCCGAGTACATGCGGGCGCGGCTCGCGGTAGCCGGCTACCGCGGCCCCGACCTGTTTTCGTCGGCGCTGATCGCGCAGCTGACCCGCCTCTCGGGCGGCCTGTCACGCCGCATCAACGTGCTGGCCGACAAGACCCTGCTCGCGGCCTATGCCGGCCAGACTCATACGCTCACAGCGGCCCACCTCGACGCCGCGGCTGTCGACACCGACATCCAGCCGCCTGCCCGAACCACGCGCCACGGCAGAATGCCCTACTGGGCGTGGCTGAGTGCCGGACTGGCCGCCGGACTCGGCCTGTTTGCGTTTGTCGCCTGGCAGGCGCGCTCGTCGCCCCCCGCGCCACCGGCCGCGGCGCCACCCCATGCGGCAGCCGCGCCCCGCTCCGTGCCGGTCAGCCGTGTAACCGAACTGGCACAGCAAACCCAGCGCTGGCTGGCCGCTGCCCCGGCCGAAACCCACGTGATCCAGATCGCCTCGGCTAAAGAAGCCGCGCAGGCGGCCGTATTATTGGGTGGCTTGAACGCCGCCACGCCGCAGCCGGTGCGGGTGTTGCATGGCCTGAGCCAGGGCGCCCCCGCCTGGATGATCCTGGCGGGCGAATTCCCCAATCGGGACGCGGCCATGGCGGTCATGCGCTCCTTGCCCGCCACGTCTTTAGGCGTGCCGTTTCTGCGCACGGTCGGCAAAATGCGCAGCGTAGTCTTGCCAACGGGATAAGGGCTCGTTAATGGGTAAATTGAGCATACGTTGCTGCGTATTCGGGATGGATGCAAGGCGCTGGGCGCAGCGAATGGTTATTCCATTCGCAAGCCCTGCAACGCCGCAGACGCCCGAATACGCAGCAACCCTCCGGGCTGGAGCCGTTTTGGGTGCATCCCGGTGTTGCAAGCCGCTTGTTGTGAATGACACAACCGCGCGCCTTGCGCCGTGGCCTGCACCCAAAACGACTTCAGCGTATGCTCAATTTACCCATTAACGAGCCCTCATGATGAATGCTGTGTTGAAACGCTCCGTATTGACGGGCCTGGCGCTGTCCAGCCTCGTGCTGGCGGGTTGCGTACCCCCGCGGGCGTTCGACACCTCGCCCGACCACATCACCCGCCCCAGCCCGGCGGCCGTTCCTGCCGGCCCGCCACCCGCGCCCGTCAAGGCCATCCCCGCCTTGTCCCCGCCCAAGCTGAATGCGCCAGTTCCGACCTATACCGTCGTGGTCAACGATGTGCCAGTCAAGGATCTGCTGTTTTCCATCGCACGCGACACCCAGTACAACATCGACCTGTACCCGGGCATCTCAGGAAACGTCTCGCTCAATGCCGTGCAGGAGCCGCTGCCCGCCATTCTCGACCGCATCGCACGGCAGGCCGATCTGCGCTACGAAATGAACGGCCGCACGGTGTCGATCATGCCCGACACCCCCTACGTCAAGAGCTATACCGTCAATTACGTCAACGTCGCCCGCAACACGACCTCCAGCGTCGGCGTGGCGGCGCAGATCGCCAGCACCGGCGGCGGCATCGGCACGGGAACCGGCAGCACGTCCACCTCGACCAGCACCGGAAACTCCTCCACCACCACCGTCGCCAGCCAGTCGAACAACGATCTGTGGACAGTGTTGGCCGACAATATCCGCACCATTCTCGCCGGCACGCGGGCCGTCACCCAGAGCAACGAGGAACGCGCGGCGCGGCTGGACGCGGAAAAGGCCGAGCGTGCCGAACGGGTCTCTCAGGCCGAAGCGGCCAGCAAGGCCGGCGCGGGTGCCGCCAGCCTGTACACCGCCGCATTCGCCAACCAGCCGACAGGCGACGGCAAATACGACGTGGCGGTCAACCCGGTAGCCGGCACCGTGACCGTCCTGGGCACCTCGAAACAGCAGGAACTCGTGCAGCAGTATCTCGATCGCGTCATGCAGTCCGCGCAACGCCAGGTGCTGATCGAAGCGACCATCGTCGAAGTCACGCTCAAGGACCAGTACCGCGCCGGCATCGACTGGTCGAAAGCCCTGCAGGGCACCACCGGCTGGACGCTCAACACCGTAGGCGGCGGCACCAATGCGCTGGCGGGGGCGCTTTCGCCTTTCATCCAGGCCACCTACACCAACACCGGCAACAACGGTTTCACCGCGGCCATCGACCTGCTGGAATCGTTCGGCAAGACCAAGGTGCTGTCCAGCCCCAAACTCATGGCGCTCAACAACCAGACCGCCCTGCTCAAGGTGGTCGACAATCTGGTGTATTTTTCCGTGCAGTCGCAGCAGGGTGCCCTGTCCTCCTCCGGTTCGGTCCTTCAGCCTGCCACCTTCACGACCACCGCGCACACCGTGCCCATAGGCGTGGTGATGTCGGTGCTGCCGCAGATCAACGAGAACGGCATGGTGTCGCTGACGGTGCGTCCCACCATCTCGCGCAAGGTGGGATCCGTCGACGACCCCAATCCCGATCTTGAGAAGGCGGGCGTCAAGAACTCCATCCCCGTCATCCAGGTGCGCGAAATGGAATCGTTGCTGCAGGTGCGCAGCGGCCAGACCGTGGTCCTCGGCGGCCTGATCCAGGACGACAGCAACAATGCACGCGATGGCGTCCCCGGCCTGTCACGTCCAGAGGGCATCGGCGCCCTGTTCGGCCAGCATGAACGCATCAACAGCCAGACCGAACTGGTGATCTTTCTGCGGCCCACCGTGGTATCCAATCCCTCGCTGGACAACGACGCGCTTCAGCCGTTCCAGCGGCTGCTTCCCGGCAGCGCCCGGAGCCAGCCTTGAGTCTGCTGCTCAAAGCGCTGAAACAGGCCGAAGCCGCCAACCCGGGCCGGGCTGGCGCAGGCAAATCCGGTCCTGACGACCGGATCGAGGGCGACCTCGAACTGGAACCCGCCTTCCCCGGCACGGCGAAGGCGCGCGAATGGGTCGAGCCTCCCGGCCTGCTGTTCGGCAACAGCGAATCTGCGACCGGCGCGCGACCGGCGCCCCGGCTACGCTGGCCTCAGCTTTCGCTGGTGCCGCTCACCGCCCTGCTGGCTGTCCTGGTCGCACTCGGCTACGGGGTCTATCTCTACTTCGCCCTGCAACCGCCGGCTGCGATTCCCTCGCCGCCCGCCATGGCCCCCGTCGCAGCGCCCGCCGCTGCCGTCCCGTCCCTGCCGCAGCCGGTGCCGGCCGCACCCGTACGCCACGCCGAGCCCGCCGCAATCACCCGCCCCGCGGCCACTGAGCCGGTGGCGCCGCCCGCCGCCCACCGCTCGGCCCCGCCCACTCCCAGCGCACAGCCAGCTGCCACGCCGGTATTCCGGCTCCAGCCCGATGCCCAGACGAACCTGCTCAACCAGGCCTACGCTGCCTACCAGCGCGGGGCACTGACCGAAGCGCAACGGCTGTACACCCAGGCCGCCTCGAACAGGCGCACAGTGGACGCGCTGCTGGGGCTCGCGGCAATTGCCAGCGCGCAAAACCGCGACACGGATGCCCAGCGCCTGTATCGCGAAGTGCTCGAGGTCGATCCACGCAATGCGGCCGCCCAGGGCGCCCTGCTCGACCTGCTGGGCGACACCGGCGACCAGACTGCGGAAAGCCGGCTGAAAATGCTGATCGAACGCAGCCCCAGCCCGCAGCTCTACCAGACGCTTGGCAATCTCTACGCCGGACAGGGGCGCTGGAACGACGCCCAGCCTGCCTACTTCGAGGCCTACCGGGGCGCACCCAACAACGCCGATTACGCCTTCAACCTGGCAGTCAGCCTCGACCAGCTGCATCAGTACCCGAGCGCGCTGACGTATTACGAGAAAGCACTCGCAGGCAGCGGCGCGCATCGTTACGACCGTGCCCAGGCCGAAGCGCGCGTGCAGCAGTTGAAGTCGATTCGCTGAGTTTTCAGCCATGGAACGACGCAAGAAACTCCGCATGGGCGAAACCCTGGTCACCCAGGGACTGATCACCCTCGACCAGTTGCGCATCGGCCTCAAGGAACAGAAAGCCACGGGCCTGCCGATCGGCCGCCAGCTGGTCGCACTCGGCTTCATCACCGAAGCCGTGCTGCGCGACCAGCTCGCCAACGCCCTCGGCAGCCAGGGCATCGACCTCACCCAGGTGGTGGCCGACCCCGAGGCACTGCAACTGGTCCCCGAGGAATTCGCCCGCCGCCACCACCTGCTGCCGATCGCCCACGATGCCGCGCGCAACGTGCTGACGCTGGCGACCACCGACATGTTCAATGTCGTCGCGCTCGACCAGCTGAAAGCCTCGCTCGGCGGCCAGATCGAAATCGACACCCTGCTGGCGGCCGAAGCGCAGCTGCTCGAATGCATCGACAAGTTCTACGGCTTCGACCTCTCGCTCGACGGCATCCTGCGCGAGATCGAGACCGGCGAAGTCGACTACGCCAGCCTCAATCCCGATACCGAGGAATACACCCAGCCGGTGGTGCGCCTGGTCGGTGCGCTGCTGACCGACGCGGTCAAGCGCGAATCGAGCGATATCCATTTCGAACCCGAACACGCCTTCCTGCGCATCCGCTACCGCATCGACGGCGTGCTGGAACAGATCCGCAGCCTGCACAAGACCTACTGGCCGGGCATCCTGGTACGGCTGAAGGTGCTATCCGGGATGAACATCGCAGAGACGCGCGCGCCGCAGGACGGCCGCATGTCGCTCACGCTGAACGGCCGCCCGATCGATTTCCGCGTCTCCTCGCAGCCCGGCATCCACGGCGAAAACGTGGTGCTGCGCATCCTCGACCGCGAAAAATCCATCATGCCGCTGGATTACATGGGTTTCACCCCCGACGCGCTGCGCGAACTGAAACTGATGATGGCGCGGCCAGAGGGAATCCTGGTGGTCACCGGACCCACCGGCTCCGGCAAGACCACCACGCTCTACTCGATGCTGTCGCATCTGAACAACGAGACCGTCAACATCATGACGCTGGAGGACCCGGTCGAATACCCGGTCACGCTGATGCGCCAGAGCTCGGTCAACGAAACGCTCAAGCTCGATTTCGCCAACGGCATCCGCTCGATCATGCGGCAGGATCCCGACATCATCCTGGTCGGCGAAATCCGCGACAAGGACACTGCCGAAATGGCCTTCCGCGCCGCCATGACCGGCCACCAGGTGTTCACCACCCTGCACACGAACTCCGCGCTCGGCGTGTTCCCGCGCCTGATGGACATCGGCATCCAGCCCGGCATCCTGTCCGGCAACATCATCGGCGTCATCGCGCAGCGCCTGGTGCGCAAGCTGTGCCCGCACTGCAGGGAAGCCTATACCCCGGACGAGGACGAGGCACGCATCCTCAATGCCGACCCTGCCCAGCCGCCGCAGATCTATCGCGCCGTCGGCTGCCCGGCGTGCAGCCACAAGGGCTACAAGGGTCGTCTGGCGTTGATCGAACTGCTGCGGATGGACCCGACGCTGGACGAACTGGTCGCCAACCATGCGCCGCTGCATGAAATCCGCCGCGCTGCATTCGAGCATGGCTACCACCCGCTGGCCGAGGACGGGATCAAGCGCGTGCTGGACGGTGTGACCTCGCTGTCGGAAGTGTCGCGGGTAGTGGATTTGACGGGGCGGGTATGAAGATGGGCATCGCTGGGTTTTGTCCGTTTGCAGGATGGCCTGGGCTTCGCGTTTCGCCTGCGGGCGAGTCACTTTCTTTTGCTTCGCCAAAAGAAAGTAACCAAAGAAAAAGCCACCCCTGGTGTGTCGGCCTGCGGCTCCCCTGCGATGCTCGCCAGCCGGGGCGGCGCGGGAACTCGCCCTGGCGGGCTCAGACACCCCGCGCCTTTTCCCCCCGTCTGGATGCGCTTCTCGGCGACGCACAAGGGGCTTCTTTGCGGACACCAGCGCTTGGATATAAGGGCTCGGTAAGCGCAGGCGGTTGGCTTTTGTCCCCTTCAGCGCTGCCGGTTTGGCGTGTGCGGACGGGGAAAAAGCGGAACCGTGTCCGAGCTCCGCAGCACGGGGCGTTTTGTGCCCCGTGCCAGGGCGAGTTGGTGGAGCGCCCGGTCGCGCGCGCCAAATCGGGAACCCGCAGGGCAGCGATGTGGGGTCGCCTTTTCTTTGCTCACTTTCTTTTGGCGAAGCAAAAGAAAGTGACTCGCCCGCAGGCGAAACGCGAAGCCTTCGCGCACCCCAAACCGAAAGCGCAGAAGACCTGACCATGCCCTTCTTCGACTACCGCGCCATCGACCAGACCGGACGCAGCGTCAAAGGCACGCTGTCGGCGGTCAACGACGTCGACCTCGAACTGCGCCTGAAGCGCATGGGGCTCGACCTCGTCACGCTGGTCGAACTGTCGCGCCAGTACGCCCCCACCGGCCGCGAGCGGGTAACGCGGCGCGATCTGGTGACGTTCTGCATTCATATGCGCTACATCACCCGCGCGGGCATTCCGCTGCTCGAAGGCCTGCGTGACCTGCGCGATACCATGGAGAAACGCGGATTCCGCGACGTGCTGACCGCGCTGCTGGAAGACCTGGAAGGCGGCAAGGTACTGTCGCAGGCGCTGGCGGCGCATCCGGCAGTGTTCGGCGCCGTGTTCGTGCACAGCGTCAAGGCGGGCGAGCAGACCGGCCTGCTGGACACGGTTTTCGAACGGCTGGGCGAGTCTCTCAAATGGCAGGAGGAAGTCGCCGCCAAGGCCAAGCGCCTGATGATCTATCCCGCGATGGTGCTGGTCGTCGTCGGCGCAGCCATCTTGTTCCTGCTGATCTATCTGGTGCCGCAGGTGCTGGGGCTGGTCAAGACCATGGGCGTGGCGCTGCCGCTGCCTACGCTGATCCTGATGGCGATATCGAATGCGCTGCGCTCCTACTGGGCCGTCGGCCTCGCGCTGGCGCTGGCATCGGGCATCGGCCTGCCGCTCTGGGTGAAGCAGAGCGAAGCCGGCCGCGAATGGTGGGACCGCACCCAGCTGCGGCTGCCCATCATCGGACCGATCGTGCAGAAGATCGTGTTGTCGCGCTTCACCAATACGCTGGCGATGATGTACCGCTCGGGGGTCACCGTGCTCGACGCCCTGCGTGCCTGCGAGATGATCGCCGGAAACCGGGTGATCGCCAGCGGCATCCACCGCGCCGCGCAGCAGATCGCGGACGGGCGCGGCCTGTCGGAGAGCTTCCAGTCGCTGGCGCTGTTCCCGCCGCTGGTGATCCGCATGCTGCGCGTGGGCGAAAGCACCGGCGCGCTCGACGAAGCCCTGGACAACGTGACGTTCTTCTACAACCGTGAAGTGCTCGACTCGATCGAAAACGGCCTCCGGGTTCTGGAGCCGTTGCTCACGGCCATTCTGGGCCTGCTGCTCGGCGGCATCCTGGTGTCGGTGCTGCTGCCTATCTATGACCTGATCGGGAATCTGCCGCTGTGATGTTCGACCACCGCCTGCTTCTCTTCGCCACCCCGCGCCAGATCGGCGTCCTCGACTGGCGCCCGGGGCATATGCACTGGCTGGGCGAGTTCTCAGCCGATGCGGCAGGGCTGGCGGCGTTTCGCAAAATCGTGGTCAGGCACGCGCATATTCCTGTTCTGCTGGTGGCCGACACGGTCGACGAGGATTATCGCAGCGAAGTCCTGCCGCATGTGCAGGGGCGCGCGCGCGACGAACTGCTGGCGCGCAAGCTCAAGCAGGTTTTCCGCAACACGCGCTTTACCGGCGCATGGCGGCAGGCACGTGAAACGACCGGACGCCGCGACGACCGCTATCTGCTGGCGTCCCTGCCCGATGCCGAGTGGCTGACCCCCTGGCTCAGCGTGCTGCATCGTGAACGCGTGCCGCTGGCGGGCGTCACGCCGCTGGCGCTCGCCTACCAGCATCTGCTGGAAAAGCTGCGGGAACAGTCGGCACACACGCTGCTGGCGTGCCGGCTCAACAACAGTCTGCGGCTGTCCTACTACCATAACGGCCTGCTGCGTTTTTCGCGCCTGATCGGCGGCGACACCCCCACCCAGCTGCCGGACAACGCAGCCGACGAAATCGCGAAAACACAGCTCTACCTCAGCGGACAGCGCATCCTGCCGCGCGAAGCCCGGCTGCATGTGCTGCTGCTCGACCCCAGTGGCCAGCTGGACAGCGCGCAGGCGCCGCTGAACGCCGACCCGGCGTTCAGCGCGCGACTGATCGACATGTCCAGTCTCGCGCACGCGCTGCGCATCCCCGACGACTTCCTGGCTGCCACGCCGGAAGTTGCACCCCTGGCCGCCATTGCGGGCGAAACGCTGAAACTCAATCTGGCGCCGCCCGAGTTGTTGCAGCATCACACCGAATTCCGCTGGCGGCGCGGCCTGCATGCGGCGGCCGGCATCGTCGCACTGCTGGGCCTGGGCCTCACGGCCGCCTACTGGCTGCATGCCCGGGATCTGGACGACCAGACACATCAGCTGGCCCAGCAGTACCAGCAGTACGATGCCCGCTATCAGGCCATTGCGCGGACCTTTCCCACCCAGGCCATGCCCCCCGAGCAGCTCGTCCAGACAGTGACGCTGGCACGCCAGCTCGAGCATGCGCAGACCGATACGGCCGCCCTTCTCGCGTCTGTCGGACAGGGGCTGCTGGTCACCCCCGACATCGCGCTGGACAGCCTGGGCTGGACCGATGAGCCGCTGATGCCCGATGGCGCGCGGGTCACCCTCGATGCCGGACTGGCTCCGTTCGACGGCAACTACCGGGCGGCCATGCAGCGCATCGAAGGCTTCATGCACACGCTGCAGTCGATGCCGGGCGTGCACACGGTGAGCCTGCGCAGCAGCCCCGTCAATGCCGATTCCAGCAGCACACTGTCCGGCAAGACGCTCAACGCCGATGCAAGCGCGCCGGCAGCGCGTTTCAGCCTCAGCCTGCTTTTCCGCGAGGCACGGCCATGACCCGGCCGCCCCTCGCCGTCCTCAAGCTGCCCCTGCTGATGCTGCTGGCCGCGCTGCTGCTGGCGGCAGGCGGCATCCTGTGGGGGCAACGGCAGGCACACCATGCCGAAACGGCGTTGCAGCAGCAGCACACGGCACTCAACCAGGCCCGCCAGCAACTCGACCGCAGCCGTCAGCAGCAGCAGCTCATCGCCACCCACCTGGGTGATTACCAGGCGCTGGTGGCACGCGGCTTCGTGGGCGCGGAAGATCGTCTGGCGTGGATCGAGGCCGTGCAACTGGCCAATCGCGATGCCGGGCTGTATGGATTGAACTACCGCCTGATGCCCCGCACGGCCTCGCCGCCTGCACTGGCCCAGGGCCTGCCGCTGGGACAGACCCGCATGACCCTCACCCTTCCCCTGCTGGTGGAAACCGATCTCACACGCTTCCTCGACGCGTTGAAGGCGCGTGCACCCGGTGTGGTTCGCGTTCAGGGCTGCCGCCTGTCGCGACCCGACAATGCGCCGTTCGAAGCCGTCAACCATCCGCATCTGCAGGCCGAATGCGAGCTGCTGTGGTTTACCGTGGCCGCGGCAACGGAGGGCCGTCGTGAATAATCGATTCCTTCGATCAAGCGGCAACGCACGCGAAACCCGACAGGCGTGGGCACGCTTCAGCGTCTGCCTGCTAGCGCTGAGTCTGGGCGGCATCGGGACCGGCGTGGCTGCGCCGACCGATCCGGGACGCCTGTTTTTCACACCCGCGCAGCGTGCCCAACTGGAAGCCGCGCGCGCGCGCAATGTCACCCCGCCCGGTCCGGGCCACCTGTCATCCACCGACAGCGGCCCGGCACCGCTGCGCTACGACGGCGTGGTCATCCGCTCCGACGGCACCACCACGCGCTGGATCGACGGCAAGGCGCAACGTGACGGCTCTGCCGTGTCGGGCCTGAGGCCCGGCCAGATCCGCGCCAATGGCAAGGTATACGAGCCCTATCAACTGCTGCGCCCCGCCCCGCCACACCCCGCCGGCCCCGACCTGAAGGAATCCGCACCATGACGCCCCAGCGCGGTTTCACCCTGATCGAGATGGCCATCGTGCTGGTCATCATCACCATCCTGATCGGCGGCCTGGCCGTGCCGCTCTCTGCGCAAATCCAGGCGCGGCGTATCGCCGAGACTCGGCAGACCCTGCTGGAGGCGCGCGATGGACTCCTTGGTTTTGCGATGACGCATCCCGCAGTCACACCCGGAAAACGATATCTTCCCTGCCCCGACACCAACGGAGACGGTGTCGAGGACAGAAGTGGAACGGCGTGTACCGGAAACCTCGGGGGCGTTTCCTTTGGATGGCTGCCCTGGGTCACGCTGGGCACGGCCTCTCAGGATGCATGGGGCAATCGCTTGCGTTATGTCGTCAAATCCCAATTCGCAAACGCGGATACCGGCTTTTCCCTGAGCACGCCGCTCGGCGATCCGCTCCAGATCTGCACCTCGCACATCTGCCCCAGCCCCCCGGATGTAGCGGACGACGTCGTGGCTGTCGTGGTTTCCCACGGCCCCAATGGCTGGGGTGCCCAGAACATGAACAATCCTCCAGGAAATTTACAGGCTGCGCCGACCGGACTTGACGAAGCAGAGAACCTCGATACGAACCGGATCTTCGTGATGCGCGCACCAACCAAGGCTGACGCTGCCAATGGCGAATTCGACGATCTTGTCGCATGGGTTCCTCTGTCCGTGTTGATCCCCCGCGTATGTCCTACGGGTTCGGACTGCGGTCTGTAGCCTGCAAGCGGAACGTCACCCGCCCCGCCTGATTGTCGGGCAGCTCCAGCCTGAACCCCGAACGCGCGGCCTGCCGTGCGGCCTGATACAACCCCACGCCCAGCCCGAAATCCGACGCCACCGGGCTGAGGAACAGATTCCTGGCCACGTGCTCGGGCGCGGCGGCGCCGCTGTCGGTCACCGTCAGGCTTATCAGCGGCTGCAGCGTCAGGCGCACTTCCACTGCGACATCCGGCTGGCCCTGCCGTTTGCGCAAGGCATTGGTCAGCAGATTGTCGGCCACGCTGTCGAACAGGTCCTGCGGCAAGGGCGTGTCGTCGGCCGTCTCGGCGAAGAACTGCACGTCGTCGTGTTCGTAGCGCGTCTGCAGCGCAGTCCACCACGCCTGCGCGGCAATGTGCGCGACATCCATTTCAGACGGCTGCCGGAGCTTGTCGACCGTCTGCGACAGGCGCGTTGCCAGTTGCGGCAACTGGCGCTTCATCAGCGCCAGCAGGCGTTCGCTGTCTTCGGGTGTGGACGTGTCGGCGGCAGCGAGCAATGTCTTCAGCGACTGCAGGATGTTCTTCACGTCATGCGTCAGACGCGCGCCGGTATCGTGGATGGCCTGGCTGTAAGCCTGCTCGCGCAGCGTCTGTTCGCGCACCTTGGCGGCATAGAAATAGCCCAGCAGTTGCGACAGCAATCGCACATGCAGCGCCAGCGCCGGAGTGAGCGGACGCGTCGATTGCCAGGTCAGGTTCAGGCCGTGAAAGGCATGGCTCACGGCGTGCTCGGCCGGTTCGCCAAAGCTGCCTTCGCCGCGCGCCGCCTGCCAGCGTCCGCCGCGTATCCAGGTCAGTTCGTGCAGATCGGACAGCGCGTCGCGCACGAAGGACTCCGGATCGCGCTCGCGCTCGGCCAGCGTGGCAAGCCGTTGCGCCCAGCCTTCGAACGGCAGTCCGACCGACAGCAGATAACGCGAGGTCACCTGCCCCAGTCCGGCAAAGCCGGCGCGCGGATTCCACAGCCACGACAAGGCCAGCAGCAGCGCCGCCATGCCCAGCAGGGTCTGCACCAGCGCCCAGGCATAGCTCACCTTGGCGACCGCCACCACGGCAAACGCGCCCAGCGCCATCACCATGATGAGCAGCGACAGCATCAGTCCATAGATGAAATCGAGCGTCGATGAGGCACTGCGCTGTCGGCTGGCCGGGAAGAACAGGATCGCCAGCGGCAGCAGCAGGAGGCCGTAACGAACGACAACCCGCAGTTCGTCAGGCAGCGAGGCCCCGCCCAGGCTTTGCGGCAGCACCCAGGCCAGCAACAGGGCAAGCAGATAGCCCAGGGCAAGCAGATAGCCCAGGCGCTGGGCGCGTTCGTTCTGTGACGCCGCCACCGCGCCCACCAGCCCCGCCAGGATCGCCAGCCACAGTGCCATCACCCAGGTGCTGTCGACCAGGACCAGCAACGCCGCCATGGCGAACACCGGGAACGCCAGCCTCGGCTCGATGCGCGCTTCGCTGCGTACCAGCGGCTGCCACAGCAGGAACAAGCCGTAGTGCGCCAGCAGGAAGGCGCGCGTCACCGTCGCGTCGGCATCGAACACCACGGCTACGTGCAGGGCCAGCAGCATCAGTCCCAGCCAGCGTCCCGGCGCCACGCGCGTGAAGCGCGTGGCCAGCGACGTCAGCCAGGCGAGTTGCGGGACACGCCCGATACGTTCGGTCATAAGCGGAGAATAGGGATAGAGAGCAAGACGATCAGCATGCCACTGCTATCGGCATTCCACCCCGGAAATGGAGGGTGCACATGGTTCGGATCACGCCCGGCATGACGGAAATCTGGCACGGGCGTCGTATTTTCGTCAAAACAGGGTCGTTTCAGGATCATTTTATGAACTTTTTTATTTTACAATCAAGGCACTACGCCCGCCAATCCAATGGCACATATTTTGCATGTTGGCCCTCAGGCAATAACAACCGGAGAACCCCACCATGCCGCACCCTCACTTCGCGCGACGCCAGTCGGGCTTCACCCTGATCGAAATCGCCATCGTGCTGGTCATTATCGGATTGTTGCTGGGCGGGATTCTCAAGGGCCAGGAACTCATCACGCAAGGCCGCATTCGCAACGTTTCCAACGACTTCCAGTCGATGACGGCCGCGATCAATCTGTATCAGGACCGGTATCGGGCTTTGCCCGGTGATGACGCGGGCGCGGCGGCACGCTGGTCCATCACCCCGCCCAGTGGCGGCACGCTGGGCGACGGCATTATTACGGGCACCTACAACTCTGCCACGTCGACGGATGAATCCCGCCAGTTCTGGCTGCATCTGCGCCGTGCAGGCCTGGTTGGCGGCGCGGTAACCGACGACACGACCCCCCCCAACGCCGCATCAGGTGTAACAGGCGTGCAGAATGGAGCATTCGGAATTCCCGGCATTGTTATTTGCTCCAACAATCTCCCCGCCAAGATTGCACAGGCGATCGATACGCAGTTCGACGACGGCAAATCGGACACCGGAACTGTGCGCGCGGCAGCGGGCACAACGGCGGGGGCGACCCCTGATACCAGCTATGTGGACGATGGCACCAAATTTTACGTCGTCTGCAAGGCACCCTAACCCTGCAACACCCTGAACTCCGCCGCCGCCAGACCATCGGCGGCGCCCCGCAGCACCAGCACATCGCTCACCTGGATGCGGGTATCGGGCTGGGGATCGACCCCCTTGATCCCCTGGCGGCGGATCGCCACCACGTCCACCAGCAGATCGCTCAACTGTAGCTCCTCAAGACTATGCCCTGCGGCCGCGGCACCCTGCGTGACCAGCACGGTATGCAGGCGCGGCTGGGCATGCTGATCGAGTTCGTCGTCGGCATCGCTGGCGCCACGGAAAAATCCGCGCATCATGGCGTAGCGTGTTTCGCGCACCTCGCGGATCCGTTTCAGCACCTGGCTCAAGGGGACGCCGAGCAGCATCAGCGCATGCGAGGCCAGCATCAGCGAGCCTTCCATCACTTCGGACACCACTTCTGCCGCACCCGCCGCTTTCAGCGCGTCGATATGGGTGTCGTCGATGGTGCGCACCACCACAGGCAGTTCCGGCCGCAGTTCGCGGACATGGCGCAGGATGGCCATGCTGGAATGCAGGTCGGAATACGTCACCACGATGGCCTGGGCACGGCTGAGGCCGGCGGCGACCAGCACTTCGCGGCGGCTGGCGTCGCCATAGACGACGCTGACGCCTGACGCAGCCACCGCGCGGATGCGCTCGGGATCGGCGTCGAGCGCGACGAAGGTGATGCCCTCGGCTTCCAGCAGACGGGCCAGATTCTGACCGCTGCGGCCGTAGCCGCAGACGATCACGTGCTGGGCCTTGCCGAAGGTCTTGACCGCGATGTCGTGCACCTCCTTGGCGCGGCCGGCCCATTCGCTGCCTGCGATCAGCCGGGTCAGCGTGTCCATGCGGTTGATCAGGAGCGGCGCGATCAGCATCGACAGCACCATCGCGGCCAGCACCGGCTGGGTGATATTTGCGCCCAGCAGATTCAGGTCGGCCGCCTGCGCCAACAGCACAAAACCGAACTCGCCAGCCTGCGCCAGCCCCAGCGCAGTTCGCACCGCGGTGGGACGAGGACTGCCGAAGGCCATGGTCAGGCCGGCGACCAGCAGCCCCTTGCCGATCACGATCGCCGCGACCAGCAGCAGGACGTCATACCAGTTCAGCATGATCTGCATCAGGTCGAGCCGCATCCCGATCGTGACGAAAAACAATCCCAGCAGGACATCGCGGAAGGGCTTGATGTCGTCTTCCACCTGGTAGCGGTATTCGGTCTCTGAAATCAGCATGCCTGCCAGGAAGGCACCGAGCGCCAGCGACAGGCCGGCACTCTCGGTCAGGAAAGCCAGCCCCAGGGTGAACAGCAGCAAATTGAGCGTGAAGAGTTCGGGCGACTTGCGTCCCGCCACCCACTGGAACCAGGGTCGCATGATGCGTTGCCCGACGAACAGCAAAAACCCCAGTACCACGACCGCCTTGAACACGGCCAGCCCCAGGGTGATGGCCATGGTCTCGGATTCTTTCGCAAACGCAGGAATCAAAATCAGCAGCGGCACCACGGCCAGATCCTGGAACAGCAGCGCGCCGAAGATCTGGCGGCCGTACGGCGTCTGAATTTCCAGACGTTCGGCCAGCAGCTTGGACACGATGGCGGTGGACGACATCGACATGATGCCGCCCAGCGCGAGTGCCGTGAGCAAAGGCAAATGCAGCAGCCAGGCGATTATCGCGGTCAGCGCGATGGTCAGCACGACCTGCGCGCCGCCGAAGCCGAACACCGTCATGCGCATGGTCATCAGGCGCGCCAGGCTGAATTCCAGGCCGATCGAGAACATCAGGAACACCACGCCGAACTCGGCGAGATACCGCGCCTCCTCGCTGTCCGGAATCCAGCCCAGCGCGAAGGGACCGATGGCAATGCCGGTCACCAGATAACCGAGCATGGTCGGCAGGCGCAAGGCGCGTGCCGCCGCCGCCACCAGCACGGCGACCGCAAGTAGAATCAGGACAAGCTGGAGGCTGCTGTGCATAGGTATTTCATAGGCTTCAGCCCATATTTTCTGTCGGGTTCATCCTGTCGAAACCGCGGTGAAACGCGGTCGGACAGGCAGGCTTTAGTATACTTGCCGACCATGCGACCCCAACCCATCTCCAGCGAACATTTGCTTGCGCTTGCACGCCAGGTGCTCGATATCGAAGCCGATGCCCTGCGCGCCCTGTCGACCCGGCTCGATGCCGGTTTCGTGGATGCCGTGCGGCTGATCCTGACATGCCGTGGCCGCGTCGTGGTGTCGGGAATGGGCAAGTCCGGCCATGTCGGCGGCAAGATCGCCGCCACCCTGGCCTCCACCGGCACCCCAGCCTTTTTCATGCACCCGGGCGAAGCCAGCCACGGCGACCTCGGCATGATCGCGCCCGACGACGTGGTGCTGGCGCTGTCGAACTCCGGCGAGAGCAATGAAATCGTCAGCATCGTTCCGCTCATCAAGCGGCGCGGCGCCAAGCTCATCGCGATGACCGGCAATCCGGGCTCGACCATGGCGCGCGAAGCCGACGTGCATCTCAACGCCACGGTCGACAAGGAAGCCTGCCCGCTCAACCTGGCGCCCACTGCCAGCACCACGGCGGCGCTCGCGCTGGGCGATGCGCTGGCGGTGGCGCTGCTCGATGCGCGCGGCTTTTCAGCCGACGATTTTGCCCGCACTCACCCCGGCGGCAGCCTGGGGCGGCGATTGCTCATCCACGTGCGCGACGTCATGCGCGCCGGAGATGAGCTGCCCAGGGTCGGATGCGACGCCTCGCTCAAGGCCGCCCTGTTCGAAATGACCACCAAGGGACTCGGCATGACCGCCGTGGTCGAGGCCGACGGCAAGGTGTCCGGCCTGTTCACCGACGGCGACCTGCGGCGGGCCCTGGAGCACACGATCGACCTGCAGCAGGCAAAGATCGCCGACCTGATGACCCGAAATCCGAAGACGATCCGCGCGGATGAACTCGCCGTGGCGGCAGTGGAAAAAATGGACACACTGAAAATCAATGGCCTCTTGGTGGTCGATGCCGACAACACTCTGGTAGGCGCACTCAACATGCACGATCTGCTTAAAGCGGGGGTGGTGTGATGAATGCTGATGCGATGAATGCTGTCCTGATCGCCCGCGCGCAGAAAATCAAACTGGTCGCATTCGACGTCGATGGCGTGATGACCGACGGCACCCTCTTCCTGGCCGACGACGGGCAGGAATACAAGGGGTTCAACTCGCTCGACGGCCACGGCCTGAAAATGCTCAAGGGCAGCGGGGTCGAACTGGCCATCATCACGGGGCGCGATTCCCGCGTGGTGGCGCACCGGGCACGGAACCTCGGCATCGAGATCGTCCACCAGGGCGCGCACGACAAACTGGTCGTGTACGAAGCACTGTGCCGCGAACTGAACCTCGATTGCGAAGCCACCGCCTACATGGGCGACGACGTCGTCGACCTGCCCGTGATGCGCCGCGCCGGCCTGGCGATCACCGTGCCGGCCGCGCCCGCTCTGGTGAAGGCCTACAGCCATTACACCACCACGCGCGAAGCAGGTCGCGGCGCTGTGCGCGAGGCCTGCGAATTCCTGATGCGCGCACAGGGCACGCTGGGCGCGGCGCTGGCGCCGTATCTGAAATGACCCTCCGCACGCCGCGCGCTTCGAGCCTCGCTTATTCGAGGGAAGCATGATTTCACGCGGATCATTGTGGCTGCCGCTGGCCGTCCTGCTGCTGCTGGCCGCCCTCAGCTTCTGGTTCGAGCGCCTGGTGGAAACCCCGTCCAATGGCGGTGCGTCTGCCGCACGAACCGATCCCGAAGGCATCATGGAGAATTTCAATGCAATGCGCACCGACGTGGACGGCAAACCGCAGTACCGGCTGTACGCCAAGCGGCTGAAGCATTATTCAGACAGCAAATTCACCGAGCTGGAAGCGCCCCGCTTCACCCAGCTGGATGCGCAGTCCGGCGACGTGAGCGCTGTGTCGAACCAGGCGACCGTGTCGCCCGACGGCCACGAAGTCGACCTGCGCGGCGATGTTCTCGTGGAGCGGGCCGCCCACGCAGGGCAATCGCTCATGTCGATGCGCTCGGCACGGCTTCTGGTTTTCCCGGAACGCGACCTGATGCGCTCCCCGGGCCCGGTGGAGATTCACGATGCCACGCTGGATCTGCGTGCGAACGCAATGGAGTACGACGCCAAGCAACGTATCCTCAAACTGACAGGGCGTGTGCATGCCCGCTATATTTCCAAAAGGTAGCACCATGAAAATTCTGAACATTCGCTCATATGCGTTTCTGTGCGCCGCCTTGCTCGCCACGTCCGCCTACGCGGAAAAGGCCGACCGCGACAAGCCGGTCAACCTGGAAGCGGACACCGTCACGCTCGACGATATCAAGAAAGTCAGCGTCTACCAGGGCAACGTGGTTTTGAGCCAGGGCACGCTGATGCTGCGCGCTGATCGCGTGCAGGTGACCCAGAATGCGGACGGGCTCGACAAGGTCAGCGCGATCGGCCGTCCTGTGGCGTTTCGCCAGAAAACCGACGGCCGCGACGAGTTCATCGAGGGCTTTGCCGACCGCATAGAATATGACGGCGTCACCAGCCAGCTCGAGCTGATCGGCCAGGCCCGGCTACGGCGCGGCAGCGACGAGCTGCGCGGCGCGCAGATTTCCTACAACGCCAACACCGGGTTCTATAAGGTCATCGGCCAGCCCAACGCACAGAGCCCGAGCGGGCGCGTACGCGCCGTCATCCGCCCGAAACCGCGCACCGCCGAACAGCCGGCCACCAAACCATGAGCCAGATTTCCGCCCAGGGCCTGCGCAAGACGTATGGCAAACGCACCGTGGTGCACGATGTCTCGTTCGAAGTCAAAAGCGGCGAGGTGGTCGGCCTGCTCGGCCCCAACGGCGCCGGCAAGACCACCTGTTTTTACATGGTGGTGGGGCTGGTCGCGGCAGACGGCGGCAGCGTGCAGATGGACACGCACGATCTCACCCACATGGCGATCCACCAGCGCGCGCGACTGGGACTGTCCTATTTGCCGCAGGAACCTTCGATCTTCCGCAAGATGACGGTGGAAGAAAACATCCGCGCCATTCTCGAGCTCAAGCCCTACGGCAAGGCCGAACGCGAGGAGCACCTCGACAATCTGCTCGAGGACCTGCACATCGCGCATCTGCGCGAGGCATCCGCCGTCAGCCTGTCCGGGGGCGAGCGCCGCCGCGTGGAGATCGCCCGTGCGCTGGCTATCAACCCGCGCTTCATCCTGCTCGACGAGCCCTTTGCGGGGGTCGATCCCATCGCCGTGCTCGACATCCAGAAGCTGGTGCATTTCCTCATCGAGCGCGACATCGGCGTGCTGATCACCGACCACAACGTGCGCGAAACCCTGGGCATCTGCGATCGCGCCTACATCATCAACGAAGGCCGCGTGCTGATCGCCGGCACGCCCGACCTCATCATCCAGGACGACAGCGCCCGCAAGGTCTACCTGGGCGAAAATTTCCGCCTGTAGGAAACGCCATCCCCGGCGAATCGCGTTAAACTGGCCTCAAGCCGGCATGCTTTTTGCCGTTGTCAAGATTCATGAAACACAGCCTCCAACTCAAGCTCGGTCAACACCTCACGCTGACGCCCCAACTGCAACAGTCCATCCGGCTGCTGCAGCTGTCGACGCTGGAACTGAATCAGGAACTCGAGCAGATGCTGCAGGACAACCCCCTGCTGGAGCGCGAGGACGAGGACGAAGCCAGCTACGCAACGGCGGAGGCCCCGGCGCATACGGCCGAGGCCGAGGCGCAGAGTACGGAAACGGCACCGCCCGAGCATGGCGAGTCCGAGCCCAGCGCCACGCTGGACGATGCCGACTGGAACGACTACAGCGTGGCCAGCGGCGATGACGAGGACAACGATTACACCCAGGGCTCGATCTCGGGTGCGACCCTGCGCGAACATCTGCTGAACCAGCTGATCGTCAGCCCCCTCACCCTGCGCGACCGCACCCTGGTCGCCGCGCTGATCGACGACCTGGACGATTCGGGTTTCCTGACCCAGCCGCTGGAAGACATCACCGCCAGCCTGCAGGCCGAACTCGAGGAGCTCGAGCCCGAAGAGCTGAACACGGCACTCAAGCACCTGCAGAACATGGATCCGACCGGGGTCGGCGCACGCAACCTGGCCGAATGCCTGACCCTGCAGCTGCGCGCACTGCCTCCTGACACGCCTGCGCGCGACGCCGCCATGCGGCTCACCACGCATTATCTGGATCTGCTCGCTGCGCGCGATGTCGGCAAGCTGAAAAAAATGCTCGGCATCGACGACGCCACGCTGCGCACCGCGCGCGCCCTGATCCTGTCCCTGAATCCGCGTCCGGGAGCGGCCTTCGGCGCCGACGACACGCACTATGTGATTCCCGACGTCTATGTGCGCAAGGTCAAGGGCATGTGGATCGCCAGCCTCAACGCCGACGCCATGCCCAAGCTGCGCGTCAATCGCGTCTATGCCGACATCCTGGCACGCCACCGCGAAAGCGGCGGCGGCCAGCTCGCCAGCCAGTTGCAGGAAGCGCGCTGGCTGATCAAGAACGTCCAGCAACGGTTCGACACCATCCTGCGCGTCTCGCAGGCCATCGTCGACCGCCAGAAGCAGTTCTTCGAACACGGCGAGGTGGCGATGCGCCCGCTGGTGCTGCGTGAAATCGCCGACGCGGTGGAACTGCACGAATCGACCATTTCGCGCGTCACCACCCAAAAATACATGATGACGCCGCGCGGCCTGTACGAACTGAAGTATTTCTTCGGCAGCCACGTCTCCACCGACAGCGGCGGCGCCTGTTCCTCGACCGCCATTCGCGCACTCATCAAGCAGCTGGTTGCGGCCGAAAGCACCAAAAAACCGCTGTCCGACGGGCAACTGGCGGAAGTGCTGGGCCAGCAGGGCATCGTGGTGGCTCGCCGCACGGTCGCCAAATATCGCGAGTCACTGCAAATCCCGCCCGCCAACATGCGCCGCGCGCTTTGATCGCAAAGGCTTTTTCCGCACCGCATCCCCGAAAGCCTGTCCCGTGCTTGAATGTGCCGGGCTTTCGTCCCACAATGAAATCGAGCGCAAGGAATCGCTCCTGGAAGCGCGACCACACGACGGCTTCCAGTTATTTTCAGCAGATTTAGGAGGCTTTATGAATTTGACGATTTCCGGTCATCATCTGGAAGTGACCCCAGCCATCCGCGACTACGTTTCCGAGAAACTCGACCGCGTCAAACGCCATTTCGACCATGTCATCAACGTCACGGTCATCATGCAGGTGGAAAAACTGGTGCACAAAGTGGAAGCCACCCTGCACGTCAAGGGCCACGACTTCCATGCCCACAGCGAAGACGGCAACATGTATGCCGCAATCGATCTCCTGGCAGACAAGCTGGATCGCCAGATCGTCAAGCACAAGGAAAAAACCTCGGACGTCCACCAGGGCGGCGGCGGGCTGAAACACCAACCGTCCGAAACGCCCGCCTGACGTCGCGTTCCGCGAGCACGCACCCCGCCCGAAGGCTTCCGACAGCCCTTCGGGCGTATAATCCGCAGATACCGGACAGTTCTCTTCCCCGGCTGTGCAAAGGCATGAACCTAATCGCCCCCCTCCTCTCCCCCGACACCATCTTGCTGGACATCAGCTTCACCAGCAAGAAAAAACTGTTCGAACATGCCGCCGACCTGTTCGCCCAGACCCACGATCTCAAAGCCTCCGATATCTTCACCAGCCTGTTCGAACGCGAACGGCTCGGATCGACCGCACTCGGCCACGGGATCGCCATCCCGCACGGCCGCATCAAGGGCCTGAGGGATGCGAGCGGCGCATTTTACCGACTGAAGAACCCGCTCGAATTCGATGCCCCCGACAGCCAGCCGGTGACCCTCTGTTTCATCCTGCTGGTTCCCAAGGATGCCAACGAAAAGCATCTGCAGATTCTGGGCGAACTGGCGCAACTGTTCGGCGATGAGGCCATGCGCAGCAAGATGCTGAACATCGGCGACCCTTCCGACCTGATCACGCTGCTCGAATCATGGTCGACCTGAGTGCATGGACATGCGCATGGACGGTCAGCTACTAGGCCACGTTTCGGTCGAGACCCTGTTCCGCGACCTCGCTGACCAGCTTGGCCTGCAATGGGTGGCCGGACGCAACGGCGGTGGCCGCACCCTGTCCTCCGAAAACATCCAGAAACCGACGCTTGCGCTCATCGGCCACCTGAATTTCGTCCACCCAAACCGGGTACAGGTACTGGGCTGTGCCGAAATGGATTATCTGCGCGGCCTGTCCGACTCCAGCCTGCAGGAAGCCATCGACCACCTGTTCTCGAACGAGCTCGCGGCCATCGTCATTTCCAATGGCGAGACTGCCCCGCATATCTTGCGCGAGACCGCCGAACGCACCGGAACGCCCCTGTTCTCCTCGACGCTCGCCAGTCCGATCCTGATGTCCTATCTCGGCCATTACCTCACGCAAAGCCTGGCCGAGACAGTCTCGCAACACGGCGTATTTCTCGAAGTGCTGGGAATGGGCGTCCTGATCAAGGGCGATGCCGGCGTCGGCAAAAGCGAACTGGCGCTGGAACTGGTCACGCGCGGCCACCGGCTGGTGGCCGATGACGTCGTCGAACTCAAGCACGTGGCGCCTGACACGCTCGAAGGCAACTGCCCCGCGCTGATCCGCGACTTCCTCGAAGTGCGCGGCCTCGGCATCCTCAACATCCGCTTCCTGTTCGGCGAAACGGCGGTCAAACTGCAGAAGAACCTGCGGCTGATCGTCGAACTGGTGCATCCCGAGGAAATCGGCGAAGTCGGACTCAACCGTCTCGACATGGTGGCATCGACGGAAAACATACTCGGCGTCGCCATCCCCAAGGTGCGCATACCGGTCGCGGCCGGCCGCAACCTTGCAGTGCTGGTCGAGGTGGCGGTGCGCAACCACATTCTCAAGAGCCGCGGCATCAATCCGGTCGAGCAGTTCATCAAGCGCCAGCAGGCCGCCATCGACGGAGACAACTGAGTGCAAGTCGTTCTGGTATCGGGACTGTCGGGTTCGGGCAAAAGCATCGCCATCGCGGTGCTCGAAGACGTGGGCTATTACTGCGTCGACAACCTGCCCCTGGCGATGCTGCAGCCCCTGGTCGATTACCTGAAGCAGCAAGGCCACGCACGCATCGCCATCGCCATCGACGCCCGCAGCAGCGCAAGCTTTTCCCAATTGCCGCAGATTGCGGATGCGCTGCGCAATCAGGGTGCGGACCTGCGGGTCATCTTTCTCGAGGCGAAGACCCTGACGCTGGTGCAGCGCTTTTCCGAGACGCGGCGCCGCCACCCGCTCTCCAGCGACACCGTTTCGCTGCAGGAAGCCATCCAGCTCGAACGCGAGATGCTGGCCGACATCGCACCGCTGGCGCACCGCATCGACACCAGCGACCTTTCCGCCGCGGCCCTGCGTTTGTGGATCAAGGACCTGGTGGGGCAGGACCGCTCGCGCATCACGCTGCTGTTCGAGTCCTTCGGCTTCAAGCACGGCATCCCGCTCGATGCCGACCTGGTGTTCGACGTGCGCTGCCTGCCCAACCCCCACTACGTCGCCGAACTGCGGCCGCTCACCGGACGCGACCAGCCGGTCAGGGATTTTCTCGAGGACAGCCCCAACGCCATGGCTTTGCTGGCCGACATCCGCGGCTTCGTCGAGAACTGGCTGCCGTGTTTCATTCGCGACCACCGCGCCTACCTGACGGTCGCCATCGGCTGCACCGGTGGCCAGCACCGCAGCGTATATTTCGCGGAAACGCTGGCCGCCGCCTTCCGTGAACGCGAGCAGGTGCTGGTGCGGCACCGCGAGCTGAGCTGATGACCGCCCTGCGCGCCGGCGACCTGGGCGTGCTGCTGGCAAGCGGCAGCTTCGTCGTCGCACTCACGGTATGGGCCTGGGGCGGCAGTCGCGGCGACACCGTCGTCATCCGTGCTGCCGGCCATGTGGTGGAAACCGCATCGCTCGCGCACGCCCGGACTTTTTCCGTCGACGGCCCGCTCGGCACGACACGCATCGAGATCGAACCCGGCCGCGCCCGCATCGCGCGTGATCCGTCGCCGCGCCAGCTGTGCGTCAAGCAGGGCTGGCTGACGCAGTCGGGCCAGGCGGCGCTGTGCCTGCCCAATCAGGTGAGCCTCGAAATCCGCGGACGGACCACGGCCTATGACACGCTCGGTTATTGAACTGCCGGTCAGTACGGACGACCGCCGCATCGCGCGGCTGGCGGCGCTGGCGATCGGCCTCACGCTCGCGGAGGCTGCGCTGCCGAGCCCGGTGCCCGGCGTGAAGCCGGGGCTTGCCAACATCGTCATCCTGCTGGTACTGCTGCAATACGGCTGGCGCGCGGCTGCCTGGGTGTCGGGCCTGCGCGTTCTGGCCGGCGGCCTGCTGCTGGGCAGCCTGTTCGCGCCGGGTTTCTGGCTGTCGGCCGCCGGCGCGCTCGTCAGTCTTTCGGTTCTGGCGCTGGTGCGTTATCTCCCCAGCCGCCATTTCGGCCCGGTCAGCCTGTCCGTGCTGGCGGCATTCGGCCACATCGGCGGCCAGCTCGCGCTGGTGGGCGTCTGGTTGCTGCCGGCCACCGCGCTGATCAAGCTGCTGCCGGTGTTTGCCATGGCCGCACTGGTGTTCGGCACGGTGAACGGACTGATCGTGATGCGCATGCTGGATCCCCCGGCGACGGACCCGGGGGTCACGGCAAGAATGTAGCGCGCGCCCGCAGGGTGGCAGACGACGGCATCCATCGCAGTCGCGCAGTGGATTATTGGCGTCATCCGGGCGACAATCCGCGCCATGCATACTCCCTTGAATACCGTTACCCTTGCGCTGTCCGGCGCATCCGGCATGGCCTATGGCCTGCGTCTGCTCGAATGTCTTCTGGCCGCCGACCTGCGCGTTTACCTGCTGGTGTCGCAGGCCGCGCACATCGTCGCCAAACAGGAACTCGGCGTGGCGCTGCCCGCACGCGCCTGCGATCTTGAACGGCAGTTGTCGGAGAGCCTGGACACGCGCGACGGACAGCTCCGCGTGTTCGGCCGCGAGGACTGGAATGCGCCGGTCGCATCCGGCTCCAACCCGGCCGATGCGATGGTGGTCTGCCCGTGTTCGATGGGCACGCTTGCCGCCATCGCCCACGGCCTGTCCGACAACCTGATCGAGCGCGCCGCCGACGTGATGCTGAAGGAGCATAAGAAGCTCATCATCGTTCCCCGCGAGGCGCCGTTTTCAACCCTGCATCTGGAAAACATGCTGACGCTGTCGAAGATGAACGCGACCATCCTGCCCGCCAACCCCGGCTTCTACCATCGCCCGCAGTCGGTCGAGGATATCGTCGACTTCATCGTCGCGCGCATTCTCGACCAGCTGGGCGTCCAGCACGAACTGATGGCGCGCTGGGGAGACGTCCGGTGAGCGCCGCCGCCAGCCTGCCGCTGTTTCCGCTCAACACCGTGATATTTCCCGGCGGCCGTCTGCCGCTGCGGATCTTCGAGCAGCGCTATATCGACATGGTGAAGCAGGCGATCGCGGACAGCAGTCCGTTCGGCATCTGCGCCATCCAGGAAGGACAGGAAACCGGCACGCCCGCCGTGCCCTATGGAGTCGGGACACGGGTCCGCATCACCGACTGGGACATGCCCGAGGCAGGCATTCTGCATATCGACACGCAGGCCGAATCACGCTTCGTCATCCGCAGCACCGCACTCGAACCCGACGGACTGCTTGTGGGAACCGTGGACGACATCACCGCCGAACCTGCCATCGTGATTCCCCACGAACTCGAGCTGGCAGTGGAAATCCTGCGCCACATCATCGACGAGCACGGCCACGCGCACTTCCCGGCCCCGCACGCATTCGACGATGCCGTGTGGGTCGGCTACCGGCTGTCGGAGGTGCTGCCGCTCAAGCTCAGCGTCAAGCAGAACCTGCTGGAGATGAACGACAGCGTGACGCGCCTGCGCATCCTCACCGAATTCCTCAAAAGGCAGATCAACTGATGGCGCGCTTCTACCCTGCCCTCGAGGAAAAGCATCGCGCCTTCATCGCCGCGCAGAAGGTTTTCTTCACCGCCACCGGCACTGCCGGGAGCCGTCTCAACCTGTCGCCCAAGGGCATGGACAGCCTGCGCATTCTCTCCGAGCGCTGCGTCACCTATCTCGATCTCACTGGCAGCGGCAACGAGACCGCCGCCCATCTGGCCCACGATGGCCGCATGACGATGATGTGGTGCAGCTTCGACTCCGACCCGCTGATCCTGCGCCTGTATGGGCGCGGGCGGGCGGTGCGCCGGCAGGATCCGGAGTGGGGCGAACTGCGGCGGCATTTCACGGACCTGCCCGGCGAGCGCCAGATCGTGGTGCTGGACGTCGAATCGGTGCAGACCTCGTGCGGCTACGCCGTGCCGCGCTACACTTATGCGGGTGAGCGCGACACCCTGGCGCGCTGGGTCGAAAAGAAAGGCCCGGTCGGCCTGCTCGATTACTGGCGCGAGAAAAACCAGGTCAGCATAGACGGCCTGCCCACCGGATTGCTGGAGGATGCAAAATGAAATGGCCCCTGATTCCGCTTCTGCTGTGCCTGACTGCCTGCGATCCCACGCCGCCCTCGCAGCCCAAAACCGCCGACAAGCCCAACCCGGTATTCGATACCCAGATCCAGGCCGTCAAGAAGGCCCAGGCGGTGGAAGGGCAGGTCATGGATGCAGCCGACGCGCAGCGCAAGCAGATCGAAGACGCGACACGGCAGTAATCCGCCCCGCCTGGTCGAACCGGTTCATTTCTGAACCAGACGCTGGACCACCGCGCCCGCCAGCATCAGGCCGAACAGCGGCGGCATGTAGCTGATGGTGCCGTTGACCGCACGGTCGCGGCCGCGGCCCTCGACCGGCTGCGGCGGCAGCGGTGCACGCCCGGCCTCGTCGGAGAACACGGTGAGCACGCCCCTGGGGATGCCGCGCTTCCTGAGCCGCTTGCGCATCACCGAGGCGAGCGGACACATGCTGGTTTTCGAGATGTCGGCAATCCGGATCCGCGTGGGGTCGAGCTTGTTGCCCGCGCCCATGCTGGAGGCGACGTTGAGGCCGCGCTCGACGCTGCTGGCGACCAGCGCGACCTTGCAGTTGAGCGAGTCGATGCAGTCGACGACGAAGTCGACCGTGGCCGGCACGATGTCGGCCACGGTCTCGGGAATCAGGAACTCGCGGATCACGGTGAGTTCGCACGCCGGGTTGATGTCGCGGATGCGTGCGGCCATCAGCTCGGCTTTCGGCTGCCCCACGGTGGACAGCAGCGCAGGCAGCTGGCGGTTGATGTTCGACACGGCGACCACATCGTGGTCGATGAGGGTCAGCCGCCCCACTCCGGCACGTGCCAGCGCCTCGGCGCAATACGAACCGACGCCGCCCAGGCCCGCCACCAGCACATGCGCCCGCGAAAGCCGCGCCTGCTCGTCGGCATCGAGCAGGATCCGGGTGCGTTCAAATTGCGGCAGGCTTGTCTCCATCGGCTAGAATTCCCTCATGATCAAATGGCTGTTCACACTCGTTCTGGCGTTATTGGTATTGGGTCTGCTGACGCCCTGGCTCAACCGGCTGGGGCTGGGCCGGCTGCCCGGCGACGTCCAGATCCGGCATAAGCGAGGCGTATTCTACTTCCCCTTCGCCAGCGTCATTCTCACGTCGCTGGCGCTCTCGCTGCTCGTCCATCTGTTCGGCCGATGAACCAGATGCCTGCCCAAAGGATGCTTGATCCCGAATGAACAAAGCATTCGTCAAGGAAACCGACGCAGCGGATGCCGACGAGGACGACCTCGCCGCGCCCGCACTGCCTGCCGGGTCGAAGAACTACATGACGCCTGGTGGCTACGCGCAACTCGACGCCGAGTTCAACCAGCTGTGGAAAGTCGAACGGCCCAAGCTGGTGGAAACCATCTCGTGGGCGGCCAGCAATGGCGACCGCTCGGAGAATGGCGACTACATCTACGGCAAGAAGCGCCTGCGCGAAGTCGATCGGCGCATCCGCTTCCTGTCCAAGCGACTGGAACATGCCGAGGTGGTCGACCCCGCCACCCGCGAGGGCACCGACCAGGTATTCTTCGGCGCCACCGTCACGATCGCGGACGACGACGGCACAGAATCCACCTTCGCCATCGTCGGCGTCGATGAGGCCGACGCGGGACGCGGCCGCATCGCCTGGATCTCGCCGATGGCCCGCGCGCTGCTGAAGGCGCGCGAGGGCGATACTGTCAGCGTGCAGACGCCCGACGGGCGACGCGAAGTCGACATCGTCGCGGTACGCTATCAGGCCATCGAATAAACGCCCATGACGCAGCAACAGCCCGCTTTCTCCCTATCGACTTCATGAGGCCTTGATGAAACCTGCCCCTCTTGCCACCAGTCTCTTCCTGCTTGCCGCGCTTGTCGCCTGCGGCAAGGAGGCGCCTCCCGCCAGCGAACGCGCGCCCGCGCCCGCATCCGCCACCCAGGAACCTGCCGACATCCTGGCAGCGCTGCCGCACGACGCCCAGCCTTACGGACTCGATGTCTACACGGCACAATGCGCGAGCTGCCACGGTGACCTCGCACAGGGCGTCGGCACGAATCCCGGCCTCAAAGGCATGGCGCGCGCTGCGATGTACCAGAAGCTGCTGGACTATCGCGCCGGCAAGATTCAGGGCAGACAGGCGGCCGTCATGGCGAAAGCCGTGGCGAGCCTGGGCGATGCCGAACTCGCGGCAGCATCGGTTTACGCGGGGGAATAAAGGCGCACCGGGGGGCAGTCAGTTCAGCGCGCTGGCCAGCAGACGCCGGTAGCGGCTCACCAGTTCGCCGCCACCCAGCAGGTTGAAGACCGACAGCAGCGTCCTGCGGCCGGCGTCGTCCTCGAAACCGCGGTCGCGGCGGACGATTTCCAGCAACTGGTCCATGCCCGCTTCGTGCTGTCCGGCTGCTACCAGCAGGTTGGCAAGCTTCAGCCGCGCCTCCAGATCGTTTTCGTTCGCCGCCACCCGTGAACGCAGCGCCGTTTCATCTTCGCCGGCCATTCCCATGAACTGCAGACGGGCCTTCAGGGCAGGCACGCGCGGGTCGGCGTCATCCGGCACGCTTCCGATCAGGCGGCGGGCCTCGTCGGCCTCGTTGAGATCGAGCATGATTTCCGCCGCATCGAGCCGCACGCCGAGATGGACTGGGTCGATCTTCGAGGCCTCGGCCAGCAACTGCAGCGCGCCGGGAACATCCCCCGCCATGCGCGCGTCGGCCGCCTGCCGGCGCAGATCGTCCGCCGGACCGGGGACGAGACGGTCGAGAAAGGCCCGCACCTCGCCTTCCGGCAGCGCACCGGAAAACTCGTCGACCGGCTCGCCGTCGATAAAAGCCTTGACGCTTGGGATCCCGCGCACGCCGTAGCGCGCGGCGAGTTCCTGGTTGTCGTCCGAATTGATCTTGGCGAGCAGGAACTTGCCGCCATACTCGGCTGCCAGTTTTTCCAGGATGGGCTTCAGCGATTTGCAGGGGCCGCACCAAGGCGCCCAGAAATCGACCACCACCGGGCGCTGCTTCGATTCCTCGAGAACGTGTTGCGCAAAGTCGGCAAGGCCGACGTCGAGTGCATGTTCGGACATGAGACCTCCGCGTGAATGGGCCGGCCCAGGCCGGCCGGCTTAAATCTGGCGTGCCAGTTCGGCCGCCAATCCTGCATATGACGCCGGCGTCAGCGTTTTCAAGCGGGCCCGCTCGGCATCAGGAATCGCCAGGCCGTCGATGAAGGCATGCAGCGTCTCGCGCGTCATGCCGGCCTTGCCGCGGGTCAGTTCCTTCAGTTGCTCGTAGGGATTCGCCACACCGTAGCGCCGCATCACAGTCTGGATCGGTTCCGCCAGGACTTCCCAGTTCGCGTCCAGGTCTGCCGCCAGGGCGACCGGGTTGGCCTCGAGCTTGCCGAGGCCGCGCAGGCAGGATTCGTAGGCCAGCAGGCTGTAGCCGAAGCCGACGCCCATGTTGCGCAGCACGGTGGAATCGGTGAGATCGCGCTGCCAGCGCGAGACCGGCAGTTTTTCTGCGAGGTGGCGCAGCACCGCGTTGGCCAGCCCCAGATTGCCTTCGCTGTTCTCGAAATCGATCGGGTTGACCTTGTGCGGCATGGTGGACGATCCCACCTCTCCCGCCTTCACCTTCTGCTTGAAGTAGCCCACCGAGATATAGCCCCATACGTCGCGATTGAGATCGATGAGGATGGTATTGGTGCGCGCGATGGCGTCGTACAGCTCGGCCATGGCATCGTGCGGCTCGATCTGGGTCGTGTAGGGGTTGAAGGTGAGCCCCAGGTGCGTCACGAATTCACGTGCGAAATTTTCCCAGTCGAGGTCTGGATAGGCCGACAAATGCGCGTTGTAATTGCCGACCGCGCCGTTGATCTTGCCCATGAGGTCGACAGCACCGATTGCGTCCCAGGTGCGACGCAGGCGATAGACCACATTGGCAAGCTCCTTGCCGACCGTGGTGGGCGACGCCGGCTGGCCGTGGGTGCGCGACAGCATCGGCAGGTCGGCGAATTCGTGCGCCAGATCGGTCAGGCGCGCGATGACTCTTTCCAGCGCGGGCAGCAGCACGGCATCGCGTGCGCCCTTGAGCATCAGGGCATGCGACAGGTTGTTGATGTCTTCCGAGGTGCAGGCGAAGTGGATGAATTCCGACACCGCGGCAATTTCGGCATTCGACTTCGTTTTTTCCTTGAGGAAATACTCCACCGCCTTGACGTCGTGATTGGTGATCGCCTCGATGGCCTTTACGCGCTCGGCATCGGCTACCGAGAAATTGTCGGCAATGCCGTCGAGCAGCGCGATGGCCGGGGCGGAAAACGCTGGAACCTCGGCGATGGCGGGTTCGGCGGCCAGCGCCTTCAGCCATTCGATCTCGACGATGACGCGGTATTTGATCAGCGCGTATTCGCTGAAGAAATCGCGCAGCGGCGCGGTTTTCGAGCCATAGCGGCCATCCAGCGGCGAAAGCGCCGTCAGGGCGTTGAGTTCCATCGTGTCTTCTCCGTTCAAACAGGGCGCCGTTCGGGCGCGTGCATCCCGAATTATCCACGAGAACGGGCGCCAAGCGGGTACGGCGTACCACTCGGCATGCAGCATGACCGGATCGCAATCTTCAGGCCAGCTTGCGGTAAGCCTGCCTGCGTAGTCTGGCATCACGGCATGACTGATGCCGCTTGGACGAAAGGAATGGAAATGAAAGCCAACTCACCCATGCTCGCGCTCATCACGCTCGCAACCGCTCTTGGCAGCACGCTGGCGGCCGCTGCCCCGGATACGACCTACCGACTTCCCCACGAGGTGAAAACCGGCAGCATCCGCGTAACGGAAAACAGCCAGGAGGACCAGGCCAGCCTGCTCAAACTGGCCCGCATCACCCGACAGCAGGCTGAATCCGCTGCCCTGGCCGTGCAACCCGGCAAGGTCGTTAAGACGAGGCTGGATGACGAAGAGGGATATCTGGTATGGCAAATCGATGTCCGGCACGACAACCGGTCCACCGAATTCTCGGTCGATGCCGGCAACGGCAAGGTGATCGCTGCCGAAGCGGAGGAAGACGACGACCATGGCGCCCACAGGTGAACGCAGCGTCGCCAGATCGGAAAGCCGGCCGCAAGGCCGGTTTTTCATTTGTATTGAAGCGCCATGTGCCGTGCTCCGGATTCATTCGCAGGCCGGGACAGGCAATACGTTCTTGCAGGCGTTCGTCAGATATGCCGTTCATGGTTCGATCACGGTCACGAAGCGCGCGCTGCTGCCCACGTGCCCAGACCTCATCCACGGTGGCCGCCACGATCTTGATCAGCCAGGCATGGCGCGCGACTTCATGCCCCGTGTTGAACATCGTGCTGTCACTACCATCCCGTTGCAGGTCATGGAAATGTTCCGTGCCTGCCGGCGAAAGGTGGCGCACTGGAAACGGAGACACGAACGCGCATAGCCTTCCGGCATGCGCATGCGGTCTGTCAATGCCCCACCCGTTTCGCCGCGCGTTGCGGGAAAGCCAGGATGACGGCGACGATGAACAGGATGAGCGAGGCAGAGGCCGAGTAGCGGCTCAACGCGAGCCCGCCGGCGTGGATCGGCTTGTCGAGAAAATCACCCACCACGGCCCCCAGAGGACGGGTCAGGATGAACGCTGCCCAGAAAAGCAGGGTTTTCGAAAGACGTGTCCAGAAATATGCCGCGACCACCAGCCCGAGAAGCGCGCTGAATACGATGGCACCGCCGCCATAGCCCAGCCCCGCCGTATCGGCGGTCCAGTCGCCCAGCGCCGTACCCAGCGTCTGCGAGAACATGATCGTGATCCAGTAGAACATCTCCGCCCTGGGTGAACGGATGCTGTCGACCGAGACCGAGCCGAGGCTCCGGTACCAGATCGCCAGGGAGGTCAGCAGCAGCACAAACAGCAGGGACGCGCCGCCCGCATAGCCGATCCCGAGCGAGCGGTCGGCGAAGTCGGCCAGCGTGGTCCCGACCGTCGTCGTCGCGATGATGGTCGTCCAGTACAGCCAGGGATTGAACCGGTCGGCCTTGATCTGGGCGGCCACCATCACGAGAAAGATCGCCGCAAAAATAAACGTGCCGACCAGGTATCCCAGATGCATCGACATCGAAACCGCGTCCCCGCCCGTCTCGCCCAGCGTGGTGGCGGCAATCTTGATGATCCAGAACATCAGCGTGACAGCGGGCACCTTGCTCAGGTTTTGTTCAAGAGTCTGATTCATGATTTGTCTCATTGGATTGGCAATGGGTACAGCGGCAATATGATCCGTGCGGTGAGCCCGCCCCCCGGTGTATCGGCGAGTTCGAGGCGGCCGCCGTGCAGGCTGGCAATGGCTTTGACCAATGCCAGCCCGAGACCGCTTCCGGGTTGGCTGCGTGCGGCATCGCCCCGGGCAAGGCGCTCGGTCATGCCGGAGCGTTCGCTTGCGGCAATGCCGGGGCCATGATCGGCCACTTCCATGCAGGCAAGGCCATTGCGCGTCACGAGCGTCACGGTCACGGAGGAAGCCGGCGGGCTGTACTTGAAGGCATTGTCCAGAAGATTGGACACGGCCTGCGCGAGCAACTGCCGGTTGCCGCGGACCCTCAGGTCAGCCGGGATCTCCAGCCTGAAGAGACGGCCCTCGTCCTCGGCCTGGGCGGCATAGAGTTCAGCCACTTCACGCGTGAGCACGGCAAGGTCGATCCGTTCGAACGGTGCGATTTCGCTGCCCGCCTCCAGGCGGGCAATCGAGAGGAGCGCCTCGAAGATGCGCATCAAATCGTCGACGTCCTCCACTGTCTTCGCCAGTACGGACCGGTATTCGGCAGTATCGCGGGGCTCCAGCAAGGTCACTTCGAGCCGGGTTTTCAGGCGCGCAAGCGGCTTGCGCAGGTCATGGGCGACGTTGTCGGAGACTTCGCGCATTCCCGCCACGGCATGTTCGATGCGGGCCAGCATGTGATTCAGATGATCGGCCAGCAGATCGAATTCGTCGCCGCGCGGCGTGGCAGCGACCCGCCGGCCGAGATCGCCTGCTGCGATCGCACCGGCGGTCTCATTGATCGTCTCGATGCGTTTCAGCCAGCGCCAGCCGAGTGCCCAGCCGAGCGCCAGGGAGAGAACGGCCGTCAGCACCAGCACGCCGCCCGCGGCGGCGAGTATGAATTCGCGCAGGTCCTCGGCCTGCCCGATGTCCTGCGCGATCAGCAGGCGGCCGCCCTCGCGCAACGCCATGGCAACGACAGGCAATGCAACAGGTTCCTCACGATCGTGGGCATCTTCGGCCCGGCGCAGGGCAATCCGCACGGTGCGCACCTTTCCATCCGCATGCGCTGCGCCAGGCCAGGACCGAACATCCCCCACAGGCTCGCCTTGCGCAGGCTGCATCAGGTAATGCCGGGCGCTGCTCGACTGGGCGCTGCGTGCCGTGAGTGCGGCGATGCGGGCGCGCAGGGCGGATTCCGGCATCGCGGACAGATCGACGATCTCGCCATGCAGGCTGGCTTCGATCTGTGTCGCGACATAGCGCTGGGTAAGCAAATACAGGCCGCCGAGCGCGATGGCCAGTACCGCCACCTGCCACACGGCATAGCGCAGGGCAAGACGGATCGCCGAGGTGCGCGCGATCTGGCGCAGACGCCCAAGCCCGTGCGGTGCGTGGATCACGGTGGCGAAACCCCCAGAAAATAGCCCGCGCCGCGCACGGTATGCAACAGCGCCGGGTTGAACTCGCGGTCGATCTTGGCGCGCAGGCGGCTTATCTGGCTGTCGACCACGTTGGTCTGCGGATCGAAGTGAAAATCCCACACCTGCTCCAGCAGCATGGTGCGCGTGACAATGCGGCCAGGATGCCGCATCAGGTATTCGAGCAGGCGCAATTCGCGCGGTTGAAGCCGGATCAGCTGACCGGCACGGGTGACGCGGTGGCGCACCAGATCAAGCTCGAGATCGGCCACCCTGAGCACATCGGAGGCGGCGATCTCGCCCGCCTGTACACGGCGCGCCAGCGCCTCGATGCGCGCGAGCAGTTCCGAAAACGCATACGGCTTGACGAGGTAGTCGTCGCCGCCCGCACGCAGGCCCTCGACCCGCTGATCGACCTGCCCCAGCGCCGAAAGCACCAGCACCGGCGTCGTCCGGCCGTCGGCGCGCAACATGCGGATAAGCGACAGACCGTCGCGCTTCGGCAGCATGCGATCGATCACCAGCACGTCGTAATCGCTTTCCATCGCCATGTGCAGGCCGGCATCGCCGTCTGCGGCCCGGTCGACCGTATAGCCGGACTCGGCCAGGCCTTTCTGCAGATACGCTGCCGCTTCGCCGTCATCTTCGACAATCAGGATATGCATGAATGCAGGTTAGCGGCTTCATCGCCGCCGCGCCATTACCGTTCGGTCATCTTGTCCGGCGGCGCCCGCCCTACAATCCGTACATGGATATTGCCACCCTCATTGCGCAGTACGGTTACGCTGCCGTATTCCTCGGCGCCCTGTTCGAAGGCGAAACCGTGCTGTTACTGGCCGGCTACGCGGCGCATCGCGGCTATCTCGATCTTGCGGTACTCACGGGCGTTGCCGCGCTGGGCGCGGTGGCGGGCGACCAGTTCTTTTTCTGGCTCGGACGCCGCCACGGGAAAATGCTGCTCCAGCGCCATCCGGCCATGCGCCGCAAGATCGGACACGCGCTCGCGCTCATCCGGCGACACCCGTCCGGCATCATCCTGGCGATGCGCTTCATGTGGGGCCTGCGCATCGCGTTGCCGGTCGCAGTCGGGCTGAGCGGCGTGAGCCGCTGGCGTTTTTTCTGGCTCAATCTTGCTTCCGCCATGCTGTGGGCGCCCCTGGTGGGCAGCGCCGGCTACACGTTCGGTGCGCTCCTGAGCCGCCATCTGGCCATGCTGCACCGCGTCGAACACTGGGTTATGCTGGGCCTTGCGGTCGCCGTGCTGGCCTTGCGCGGCTATCTGACTTCACGCCATGCCCGATCATGAAATTGCTGCTGCCCTATCCGCATCGCGAGCTTCACCCGGTTGCCCGCCTGCGCGCATGGCACCGGCTCTTGCTCGCGCTGACGCTCGGCGTTCTGGGCGCGACAGCGACGCGTGCCGACTTGTGGGAAACCCGGTTGCTGATTGGCTGGCTGGTCGGCAGCCTGACTTACCTGCTGCTGGTATGGTGGGGCGTGGGACGGCTCGACGCCGCGAGGACGCGGCTGCGCGCATCCAGCGAAGACTTCGGGGCCACCGCGCTGTATGTCGTGCTGATCGCGGCGTCGTGGGTCAGCCTTCTGGGCGTGCTCCTGGTCACCGATGCGGCCAGGACTTCGGCGGGCATGGCGCGCGGCGTGCACATCGGCCTTGCACTCGGCGCGCTGGCCTCGACCTGGCTGCTGATCCAGACCGTGTTCGCATTGCGCTATGCGCGCCACTACTACCGGCCGCAGTCGGGCAAGGACACGGGCGGGCTGGCGTTTCCCGGCGCGGCGCCCTGCTACACCGACTTTGCGTACTTCGCCGCAGTCATCGGCATGACCTCGCAGGTCGCCGACGTCGCGATCACCACGACGGCAATGCGTCGCCTGGTGCTGGTGCATGGCCTGGTGTCGTTCGGCTTCAACCTGCTGGTGCTGGCGCTGACGATCAATCTCATCGCCAGCGCGCTGGGGTAGATGCGGGGCGGCGGTTCACCTGTCGTGGCGTATCAAGCGGTGCGCCGGTCGCGCCGCACTAAACGGTGCGCCGGTCGCGCACGGCCTGCGCCAGCGTACCGCTGTCCACGTATTCCAGTTCGCCGCCCACCGGAACGCCGCGCGCGAGCCGGCTCACTTTCAGGCCGCGCGCCTTCAGAAGCTCGCCGATGGTGTGCGCGGTGGCCTCGCCTTCGGGCGTGAAGTTGGTCGCCAGGATCACTTCCTCGACCACGCCGTCGAGCGCACGGCTGATCAGGCGATCGAGATGGATCTCGCGCGGGCCGATGCCATCAAGCGGGGAAAGCCGCCCCATCAGCACGAAATACAGGCCGCCGTAGCTTTGCGTGGCTTCCATCATGTTGAAGTCGGCCGGCATCTCGACCACGGCCAGTTGCCGCTTGTCGCGGTTCGGGCTGGCGCAGACCTCGCACACTTCCGCCTCGGAAAAGTTGTTGCACAGGCGGCAATGATGCAGGTGCGTCAGCGCATGATTGAGCGCGCCGGCCAGTGCCTCCGCGCCGCGCCGGTCGCGCTGCAGCAAATGGTAGGCCATGCGCGCCGCCGACTTGGGGCCGACCCCGGGCAGCACGCGCAGGGCGCCGATCAGGTTTTCCAGCGCAGCAGGCTGCATTCGCTATTTCAACCGATTAAAAGGGCAGCTTCATCCCCGGCGGGATCGGCAGGCCGGCGGTCACGCTGCCCATTTTCTCCTGCACCGTGGATTCGACCTTGCGCACAGCATCGTTCACCGCCGCCGCCACCAGGTCTTCCAGCATTTCCTTGTCGTCGCCCATCAGGCCGGGGTCGATGGCGACGCGGCGCACGTCGTACTTGCAGGTCATCGTCACCTTGACCATGCCGGCGCCGCTCTGGCCTTCGACCTCGATTTCGGCCAGCTTGGCCTGCATCTTGGCCATGTTTTCCTGCACCTGCTGGACCTGCTTCATCATGTTGCCGATGCCGCCCTTCATCATGTCGATTCTCCTAATGGCTGTATGGTGGATGCGTCGATCTGGCCGCCAAACTGGTCGACCAGCTCACGCACGAATGGGTCTGATTCGATCGCCGCCACGGCCTCGGCCTGGCGTGCTTCCTTGATGCGCGTACGCACCTGTTGAGGGGTCTGCTCGGCAGCGGCACCGATCTCGAAGCTTATTTTGAGCGCTGCGCCGTATTTGTCGTGCAGCGCCGCAACCAGCTTGTCCTGGTAGGTACGATCGAGCAGATGCTTGTGCGCCTCGCCCACGCGCAAGCGCACCGCATCGCCATCCTGCGCCACCAGTTCGCAGTGGTCGGCCAGCATCTTGGCCATGCCGCCGAGCCGCAACCCGGCTACCACGGCGAGCCAGTCCCAGGCCCCGCCCGCCTCCGGCTCACGGGCTGTCAATACAGGTGCGGAGGGCGCCTCCGCTTCGACTGGGGCGGCCGCCGGGACAGTTTCGCTCGGCGCAGATTCGGCAGCCGACGCAACGGTCGGTGCGGACGCAGGCGGTGTGCGGGGCACGGCTCGCGTCACAGACTCGGCACGTGCAGCGGGCGCAACGCGCTCCGCTGCAGCCGCCCTGACGGGCGCCGATCCGCCACGCACGTCAGGACGCGCGGAATCGCGTGAACTCGGGGCAAAGGCCAGCATGCGCAGCAGTGTCATGCAGAAGCCGGAAAACTCGTCCGGCGCATACGGCAGGTCGCGGCGACCATTCAGCGCGATCTGGTAATACAGCTGCACGGTTTCGGCGTCGAGTTGTGCGGCACACGCCTGCATGCGCTCGGCATCCATGCTGCTTTCAACCGAGCCCGGGGCGTGCAGCAGCAGCGCCAGCTGGGTCAGCAGGCTGCCGAGGTCCTGCAAGGCCGCATCGAAGGCGATGCCACGCTCGGCCAGCTGGCGCGCCTGGTCCAGCAGCGCATCGCCGTTGTTGGCGGCCAGCGCGTCGAGCAGGTCGAACAGGTAATCGCGCCGCACCGTGCCGAGCATGGCTTCGACCGCGGCCGCCTCGACCTTGCCGCTGCCGTAGGCAATCGCCTGGTCGGTGAGCGACAGCGCGTCGCGCATGCTGCCGGCGGCAGCGCGCGCCAGCAGGTTCAACGCGGCAGGTTCGCTGGCAACCTGTTCCTGTTCCAGCACCTCGCCCAGATGCTGCGCCACCAGCGCAGGCGGCATCGGCTTCAGGTTGAACTGCAGGCAGCGGGAGAGCACCGTCACCGGAATCTTCTGCGGATCGGTGGTGGCGAGTATGAATTTCACGTGGGCAGGCGGCTCTTCCAGCGTCTTCAGCATGGAATTGAAGGCCGGCTTCGACAGCATGTGCACTTCGTCGATGATGTAGACCTTGTAGCGCCCCACCGTCGGCGCGTACTGCGCGTTGTCGAGCACCTCGCGCATGTTGTCGACGCCGGTGTTCGAGGCTGCATCGAGTTCGAGCAGATCGACGAAGCGGCCGGCATCGATCTGCATGCAGGCCGAGCACACGCCGCAAGGCGTCGCCGTCACGCCGGTTTCGCAGTTGAGGCACTTGGCGAGGATCCGCGCCAGCGTGGTCTTGCCTACCCCGCGCGTACCGGTCAGCAGATAGGCGTGATGCAGCCGGCCTTGCGTCAGCGCATTCGACAGGGCCTGCACCACATGTTCCTGCCCCTTGAGGTCGGCAAACGCACGCGGACGCCATTTGCGGGCAAGAGCCAGGGCAGGTTGGAAAGATTCGCCGAACAGGTCAGTCATCGTGCCGATTTTATCAGAGCGCGCACCCCCTGCCCGGTCGGGCAAGCCATTCAGCGCTTAAAACTGACAGGCAAACCGGGCTTGCTGGAAATTGATACCAACATGGGGTGGCTCGAGGCCGGTAATGGACAGGTGCTGGAACCGGTATCCCAGATCGAACTGAGCCCCGTCGCCGAAGGGCATTCTCGCGCCAGATGATCGCCGAACTGGCAGGCGCTGTCTTTTCATCTCGATGCTTGTCAAATACCGGGCAACCGAATCGTAAACAACCTGAATGGGGTGGCGAGCCAGAACCCCGGCACTGGCATCGGTCGCTGTGGCTGCTTCCTTCCGGACCTGACCCGATTCACAACTTAGCCATGCGGGGAGGCCCGCCGTACGTATTTTAACCCGGAAGCGCGGCTATTCCTCATCCGCTGGCACGGTCAGCCGGCGTTTTTTCACCGCGTCGGCCAGCATCCTCAGCAATGGCACGGTATCGTCCCAGCCGATGCAGGCGTCGGTGATCGACTTGGCGTATTCCAGCGACTGGCCGGCGACCAGGTCCTGGCGTCCGGGATTGATATGGCTCTCGATCATCGCGCCGATGATGCGGCTGTCGCCCCCGGCAACCTGCGCCGCCACGTCGGCCCCCACCTCCATCTGCCGCTGGTACTGCTTGCTCGAATTGGCATGCGAAAAGTCGATCATCAACTGCTGGCGCAAGCCCGCCGACGCCAGCTCGCCGCTCGCCAGATTGACGCTCGCCGCATCGTAGTTGGGCGTCTTGCCGCCGCGCAGGATCACGTGCGTATCTTCGTTGCCCGAGGTACTGAACACGCCGACGTGGCCCGACTTGGTGATGGAAATGAAATGGTGGCGCGCCGCCGCCGCCTTGATCGCATCGACCGCGATGCGCAGGCTGCCGTCGGTGCCGTTCTTGAACCCGACCGGGCACGACAGGCCGGACGCCAGCTGGCGATGCGACTGCGATTCGGTGGTGCGCGCGCCGATGGCCCCCCAGCTCACCAGATCGGCGATGTACTGTGGCGAAATCAGGTCGAGGAACTCGGTCGCGCACGGCAGGCCGATCTCGTTGACCTCCAGCAGCAGCTTGCGCGCCAGGCGCAGGCCCTCGTTGATGTCGAAGCTCTCGTCCAGGTGCGGGTCGTTGATCAGGCCCTTCCAGCCGACCGTGGTGCGCGGCTTCTCGAAGTACACGCGCATCACGATGATGAGCTCGTGCACCAGTTCGTCGGCCAGCGGCTTCAGCTTGCGCGCATAATCGAGCGCGGCGGCCGGGTCGTGGATGGAACACGGGCCGACGACGATGAACATGCGGTCGTCCGCGCCGCGCAGCACGTCGTGGATGGCGCTGCGCGCGTGCGCCACGTGCGCCAGCACGGTTTCGTTGGCGCGCAGTTCGCGCATGACCTGCATCGGGGCGAGCAATTCACCGCTTTGCTCGATGCGGGTGTCGTCGGTTCGGGTGGCAGACATGTTCAGGCTCCGGTTGGTGTACTTCGATCGCGGCGGCTTAAACAAAAAAACCGCCAGCGGGCTGGCGGTTTCGTCGAGGCGTTGCTGCTCGTCTCAGCGCCTCCCGACCGCCAGCGGCGTGGGATAAAAGCGGCTAAAAAAGAGCTTTGCGGCACGATTCATGCATGGCAGTCTACCAAAATCAGGCGGATAGCGCCAAGCAGGCTTCCTGCAGACAGGCGCATCCCGTCTGGACAGCCGGGCCATGCCGTTGTATTGAGTAGGCGGGGAAATCAAAGGGAAAAGTGTGGAAATGATGGCTAACGCGACAGACAACCAACACGCCGGCCAGGAATTGCGGCGCGACAAGCGCTTCCAGGTATCGCAGGCTGCCATCATCACGCAGCCAGGACACACCGAAATCGCCTGCGAGATTCGCGATTTCTGCCAGGGTGGCCTGTTCCTCAAGTTCACCAACCCAGAAGCGGCGATCGCCGCACTGGCCAAGCGCGCCGACGCCGCGGTGGAAATCGTGTTCACGCCGGCCTCGATCAATACCACGCAAACCTTCAAAGTGCCCGCGCAACTCAAGCGCCTGAGCCCGCTCGGCGTCGGCGTCGCGTTTGCCCGCCAGCCGGTCGACGCGCTACGTGCGCTGCAAAGGCTGCGCATGGCGGAGCACCGGCAGAAACTGGCCGCCCTGCCCACGTCCGCCGCACATCCCCATCTTCGCGAAGCCAGCACCACCCTGCTGAGCGAAACCCTGCTGCAGGTGCATGACCAGATCATGCGCACCCTGGGCGACAAGCTGAGTGCGGCGGCCGTTCAGGCCTCCGGCATTGCGGAACACAGCGGGCTGCTGAGCGCCGTGCACGAATTCGGCAACCATGCCCCGGCGATTCAGGCCCGCTTTGTGGAGGGCGTGCTCGATGCCCTTAAACAGGCCCGTCCGGTGCAGACCCAGGCCACCCGCGACACCACGGACGGCGGACTGGCGCTGATCGACGAACTGGATTTCGAGGACTGGCTTGCCACCTCGAGCGAAGCCAACAAGCTGGAAGAACAGTTCCGCGAACAGCTGTCTGACATCGAACCGCGCATCGGCCAGCTGTTCGGCTTTGCCTGCGACCACAACAACAACCCGTTCGGCCCGGCGGTCATCGGCCATGCCTACCGCGCTGCGCTGCAGGACGTGCCGGTGCTGGCCAAGGCGCGGCAGGTCGCCTACGCCACCCTGCGCGACGCGCTGACCGGGCAGTTGGCCCCGCTGTATGCCGAACTGCTGGCCCTGCTGCCCGTGTCGCAGGCCGAGGTCGAGCGCCAGAATCCAGTGGTAACGCCGCAGCACGCCGCCCCGGCCAGCGCCGACGCGTCGTCCTCTGCGCAGCCTGAAGAGCTGGCATCGGCACCCGCCACCCCGCCGCGCGGTACGCTCAACCGCCTGGCCGGTTCGCTGCTGGACTTTTTCCGCGGCCAGCCGGCCACCGCGCCCGGCGCTGCATCCCCAGCGGGTGCAATGGGTGCACCCGCCGCAGGCGGCGGCATGCCCGCTTATACCCCTCAACCCCAGGGCATGCCGGCTGCTGCGGGCGCTGGTGGCGGCGCCCCCGGCCAGACGATGATGCCGGGCACGCCCGGTATCGCGCACTCCCCGGTGCTGCAGCGCCTGGCTGCCGCCGGCGCGCTTCCGCCTGCCGTCACCCATGAAATGCAGCGCTCGGTCGACATGTTCGGCGCGCTGTTCGACACCATGCACGCCGAGAAATCGGTCAGCGAAGGCATGCGGCCGTTTTTCCAGCAACTGGAAACCAGCCTCATCAAACTGGCGATGTCCGATCCGGAATTCCTCGGTTCGCCCGCCCACCCTGCGCACAAGGTGCTGAATACTCTCGACCGCATCAGCATGGTGGCGGGCGACGACGGCAAGATCACGGACGCGCGCCTGCTGCGCCTGATGAGCCGCTGGACCGACCGCATCAACGCCGAGGCCGACAAGAATCCGGGGGTGTTCGAGGAAGCGCGCACCCAGCTGGAGCGTGTAGTCAAGCCGCTGCTGCACGAGCGGGCCGCGCGCGTGTCGCGCCTGCAGGAAATGTGTGAAGGCCGCCAGCGCGCCGAAGTCGTCAAGCAGCGCATCCTGCGCGAGCTGCTGGCACGGCTGGACGAACGTGCGATCCCCAACGCCGTCATCGAACTGCTGAACGGCGGCTGGCGCAACGTGCTGCTGATTAACGAAATACGCTACGGCGTCGACAGCGACGAAGCGCGTGCGGCCTGGCAGGTTTTGCAGCAGCTCTGCAGCTGGCTGGATGCCGACCAGGCCGAACCGCCCACGACCACCCAGATCCAGATCCTGCTGCAGCATATCGACCAGGACCTGACCCAGGTATGCGCCGACAAATTCGCACAGGACCGCATCGTCGACCAGCTCGCCGCCGCGCTGTTCGACGAAGGCAAGACCCGGCACCAGCGCACCCCGGTGGCCGCCCGTCTCGATGACGCAGCCAGCGAGCCACTCTCCGAGGCGCAGGACAATCTGGCCGAACGCCTGCGCGTCGGCGACTGGCTGCAGTTCAAGTCGCTCGACGCCCCGCTCAACCTGATCTGGATCGGCGACCAGCCGCCGGTGTACGTCTTCGCCAATTACCGCGGTATCAAGAAACTCGACCTCAAGCGCCAGGATCTGCTGCAGTCGCTGGAAGACGGCGATGCGCAATGGACCGAGGACCTGGAACTGCCGCTGATGGACCGCTCCTACAGTGCGATGATCCAGAAAATGCAGCGCGACCTGTTGTGGCAGGCGTCCCACGATCCATCCACCGGGCTCGCCAACCGCAAGAGCTTCTTCCGATCCATCCGCCGCAACTGGCTGCGCAGCCAGACAGCCGACGGGGGTTACGCCATCGGCGTGATCCAGTTCGACATCAGCAATCCCGCAGGCGAAGCCGCCAAGGTCGAAATCCGCACCCCCATCCTGCGCGATTATGCCCAGATCATGCCCACGCTATTGCCGTCCAATGCATTGCTGGCACGATCCGGCGAATCCGGTATTGCGTTCTGGATCGAGGCGGCCGGCCAGGCCTCGGCCCAGGCGCAGACCGAAGCGTTGCTGCATGCCCTGACCGCCCACCCCCAGGAAATCAACGGCACCCGCTACCGCGTGCAGGCCGCAGCCGGCCTGGCATGGGCGCGCGACAGCATCAGCCCTGAGGCCTATTACGACAACGCCAACGCCGCCTGCGCACGGGCACGCGAATCGGGCGTGCCCGTCATGCAATACAACAGCGAAACCGACGAAAGCGGCGTGCTGGCGCTGGCGGAATGGGCGCACGAACTGACCGCCATCCTCGCCAACAACCAGCTCAGCCTCAACTGCCAGCCGGTGGCCGCCGCGGCAGATGCCGCGCGGACCCCGCTGTATTACGAAGTACTCCTGCACCCCACGGCAGAGGGCGAACGCAGCATCGCCACGCGCGACCTGATTGCCGTCGCCGAACGCCTGCAGCGCATCACCGAAATCGACCGCTGGGTGGTGCGCCATGTCCTGCAGTGGATGCGCGAGCACAGCGGCAAGCTCGCCCGGATGGGGGGGCTGTCGATCAACCTGTCCGGCCAGTCGGTCACCAACCCGCTGTTCCTGAAATACCTGCTGGCCGAACTGGCGCGCGGCGACATCCCCGGCGACAAGCTCATCTTCGAGATCAGCGAGGCCGACGCCGTCGAGGGCCACGCCCAGACCCAGTTGTTCATGCGCCAGTTGCAGCGCCACGGCTGCCGCTTCACCCTCGACGAGTTCGGCGCCGGCAACAGCTCCTACACCAGCCTGAAGAGCATGAAGCTCGCTTACCTGAAGATCGATCGCGCCCTGGTGCGCGAGATCGGCACCAGCATGATCGACGAGGCGCTGGTGCGGTCCATCCTGGAGACCGGCAGCTTCCTCGAGATCAAGACGGTGGCGGGATTTGTCGAGAACGAGGAGGCGCTGACGAAACTGGCGGAGATGGGGGTGGATTGTGTGCAGGGGTATTTGATCGGGGAGCCGCAGCCGCTGGATAGTTTGGCGTAACGCTTCTCCTCAGTGCCGTTCGTGCTGAGCTTGTCGAAGCACTGGTGGCAGTAGACGTGATATTCGCAAGACCACCGACCGTTGGCCAGGGGTAGCCCGGCGGCTAGTCGCTCGGTTCCCTCGCTTGTCTCGCCGCTGTCTTGATGGATGAACATGCCAAGGCATGTTCATCCAAGTAACCAAAAGAAGGCGACCCCGACAGCCCCGAAACCCCGAAAATCGAGCCCGGCGGACGGGCGGCGAAGAACTCGCCCCACCTTGCTGTTTTTAATTTTGTTTTTTTGTGGTCCGGGCTCAAACACCTTCGCCGCTGATCCGCCCGCCAGGCTCGATTTTCGGCGGGGCCGTGAGGGGAGGAAAGTCAAAACCAGTGGGGTAATGACTGGTTGTTTCGGGGGCTTGTGTGACGACACCTATCCGCGCAACGCCTTTCTGTTATAGCGCCCCGCGCTCGCCCGATTGCTGCAGGCTTACGCCATGCTTTCTAGCAAGAGCATCCAACGCGTCTATGGAACGCGTCACATTGTCTCGATCCTGCTCCAGCGTCACCAACATCGTCTGCAGCCTCGCCTCGGCACGCGTTAGGCGATCTCGAATTTTCAGCAAATTCAATCTGTTGTCAGCAATGGCGCTCTTTGGCATCGCCAAGATGGGCTCGCTCTGCTCAAGGTCGCTGTTAACGGAAATCAACAATGACCCGATTTCTTGGCCGTCCGAGGCGATCTGATTCAGAGAGGCGACGACTTCTCCGTTCAATGCGTTCACCTGCCGCGTTTGGAGACGAACGCCGGAAAACCTTGCCGCGACCAACCTGAGTCCTTCTGAGGCCTTGCCATATCTTCGATCAATCGCCTCTTTATCGAGCTTCCTGCCGCCGCTTTCAGTTGCCAGGTCCATGAGCTTCATCAATCGTCCGCGCTCATCCTCATAGGCGTTTGCCAGTAGTTGCAAGTCCTTCCGGATTTCCTCATCAACCACAAAATCATCCGCCAGCTCCTCTGGGCCGAAAGGCGGATCGACATAGGGTCTCGGAGGGTTGATCCATGTATCGGGCACCTTGAAGAACAGTGCCTCCAGGAAGTTCTGATCCCGTTTTACACAACGCCATGACTTCGCGCTTGCCAAGAAGTCCTTGCGGGTCAACGCAGACTTATCAACGTGCTGCGGCATTCCATAGCGCGCCCCACAGACTGAAACTTTTTCAGCCAAGGTATATGTCGTGTACAAACTCGCGCCTTGATATACGGCAAAAGCTATTACGCCGTAGATAATGAGCTTCTTTAACATTTCAGCGAGCAGTTGGTCTGCTGAACATATTGCGCGAGCCGTCTCTGGGTTAAGCCGTCCCGCCCACCGTCAGTCCATCGATCCGCAGCGTCGGCTGCCCCACGCCGACCGGCACGCTCTGGCCTTCCTTGCCGCAGGTACCCACGCCCGAATCCATCTCCATGTCGTTGCCGATCATGGAGACGCGGGTCAGCACTTCCGGACCGTTGCCGATGAGGGTGGCGCCTTTCACCGGGTAGGTGATCTTGCCGTCTTCGATCATGTAGGCCTCGGCGGCGGAGAAGACGAACTTGCCGCTGGTGATGTCGACCTGGCCGCCGCCGAAGTTGACGGCATAGAGGCCCTTCTTCACCGAGGCGATGATTTCGTGCGGGTTCTTGTCGCCGCCGAGCATGAGGGTGTTGGTCATGCGCGGCATGGTGATGTGCGCATACGACTCGCGCCTTGCGTTGCCGGTGACCGGCATGCCCATCAATCTCGCGTTCATCATGTCCTGCATGTAGCCGGTGAGGATACCGTCTTCGATCAGCACGGTGCGCTGGGTGGGGTTGCCTTCGTCGTCGACGTTCAAGGAGCCGCGGCGCTGCGGGATGGTGCCGTCATCGATGACGGTGACGCCCGGCGCGGCAACCCGTTCGCCGATGCGGCCGGAGAACGCCGAGCTGCCCTTGCGGTTGAAGTCGCCTTCGAGGCCGTGGCCAATCGCTTCGTGCAGCAGGATGCCGGGCCAGCCGGCGCCGAGGACGACGGTCATGCTGCCGGCCGGCGCGGGGCGGGCGTCGAGGTTGACCATGGCCTGGTGCACGGCCTGGCGGGCATATTTCTCCAGGATGTCGTCGGTAAAGTAGCTGTAGTCGAAGCGGCCGCCGCCGCCGCCGCTGCCCTGCTCGCGGCGGCCGTCCTGCTCGGCGATGACCTGCAGCGACAGGCGCACCAGGGGGCGCACGTCGGCGGCGAGGTGGCCGTCGGAACGCGCGATGAAGATGACTTCGTATTCGGAGGCGAGGCTGGCCATCACCTGGATGACGCGCGGGTCCATCGCGCGTGCCTTCTTCTCCAGCCGTTCCAGCAGCGCCACCTTGTCGGCATCCGCAAGGCTCGCCAGCGGATCGACCGGGTTGTAGAGCACGCGACCTTCGCCGCGCTGCACCATGCCGAAGCTGCGGTTCTGCCCTGCACGCGCGATCGCGCGGGTGGCATCGGCGGCAGCGCCCAGCGCGTCAAGGCTGATGTCGTCGGAATAGGCGAACGCAGTCTTCTCGCCCGAGATCGCGCGCACGCCCACGCCCTGGTCGATGTTGAAGCTGCCGGACTTGACCTGGCCTTCTTCGAGGCTCCAGCCTTCGGAGCGCGAATACTGGAAATACAGGTCGGCGTAGTCGACGTCGTGCGTGAGCAGGCGGCCGAACACCGGCGCGAGCTTGTCGGCGTCGAGCCCGTTCGGCGTCAGCAGCGTGGCTTCGGCGGAATGGAACAGCTGTTCGGCGGTCTGGATGGGAATGAATGCGTCGGTAGGGTTCATGGTGATGTCCTGGATTATTTTGCGGCTGTCTCGCGCCTGGCCGGCACCCGGCGTTCCACCACCTCGACTTCGATTTGCTGGCACTGGATGAAGCGGTGCTTGAGTGCAGGCAGGCTCTTGCGCAGGCTGGCCTGGTAGGCCGGGTTGATATTGGCGATGACGACGCCGGAGCCGCGTGGCAGGCGGTCGAGCACCACGCCCCAGGGGTCGACGATCATGCTGTCGCCGTTTGTTTCACGGCCCGACAGATGATAGCCGCCCTGCGCCGGGGCGATCACATAGGCGAGGTTCTCGATCGCGCGCGCGCGGATCAGCGTTTCGAAGTGCGCGCGTCCGGTGGTGGCGGTGAACGCAGACGGCACCACGATGATGTCGACGTCAGGCATGGCGCGGTAAAGTTCTGGGAAGCGCAGGTCATAGCAGATCGACAGGCCGATGCGGCCGAACGGGCTGTTGATGACGACGACCTTGTCGCCCGGTTCGATCAGCTTGGCTTCCTGGTAGCGCTCGTTGCCGAGGTCGAGTCCGAACAGGTGAATCTTGTCGTAGCGCGCCACCTGCTTGCCGCGCTCGTCGTAGACCAGACAGCTGTTGCGCACCTTGTTCGCCGCACCGGCTTCCAGCGGCACCGAGCCGCCGATCAACCAGATCTTGTGCTTCTTCGCCATGCGCGCGAGGAAGGACTGGATCGGGCCGTGGCCTTCGGCCTCGCGCACCTTCACCACATCGGCATCCTTCAAGCCCATGATGCAGAAGAACTCCGGCAGCACGATCATGCGTGCACCCGCCTCGACCGCCAGTTCGATGAGGCGCTCGGTCTCGGCCAGGTTGGCAGAGACGTTGGGACCGGATGCCATCTGGATGGCCGCTACACGCACGGCGCCCACCTGCTGGGCCGGTTTTTTGACTTGCGCCCCCCTGGAGCGTGCAACGGTGGTTTTAGCGGGTTTTTTTGTCGTCATGGTCGGGTTCCACGGTCAGGGTTCGGACACTTGATTATCAGGTTTGGCTTTTGCCTTGGACAGTTGCTGCACATCGGGGGCCTGCCACGGGCCGGTCACCATGTATTCCTTGCTGATGACTTCCTCGATCGGGTCGCGCAACAGCTTTTGCGCGGCCAGCGCCCCCACCCCGGCCAGCGGCCCGCCGAGCAGCGCGCCGGCCACGGCCACGCCTTCGGACAGTTTCGGAATCACTTTCACCCGCAGCTGCACGGTTTCCTGGTTGAGGTCGGCCAGTCCGGACATGTTGACCTTGGCAGCCGGCCCGCGCATCTTGAAATCGTCGCTGTAGACCACGCCGCGCGCAATGCGCAGCGTGGCGCCGATGTCGTCGAAGGCATAGCCTTCATTGAAGATATCACGGAAATCGAAGTTCAACCGGCGCGGCAGCGACTGCAGGCTCAGCACCCCGAGCAGTTTCCCGGCGCCGGGATCGATCTTGAGGAACTGCCCGCCCTTGGCCTTGAAATCGAGTTGCCCGGCCAGCGTGGCCAGCGCGAAATCGGCGGGCGAGCCTTCCCAGGTAGCATTGCCGTGGATGCCCGCGCTGCCGCGCTTGAGCATATCGGGATAGCCGAAGCGCGCCAGCAGCTTGCCCGCATCGACCACGTTCAGGCTCAGGTCGGCACGGGTTTCGCCACTGCCGCTGTCGCGCCACAGGCCGCTCATGCGGAACACGCTGTCAGGATGCGTCAACTGCAGGTTGTCGATCACCAGCCCCTGCGGCGTGCCGTGCGCCACGGCTTCCAGCCGTCCGAGGGCATGGTCCTGCAGACGGAAATCCTCGACGGTCAGATCCAGCATCGGAAAATCCGAGGCCTTCATGTTGCCGCCCTCATCCGGCCCGGCGGCCGGCAGCCGGGCCGGAATGGTCAGCAGCCTGAACTGCGCCGACACCCGGGCAGACTGATCCGGTCCAGCATGGGCTGCAGGTCCTGTGGAATCGGATGCACCCGCCTGGCGATAGGTCATCACACCGTTCAGCCCCGTTCCGCTCACCTGGGCGCGCAGTATCCCGCCGCGGGTACGCCCCTGAAGACGCACATCCTGGTAGCGCCGTCCCAGCAGGTCGAATGTGTCGAAGCCAAGATCGATCGTCGACAGCAGCAGGGTCCCTCCCCTTTCGCCGCCGGGCAGCAAGTCCATCCAGCCCGAGATATCCAGTCCGCGGCCGCTGCCAGCCAGGCGCAGCCCCGGCTCGCCGGGCATCGCGGCACGTCCGCCGAAACGGATTTCGCCCCGGCCAAAGCGCCCGTCCGCGGTACTGTGCCAGATTGCCCCCACGATCCGGCCAAGCTGCACCTCGCGCAATTGCCCCTCCGCCTGTGGCTGGCTGGTCACCACCAGCGGCAATGGCGGCGCCGCCGGTTTGGTCAACGGCGCCGGCAGGGTACTGCCCAGTCCGACCAGATCGGATTCGATGCGGATGCGTTCGCCCGCCGGTTCGAGGTCGATCAGGCCGCGCCAGGCAGCCTGCCCCGACACCCGGTCCTGCCACGCCGCGCCGAGCCACGACGTCAGGCCCGCTGCGGTGGCGCGTCCCTGCGCCAGGATCCGGACCTGGCCGGAGCGCGTTTGCGTATCGATGCGCAACGGGCCGCCCAGAAACTGCGCGGCGATGTTTTTCGCGGCGAGGGTGTCTGCGGTGAAATCGATGTCGCCACGCACCTGATCGAGGCGCGGCAGGCCCGGCTGTACCAGCGCATCGCCCAGGAACGACAGCCGGCCGGCGAGCGTGGTGTCGTGGCTGCGGCGCAACGGCACCTGCAGGCTCAGCGCGAGCTTCATCGGCCCGCTGCCGTCCAGTGCAGCGGTAAAGCCGCGCAGCCGGTCGCCGACCGGACTGGTGTTGGCAAAACGCACGAAATCCTGGGCAGGCCCGCTGGCCTGGCCGTCGACGCGAAGCTGCTCGTCGTGATGCAGCAGATCCGGAATCACGGCCTTCACCGGCGCCAGGGCCACCCCGTATATGTGCGCCTGGCTGGACGTCACCTCCATCATCCTGCCCTGGAACAGCAGGCGCGCCTGGATACCCTCGATGCGCGGCCACCCGGGCACGTAATCGATCACCCCCTCCTTCACCAGCGCATCGACGCGGAACACGCCGCTGCCCGGGTCAAACGGGAAATGCTTCAGGTCGCCTTTCAGATTCAGCTGCACGTTGTCGGAACGTCCGGCCACCACCGCCCGCTTCACCCAGTCGACCGTCTGGTCGCCGATTTTCTTCGGCAGATAGCGATATACCGCCGTGCCGTCGGCTCGGCTCAGATGCGCGGCCAGGTCGATGATGCCGGGCTGGCCGGGGATCAGTTCGTAGTACCCCTTTGCCGACCCGGCCACGTCCGCATTGGCGAATGCCATGTCGTCAAGCGTCAGACGGTGGCCGCGCGAGGTTTTGGTCCATTTGCCGCGCGCACGCAGGGAGTCGATTCCGAATGAAGGTTCGCGGAACAGGTCGGGCAGCCCCAGCGTCATCTGCTGTGAATCGATCTCGAACACGCCTGCCCGCGCATCGCCCTCGATGTGCCCGCTCAGGTTGGACAAGCCTGGCTGGTTGTCGACCGCCGCCACCCCGAGCCCGCTGAAACGGGCCGCGATACTGAAGTTGTTTAGCCCTGGCTGGGCGCCGCTCCAGCCGAACCGCAAAAGGTCGAAGCGGCCTTGCGGCTGCAGGGCCTGCAGACGCACGCGCAGTGCCTCGTCCATCGGCAGGCTCGGCAGCAGCGACTGCCAGCCGCCCAGGCTGAACGCCTGGGCCGTGATTTCGTGCGATGCCCCGCCCCACGACAGGCCCGCATTGAACGGCGCGCCGAGGGCCGCGCCCGGCCGCGCCACGCGCAGGTTGTCCAGCGCCACCCGATATCCGTCGGGGCCACGCTGCCAGATGGCCTGGCCCCGTACCTGCGCCAGCCGCAACGCAGGCAGCCCTTCGCCCAGCACCGTCTCGATGTCACGCAGATCGAATGCCGACGTCACGCCGGCCAGTGCGCCGCGCGCCACGTCGAACTGCATGTTCAGCGCACCCCAGCCGCGTTGCGGTTGATGAGGCAGCGCCAGCCAGGCAGCGAGGCGCGGAAACGATACGCCCGCCACGGTCGCATCAATGGTGCCGTTCCAGCTCCTGAGGTCGTCCACCTGGCGTGCACGCAATCTCGCCGCGATCTTGAACGGCCGTGCCACGCCGGCAGGCGGGATGGCGCGCAATTGCAGGCGATGCGACCAGCGCACATTGGTCAGCGTGAAGTCGACCGCTGTCAGGGTAAGCGGCGGGGCATCACGCACCTCGTCGAGCCAGGTGAGCGTGGCGCTGCCGGCATGCACCTGGCCCTGCCGCAACAGCCAGCTGGAAAACCCGCTATCCGGCGCGGCCGGGTTGATCGGGATGCCGCCGACATAGAAATGTCCATCGCGTGCACGCCGCACGCCGAGCACCAGTCCTTGCAGTTCGATACGGCTGAACCGCGGCTCGAGAAACAGCAGCGAACGCCAGGCGAACGCGGCCTTGAGTTCTGGCAGATAGAGGGCCGGACGGCCCTGCTTGTCGTACAGGCGCACGCCGCGCAGGCGGAATTCGGGACGCGCCTGCTGCCACACGCCCGACACGGCTTCCAGCGTCACCTGCTGACCCAGTGCGCGCGACATCAGGCTGGCCACCGTGTCACGGTGATCGGCGATATTCGGCAACACCCAAAAGTACATCAAGGCCACCGCCGTCGCAAAGCCTGCGGCAGCCAGCGCCAGCAGCACTGCCAGCCAGCGCGAGGCGCGGCGCAGGAACGGGGACAGGGCGGGAAAAACGGTCATAAATTACGGTTCTCAGACCCGTTGATTCTATGCGTTAACCCGTTCTTTGAGACGGCCTGGCCTCAGTAAATTCCGCGCGTCATTCGCCCGTGAAGCGATGAATCTGCCGCCGGTCGCGCTTGGTGGGACGCCCCTTGATGGCGGCGGCCGGATTGGCTGCCAGCTTGCGGTCGTCCACCAGCTGCTGGCGGCGCGCCAGGCTGGCGGGATCCTCCAGGTACAGTGCCTGCGCCACCGGCGCCGGACCGCGCTGCTTGGCCAGGGCTTGAACCGTGAGCGTCCACACGTACTCTCCAATATGAATATCCAGCCGGTCGCCGGGTTTCACGTCGCGTGCGGGTTTGATCCGCTCACCGTTCAGCTTCACCCGTCCGTGGTCGATCGCCTGGGTGGCCAGGCTGCGTGTCTTGAAGAAACGCGCGGCCCACAGCCATTTGTCGAGCCGCATCCTGTCGAGCGGGATTTTCCCGGAGGCGGAGTGTTCAGTCGGCATCGATCACGCCCTCAAACACCGTGGGCTTCGTCAGCGCCCGCGTGAACCAGTCGAGCGCCCGTCCAGATTCACCACTGCGCCAGGCCAGGTGCAGGGTTTCGCGCGGGTTGCCGGCGGCCCACGCGCAGCGCACCAGGCGGCCGGCCGCCACTTCGCGCTCGGCCTGCCAGCGCGGCAGCGAACCCACCCCCAGTCCGGCCTGCTGGGCGGCCAGTTTGCCCGGCAAATCGGGCATCGTCAGGCGCGATTGCTGCGCCAGCCAGCCCGCACTGCGCAGCGGCAGGTTGCGCGCCGTGTCGGCGATCACCACTGCACGATAGGCGGCGATGTCGGCCTGAGTGAGTGGCTCCTTGCGGCCGGCCAGCGGATGCCGCGGCGCCACGCAGAAAACAAATTCGATGCTGCCCAGCGCGCGGCTGCGGATGCCGCTGCCGGCAGGCGCCTCGCCGCCCGCGATCGCCAGGTCGGCGCAGCCGGACGCGAGCGCATCCCAACTGCCCGCCAGCACTTCGTGGCGCAATTTGATCTCGGTCGCACGGCCCAGACGATAAAACGCATCGAGCACCGGCAGCAGGGGCGCGACAGGCAGGATGCCTTCCACCGCCAGGGTAAACTGAGGCTCCCAGCCGCCCGCTACCTGACGCGTCTTGTTTTCCAGCGCATGGGCGGCGCCCAGCAATGTCCGTCCCTCCTCCAGAAGCAGGCGGCCCGCCGGCGTGAAGCGCGCGCGATGGCCGGAGCGGTCGAACAGCAGCGCATCCAACTCGGCCTCGATCTGCTGCACGGCGTAGGTCAGGGAGGACGGCGCCCGCCCCAGTTCCTCGGCGGCACGGGCGAACGAACCCTTGCGGTCGATCGCGTCGAGAATGGACAGCGCCTCCAGGGTCAGCGGCATGTTCGGATAATTCGAATGAGTTGATCGAATTGTGCCGGTTTTCCTCGCGGCAAACCATGCCTATAGTCACTCCATCGCTTGAACATCAACCCACCCGACAGGAGCGCATCATGCTGACCGTACGCAAATCGTCCGAACGCGGCCACGCCAACCACGGCTGGCTCGACAGCTATCACACCTTCTCGTTTGCGGGCTACCGCGACCCCAGCTGGATGGGCTTCGGCCCGCTGCGCGTGATCAACGACGACCGTATCGCGCCGGGCGCGGGTTTCCCGACCCACAGCCACCAGGACATGGAAATCGTCACCTGGGTCCTGGCGGGCGCACTCGAACACAAGGACTCGCTCGGCAACGGCGGCGTGATCCGCCCCGGCGAGGTGCAGCGCATGCGCGCCGGGCACGGCATCGCACATAGCGAATTCAACGCGTCGCCCAGCGAACCGGTGCATCTGCTGCAAATCTGGATCGAACCGGATGCGTACGGGCTGGAGCCGGGCTACGAACAGATCGCCCTGCCCCCCGAAAGCCTGCAGGGGCAGATGCGGCTGATTGCCTCGAACGACGGTCGCGACGGCTCGGTGACGATCCACCAGGACGCCGCCATTCTGGCGGGCCGGCTGGCGACAGGCGACCGCGTCACGCTGAATGTGGCAGCGGGGCGGCGTGCCTGGCTGCATGTGGCGACCGGCCGGGTCAAGGTGCAGGGCTATCCTCTGGAGGCCGGGGACGCGGTGGCGATCCGCTTCGAATCCGCGGTCGATATCGAGGCGCTGGAACCCAGCGAACTGGTCAGCTTCGATCTGCCCTGAACGCCGTCGGGGCTTCGACCGTCTGGTCACGCCCCGATACAATCACTCACTTTATTGATGATGCAAGGACACGTCATGCCCAAGATTCTCGCCTTTTCCGGCAGCATTCGCCGCGACGCCTGGAACCGCAAGCTCATCCGGGTTGCCGTCGACGCGACACGCGCCGCGGGCGGCGACGTCACCCTGATCGACCTGGCCGATTACCCGCTGCCGCTCTACAACGGCGATCTCGAGGATCGCGACGGCCTGCCCGACAATGCGCAACGCCTCAAGGCCCTGTTCAAGGCGCACGACGCCCTGCTGATATCCAGCCCGGAATACAACAGTTCGATACCGCCGCTGCTGAAAAACACGCTCGACTGGGTATCGCGCGAATGGCAGGGCGAATCGGGACTGGTCCCCTACCAGAACAAGGTCGCCGCCATCCTGGCCGCCACGCCGGGAACCTTTGGCGGCATGCGCATGCTGCCCCACCTGCGCCAGGTCCTCAACACGCTGGGCGTGCTGGTGCTGCCCGGCCAGTTTTCACTGGCCCATGCCGACACCGCGTTCGACGCCGAGACAGGTGCACTGAAATCGCCAGCACGGCTGCACGCGCTGGTGCTGGAACTGGTGAACACCATGACAGCGCTTGCGCACCCGGACAAGCGCGCATAAAAAAAGCGCCCCGAAGGGCGCCTGCTTCTGCAGAGCAAAGCAGCAGGCGTCCGAAAGCCTTTTCCGGACGCCGGTTGATCTCAGTCCCGCGGGGTCGACACGCCCGGACCGTTCACGACAACGCTGGAAGTTGCCTCCTGGCTGCCTGCCGGGCCTGGCGCGGACGAAGCGGCATGGCCGAAGCCGGCAAAGCACGACAGGGCGGCAATCACGGCCAGACACAGGACGAATCCCGGCGTGCTGCCCGTTCGGTAGCAACGGCGGTTGTCGGTTGAGTGTACGGGGAACGGGCATTGGTGTGACATACAGCCTCCTGATTCGACACGACGCTCGGGATCGAGGCAACGACGCAGCCAAGATCTGGGCGGCCCGCCGTCTTGATTCGGACACAAGACCGCAAGCTATGCGCGCCCGCCTCGCGACGGATTTGGCCTTGTACGACTTATCAGCAGTAACGGCGATATTCCGACAGACTTTAACCGGGCCCTGGAAAACGCCCGAAATAATTGTCTTTACATTTCATGCCATTACGGGAAATGTACGTTCACGTACCCGATCCACCCAAACGCATCGGCCCATAAGGGAGAGCCGGCCGCTTTCCTGGTGTACCCCACCCAGCACATCTGCCCTGACGAAAGCAACGCTGCCTGAGCACTGCGCTTTCGCCCTGCGATTGCGCGGGTCAGTTCAGCCTGCGACGTGCGGCAAAACCGACCAGCCCCAAGCCGGCCAGCAGCATGGCGTAGGTTTCGGGCTCGGGAACCGGCGCAAGGCCGGAAATCTGAATTTGCTTGAGTTGATCGATTCCGCAGGTTGCCATCGTGCATGAGCCTATTGCCGTTATGCCGCTATTCGAGGTGATGGTGATTGACTGCATTAGGTTCCCACCCGTGGAGAGCACCAAAATATCATTTTGTCCGTTCACCCAATTGCCCAGTGTGGTCCAATTGGTTACGGTATTGGTCCCTCCCGATTTGTCCGTGGCTGTGACGTTAAAATCAGTGTTGGCATTGGGCGCAAGATTCACGCTGAAAATCAGGTCATCGAACCAGTAGCCCGGCGCCGTGATCGTGACATTGTTGATCAAGCCGTCCTGGGCTTTGATCGTCGCAAAGCCATTTGCGGCATCCAGCACGTCGGTTGAAGATGAAAAGTTAACCAGAGTCGTGCCGGCCTGGGAACCTACATGGCCCGTGATAGTGGATGACAAAGCGGCATCCAAATAAACCATCTGTTCATTCAGGCCGCCTGGAAAAGTATTTTGCTTCAGATACATGTCGACGTATGTACCCGAATATACCGGTCCTGAGACAACCGCGTTGGCCGCTCCAGCACACAACATGATTGCAACTGCAGCGACGAACCTGGATTTGCAGAATTTCATTTCAACCCTCCGTTCCGACCATAGGTTTATTTAGCCTTGAGGTTAAATTTTCACAGCCCAGCCCGGCCGAATAAGCAAAATTTATACCATACCACACTTATTTTTATAAGGCATTGATTCATGAGTTAAAAGTATTCGATTAAATTTATTAACGAATTCTTACATGTAAACAAACCCGACAAAAAAAGCGCCCCGCAGGGCGCCCGGCAGAAACCCGGCCTGCCGGGGAATGCCTCATTACTGCGACAGCATCCTGTCCTTGGCCACGAAATATTTGCGGGCAAAGGCCACGAGCTGGCCGTCGCCAGGGTGGTCGACGGTTTCGACACCCACCACTTTTTGGACGATGTCGTGATCGTGCGCATGGATGTGCTTGATCAGTTCGAGCTTGGCGTGGCCGGGGCCGACGATCAGGATTTCCGCGGCGCCGCTCAGGGCCTCGACGATTTCATGATAGTAGTGCTGGTCTTCGGGCCGGCGGCTGCCGCTGACCGAGCCGCGCTTGCGCTGCAGGTGACGGGGCGGGTTGGCAGGATGAACCACCGATTTCTCGACATCGTCCGGGCTGACGTGCATGACACGCGCCTCGTTGTGGTCGAGCCAGACGACTGCATGGTAGTGCGACATGACATTCCTTTCAGGGTAATGGAAAAAACAGATCCTTGATTGAAAACAGGCTCCGCCCGGATGATTTCAAGCCGGGCGGACAGTGACGCCCGGGGCGTCTGCGCTCTACCTGATCGCTTCTTTCAGCTGATCCAGGATCGCCGGATTCTCGAGGGTGGAAACATCCTGGGTGATTTCCTCGCCCTTGGCGATCGCACGCAGCAGACGGCGCATGATCTTGCCGGAGCGGGTCTTGGGCAGGTTGTCGCCGAAGCGGATTTCGTCGGGCTTGGCGATCGGGCCGATTTCCTTGCCGACCCAGTCGCGCAGTTCGGCGGCGATCTTCTTCGCCTCCTCGCCGGCCGGCCGCGCACCCTTCAGCACCACGTAGGCCACCACCGCCTCGCCCTTGATGTCGTGCGGGCGCCCCACCACGGCGGCTTCGGCGACGCGCAGGTTGGAGACCAGCGCGGACTCGATTTCCATGGTGCCCAGACGATGCCCGGACACGTTCAGCACGTCGTCGATGCGGCCCATGATCCAGAAGTAGCCGTCGACATCCCGATGAGCCGAATCACCTGCGAGATAGACCTTGCCGCCGAGCTCCTCGGGGAAATAGGTCTTGACGAAACGGTCCGGGTCGCCCCACAGCGTGCGTAGCTGAGACGGGAACGGACGCTTGATCACCAGATAGCCGCCCTGCCCCTTTTCGACCGGGTGGCCGTGTTCGTCGGTGATCGCTGCCATGATGCCGGGCAGCGGCAGGGTACAGGAACCCGGCTTGGTCGGTACCGCACCGGGCAGCGGCGAAATCATGTGGGAGCCGGTCTCGGTCTGCCACCAGGTGTCGACAATGGGGCAGCGGCCACCGCCGATGACCTGGTGGTACCACATCCAGGCTTCCGGGTTGATCGGCTCGCCGACCGTTCCCAGCAGGCGCAGCGAGGAGAGATCGTACTGAGCCGGCAGGTCGGAGCCGAGCTTGATCAGGCTGCGGATCGCGGTCGGCGCGGTATAGAAAGTAGTGACCTGGTGCTTGGCGATGGTCTCCCAGAAGCGGCCGGCGTGCGGGAAGGTGGGAATACCCTCGAAGATCACTTCGGTCATGCCCAGCGCCAAGGGGCCGTAGGCGACATAGGTGTGGCCGGTGATCCAGCCGACGTCGGCGGTGCACCAGTAGACGTCGCTGTCGGGCTTGGCGTCGAACACCCACAGCATGGAAAGGATGGCGCCGAGCAGGTAGCCGCCGGTGGAATGCTGGACGCCCTTGGGTTTGCCGGTCGAACCCGAGGTGTACAAGATGAACAGCGGGTGCTCGGCGGAGACCCACACCGGCTCGCAGGTCTCGGCCTGGGTCTGGGTCAGTTCGTGCCACCACAGGTCGCGCGTGCCCCAGTTGACCGCACCGCCGGAGCGGCGGTACACGACCACGCGCTCGACGCAGGAGGTATCGCCCATCGCCAACGCCTCGTCGACCGCACGCTTCAGCGGCACGGCCTTGCCACCCCGCAGCGATTCGTCGGCCGTGACGATCAGCTTGGCCTTGGCGTCCTCGATGCGCTCGAACAGGCTCTTGGCGGAAAAGCCGCCGAATACCACCGAATGGATCGCGCCGATGCGTGCACACCCCTGCATCGCCACCACCGCCTCGATGCTCATCGGCATGTAGACGATCACACGGTCGCCCTTTCCCACGCCGAGCGACTTCAGGCCGTTGGCGAACTGGCACACGCGGGCATGCAGCTCAGTGTAGGTGACCTTCGTCACGCTGCCGTCGTCGGCCTCGAAAATCAGCGCGGTCTTGCTGCCTCGGGTCGCCAGATGGCGATCAAGGCAGTTGTAGGACACGTTCAGTTCGCCGTCGTCGAACCATTTGTAGAACGGTGCCTTCGACTCGTCGAGCACGTGGGTGAACGGCGTCTTCCAGGCAATGTGCTGGCGCGCCAGATCGGCCCAGAATCCCTCGTAGTCGGTCTCGGCCTGACGGCACAACGCCTCGTAGGCGGCCATGCCGGATACATTCGCCTGCTTGACGAACGCATCCGCAGGCGGGAAAACACGAGTTTCGGTCAGAATCGACTCGATGGCTGCCATACAGACTCTCCACTGATAAAGTGTTGCGATAACCCCAGATTCTAATCCAAGCCATGCCTCATCCCGAACTTGAACGCGTTGCGCGCTGTTCTCGCTATGGCCGCCGCCTGCTGGCGGCGCAACCGCACCTGGCAGAAACCGTGGCCGGCCAGCTGGGCCAGGCCTTCGGCCGGGCGGCCATGCAGGCCTTTCTCGCCGAGCCCGCCTGTACCGACGAGGCCGCCCTGCACCAGCGCCTTCGGCAGTTGCGCCAGCGGGTCTGGCTGATTGCCACCGCACGCGATCTGGCGGGCACGGCCGACCTGGCCGAGGTGATGGCCACCTACAGCACGCTGGCCGAGGTCTGCATCGCGGCCGCGCTCGATTTCCACCACGCCGCACTCGCTGCCCGCCACGGCGAACCGCGCGACGAAAGCGGAAAATCTCAGCAGATGATCGTGGTCGGCATGGGCAAGCTCGGCGGCGGTGAACTCAACGTGTCGTCCGACATCGACCTTATCTATCTCTACCCCGAGGAAGGCGACACCGCGGCCGACGATCCGTCTGCCTCGATCCGTCCGCTTTCCAACCACGAATTCTTCATCCGTCTCGGACGCAAGCTCGCCGCCGCGCTGGGAGAAAACACCGCCGACGGCTACGTGTTCCGCGTCGACCTCAGGCTGCGCCCGTGGGGCGAATCGGGCCCGTTCGCGATGGGCTTCGCGATGCTGGAGGACTACCTGGTCGCACAGGGGCGGCCGTGGGAGCGCTACGCCTGGATCAAGGCGCGGCCGCTCACCGGCGGCCGCCACGACGAGCTCGCGGAGATCGTGCGGCCGTTCGTGTTCCGCAAATACCTCGATTTCGGCGCCTTCGCCGCGATCCGCGACCTGCACGTGCAGATCCGCCGCGAGGTCGCGCGCCGCGAGATGGCGCACAACGTCAAGCTGGGGCCGGGCGGTATCCGCGAAATCGAATTCACTGCGCAGGTATTCCAGCTCATCCGCGGCGGCCAGATCACGGCCCTGCAGCAGCGACCGACACTGACCGTGCTGGGCGCGCTGGTGAACAGCGGGCTGATGACCGCCGACGCGCAGACGGAACTCGCCGCCGCCTACGATTTCCTGCGGCGGCTTGAACATCGCATCCAGTATCTCGACGACGCGCAGACCCAGCTCCTGCCGGACGACGCCGAATCGCAGACGATGCTCGCCGAGGCGATGGATTTCCCCGACTATGCGGCCCTGCTCGTTGCGCTCGATCGCCACCGCAACAAGGTCACGCGCCATTTCGAGCAGGTGTTCGCCGCACCGCAGACCGACCAGATGAGCCACCCGCTGACCGCCGTGTGCTGCGGCACCGCGGACGCCGAGACCATCCAGGCGCTGCTGGAAAACGCCGGCTACGATGATCCGCCGCGTGTGCTGGCGACACTCGACGCGCTACGCCACCACACCGCGCGGCTGCCCGAATCGACACAGCTCAGGCTCAACGCCCTGTTGCCGCCAGCACTCGAAGTCATCGGCGGGCAGACCGACCCGGCGGTGACGCTGGAACGTTTCGCCGCGCTGATTCAGTCCATCTCCCGCCGTGCCACCTATCTGGCGCTGCTGGCCGAATATCCGGCGGCACTGCGGCAGCTGGTGCGCCTGCTGGCGGCGAGCCCGTGGGCCGCGCAGATGATCACGCGACAGCCGCAGTTGCTGGACGAGCTGATCGCGCCGCAGCACCTGATGCGCACGCCCGACTGGACGCAGCTCGCCGCCCAATTGCACGAGGAACTCGATGCCCACCCCGGCGACACCGAAGCGCAGATGGATGCGCTGCGCCGTTTCAAGCAGGTGCAGACCCTGCACCTGCTGGCGCAGGACGTAGCGGGCCAACTGACGCTGGAGGCGCTGTCCGACCATCTCTCCTATCTCGCCGACACGCTTTTGAACGAAACCCTGGCGCGCTGCTGGGCCGGACTGAAAACGCGCCATCGTGACGCGCCGCGCTTCGCCGTCATCGGCTACGGCAAGCTCGGTGGCAAGGAACTCGGCTACGCGTCCGACCTCGACCTGGTGTTCCTCTACGACGACGCCGACGAACGCGCCCAGGAAATCTACGCACGGCTGGCGCAACGCATCAACACCTGGCTCGGCACCCTGACCCCCGCTGGCATCCTGTATGAGACCGACCTGCGCCTGCGCCCGGACGGCGCCTCGGGCCTGCTGGTGAGCTCGACCGACGCCTTCCGCGACTACCAATCGCATCACGCCTGGGTATGGGAGCACCAGGCGCTGACGCGCGCCCGCTTCGTGTGCGGCGATGCGGCAATCGGGGCGACATTCGAAGTCCTGCGCCGCGAGATACTGCGTGCCCCGCGCGATGCCGGCAAGCTGCGCGAGGAGGTGCTGGCGATGCGCGAAAAGATGCACGCAGGCCACGTCAACGAATCCGACCTGTTCGACCTGAAGCACGACCGCGGCGGCATCGTCGACGTCGAATTCTGCGTGCAGTATCTGGTGCTGCGGGATTGCGCCACGCACCCCGAACTCGCCGACAATGTCGGCAACATTGCGCTGCTGCAGCGTGCGGGGGCGGCCGGCCTGATCCCCGACGATCTTGCCCAGGCCGCCGCCGACGCCTACCGCGAACTGCGCCGCCAGCAGCACGCGATCAAGCTCAGCGGTGCAGAATACGCCCGCGTGCCTCCCCAGGCGCTTGAAAGCGTGCGTGACGCAGTCTGCACGCTGTGGGCGCAGGTGACGGGCACTACCGCCTGAAATTCCTGCCATGATTATCGTTTTGCCGTATCCGGAGATTGCATCTTGAGCCCCAACGCCCCCGCCGCAAGCGAAACCCTGCGCCAGTTCCGCGTGATTTTCGGCGCCGTGCGCCAGCATTTCCAGGCCGTGGAAAAAGCCTGCGGCGTCAGCGGCGCACAAATCTGGGCCATGTCCGCCCTGCACCAGACCCCGGGCATGAAGGTGTCAGAGCTGGCGCAGGCCTTGTCGATCCATGCCTCCACCGCCAGCAACCTGCTCGACAAGATAGAAAAAGCCGGACTGATCCGTCGCGAGCGCAGCAGCACCGACCAGCGCGTGGTGCGCCTGTATCTCACCGATGCCGGGGAAAAAGCGCTGGCGAAAGCGCCGCAGCCGCTGACCGGCATCCTGACCCACGCCCTGGGGCAGTTGCCGGACGACGCCCTGGCCCGACTCAACCAGGACCTGGCGACGCTGATCGCGCACATGGGCGAAATCAACACGCAGTACGCGCAGAAGCCCCTGTCGGAGCTTTGAGCCTGCGGCTACGGGCTGGCGTACAGCCAGCCACGCCGCACCAGCGTTTTCCATTTCCACCCCGACGAACACCACCGACGACAAGGCCAGGCTCGCGGCCAGTTCGTGCAGGCCCGGCGGCCCGGACTTGAAGACGGGATTGAGCCAGGGCACATACAAGGCGGCCCTCTGCAGGCCAGAAATCACCCGTAGTGCCGCAGGGCCTTGCGCGCCTCGTCCAGCAACAGGACGCTGGCTGCCGTCACTGCTGACAGCAGCCAGTCTTTCAATTGCAAATCCGTTGTGCCGAATAGAATCTGGGCGGGCGACCAATGCACGACGACTGCCTGCAAGGCGAGCACACTTGCCAGCGCCATCCACAATTTTCCGTTCCTGAAAAAGTTGGCATTGAATGCGCTGCCATATTCCGCACGGGCGTTGAAGACGTTGAAAAACTGAAACAGCACGAATGTGGTGAAGGCCAGCGTCAGCGCGTAGGCCGGGCTTTGCGTGGCGAGGGCGTGCTGGTATAGGAGCAGGGTGCCGATCATCATGGTTGCGCCATACAGGATCAGGCGTGCCAGGCGATGGAGGGTCAGAATCTGCGCCGATTGCCTGCGCGGTTTTTCTTGCATGATTCCGGGGCGTGCCGGTTCGATGCCAAGCGTCATCGCGGGCGGGCCGTCCATGATGATGTTGACCCACAAAAGCTGAATCGCAGTAAAGGGAGTGGGCATGCCCATCAGCGTGGCCACCAGCACTGTAAGGATCGCACCAATGTTGGTGGAAAGCTGAAAGCGCACGAACTTGATGATGTTGTCGTACACCACGCGGCCTTCCTCGACAGCCATGACGATGGTGGCGAAGTTATCGTCGGTCAGCACCATGGTGGCTGCCTCCTTGGTCACAGCAGTGCCGGTGATGCCCATGGCCACGCCGATGTCGGCCGCTTTCAGCGCGGGCGCATCGTTCACGCCGTCGCCGGTCATGGCAGTGACGTGGCCGTCGGTGCGCAGAGCCTGAACGATTTTCACCTTGTGCGCAGGCGAGACGCGGGCGAATACGCTGATGTGATTGATGCGCCTCGCCAGTTCAGCGTTGTCCATGGCATCGAGTTCCGCACCGCTCACCACGTCCCCGGTCAGCCCCAGTTCGTGGCCGATGGCGGCGGCTGTCAATTTGTGGTCGCCGGTGATCATCTTGACCTGGACGCCGGCGCGTTTGCAGTGGGCAATGGCCTGTTTCGCCTCGGCGCGCGGCGGATCCATCAGGCCAGCCAGCCCCAGAAACGTCCAGTCCCCCCTCCAGGCCATGAGGTCGCTTGCCGGATCGAAATCGTGTGCAGGAATGATCCGCCGCGCCACCGCCAGCACGCGCAATGCCTGGCTGGCCAGATGCGCGTTTTCAGCTTCGATAAGGTTTCGGGTCTCCGCATCCAGCGCGGCTTCGCCCGCAGCAGCGAGCCAAGCGCTGGAGCGTGCCAGCAGCACATCGGGCGCGCCCTTGATGAACATTTCCACCGTCTCGCCGGCATGGTGGAACGTCGCCATGAACTTGTGCGCCGAATCGAACGGAATTTCAGCGATGCGCGGCTGATCGTCCTGCTCATGTTCCGGATCGATACCCTGTTTTTGTGCCAGCACCCACAAGGCGCCCTCGGTGGGATCGCCAATCAACTGGCCATCGCGCACCCGCGATTCGGTGCATAGCGCCATGGGCAGAAAGAAGGCGCGCGGATCATGCAGCGGCGTTTCGTAATGAATTTCGCCCTGCGGTGCGTAGCCTTCCCCGCTCACCGTGAAACGGCTCCCCTCGCACCATCCGGCACGCGCCGTCATCTGGTTCAGCGTCAGCGTGCCGGTCTTGTCGGAGCAGATCACCGTGGTGGACCCCAGCGTTTCCACCGCGGACAGCTTTTTCAGAATTGCACGGTTTTTCGCCATGCGCCACATGCCGATCGCCAGCGTCACCGTCACCACCGCCGGCAAGCCTTCGGGGATGGCTGCCACTGCCAGTGCAACGGCAGTCAACGCGGCTTCCGTCCATGGCTGTCCCCGTGCAAAATCAAGGACGAAAATGAACGCGACCACCACGCCGGCGATGGCTGCGAGTTTTTTTCCCAGCGTGTCGAGCTGTCTTTGCAGTGGCGTGGACGAATCAGGGGCGGCGGCAATCATGTCCGCCAGCTTGCCCATTTCGGTCGTCATGCCGGTAGCGGTGACCAGCAGTTCGGCACGTCCGCGGGTGACAACGGTGTTCATGTAGAGCAGATTCACGCGATCACCCAGCGGCAAATCGGCCGTCTCCAATGCTGCGATCGACTTGCCCACTGCATGCGATTCGCCGGTCAATGCCGCCTCATCGACTTCCAGCGCGTGGGCCGCTAGCAGACGCCCGTCAGCTGGAATGCGGTCACCTGCTTCCAGCAGCACGATGTCGCCGGGCACCAGAAGTACCGCATCCAGATCGACGGCCCGCCCATCCCGGCGCACCCGGGCCGTTGCAGCCAGCATGCCCTTCAAGGCCGCCAGCGTTTTTTCCGCCCGGTGCTCCTGATAAAACCCCAGCATGGCATTGAAGATGACGACAATGAGGATGACCACCGCATCTTTCAAATCACCGATGGCCCATGCCAGCCCGGCGGCGAAGAGCAGCACGATAACCAGGAAATTCTTGAATTGATCGACAAACTTCAACCACAACGGGCGCGGTGCAGCTTCAAGCAGGCGGTTTTCGCCAAAGCGCACGAGACGTTCGGCGGTCACGTCGGCACTGAGTCCCTGCGTCGTCACCACCTCCAGTTCGACAGTGGCCTCCTCGGTCGACAGCACATGCCAGTTCCTGGGTTCAATTCCCATACAGGTAAAGGAACAGGGTATTCAGCAGGTAGATGACCAGCAACAGCAGGCTGATCCAGCTGATCGAGCGAAACACGCGCGAAGTGGGGCGCAGCACCAGCCCGACCACGGCCAGTCCGCTCATCATCATGGCGGAGAAGGCCGAGGCGGCATGGGTGAGCGACACGTCGGCCAGCAGTGGACCCGGCAGATAGGCCAGGTCGTCGATGGCGATGATCGCGATATTGAACAGGTTGCTGCCGAACAGGTTGCCGATGGCCAGGTCGACTGCGCCGATGCGCAGCGCGGCGACCGTGACCACGACTTCGGGTGCGGACGTGACGGCGGCAACGAACAGGGTGCCCACGAAGCTCTGTTCCCAGGCCATGGCCGTGGCCAGGTCCCTGGCAATGAACGGCAGCCATATGCCTGCGGCCACAACTGCGAGCGAAGCCATGGCATAGCCTTGCATGGCCTGCTTCAGGCTCATCTCGGGATGGAGTTCGACGCGATCCTCCACGTATTCGCTGACCTGGGCCTGCTCGTAGCGATAGAGCGAGCGCATGGCCAGCAGGTACAGCAGCAGGATGACGGGCGTGTAGAGGCCGACATGGCCGAGAGAAGGAAACGTCCCGGCGCGATACAGCAGCAGGTTGAAGCCTGCGAAACCGATTAGCGCGATGCCGTAGCCGGCGGCCAGCACGTTGCCCTGGCGCGCGCGGGTATAGACGGATTCCTTGCGATACAGGAAATCGAGCACCACGATAATGAGCAGGTTGAACACGCAACTACCCATGATGTCGCCCACGGCGATATCCGGCACGTTGGCGACCGTCACTGAAGCAACGCCCGTCACCAGCTCCGGCAACGAGGTGACCGTCGCCAGCAGGATCAGGCCCACCCAGCCGCGGCTCATCCCGCTTTTCTCGGCGATGATGTCGCCGTAGCGCGAAAGCCGAACGCCCGCCACGCCGATCACGGCAAGGCAGGCGAGCAACGAAATCCAGATGACTGCGAGATTCTGCATGACGTTTTTTGATGCGGCCTCGAATTGGCTGCCCATCGAAACGTGATCCCCAATTGTCAGGCGTGTTTCAAGCTTGGCCGGCAGCTGGGATCACACCACGCCGAAACATATCCACTTCCGGATGGCATGGCAGAGAAGCATCCATAGGCACAGGGTATCATGATGCCAGACCACCATCATGCGATGGTGGTGGCGTGCATCCGTACCCTACGCAGTTTCGCGCGAGCCCATGGATCTGATCAACCAATTTGTCCTAGCCGGTACCGTGCTGCTGTTGCTGGCCATCCTCGCCAGTGCGCTCTCGTACCGGATCGGCATGCCGCTGTTGCTGGTGTTTCTGGCGGTCGGCATGCTGGCAGGCGAAGACGGCCCGGGCGGCATCGTATTCAATGACAGCGGCATCGCCTATACGGTCGGCAGCGTGGCGCTCGCCATCATTCTGCTGGACGGCGGGCTCAATACACGCACTGAGAGTTTCCGCACCAGCCTGCGCCCGGCCGCCATGCTTGCGACTGTTGGCGTCCTGGTGACCTGCGTGGTGACCGGCCTGTTCGCTGCCTGGATACTCGATTTCGGCTGGCTGGAAGGCCTGCTCGTAGGCGCCGTGGTCGGCTCCACCGATGCAGCGGCGGTATTCGCCCTGCTGCATGCCAGAGGGCTGACGTTGAAGGAGCGGATATCCGCCACGCTGGAGATCGAATCCGGCAGCAACGACCCGATGGCGGCATTGCTCACCCTCGCCTTCATCGAGCTCATCGTCACCGGCCAGCGCAGCCCGGGGTGGGAAACGCTGATCCTGCTGGTCCAGCAGATGGGCCTCGGCCTGACCGCAGGCCTTGGCGGCGGGTGGCTGCTGGTGTGGCTGGTCAACCGCCTTCCGCTGGAACGCGGCATGTACCCCATGCTGATACTCGCGGGCGGACTCTTGCTCTACAGCCTCACCACGGTACTGGGCGGAAGCGGGTTCCTGGCCATTTATCTGTGCGGCGTGATGGTGGGCAACCGCAATCCGCGCGAATCGACCAACATCCTGCAGGTGCACAACGGGCTGACCTGGCTGGCGCAGATCAGCATGTTCCTGATGCTGGGCCTGCTCGCCACGCCGCGCGATCTCGTCCAGCACGCCCCGGCAGCCCTGGCCATTGCGCTGGTCCTGATGTTCCTGGCCCGCCCCCTCGCGGTCGGCCTCTGCCTGCTGCCTTTCCGTTTCCCGTGGCGCGAGCAGACGTTCATTGCCTGGGTCGGGCTGCGTGGCGCGGTGCCCATCATCCTGGCCTTGTTTCCACTCCTGGCCGGAATACCCGAAGCCGCCCTGATCCTCGACGTCGCCTTCTTCGTCGTGCTGATCTCGCTGACCGTGCAGGGCTGGACCATCTCCGCACTGGCCCGCCATCTGAAGCTTCAAGTGCCGCCGGCCCCCGAACCTACCGAGCGCCACGACCTGACCGCCAGCCCGGCGGGCAGACATGCCCTGTTCGGCTATCGGCTGACACCGCTCGCGCCTCTCGTCGGACAGGACGCGAATGCGCTGCGCCTGCCCGGCGCAGCACGGCCGGTGGCGGTCATGCGGGACAGCGCGGCATTGACGCCGGAAACCGCGGGGAGGCTGGCTGCCGGGGACATGCTTTATGTGCTCGCACAGGATGCTGACAGTGCCGCCCTGAGCGATCTGTTGACCGTCCCTGCCGCACCGGCCTACCTGGAGAAGCGGCAGTTCTATGGCGATTTTGTGCTGCGTGCGGATGCGCAGATAGCGGCCGTGGCGGAACAGTACGGCCTGCCTTTGCCGGAGGAAGCCGCAGGACTGACGCTCGAGGAATTCCTGGTCCTGAAATTGCGCGGCAAGCCCGTAGTGGGCGATCGCGTCCGACTGGGTAAACTGGAGTTTGTGGTGCGCACCGTCGAGGCCGGCCATGTCAGCCTGGTCGGGCTGAGAATCCCAACCCATCTCGATGACGCGTCCTGATACCGGAGGCTCGCCACCGGACACTTCTGCCGAGGAACCGCATGACCCAGACACGAAGACTGCTTGCCGCCACCGACTTCTCGGCCCCTGCCCGCCATGCGCTGGAACGTGCCGCGCTGCTTGCCCAGGTCCATCCCGCCGCCAGCCTTACGCTCGCACACGTCGTCAGCCGATCGGCACTCGATACCCTGCGCCGCATGCTTCCTGGCGATGCCGCCAAGCTGGAAGCGCAATTACTCAGCCAGGCGGACAAGAATCTGAACGAACTGGCGTCGGCTCTGGCGGCCCCCCCTGCCTGCCATATCGATACCGCGCTGGTGCAGGGGGCCGCCCATGCCGCGCTGATCGATCTCGTTGAAACGCGCCAGATCGACTTGCTGGTAATGGGCGCACGCGGAACGCATTTCATGGTCGAACTGCTGCTCGGCTCCACCACCGAGCGCGTGCTGAGCAAAACCCGTCGCCCGCTGCTTGCGATCAAGCAGCGCCCGCAGTCGCCCTATCGGCGCATCCTTGCACCCGTCGATTTTTCCGCTCATTCCGCCGCCGCCATCAACACCGCCCATGCCTGGCTGCCCGACGCCGATATCGTGCTGCTGCACGCATTCGAGGTGGAACTGGAAAGCACCTTCCGGTTTTCCGGCATGGATGACGACCAGATTCATGAATACAGGATCCAGGCGCGCGGCGCGGCACAGGTGGCGATGGAGGCCTTCATCGATACGCTGCACGTGCCGCCCCGCCAGTTGACGCGCCAGTTCGTGCATGGCGCCGCCACGCTACGCATCCTGGAGCACGAGCAGACGATGGACGCCGACCTGATCGTGATGGGCAAGCACGGGCAGTCGGTGATGGAAGAACTTCTGCTCGGCAGTGTCACCAAACATGTTCTGGCGCATTCCAGCAGCGATGTATTGATTGTCGGCCAGGCCGACTGAGCGCTTCGTCCGTTGTCAGTTCCCGGCCAGCACGTCGGGCTGGCGGTAGCTCACCACCACGGTGCCAAGCCGGCTGTTGAGCCCCATGACGGGGATCACCAGAAGCCTGGTCTCGTTCGGTCCCGCGCGCACTGCAACTTCCTCCGGCAGCGTCGCCTCGACCGGCACCAGCGTCGACATTTCCACGCCGAGATAGCGGCGGTCGGTGGACACGCGCACCCTGCCGGTGCTGTCCGCCAGCAGTACGCGTTCGGTGTTCGGAAGCTTGATGATCTCGTTGAAGAACTGGTCGACCTGGTCGAGATTGTTGCGGATCATTTCCCCGCGCACGGCCCATGCCAGCGCGATGCCAAACTGGCGCTTCGTTTCGTCGGCATTTGCTGCGACCTTGGCCTTCAGTTCAGCCACCAGCGCGCTGCGATCGGCCTGGAACTGGCTGCTCAGGGTCTGGCGCTCGGCCGCCAGGCGCGCGTCGGCCCGACTCATCGCCATGCGCTGCCAGCCCAGCACGGCGAGCAATATCACGACCACCGCCAGCGCCACCCATAACGGCAAGCGGGCTTTGCCGAGACGGCCCATCCAGGTCTGCTGCGCGGCAGGACTTGAAAAATCGCTCGGTTCGGCCATGACGTTCCCCCTATGGATTCGATTTTGACTCTGCCAGCTTAGCACCAAGCCTGCGCCTCAGTGCGACCCTTCCGCCACCGCCCGCAGCAAACGCAAGGGCGGCGCATTGCCGTCCTTGTTCTGCCCGGCATATACGGTGAGATGCGGGAAGGGAATCTCGATGTCGGCGGCGTCGAACGCTTTCTTCAGCCGATACAGATAGGCGCGCCGCACGCCCCACTGCTCCAGCGGCATCACCTTGAAGCGGCAGCGGATCACCACGGCCGAATCCCCCCACTGGTCGACCCCGGCGATTTCGAGGTCGTCGACGATCTTGTCGGCCAGTTCCGGGTCGGCACGCAGCCCGGTCGCCACCTTGCGCATCAGGTCGTAGACCTCGTCGACATCCTCGCGATAGGCGACGCCGACGTCGATCACCGCATAGGCAAAGCCGCGGCTGCGGTTGGTGACACTCGTGATGGTGCCGTTGGGAACGTAATGCACGCTGCCCTCGTAATCGCGCAGCCGGATGTAGCGCAGGGTCATCTCCTCGACCAGGCCGCTCTTTCCGGCCACTTCCACCACATCGCCCTGGCGCACCTGGTTTTCCAGCAGCAGGAACAGCCCGGTGAAGTAATCCTTGACCAGGCTTTGCGCCCCGAAGCCGACGGCGATGCCAAGCACCCCCGCAGTGGCCAGGATGGGGGCGATCGAGATGCCGACCTCGCTCAGGACCAGCATGGCGGTGACCAGCGTGACCACCACCGCGACGATGTAGCGGAACACCTGCTCCAGCGTATTGAGCCGCTTGATCTGCTCCATGTCGTCGACATCCTGCTCCATGTGCCGCCGCAACCGGCCCACTGCCTTGCGCGCCACGCACAGCACCAGCCAGGCCAGCCCGAGTATGAGAGCGACGTGCAGCGCGGTCACGGTCAGGACGCGCCATTCGCCGAGGTAGGTTTCCAGCATGTTCAGATAATCCATGGGTTTGGATTCAGTCCTTTCGTATTGCTCGCGCCAGGGGGCGGAATTGCAGGTGATGGAAAAGCTGCAGATAGCGGCTGACTTCGCCGCGCTCCAGATTGCTGACGAATTTCCAGAAGCCGTAGATGCGCGACAGCGTCATCATGCGTTCGGCATACAGCTGCCAGGTATAGCGGGCGGCCACGCGCGCCAGCGATCCCTCGGAGATGCGCTGCCAGCGTGACGGATCGGCCGCGCACTGCTGCAGGAAATCGGCGATCGCTCCGGCTGCGGAAGTACCGTCGTTGGGGTCGATGTGGAAGCCCGACACCCCGTTCTTGATGATTTCGAGCGGGCCGCCGTAGCGCGTGGCGAACACCGGCAGCCCGGACGCCATCGCCTCGATCAGCGTGAGGCCGAAGGCCTCGAACAACGCGGGCTGGACGAACACGCCACGGCGGTCGGCGACATGGCGGTAGAGTTCGCCGGCCAGGTTCTTGTCGAGGCGGGTGCCCAGCCAGCGCATCTTCCCGTCCAGCCGGTACTGGTCCATCAGCGCATGCATGCGCGCGATTTCGGCCTTTTCCTCCTCGTCGGTCGAGGCGGCGGCGTCGACGTGGCCGCCGATCACCACCAGATTGGCCGCCTCGGACAGGCGTTCGCAGGCGCCGAACCACTCGGTCAGACCGCTCAGGTTCTTGATGCGGTCGAGCCGCGCCATGGTGAAGACAAGCGGTTTGTCGGGGTCGTCGAACTGGCCCCGGTGCGGCACGCCGGGGTCGGGTGCGTAGAGCAGGCGTTCGATCTCCGGCATCAGCGAATGCAGGCGCCGCGCCGTGTCGGTAAAGGGAAAATAGATGCCGGCATCGGCGCCCGGCGACACGATGTTGAACTTGGGATCGAACAGGTCGATGCCGTTGACCACCCGGTACAGTCCCGGCAGGGTATACGCGCGGTAGCTCTCGTACTGGCCGATGCTGTGCGCGGTGCCGGCGATCTCCTGGTAGGTGCTGGTGATGATGAAGTCGGCGTGGTTCATGCCGATCAGGTCCGCCGTGTACTGGCAGGCAAAGTGATAGGCCGCGTCGTTGGCTTCCCAGTACAGCGCCGAGTGCAGGTACTTGGTCTGTTCCAGCGCATGGGCGATGTTGCACTGGGTCACGCCGAGGCGCTCCGACAGCAGGCTGGCCACCAGGTTGCCGTCGGAATAGTTGCCGATGATGAGATCCGGCCGTCCCCCCAGCTGGGCCAGCGCCTCGCGTTCGACAAGGACCGAGAAGGCTTCGAGATACGGCCATATCTCGAAACGCGAAATCCATTGCCGCACGATCTCGCCGTTGGAATGATGGAAGGGCACGCGCACGATCCAGGCATGGTCCGTGCCCTGGATCTTTTCCAGCGGCACGTTGCAGGTGGTGCCGTCGGCGTCGGGGATCAGGCGGGTCACGACGACGATCTTCGGATCGACCTGCACGCCCTGGATCGCCATGCGGTCGCGCATCTCGTGTTCCAGCGCACGCACCTGGTCGAGGATGTAGACGACCTGGCCGCCGGTGTCGGGGCGTCCCAGCACGTTGTCCTGGCCGAAGTAGCCGTGCGGGGACAGTATCAGCAGGCGAGAGATCATCGGAATGCGGGCAAGGAAGGCTTCCAGTGCGGTAGGCGACGGCGCCTCCAGGATGTCGACCAGAAGCCCCATGGTCTCGCTCGTACGCGCCGCCGTGGCGCCCCAGCCGGGCTCGAAGCCCAGCCTGCCGAGCGCAGCGGCGAATTCCGTCCACGGCGCTTCGGAGTCGAGCGCATCGAGCTGCCGCAGCGCCTCGCGCAAGGCGTCGCGCAGGGCCGCCACGTCGCTGATATGCGGTGCGAGCATCAACTGCTGGCCGTCGATCGTGTGCATGCGCAGGAAGTTCAGCATGCGGGCGTGGCCGACCTCGGGCCGGGTGAACATCGCGCTCGCCAGGTGGCGGTTGAGGTGCAGCACGCCCTGCCCGATCGAACGCGTTTCCTGCAGCCGCGGCACGTGGCGGCCGAAGGGCCCAAAGTCGATCTCCAGCACGCTGTCGCCGTCCTCCGGCGCCTTCACGATCAGTTCCTTGAAGGCGAGGAACTCGCTCACCGACACGCCCTCCGGGACGAGCTGTTCCTGGTGCATGCGCAGGTATCGCCAGCGCCCCGCCCCTTCGCGCAGGGCGAAGTAGGCCCAGGGATGCTGGAACACGCCTTCCTGAAAATGGCGTACGGCTTGTTGCAGGGGCGTGCCGTCAAGCGGGTTGGCGGATTCGGTTGCCAGGGCATCGAGTACGTGACACAGGTCGCTTTGCAGCAGCAGCACGCGGTTTTCGGCAAAACAGCGGCGCAGGAAGGCGTCCACCGGATCACGGTGATCTACCGTCCAGGTCTTCAGTGCATCGATCATGCCGCCTCCTTATGCAGGCCCGGCGCAGGATCCGTCAGGAATCCGTAATGCGCCATGCCTTCGAGAATGCCGGATGCGCTGGGCGCCTCGGCGAAATACACCTGTTCGAGACCGCGCAGCTTCTCCAGTTCGGCACTGTGGTTGGACACCACCACCGCCAGCGTGTCCCCCACCAGCATTTCCAGATCGTTGCCGGAATCGCCCGCCACCAGGAAGGCGCACAGCGGGAATCCCCATTTATAGGCCAGGTAACGGATGGCCTGTCCTTTGGATGCACGGATCGGCAACACATCGAGAAAGACGTCGTGCGAGTGGATCAGGTTGGCGTGCAGCCGCGCCTGTCGCAGCAGGATCTTGAGTTCGCTCGGGGTCGGCGAGGTGGCCGGATCGGCATTGAAGCTCAGCTTGAATTCACTTTGCTGGTCGTCGGATTGCAGCGTCAGTCCGGGCAGGCCCGCGAACAGCGAAGCCAGTTCATCGCGTCGCCACAGGTGCTGGATGTGGCGGAGCCAGCCGGTATCGGGACGTATCTCGGGGCCATAGTGAATCTCGCTGCCGACCGCGGTGATCAGCACGTCGGGCAGCGGCACCCGCGACTGTTTCAATACATCGAGCGCACTCGGCAGGTGGCGTCCGGTTGCCACACCGAAGCCGAAGCTGCGCGGCTGCGCACGCAACACGCGAACCAGCGCGTCGAGCCCGGCGCGGTCGCCCAGCAAGGTGTTGTCGATATCGCTCATCAGCATGCGCCGCACGTAGGGCATGAGGCCGGACGACGGGCGCTGCACCACGCGTTCGCGCCGCACCTGCTTGCGGCTGCGGTGGATCACCCGGTCGATCGCCTTCAGGTATTTCTCGACGTGGGCATCCCAGGTGTAGTGGCGGGCCACGCCGCTGATGCCATGCCGTGCATAGCGCTGCCAGAGCCGGGCGTCCGACACCACGGCGAGCAGGCCGCGGGCGATGTCGGCGGTATCGAGCGGGTCGACCAGAACGCCGTTTTCGCAATGCGCGAGGATGTCGGGCGGGCCGCCGTCACGGGTGGCAACCACCGGCAAACCGCTCGCCGCCGCCTCGATAAGGGTGAGGCCGAACGGCTCGGTCAGCGCCGGATTGACGAACACGCCCCGGCGTTGCGCCGCCAGCCGGTAGAGCGCGGGAATGTCGTCCGACTGGTGCTGCTTGGGCAGCGCGACGCTGCCCCAGAGATCGTACCGATCCACATCGAGCAGCAGGTCCTTCAGCACGTCGGCCTGGGCCTCGTCCAGGTTGCGGATGTCGTCGCGGTTGCCGGCCACGATGGCGAGATTGGCGCGCGCGCGCAGTTCGGGCGATTCGCCGAAGGCGGCCACCAGCCGGCGCAGATTCTTGCGCATTTCGGGGCGGCAGATGGCGAGGATGAGCGGCTTTTTCGGCTGCACGAAAAAACGGTCGACCAGCGCCGGCACATGAGGCGGAATCGGTTCGTGTCCGGGCGGCGCGAAGCGCGAGGTGTCGGTGCCGGGCGGAATCACCACCATGCGCGCCGGCTGGTGGTTTTCATACAGACCGTACTGTTCGCTGCTTTCCTGCGCGGTACTGGTGACCACCAGCGCGGCATGCTCGAGTACGTCCTCCTCGGCGGCGATGCGGCGGCCGAAGTTGAACTGGCGGTCGATCGCCTGCGCCTTGCGGCCATGGTCGAGCAGGCGCTGGCGCTTGCAGCGACCGAGCGAATGGCCAGTGTGCACCAGCGGGATGCCGAGCAGCTGCGACAGCTGCACGCCGACATAGCCGGCATCGGCGTAATGGCTGTGGATGACGTCGGGCAGGCGCGGCTGCTGGCGCAGATAGCCGATGGTACGGTCGACCAGCTGGTCGAGGTGGTTCCACAGGCTTTCCTTGCGCAGATAGCGTCGCGGGCCGCAGGGCAGGCGCACCAGGCGGGCGCCCTCGCCCAGCGTCTCGCTCGGCGCGGCATAGTCCGGCGACACCGAGGCATCGTCGACCAGGCGCGTCACCACGTCGACCTGCTCGACCCTGGTGTGGCGCCCCAGCGCCCGCGCCAGCTCGATCACGTACAGGGTCTGGCCACCGGTGTCGGCGTCGTGTCCCAGTTCCAGATCGTGCCCGCGCATCAGCCCGTGCACGCTCAGCATCAGCACATACAGGTCATGCACGCATCACCTCCGATTGAAGCTGCCAGTCGCGGATGAACGGGCGGTAGAAATCCTGGGTGGGCGGCACCGCGCCGCGTATCCCGCACAAGGCGCGGGCGAAGGCATCGGCGCGCGCCAGCTGGTCGACCAGCGGCCAGCCGCGCAACATGCCGAGCATGAACACGGCGGCAAAGCCGTCGCCCGCGCCCACGGTGTCGACCACATGATCCAGCGGCGTTCCGGCCACCGACTCGATGCGCCCTGCCGCATCGAGCGTCCAGGCGCCCTCCGGGCCGCGTGTCACCACCACCCGCTGCAGGTCGAAGCCCGACAGCAGCACGGCGGCCCGGGCCTGCGGCGTGGCGCCATCGAGCGAAAAGATATCGCCGATGCGGGTCAGTTCGTCCTCATTGAGCTTGACCACGTGGGCTTGCTGCAGCGACCAGCGCAGGGTGTCGGCGTCCACCCATGGATCGCGCAGGTTGACATCCAGGAACGCGCAGGCATCGACTGTGCCGAGCAGTTCGCGCAGGGCACGACGCGAATCACCGCGCTGCGACAGGGTACCGAAGTAAACCATCTGGGGATGCAACGACAGGCCCACCATCCGTGCCAGACTGGCATGAATGTGGTCGTAGGCCTGGTCGGACAGAATGTCGAACGCATGGCCGCGGGCGGTCTCGGTCACCTTGACCCGCCCGGTCGGACGCGACGGATCTCGCTGCACGCCACGCAGGTCGAGGCCGCGTGCATTCATCGCCTGCAACAGCTGTTCGCCCAGTGTGTCCTTGCCGGCCCGCGTCACCAGCACCGGATGCGCCCCCAGTGCGCCAAGATGGCAGGCAACGTTGAACGGCGCACCGCCCAGCACGTTGCGGTCGCGAAACTGGTCTACCAGGGTTTCGCCAAAGGTGATCACGGTCTGGTCTGCCGATTGAAGGGCATCGTTGGGCGAACGCATCGCAGTCACTTCATTCGGCGTATTCATTGGTTAACACTCATATAAAAGCTATTGCACAATAATATTAATTGACACCCCGGCCAACCAAAGATTCCAGACTAGGTTGTGTGATCCGGTTTGAACAGGAACGCCGTGTCGGTACCGCCCCTGCCCGCAATGGAACGGCGTCGTGATCGATATTCACCCGGGTGCCGAGGCTGGGACCGTCGCGCATCGGCACTCGCCGCCCGGTGCGGTTCTGGCAGGGATCATCGTCCAGCGATTTCAGACTCGGCAGAAAGCGCTGTTGCGAAATCGCTTCATGCGTCCTTGCCAGCCGGGCCGCGGGATGGCGCGCTGGCCGCCTGACAACCCGAGGCCGGAAGCTGAATGGCCGGCAAACTGCCTTTTATGTTTGCACAAAACCATTTGGATGCGCAAGCCTGCCGGCTCCGCGGCAGCAAAACGTGGCGCCTCCATCCGCCCGCCCAGGAGCCCGAGGGTTCAGCATCACCGTCCCACACGTTAAGATGGTCCCAACCCAGCTGTTCGCAGCCCCGGTCACAGGCAAGACTTCCGCCTCGCCCCGCACCCGATTCAGGACACCCCGCATGGAACTCCATCAATTCTTTCTTTATCTCGCGATCATCCTCATCGCCGCGCGGCTGTTTTCGGAGATCGCGGGGCGCCACGGCATCCCTTCGGTGATCGGCGAACTGCTGGCCGGCCTGCTGGTGGGGCCGTCTCTGCTGGGCTGGATCACGCCCGACGACACGATGAAGCTGCTGGCGGAAATCGGCATCATCCTGCTGCTGTTCGAAGTGGGCATGGACACCGACCTGTTCCGCCTCGCCAAATCCGGTATCAAGCCCCTCGTGGTGGCGGTAGTCGGCTTTGTCCTGCCCTTCGCGCTCGGCTACGCCATCTGCCGCTGGGGCTTCGGCCTCGACAACCTGGCGGCGCTGTTCATCGGCGGCACGCTCACTGCAACCAGCATCGGCATCACCGTGCGGGTGCTCGACGATCTCGGCAAGCGGCATACGGACGAGGCGCAGATCGTGATCGGTGCGGCGGTGCTCGACGACATCCTGGGCGTGCTCACGCTGGCCTTCCTGTACCAGTTCGCGGAGCAACGCGAAGTCTCGCTGGCGGCCACCGGCACCGTCGCACTGTTCATCGTGCTGTTCATGCTGCTGTCACCCCTGGTCGCCAAGCTGGCCGGACAGATCATCAACCATTACGACCAGCGCTCGGCCACCCCCGGCCTGCTCATCACCATGGCGCTGGCGCTTATCCTGCTGTTTTCCTGGCTGGCGCACGCGGTCGGCGCCCCGCTGATCATGGGCGGCTTTGCCGCGGGCATTGCGCTGTCACAGCACTTCCGTTTCAACGTGATGCACCGGCTCGGTTTGCCGGCACTCGACCGCTGGTTCGAGCCCAGCCCGCAGCTGGCGCACCGGCTGGAAGAGCAGATGCGACCGCTGATCCATACCTTCGCGCCGATGTTCTTCGTGATGGTCGGCGTATCGCTCAACCTCAACACGGTGGACTGGGGCTCGCCCCGTGTCTGGCAACTGGGCGGCGCGCTGATCGTGGTGGCCATCGCCGGCAAACTCGTCTCCGGCTACTTCATCCGCGAAAGCCGCTTCCGCCAGACAGCCATCGGCCTGTCGATGATTCCGCGCGGCGAGGTCGGCCTGATCTTCGCGCAACTGGGCCTGAACCAGGGCATCCTGGACGCCGAGACCTACGCCGCGCTGCTGATCGTCATCGCGCTCACCACGGTCGCGCCACCCTTCATGCTGAAAGCCTATTACGCCCGCCACGACGGCACGACGGCATGAACACGCTATCGTCTGTCCGGCACATCTGCAAAAATGCAGCCTTTGCCGTCGAAGTTCGCCTGCCATGACCCTGCGCGCCGTTTCTCTCCTGCCGGAGCCAGCCTGCCTGAGCCCGGAGACCTCCCTGCTCGATGCCCTGCACCAGATGCTGGACAAGGGCGTCAACCACCTGCCCGTCTGCAATGGCGGCAAATGGGCGGGGCTGGTGGATATCAGCGATATTCTGGGCGAGCTGTTGCCGGCCAGCGCGCGCGGCGAGCACGGCTTGAATGACCTGCGCTTCGTTGGCGACGGCACCGCGTTGATCGCCACCCACCTCAAGGAACTGGCCGCCAAGCGGCTGCGCGATGTGGATCTTCTCGACCTGCCGGCGCTGGATGAAGACACCCCGCTGCTTGAAGCGGCCCTGCTGCTGTATCGGCATGCGTCGCCGCTGCCGGTGCTGGGTGCAGACGGAAAATTCAAGGGCATGCTGTCGCGCCGCGTCCTGCTGGCGCACCTGATCGCCCAGGCCGGGAACTGACATGGCGCATTCTGCTTCTGCCGAAGCCATCTTCGGCCTGTCGCCGCTCGTGGTGTCGCTCACCATCTTCGTGCTGACCTATGCGGTCATCGTCACCGAAAGGATCAACCGCTCGGTGGTCGCGCTGCTCGGCGCCGGCCTGATGATTTTCGCCGGCGTGCTGAACCAGGCGGAAGCCTTTCACGGTATCGACCTCAACACCATCAGCCTGCTCACCGGCATGATGGTGATCGTCGCCATCACGCAGAAAAGCGGCGTCTTCCAGTATGTGGCGGTGAAAGCCGCCAAACTGGTGAAGGCCGACCCGTGGGGCCTGCTGGTGATGCTGTCGCTGGTGACCGCGGTGTTCTCGGCGCTGCTCGACAACGTCACCACCGTCCTGCTGATCGCGCCGGTCACGCTGCTGATCACCGATGCCCTGCGCATCAGCCCCTATCCCTACCTGTTCTCGGTGATCTTTGCCTCCAACATCGGCGGCACCGCCACCCTGATCGGCGATCCGCCCAACATCATGATCGGCTCGGCGGCCCGGCTCACCTTCAACGATTTCCTGTTCAATCTGGGCCCGGTGGCGGTCGTGGTCATGGCGCTGGTGCTGATCCCGATCTATTTCATCTGGGGACGCCGGCTGCACGCCTCGGAAGAAGACCGCGCCCTGGTGATGGCGTTCAACGAGCGCGAGTCAATTACCGACGCACGCCTGCTGAAACAGGCGCTGTTCGTCATCGCGCTGGTAATCGCAGGCTTCGTGATGGCGCATGCCATCGGCCAGGAGCCGGGCACCATCGCGATGTTCGGCGCAGCCCTGCTGCTGCTGCTGCGCGTTTACGACAAGAAGGCCGAAGAGCAGTCGCACGCCATCCACCGCACCTTCGGCGAAGTGGAATGGATCACCATCTTCTTCTTCGTCGGCCTGTTCGTGGTGGTGGCAGGCATCGAGAAGGCGGGCGCGCTGGAACTGCTGGCGCACAAGATCGTCGACTGGACCGGCGGCGATTTCACCATCACCGCCTACGTCATTCTGTGGGTCTCGGCCGTGCTCTCCGCGGTAGTCGACAACATTCCCTTCGTCGCCACCATGATTCCGGTGATCCAGAGCATGGGCAGCACGTTCACGCCGGAACAGATCGGCACCTTGTGGTGGTCGCTCGCGCTCGGCGCCTGCCTTGGCGGAAACGGCACCCTGGTCGGCGCGTCGGCCAACCTGGTGGTGGCCGGCTTTGCCGAGCGCGCGGGCCACCCCGTGCGCTTTCTGCCCTTCATGCTGATGGCGTTTCCGCTGATGCTGGCGAGCATAGCGGTGAGCAGCCTCTACCTGTGGCTGCGGTATCTCTGAGGCGTAAACGACAGGCGCCGGGATTACGTCTACATTGAGGGGATGAACCCGCTGTGTCCCCTGTCGCGCCTTGCGCTCTGTGCTTGTCTGGCCCTGCTGGCCTTTTCCGCCAGCGCCGCCTCCGTGCGCGTGCTGACGGTGCAGGGCGCGATCGGGCCGGCCAGCGCGGATTATCTGGTGCGTGGGCTTGACCGGGCGGCCGAAGACAAGGCGAACCTGGTCGTGATCGAACTGGACACGCCGGGCGGACTGGACTCCTCGATGCGCGACATCATCAAGGCCATCCTCGCCTCGCCGGTCCCGGTCGCAACCTATGTCTCGCCCCAGGGCGCGCGCGCCGCCAGCGCCGGCACCTACATCCTCTATGCCAGCCATATCGCGGCGATGGCGCCGGCCACCAACCTGGGCGCCGCGACACCGGTCGAACTGGCGCCGGCGGGCAACAAACCCGCCACGTCCGACCAGCCCGACGCGCCGCCGGGCGACGCCAAGATGCGCAAGGTGGTACACGACGCCGCGGCCTACATCCGCGGCCTCGCCGAGCTGCGCGGGCGCAATGCCGACTGGGCCGAGCGGGCGGTTCGCGAGGCCGTCAGCCTGCCCGCGTCCGAGGCGCTGAAGCTGAAGGTGATCGACCTTGTGGCGACCGACCTGGATAACCTGCTGGAACAGCTGAACGGCCGCAGCATCGCGCTGGGCGACCGGACGATCACCCTGGACACCGCGCATGCCGCCATCGAGCGCGTCATGCCCGACTGGCGCAGCCGCCTGCTGGCGGTGATCGGCAACCCCGGCATCGCCTACATCCTGATGCTGCTCGGCATCTACGGGCTGATCTACGAGTTCGCCAACCCCGGCATGCTGTTCCCCGGCTTGGTCGGCGGCATCTGCCTGCTGCTCGGACTGTTCGCGATGCAGGCCATGCCGATCAGCTATGCCGGGCTGGCACTGATGCTGCTGGGCATCGTGCTGATGATCTCGGAGGCCTTCGTACCCAGCTTCGGCGCCCTCGGACTGGGCGGCATCGCCGCGTTCATCCTCGGTTCGGTCATGCTGATCGACACCGACCTGCCGGGTTACGGGCTGTCGTGGGCGCTGATCGTTCCGGTGGCGGCGACCAGCGCCCTGTTCAGCTTCTTCGTCGCCGGCATGGCGCTGCGCGCACGCCGGCAGCCGGTGGTGACCGGTGCCGAGGAACTGGTCGGCGCCCCGGGTGTCACTTTGGAAGACATCGAACACGAAGGCTGGGCACGCGTGCACAGCGAACACTGGCGCGTGCGCAGCAAGACGCCTCTTGCCTGCGGCAGTCCGATCCGGGTGCGCGCACGGGACGGCCTGATACTCGATGTTGAACCCGACAAGGAGAATGAGCATGTTTGAATTCAGCGGCATCACCATTGTGTTCGTGGTCATCGCGCTGCTGGTCGCCAGCCTGCGCATCCTGCGCGAATACGAACGCGGCGTGGTGTTCATGCTCGGGCGCTTCTGGAAGGTGAAGGGCCCCGGCCTGGTCATCATCCTCCCCGGCATCCAGCAGATGGTGCGGGTCGACCTGCGCACCGTGGTGCTCGACGTGCCGAGCCAGGACGTGATCTCGCGCGACAACGTCTCGGTCAAGGTCAACGCCGTGCTGTATTTTCGCGTCATCGATCCGGCCAAGGCGATTCTGCAGGTGGAGGAATTTCTGGTCGCCACCAGCCAGCTGGCGCAGACCACGTTGCGCGCCGTGCTCGGCAAGCACGAGCTAGACGACATGCTGGCCGAACGCGAACGCCTGAACCAGGACATCCAGCAATTGCTCGATGCGCAGACCGACGCCTGGGGCATCAAGGTGTCCAACGTCGAGATCAAGCACGTCGACATCGACGAAACCATGGTGCGCGCGATCGCCAAGCAGGCCGAAGCCGAACGTGAGCGGCGCGCCAAGATCATCCATGCCGAAGGCGAACTGCAGGCCTCGGAGAAACTGCTGGCGGCAGCGGAAATCCTCGCCACCAAGCCGCAGGCCATGCAACTGCGCTACCTGCAGACACTCTCCAACATCGCAGGTGACAAGACCAACACCATCGTCTTTCCGATGCCGATCGAGTTGATGAATCTGCTGCAGCGCGGCATGAAACCCGGCGAATGAGACGGAGCTGCCCCCTGAAAACCCTCTCCGCCAGAAAGTCGCGGGTGGCAAGCTGCCCCGCATCACGGTATGCTCACCCGTAATCCTGAACGCACTCGGGAACTCGTACCGGTCAGAACGACTCTGAATCGGTACCTTGTCGTGAATAGGTAAGAGGAGCTTAGATGAATCCGCAAGTCACCACCCTTGGCCGCAGCCAGTCTGCCGCCCTGTCGACCAACAAGGTCGTCCGCAACACCTACATGCTGCTGTCTATGACGCTGGCGTTTTCCGCCGCGACCGCCGGCGCGGCGATGGCGCTGAACCTGCCGCATCCCGGCATCATCCTCACACTGGTCGGCTACTACGGCCTGCTGTTCCTGACCACCAAGTTCCGCGACAGCGGCCTCGGCATCGCCTTCGTGTTCGGCCTCACCGGCTTCATGGGGTACACGCTCGGCCCCATTCTCAGCGCCTACCTGGCGATGCCCAACGGTTCGCAGGTGGTGATGATGGCGATGGGCGGCACCGCGGCCATCTTCCTCGGCCTGTCGGCCTATGTGATGACCACCCGCAAGGACTTCAGCTTCATGGGCGGCTTCCTCATGGTCGGCATCCTGGTCGCCTTCCTCGCCGGCCTGGGCGCAATCTTCTTCCATATGCCCGGCCTCTCGCTGGCGGTATCGGCGATGTTCGTGCTCCTGATGTCCGGCCTCATCCTGTACGAGACCAGCAACATCATCCACGGCGGCGAAACCAACTACATCATGGCGACCGTCACGCTGTTCGTGGCCATCTTCAACCTCTTCACCAGCCTGCTGAGCCTGCTGGGTTTTGCCAACAACGACTGATCGTCGATGTCGGCTGCAAACGAAACGGCGTCTTCCAGGGCGCCGTTTTTTATCGATACCCACTGCCATCTCGACGCGGCCGAATTCGATGCCGATCGCGACGCCGAGTACGCACGCGCTGTCGCCGCCGGAGTCGGCCTCCAGATCGTCCCGGCCATCAGCCGCGACAACTTCGCCGCGGTGGCCGCCGCCTGTGCACGCTATCCCGGCTGTCTGCCGGCATGGGGACTGCACCCGATGTACATCGGCGTCCACCGCCCGGAACACCTCGCCGATCTGCGTACGCAGATCGAGGCACAGCGCCCGGTGGCGATCGGCGAGATCGGCCTCGATTTATTCGTCAGGGATCTTGACTACGCGACGCAGGAATTCTTCTACGTCGAGCAGCTGAAAATCGCACGCGACTACGACCTGCCCGTGCTGCTGCACTGCCGCAAGGCCAACGACGAACTGCTGAAGCACCTGCGCAGGATCAGGGTGCGCGGCGGCATCGCCCACGCCTTCAACGGCAGTCCGCAGCAGGCGGACGAATTCATCAGGCTGGGCTTCAAGCTGGGATTCGGCGGCGCCTTCACCTGGCCGCGCGCCAACAATCTGCGGCGGCTGGCGGCCGGCCTGCCGCTCGACGCCATCGTGCTGGAAACCGACAGTCCCGACATCCCGCCGGCGTGGATCGGACGCGGACGCAATTCTCCGGGTGAACTGCCGCGCATCGCGCAGACGCTGGCCGAACTGCGCGGACTGGATATTGTCGCCGTGGCCCGTGCCACCACCCGCAACGCGCGGACGCTCTTCGGCCTGGCGGAAGACCCGGTTTAGGCCCGCCGGGTTGCCAGCCTGATTTCGCTCGACAGCGTGGTCAGAACGATCTGGTTCTTGCCATCCTTCTTGGCCGCATACATATTGAGGTCGGCCTCATGAACGATCCGTTCGGCGCCCAGGCGATCCGCATCCAGACCGCTCGCCACTACCATCCCGACGGAGGCGGTCACATGGACCGGATTGCCGTCGATCGCCTCGATGGAGGCGATGGATTGCCGGATTCTCTCCGCGACCCTGCGGGCCCGCTTGCCGGAATCATGCACCCGCAACAGGACGACGAACTCATCCCCGCCCAGACGGGCCAGAACGTCCTCGCCCCGCAGCACGGCACTCGCGCAGTTGGCCGCTTCCTTGAGCAGCATGTCACCCTGCGCATGCCCGAGCCTGTCGTTGACCTGCTTGAACCCGTCCAGATCGAAGTAGAGCACGGCGATGGCCGAGCCCGTGCGCCGGGCGTGGGCGCTTGCCTTCTCGAATTCATCGAACAATGCCGCCCGGTTGGGCAAGCCGGTCAGGCCATCCTTCAGGGCCATCCTCTCCATGTGACCGGCGTATTGGGCAAGCCTGGCCTGGCCGTCGTGAAAACCGCGGATCAGACTCGCCACATAGGCCGGGATCGCCGCATTGAGCAATACCAGGCTGATGATCCAGATGGGACGCTGGCTCCAGTAATCCGACACCACACTCAGGACGATCAGCCCGGTGGTCGCGAGGGTAGCCGACAGGGCCATCCATTTCACGCCGAAGCGGATTCCGTTGCCCAGCGATATCCAGAGATTCAGAAAGACGATGATCGTCCCCAGTTCCCGGGTCAGCAGCATCCCGATGAAACAGCCCAGCTGGTCCATCACGATCGCCACGATTCGCCGCAGGGGATAAATGCCCGGATAGCGTTTCACATGGGCCCAATGCGCCAGCGCGAAGGCATAGAACACGCACAGGCCCGCCAAGCCGGTATTGGCCTCGGTGCTGCGTGCCTGCACATACCAGAACAGATACCAGCCGATCAGGATGGGCAGCGCGACGAACACCCGAATGTGGCATTGTGCCAATTCGAGGTGGGCGGATGGCGAAGCGTCGTCAACCTTATTCATAGCGGCGGGATTATTCATGCCGGCGGGCCTGGGTATGCCTTGGGTCTGTTGCAGCCCAAACAATCGCTTGTTCGCCTGGCCGGAACATCATCTGGAAAGCGTCACGCGCATAGGCAGTTCTTATTGAGACAACGGTATCGGTCCGGGACACGCAAACTTTAAGTGGCAGGGCGTCCGGGGCAGGGCATTTCCTGCCGGTCTCTGCAACCCGACGCCACAGGCCCACGGAAATCTTTAGCTGGCGTAGCCGAATTCGCCGACCCACTGGCCCCGCCGGTAGTCGATCGCCAGCCAGTTGGGCACGTAGGGACGCGGATTTTCGAGCGGGAACCGCTCGGATGGGGGCGCCGCGCCGCCCTCGGCCACGCTGCAGCGCCGGGTCATGATGGGCTTGAAGCGCACCGAGAGGTGATCGTTGACGGGGGTGGACTGCTCCGGCGATTCGCCAAAATACACCCGCTTGCGCAACAGGCACGAGAACAGCAGCTCCATCTCGGCCACCAGCGGGCGGTCGCGTCGCGCGAGCGCCTTCTGCGCCGCCGCGGTGAGGCGGATTTCCAGCGATTTGTCATGCAGGGTGATGTTCATGGCAAGACTCCTGTGGGCATGGTCCGTTCCGGTTATAACGGCCATGCCCGGGCCCTGCTGTAGGCTTGTGCGGACAAGGCCCTCATTGTCCGCGGGCAGACGTCCCAGAACTCGCGTTCGACTATGAGGCCGCTGATGAGGACGTCGCAGCTTCGGGCACGCTCAGCAGGATACTCACGACTGACGCCTGGCCCGGTCATATCCAGCGTCTGACGCGGGTTCTGTATTCCCGGTAGGCATCGCCGAATTTCGCTTCGAGATGAGTTTCTTCGTGCCGGATCACGCCAAAGCGAATCATGATCCAGATCAGGGGAGCGAACACGAGCGGCCAGAACGTGCCCAACAGGAGCGACACGCCGGCCAGGATGAACCAATCGCCGAGATAGATGGGATTGCGGCTGTAGCGGAACGGCCCGCCCGTGCAGAGCGACGAGGCGGCGACATACGGATTGACCGTGGTGCGGTGGTGCATGAACGTCCATAACGTCCAGGCGAACAGCGCCAGCCCGATGCCGACGGCCAGCCAGCCGAGCGGACGCGTCATGGTCCCCAGGTCGAGCGGCAGCGCAAGCTGGTTGCGATCCAGCCACCAGCCAGCCAGCATGGCCGCCGCATAGGGTGCAGGCGGCAGGATCAAGGTGCGCGGACGCAGCGCAGGGTTGTGGCGGGCCATCAGGGATGTGCTGCCGCTGTGGACGATGCCCGTTTCGGGTTGAATGTCATGGCCAGGTTCTCTTCGGGAGGTTTTTCACGGATGGCCGTCATCGTATCCGGATAGCGTCCGATTTGCGCGGCGGATAGCGTCAGGCCCTAATCAATACTTCAGCAAGGCGAGGCATCCAGTTTCTGGCATTCGCCGATCGCATCCTTTCCCTGGGTCAGAGCGTCCAGAACGTGTCCGAGCGCGCTCGGCGTAGTGAAGCCTACCCGCTTGATGCGATCGAATGGCGCAAGACCGGCCAGCAGATTTTGCACGGCGGCGGCGCAAAAAAGGGGCGGTGTGGAGCCGGCATCGCGGATGCGCCGCACGATGGCGGCAAAAACCGGCGACTGCAGACGAAAGCGATAAAAACGGATATTCGGGCCATCCACCGTCTGGTAGCGCGCGTAATCCGCAAGCGTCGGGCCCGGCCAGGCCTTGTCGCGGCTGCGCGTCCAGACATAGCTGCCCGCCGGGTCGATCAGGGTCGCGCCGGCAAACAAGCCGGCATGGTTGCCGCCGAGCGCGTTGTCGTTGACCACGACCACCACCTCATCCGGCGCAGGCTCGGCCAGATTGATCACCGCCTCTGGCGGCGCCTCGCTGTACCAGTTGGGCGCTTCGTCGGCATACAGCGGGCCTGTTGCCAGCAGGGCGATCCACAGAAAGCGGCACGCTGTGCGCCGGACGGGCCGCGTCATCCTTCAACGCAGTTCCCGCTGCGCGACGGCGCGCAGGAACTCGTTGCGCTGCTGGTCACTGTGCCGGAAGCTGCCGCTGAAAGCCTGCGTGACGACGCGTTCGTCGCCGCGCCGGTCCTCGCCCAGCAACAGGCACAGCTGCTCGGCCTCGACGATGCACGCCGCGCCCTGGGCCCGGCCATGCGTCACCAGTGCCTCGGCGATATCGCGCGTCATCCATTCCTGGTAGGTGAAGCGGTGGCCGATGGCGTCGACCATGCGTGCGATGCGGCCGAAGCCATGCAGCCGTCCGCCTGGGATATAGGCCACATGCGCCACGCCACGGAACGGCACCAGATGATGCGGACATACGCCGTGCACGGCGATGCCGCGCACCACGACCATGTCGTCGCGTTCGTCGTCGAACCCATCGCCCAGCGCCTCGGCAGGCGAGATCGCATAGCCGCCGAGCAGGCGCTTCTGCCACAGTTCGCGCACCCGCTGCGCGGTACGCCCGGTATGCACCGAATCGGGCGCCACCCCGCAGGCGACGAGCATGTCGTTCACCGCACGCTCGAACGCAGCCGGGTCGAATGCGCCGACTTGCGGAATGCCCTGGCTGCCGCTGCCGTGGGGCGCGTGGCAGTCCTCGTGGTCGCAGGCGTCAGTCATTGTGAAGCGTGGCCCGCAGGAACTCCAGCGTGCGCGTCCACGAATCCGTGTCGGCGGCCCGATCATATTTCACCGGCAGGCCATACTCGGCTGCGTAGCTGTCGGCCTCGCGGTTGGTGAAGGCGTGCTTCGCGCCCGGATAGGTCACCAGCATGTAATCGACCTTGGCATTGTCCATTTCGGTCTTGAAGGCTTCGAGCTGCGCGGCGGGCACGATGGGATCGGCTTCGCCGTGGAAGATGGCCAGCTTGGCCTTGATGTCGCCGGGCTTGGCCGGGGTATCGGTGGCCAGCACGCCGTGGTAGCTGATCACGGCTTGAAGCGGCTCGCCGGCGCGCGCCATGTTGAGCACCACGCCGCCGCCGAAGCAGTAGCCCAGCGCGGCCATTTCGCCCTTTTTCACGTTGGGCTGCTGGGCGAGGAGTTTTTCGGCCGCCTGGAACCGGGCCAGCCTCAGCGCCGGATTCTTGTTCACGTTACCCGACAGTTCCCCGGCTTCCTTCGGATTGTCGGTCGTCTGCCCGTTGCCATACATGTCGACCACCATCGCCACATAGCCTGCGCGCGCAAGCATGCGCGCCCGCTTGCGCGCGTAATCGTTCGCACCCCACCATTCCGGCACCACCAGCACACCGGCGCGCTTGTCCCTGACGGCATCGTCATACGCCAGAAAGCCTTTCATGACGGCGTCGCCCGCCTTGTAGCTGACATCCTTGCCGATCACGGCAGCAAGGGCGGATGAAGTGAAAAACAACAATGACAGGGCAAGTGCGGTTTTCATCGGGCGTCTCCAGTTTGATCGATCGAACTCGGCGCTCGGGTTGAGCGGTTCAAAAGCATACCCCGCCCCGCGCAGCAATAACAACCGCGTCAGTACCGATGCCATCGGCCCCGCTGTTGGCGGTGCAGGCATGACGGTAAACTCGCAGCCTCCTGTCCCAGAATCACGTCATGACCGAACCCGTCCGCCTTGCCAAACGTGTCGCCGAACTGCGTGGCTGCTCGCGCCGCGAAGCCGAGCACTTGATCACAGGCGGCTGGGTGCGGGTGGACGGCGCGGTGGTCGAGGAACCGCAGTTCCGCGTCAGCGACCAGCGCATCGACATCGATCCAGAGGCCAATCTCATACAGGCCCAACCCGTCACCCTGCTGCTGCACAAGCCATCCAGCCAGGACATCGAAGCCGGCAAAGACACAGCGCAATTACTCAGCGCGGCCACCTTGTGGGCCGAAGACGCCTCCGGCATCCGCCCGTTGAAAAAGCACTTCACCCAGCTGACCCTGTGCGCGCCGCTGGAATCCTCCGCCAGCGGCCTCGTCGTCTTCACCCAGGACTGGCGCATCGTGCGCAAACTGACTGACGACGCCGCCACGCTGGAGCACGAAATCATCGTCGAAGTCGCCGGCGAGCTATCCCCAGAGGGACTCCAGCGAATGAATCGAGGCATTCCCTTCAACGGCCGCATCCCGCCCGCCGTCAAGGTCAGCTGGCAGAACGAAACCCGCTTGCGGATCGCGCTGAAAGGCGCGCAACCGGGACAGATCGCCCATATGTGCGAAGCCGTCGGCCTCAAGGTGCTGTCGATGAAACGCATCCGCCTCGGCCGCGTGCCGCTGGGGAAAGTGCCCTCCGGACAGTGGCGCTATTTGCGCGAGGATGAACGGTTTTGAAGGTACGCGGTTAGGGCTGGTTCCGATCCTGCCCACTCCGGCCATTCAAGGCAGTATTGATTCAACGGCAGGTATCTGAGTGGAGCAGTCGCCCAGTGTGCCTGCTCAGGGGCAGCAGGTCGGCGAGACTGTGTGGAAACGCGCCTCAAATTTCCTAAACTGATCGCAGTTGTATCAGCGAGGGAAATGCGGCATGAAGCGATTCATCGAAGGCGAATCCCGTAGCCAGATCACCCTGCTACCTGAGTCTCTCGACGACTATATTTCGGAGGACAACCTGGTCAGAGCGGTTGAAGCCTTCATCGATGAACTGGATCTGTGCGCACTGGGCTTTGCGGGAGTGCGCCCTGCAGTTACGGGCCGTCCGTCGTATCACCCCTCTATTCTGCTGAAGCTTTACCTGTACGGTTATCTCAATCGCATCCAATCCAGCCGGAGGCTGGAGCGGGAATGCCAACGCAACGTCGAGTTGATGTGGCTCACCGGCAAGCTGGCGCCGGACTTCAAGACCATCGCCGACTTCCGTCACGACAACGGTCAGGCGATCCGCAACGTCTGCCGCGAGTTCGTTCTGCTGTGCCGGCGGCTCAATCTGTTCACCCAGGCCATCGTCGCCATCGACGGCAGCAAGTTCAAGGCGGTCAATGCGCACGACCGCAACTTCACCTGTGCCAAGGTGGACAAGCGGGTGAAGGAGATCGAACGGAGCATTGATGAATACCTGGTGGCGATCGAGACGGCCGATCGCAATCCGTCGGAAGTCACGGAAACCAAGACGGCGCATCTGAACCGGAAGATCGAGACCTTGAAGCGTGAAATGCGTGACATCAAGGGAATGCAAGCGCAATTGGAAGCTTCCGGCGGTCAGGTCTCGCTGACCGATCCCGACGCACGGGCCATGGCTACCAGCACCAGTCGTGGATTGGTGGGCTACAACGTGCAAACCGCGGTGGAGACCGAGCACCATTTGATCGTGGCGCATGAAGTGACCAACGTAGGCTCAGACCGACGACAGTTGGCCAAGATGGCGAAGCAGGCCCAAGAGATCATGCCGGGTCAGGAACTTCAGGCCATCGCGGACCGGGGCTACTTCAATGGCGATGAAGTTCTGGCTTGTGATCAGGCGGGCATTACCGCTTACGTATCCAAACCGATGACGTCAGAAGCCAAGGCCGAGGGCCGCTTCGACAAGTCAGACTTCGTGTATGAACCTGGCACCGATACCTACCGCTGTCCGGCGGGGAGTCAACTCATCCGACGCTTCGGCCGGATGGAACGGGGCTACCTCATTCACCGCTACTGGAGCTCGGACTGCCCACGCTGCCCCATCAAGGCCCAGTGCACGCCAAGCGACTACCGCCGTGTCAGCCGCTGGGAGCACGAGGCTGTGCTCGAAGCGATGCAAAAGCGGCTGGACGGCAAACCGAATGTGATGCGCATCCGGAGGCAGACGGTCGAGCATCCCTTTGGCACGATCAAATTCTGGATGGGTGCAAGACACTTCCTGATGCGAACGCTGGAACATGTGCAAACCGAGATGAGTTTGCATGTCCTCGCCTACAACCTGAAGCGGGTGATACAGATCGTCGGCATGGGAACCCTGATGGCAGCTATCAAGGCCTGAAGGCCTGTTTTACCCATCAAACAAACAACGGAAATTTGATAATTCCAACAATCGTCGCAAGCTCGTCCGGCTCAAACCGTCTTCAACATCGACTTCCTGGGCGTTTCCACACGGCCTCCGGCCAAAGCCGACGGTTGAAGGGTGCCTTCCACTTCGGGCAAGTGGCCGTTATGAGGTTGTATCGCATTGGATCGGAATCGGCTAGAAGTAGCCTGTCATTACTGCAACCTTGAACGTCAGCAACTCTGGTTAAGACAGACGTCCCGCTAGACAATGATTCCTGGCATATCGAATTCCGTTCATTTTTCTATTGCGATCTTGACTGCTGACCAGTGCGCAAAGTCTCATCGCGCCAGCCAAGCGCTTCGGCCTTGCCGCGCCAAAATCCAATATTCTTGTCCAACTCAGCGAAGTAGGCCCGCTCATGCAAGGGGATGTCATTAGGGGTCGGGTACTTGTTTACGAAATGCTGCTGCCTCAGACGGTAGTAAGCAGAGCTGATATGAAGCATCGCTGCTACGTCTTTCGGGTAGTGTTTCAAGACGAGACCAGCCAGCGCGATGCGGCGCTCCTCCCACCCCCGCTGCCCATAGTATTCGAGCAACGTTCCCGCCATGATGGCAACGGTTTCTTTCTTGCTCAAGGGCTGCATGTAGATGCCGCTGGCCAAAGCTTCCTGGCTCATCGGCATTTGTTGCTGTAACCAGACATCCCGGGCGAAGCCGCCGCCGCTGGTGGCTTCGATGTTGTAGTAGTTGCCCAGATCATCGCGGTATTTCACGAAGACATGCTCGGGCGCGGTCGCGGCGGTAAGGTCGAGGCCGATCTTTCGTCCGAGGATGATGAAGAGAAAGGGCATCGATACGCAGTTCCCTTTTCGGGTGTCTAAGTAGGTTGGCAACAGTTTGTTGCGGATGTCGTGGCCGAAGGGGTCGTTCAGGTCGTAGCTGAATGGCCGGTTGGCATTCCATGGGCCGGCCTGATACAAGTAGCCCCGCAGGGTATCAAGTTTGTCCCGGCTGGTCGCCATGGCGGGCAACCTCGATTGAATGGTGCGCTCCATGCCATCGAGTTGTTTAAGACCATTGGCGATGTCTATCCCCGGATCGATCATGTGATCGATAGTCAACTTGGCCCGGGCCAGATCGATACGCTGGTCCGGTAATTCCAATATCGCACGGATGGTGCGGAGATTCTGGTCAGGTACTTGTGCGCGGGGTTTTGCATTGACGGGCATTGCTGCCGCCATCAGCGAAAGGAACAGGCTCAACAAAAGTCGGGCTCTCAAAACGGGTAGAGACATGAGGCGTGCGATCATATGAAGAGGCTGGAATGGAATAAGGAACGCGACTCGTGCGGCCCGGGACGTGTCATCGCATAGAGCCTCACGGCATGATGAGTGGCCGTCAGTGCGATCTCGTGCTTGCAGGATTACGAAACCAAGGGAGCAATCCTAAGCACAAAAACACGATGAGAAAGATTATTGGCCATTGCAAAAATACGTTGTGACCACAAACCCAGTCAAACGCCAAAGCCTGCTTCTCGGATAGAACAACGCAAACTTCTTTGGCCAGCAGAATGCTTGCAAAAATAGAAATTACTAACCTAATTATGGTGCGCATGCCAGGCCCCTATTTTTGGCAACCACATTGCTCACGATAGCGATCAATCAAATTTCGACTCTTGACTAGCGCTTCCTTGAAAGCGTCTGCGGTTGGATTGGCGTCATTCAAAACATGGCCTACACCAACCGATCCGTTGTACACCTGAAAATCACGATGGCCCGCAGCGGCGCTATCTTGAATTGCATGCAACGCACGCCCTAATCCTTGCGCATTGCATCCAGCAATTTGGGCATCAATAAAATCATTCATTCGCTGCGCAGCACTTTGCATGCTTTCTCTTGGACGGCTCATCGCGTGCCAATGCGCTTGGGGCACTTGCTGCGAGCCGGGAAGGAAGTCGGCCGATACGCTCGACATTACCGCATCTTGAAAGAACTCCGGCGTGAAGCCCTCACCCTCTAAGGCGGAAACTGAAATTTCAAAGTGAACAGTTGAAGTAAAAAGACCCAGCGGATCAACATAACTCAGTGGATTCCCCCTCACATAAGCATACGGATTCGGGCCTCCGCCGAGCCCAACGGGATCCGCCTCAATGTATCTGCCTGTGGTCGGCTCATAGTCTCTAAAAATATTGTAGTGCTGGAGGTGGGTGTCGCTGTCATTGTACTGACCCGACAACCTCAAGTTGTCCTCTGTGGAGTTGACCCTGACGGTCGCAGATACCATCGAAGAAAACGCCAGCAGCAAACCCGATATCCACAAAACGACTAAAGGGGTTAGACCAAGTCTCGGGCTCACGTCTTGTGTTAAGACACTCCAAAGCCCACCAACCTTCCATTCGCCTGAATATTTCAGATGGGTGCAGTGGCTCTGCTCTACCTCATGTGCGCCTTGCACGCACGAAATCATCCCATTCGACATGGCTCCCCCTCCCCTTCGGGTGTTGCTTTGGATTGTTTTGTTTGTTCTTCCGCAGGGTCGGCTCGCGTGCGTTGCGCGGGCCGTTGATGTGGCCAGAACTCTATTCGATGGTTTCAGGGTGTGTCAATCGCACCCATGTTTCACCTTATACGAGTTGCCGAACCGTTTGCAGTGTGCAGGGAGCGGCCGGAAATCCTATGAACGAAGCTCCGTTCATGCTTTTTGAGGAGTTCATCATGGATTTCATTACGCATACCACTCATGGCCATGCGCCTTGGAACAAAGGCAAAATAACTGGACAGAAACCACCGTTGAAACTAAAGGAAATCTGGGCGATTCGTATCCATCTACAGTTAGACAGACGCACACGGGACCTGGCGCTGTTCAACTTGGCCATCGATAGCAAGCTGCGTGGCTGTGACCTGGTGGCGCTTCGGGTGAGGGATGTTGCTCAGGGAAACCAGATCGCATCCCGCACGTCCGTCATGCAGCGCAAGACCCTGCGGCCGGTCCAGTTCGAGATCACCGAGCAGACACGTGATGCCATCGCGAAATGGATAGCCAAGGCCCAACTCAAGCCTGAGCAATACCTGTTCCCCAGCCGGGTGCATGCCTCGCCCCACCTCACGACGCGGCAATATGCCCGGATCGTAAATCAATGGGTTGAATCCATAGGCCTCGATCCATCAGCCTACGGCACCCACACGATGCGCCGAACCAAGGCCACATTGATCTACCGGCGTACCAAGAACCTGCGTGCCGTTCAGCTTCTGCTCGGTCATTCAAAGCTGGAAAGCACGGTTCGCTATCTAGGCATCGAGGTGGATGATGCGCTGGAGATTGCGGAACAGACTGACGTCTAGGTTGGGTGTTGAGGCCGGACGGCGGTTGTCCACAAACGGCTGCCGTCCGGTGCTGAGCGGACGTTTAGCAAACAGCCCGTGATCTGCCTCGGGATTAAAAGTGCATGTCAGTTCTTCAAAAAAGCGGTCATTGCCGAGTGGCTGGTATCGGGAGGATGTGATCGGCTGAAAAGGCCGAGTTGCACGCGTAGACCGTTCGGCGGGTTTCAAAGTGAAGCTGCCGTTCAGACGGCCGCTATGCCGTAGCAGCAAATTTCCGCTCATGGCCGAATCCACCCATTTAAACCCAGCGAGGCACTAAGCCTCGCCTGCCCCTAACCTGCCAGGAACATCTCCAACAAATCGTTCAAGAAGCGTTGCCCCTGCAGCGTCGGTTTGAGGCGGGCAGCCTCTGTTTCCAGTAACCCCTGCGCACGCGCCTGTTCGAGTGCAGCATTGCAGACGATCAGCGGCAGGCCGGTGCGTTCCTCGAACAGCGCGGCAGGCACGCCTTCATTGAGCCGCAGGGCGTTCATCATGAATTCGAACGGCAGGTCGTCGCGCGTGAGGGTGCGGGTATCGGCGATGTGCGTTCCCTGCTTCACCGCGTCCATATATTGCTGTGGATGCTTGGTCCGCATCTGACGCACGACGCGGTCATGGAAGGACAGCTTGCTGTGCGCGCCGGCGCCGATGCCGAGGTAGTCGCCGAATTGCCAATAGTTGAGGTTGTGGCGGCTGGCGTGACCGGGTTTTGCGTAGGCCGAGGTTTCGTAGTGCTGCATGCCTGCCTCGCCCAAACGCACTTCGATCGCCTGCTGCATGTCGGCGGCCAGATCGTCGTCCGGCAGGTTGGGCGGCGCCGTGTGGCCGAACGGCGTGTTGGGTTCGAGTGTGAGGTGGTAGGCGGAGAGATGCGGCGGCCGGAAGCTCTGCGCGGTGTCGACGTCGGCCAGCGCCTCGGTCAGCGTCTGCCCCGGCAGGGCGAACATCAGGTCGAGATTGAAGGTGCCGAAATGGGTAGCGGCGAGTTCGGCCGCGCGGCGCGCCTCGCAGTCGTCGTGGATGCGCCCGAGCGCCTTGAGATGGCGCGGGTTGAAGCTCTGGATGCCGAGCGAGACACGCGTCACGCCCGCTTCGCGGAACCCCGAGAATTTGGCGGCCTCGACCGTTCCGGGATTGGCTTCGAGCGTGATTTCCGCATCGGGCATCAACTGCGTCAGGGTGCGCACGCCGCTGAGGATGCGGTCGATGCCGCCTGCCGAAAACAGGCTGGGCGTGCCGCCGCCGAAGAACACGGTGTGGATCCTGCGCCCCCAGATGTCGGGCAGCGCGCGCTCCAGGTCGAGCAGCAGGGCATCGATGTAGGCGGCTTCGGGTATGCCCTGCGCGGCGTGCGAATTGAAGTCGCAATACGGGCACTTCTTCACGCACCACGGCAGGTGGATGTAGAGCGACAGCGGCGGCGGCACGCGTACGCCGCCGCCGGCGAAACGAATGACGGTTTCAACCAAGCCGCTTCAGCTTGTCGGCCAGTTCGCGCAAGGCCTGGCCCCGGTGCGAAATGGCGTTCTTCTCGTCTTCCCCGAGCTCGGCACCGGTCTTGCCGAACTCGGGCAGAAGGAAATATGGATCGTAGCCAAAGCCGTTCGCGCCGCGCGGCGTGTCGATGATCTCGCCGTGCCAGCGCCCTTCGGCAATCAGTGGCTCGGGGTCGTCGGCATAGCGCACCAGCACCATCACGCAGTAGTAGTGGGCGCGCCGGTTGGACTGGTCCTGCAGGGCGGCGATGAGCTTCTCGTTGTTGCGCGCATCGGATTTGGGCTCGCCGGCGTAGCGTGCGGAATACACGCCGGGCGCGCCATTCAGCGCCTCGACGCAGATGCCCGAATCATCGGCCAGCGCCGGCAGGCCGGTATGCGCACTGGCATGGCGCGCCTTGGCGAGGCAGTTTTCAATAAACGTGACGTGCGGCTCGGGGCATTCGGGGACGCCGAAATCGGACTGCGGCGCCGCCTCGATTGCAAGCGGTTCGAGGATGCGGGCAATCTCGCGCAGCTTGCCCGGGTTGCCGGAAGCGATGACCAGTTTCTTCATGATGCCAGCGCCTTCTGCTGGGCGGCGCTGATCTGTTCGATGCCTGCGGTAGCGAGGTCGAGCAGCGCCTCGAGCGTGGCGCGGGAAAACGGCGTGCCTTCGGCGGTGCCCTGCACCTCGACGATGCCGCCGCTGCCGGTCATCACCACGTTCATGTCGGTGTCGCAGCCGGAATCCTCGAGGTAGTCGAGGTCGAGCACCGGCTGGCCCTGGTAGACGCCGACCGAGACGGCGGCGATGCTGTCCGTGAGCGGGGTTTCGGCCAGCTTGCCCTCGCCCAGCAGGCCGGCGATGGCGTCGGCCACGGCGACGTAGGCGCCGCAGATGCTGGCGCAGCGGGTACCGCCGTCGGCCTGCAACACGTCGCAATCGATGTGCAGGGTGCGCTCGCCGAGCTTCTTCAGATCGACCACCGCGCGCAGGCTGCGCCCGATCAGGCGCTGGATTTCCTGCGTGCGCCCGGACTGCTTGCCACGCGCGGCTTCGCGGTCGGTACGGGTGTGGGTGGAGCGCGGCAGCATGCCGTATTCGGCCGTCACCCAGCCTTCGCCGCTGCCCTTCTTGTGCGGCGGAATCCTGTCGAGCACGCTGGCGGTGCACAGCACGCGGGTATCACCCATGGCGATGAGGACCGAGCCTTCGGCATGCTTGGTGAACTGGCGGGTGAACGAAAGCGCGCGCAGCGCATCGGGCGCGCGGGTGCTGGGTCGGGTCGGGTCGGACATGGCGGTCAGGTCGAAACGGAAAGCGCGATTTTACCGCGTCAGGCTTGCCGGGCGCGATTTACTGCGCAGCTCAGCCGCCAGGCGGCCGCCTATAACCGTCTACTTGCCGGATATTTTCTGGATGGCCTGCTGGATTTCGGCGATGGCGCGCTCGATCTCGTCGTCCGACACAGCCGGTGCGCCGTGCAGCGGGCGCATCGCATTGATCTGCGTGGTGACGCCGCCATCCGGCAGCGCCAGGGTGGAGATCGAGTCCTTGCTCGGCATGCGCGCCTCACCCCAGGTCATGGCGATGAGGCTGAGGTTGTCGCCGTGCTCGCCGCCACGGAATTCTGCGTGATCCATCAGGTGGCGCACCGCATCATCCAGCGTGTAGGCATGCAGCAGGGCCGACACTTCCGGGATGCTGATCATGCCCCAGATGCCGTCGGTGCACAGCAGCATGGTGTCGGCGTCGTGCAGCGGAATGGGCGGGCTGCATTCCACCTGCGGCGTCATGTAGCCGCCCAGGCAATTGGACACCTTGTTGCGTTCAGGATGATGGCCCGCCTCTTCCTCGCTGATGATGCCGTCGCGCACCAGCTGCGCGACGGCCGTATGGTCCTCGGTACGCGCCAGCAGGCTGCCGTCGCTGAACAGGTAGAGGCGTGAGTCGCCCACGTGCGCCCAGTAGGCGGTGTTGTCCTGCACGATGGCGGCGACGACCGTGGTGTGGGGAATTTCCAGCAGATCCTGTTCGACGGCGTAATCGTTGATCGCGAAGTGGGCGCGCGTGGTGGTGTCGGCCAGGAACGCCATCGGGTCGTCCAGGCGCGGCTTGGCCATTTTCTGGAAATGATCGGTCAGCGTCTGCACCGCGATCTGCGCCGCGATCTCGCCATGCATGTGGCCGCCCATGCCGTCGGCCACCACCATCAGCAAGGCCTCGCGGCTGTATGAATAGGCGACCCGATCCTGGTTGTTTTTACGCCCGCCCTGTCGCGACGCCTGGTAGATGGTGAATTTCATGGCAATACTTTAGAACAATTCGCGGTTCAGTGAGCGTTTGATGCTGTTCAGCAGGGAAGAACGGGGCGGCGCCATGGCGGTACGGTCCATCAGAACTTTCTGCAGACTGAACACACTTTGCGGGCGTTCCATGTAGTTTAGCTTGAGGCACTGGTCGACGGTTTCCAGCAGCTGGTCGGAATAGGCGCCGCGCCAGTTCGTCGTTGCCGGCACCAGCTTGTCGCTGAGCAGGCGCGCGTCGGCAGCCTGCGGCGGGTAGCCGGCCAGGCAGGCATACAGGCTGGCGCCGACGCTGTAGATATCGGTCCACGGGCCCAGCCGTTCGCGGTTGTGATACTGCTCGGGCGCAGCGAAACCGGGCGTGTACATGGGCTGCAGCTTGCTCTCCTCCTGGGTGAGCGTCTGCCGCGCCGCACCGAAGTCGATCAGCACCGGCGATCCGTCCAGGCGAATGTAGAGATTGGACGGCTTGATGTCGAGGTGCAGCAATTTGTGCGTATGCACCTCGCGCAGGCCGTTCAGCAGCTGCGCGAACACGCGCCGGATGAAACTTTCGCGGATGGAACCGCGATTGGCCTGGATGTGCTGCTGCAGGGTCTTGCCGCGCTCGAAGCGCATCACCATGTAGACAGTGTCGTTGGCGCGGAAAAAGTTGATCACGCGCACGACATTGGGATGATCGATGAGCGCCAGCGCACGGCCCTCCTCGAAGAAGCACTTCATGCCGTGGCGGAAGATATTGTTGTTTTCGGTCGAATTGGCCTGGACGATGACCGAACCTTCGGTGCGCAGTACCAGCGCACCCGGCAGGTATTCCTTGATCGCCACCGACTGGTTGGCATCGTCGCGCGCCAGATAGACCATACTGAAGCCACCGCCGCCGATCTTGCGCACGATGGTGTATTCGTTCAGTCGATATCCGTTGGGAAGCGCCTGGTTGGGTTGAGTCGCCATAGTCGAACGTCTATTATCTTTTCTATTTCCAGCTGGCCTGGCCGGCAAAATCCATTTCCGGCCGCGTACCGGCAACTCTCACAATAACCTGTCCGAACATCCTTCATGATTACCAGCATGACCGGGTTTGCCGCCCACAGTCTCAACCTCGACCATGCCAGCGTCAACATCGATCTGCGCAGCGTCAACCAGCGCTACCTCGAACTGCACTTTCGTTTGGCCGACGAATTCCGTGCCCTCGAGCCGCAACTGCGCGAACTGATCCAGCAGCGCCTGGCGCGCGGCAAGGTGGAATGCCGCATCAGTCTCGCCTTGCTTCCAGCCGCTTCGGTTGATAACGGCTTGAATCCTTCCATTCTTGAGCGGCTCGCACAGTGGCAGGCGGACGTGCTGCAGCGCCTGCCCGGCAGCGTACCACTCTCCGTCAACGAGGTCCTGCGCTGGCCCGGCGCGATGCAGACCGGCGCCCTGTCGCAGGAGGCGCTGAACGAGGCGGCACTCGCCGGGATGCGTGCCACGCTCGACGAACTGGCGCAAAGCCGTCAGCGCGAAGGCGCCAAGCTTAAACAGCACATTCTCGACCGCCTGGCCGCCGCCGAAGCGCAGGTGGCCGGCCTGCAGCCGCTGTTGCCCGCGCTGGCGGCCGCCCAGCGCGAAAGGCTGGCGGAACGCCTGCGCGACGCGCTGGGCGAGGCCGGACACGAACGGCTGGCGCAGGAAGTCGCGCTGGCGGCGCAAAAGGCCGATATCGACGAAGAGCTTTCCCGCCTGGCCACCCACTTTTCCGAAGTGCGCCGCGTGCTGGAGCAGACGGGCGCCGCCGGCAAACGGCTCGATTTCCTGATGCAGGAACTGCACCGCGAAGCCAACACCCTGGGCTCGAAGTCGGTGGCAGTGGAAACCTCGCGCGTCTCGCTCGAGCTCAAGGTGCTGATCGAGCAGATGCGCGAACAGATCCAGAACATTGAATGACAACCGTAACGGAACGACCATGAACCCCAACCCCACTGAAGGCGTGCTCTACATCGTCAGCGCCCCGTCCGGCGCCGGCAAGACCAGCCTGGTCAAGGCATTGCTGAAGACCGATCCCGCCATTCACCTGTCGGTGTCCTACACCACCCGTGCCCCGCGCCCGGGCGAGGCCGACGGCCGCGACTACCACTTCGTCAGCCGCGAGCGATTCGAAATCATGCTGGCCGAAGGCGAGTTTCTCGAACATGCCGAGGTATACGGCAACTTCTACGGCACCTCGAAAGGCAGCATCGGCCGCGATCTCAATGCCGGCCGTGACGTCCTGCTGGAAATCGACTGGCAGGGCGCCGAACAGGTGCGGCAGCATTTCCCGCAATCCGCCTCGATTTTCATCCTGCCGCCGTCGTTCAGCGCGCTGCGCACCCGCCTGGCCGGTCGCGGCCAGGACAGCGACGAGGTGATCGAACGCCGCCTGGCCGCCGCCGCCCACGATGTCGCTCATGCCGAGGCGTTCGACTATATAATCGTCAATGATGATTTCGACCACGCCCTGCTGGACCTGGTCGCCATCACCCGCAGCATTCGCCTCGAGGCGGCGCGCCAGTTCAAGCGGCATGCCGCGCTGTTCGAGGAATTCCGACGTATCTGAGTACCGCCCCCTGAAGCTGGAGTATCCATATGGCCCGCATTACCGTTGATGACTGCATCGAGATGTTCCCCAACCGGTTTGAGTTGACGCTCGCCGTGACCTACCGCGCACGCCAGCTGGCCCAAGGCTCCCAGCCGCTGGTCGAATCGAAGGACAAACCCATCGTCACCGCATTGCGCGAAATCGCAGCCGGTAAGGTCGGCCGTGAAATCCTCAACCGGGGCCGTGCCTGAGCCCTCGCCTGAACGACAAACGGCGCACGCCCGCCGCGCGCCGTCGATGACGCACGAATTTGAATCGTTGCGATCGGCCCTGGCCTATCTGTCGGCGGACGAAGTCGGCACCATCCAGGACGCCTACGAATTCAGCCGTCGCGCCCACGAAGGCCAGTTCCGCAAGAGCGGCGAACCCTACATCTCCCATCCGCTTGCCGTCGCCGGCCTTCTCGCCAGCTGGCACCTTGACGCGCAGACCCTGTGCGCGGCGCTGCTGCACGATGTGGTGGAAGACACCTCGGCGACGGCAGGGGAAATCGAGGCGCGCTTCGGCAAGCCCGTCGCGCTGCTGGTCGAGGGCGTCTCCAAGCTCGACAAGCTGGCGTTCGCCTCGGAGCAGCACGCGCAGGCGGAAAACTTCCGCAAGATGCTGCTGGCAATGGCGCAGGACGTACGGGTGATCCTGGTCAAGCTGGCCGACCGCCTGCACAACATGCATACCATGGGTTCGATGCCCGCCGAAAAGCGGCGCCGTATCGCCACCGAGACACTGGAGATCTACGCACCCATCGCCAACCGGCTGGGGCTGCATTCGGTCTATCAGGAACTGGAGGACCTCGGCTTCCGCTACAGCCATCCCAACCGCTACCAGGTGCTGGCCAAGGCAGTGAAGGCGGCACGCGGCAACCGCCGCGAACTGGTCGACAAGGTCAAGATCGCGCTGCAGGAAAAACTGGAGCAGTGCAAGATCGAAGCCACTATCACCGGGCGCGAGAAGCACCTCTACAGCATCTACCGCAAGATGCAGGAAAAGAACCTGGCGTTCTCCGAGGTATTCGACATCTACGGTTTCCGCGTGGTGGTGCGCGACCAGCCGAACTGCTACCTGGCGCTCGGCGCGCTGCATGCGCTGTACAAGCCGATCCCCGGCAAGTTCAAGGACTACATCGCGATCCCCAAGGCCAACGGCTACCAGTCGCTGCATTCCATCCTGTTCGGCCCCAACGGCACCCCGATCGAGATCCAGATCCGCACCACTGACATGAACCGGCTGGCCGAATCCGGCGTCGCTTCGCACTGGATGTACAAATCCGCCGATGCCGCGCTGAACGACGTGCAGACACGCACCCATCGCTGGCTGCAGTCGCTGCTCGACATCCAGGCCGACCACGGCGATTCGCCCGAATTTCTCGAGCACATCAAGGTCGACCTGTTCCCCGACGAGGTCTACGTCTTCACCCCCAAGGGCAAGATCATGGCGCTGCCGCGCGGCGCCACGGCGGTGGACTTCGCCTTTGCCGTGCACACCGACGTCGGCCGCCACTGCATCGCGGTAAAGATCAATTACGAGCTGATGCCCCTGCGCACCCAACTCAGGAATGGCGACCACGTCGAGATCCTCACTGCTGCCAACGCCAGCCCCAACGCGGCCTGGCTCAATTTCGTCGTCACCGGCAAGGCACGTTCGCACATCCGGAATTACCTGCGTAACACACGCGTGGAAGAAGCGGCGGCACTGGGCGAGCGCCTGCTCAACAACGCCATCGCCGCACTCAACCCGGAGGCGGTAGCGCCCGATCCTGCGGTGTGGGAGCGCGTGGTCAAGGATTACGGCCTGCAGACCCGACAGGAGCTGTTCGCCGGCATTGGCCTGGGGCGCAAGCTGCCGCTGGTGGTCGCCCACCAGTTGCTGCACGTGCAGGGAGAAAAATCCGGCGAGCCGGCGCATCCGCACGCCATCAGCATCCGCGGCACCGAGGGCATCGCGGTCGAACTGGCGCAGTGCTGCCATCCGATACCCGGCGATCCCATCCTCGGCTTCATCCACAAGGATCGCGGCCTCATCATCCACACCCACGACTGCCCGTCGATCCGCGCCTTCCGCACCGATCCGGACAAATGGCTGGATGTGGAATGGGAAGCCGAACCCGGTCACATGTTCGATGTCTCGATCAAGGTCGTCGTCGGCAACCAGCGCGGCGTGCTGGCCAAGGTCGCGGCAGCGATCGCCGAGCACGGCTCCAACATCGGCAACGTCGCGATGGAGGAGGAGGACGGCAGCCCCTATACCGTGCTGTTCTTCACGGTACAGGTGGAAAACCGCATGCACCTTGCACGCGTGATGCGCGGCCTGCGCGTGCTGCCCGACGTGGTGCGGATTTTCCGCATCAAGGGCAAGAAGGACGGCCGCGCCACGCAATCCCAATAATCAGGCCCAGGAATCCAGCATGAACAAAAGCATCATCCAGACCGCCGGCGCACCGGCCGCCATCGGCACCTATTCGCAGGCCGTGCGGGTCGACCACACCGTGTACATGTCGGGGCAGATCGGCCTCGACCCCGCCACGATGCAGATGGTCGACGGCATCGAGGCGCAGATCCATCAGGTATTCAGGAACCTGGCCGCGGTGGCCGAGGCGGCGGGCGGCTCGCTGGCCGACGTGGTGAAGCTGAACGTGTTCCTCACCGACCTCGGACACTTCCCCAAGGTCAACGAGATCATGGCCGGCTATTTCAGCCAGCCCTACCCGGCGCGTGCCGCGGTCGGCGTCGCCGCGTTGCCGCGCGGCGCGCTGGTCGAGGCCGACGCCGTGATGGTGACCGGTTAAATTTCCGCCTTGAAAACGGCGTCGCCGTTTTCCTTCCCGGTCAGCCCGGCGCTCGCGGCCAGACTCGCCAAACTTGGACTCACCCGCGACGCCGACCTGGTGCTGCACCTGCCGTTGCGCTGGGAAGACGAAACCCGTCTCACGCCGATCCGCGACCTGCTGCCGGGCGCGACGGCGCAGGTGCAGGCGGTGGTGCGCGAGGCCAAGGTCGCCTACCGGCCGCGCCGCATGCTGACCGTAACGGTGGAGGACGCCGGCGGCGTGCTCGGCATCCGCTTTCTCAATTTCTACCCCAGCCATCTCAAGCTGTTTCAACCCGGTGCAAGCTTCCGCTTCAACGGCGAGGTCCGTGGCGGCTTCCTGGGGCTAGAGATGGTGCACCCGCGCTTCGCCAAGGCCGACGATGCCACCCCGCTGCCGACGCAGTTGACTCCGGTCTACCCCACCACCGCCGGACTCGGCCAGGCCACCTTGCGCAAGGTGATCGAACGCGCGTTGGCCGCGCCGATTGCCGACACCCTGCCCGCCGACTGGCTGGCCGCACTCGACCTGCCCGAACTGGAAACAAGCATCCGCCTGCTGCATCAGCCGCCACTCGAATGTGCGATGAATGAACTCGAATCGCGCCGCCATCCTGCCTGGCAGCGGCTCGCCTTCGACGAATTGCTGGCGCAACAGCTGTCGCTGGCCACCGCTCGCAAGCAGCGCGCCTCGCGTGCGACCCGGCCTTTACCCCCGCGCCAGCGCCTGACCGCTGCGTTCACCCGAGCGCTGCCGTTTGCGCTGACCGCCGCGCAGGCGCGCGCTTGGCAGGAGATCAGCGCCGATCTGGCGCAACCGCATCCGATGCGCCGCCTGCTGCAGGGCGACGTCGGCAGCGGCAAGACCGTCGTGGCGGCACTCGCCTGCCTGCAGGCCATCGAAAACGGCTTTCAGGCCGCTTTCATGGCACCAACCGAGATCCTCGCGGAGCAGCATTACCGCAAGCTGGCACCGCCCCTGTCCGCCCTGGGCGTGCGCTGCGCCTGGGTCTCGGGCAGCCAGCGCAAGGCGGAGCGCACCGCCGCCTGGCAGGCGATCGCCGCGGGCGAGGCCGACCTCGCGTTCGGCACCCACGCGCTGTTCCAGGAGGCAGGCAGCTTCCAGCGGCTGGGACTGGCGGTGGTCGACGAGCAACACCGCTTCGGTGTCGGCCAGCGACTCGCACTGATGCAGAAAGGCACGGAGCCGCACCAGCTGATGATGAGCGCGACGCCGATCCCGCGCACGCTGGCGATGAGCTTCTTCGCCGACCTCGACGTCTCCACCATCGACGAATTGCCGCCGGGCCGCACGCCGATCGTCACGAAACTGGTGAGCGCCGCGCGGCGCGACGACGTGCTGGCCCGCGTGCGCGAAGCCTGTCTCGCGGGCGGCCAGACCTACTGGGTGTGCCCGCTGATCGAGGAATCGGAAAAGCTGCAGTTGCAGACCGCGCAGGATACCTATGCAACCCTGTCTGAACAGCTGCCCGACCTGCGCATCGGCCTGGTTCACGGCCGCCTGAAACCCGACGAGAAACAGGCGGTGATGGCCGCCTTCCAGGCGCACGAGATCGACCTGCTGGTCGCCACCACGGTGATCGAAGTCGGCGTCGACGTGCCCAACGCCGCGCTGATGGTGATCGAGCATGCCGAGCGCATGGGGCTCGCCCAGCTGCACCAGCTGCGCGGACGGGTCGGTCGAGGCAGCCGCGAATCGGTATGTGTGCTGCTGTACGAGACGCCGCTGTCGGAGCTGGCACGGGCACGGCTCAAGGTCATTTTCGAGCTCACCGACGGCTTCGAGATCGCACGCCAGGATCTGCTGCTGCGTGGGCCGGGGGAATTACTGGGACACCGCCAGAGCGGCCTGCCGATGCTGCGCTTCGCCGATCTGGAGCGCGATGTCGCGCTGCTGGAGCAGGCGCGCGAATACGCCAGACGCTGCCTCGAATCGCATCCCGAGATCGCCGCCCGCCATACCGAACGCTGGCTTGGTAGCCGGCAGGCGCTGGCCGGGAGTTGAGGTCCTTGCGCGTCAGCCCCCCAGGCGCCACATGCTCAGGGCGGGGACATAGGTCAGCAGCAGCAGCCACATCAGCAAGACAGCCAGAAACGGCAACGTGGCGCGGAATACTGCAAGCACGGGCCGCTTGAACCGCTGACTGGCGAGAAAGAGATTGATCCCCACCGGCGGGGTGAGATAGCCGATTTCAAGGTTGGCCAGGATGACGATGCCCAGATGCACCGGATGAATGCCGAAATGCGTCGCGATCGGAAGCAGCAGCGGCGTGACGATGACGATGGCGGAAAAGATGTCCATCATGCAGCCGACCGCCAGCAGGGCGAGATTCATCCACATCAGGAACTCGAGCGGACTCTTGACCTGGGTCTGGACCCAGTCGAGCAGATGCATCGGCACCTGCGCGTCGATCAACAGGTTGGTGAGGCCAAAACTCAATCCCAGGATGATGAAGAGGCTGCCCACCAGGGTCGCGGCTTCGTATGCGACCCATACCAGGGCTTTCGCGCCCAGGGTCCGGTGGATCAGCGTTTCGAGCACGAGTGCGTACAGCGCGGTGCACGCGGCAAGTTCGGCGACGGTCAGCAGACCGCCTGCCAGGCCGCCGATGACACCCACGGGCAACAGGAGGTCGGCCCACCCCGCACGCGCGGCCGCAGCGAGTTCGCGCATGCGGAAGCGATGGCGCGGCGCACCGCGTGCGCCACGCAGCAGGGCATAGGCCCCCACCATCACGAACAGCAGCAGGGTCGGCAGCAGGCCGGCTACGAACAGGTCGCCGATATCGACCTGCGCCACCACGCCGTACAGCAGCACTGCCAGGCTGGGCGGCAGCAGCAACCCCATCGAGCCGCCCGCGGTGATGAGTCCGAGCGCGAATTTTTCCGGGTAATGCTCGTGCTTCAGCATCGGATACAGCAGCCCGCCAAGCGCCAGGATAGTGACGCCGGACGCGCCGGAAAATGCGGTGAACACCATGGACGTGAGCGTCGCGACCCAGGCGATCCCGGCCGGCATCCAGCCCAGCAGAGCGTTGAAGAACCGCACCAGCCGGCGTGGCGCTCCGCCCTGTCCCAGCGTCGCCCCGGCCAGCACGAAAAGCGGAATGGCTACCAGGTTCGGCGATTCTGCAAGCCGCGCAAACTCGACCATCAACAAGGCCGGATCCAGCTGGGCATCGTGGCTGGCGGCAAGCGCCGCGGCACCCAGCACGACGAAGAGGGGCATGCCGACCAGGGCCAGCACGACGAAAAGCAGCGGCGTCATGGCGCTTTCATCGGGGCGGCCAGTACCGCACGCAGCAGGAAATGCAGCGTCAGCAGCCCGAACGCAACCGGCATGATCAGGCCCATCCAGGTCAGCCAGGCAGCATCCCCCGACTGATGCTGCCACGCATCCAGCCAGTATGCCCACGCGGCATGGGTGAGCAGCGCACAGACGAAGGCCGAGGCCAGGTTGAAGGGAATCGCAGTCCACTTTTGCCAGCGCGGACGCGCAGCAAGGCTGGCCGGATCGAGATGCAGATGGCGCTGGGCGGCGACGGCGAGGGCAGCGCCGGGCAGCGCGACCCACAACACCAGTTGGCGCAGCATGACATCGCCGCCGGGCAGGGTCGCGTTGAACAGGTTGCGCCCGACGATGTCGGCCATCGACAGCGCCAGCATGGCGGCAAAAGCGAGCAGCGCGGTAGCGAGCTCGACCCGGGTCAGCGCCTGTTCCAGCCCGCGGCAGGCACGCAGCACGCCCACCTTATCGTTTGCCGCTGCGATAGCGGGCAAGCGCGGCATCCACCTGCCGGTCGAGCTCGGCGGACAGGTAACGCCGGGCTTCCAGCGCGTTGACGGTCTTGCGCGCGCGCGCGGTCTGCTCGGCCATGTTGACGTCCTGCAGGCCGGCCATCGGCTGGGTGCTCTTCGCCAGCACCGCAAGCGACTTCAGGTCATCGCGCCGGGTATCGGCGATCAGTGTTTGAGAAAGCGCCACGCCCGAGCTTTTCAGCAGCGCCTGCAGGTCGGCGGGCAGGCCGGCAAAGAACCTGTTCGACACGACTACCGCACCGATTCCCGTCGCCATCGGCTGCGTGCTCATGTATGGCGTCTTGCTCGCCCATTGTAGCGCGATGCTGGCAAGCGGCGTACTCACCACGGTATCGATGAGTCCGGTCGAGAGGCCGGTGTACACCTCGGTGATCGGCAGCGCCACGGGCGACCAGCCGTTGGCATCGAAGAACGCGTCGATGAAGCGGTCGCCCTGCCATTGCCAGATGCGGCGCCGCGCGAGCTCATCCAGGCTCGCCAGCGGCTTGGTCGAGAAGAAATGGATATTGCCCACTTCCATCCAGGCGACGAGCTCGTACTGGTTATTGCGGAATCCGGTTTCGATCACAGGCTGGATTGTGGCGCGCACGGCGTCGATCTCGGCATGATCGCGGAACAGGAAGGGTGTCTCGAGTATGCGCGCCGGCGGGAAAATCTCCCCGATGCCGTGGCCAGACAGCGCGGCCCCCTGCAACTGGCCGAAGCGGATCTTCTTCAGCATGTCGGGTTCGTCGCCCGAGATCCCGCCGGGGTAGAACCTGACCACGAGCCGGCCCTGGCTTTTTGCCGCCAGCTCCTTGCCCCAGGCGTCGAAGGCTTTCATCCAGGTCGAGCCCTGAGGCGCGAGTGTGGCAAATTTGAGCACATAGGTATCGGCCGCGTGGGCGACGGTCGCCCCCCAAAGCGCAACAGCGAACACGGCTCTGAACAGGTTTCTGCGCATCAAAATAAGCCTTCTTCCTGGGTGAGCAAGGCGGCGGCCTCTTTTTTGGCCAGCGCATTGGCAAGATTGAGATCGGGGTCGGAACCAGGAGGCGCGCCGAGCACGTGCTTCAGCGTGGCGTGAAATGCCGCCTGGTCGCCCATCTGGCGCAACAGGTAGCGCGCACGGTAGACCTCGACCAGCAGCAGGCGGTTCTGGTTGAGTTCCGCAGCACGATCGAAATGCCGGGCCGCGCGCGCGAAATCGCCGCCAAACATCGGTGCGCGGCTGCCATAGTAAACGCCGAAAAATATGTGCGCACCGCCGTGATAATAGGTTTCGTCGAGGGCCAGCACACGCCGCATCAGCGCTTCGACGCGCGGCAACTCGGCCAGCCGCGCCGGATCGTCAAGCTGGAGTTCGATCAACTTGGCCCAGGCTGATGCGGTCCAGAACAAGGCAGGCACCGCTTGTGCGTCGAGCCTTGCCAGGGCCTGTTCGAAGGTCGCAGCGTCGCCCGTGAGCATAGCCTGCGTCATCCCCATGCGCGCGAGTGCGGCCTGAGCGTGGTCGAACGCGCGCCGATACAGGTCGACCGCGCGTCCGGGGTGATCGGCCTCGACAAAACCCAGGGCATAACCGTAAAAACCCATCGCTGCCTGCACCCGGTACGCAGTATTGCCGGGGTCGGCAAGCACCATGGCTTCGATCATTTTCAGATTGGCCGGGATGCTGGCGCGCGCGAGTTCAAGATCGGTTTCGCGGTTCATCGCCGCCACGCCATAGTCGATCAGCGGGGAGGCGCCCCGCGCGACAAGCTGGCCGGTCGAACAGCCCGACAAGGGCAGCATGGCCATCACCAGGCAGGTGACGGCCACGCGGCCCCGTGGGAGGCGTAAAAGCATTCGGTCTCCTCGTTTTGTATCGTTGGAATGCGCGCATCATGCTAGCACTGTCCGAATATCTTCGCCGCTTTGGCATAATGCGCGTTTTGTCCCGGGCTTCCCTGTGAGCGCTCCACGTCACGTCATTCTCGAGCACTCAAGCACGCAGCAAGGATGGCTGGCACATCCCTTTCGCGCGCCGCGTGCGTTGCGTGGCTGGCTGTCGGATCGAGGCTCGCTCACCCGCCGCCTGAAGTTGCGCCATGCCGATTTCCTGGTCAGGCCGGTCGCGCGCGGATTCGTTCCGCCCTTTCCTGACGAGGCCCGGCTGCTGGGCTTGCATCCGAAAATGTACGCCTACGTACGCGATGTCCTGCTCGTGGGTGGCGGGCACGCCCGTGTATTTGCGCACAGCGTGCTGCCCCGCGCCAGCCTGCGCGGCGGCTGGTCTGGAATCACGCAACTGGGGGCGAAGCCGCTGGGCGAAGCCTTGTTTGCCGATCCGCGCATCCGCCGGCTCGGCCTGACCATGCGTCGAATCGACGCGCGCCACCCGCTCTATCACGCAGCCAGACGCCACACAGGATTCAGCGGACATCATCTGTGGGCACGCCGCTCGGTATTCTGCCTCAATGGACATCCGCTCCTGGTGAACGAGGTTTTCCTGCCTGCGATCGACACACCATGACCCTGACCGAACGCCTGTCTCTTTACGAAAAACTGATGCGGCTCGACAAGCCGATTGGCATCCTGCTGCTGATGTGGCCCACGCTGTGGGCGCAATGGCTTGCCGGCAACGGCAGCCCGAACTGGCTGGTCCTGTGGATTTTCGTCATGGGCGTCGTGCTGATGCGCTCGGCCGGCTGCGTCATCAACGACTATGCCGACCGTGATTTCGATCCACACGTGGCACGCACCCGCGAGCGCCCGCTGGCCGCCGGCAAGGTATCACCGAAAGAAGCCCTGCTGCTGGCGGCCGGATTATCCCTGCTGGCTTTCCTGCTGATCCTGCCGCTCAACTCGCTGGTGCTTAAATTATCCGTGGTCGCCCTGTTTCTGGCGGCCAGCTATCCCTTCACCAAGCGCTTCTTCGCGATCCCGCAGGCCTATCTCGGCATCGCGTTCGGCTTCGGCATCCCGATGAGCTATGCCGCACTGTGGGGCGAGGTTCCGCTCGAAGCCTGGATCCTGCTGGGCGCCAATGTGTTCTGGGCGATTGCCTACGACACCGAATATGCGCTGGTCGACCGTGCGGACGATCTCAGGATCGGCATCAAGACCTCAGCCATCACGTTCGGCCGCTACGATCTTGCCGCCATTGCGCTGTGCTACGCCGCAACGCTGGGTTTGCTCGGCTGGGTCGGCTGGCAGCGCGGGATGGGCATGGCTTTCCATGGCGGGCTGGCCGTGGCGGCAGCGATTGCGCTGTACCACATGAAGCTGATCCGGGGGCGCGACCCGCAGCAATGCTTTCGCGCCTTCCTGCACAACACCTGGTTCGGCGCTGCAGTATTCGGCGGGATCGTGCTCGACTTCCTGTTGCGCGGCCTATGACGGGCAGGCCACGCGCGACTGCCGGCTGTTCGGATAGGCCTGCTTGATTCCGCTCAGGCTTTTCAGCGCATCCGGGTCTTCGCTGCGAATCACGAAATAGAAATCCGTACCCTGGCGCGGCTGTACCTCGACGCGGGTGCCGAGCACGCCCTTGCCCTCCACTTCGAGAACACGTCGCTGCGCCGCATCCGCGTCGGCATACAGGCCGAGCGAGATGGCATTGCGCCAGTCGCCGTCCTTGACCACGAATGCATCCTTCAAACCCGCGGCCGCCAACTCGCTCAGCTTGGCCGCGGCCGATTCCGCACTGGGCAGGGGCGGGAATATGACCCACTGCCGCGTATTCACCGGGACTTCGGTGAATGACATCACGCGTTCACCTGCCAGCGATTTGAGTTGTTGCCGCACCAGCGCGAACTCCTCGCGATTCAAGCCGCGCCATTCGATGCACAAGGCCGGTTCCGGCGCGACAGCTGGCGGCGACGCTTCCTGCGGGGCGGCCGCCGACTGGCTGCGCAGGCTGAGGCGATCCACATTCAGCGACGCCGTCGGCGCGACATCCCCTTGTGGCCATTGGTCACGCCCGATAAAAAATCCGGCCACCGCGAGATTGGCAACCAGCAATGTCCAGGTGATCCACTTCATGACGCGACTGCCCCTCGGGCAACACACTCGATTCCTTCCAGCACCAGCGCAGGCGCATGCTCGGCCGGAACCCTCAGATGCGACAACACCTTCTCGGCATCGCCGCCGGTAAGCAGGCAACGCGGCACGGTTCCGGCAATCCCGGCCAGACGCGCATGCTGCTGCGCGATGGCGCCGCACAGTGCCGCCACGATGCCGCTTTGCACGGCATTGGCCGTGGTATTCGGGAAGGCCTGCCAATCGCCCGTCACCTCATCCACCCGTGCCGTACCCTGCAACAGCGCCTGTCGCATCAAGTGAACGCCTGGGACGATCACGCCCCCAAGAAATCTTCCTGCAGAGGACAGCGCATCCACGGTCATCGCCGTCCCGACCGAAACCACCAGCACCGCTTCAGCAGTGCGCTGACGGGCAGCAATCAGTCCCATCCAGCGATCCACGCCCAATTGCTGCGGGTCCACGTAGGCGTTCTCCACTTCCCCGAATCGGGCCTCAGCCGTCAGCCATCTCGGGACAAGACTGGCCGCCTCCAGACGCGTGGCGAGCTGCTGTTCGTATGCTGCGCTTGCCACACTGGCGATGAAGCAACCGGTGCCCGCCTTCAACTGGACCGTCAAGGCCGACCAGTCATCGTAATCGCTTCGACCACTCGCACGCCAGTGCCCGTCTTCCACCACGGCCCATTTCAGGCTGGTATTTCCGGCGTCGAGCAGCAACAGGCGCCGGCTCATCGCGCACCCTCCAGGCGCAGGCTGATTTCGCCGCCGCTGTAGGGACTCAAGATCGATTTCGCATCACGCAGCAAAAAAGCACCTGTTTCGTCGACACCGCACGCCACCCCCTGAACGCTGCGCGCATCCGGCAAGGCCAGCGCAACCGCCCTGCCGGCATAGGCATCCAGCGCCAGCCAGTCCTCTCGCAAGGCCGCGAAGCCCTGCCTCCGGAAGACATCCAAAGCTGCGTGCAGTTCCAGCAGACAGTCAGCCAGCAACTGGTTGCGGCTCACCGTCACGCCCATTTCGGCCAGATCGACCACGGCCTGCTCGACCGCATCGCGTTGCGCCTCATCGAGCCTGACGTTCAATCCTATACCGACCACAGCGAAGGCCGCGCCATGCATGTCGCCTTGCACCTCGACCAGGATCCCGGCCAGTTTCCGGTAGTCCACCAGAATATCGTTGGGCCATTTCAGGCGAGCGGTATGACGGCTATGGCGATTCACCGCGCGCGCGACCGCAAGTCCTACGACCAGGCTCAAGCCGGCCAGCGACTGCAGGCCGGTATTGAAACGCCACAAAACCGAGAATGTGAGACTGCCTCCCACGACCGAATGCCACTGGCGGCCACGCCGCCCCCTGCCGATATGCTGATGCTCGGCGCAGAGCAAGGTACCGTCTGCGGCACCGTCCAGCGCGGCGGCCATCAAGGCCGTATTGGTCGAGTCCACGCTGTCCAGCACGTGTATTGTGTACGCGTCGCGCACCGCCCCCAGATTGTGCGCGACCACCGCGCCATCCAGCCATTCCACGGGTCCCGGCATGCGATAGCCGCGTCCGCGCACCGCATGGATGGCCAGCCCCATGGATTCGGCCTGCGCTATGACATTGAATATGCTGGAGCGGGACAGAGAAAACTCGTCTGCCAGCGCCTGGCCAGAATGAAAACGGCCATCGGACAGGCGGCGTAGCAGGCGGAACAGCGCTTTGTGGGGTCGGGTATGCACCCATGTGATTTTACATGGCTTGCGGGTTCAATTTCCGTGCAATAAAAAACCCCCTCAGGAACTGAGGGGGTTTTGTTGTGCGT